>NZ_CP156681.1:707500-1265000 GCF_052474395.1 Niveispirillum fermenti | reverse complement strand
TGGTCGGCTGCCTCCCGAAGGTTAGCGCACCGGCTTCAGGTAAAGCCAACTCCCATGGTGTGACGGGCGGTGTGTACAAGGCCCGGGAACGTATTCACCGCGGCGTGCTGATCCGCGATTACTAGCGATTCCAACTTCATGCACCCGAGTTGCAGAGTGCAATCCGAACTGAGATGGCTTTTGGAGATTCGCTTCCATTCGCATGGTCGCTGCCCACTGTCACCACCATTGTAGCACGTGTGTAGCCCAACCCGTAAGGGCCATGAGGACTTGACGTCATCCCCGCCTTCCTCCGGCTTGTCACCGGCAGTTCTGCTAGAGTGCCCAACTGAATGATGGCAACTAACAGTGGGGGTTGCGCTCGTTGCGGGACTTAACCCAACATCTCACGACACGAGCTGACGACAGCCATGCAGCACCTGTGTCCCGGTCCCCGAAGGGAAAACCACATCTCTGTGGCGGTCCAGGCATGTCAAGGGTTGGTAAGGTTCTGCGCGTTGCTTCGAATTAAACCACATGCTCCACCGCTTGTGCGGGCCCCCGTCAATTCCTTTGAGTTTCAACCTTGCGGCCGTACTCCCCAGGCGGTCGGCTTAATGCGTTAGCTGCGACACTGAAACCCTAAGGGCCCCAACGTCTAGCCGACATCGTTTACGGCGTGGACTACCAGGGTATCTAATCCTGTTTGCTCCCCACGCTTTCGCGCCTCAGCGTCAGTTACCGTCCAGTGGGCCGCCTTCGCCACCGGTGTTCTTCCCAATATCTACGAATTTCACCTCTACACTGGGAATTCCACCCACCTCTCCGGTACTCTAGCCTGCCAGTCTCAAGCGCAGTTCCCAGGTTAAGCCCGGGGCTTTCACGCCTGACTTGACAAGCCGCCTACGCGCCCTTTACGCCCAGTAATTCCGAACAACGCTAGCCCCCTTCGTATTACCGCGGCTGCTGGCACGAAGTTAGCCGGGGCTTCTTCTCACGTTACCGTCATCATCGTCACGTGCGAAAGAGCTTTACAACCCGAAGGCCTTCATCACTCACGCGGCATGGCTGGATCAGGCTTCCGCCCATTGTCCAATATTCCCCACTGCTGCCTCCCGTAGGAGTCTGGGCCGTGTCTCAGTCCCAGTGTGGCTGATCATCCTCTCAGACCAGCTACTGATCGTCGGCTTGGTAGGCCGTTACCCCACCAACTACCTAATCAGACGCGGGCTGCTCCTTTGGCGATAAATCTTTCCCCCACAGGGCTCATCCGGTATTAGCGTCCGTTTCCAGACGTTATTCCGAACCAAAGGGTACATTCCCACGTGTTACTCACCCGTGCGCCACTCACCAGTCCGAAGACCAATGCGTTCGACTTGCATGTGTTAGGCCTGCCGCCAGCGTTCGTTCTGAGCCAGGATCAAACTCTCAGGTTTTATGCGGCTCGCTCGCCTAAGCAAACAAACCTCGTTGACGGATACGAAAAAACGCCAAACTTCCCAATCGTCTGCCCTAACCCATCCACCATCCATAGACCCGATAAGGTCAATAGCGTGGATGGCGTATAGAGCAACATGTACCAGGATGCTCAAGCGCCATACGTATCCATACGAACCAGACCCTCCAGCTCATAAAGACCCGCCGCCTGCGCATCCCTTCTCAACAAATTCACTTGTCCAAGAACCTTGGCCGCCACAAGGCAAGCCAAACGACACCCGCCAACCGGCTCAACACCGGCCAACCAAACCCCAACATAAAGAAGAGGAAGGCATCAATGGCAGCGACCCCAAGGCCACCGCCCGACCCCTTCTCATCTAGGCCTTCCGGTCTAAACCGTCAAGCCCCAAATCCAGGGATCATTCAACCATCGCCGCCAGAGCGTCTCCGGCGCGTCGGTGGGGCGCTTTCTACTCGCTCCACCAAACCCTGTCAACCAGTCTTTTCAGCTTTTTTCGCCGCCCTTGCAGGCACCAAAAAAATCAAAAACAAACCAGCCAAATCCGACAATCAATCAGCAGTCCTTAACGAACACTGAACAATCATCAGCCAGGCGATGATCAAATCTATCTTAACTTGTCCGGCCAGCTTACTGACCAAAGAACCAACGGATACTGGAAAAATCCACCATCCAACTCCCCCTGCGCTTCAGAAGATAACCTCCAGCCCAAGCGGGAGCCGGGGTATAGGACAACACATCCTCCCAGCGCAACAGGTTTTTTGCGCCCAAATCTCACTTTCTTGAAAACAACCATCCCTGGTGCCAGCACAAACAACATATGGGGCTCGCCACCCAGCCACCGGGCAACAAAAAGCCCCGGTCCAACGGGACCGGGGCTTCACAGGGGGAAGAGAACCTATCTCGTCGCTTCGAGGAAATCGTTGGCCTTGTCGTCCGTGACGATAAATCCGCGGACCACATCCATCCCGCGTTCTTTGGGCGGCGGCGATCAGTCGGCCGGCTTCACGAAGCGCAGGGTCATGCGATCGCTTTCGCCAATGGCCTGATACTTGTCGCGGTCCTGGTCCTTCAAGCCCAGGGTCGGGGGCAGGGTCCAGACGCCACGCGGATGGTCCTTCGTGTCCCGGGGATTGGCATTGATCTCCGACAGGGCCACCAGCTTGAAGCCGGCGTCAGTGGCCAGCTTGATCACATGATCCTCGCGGACATAGCCGGAGGCGGCCTTGGGGTCCTGCGGCTGGTCCTTGGAAGCGCGATGTTCCACCACCCCCAGAACACCGCCGGGCTTCAGTGCCTTGAACATGGCCTTGAACGCATCTTCCGCCCAGCCGGCGGCCATCCAGTTATGGACATTGCGGAAGGTCAGCACCCGATCCGCACTGCCTTCCGGCACGACATCCAGGGCGCGGGGGCCGAAAGCCGCCAGCTCCGCCTTGCCATAGAGATCGGGATTGGCGGCCAGCTTGTCCTTGAAACGCTGAATGCCAGCCAGCATGTTCTCCGACGCGCCATTCGGATCAGCCGCCGCGGCGATGTAACGGCCTTCCCCATTCAGCAGCGGAGCCAGCACCTCTGTATACCAGCCGCCGCCGGGTGAGATCTCCACCACGGTCATTCCCGGCTCCACGCCGAAAAATTCAAGCGTTTCAACCGGACGGCGCCAGACATCGCGGGCCTTGTTCGCATCCGACCGGTGAGCCCCCGACAGAATCGGCCCCAACCGGTCCGACAGGGACGGGCCGGCAGCCTGCGCGACCTGGTTGTCGGCGGCAACGGCCGGCGTCAGGGGAGCGGCCATCACGGCTGCCAGCAACAGCGCCTTCAGGATGGTGGCGTCTTTCTTCATGGGGCATTTCCTTCCGGGGTAAGCGGGATGGCGCCGCAAAGGGCGGCTTTGGGTCCGGAAGGCTACCCATGACAACAGCCGGCGCCAAGACGCCGGTTCGGCCTATGAAAGACGGACCATGCCGGAACAACGGCTTTTGCCGGACCTGTCCGCCACACGAATATTGAGATGTCAGTATTGAAGATAAATTGGTGCCCCCGGTCGGACTCGAACCAACACGCCCTTTCGGGCAACAGATTTTGAGTCTGCCGCGTCTACCATTCCGCCACGGAGGCACCGTGCGTTTGAACGCGAGGCGGCACTATAATGATGCCGGGAGGCCGGTCAATGAAATCCTGCGGGCTGCCGGCGAAAAGCTGAGCGCCACGATCCGCTGCACCATCGGGCCGCTGCACCATCGGGCCGCTGCACCGTCGGGCGGCGACCCGGTGCCCTTGCCATGGTGCCCTTGCGGCATGGTGGGCCTTTCCGGCCGCACGGGCCGGGCCTATAGTCGGGGGATGAAGACGGATACCCCATCGCCCCTGCACAGGCTGGCCACCGGCCGGCGGTTGCCATCCATCCTGCTGGTCCTGGCATCGCTGGGAGCGCTGGGGACGGCGTTTGCGTCCCAATATTGGGGCGGGCTTCCGCCCTGCGAGATGTGCTGGTGGCAGCGATATGCCTATATGGCAGCCATCGTACCGCTTCTGCCTTCCGCCCTGCTGCGGCTGGATCGGGCCTGGCGGCGCATCAGCCTGCTGACGGGCGGCCTGGTCTTTCTGGTCGGGGCCGGTATCTCCGTCTTCCATGCCGGTGTGGAGCAGAAATGGTGGCAGGGGTTCACGGCCTGCACGGCCCCGCTGGCCAGCGGCAGCCTGGAGGATCTCCGCGCTGCCATCCTGGCGGCGCCCGTCGTGCGCTGCGACGAGATCCCCTGGTCACTGTTCGGCATCTCCATCGCCGGCTTAAGCGCCATTGCCAGCCTGATGCTGGCCCTTTACGCCGTGAAGGCCGCCTTTTCAACGGAGTCGACGCGATGAGCCCCCACCAGCCCGGCATGCAAGCCCACCTTCTGTCCCCGCGGCCGCTGAAGGACGGTCCCGCAGTGCAGCCGGCCGGCGACCAGTCCGGACCAGGCCGGCCGCGGCACCTGCCGGGGGATCCCATTGCCCCGCTGGAACGGATGATCCGCGTCGATCAGGCCGGCGAATATGGCGCGGCCCGCATCTATGCCGGTCAGTTGGCCGTGCTGGGCAAGGGTGAAAAGGGGCCGATGATCCGTCACATGGCCCAGCAGGAGCAGGAACATCTGGACACGTTCAACCGGTTGGCGCGAGAGCGTGGCGTGCGGCCCACGGCGCTGCAGCCCTTCTGGCATCTGGCCGGCTGGGCCCTGGGTGCCGGCACGGCGGCCATGGGCAGCCGTGCCGCCATGGCCTGCACCGTAGCCGTGGAAGAGGTGATCGACCAGCATTATGCCGAGCAGGCCGCCAGGCTGGGGCCGGAGGAGGAGGCGTTGAAGGCCACGATCGAGAAATTCCGCGCCGAGGAGCTGGAACACCGCGATATCGGCCTGGCCCATGAGGCGGAACTCGCCACGGGCTATCCCGTGCTGTCCGCCCTGATCAAGGCCGGATCCCGCACGGCTATCTGGCTGTCGGAACGCCTTTGAAGGCCGCCGGGCCGGGCCAAGAGCCCGGCCGGCCCGGTGTCAGCGATAGCGCATGGCGTCGGCAATTTCGCGGTCCACGATGGTCTTGCCGATGGGGGCGAAGGCCAGGCCAGCGAACTTGAAGTGCTGCAGGCCGAACGGGATGCCGATGATGGTCAGGCAGAAGCCCAGGCCCAGCAGCAGATGGCCCAGGCCCAGCCAGATGCCGCCGAACAGGAACCAGATCACGTTTCCGATGAAGCCCAGCGGGCTGGTGCCGATATCTTCCCGCCCGGTCAGCGCTTCCCGGTCGATGGCGATCCGGCCGAACGGCCAGAGCATGAAGATCGCGATGTTCACGGCCGCCCGCGCCCAGGGAATCCCGACGATCGAGATGACCATGATGATGGCCGCCCCCAGCCAGCCCAGCGCCGCGGTCCATCCAAACAGGATCAGCCACAGGATATTCATCAGCAGGTTGATCATGGCAGCGCCTCCACCGGGTCCTTAATGACAAGGGCATTATCACCCGTCAGGCGATATTGGAAATGACCGTTACGACCACGCCGATTGGTGCCACTACGCGCACCAGCAGGTGCCAGAGGCGATAAAGCAGCGGGTTTCTGAAGCCCAGCGCCTGCACCGAGTCGGCCCGCGTGACGATCCAGCCCGCGAACAGGGCCAGCAGCACCCCGCCGACCGGCAGCAGGATGTTGGAGGTCAGGTAGTCGATCCAGTCGAACCATGTGCGGGTCCCGCCCAGCGGATGCACATCCGACCAGATGTTGAAGGAAAACAGCGTCAGGAAGCCAAGGGCCCAGGTGACGAGGCCGCCCGTCCAGGCCAGCGCCGTCCGTGAAAGGCGCGTCCGGCTGGCAAAGGCCGCCACGATGGGTTCCAGCAGCGATACCGACGAGGTCAGCGCCGCAATGGCCAGCAGCATGAAGAACACCGTCCCGACCAGCGCCCCGCCCGGCATGGCGCCGAAGGCCACGGGCAGGGTCACGAACACCAGCCCTGGTCCTTCCGACGGGTTCAGGCCATTGGCGAAGACGATCGGGAAGATGGCGCCGCCGGCCAGCACCGCCGTGAGGATGGCGGCGAAGACGATGACGACGGAAGTGCGGGGGATGGAGACATGCCCCGGCAGATAGGCACCATAGGCCAGCATGGTGCCGAGCCCCACCGACAGGGAGAAGAAAGCCTGCCCCGTGGCGGCCAGCACCACATCCATGGTGATGGCCTCGAAATCCGGCTTGAACAGATAGACCATCCCGGCCGCGAAATCCCCTTCCACCGCGGCATAGAGCACCAGGAAGACCAGCAGGGCAAACAGCAGCGGCATCATCCAGACCACAGCCTTTTCAATACCGGCCTGGATGCCGCGTGCAACGGGGATGATGGTCAGCAGCATGAACAGCGCATGCCAGAATGCCAGCGCCCAGGGGTCGGCCAGCAGCGCGCCGAAGGTGGCGGCCGTCTGCTCCCCCGAGAGGCCCGACATCTGCCCCGTCAGCAGTTTGGGGATATAGGCCAGCGACCAGCCGGCCACAACGGAATAGAAGGACAGGATCAGCACCGCGGCCAGCACGCCCAGACAGGCGATGGCCCCCCAGCCGGCCTTGCCGGTATAACGGCGCCCCAGGGATACCAGCGTATCGATCGGGCCCTGCCGCCCCATGCGCCCCAGCGCCAGTTCAGCCATCAGGATGGGCAGGCCCACCGCCATGACGCAGGTGAGATAGACCAGCATGAAGGCCGACCCACCGCTCGTGCCGATCATGTAGGGGAACTTCCAGATATTCCCCAGCCCGACCGACGACCCGATGGCCGCCATCAGAAAGGCGAAACGCGACGACCATTGCCCGGCGGGAACGCCGGCATTCTGCGCAGATTGCAAGTGCCCTTACCCCTGTTCCGCGGTCCTTGGCGTCCGTCCGGGCGGTATGGACCGTCATTCTGTCCGATGGGCAAGCAATAAACCCTGATCTTGCCCAACAGCAAGGACAAGTGTCCGCCGCCGGCTCCGTCCGACCGGCACCGGCGCACGGCCCTTGCAAAACCGCTCCTTGCGCAGTGCATGACGCACGGTTCCGCCCTGCGCGCCGATCCATTGACGGCCGGTGGTGCTTGGGCGTAATTTAGCGACAACAAGTGAGGTGTGTGATGGCCATCAGCGGCGTTTCCGCTTACAGCTCCGTGTTTCAGACTCCGGGCGTCCGTCCGGCCGATACCGCGCGGGTGCAGCCCGTGCCGCCGGCCGAACAGGAAGCGCAGCAGGCTGCCACCACCCAGCAGGAAAATCAGCAGACCAACACAAACCCGACCGATAACGAGCGTCAGGAGGCGTTGACCGCCGGCCGGACGCGCGGAAGTTTTGTCAATATCACCGCCTGATCCTCCCGGAACAGGTTGAAACCTGCATGAAGGCGTAGCCCCCAGGGGCTGCGCCTTTTTTGTTGGGGGTATCACCGGCTCAACCGGCGCCCACCGCATCCATTGCGGTATCGATCCGGGCGCCAGCACCGTTCAGGGCCGCGACAGCCGCCGCCAGCCGGTCGCAGGATGGCACCTGCGTCACCCGCCCGCCGGCCCGGCATCCGCCGCCGAACACCGACAGCGCCAGCGCCAGGCCGGCGTCGCCATGGGCCGGCAGGTCGATGCCACCCCGCACCGGCCCGCCCGCGCCGTCGATCACCAGCCGGGCACCGGTGCGCAGCACGCCGACGCCGGCCGCCGCCAGCGCCTGTTCCAGGCAGGCCAGCCGGCGGATGATATCGGCTGGCAACCGGTCCAGCCCGTCCAGGACGCTGCGCCCGGTCGCAAAGGCGGCGGCAACCAGAAGGGCCGGCAGGTCCGGGGCCACCGCCCCCACCTGGTCGGCGGACAGGGCCGTGCCGCGCAGGCCGCCGCCCTGGATCGAAAGGTCGGCCGCCAGGCCATCCGGTCCCCCCACGCCGATCCGCGCGCCCATGCTTTCCAGCGCCGGCAACAGACCCGCGCGCAAGCGCGGTCCCCCAGCCCCCGGCAATGACAGCCGGCTGTCGGGCCGCAGCAGGGCGGCGACCAGCACGGAACCCGCCGGAAAGGCATCGGCCGGCACGCAAAGGGCGCCTCCGGCCAGATCGGCATGGCCGGTGATGCTGGTGGCGCGGCTGCCATCACGGCAATGGCTGTCCACCGCCGCGCCGAAACGGCGCAGCAGACGGGGCATGGAGCCTTCCGCCATCCCCAATTCGGTTACGCTGGTGCGCCCGGCGATATTGGCACCGGCCAGAAGCAGGGCCGCCGCGGTCCAGTCCTCCCCCGGCGGCATGGTGTGCAGGGCCGGCAGGGGAAAGGCCGTTCCCTGCACCATGCCGGGCAGGCGATCCATCGACCGCAGCACCGTCTTCGCCCCGATTCGGGCCAGGGACCGTGGCAGGGATGGTGGCAGGGCGCCCCCCTCCCCCCCGACCCGCCCAAGGTGGCGGCGAAGGCATGCGTGGCGACCGACCCGGCCAGCAGGGCGGCGACGGCGACACTGCCGCCGGGGTCCAGTACCCGGTCCGGCTCGGCCAGCCCGCCGGTGCCACGCCCGGTCACCTGCCAGCCATCCTCCCCCGTCCGCGTGACGCGGGCCCCCAAGGCGGTCAGCGCGGTCGCCAGTGACGAGACCGCCGGCACGGCGGGCAGGCCGTCGATCTGTGTCTCGCCCAGGGACTGGGCAGCCACGGCCAGCGCACACAGGCCGAAATCCACATCCGCCGGCAGGCGCAGGTCACCCGCCAGCCTGTCGGCCGGTGCGATGGTGAGGGTGTGGGAGGGCTGGGCGGCAACCGGCATGGATCGGACCCGTTGGGGCGGAAAAGGCGGTCGGGCCGCCCTGATGGCGACATAGCATGGACCGGCCAGGGAGCGGAAGGGAAGGTCCCTGGCAGGCCGCCCGCCGCCCGCCGTGACGGAGCCTTGACACGGATAAGGGGACAGGTATCGCTACTTCCGTTTGACAGGGGGCGCCCGTCATGGCAGATGCGGCCGGACTGCGGCGCGATTCATGGGCGCGCGCGATTGATGGAGGATTGCCATGGCCAAACCCGAATGGGGTATCAAGCGCATTTGCCCCAGCTGTGGCTCGCGCTATTACGACATGAAGAAGGAGCCGCCGGTCTGCCCGTCCTGCGGCACCGTTTTCGATCCTGAAGCCTTGTTGAAGTCGCGGCGCGCCCGGCCCATGCCGGCGGAGGACACCAAGAAGGCAGTGCCCAAGCGCGATAGCGAAGAGGCGCTGGATACCGAGAACGAAGAGGAACTGGACGGCAACACGGAAGAGATCGACGAAGGCGATGTCGATGTCTCCGACGATCTGGATTCCGATGATGTGGATGACAGCGTCGGCGAGGATGAGGACGTCCTGCTGGAGGATGCCGACGAGCTTGACGATGGCGACGACATGGGCGAAGTCGTCGATGTCGAAGGCGACGACGAGCGCTGAGCACCGGAAAGGGCGTCCGCGGAAAAAAACGTGACCGCCCTATTTTCCGCTTGCATCCGGGACGGAGTTTCTAGATAAACCCGCCCACGGCGCTGACGACCCAGACAGCGACGACAGGTTTCGGGGCCATAGCTCAGCTGGGAGAGCGCTACAATGGCATTGTAGAGGTCAGCGGTTCGATCCCGCTTGGCTCCACCAAATCGAAAAGGGCTCCGCCGGGAACGGCGGGGCCCTTTGTCGTTTCCGGCCTCCATACGGTACGTGTTGCATGCGTTGCGTGTTGCCGGTTCTGTCCGGCGCATATGGCCCGCCTGCGTCCGCCGGCATGCATCCATCGGCATGCCTGCCTTGTCCGCAACGGCGATCTCCGGGCTTGCAACCGGCCCCGGGTTTGTCCATAAAGCCGCCCACCGCGACGGCGACCCAGACGACGTGGACAGGGTTTCGGGGCCATAGCTCAGCTGGGAGAGCGCTACAATGGCATTGTAGAGGTCAGCGGTTCGATCCCGCTTGGCTCCACCAAATCGAAAAGGGCTCCGCCGGGAACGGCGGGGCCCTTTGTCGTTTCCGCTCCCTCCGGGATAGGCCTGCCCCGCCGCCCCCCTGTCCTTGCGCGTCGATTTATCCGATGACAAGCGGGACGGATCGGCGTAGCAGCAGCAATGACGCGGGCATCGCCGGATGGACGGCCCCGCATTCTGCGCGCAGGGTGTGCGATGTATGTGATCTATATGCTGCTGGGCCTGGTGGTCGGGCTGCCCTTTGCGGGCGCGTTCTATTACGTGATGTGGATGTTCCTGACCGGGGGTGATCCGGGTGGCGGCGACAACAATCCGTTCTGATATCCGTTCAGGCCGCCGGTGGCCGGTCCTGGCGGTGGCCTGGCTGTGGCTGGCCCTGCTGGCGTTTCCGGTCGCCGGTGCCGCCGGCACACCCAGGGCGCCCGGCGTGGCCGATGACGACCGGCGGCAGGTCGTTGATATCACCACGCCACCCTGGAACAGCATGGCGCGGGTGCAGACCAATATCGGCGGCAAATGCACCGGCACGGTGATCGCCCGGCGCCTTGTCCTGACAGCAGCCCACTGCCTGTACAATAGCCGCACCCGCCGCCTGCTGGCGCCGCAATCGCTGCACGTGCTGCTGGGCTATGAACGCGGCGACTACAAGACCCACCTGACGGTCGCGGATTTGCGCGTTTCCCCCCTTTATGACGGCACACGGCCGGGTGAGAGCCTGCACCATGACTGGGCCTTGCTGCGCCTGTCGGCCCCTGCCGGGGTGCCGGCCCTGCCGCTAGCGACCGCCCCGGCCGCGCCGGGCGACAGGGTGGCCGTCGCAGGCTACAGCCAGGACCGGGTCCATATGCTGATGGCCGACCGGCAATGTGCCGTGAAGACGGCGCTGCCGGCCCCGTCACCGGAAGCGGCCCTGCTGCTGCATGATTGTTCGGCCAGCCGGGGGACCAGCGGCGGGCCGCTGCTGGTGGAACGCAACGGCACCTGGAGCGTGGGCGGCATCAATATCGGCATCATGGGCGGGGCCGGCAACCTGGCGCTCTGGCCCGACGGGCTGGCGGCGGCCGTCGCGGCGCTGTCCGGCCCGTGACGGGCAGCCCTGCCGGTGCGGGGCCTTTCCCCCCCGCCCCGGAATGCCTTATAGTCTGGCCCCACATGTTCCCCCGTTGGTTTTCGTTGGAAAGAGCCCCTGCGCATGGCCGACCCGATGTCCGGCGACGATCTGGACCGTTCTTCCATCCTGTCCGTTCCGGTGCAGGTGTCGGTGCGGCTGGGCCGGCGGCGGCTGCGCATCAGCCAGTTGCTGCGCATGGGACCGGGCGACATCGTGGATCTGGAACGGGTTGTCGGCGACCCCGTCGATGTCTTCGTCAATGACCGCATGGTGGCGCGTGGCGAACTGGTCGTCGTGGACGGCCGCCTGGGCCTGACCATCGTGGAACTGATGCCCCAGGCGACGCGCGGACGCGAACCGCTCGGCCCCGGCCCCGGCGAATAAGACCGGCGGGCGGTGCCGGGAATGCGGACAGGGGGCAAATCCATCCTGCTGGTCGATGCCGACGACGCGCTGCGCCGGTCGCTGGCCGAACTGCTGGCCGGCCAGGGCGGTCTGACGGTGGTGGAAGCCGGAACGGCCGCCGGCGCGCTGGCCGGCCTGCCCGTGCCCCCCCCGGATGCCGCCCTGGTGGATGCCACCCTGCCCGACATGGCGGGGGGCGACCTGTGCCGGGTACTGCGCGCGGCCGGGCTGGAGGGGCCCCTGTTCCTGCTGCTGTCGCCGGGTATGCCTGCCCCGCCACCCGATCCGGACGGGGCCGGGGAACATGTCGCCAAGCCCATCCGTTTGAGTGCCCTGCTGGCACGGCTGGGGGAAAAGCTGTCGCGGGTCCCGGGGGGCGGTGTGGCCATCGGCCCCTACCGTTTCGACGCCGCCGCCAAGCGCCTGGAAACGACCGATGGCCGTCGCATCCGCCTGACGGAGAAGGAGACCCGCATCCTGGACCATCTTCACCGCCACGATGCCCCGGTCCCGCGCGAAGCCCTGCTGGATGCTGTCTGGGGCTATGGCGCGGGCATCGACACGCATACGCTGGAGACGCACATCTATCGCCTGCGCCGCAAGATCGAGCCGGACCCCGACCAATCCCGCCTGCTGGTCACGGTGGCCGGCGGCTACCGGCTGGTGCCGTGATGGGACCCCGGTTGCCCGTCCCCCGGCGCCGGCTGCTGGCGGTGGCCCTGCTGGCGCCGCTGGCCGCCTGCGCCAGCCGGCCGCCCCCCATCCCGGAGGAGCCGCCGCCGCCGCCCCTGCCCCCGCTGCCCGACGTGCGGCGCATCGTCCTTATCCATCCGCGCAGTGGGGAGAAGGCCGATGTGATCTATTATCACAACGGCGCCTACGACCCCCGCGCCATGCAGAAGATCGAACTGCTGCTGCGCGACCGGCGGACGGGGCAGGTGGGCAGGATCGACCCGCTGCTGATGGATTTCATGTTCGACCTTCTTCAGCGCACCGGCCTTCCCCCCTCCACGGAAGTGCATGTCAGCGACGGCTTCCGCTCCCCCGGCACCAACGCCGATCTGGTGCGCAACAATGCCAACGCCGCACGGGAAAGCTACCACCTGACCGGCCGCGCCATGGATTTCAAGGTGCCGCTCCTGCCCGGCGCGGCACTGGGCGAAATCGCCAAGACCATGCAGCGCGGCGGGGCGGCCTATTATCCTTCCACCGGCCATACCCATATCGATACCGGTCCCAACCGCACCTGGAAAACGCGATGAACATCCGGGCGGCCTGCCTGCTGGTCCTGTCGCTGCCGCTGCTGGCAGGGTGCCGGCCCGTGCTGACCGCCCATGTGCCGGTCCTGCCCACGGGCCAGGCGCTGCCCGACGGTGTGCTGCCCCGCGACCTGCCGACCGGCACGGGCGACACGCTGACCGTCACGGAGGAGGTGATGCGCATCGGCGCGCGCTATGTTGTCAGCGCCCCGTCGGGCCGGGTGGGCAGCATTGCGTTCCAGCCCGTGCAGAACATTCCGCTGGGCCGCATACAGGTGCCGGGCGGGGAGGCGCGGGCCATCTATCTGGCCCAGGGCCGCGTCACGGCCGCGGGGCTGGAACGGCTGCTGCGCGGCACACGCCATGCCAAGCGGCTGGCCGAAAGCCTGGCGAGCCAGGGCGAAGATGGCAGCGACGAGGAGCGCTATCTTTTCGCCTTTTTCGCGCTGATGCGGCAGGGCACGGACGCGCCGCGCCTGGCGCTGGTCCAGTGCGGACCCAGCCATTCAGGCCAGGAACCCATTGCCGACGCCGTGCGGTCGCGCGCCGCGCGCCGCGGCGTGCGGCTGGACGGGCGGGGCGAGCTGCGCCGCCTGCCGGGGCGCGACCTCGTGCTGGAGGTGCTGGCCGACGGGCTGCGCGACGCCGTGGCGGCCGGCACCTGCCGGGCCGACATGCCCCTGCAGCTTCCCGACCTTTGAAGCCGGCATCCGCGCATCGGCGCGGGGCGCAAGCCTACTCCATAATCGGCACCCGTGATGGGCATTAAGTCCGGTGTGGCGGACCGCTTCATGTGGTAGGGATATCCCGTCCGGTCGCCCATTCATGGGGGCCGGTGCTGGTGCTTCGCGAATGGAACTGGACTGGCGATGACGATGATGAGCGGCACCCCGACGATCCTGCCGGAAACGGGGCGCAGTCCCGACCCGGCGGCGGGTGCGCGGCGCCTGCTGGCGCGGTTGCGCGACGTCATGGCCGGCAGCGGATCGGCCCAGGACCGGCTGGACAAGATCGTCATGACCATCGCCCACGAAATGTCGGCCGATGTCTGCTCCTGCTACGTCATGCGCGCGGGCGAGGTGCTGGAACTGTTCGCCACCATCGGTCTGAACCCCGACGCCGTCCACAAGACCCGCATGCGCGTGGGCGAGGGTCTGATCGGTGACGTGGCGGCCCATGCCCGGCCCGTGGCCCTGGCCAACGCCCCCAGCCATCCCAATTTCGCCTACCGGCCGGAAACGGGGGAAGACCCGTTCAACGGCTTCCTGGCGGTGCCCATCCTGCGCGGGGGCCGCGTGCGCGGCGTGCTGGCCATCCAGCACAAGGACCGCCGCGACTATGACGAGCAGGAGGTCGAGACCCTCCAGACCATCGCCATGATCGTGGCCGAACTGATCGTGGCGGGCGAACTGGTCGACAGCCGCGAACTGTCGATGGTCAACGACCTGGTCCTGCTGCCGTCGCGCGTGGAGGGCACCAGCCTGAACCGTGGCGTGGGCATGGGCGTGGCCGTGCTGCACCGGCCGCAACTGACCATCCGCCAGATGGTGGCCGACGATCCGGAAACGGAACTGGCCCGGCTGAAGGAAGCCGTGACCAGCATGCATTCGTCCATCGACCAGATGCTGATCGCAGTCGGCGAGTCGGACAGCGAGCATGCGGAGATCATGCAGACCTACCGCATGGTGGCCGCCGACCGCGGCTGGCTGAACCGCATCCGCGAGGCCATCCGGTCCGGCTTGACGGCGGAGGCCGCCGTGCAGCGGGTGCAGGACGACAATTCGGCCCGCATGGCCCAGGTGGCCGATCCCTATCTGCGCGATCGGCTTCTGGACCTGAACGACATCACCAACCGGCTTTTGCAGCATCTGGCGGGCAAGCCGGCGGAGGCGGTGGGCGGCACCCTGCCCGACGAGTTCATCCTGGTGGCCCGCAACCTGGGGCCGGCCGAACTGCTGGATTATGACCGCCGCCGGCTGCGCGGGCTGGTGCTGGAGGAGGGATCGGCCTACAGCCATGTCGCCATCGTGGCGCGTGCGCTGGACATTCCCGTCGTGGGCCAGGCGGCCGATATCCTGCGCCGCGTGGAACCGCTGGATTTCCTGATCGTCGATGGCGACAATGGCCAGGTCTTCGTGCGGCCCGCCGACGATATCCAGGCCGTCTTCGCCGCCAGCCTGGCCGCCCGCCAGCGGCGGCAGGCCGAATATGCCAAGCTGCGCGACCTGCCCGCCATCACGATTGACGGGCGGCAGATCACCTTGATGCTGAATTGCGGCCTGCTGATCGACCTGCCGCATCTGACCGCCACGGGGGCCGACGGCGTCGGCCTCTACCGCACGGAAATCCCCTTCATGGTCCGCCCCTCCTATCCGGATGTGGCGACCCAGCTCGACAATTACATCAAGGTGCTGGACGAGGCGGACGGCAAGCCCGTGAATTTCCGCACCCTGGATGTCGGCGGTGACAAGACCCTGCCCTATTTCCCCGAACTGGGGGAAGAAAACCCGGCCCTGGGCTGGCGCGCCATCCGCATCGGGCTGGACCGGCCGGCCATGCTGCGCAAGCAGTTGCGCGCCATGCTGCTGGCCGGGGCCGGGCGGCATCTGCGCATCATGTTCCCCATGATCGCCACGGTGGCGGAGTTCATCCAGGCCCGGCGCATCCTGGACCTGGAGGTGGGGCGCCTGCGGCAGGGCGGCACCCCCGGCCCGGCCAGCCTGAAGGTCGGCGTCATGATGGAAGTGCCGGCCCTGCTGTTCCAACTGGACGCGCTGCTGCCGCTGGTCGATTTCATGTCGGTCGGGTCGAACGACATGCTGCAATACCTGTTCGCCAGCGACCGCGGCAATCCCATGCTGAACAACCGCTACGACCTTTTGTCGCCGGCCCTGCTGCGCGTGCTGAAGATGCTGGTCGAGAAGTGCGGGGAGGCGGGCGTCACCCTGTCGCTGTGCGGGGAGATGGCCAGCAAGCCGCTGGACGCCATGGCCCTGCTGGGCGTGGGCCTGCGCCACCTGTCCATGTCGGCGCCCGCCTTCTTCGAGGTGAAGAGCATGCTGCGGTCCCTGCATGCGGCGGACCTGGCCGCCTATATGGACCGGCTCTACCACCTGCCGGTGCGCACCCTGCGTCCCTATCTGCGGGCCTATGCCGCCGACCATGGGGTGCGGCTGGGATAGGGCAAGGGGACGGGGCAAGGGGACGGGGCAAGGGGACGGGGCGGCGCGGCCGCGGGCGCCTGTCCGCGGGTTGCACCCCGTGACCTTGGTTGTTAAGACTGGCCTTTACGGCACAGGCCAATCCGGCGGGGAGCCATGGCGGATCAGAACGGACGGCACCAGGATATGCGCGATATGCGCCAGCAGGCGGGAGCGGCCTCGGCGGAAGCGCCGGCCGCCCCCACCGGCCCCCGTCATGTGGGCGAGGCACTGAAGGCACGGCGGGAGGCACTGGGCTATGCCCTGCCCGACCTGGCGGCCAACCTGCGCATCCGCGCCGCCTTCCTGGAAGCGATCGAGGAGGGGCGCTGGGGCGACCTGCCCGGCCATGCCTACAGTACGGGGTTCCTGCGCTCCTATGCCCAGGTGGTCGGACTGGACCCCACGGCCGTGCTGATGCGCTTCAAGCAGGATGCCGCCGGCCATGAACCACCGACGGAGCTTTATTTCCCCGAACCCGTGAATGAAAGCCGCGTCCCCGGCGGGGCCGTTCTGCTGATCGCGGGCCTGCTGGCCGTGGGGATCTATGGCGGCTGGTACGCATTGTCGGCCGCCGACCGGTCGGTGAGGGATCTGGTTCCCGAATTGCCGGAACGGCTGTCCAAGCTGATCTATGGTGACGGCACGGTGGAATTGCCGGACCCGTCCCCCACCCCCGTGCTGGAACCGGGACAGGTGGAAGCGCTGGTCGAAGGCGCACCGCCCTCGGCACCGGAAGTGGGGACCGCCACGGCGGGCCTGCCGGCTGCCCTGCCCCTGCCCGGCGGAAGGCCCGGCGCGGACACGGCCGCCCTTCCCGCCACCGATACCAGCCCGGCCGCCCCCGTCGCCGCGGGGGAGGAGGAGAGCGAGGTTCCGCAACTGCCCGACCTGGGCCAGGGCCAGGCCCCGGCCGCCGTGGTGGAGCCGGCGACCCCCGACGTGGAGCCCGTTGCCGCCGGGGAGGTGCCGGGCGCGCCGACCGTGCCGGCCAATCAGGCCCCCCCCGCCGCCGAACAGGTCCCTGCCACGGGCCGCGTCTTTGGCCAGGCCCAGGGCGATGTGCGGGTGGTCATCCGCGCTGTGGAGGATAGCTGGATCGAGGTGCGCGACGGCAAGGGGACCCTGTGGGCTTCCCGCGTACTGCGCCGCGGCGACGTGTTCCGCGCGCCCGACGCCCAGGGTCTGGTGATGCAGACGGGCAATGCCGGTGGTCTGGTCGTCAGCCTGGACGGCCGGGACCTTGCCCCGCTGGGTCCGAAATCCCAGGTGATGCGCAACATTTCCCTGGCCCCCGACGCGCTTTCCGCGCGCTGAGGCCTTTTCAGGACAGTCCATCCATCATGACCGCCGAACACGATCCCGCCGCCCATCGTCCCTGGCGCCAGATTCAGCGCCGCAAGTCCCGTCAGGTGCGGGTCGGATCGGTGCTGGTGGGGGGCGACGCGCCGATCAGCGTGCAGACCATGACCAATACCGTCACGGCCGACGCCAAGGCGACGATCGAACAGATCCGCCGTGCGGAGGAGGCCGGGGCCGACATCGTCCGCGTCTCCTGCCCCGACGAGGAAAGCACGGCGGCGCTAGCCGAGATCGTGCGCGCCGCCCAGGTGCCTATCGTGGCCGACATTCATTTCCATTACCGCCGGGCCATCGAGGCGGCGCGGGCGGGTGCGGCGTGCCTGCGCATCAACCCCGGCAATATCGGGTCGGCCGACCGCGTGCGCGAGGTGGTCGCCGCCGCGAAGGACCATGGCTGTTCCATGCGCATCGGCGTCAATGCCGGCAGCCTGGAGCGCGAGCTGCTGGAGCGCTATGGGGAGCCCTGTCCCGATGCGCTGGTGGAAAGCGCGCTGACCCATGCCCGTATCCTGGAAGACCATGATTTCCTGGATTTCAAGATTTCCGTGAAGGCATCCGACGTCTTCATGGCCGTGGCCGCCTATCAGGGACTGGCGGAGGCCTGCGACTACCCGCTGCATATCGGCATCACCGAAGCCGGCGGCCTGCGGGCCGGCACGGTGAAATCATCCATCGGGCTGGGCATGCTGCTCTGGTCCGGCATCGGCGACACGATCCGCGTTTCCCTGTCCGCCGATCCGGTGGAGGAGGTGAAGGTCGGGTACGAGATGCTGAAAAGCCTGGGCCTGCGGCGCCGCGGCGTGACCGTCATCTCCTGCCCGTCCTGCGCCCGCCAGCAGTTCGACGTCATCAAGACGGTGGAGGTGCTGGAGGAACGGCTGGCCCACATCACGACCCCGCTGACGGTATCCGTCATCGGCTGCGTCGTGAACGGGCCGGGTGAGGCCACCATGACCGATATCGGCTTCACCGGCGGCGGCAAGGGCACGCACCAGGTCTATCTGGGTGGTGTGCCGGCCCACCGGCTGAAGGACGAGGGGATCGTCGATCATCTGGTCAAGCTGGTCGAGGCCAAGGCCGCCGAGATCGCTGCCAAGGGCTGATATTCAGGAGGCATGGATCATGCCTCCTGGCTTTTTATACCAATCCGCCGAAGGTTTGACCTTTGGCGGATTGGAGGCCGGCGACTGCCGGCCCCGCGTTGAGGGGCATTACTGACCCGTCGCGATCCGGTCGACAAGCTGCTTCACACTGGGCACGAACCCGTCCCGGTACCAGGGGTCCTGGGCGAAGCGATAGGCATTGTGGCCGGCGAACATCAACTGGTGTTCGCAATCTTCCGAATGGCTGATGTTCTGCAAGGTCTTCTGGATGCAGAAGGAACGCGGATCGGCACGGCGGCCCGTCGTGCCCTCCTCATTCTGCGACCAGTTGGAAAAGGCGCAGGCCGACAGGCAGCCCATGCAGTCCACCTGATCCTTCAGGATGGCGCGGGCATTCTCCGGCGTCACGAAGACCAGCGTCGTGTCGGGTGTCTTCAGCGCCGTCGTAAAGCCCTGGGTCATCCAGCCTTCGGCATGTTCCTTGTCGGCCCTGGTCAGATAGACGGGCCGGCCGCGCGGGCCGATGGCGAATTCCTCGGTCAGCTCGCCCACCGGCTCTGTCGCGAAGGCGACCTGCCGTTCGGAACGCAGGCGCAGATCCTCCAGGAACGGGTTGCGCACCGCCGACGAATAGAAGCCCGTTGGCGAGAACCGGTTCAGATAGACATCGCCGGGCTGAAGGGTGAGCAGCTTGCGCTTCCAGGCGTCGGAGATGGGGCTTTCCTGGGTCAGCAGCGGGCGCGTGCCGAACTGGAAGGCGACGGGACCGATCTCCGGATTGTCCAGCCAATGCTCCCATTCCGACAGCCACCAGACACCGCCGGCCATGATGATGGGCGTCTGCGACAGGCCGAAGCTGTTCATCATCTGGCGCAGGGCCGCGACGCGGGGATAGGGGTCTTCCGGCGTCTGCGGGTCCTCGCTGTTGGACAGTCCGTTATGGCCGCCGGCCAGCCAGGGGTCCTCATAGACCACGCCGCCCAGCAGGTCGGCATGCTTGTTGTAGGCGCGCAGCCACAGGGCGCGGAAGGCGCGGGCCGAACTGACGATCGGGTAATAATAGATACCGTGGCGGACCGCGATCTCCGCCACGCGGTACGGCATGCCGGCACCGCAGGTCACGCCGTGGACCAGGCCCTTCGCCCCTTCCAGGATGCCTTCCAGGATCGGTTCCGCCCCGCCCATCTCCCACAGCACATTGACATGCAGGCGGCCCTGGCCGTTGGACGTCTCGTGCGCGATGCGGGCCTGGGTGATGCCGCCCTGAATGCCATAGGCGATCAGTTCCTCGTGCCGTTCCCGCCGGGTGCGGGTGCGATAGACCTGCGGAACGGGGTTGCCGTCCGCGTCATACGTGTCGGCATTCACGCCGGAAAAGGTACCCACGCCGCCGGCCGCCGCCCAGGCGCCGGAGCTTTGTCCGTTCGATACAGCGATGCCCTTGCCGCCTTCGACCAGGGGCAGCACTTCCTTGCCGGACATGAGCAGGGGCTTCAGCGCCTTCACCGTACTTCCTCCGAAAGACCGAACGATACCTTCCCGCAACCGGCAAGCCGCGCGGGTTCCCATCGGGTGCATATAGGAAAAGATATCGGAGCGAAAGAGGGGTAGCCCCCGCCGTCGCATTATGTTGACGTAGCGGAAGCCCGGAAAGGGCCATGAACCGTGGGGAGAAGGCGGGGATGCCAGGATCGGATGGGGCGGCCGGGAACCGTAACGGGCAGGTCACGCCCTGCCTGCGCTACAGGGACGCAAGGGCTGCCATCGCCTGGCTGTCCCGCACCATCGGCTTCGTCGAACAACTTGTGGTGCCCGACGCCGGGGATGGTATCACCCATGCCCAGCTTGTCCTGGGCAGCGGCATGGTGATGCTGGGCAGCGACCGCAAGGACCAGTACGGTTTCCGTGCGCCGGGCCCCGACGGGGCCGGTGCGGCCCTGAACTGCTTCATCATCACCGATCTGGATACGCTGTACGCCCGTGCCGTGGCGGCGGGGGCAACGGCGCTGGAGGGCGGCATCGTGGAGACCGGCTATGGTTCCCGCGCCTTCACCCTGCGCGATCCCGAAGGCCATCTGTGGCATTTCGGAACCTACGATCCCTGGCAGGCGCCCTTATAGGCGTCCTGCCGCACCCGTCAGGGCCGGCTGCCGCGTGCCACATGGGCCCGCACGGCATCGCCGAAGGCGGAAAGCAGGGCGGCATAGGCCGGGTTTTCCCAGAAATGCCATTCGGGATGCCACTGCACCCCGATGGCAAAGCCCGGTCCGCCGATGAAGCGCACGCCCTCGATCTGGCCGTCGGGCGCCGTCGCCTCCACCGCCAGCGTGTCGGCCAGCCGGTCGATCCCCTGCTGGTGCAGGGAATTGACCATCATTTCCCGCTCACCGGTGATGCGCGCGAACTCCCCCCCCTCGGCCAGGGTCACGGGGTGGACGGGAGCATACTGCACCTCCACGGGTGCATCCTTGGGCTCCCGGTGGTCCATGCGGCCCGGGACATCCTGCACACGCGGGTGAAGCGTGCCGCCCAGTGCGACGTTCATTTCCTGAAAGCCGCGGCAGACGGCGAAGACCGGCACGCCACGGGCGAGGGCCGCCTTCAGCAGCGGTAGGGTCGTGGCATCGCGCGCCGGGTCCAGCGGCGGGGTGATCATGTCGTCCGGCAGGCCGTAATGGCCCGGATGCAGGTTGCTGGGGCTGCCGGTCAGGAACAGGCCGTCCAGCCCGTCCAGCAGCGCATCCACATCCCACCAGTCGCCCAGCGCCGGGATCAGCAGGGGCTGGCAGCCGGCCCCATGGCTGACGGCGCGGATATATTTGTCGCCCACGACATGAAACGGATGCGCCCCCAGTTCACGCGCGTCGCAGGGCAGGCCGACCAGCGGTTTGCGGGCGGCGGGCACGGGCTGGGTCATGTCTCGGGCTCCCGTCAGTCGCGGCCGCGGCGGCGGCCGGGGTCACGGAAATAGAACTGGTCCTTGTCCAGGCTGACGCCGAATTGCGGGTTCTGCAAGGCCACCTGCGTGGTACGCCCCTGCGCATCCAGCACCCGCCATTTGCGCAGGCCGAAGGGCTTTTCCTCGAACACCAGGGTCAGGCTGCCAAGACCGGGATCCTTGGTCTGTACCAGGGTCAGTTCCAGCAGACCATCTTCCTGTTCCAGGCGGGTGACCGTGACATCACCCGACAGGCTGATCCGTTCCCGCAGCAGGAAATCGGCCAGCGTGCTGCCGATCGGGGCATTCTGCTGCTCCCGCACCTCCGCATCCCAGAAATAGACGAAGCGGCCGTCGGCCACGATGAAATTGGCGTTGGGCGGGTCGTAATCGATGCGCATCCGTCCCGGCCGCAGAAGCTGGAACGTGCCGGCGGCCATGGGGCCGCCATCGTCGCTGGACTGGATGAACTGCGATTTCAGGCTGCGGATGCTGTTCAGATAGGCTTCCACGGCAGGCAGGCGCGCCTTTGCCTCTGCCGAAAGCGGCGGCGGCGCCCCCTTGGCGGCGGCGGCGGACGGAACGGCGAAGGCAATGGCGGCCAGCAG
This sequence comes from Niveispirillum fermenti, assembly GCF_052474395.1. Lineage (NCBI taxonomy): Bacteria > Pseudomonadati > Pseudomonadota > Alphaproteobacteria > Rhodospirillales > Azospirillaceae > Niveispirillum > Niveispirillum fermenti. The sequence goes on along the minus strand of NZ_CP156681.1, from coordinate 1,243,102 downwards.
GGCCAGGATGGAAAAGCGCATGGGACCTGTCTAGCCGCCGATCATGGCTGGATTATGTATGCGCCGTGTCATCGCCGCGGCGCTGGTCCACGGCAGCCACCGTCGTGGAGGACAGGGAGGCATGGAAGCGCGGACGCGGGGTCGGGGGTGACGCCGGCTGGAACAGCCCCGTCTCCCCGTCCAGGACGTACAGTTCGGCATCCGCCACGTCGAACAGCATGCCGCACAGCAGCAGCCGGCCTTCCTGCTCCGCCTCCCGGATCCAGGGGAAGGTACGCAGATTCTCCAGGGACAGGCGGACCACAGCCCTTTCCAGTTCCGACAGGTCGAGCTGCGCGCCCTCCGGCATGTCGGCGCGGACCTTGGCCAGGGCCGGATCGGCGATGGACACCCATTCGGTGACGAAGTCGTAGGTCTGGTTGCTGCGGTCCTGCGGCAACGCGGCAACGCCGCCGCACTGCGAATGGCCCATGACCACCAGCAACTGCACGCCCAGTTCCTTCACGGCGAATTCCAGCGCAGCGCTGGTGCCGTGGAAGTCCTTGTTGGGCTGGTAGGGGGGAACCAGATTGGCGACGTTGCGGACGACGAACAGATCGCCCGGCTGCGCCGCGAAGATCAGGGTCGGGTCGACCCGGCTGTCGCAACAGGTGATCAGCGCCGCCTTGGGCTTCTGCCCTGCCCAGGCCAGGGTGCGGAACAGGCCGCGCTGCTGCTTGAAATTGGTCCGCCGGAACTCCCGGAAGCCTTCGATCAGATCCTTCAGCATGGAGCGCCCCATTTCTACGGAAGGTCAGTAGACCGGAATTTTGCGCCTGCACCATGACGGGCCGGCCCGCAACTGTCCAGATGGCCAATGACATTTCCATGTCATGGGGGGCCTGCGGTGATGCCGGGTCATACCAGGGGCATGAACTTATGACTCATGCCCCTGGTATGACCCGGCATCACCGCAGGCCCGGCGCTTGAGGTGCCGAAAACCTTGACCATCGGTCAAGATTTTCGGCCGCTGGTATCAGTCTGGGGCAGCCGCCACGATCACCTTGTTGCGCCCGCTGTTCTTCGCGGCGTAGAGCGCCGTGTCGGCCCGGTGCAGCAGGCTGTCCAGGCTTTCCGACGCGCCGCGCCACCCGGCCACGCCCAGGCTGGCCGTAACACCCACCTCAACGCCGTCCAGAACGGTGCGGGCCGCCGCCAGGGACAGGCGCAGCCGTTCGGCCAGTTCGGCGGCACCGGCCAGTCCCGTTTCCGGCAGCAGGATAACCAGTTCCTCCCCGCCGAAGCGGGCGGCCAGGTCCGGCCCGCGCCGTCCGGCCTCCAGCGTGTCGGCCGCGGTGCGCAGCACGGCGTCGCCCATGCGGTGGCCATGGCTGTCATTGACCTGCTTGAAATGGTCCAGGTCGATCAGGATGACGCTGAGCGGCCGGCCATAGCGGCAGGCCCGCATATGCTCGTGCAGGGCCAGTTCCATGAAACGGCGGCGGTTCAGCAGGCCCGTCAGCGGGTCGGTGCTGGCCAGCATGTCCAGCCGGGCATTGGCGGCCATCAGGTCGCGTGTCCGGGCCGTCACCTCCGCCTCCAGGTGCCCGCGCTGCCGGCGCAGGGCGCGGGTGCGGGCCTGGACGATGGCCGCGACCAGTACCATCACCACCAGCAATCCGCCGATCCGTGCCCACAGCGTCTCGTACCAGAACGGAGCCACGGTGACCGACAGCCGCATCTCGCCCGCCAGCGCATCGGGCCCCTCGGTCAGGGCCTGCACGACCAGAACATAATCGCCGGGCGGCAGGTTGGTGTAGCTGGCGCCCGGTGCGCGCGGCGGGCTGTCCACCCAGCCGGCATCGAACCCTTCCAGCCGATGACGATAGCGCAGGTCGGCGGCCGATCGGAAATCCAGCAGCGCGAAATCCAGCGCCAGCGTGCGTTCCAGCGCCGACAGCCGGAGCACCCCGCCCGCCGCCGGCAGAAAGGAGGGCAGACGCCGCTGGTGGTTGACCGACAGGCCCGTCAATTGCAGCCGGCCGGGCGGCGGCGGATCGGCGGCCCCGTCGGTATCCAGGATGGCCAGCCCGCCCAGCCCGCCCAGCAGCAGGCTGCCATCGGGCCCCCAGGCCAGGGCCCGCAGGACATAGTATTTCATGGTCGCCCCGTCACGGGCACCCAGAAGGGTGAAGCGGCCGGTGGGCGGGTCCAGCATGCCGATGCGCGACGGGGTGGTGAACCAGATGCGGCCCCGCCCGTCCACCCCCACCCCGCCGACATTGTCGTGCGGCAGGCCGTTGCCCCGGCGCATGGCGCGGAACCGCGGCGTGCCGGCCATATCCTCCACATCCGTGACGACCAGGCCACCCCCGGCCGTGGACAGCCACAGCCGGCCATGTCCATCCAGGGCCAGCCCCGTCACGAAGCCGTGCGGCAGGGTACCCGGGACCGCCGGATCGGGCCTGAAATTGCGAAACCGTCCCGAGCCGTCGCCGACGCTGAGCCCCGCGGCGGTGGCCACGGCAACGCGCCCGTCGGGCAGGCGCAGCACGGCGCGCACATGGTCGCTGACCAAACTGTCTGGACGGGCGGCGTCATGGCGGTGGACGGTGCATTCCCCCGTGGCGGGACTGTAGCGCAGCAGCCCGTCGTAACTGCCCAGCCAGACGGTGCCGCCATCCACGGCCATGTCCACGATGATGCGGCCTTCGGCGCAGGGAACGGCGCCGGGGGTGATCGCCAGGCTCGCGGGGTCGATGGCCACGACGCCGCGGCCACCGGCCAGCAGCGTCCCGTCCTCCAGTCGCCGCAGCACCTGCACGTCGCGCCCATTGTGCGGCGCCGGCATGCGCAGCCGGTGGATGCGCCGGGCCGGCAGGTCCAGCACATCGATGGCACCATCGGCCAGCCCCACCCAGACCCGCCCGCGGCCGTCATCCAGGGCGGAGAACACCTCCCCATTGGACAGGGTCATGGGATTGAGGGGGGAGGATGGCACGATGCGGACACGCGCGGCATGGGGATCGTGCCGTTCCAGCCCCTGGCTGGTCACCAGCCAGATATTGCCCGACCGGTCCACCATGCTGGCCCGCATGCGGTCGCTGCCGATGCTGCCGGGCAGCACGGGATCGTGGCGGACCGCGCGGGTGCTGCCCGTGCGCGGATCATGGATCAGCAGGCCGGCCCCGTCGGTCGCGATCCAGATATCGCCGCCCGGCACCTCGGTGAAACCGCGGACGGTACGCCGCCCGGCCAGCCCGTCCGGCCCCGAAAGACCGGCGACGACCCGCGGCTTGCCGTCGGCGGGATGCAGATAGGCCAGTCCCGCGTCGCCCGACCCGACCCAAAGGCGGCCCGCACTGTCGCGCAGGATGGCCCAGATGTCGCCCGCCAGCACGGCCGCCGCCGCCCCCTGGCCGCGGATGCGGGTGAAATGTGCCTGACCGGCACGCCGGTGCAGCAGCCCCGCGACACCGCCCAGCCAGAGATCGCCGTTGGCATCCTCGAACACGGTGAACAGGCGCGGGTTGGCCGCGCTGCCGTCGGCCAGGCGGATATCGACATGCCGCAGCCCGGGCTCTCCCGCCTGCCACTGGAACAGCCCGTCATCGGTGGCGATCCAGGCGCTGTCACCCCCGGCGGTGCGGCTGGGCTCGATCGCCAGGACGCGGCCCGAATCGCCATCGGGGGGCAGCAGCCGGATGAACTGGTCCCGCCACGGATCGTACCGGGCAACCCCGCCGGCGCCCGTGCCGACCAGCATGCCGCCATCCGCCAGGGGCAGCAGGGCCCGGATATAATTGTCGGGCAGGCTGCCGGGCCGGCCGGGATCGGCTTCCCAGCGCTGCATGCGGTAACCGTCGTACCGCGCCAGTCCCGCCTGCGTGCCGACCCACAGCAGCCCGTCACGATCCTGGGCCACAGCGCTGACCGTATCGTGCGGCAGCCCGTCGGCTGTTGTCAGTCGGGAAAAGGAAAGGGCCGGAAAATCACCCCAGATGTCCCCGTCGCCGGCCGCACGGGAGGGCATGCACAGCACCAGGAGCGCCAGCATCAGCCCGAGGGCGGGAAAGGTGCGCGCAAGGGAGGGCGAGGGCATGGGGATTTGGCATCGGTCGGCGTTCATCCACTATGCCGTGCGCCCCCCGGCAAGGGAAGGGCCACCCGCCATCAAAGCGAGGTCATGGCGAGCAGCAGCCCGGCCCCGATCAGCAGGGCGCCCGTCATGCGGTTCAGCCAGCGCTGGGATGACGGTCCGGACAGGCGCAGGGCCAGCCCCCTGCCCCCGATGGCATAGGTCATGATCCAGCCGAACTCGATCACCAGCATGCCGGCGACCAGGATGGAAAGCTGCGGGGCCAGCGCCCGCTGCGGATCGATGAATTGCGGGAAGAAGGCTGCCATGAAGATCAGCGCCTTGGGATTGGACAGGGTGATCAGCAGCCCCTGGCCGAAAAGCCCCGCCAGCCCCCGCCGCCGCGCCGACCGGGCCTGCACCGCGGCCTCGGCCAGCGCCGCCGGGGGTGCTGGAACCGCCCGCCAGGCCTGCACGCCCAGCCAGGTGAGATAGGCGACCCCGGCCCATTTGAAGATGGAGAACGCCAGCGGCGACGCCTTCAGCAGCAGGCCCAGCCCCAGGGCCGACAAGGCGGCCAGCCCGCCCAGCGACAGGCACATGCCGATCCCGCCCCAGGCGGCCCCCGCCAGTCCATGGCGCATGCCCATGGACAGCGCGGACAGCATGTTGGGGCCAGGCGTCGCCGACAGGAAAAAGCAGGTCGTCAGGAACATGACGAGCGTCTGCGTGGAAATCATGATGGGTCGGTCCTGTCTTCCGGTGCGCCGGACCCACCCATGTCCGGGCCGGATGCGGGCATGGCCGGGCTGCCGGAGGTGATATGCAGCACGCGCTGCGGGAAGGGAATGGAAATCCCCTCGGCATCGAACCGCTTCTTCATGCGGCGGTTGAATTCCCGCCCCATGGCCGATTGCTGCCCGGCCCGGGTCTTAAGCCGGCCCTTGATCAGCACCGCGCTGTCCTGGAAGGCATCGACGCCGGCGATTTCGACCGGCCCCAGGATATTGGCGGCCAGCGCCGGCTCGGCCTGCATCTCCGCCCCCAGTTCCTGGAGAATGCGGACCACCTGGTCGGTGTCGGCGGCGTAATCGACGGTCACGTTCAGGACGTAATAGCTGAAATCCTTGGTGCTGTTGGTGACGGTCCCGACGGAGCTGAACGGGATGGTATGGACGGCTCCGTCATAGCCGCGCAGCCGCAGGGACCGGATGGACATCGCCTCCACCCCGCCCGTCAGACCGGCCACGGTCACCACGTCGCCCACGCTGACTGTATCCTCGATCAGCATGAAAAGGCCGGTGATCACGTCCTTGACCAGGGTCTGCGCGCCGAAGCCGATGGCCAGGCCGATGACACCGGCACCGGCCAGCAGCGGGGCGATGTTGACCCCCATCTCCGACAGCACGATCAGCACCACCAGCGTGGCCAGGAACACCGTCAGCACATTGCGCAGCAGCGGCAGCAGGGTGCGCATGCGCGCGCTTCGCATCAGGCGCACCCCCTGATCGTCGGTGGCCAGCAGGTAGCGCTGGATGGCGCCGTTGACCATCTCCCACACAACCAGGGCCAGCGCCAGGACGATGGTGATGGTGATCGCCGACGCGCCGATGCGCTGGCCGATGCCGCTGCCCAGCCAGGCCGCGACATTGGCACCCCACGCCTGCGCCAGCAGCAGCAGGGTGAACAGCACCAGCGCCCCCTGGGCCAGCCGGCTCAGCAATGGCAGATAGCGGTTGACCCTTTCCTCCAGCCCCGGATAGGCGGATTTCAGGTCTGCCGGCACCTCCAGCCCGCGCAGGACGAGCCGGTTCAGCCCTTCCGACAGCAGGCGCGACACGATCAGGATGGCGCCCGTCACCAGCGTGGCGCGCAGCACGAAATCGAATCCGCCGGCGATATCCAGAACCCAGATCAGATAGACGGCACCGATATAGAGGATGGCCAGGATGTGCCAGACATCGGCCAGCCGCTGCCGCACCAGCCGCAGGACCACCTGCCGGCGGACCGGCGCACCGGATGCCGCCGTTCCGGCCGCCTGCATCTCCCCCTCTCCTTCACCGGCCAGCAGCGCGCGCAGCGCCTCGCCGGGATCGGTGCCGGGCAACGGTTCCGGCCGGCCGCGCAAGGCATCTGCCACCGGTTGCCGGTTCTGAAGGATCAGGATGACGATCATGGCCGTGACCAGCAGGCCGACGAATTTCAGCCACGCCGCCAGCGGTGTGGGAGGCAGACCCAGCACCTCCATCGCCTCGCCGATGAAATAGCCGTAAACGGCGACGATCACGACGCGCCGCACCCAGATCAGCAGATAGTGCGCCGTTTCGTCGCCCAGCGCGCCCAGCCGCAGATTGGCCGTCGCGGGCGACAGAAGGAAACGGGTCAGCGCCAGGACACCCTGCACGATCAGGCTGGCATTCAGGATGGTCAGCGATGCCAGCCGCACCGCGTGCGGTGCGTCGGTGACGGCCAGCAGGCCGAAACCGGCCAGGGCGAAGGCCGCGAGCGGCAGCAGGTCCAGCAGCAGACGGGCCGCCAGCAGCAGCAGCTTCATCATCAGACCGCCGGCCGGGCGGGCACCCAGCGACGCGCGCGGCCGGGCCAGCAGCCAGATGGTCAGGAACCGCGCGGCATACCCGCCGCCGATGATGCCGGCCAGATGCAGGCCCAAGGCCACCCAGCCATCACGGCGGACCGGATCCGTGACCTGCTGATGCAGCCAGCGCAGGGCGTGCGGCGCGTCGATCAGCGCCTGCCCGGCCGCCGCGACCTGCGCGCTCAACTGCTCCACACGGTCGGACAGGGTTGCCAGCACGCGCCCGCCCATCGTGTCCGGTTCCGCCGCCGCCGGCGGAGCCTCCACAGCCCGCAGCGCCTTCAGCCGTGCCAGCAGCGCATCACGGCTGGCCGGGTCCTCCAGCGTGGCGATCAGAGCATCCATCTCCGCCGCGCGGGGGGCGTCCGTGTCGGGCGTCGCGGCGGATTGGGCCCATGCGGGCACCCCCGCCAGGACAAGCAGGACGAACAGCAGGCCGGTCAGCCAGGAACGGATCGGATATGGCCGCATGGGCAACGGGACCTTCTTCCGGTGCGAGGGGGGCACCGCCCCGGACAAGGCGCATACCCCGCGGGTTCAGCAATGTCAGGTGCAACATAGCAGTTCTGGCGTGCCGCGCCATGTGCGCGCGCTGCACCGGTCCCCCTCGCCCCGCAGGGACCGCCGCGCTATGTGTCAAGGACAGCCGCCAACCACCCGGATGGATTCTCCCCCATGGCCGACGATACGCCCGAACACCCCGCCAACGCGAAGCTGATCGCGTCCAAGCAGCAATGGGCCCGCGACGGCCGGCTGCTGACCGGCGCCGCCGCACCGCGTGCCCAGCGCCTGCCACCCGGCCAGCGGGAGGTCCGGAACTGGCCCGTGCTGGATCTGGGCGTTCAGCCGCAGGTTCCGGCCGACCGGTGGGAATTGCGCATCGACGGGCTGGTGGAACACCCGACAACCTGGAACTGGGCTGATTTCCGGCGCCAGCCGCCCTTCCAGGACGTCTCCGACATCCATTGCGTCACATCCTGGTCACGCTATGACAATCATTGGGAAGGCGTGTCGGCCCGGCATATCCTGGAAGTGGTCAGGCCGCTGCCCGAGGCCAGGCATGTCATCTTCCATTCCTATGACGGGTACACGACAAACGTGGCCCTTCCGGTGTTCGATGATGCCGACGTGCTGCTGGCCCATGGCTGGGAAGGCGAGCCCATCACGACCGACCATGGCGGGCCGGTGCGGGTGATCATCCCGAAATTCTATTTCTGGAAATCCGCCAAATGGGTGAACCGCATCGAGTTCGTGGCGGAGGACCGGCCCGGCTTCTGGGAAGAACGCGGTTACCACAATGAGGGCGATCCCTGGACCGAACAGCGCTATAGCTGAAGCGTGGTAATCGATTCGGTCCGTTGCCAGACGACGGCGGCGGGCTTATATTCGAGAAGGTTGCCGGGGCAGTTGACGCTGCCCCGGCGCCCCCTTGGAACCGGATCACAAGGCGCATGCCGAAGCCGAAGCCTTATGAATACCAGTTCCATGGAACGGGGTTGCTTAGTTTCGGTAAGCATCCTTCTCGCTCCTGTTGTGGCGGGGGTGGCCTATCCGCCCCCTATGACACCAAGAGGCATGGAGAATGCCCCTTGGTATCCGCACCGACGGGCGTGGCGGCCCGTGCCGCCGAAGCCTTTGATCTCGATGATGTCGAGATCAAAGGCACATGGTATGACACCACGAGGAATAGATTAGGCGAACGCTGATTCCTCTTGAAGGAACCTATCGGCGTCTCGCCTATTTTTTTGCCTTCAGATCATCTTGTGCATGTGGACATCATCTCCTTGAAAAATCCCAAGAAAGAAGCCCCCTTCCCCACCAAGGATCAAGTCCTGGAATTCATCCGGGAAAGCCCCTACCCGGTCGGCAAGCGGGAGATTGCACGCGCCTTTCACATCAGCGGCGATGACCGTGTCGCGCTGAAGGAACTGCTGCGCGATCTGGAAGGGGATGGGGCGATCGAGAAGGGCGGGCGGCGCCGTCTGGCCCCGCCGGCCAGCCTGCCGCCCGTGGGCGTGGTGATCGTCACCGGTGTGGATGTGGACGGGGAACTGATTGCCCGGCCGCTGAACTGGTCCGATCCGGACCGGGAACCGCCGCGCATCATCATGAAGCCGGAACGGCGTGGCAGCCCGGCCTTGGGCGAGGGCGACCGCGCGCTGGCGCGGCTGGCCCGCATCCGTGACGACCTGTATGAGGGCCGCACCATCAAGAAGCTGGGCGGCGACCAGACGGCGCAGATGGTGGGCGTCTATGAGCTGGGCCCCGATGGCGGTCGCCTGCGCCCCGCCGACCGCCGGGCCAAGGCCGATTTCATCATCCTGCCGCAGAATGCCATGGATGCCGCCCCCGGTGATCTGGTGGTGGCCGAGGTCCTGCCTTCCTCCCGCCATGGCCTGAAACAGGCGCGCGTGGTGGAGGTGCTGGGCGGGATCGACCAGCCCAAGGCCATCAGCCTGATCGCCATTCACCAGCATGGCATCCCGGTCCATTTCCCACCCGCCGCCATCGAGCAGGCCGAGGCGGCAACGGAGCCGACCCTGGCCGGCCGCACCGACCTGCGCGATATCCCGCTGGTGACCATCGACGGGGCCGATGCGCGCGATTTCGACGATGCCGTCTTTGCCGAACCCGATACGGACCCCAACAATGCGGGTGGCTGGCACCTGCTGGTCGCCATTGCCGACGTGTCCGCCTATGTCACGCCGGGCAGCCCGCTGGACAAGGCCGCACTGGACCGCGGCAATAGCTGCTATTTCCCCGACCGCGTCGTGCCCATGCTGCCCGAGGCGCTGTCGAACGAGCTGTGCAGCCTGAAGCCCGGCGTCAACCGCGCCTGTCTGGCCGTCCATATCTGGATCGACGCGGCGGGCCGGATCAAGCGGCACCGGTTCGTGCGCGGGCTGATGCGCTCTGCCGCACGCCTGACCTATGAACAGGTGCAGGCGGCGTTCGACGGCGCGCCCGATGACCTGACAGGGCCGCTGCTGGACCCCGTCATTCGCCCCCTCTATGGCGCTTATGACGTGCTGGCCCATGCACGGTCGCGGCGCGGCACGCTGGAACTGGACCTGCCGGAACGCAAGGTGCGGATCGGGGAGGATGGCAAGGTGGCGGAGATCGGGGTGCGCACCCGCCTGGACAGCCACCGCCTGATCGAGGAATTCATGATCGCCGCCAATGTCGCGGCGGCCGAAGCGCTGGAGGCGCGCGATACCCCCCTGCTCTACCGTGTCCACGCCGAACCGGCGCTGGACAAGCTGGAACCGCTGCGCGAGTTCCTGAAGACCATGGGCTACAATCTGGCCAGGGGAACGGCGATGCGGCCCGCCGCCTTCACCAACATCCTGGACAAGGCCAGGGACACGCCCGAATCGGAACTGATCAGCACCGTCATCCTGCGATCCCAGGCACAGGCCGTGTATCAGCCTGACAATATCGGCCATTTCGGGCTGGCGCTGGAACGCTATGCCCATTTCACCAGCCCCATCCGCCGCTATGCCGACCTGATCGTCCACCGCGCCCTGGTCCGCGCCTGGCATCTGGGCGATGGCGGGTTGAGCGACGAGGAGATGGGCAGGCTGGACAAGATCGGGGAACTGATATCGGCCACCGAACGGCGCGCGGCGGATGCAGAGCGCGACGCGCTGGACCGCTATGTCGCCGCCTATCTGTCAGACCGGGTGGGGGCGACCTTCAGCGGCAAGATCAGCGGCGTGTCGAATTTCGGTCTGTTCGTGACGCTGGATGAAACCGGGGCCGACGGGATCGTGCCCATTTCCACCCTGCCCGATGATTTCTATGACCATGACGAGGCGCATCACTGCCTGTTGGGCCGCCGGCACCGCCGTGTCTTCCGGCTGGGCGAACGGGTGAAGGCAAGGTTGCTGGAGGCCGATGCCATCACCGGGTCCATGGTCTTCCGGCTGCTGAACCCCGATGGCAGCGAGATGCCGGCCGGCCGTGGATCGGGAACCGGCGCGGGTCATCGCGGCCGGCCGGAACGCCGGCGGGAACGGGAACGGGATGAGGCGCCACCCAGCATCGACGCCCCCAGGCCGCCGCGCCGAAGACGGTGACACGGACGATGGCTGCCCGCCGCCACGGCCAAAGCCGGCAGGCAGCCCCCACGACCGGCCAAAGCCGGCAGGCAGCCCCCACGACCGGCCAAAGCCGGCAGGCAGCCCCCACGACCGGCCAAAGCCGGTCGATGCCATGCGCGAATATGCAGGCTCCTGACCTTTCGTGTGCGTCCGTGGCCTTTACGGCCCCGCCCGCCTGCGGCACAGTGCCACTGCAAGGTGCGGCGGCAAAGACCGCACCCGTCACAGGGGGAAATGTGCATGGCGTCACGGCTGGTATCGGGTCTGCTGGTCCTTGGTCTTCTGACCGGGCCCGTCCTGGCACGTGATGAACAGCAGATCCCGGTTGCCGCCGCCAATGTCACCACGGAACATCTGTTCTCCGTTGCCTTCCGACCCATCACGGAAAACCTGCTGAAGCCCGTCTTCATGCCCACGCTGCTGGCCGACGGGTTGCGCCGGGTGGTGGCCGTCGATCGGCGGCTTGCCATTGCGGAGGCACCCGGCCGGCTGATCCTGCAGCGTGACGGCATGGAACTGGCCCAGGTGGCGCTGCCCGCCGACAATGTGCCGGAACGCTGGGCCCAGGTGACGGCGGACATGCTGCGCGCCGTGGAGGCCGCGGCCCCCGCCATCGCGGCCAGGGAACGGGAAACCGTGTGGCGCGACATGTTCGACGGGATGATGGCGGACATGGACGGCTATTCCCGCTATGCCGAGCCCAACCGGGCCCAGACCGAGCGCAGCCAGCGCGAGGGATATGACGGGATCGGCATCGGTGTGCGCCAGCGTGACGGCCTGTACGAGGTGGCCAGCCTGGTGCCCGAGGGGCCGGCGGCGGCAGCCGGCATCAAGGTGGGCGACCGTATCTATGAAGTGGCCGGCGTGCGGGCCGCCGGGCTGGCCTATGAGCGGCTGACGGCCTTGATCCAGGGGCCGGAGGGAAGCTGGGTGGAGATGCGGGTCGGCGCATCGGAAGGACTTGCGCAGCGGCTGACGGTGCGGCGCAGGCACCTGGTGCCCAACACGGTCCGCGCCAGCCTGGATGACGGCATCGCCACGATCCGAATCGAGCGGTTCAATAACGCCACGCAGGACAATGTCCGCCAGGCCCTGTTGCGCTATCAGGAAAAAGCCCCCCTGCGCGGCGCCGTGCTGGACCTGCGCGGCAATCCCGGCGGGGTCATGGTGCAGGCCGTGGGGGTGGTCAACCTGTTCGTGCAGCAGGGCCGTATCATCACCACGCGCGGCCGCCACCCCAGTTCGGTGCAATGGTTTGAGGCGCAGCGCCCGACGACCGCCTTCCCCGACCTGCCGCTGATCGTGCTGATCGACGGGCAGACCGCCTCTTCGGCCGAAATCGTGGCTGCGGCGCTGCAGGATGCGGGGCGCGCCCTGCTGATCGGCGCTTCCACCTTTGGCAAGGGCAGCGTGCAGCATGTGACCCAACTGCCCAACGGTGCCGAGCTTTTCATCACCTGGAGCCGTATCTATGCGCCCAGCGGCTACAGTTTCGACAAGCAGGGTGTCCAGCCCAGCCTTTGCACCAGCCGCGACGGTGCCAGCGTGGACCGGCTGCTGTCGGAAGCCGCCCTGGCCGATGGCGGCGCCCTGACCGCCCTGGCCCGCTACCGGCTGGCCGCCCCCGATGATGCCGACGCCGTCGCGCAGTTGCGCGCGGCCTGCCCTGCCAAGGCCGCCGACGGTTCCGCCGCGGCAACGATGGGGGAACAGTTGGCCCGCACGCTGCTGGGCAATCCGGTGCTCTATCGCCAAGCCCTATCGTCCCGGCACATCAACGTTGCGGAGCGGTAGGGTCTTTGTCCTTGACAGATGGGGGCGGATGGGTAGATTCCGCCGCTGTGCCGCCCGGGGTCCGTCTCCGGGCGTGACCGTTTTTATTATCGAACCGGCCGCGCGTCCTTGCGGTGGCCGCAAGTCAGACGCAGGTAGGATGTATCATGGCTAAGCAGAACACCGTGCTGATCAAGTTGGTGAGCACCGCCGACACGGGCTACTTCTATGTGAAGAAGAAGAACCCGCGCAAGACGACCGAGAAGCTGGAATTCAACAAGTATGATCCGGTCGCGCGCAAGCACGTTGCCTTCAAGGAATCCAAGATGAAGTGATCGTCCCCGACGATCACTTCCGGCCTTCCAGGCATGAGAGAACCCGCCGGCCCCCGCTGGCGGGTTTTTTTATTACCCGCCCATGCGCCACCCTTGACGCTGCGTTGCATACAAGGCCCCGCACGGCGCGCAAGGCCGCTTGTGATGGCGGGTCGGTGCCGCTATGCTCCGGCCACGTAACAAAGTGACCGGAAAGACACCCCCTTCTTTCCGGTTCGGTCCCGACCCCAGGTGAGCAGCATGGCCCGTACCCTCTACGACAAGATCTTCGACAGCCACACCGTCCATCGCCAGGAGGACGGCACGTCCGTGCTGTATATCGATCTGCATCTGGTTCACGAGGTGACGAGCCCGCAGGCCTTCGAGGGCCTGCGCATTGCCGGGCGCAAGCTGCGTCAGCCGGGCAAGACGCTGGCCGTGGCCGACCATAACGTGCCCACCAGCAAGGACCGCCTGGCCGGCATCAAGAACGAGGAAAGCCGCGTCCAGGTGGAACAGCTTGGCATCAACGCCAAGGAATTCGGCGTCGAATATTTCGACATGTCGGATATACGCCAGGGCATCGTGCATGTCGTCGGCCCCGAGCAGGGCGTGACCCAGCCCGGCATGACCATCGTCTGCGGCGACAGCCACACGGCCACGCATGGTGCCTTCGGCGCGCTGGCCTTCGGCATCGGCACGTCGGATGTGGAGCATGTGCTGGCCACCCAGACGCTGCTGATCAAGAAATCCAAGAACATGCTGGTGAAGGTCGATGGCGATCTGCCGCCGGGCGTCACCGCCAAGGACCTGACGCTGGCCGTCATCGGCCGGCTGGGCACCGCGGGCGGCACCGGCTATGTCATCGAATATGCCGGCAAGGCTTTCCGCGACCTGTCCATCGAAGGCCGCATGACGGTCTGCAACATGGCCATCGAGGCCGGGGCCCGCGCCGGCCTGATCGCCCCGGACGAGAAGACCTTCGAATACCTGCGTGGCCGCCCCCGCAGCCCGCAGGGTGCCGATTTCGACCGCGCCGTCGACTATTGGAAGAGCCTGCCCAGCGACGAGGGCGCGGTCTATGACAAGGTCGTGGAACTGAACGCGGCCGACATCGTGCCGCTGGTCACCTGGGGCACCAGCCCGGAAGACGTGGCCCCGATCACCGCCAACGTGCCCAGCCCGGCCGATTTCAAGGACCCGCACAAGGCCAAGGCGGTGGAACGCTCGCTTGCCTATATGGGCCTGACGCCGGGCACGCCCCTGTCGCAGGTGCCGGTGCAGAAGGTGTTCATCGGTTCCTGCACCAACAGCCGCATCGAGGATCTGCGCGCCGCCGCCGACGTGGCCCGGGGCCGCAAGGTGGCCGAGGGCGTCTATGCCATGGTCGTCCCCGGTTCGGGTCTGGTGAAGAAGCAGGCCGAGGAAGAAGGCCTGCACACGATCTTCACCGACGCCGGGTTCGACTGGCGCGAGCCCGGCTGTTCCATGTGCCTGGCCATGAACGACGACAAGCTGAAGCCCGGCGAGCGTTGCGCCAGCACGTCCAACCGCAATTTCGAAAGCCGCCAGGGCCCCGGTGGCCGTACCCATCTGGTCAGCCCCGCCATGGCCGCCGCCGCCGCCATCAAGGGCCACCTGACGGACGTGCGCGCCCTGTCCTGATACTATTTTGTGGTGATCAGAACCTATAGGTTCTGATCACCACCCTCAATTGCCGGCGCCAACATCCGTTGGCTTGGCTGCGCCGCACGAGCGGCGCGGCGGCAGTCGCCGCCGGACCAACTTGCGGTGAGTTGAACTCTTCGCAACTTGGTTGGCGCGTTGAGCGTCCGCGCGCCCATGCGCGCGTGAGCCCAAGCCGCCGGATGGCGGCGCCCGGTGCATGAGGGATGCATTGATCAGGACCGTAGGGTCTGATCAATGCAGATACGGATAATCGTTGCAGGCGGACAGGAAGGGATCGCGCCCGTCAGCGCTGCCAGTCCTTCATGCCGTAACGGGCCAGGATGGTGGCCAGTTCGCCCGATTTGCGCAGGTCCGCAAGCCGGCTGTCGATCAGGGCGACATAGGTCCGGCTGTTCGGGTCCTTGGGCGAAAAGCCGATGGAAACCGGCGTCTCCTGCCCCAGCGCATGATAATTGACCAGGTTGCGATAACCCTTCAGTTCCAACAGGTAATCCACGACATTGCTGTCTTCGACCAGGGCATCGATCTTACCCTCGATCAGCATGTTCACCAGATCCTCGGTGACGTTGTCGCCCGACACCTGGACCAGGTTGGGAGAATCCTTGTTGGCATCGATGAAGGCATTCACCTCATCACTATAGAAATAATCCTTGATCGACCCGAAGCGCAGGCCCTTCAGCGACTCCAGATCCGTAACCTTGAAGCCCGACACGTCGCGGCTCTTGCGGATGACAAGGGTGGGACGCGACAGGCCCAGCGGGTGCGTGGGATAGATCAGGTCGGCCGCCTCATCCGCCGTAGCGCCGACGGCGCCGGTCACCGTGCCGGCCGAGGCCGCAGCCAGCGTCTCGGTCCAGGGCATCAGGGCGTAATCCACCTTGTGACCGGCAGGCTCCAGCGCGGCGCGGGCGATTTCCACCAGATAGCCGGGGCGCATGCCTGGCTCGCAATTATAGGGACACCAATTGTCCGCCCGCAGCAACACATCCCCTGCCAGGGCCGGCAACGCCGCCATCACGGCCAGCACGGCGCCGATACCGCCTGCTTTCCACCCGCCTTTCATCCGTTCTTCCTTCTACGCCATCAACACGAGATGAGGCTTGGTAATCAACACTTCCCTCAATGTCAATTCAACCCGATCCCGGGCCGATCGCGAATTTCCCGGCCTCCGGGCATGGCGGGACTGGACAGCCCCGCCACCACGACCCACCCTCATTCCGTTGGCACGGGGGCGCATGGGGGCCGCAAGGGAACATCCGTGTCCCGTGGACGGTTACGACGTGCGGATCAAGGCTGGAAAGCGGGAATGGGGCGCATGGAACAGGTGCATCTGTCGGTCTGCATGTCGTTGGACGGCCATATCGACGCCTTGGGCTGCCGGCCGCTGGTGCTGTCCAGCGAGGAGGATTGCCACGACATGCACGCCCTGCGGGCCGAATGCGACGCCATCCTGGTCGGCGCGGCGACAGCGCGGCGCGATCAGCCCCGCCTGACCGTCCGGTACGAGGAATTGCTGCACCGGCGGCGGGAACGGGGGCTGCCCGACCATCCGCTGAAGGTCGTGGTGACACATACGGGCGCGCTTGACCCCGCCTCCGGCTTCTTCACCTGCGGCGGTGATCGTGTCGTGCTGTGCAACGAACATGTCCTGGCCGACACCCGTGACCGGCTGGGCCGCGTGGCGACGGTGATGGGGCTGGACCATGGGTCTGGTGCTCCCGGCATCCTGGCCCGTCTGTCCACCCTGGGCGTGCGCCGGCTGCTGGTGGAGGGGGGCAGCCAGATCCTGACGCAGTTCCTGGCGGCCGGGGCGTTCCATCACCTGCGGATGGCCATCGCCCCTTTCCTGGTGGGGCAGGAGGCAGCCCCCCGTCTGGCGGGGCCGGGCCTGTTCCCCCATGGACCCGACAACCGGCTGGAAATCCGGTCCACCCGGCTTCTGGGCAATATCTGCGTCATCGATATGCACAATCCCGCACCCCGCCTGTAACCGGGTCTGTGACCGGCGGCAGGGCAAAGGGGCGGGCGGGCAGCATGGGCGGGGCCGCATGAAGCGGCATCTGCACCCCTGCCATCGACAGGCTGGTCGCCAGGGCGAGCAGTGACGGCAGCAGGTCGCGGCGTCCGGCTGGCGGCACCAGCCGGGCCAGCAACAGCCCCGGCGACAGCCTGCCCTGGCCCGGCCGCTGCAAGGTGGCCACCAGCGTCAGCAGCGTGCGTTCATCCGCCGACAGGCTGGACCGGCAACCATTGCCGATATCGGGGCGGGAAGCAGGATAATGGTGCAGCTGCTCCATCACCTCTTCCCAGGCCAGCAGGGCATCGGCCCAGATGCCCGGCAATTGCCGGCGAAACTCCATCTCCACCTGATCCCAGCGGAAACGGCCGTGCCGCCAGCGCCGCGCGGACCAGAGCAGCAATTGCTCAACCCGCGACAGGGTGAAGACCGTTCCGCCGGCCATGGCGGCGGCCACGGCCTGCGCCCGGCCTTCATGCGTGCCGGGGCCGCCGGCCGCTGCCAGATCCGGCCACCATAGCGGTTCACCATTCATTGCCGCCTCCATGCATTGGGTCGATGCCGGAATCCTATTGCGAGTCACTCGCAATTGCAAGTCATTCGCACGGCCATGCACGGATCAATTTGCGAATCGCTCTCAATGGCATCTTGACAGGAGGAGGAGAGCCGCCAACATAACGGCCGTTCACCGGTCCCAGCGGGCCGGCCCTTTCTTTCAGGAGCCGATGATGAAATCCTTCGCCCGCCGCGCCTTCTTCCGTTCGCTGGCCAGGCCCCTGCTGGGCGCCGGCCTGGGCATGGCATTGATGGCGATGCCGGCGGCCACGGCCGCAGCCGCGTCGGGCGAAGTGAATATCTACTCCTCCCGCCATTACGATGCCGACAAGCTGCTGTTCGCGGCGTTCGAGAAAGAGACGGGCATCCGGGTCAACGTCATCGAGGGCAAGGACGACGAACTGATCGAACGCCTGAAGGCCGAAGGCCGCAACAGCCCGGCCGACATCCTGCTGGCCGTCGATGCCGGACGCATGTGGCGCGCCCAGAATGCCGGTGTGCTCCAGCCCCTGAAAAGCGCCACGCTGGAAAAGCTGGTGCCCGCCGCCTACCGCGAGAAGGATGGCCATTGGTTCGGCCTGTCGGCCCGGGCCCGTGTCATCATCTACAACAAGGACAGCGTGAAGCCGTCGGAACTGTCCACCTATGAGGATCTGGCCGACCCGAAATGGAAGGGTCGCCTGCTGGTTCGCAGTTCCACGAATGTCTACAACCAGTCGCTGACCGGCTCCATTCTGGCCGCGCACGGGCCGGAGCAGACGGAAGCCTGGGCCAAGGGCCTGGCCGCCAATTTCGCCCGCCGGCCGCAGGGCGGGGATACCGACCAGATCAAGGCCGTGGCAGCCGGCGAAGGCGACGTCGCCATCTCCAACACCTATTATTTCGCCCGCATGCTGAATTCCAGCAACGCGGCGGAAAAGGCGGCAGCGGAGAAGGTCGGCATCTTCTTCCCCAACCAGGGCGACCGCGGCGCGCATGTGAATATTTCCGGGGCCGGCCTCGTGAAATACGCGCCCAACCGTGACAATGCCGTCCGCTTCATCGAGTTCCTGGCCACCCCGCAGGCCCAGAAGATCTTCGCGGAAGCCAATTACGAGTTCCCCGTGGTCCCCGGCATCCCCGCCCATCCGGTCGTCGCCGCCTGGGGCGACTTCAAGCGCGACAGCCTGAATGCCGCCATCTATGGTGCCAACAATGCCGAAGCGCTGATGATCATGGACCGCGCCGGCTGGAAGTGACGCCAAGGCCAGCGCCGGGGTCCGGATCAATCCGGCCCCGTACCTGGCACGGGCCGGCCCAGCCTTTTCCAGACGGCCCGGCGTTCATCCGGACCCATCCCGCCCCAGCGGACGATCTCGTCCAGGCTGCGGTCGCAGCCCGTGCAATATTCCCGGCGCCGGTCCAGCACGCATTTGCGCTGGCAGGGGCTGGGCACGTAATCATCGGGTCCGGTCAGCATGTGGCCATCATGGCCATGGCCAGGGCCCGGCCGCTGACAAAAGCCGCTTCGGCCCGGGCTTCCAGACACCAGTCGCCACAGACCCCGATCCCCGCCTCCCCGTCCAGCAGGAAGCCGCCGGCCAGCGGCCGCGTCGGCAGGGCATAACGCCAGCGATGCAGATCCAGGAACAACGGTTCCGCGCCGATCCCCGTCACCGCGCGGAAAGCCGCCAGCAGAACAGGCATCAGCGTCGCGGGCGGCGCCTCCAGATGGCGGGCGGACCAGTCGGGGGCGGCATGCGCGACGAAACTGGCGGTTCCCCCACGCCCCGGCTTGCTTCCATCACGCGCGATCCAGGAAAGCGGCCGGCCCGGCCCGCCGGCACCAGCGATGAAGGCCCCGTCCCAGGCGGGCAGATCGCCCACCGCATCAAACGCCAGCATCAGCGCCCAGCAGGGCGCCATAACGGCCCCGTCCGCCTGCCCCGCCAGGGTTGGCGCCACGGGACGCAGCAGGTCGGCCGCCTGCGGCGCGGGCAGGGCCAGGACAAGCCGGCGATAATGGCCCAGCCCCCTTCCTTCCGCATCATCCAGCCGCCAGTTCCCCGGACCGCCCCCGATGCCGGCCACACGGCAGGAAAGGCGCGGCCTGGCATCGGGCGGCAGCCGCGCCGCAAGCCCGTGGGCCAGCCCGCTCATGCCCGGCAGGCCGACGAACCGGTCCACGCGGTGCCGCTCCATCCGCCCATCGGGATGCAGGCGCACCACATGGCCGTCCCAGGGGGCGGCATGCCCGGCATCGACCAGTTCCTCAATGATCCTGCGCAGGCCCGCATCGCGTACCGTCAGATACTGCCCCCCGTGATCGAAGCGGTGATCCCCGGCCCGGCGGGTGGACAGCCGCCCGCCGGCACCGCGCGCCTTGTCGAACAGATGGACCGTATGTCCCTGCGCCGACAGGGCCAGGGCCGCCGACAGGCCGGCCAGGCCGGCACCGATGATGGCAAAATCCGCATCGGCGGACGGGGTCTGACGGGGCATGGCGCTTTCCGGCGCAAAGAAACGGGAGGTGCAAAGGTAGGATGGCGATGGCCATTGTCCAGCCCCGCCTTTGGGCCGGGCAGCCACCATGCTAGCGCGTCATGACACCGGTCGCGGGGGATGGTAACAATCCGATAGATTTTCCTGGCCGCGAGCAGGCGATGGACGACAAGAACCACGCAGGACGGCCCCACCCCCGGAAGACCCGCGGCCTCACCCGGCGCGGCCCGGCATCCTCGTGGCTGGCCCTGCTGCTGGCCGGCGCCGGCCTGCTGTCGATCCTGGCCATCCTGCTGCGCCCCGACGCGGTCCTGCCCGTGGGTATCGACCCGTCGCAGCCGGCCTTCATCGCCTGTTCGCTGCTGGCCACACTGATCCTGTTGAGCGTCGCCATCCATGCGCTGCGCCAGCAGGGGCGGGACCGGGATGCGGCCATCGCGGAATTGTCGACGGCCAATGCCGCCCTGGTGGCGCAGGTGGGCCGCCAGCAGGCGGCGCTGGAGCGGCTAGGCCAATCGGAACGCAAGTACCGGGAAATTTATGAGACGGCCATGGAGGGGATGTTCACCCTGGACATCCAGGGCCGCTTCCTGTCGGCCAACCCCGCCCTGCTGAAGCTGCTGGCCTATGACAGCGAGGCGCAGCTCCAGGCCGAAATCCATGATGTGCCCGGCCAGATCTATGTCGACCAGCAGAACCGGGACGCCATAACCCAATCCCTGCTGGGACAGGCGGAGGTGGGCAGCGCGCCCGTGGAAATCCGCCGGCGTGACGGCGCCACCCTGTGGGTGGCCATTTCGGCGCGCATCATCCGCGACGGCCAGGGCCGCGCCATCGCCTTCCAGGGCAGCGTGCGCGACATCACGCAATGGCGCCGCGACCGGCTGGCCATGGAACAGGCCGTGAAGACGGCCGACATGGCCAATCGCGCCAAGTCGGAATTCCTGGCCAACATGACGCACGAGCTGCGGACCCCGCTGAACGCCGTCATCGGCTTTTCGGAGATCATCGCGACGGAGGCCCTGGGGCCGCTGGGCAACCGCGCCTACCGCGAATATGCCCACGACATCCATGACAGCGGGCAGATGCTGCTGTCGCTGATCAACGACATCCTGGACCTGTCCAAGATACAGGCGGGGCGCAAGGAACTGTCGGAGAAGCTGGTCGATGTGCCGCGACTGATCCGTTCCAGCATGCGGATGGTGGCGGAACAGGCCGACAAGGGCGGCGTGCTGCTGGAAACGGAGATGGAAGCCGACCTGCCACCCGTGCGGGCCGACGAGGTGGCCCTGAAACAGATTCTGTCCAACCTGCTGTCCAACGCCGTGAAGTTCACCCCGGCGGACGGCAAGGTTGTCTGCGGCGCGAGGGTGGAGGGTGACGGCGCCCTGTCGCTGTTCGTCCGCGATACCGGCATCGGCATCCGGGAGGAGGATATCGCCACCGCCATGCAGCCTTTCCGCCAGATCGAAGGCAGCCTGACCCGCAATGCCGGCGGCGTGGGGCTGGGCCTGCCGCTGGTGCTGGCGCTGGCCGAGCTGCATGGCGGCACGGCACGGCTGGAAAGCCGCATCAGCGCCGGTACGACCGTTACGGTCACCCTGCCCGCCGGCCGCGTGCAATCCGCCCCGCTGGCCCTGCTGCGCAGCCTGACGCAGGGGTGAGGGGCGGGGGCAACATCAGGACCGGATCGGCACCGCCAGTTCGACCGCGGCGTCACGGCCGTCGGTGATGTCCAGGGTCCGGAAGTCGAAATCGCGTTCCGGCCCCTTGAACACGTCATATTCCAGCACGCGGTCCACCGAATTGTCGGGATGATAGGTCAGGACCTTGGGCTTGATGGCATAAAGCTGGTCGGGCGTGATGCTGGCGGACGCCGCGATGATCACCTCGTCCCCCTTCTGGCAGGTGCGGGCCGCCGCCCCGTTCAGCACGCAGCATTTCGACCCCGCCTCCCCGTAGATGACATAGGTGGAGATGCGGGCCCCGCTGTTCTTGTTCCAGATTTCCACGAATTCAAGCGGATAGATACCCGCCAGGGCGCATTGCTCCGGGTCCAGCGTGATGGAGCCGTGATAATTCAGGTCTGCGCCCGTGACGCGGATACCGTGAAGCTTGGCGCGGACAATCGTGATCATCGGGGTTCCTCCGGTCCTGAACGCTGGTCCTCTCATCCGCCGATCTGTTCGGCCACGGGGTCCGCGGCCGCCGGGGCGGTGTCGGCTATCACATAAGCGTTCCGGATCAGCGGGACCACCGCTTCCGCCGCAGCCCTGTCCGCCGCATGCAGGAAGCACAGCGGCCGGTCGGCCCCCACGGGCGTGCCGACGGCGGCCATGCCGGCCAGCCCGACACGCGGGTCGACAGTATCCTGCGGCCGGGTCCGCCCGCCGCCCAGCGTCACGACGGCCAGCCCCAGGGCCCGCGCATCCTGCGCCACCACCACCCCCGGGCGCAGGGGTGGGACGGGTACGATGACGGGTGCCGCCGGCAAGTGGCGGTCCGGCCGCTCGATCAGGTCCGGCGGGCCGCCCAGCACGGCAACCATGCGGGCGAACCGGTCGGCCGCCGCCCCCGTCGCCAGCGCCTGATCGACCAGGGCACCAGCCGACGCCGCTGTGCCCGCCAGTCCCGACAGCAGCAGAATCTCCACGCACAGGGCGCGCGTCACGCGCCACAGCCGGCCATCAGCGGCACCCCCGGCCAGGATGGCCAGGCATTCCCGCAGTTCCAGGGCATTGCCCGCACTGGTGCCCAGCACCTGGTCCATGTCGGTCAACAGGGCGCGGGTGGGCAATCCGGCCTGCGTGGCGGTGCGGACCAGCACGACCGCCAGCTCGCGGGCCAGATCGCGACAGGGCATGAAGGCACCGGACCCGAACTTCACGTCCAGCACCAGCGCATCCAGCCCGGCGGCCAGCTTCTTGGACAGGATGGATGCGGTGATCAGGTCGATGCTTTCCACCGTCGCCGTCACGTCGCGAATGGCGTAAAGACGGCGGTCGGCCGGCGCGATATCGTCGGTGGCCCCCACGATGGCGCACCCCACCCGCCGCACCACGCCCTTCAGCCGGTGCAGGTCGGGCTGGCCCTGGTAACCGGGGATGGCACCCATCTTGTCCAGCGTGCCACCGGTATGCCCCAGCCCCCGGCCGGAGATCATCGGCACATACCCGCCACAGGCCGCGATGACGGGGGCCAGCAGCAGGCTGACCTTGTCGCCCACCCCGCCAGTGGAATGCTTATCCAGCACCGGGCCGCCCAGCGCCTCCCGCGACCAGTCCAGAACCGTGCCCGACCCGGTCATGGCCCGCAGCAGGGCCACACGCTCGGCATTGTCCAGCTTGCGGAAGAAGACGGCCATCGCGAAGGCTGCCGCCTGGCCTTCCGACACCGACCCGTCGGTCAGGCCGGCGATGAACTGCGCGATTTCGGTTTGGGACAGGGTTTGCCCGTCCCGTTTGCGGCGGATGGTCTCCTGCGGCAGGAACATGTCTTCCGTTCGTCAGCGCGGCTTCTGGCCCGGACAGGCCATGGTGATCGGGTCGATACCATAGCGCGAATCGGCCGCCGGGTGCAGGGGGGCCGACATGCGGAAGGCCGCCGGGCGCAGCAGCACGATATCCGGGTCCTGCCGGTGCAGCAGGTCGCGGTTGGGCCGGCTGGCCAGCGCCGTGATCAGTTGCTGTGCCAGGGCGGGGTCAAGCGCCGGACCGGCGATCCAGGCCACGGGCTGCATCATGGTGGCGATGGCAGGCTGGTCGGCACCATAGATCCCGGCTTCGATCGCATCCGGCGCCCCGAACGGGTGCAGGCCCGAAAGCCGGCCGGCAGCCTCCCCCGTGACAGGGACCAGCCGCGCGCCGGCATCGATGACCGTCGCGATGGCAGGATCGGGCGCCGCAGCGATGCGGAACAGGGCGTCGATCCGGCCCTCGGCCAGGGCCTGAAGCGCCGCCGCGCCGCCGGTCTCCACGCCACGCACGGTCTGGCGCCGGAGCCCGTGGGCCGACAGGATGCGCTCGGCCAGCCGCCTTTCATCCGATCCGGCCACACCAATGGCCACCCGCCGGCCCTTCAGCGCGGCGGGGTCGGTGATGTCCAGACCCGGCCGCACCAGCACATGCAGCGCCTCGGCATAAATCTCGCCCAGGATGGTCAGATCGGCGGGACGGGCACCGGGGGCGGGCTGGCAGCGGGCCGCATAGATCCGGTCGGCCGGGGCCAGGCCGGTTTCGATGGCGCCGGCCGCCACGGCATCGACAATGTCGGTGCGGCCCGGCAGGCTCTGCGTCAGGGCGATGAGACCCGGCACCCCACAGGCGCGGTCACCACCGCAGGCCGGCATGCCCGGCGGGCGCGACAGCATGGCGGCCAGCGCCGTCCCCACATCGAATCCCCGCTCCCCCGACGGGTCGGCGGCGATGCGCAGGTAGCGCATGCCCGGTTCGGTACCGGCCGGAGCGCGGCCAAGGGCCAGCACGCCCAGAAGCGGGACGGCCAACAGGGGAAGGAGCCAGTATTTGCGGGACATCGAACGACTGCACCAGCCGGGGTTGGGATCAATCACCCCTTTGGCATGCGCAAGTCAAATGCGCAGCCACCATGGCAGACCGCTATTTTCACGGCTGTTGCCATGTTGATAAATGCCTTTCGGACGGGTGCGTCTAGCGGCCCTGGTCCGACAGCATGCGGACGAGGGCTTCCGCCTTCACCATGCCGGCATCGACGCTGGCGACAGGCATGCGGCGGTCGGGCTTGGCCGACCCCGCCGCGACGCCCGCCATGACCAACAGCAGGGCCGTGGTCAGCACCAGACCCATGGCCGACAGCTTCTGCCGGTCGACGCGGGAAAGGGTCTGGTCCAGGGTCTTGCTGCGGATCATGGCGTTGTCCTCGTCGAAGGAGCGCCGCCGTCACCGGCCCATGGGGCGGAGAGCCGATCGGCGACAGGCACAGGACAACAGCCGCCAGCGGCGGTGTTGGGACGGGATTGGGGCGTTTTGGCGGCGAAGCTGGCGCCGGATCGCGGCACCAGCCCCCGGACGGGATCAGCGCGCCAGGGCCGCGTCGATCATGGCCACCGTCTCCTTCACGCCGTAAAGCGCGATGAAGCCGCCCATGCGCGGGCCCGTGCTCTGGCCCAGCAGGACCTCGTACATGGCCAGGAACCAGGCCCGCAGTTCGGTGAAGCCATGTTTCTTGCCGATCTCATAGACCAGATTCTGCAGGGCTTCCGCACTGGCATCGGCCGGCGTGCCGTCCAGCGTGTCGCGCAGATCGGCCAACGCCGCCCGTTCCTGTTCCGACGGCGCACGGTACTGTTTCGTGGGCTTCACGAAATCCTGGTAATAGGTGACGGCATAACCGACCAGCCTGTCCAGGAAGGGTGCCGTCTCCGGGCTGGCACCCGGCGCATAGCGGCGGATGAAGCCCCACATCACGTCGGCGCTTTCCGCGTTCGCGGCGCCGGCCAGGTTGAGCAGCAGGCCAAAGGACAGGCCCGCCGTGCCCTTCACATCGTTCGGCACCACCCCGTCATGGATGTGGTGGACGGGGCTTTCCAGCTTCTGCGCCGGCTCGGCCGCATCGAACTTCTCCACGAAGGTCAGGTAATCATCCACGGCGCGCGGGATCACGTCGAAATAAAGCTTCTTGGCCGCCCGCGGCTTGTTGAACATGTAGAGCGCCAGGCTTTCCGGCGGGGCATAGCGCAGCCATTCCTCCATCGTCAGGCCATTGCCCTTCGACTTGGAAATCTTCTGCCCCTTCTCGTCCAGGAACAGTTCATAATTGAAGCCGTCGGGCGGGGTGCCGCCCAGGATCTTCACGATCTTGCCGGCCAGTTCCACCGAGGGGATCAGGTCTTTGCCGGCCATTTCGTAATCCACGCCCAGCGCGAACCAGCGCATGGCCCAGTCGGGCTTCCATTGCAGCTTGACGGCCCCGCCCGTGACCGGGGTTTCCACCTTCGTCCCGTCCTCGTCCTCATAGACGATGGTCCCGGCATCGGCGTTGCGCTCCAGGATCGGCACCTGCAGCACGCGGCCCGTCGATGGGCTGATGGGCAGGAACGGGCTGTAGGTCGCCTGGCGTTCGGCGCCCAGGGTGGGCAGCATCACGGCCATCACCGCCTCGTAATGGCGCAGAACAGCCAACAATGCGTTATCGAAACGACCAGACTTGTACCAGTCGGTGGCCGACTGGAATTCATACTGGAATCCGAAACGATCCAGGAAATCCCGCAACATGGCGTTGTTATGATGCCCGAAGCTCTCGAACTTGCCGAACGGATCGGGCACCTTGGTCAGGGGCTTGCCCAGATGCAGGGCCAGCAGTTCCCGGTTGGGCACATTGTCCGGCACCTTGCGCAGGCCGTCCATGTCGTCGGAAAAGGCGAACAGGCGCGTGGGAACGCCCGGCATCAGCCGTTCGAAGGCGCGGCGGACCATGGTGGTACGCGCCACCTCCCCGAAGGTGCCGATATGCGGCAGGCCCGACGGGCCGTAGCCCGTCTCGAACAGGACATAGCCTTTGGGCGGGGCTTTGCCGCCAAGGCGCGCGACCAGCTTGCGCGCCTCCTCAAACGGCCAGGCCTTCGCCGCAAACGCCATTTCCTGTTCGGTGCTCATCGCGTTATCACCAGATAGAGAAAAACAAGGCCGCAAAACTAGGACCAAGGCCAGGAACGGTCAACGCCCGCCCCCGTTGGGACGGGCATGCGGGCACGCGGGCGCCCGCCATCGCAAACGGGGGGACGGGACGGGACGGTTCCGGCCCGCAGCCAAGGAGATGCCATGTCCCCGACCATCCGCGCGCGTCTGCGCCACAGCCTGATCCTGGCCTTCATCGCCGTCATCGGCGCCGTCGGCCTTTTCGACCGGGCGGAGCGCACGCTGCTGCCCGACACGCTGGCCAGCGCCAGCCAGCAGGCGCTGCAGGCCAATCTGGTCCAGGCCACGGCCGTGTTCGCCACGGCCCGGCTGATCGATGCGGCCATTTCCGTGGCCCAGACGGTGGAAGTGTCGGCCGGCATCGGCGTGCAGCCGGGCCAGGTGCTGGACCCCGTGAATGATCTGGTCGAGCGGTTTTCCACCATGATGCTGGGGGCGACCGTGGTGCTGGGCGGGGCCACGCTGCTGGTCAGCGCCGGCGATGTGATCGGCCTGTCGCTGCTGCTGCCCGCCGCCCTGCTGCTGCTGGCCGTGACGGCCTGGCTGCCGGGGACCCTGTCCCTGTTCGCGCACCGGCTGGGCGGCTTCCTGCTGTTCGCGGCGCTGATCCTGAAGATCGGGGTGCCGCTGGTCGTGCTGGGGTCCGACGCGCTGGCCGATCATCTGCTGGCCCCGGCCATCGCCGACGCGCAGGCCCGGCTGGATGCCCTGTCGCTGGAAGCGGCCCCCGTGGCCGAAGCCAGGGGCGAGGGCATGATGGAAAGGCTGCGCGCCCTGGGCGACATGGCGGGCAGCGTGTCCAAGCTGGTGGCTGCCATGGGCGACCTGGCCGATATCCTGATCGACCTGACCGTGGCCTATGTTGCCAAGATCGTGCTGCTGCCGCTGCTGCTGTTCTGGCTGCTGGGCCGGATGGCCGAACTGGCCGTATCAAGCCTGACCGCGCGGCCGGCCGATATCCAGGGAGGATGACGGCCGGGATGCCGATCCGGCCGCCCCGAAATGGAACCGTTCCGTCGCATCGGGCCGGACCAGCGTGCCGAACAGCCGGTCCCACACGGCCAGCGCCGTGCCGAAATTGCGGTCCCGATGCTCCAGCGCCATGGAATGGTGCAACTGATGCATATGGGGGGAGATCAGCCACCCCGACAGCCAGCGGGGGTAGGGCATGGGCACGGGACTGTGCCGCAGATGGGTGAAGCCCGCCCCCCAGGCCAGGGCGAAGATATTCACGCCCAGCAGGGTCAGGGGCGTGATGCCGGCGCCGAACAGCCCGGCCGACAGGCCCAGCGCCAGCCCCTGGGCCAGCATGTTGGCCGACATGTGCATCGCCTGTTCCCACGGCCAGAACCGGTAGGCCGTCAACGGCGTCAGCACGGGTGGGGCATGATGCAGCCGGTGCGCCTTCCACAGGATCGGGACGGCATGGAACAGCCGGTGGGTGCCGTAAAGCGCCAGATCACCGGCCACAAAGGCCAGACCGGCACAGAATAGCAGCAGGGGCCAGCCCGGCGCGTCCAGGGGCGGCACGCCGGTCAGTGCCGTGGCCAGGCCGGCGCCAACACGGCTGGCGGCCAGGCCCAGGGCGAAGAAGAAGGGGGCCAGCAGGAAAGGCAGGGTGGAATTGGCCAGGAAGCACCCGGCATCGACAGGCAGTTCGCGCCAGTAATCACGCGACCGGCCCCACAGGCGCCGGTCGCGGCCGAACCAGACGGCACCGGCCAGGGCCAGCAGCAATCCCGGCCACCAGAAGGCCGATTCCGGCGCGCTGAACAGGCCGGTCAGCGACGAGAACCAGTCTTCCACCGCCTTTTCCCATGCTTGCCGTATCCCGGCCGTCACCGCCACCCCCTCCTGCCTGTCATCCCTCACGCCCCCGACGGGCGGAGGCAGCGGCAGGCAAGGAAGGCACCGGTCCGGCCGGGACCACCCGCACGCAGGCGTCAGGCCGCGGGCTGGTCGCTTTCGGCATCCACGGGCTCGGAACCGCCATCCTCGCCGCCTTCGGCATCGTCGCCATCGAAACCGTTGCCATCCTGGCGCGGCACATGCTGGCGGGCGCGGCCTTCCTGTTCATTGATCTGGCAGATGATGCGGTAATAATGTTCCGCGTGCTGCAGATAATTCTCCGCGGCGATGCGATCGCCCGAAGCGTTCGCATCACGGGCCAGCGCCTGGTACTTTTCATAGACCTGGAAGGCATTGCCGCGGATGCGCACATCCGGGCCGTTGCTGTCATAATTCTGATGGCGCAGCGGTACGTTCTGGCGGCGATTGCCACCCCCGTTGCCGTTGTTGCCACCGCCATTGTTGCCGCCACTGCCACCGCGGCCACGACCACGCCGTTGATTGGGTCCCTGTCTCATTCGCTATATGCTCGGCCCCTGGTTTCCCGAGCCCACGGACATCCCGAAGCGTCCTGTCTTTCCCGTTTTTCGGCGGTGTTGACCGTTGGGCGGCGATATCGCCTTGGCCCCTGGACGCAAAAACCCCGGTCCGCGGGCTTTGCCACGACAGGCGCCCCACGCGCCATTGCCGTCCGATGCGGACCCTAACGATAGTCGCCCGTCATTCCAAGGGTTTTTTACGGCTTCGTAACGGGTTTATGCAAATCATGCCGGGCGCGCAGCACCCCGGTCCGGGGCCGGGCACACGCATCAGGCCCGGCCGCGCTGGGCCAGCGCCACCCGGTCCCGCCCGCCAAGGTCGCGCAGGGTGGAAACATCGGTGAAGCCGGCGGCGCGCAGCAGATCGGAAACAGCGGCCCCCTGATCCGCCCCATGTTCGAAGCCGATCAGCCCGCCGGGCGCCAGCAGGGGCGGCAGCACACCGGCCAGATGACGATAGGGGTCCAACCCGTCCGCCCCGCCGGCCAGGGCCCGGCGCGGTTCGAACCGGGCGACTTCCGGCGCCAGCCCGTCGATCTCCCCATCCGGGATATAGGGCGGGTTGGACAGGATCATGTCGAACGGCACCGCCGCCGACAGCGCCTGCGTCCAGGACCCCGCCAGGAAGGCGGCCCGCCCGCCCAGGCCCAGGCTGGCCGCATTGGCGCGGGCCACGGCGGCCGCACCGGGGGACAGGTCCAGCCCGACCCCGAACGCAGCGGGATATTCAGACAGGAGCGCCAGCAGGATGGCCCCCGTGCCCGTGCCCAGGTCCAGGATGCGCCAGGGGCGCCGCCGGTCGGGCCGGGCGCGCAGCACGCCGCCCACCAATGTCTCCGTGTCGGGCCGGGGGATC
This sequence comes from Niveispirillum fermenti, assembly GCF_052474395.1. NCBI lineage: Bacteria > Pseudomonadati > Pseudomonadota > Alphaproteobacteria > Rhodospirillales > Azospirillaceae > Niveispirillum > Niveispirillum fermenti. The sequence goes on along the minus strand of NZ_CP156681.1, from coordinate 1,213,600 downwards.
AGCGTTTCAGGGCCCAGGGCCAGGGTCAGGCCCCAGAATTCCCAATCACCCAGAATGCGCTGCACCGGCTCACGGCTGGCCCGCCTATCGACCAGGGCATCGAAGGCTGGCACGGACGCGGCCGGCACCGTCAGCCCCTCGGCCCGGCGCAGGCGGCTGACGGGCATGGCAAAGGCCCGTTCCGCCAGATAGAGCAGGTCCAGCCGCGCCTCTTCCACCCCCAGCGCCGTCAGGCGCTGTTCGGCGGCACGCAGCAGGGGGGACAGGGGAACCATCGGCGTCATGATTTCCTCCGGCGGCGCCTGGAACGGGGGGCGGGACGGGCAGCGGCGGGTGCTGCCAGCCTTTCCGCCAGACCGGCCAGCACGGCAAAGGGATTGTCGGCATCCACGGCCACCGGCGGCGGCCGGGGCGCGACCGGCCGGGGCGGGGCGTCGGGATGGCGGCGGACCCAGATGTCCGGGGCCGGCGGTTCACCCGCCGCCGGGGGCGGCTGGCGCCGCAGCCGCCAGCCCAGCGCGGCCAGGATGCCCGGCAGGTCCGCATTGGATGCGGCGACCATCGATGCCAGGCCCGACAGGTCGGTCAGCCGCCCGTCGGCACTGCGCGCGGCGATGGTCTCCAGCAGCCGGTCGGCCATGTCCACACGCACCGCCCGCGGCCCCAGCGGCAGGAATCCGGCCGCGCGCAGCAGCCCGTCATCCCCTCTCCGGCCTCCCTCGCTGCCCCCCTCGCTGCCTCCCTCGCTGCCGCGCGGGACGGAGATGCGGCCCGGCGGCGGCAGCGGCGGCGGCAGCGGCAGCCCATGCGCCACGGACCAGAGCAGGCCCAGCATGGACGCGGCCCGGGGCCGGACAAGGGCAGGCAGATAGACTTGTGCAGCCCCCCATCGCACGCCCAGCCGGCCCAGCGCGGCCAGGGCCGCCCGATCCAGACCCGTTGCAAGATCCGCCACCCGGCCGCGCGGCAGATGGCCGGCCGCCTCGGCCAGTTGGAAGGCGATGCCACGGGCCGGCCCCGGCAGGTCGGCGCCGTCCAGCCGCACCAGCGCCGCCAGATCGGCCCGGATGCGGGCCTGCACGAACCGGGCGAGGCGGACCCGCACCCGATCGCGCTGCGTGCCGTCCAGCAGATCGTCCCGCACCAGCCGGATGGCGGGGGCGAGAAGCCGTTCGCCGGCCGCCAGCCGTGCCAGGTCCACCCCGTCCCACCGGATCAGGCCGTCCGGGGCCAGGTCCAGGGCCGTGTCGTCCGCCGCCTCCATCCGGGCCACGCGACGGGCGATCTCGTCCTTCAGCGCGCGGCGGGCCGCCGTCATCAAGGTGGGATGGTCATCCTCCCCCACATCGGCCTGCATGTCGAAGGACAGGCCCCGAAGCGCCCCTACCGGGTGGGTTTCCACCACCACCGTGCCATCATCCGCCACGAAGCCCTGCAGGTCCCGCCCGTCACGCAGTGATTTCACCAGCCCCGCCGACCGCTTGTCGACGAAGCGCTGGGTCAGCCTTTCATGCAGGGCATCGGACAGCCGGTCCTCGATCCCGCGCGTCACCCCCTGCCAGTGCTTCGGGTCGGCCACCCAGTCGGGGCGATGGCTGATATAGGTCCAGGTGCGGATATGGGCGATACGCGATACCAGCGTGTCGATATCGCCGGACAGATTGTCCAGCCGCTGCACCTGCGCGCCTATGAAATCGACGGGCAGCCGCCCGCCCGGCGCCATCAGATGGCGGTAGAGCTGGCCCAGCAGCCTTGTATGGGCATCGGTCATGGTCTTGCGGAAATCGGGGACCTGACAGACCTCCCACAGCATCTTCACGCCGCGCGGCCGGCGGGTCAGGGCCATGATCTCCCCGTCGCCGGCCAGGGCCTTCAGCGCCTCCACATCATCGGCCGGCCGCGCGCGCAGCAGCAGGGGTGACGGCGGGCGGGCCTCCAGCGTGCGCAGCAGCCCGTCCACCGACCGCGTATCCAGGTCGCTGTTGCGCCAGACAAGGTGCCGCAGGGGCGGGAACTCGTGATTCTCCACGGCATGGATGGTCTCCTCGTCCAGGGGGGAACAGTCCCATGTCGTGCCGAAGGTGCCGTCGGACTGGTGCCGCCCCGCCCGGCCGCCGATCTGCGCCACCTCCGGCGCCGTCAGACGGCGGGGGCGCTGGCCGTCGAACTTGGTCAGGCGGGCGAACCAGACATGGTCGACATCCATGTTCAGCCCCATCCCGATGGCATCCGTCGCCACCAGGTAATCCACGTCACCGGCCTGGTACATGGCCACCTGGGCGTTGCGGGTGCGCGGCGACAGGGCGCCCATGACCACGGCCGTGCCGCCACGGCTGCGGCGCACCATCTCGGCCAGCTGGTATACCTCCGTCACGGAAAAGGCCGTGACGGCGCTGCGCGGCGGCAGCTTGGTCAGCTTCTTGTGCCCGCCAAAGGACAATTTGGAAAAGCGCGGCCGGGTGATCACCTCCACCCTGGGGATCAGCTTCTGAAGCAGGGGCCGGATCATGTCGGATCCCAGGAACATCGTCTCCTCTGCGCCGCGCGCGTTCAGCAGCCGGTCGGTGAAGATGTGCCCGCGCTCATCATCGGCACAAAGCTGGATCTCATCCACGCACAGGAAGGCCACCGGCCGGTCCACCGGCATGCTTTCCACAGTGCAGACCCAGTAGCGCGGGGCCGGCGGGATGATCTTCTCCTCCCCCGTCACCAACGCCACCTGGGCCGCCCCCTTCATGCGCACCAGCTTGTCATAATTCTCCCGCGCCAGCAGGCGCAGGGGAAAGCCGATCATGCCAAACTCATGGGCGGCCATGCGCTCCATGGCCAGATAGGTCTTGCCGGTATTGGTCGGGCCCAGGACGGCCAGCACGCGGCCGGTATGGGCCGGGGCGGCCCCGGCCGAAGCGGGGGGATGCATGATCATGGCCATATCCATGGGCAGGTGGCGCGCGGAAAGCAAGGCCGGCCAAAGCAAGGCCGGCCATAGAATCGCCATCGCGGTCGGGCAGAAGGGACGGCATGATGAACATGATGAACCGCTCCTCCCTTCTGGCCCCCCTTCTGGCACTGGTCCTGGCATCACCGGCCACGCAGGCATTGGCCAGCCCGGAAAAGGCGGCCGCCCTGCAGACCCTGGTCACGCGGCACCTGTCGGCGGCGGCGGCCGACCGCGACGGGCTGCATGTGGAGCGGGTGCCCGACGTGCAGGTCACCCATGCCGGAGACAGCTATCAGGTGCGCATCCCCAAGCTGCGTGTGGCCGCGGGTTCCGGCTGGATGGCAGAGGCGCCGCTGGTGGAAGGCGAGGCGAGGCCGCAGCCCGACGGGTCCTGGCGCATCAAGACCCACCTGCCCCAGCCGCTGACGGTCTATGGCGGCAACGGGTTCCGCCTGGGCGACGTGTCGCTGGGCCGGCAGTCCCTGTCGCTGCACCTGAGCGGCGACGGGCGCAGCCTGCTGGCCGCCGATCTCGACCTGGGCAATGCCCGGTTCATCCCGGCCATGGGGGCCGGGACCGGCAGCCTGACGGCCCTGCGCCTGATCCTGACGCCCCAGGCCATCACGGGCGGCAAATGGAGCGGCAAGCTGTCGCTTGCCATCGACGGGCTGGCGATGAAGGACCCGATGGGCGTCGACCGCCTGTCCCTCCGGCGGCTGCGCCTGGACGGCACGGCCGACGGGCTGGACATGGCGCGGCTGGGGGAACTGGTCGCATCCGGCCGCCGCACGGACCTGGACCGGATCGCCAGCAAGGCCGATCTGGCCGCCGAGATCGCGGATTTCCGCTTCATCGGCGATGACGGAACACGCACGGCCCTGGCCGGCGGCAAGGGCAGCCTGTCCCTGACCGGGCTGATGGGCAACCGCGTGTCGGCGGTGCTGGACTGGCGGCATGACGGGCTGGAACGGGTAGGCGGGTCCGTGCCGCCAGGGCTGCTGCCCGCCCGCGCCGATCTGGCGCTGACGGCCCATTCCCTGCCGCCGGCCGTGCTGTTCTCCCCACGCCCGCCCGGTGGCTGGACCCCGGCGCTGGCCGCGGCCGGCAGCAAGGTCACCGTCTCCCGGCTGCACCTGTGGAACCCGCAATCCACCATCATCGGCCAGGGGGATTTCCGCTTCGCCGCCGCCCATGCCAACAGCGTCAGCGGTGAAGGCAACCTGTCGCTGCGCGGGGTGGACCGGATCATCGGCGATGTGAACCGGATGATGGGGGCCCGCGGCGCCGGCATCGCCATCGCGCTCTATGCCCTGCAGGGGCTGGGCCGCGTGCAGCCGGGACCGGACGATACCACCCACCAGTACAATCTGGTGATCACCCCCGATGGCCGGGTCACTCTGAACGGGTCCGATGCCACGGGGCTGTTCCGGGGACTGATGGCACTGAACTGAACGGTCCGGCCCGACATGGCCAGAAGGCCCCGGCGCCGCAACGATGTTGCGCCGCACACATGCATATCTTGCCTATCCGGACTGTGACAGAAGCGTGACCATGGGGCGACACACACTTGACACCCCTTATACTCTGGGCGAGCATAAGGACTACTAATGCTCAAATAGAGCATAAGTCCCTTTTGCCTGCCCGCCCCCGCGGGCCGACGGAGTTGCCGCCCATGTCCGCCCCGCTCGACCTCACCTACAGCCCCGCCGTCGCGGAGGCCACCCGGCCCATCTACGAGAAGGTCAAGGGCGTGATCCCGGAGGTGGAATGGCCGTTCCATGCACCGCTGGTGCATGCCATCAACCGGCTGAAGAAGGAACGCAACGCCGTCATCCTGGCCCATAACTACCAGGCGCCGGAGATTTTCCACACCGTGGCCGACATCGTAGGCGACAGCCTGCTGCTGGCGCGCAAGGCGGCGGAGACGGATGCAGAGGTCATCGTGCTGGCCGGTGTGCATTTCATGGCGGAAACGGCCAAGATCCTGTCGCCGGAAAAGACCGTGCTGATGCCGGCCATGGATGCCGGCTGCTCGCTGGCCGACAGCATCACGGCGGCCGATGTGCGCCTGCTGCGCGAACGGTATCCGGGCGTGCCGATCGCCACCTATGTCAACACCTCGGCCGCCGTGAAGGCGGAAAGCGATGTCTGCATCACATCGGGCAACGCGGTGGAGGTGATCAATTCACTGCCGGGCGACGAGGTGCTGTGCATCCCCGACGAATATCTGGCCAAGTGGGTCGCCACCCAGACGACCAAGAAGGTCATCGCCTGGAAGGGCCATTGCGAGGTGCATGAGCGCTTCACGGGCGATCAGTTGAAGGCCTACCGTACCCAGTTCAAGGGCGACATCACCATCATCGCCCACCCGGAATGCCCGCCCGACGTGCTGGCGGAGGCGGATTTCGTCGGTTCCACCGCCAAGATGCAGGATTATGTGGAGGGGCAGCAGCCCAAGCGCGTGCTGCTGATCACCGAATGCTCCATGGCCGACAATCTGGCGGCCACGAACCCGGCCGTGGAGTTCGTGCGCCCCTGCAACCTGTGCCCGCACATGCGGCGCATCACGCTGTCGAACATCCTGGAAAGCCTGGTGACCATGCAGCCGGAGGTGCATGTCGACCCCGCCGTGGCCGGCCGCGCCAGGCTGGCCGTGGAACGCATGCTGGCCGTCGGCCGGAAGTGATGCCGGCCCCATCCGGCCTCTTCAGGCAAAGCTGAGGAAACCCGCCCATGCAGATGCGGCAGAGCGATGTCATCGTGATCGGGTCCGGCATGGCCGGGCTGGTGGCTGCGCTGTCGCTGGCGCCGATGCGCGTCACGTTGCTGACCAAGACGGACGGGCTGCCGGGCGGGTCCAGCAACTGGGCCCAGGGCGGCATCGCCGCCGCCATCGATCCCGCCGACGACCCGGCCGAACATGCCGCCGACACGGTGGCGGCGGGTGCGGGCCTGACCGATCCGGAAATGGCGTCCCTGCTGGCATCGGAAGGTGCCCGGCGCCTGACGCGCTGGATCAATCGCGGCCTGCCCTTCGACCGGGAGACCAGCGGCCGGCTGTGCCTGGGCCGGGAGGCGGCGCACGGGGCCGCCCGCGTGCTGCATGCCGGCGGCGACGCCACGGGCCGCACCCTGATGGCCGACCTGTCGGCGCGTGTGGATGCCGCCGACCATGTCACGGTCCAGACAAGGGCCTTCGCCTGGGAACTGGTGACGGGACGCCACGGGATGGCGGGCGTGCTGGCCCATCATGACACGGATGGCTGGGTCTTCCACCGGGCCGGGTTCGTGCTGCTGGCCTGCGGCGGGATCGGCCAGCTTTATCGCCATACCACCAACCCGGCGGAGGCGACGGGCGACGGGCTGGCACTGGCCGCCCGGGCCGGGGCCGACCTGGCCGATCTGGAATTCGTGCAGTTCCATCCCACCGCCCTGGCGGCACACAGCCGCACGGGCCAGGTCCCCCTGCTGACGGAGGCGCTGCGCGGGGCCGGCGCCCATCTGCTGGACGAGCATGGCGACCGTTTCATGCTGAAGGCGCATCCGCTGGCCGAACTGGCACCCCGCGACGTTGTGGCCAAGACGATCGGCGCGCGCATTGCGGCCGGCCTGCCGGTCCATATCGACCTGCGCGCGCTGTGGGCCGATGGCGGGGCCGCGAAGTTCCCCACGGTCGCCGGCATCTGTGCCGCGGCAAGGCTGGACCCGGCCGAAACCCCCATTCCCGTAGCCCCGGCCGCCCATTACCACATGGGCGGCGTGGTCACCGACGCCGACGGGCGCACCAGCATTCCCGGCCTGTTCGCGGCGGGGGAAGTGGCCTGCACGGGCGTGCATGGCGCCAACCGGCTGGCCAGCAACAGCCTGCTGGAAGCGCTGGTCTTTGCCGAACGCGCGGCAGAAGCGATCCTGGCCACCAAACCGCCGCCGCCCGGCCCCGTGGCCCTGCCCGACATTCCCCGCCATTTCGTTCCCCCTGCCCAGGCGGCCCTGGTCGCGGTCCAGGCCGCCGACATCATGGCGGAAAGCGTGGGCCTGCTGCGTGACGGCATCGGCCTTTCCTGCGCCATCGCCGAGCTGGAGGCGCTGGAAGCCGGGCTGGAAGCCGATGCCGGGGGGGCCGGGCCTGCGCATATCCGCCTGTCGGGGGAGGTGCGCAACCGGCTTCTGGCCTCGCTGCTGATCACCCGGTCCGCCCTGTCCCGGCAGGAAAGCCGGGGGGCGCACCAGCGTTCCGACTGGCCCGACAGCCGGCCGGAATGGCGCCACCGCCAGCGTGTGACCCTGTCCGGACCCGCCCAGCCGCCCCGCATCCGCGTGGCCCCGCCCCGTTCCCCCCTGCCGGTGATGTGATGACCCTGCCGCTCTACCCCCTGCAATATGATGCCCTGATCCGCGCCGCCCTGGCAGAGGATCTGGGGCTGGCGGGGGATTTGACCACCGATGCCTGCGTGCCGGCGGACGCCACGGCCAAGGCCCGGTTCAATGCCCGTGGCGAGGGGGTGTGCGCCGGGCTGGATGCAGCCCTGCATACCTTCTCCCTGCTGGACCCCGGACTGGTGATCACCCGCCATGTGCGCGATGGCGACCGTGTGGCCGGGGGCACGGCCCTGGCCACGGTGGAAGGGGCGGCGCGCCCCATCCTGACGGGTGAGCGCACGGCCCTGAACCTGCTGGGCCGGCTGTGCGGCATCGCCAGCGAGACAAGGCGGCTGGTCGACAGGATCGAGGGTACGGGCGCCCAGATCGTCTGCACGCGCAAGACGACGCCCGGCCTGCGCGCACTGGAGAAATATGCCGTGCGGGTGGGCGGCGGCGGCAATCACCGCTTCGCCCTGGATGACGCCGTTTTGATCAAGGACAACCATCTGGTCGCGGCCGGCGGCCTGCGCGCCGCCGTGGAGCGGGCCCGCGCACGCGCCGGCCACATGGTGAAGATCGAGGTGGAGGTGGACAACCTGGACCAGTTGGCCGAGTTGATCGACCTGAAGGTCGATGCCGTCCTGCTGGACAATATGGACCCGCCCACCCTGCGCCGTGCCGTTGCCATGGTGGACGGGCGCATGGTGACCGAAGCATCGGGCGGCGTCACGCCCGACACGATCCGCGCCATCGCGGAGACGGGCGTCACGCTGATCAGCCTGGGCTGGCTGACCCATTCGGTGCGCAATTTCGACATCGGCCTGGATTTCGTGGTCGGATAGGGCGGTCGGGCCCGGTCCCTGCTTAATGCCTATTGCGGCGCGGGTTGCTTTTGTCGGAGTTTGCCATCCAGGCCCTCTGCAAAAGCGACCGAAGACACCGACCCGCATGCCCCAGACCCTCATCCTTCCCGACGAGGCGGCGACCGCCGCCCTGGCCGCCCGGCTGGCCCCGCTGCTGACGGCGGGGGACGTGGTGACGCTGCGCGGCGACCTGGGCGCCGGCAAGACGGCCCTGGCCCGGTCCATCATCCGCCATCTGGCCGGCGACCCGGCGGAAGAGGTCCCCAGCCCCACCTTCACCCTGGTCCAGACCTATGAGCATCTGGACCCGCCGGTCTGGCATTTCGACCTTTACCGGCTGAGCGATCCGGGCGAGGTGGTGGAACTGGGCTGGGAGGAGGCGCGGCAGGCCTGCGCCCTGGTGGAATGGCCCGAGCGGCTGGGACCGCTGCTGCCGCGCGACCGGCTGGATATCGAACTGACCCTGGACGGGCCGACGGCGCGGCGCGCCGTGCTGAACGGCCACGGCACCTGGGGACCGCGGCTGGAACCGCCGCCGGAAGGGATCTGACCCATGCGCGACGACATGGTACGGCGCAGCGACGTCATCGACAGCTTCCTGGCCGACGCCGGCTGGGCCATAGCCGCACGGGTTCCCATGGGGGCCGACTGGTCCACCCGCCGCTATGAACGGCTGACGGCCCCCGACGGGACGCGCGCCATCCTGATGGATGCGGCGGGTGAAGGCGCAGCACAGGTGCCGCCCTTCATCCGGATCTGCGGCCTGCTGCGCGATGCGGGACTTTCGGCGCCCGACCTTTTCGCGCAAGCCCCGCCGCAGGGGCTGTTGCTGCTGGAGGATTTCGGCGACGACAGTTTCGCGGCCCTGCTGGAACGGGGCGATGATCCCTGGCCGCTTTATGCCGTGGCGACCGATGTGCTGGCCCATCTCCATGACCGGTTCGATCCGGCATCCGCCCCCGACCTGCCCTGCTACGGCCTGCCGCTGTTCACGGCCCAGGTCGCGCTGTTCGCCGATGCCTATATGGAAGCGGCGGACCGGCCCCTGGCTGCTGCCGGCCGGGCGGCATTGGACGCGGCCTGGGTGGCCGTGCTGGAACCTGTGCTGGACAGCGTGCCCGTCAGCCTGCTGCTGCGCGACTATCATCCGGGCAACCTGATGTGGCTGCCCGGCCGGCCGGGGGTCCGGGCCTGCGGGCTGCTGGACGTGCAGGATGGCGGCATCGGTCCCGTCAGCTATGATCTTCTGTCGCTGCTGCAGGACGCGCGGCGCGATGTGCCCGACACGATCCAGGCCACCATGATCGATCGCTATCTGCTGGCCCGTCCCGGCGTCCGGCGGGAAGCGTTCCTGGCGTCCTACGCCGTGATGGGCGCCATGCGCCATGCCCGCATCCTGGGACGGGTGGCGCAACTGGCGGCCGGGGGCGGCAAGGCCCGGCAACTGGCCTTCCTGTCCCGTGTGTGGCGGCAGTTCCGCGGCGCCATCGCCCATCCGCTGCTGGCGCCGCTGCAAAGTTTCATGGATGAGCATTTGCCCCCCGACGGGGCCGTGGCCCATATTCTTGGTCGTTGATTTGAAACCGGAGTTGAATTCGATGTCCTTCATGCCCAAGCGGGCAATGGTGCTGGCGGCCGGGTTGGGGCTGCGCATGCGTCCGCTGACCCTGGACCTGCCCAAGCCGCTGATTTCCGTGGGCGGCCGCACGATGCTGGACCATGCGCTGGACCGGCTGGAAGCGGCGGGCGTGGAAGAGGCGGTGGTCAATGCCCACTGGCTGGCCGACAAGATCGCGGCGCACCTGGACGCCCGGCCGCGCAACCGGCTGCGCATCACCCTGTCGCGGGAGGATGCCCCGCTGGAGACGGGCGGTGGTGTCAGGCATGCCCTGCCGCTGCTGGGGGCCGAGCCCTTCTTCGTCGTCAATGCCGACATCGTCTGGCTGGACGGGCCGGTTCCCGCCCTGAAGCGGCTGGCCGCGGCGTGGAACCCGGACGTCATGGACAGTTTGCTGCTGGTCGCGCCGACGGCGGGTGCGGTGGGCTATGACGGGCGGGGGGATTACCAGATGGACCCCGATGGCCGGCTGTCGGCCCGTCCCGACATGGAACTGGCGCCCTTCGTGATGGCCGGCGTGTCGATCATGACCCCGGACCAGTTCGCCGGAACGCCGGACGGCGCCTTTTCCAACCTGCTGCTGTGGCGGCGGGCAGAGGCGGCGGGCCGGCTTTACGGCGTGCGGCACGAGGGCAACTGGTATCATGTGGGCACGCCGCCCGCCGTGCCGCTGGTCGATGCGCATCTGCGCCATCCCGCGACGCGCGAAGTCCACCCATGACGGACGCCGCCGGCGCACCGGCGCGCGTCTTCACGCTGGCGCCCGACATCCCCTTCGTGGACGCGCTGGCCGCGGGCCTGTGGCGGCAGGCGGATGGCGACCCGCTGGCCCTGAATCGCTTCACGGTTCTGCTGCCCACGGCCCGCGCCGTGCGCAGCCTGCGCGAGGCATTTTTGCGCCTGTCGGGCGGGCGGCCCATCCTGCTGCCGCGCATGGCGCCGCTGGGCGATGTGGACGGGGACGAGGTGTCCTTGATGATGGACGGCGTGACGGGCAAGGCCGGCGGGCTGGACCTGCCCCCGGCCATCGGTCCCCTGCGCCGGCAATTGCTGCTGGCCCGCGCCATCGCGGCGGCCGGCGACCGGTTCGCCAAGACCCGTGCCCAGGCGGCCCGCCTGGCCCGCGAACTGGCCCGCCTGCTGGACCAGACGCAGACGGAAATGGTGGGGTTCGACCGGCTGCACAGCCTGGTGCCCGACGATTACGCCGAACATTGGCAGGTGACCCTGTCCTTCCTGGCCATCATCGTCGATCAGTGGCCCGCCATTCTGGCCGCAGAGGGCAGTGTCGATCCCGCGCAGGAACGCAACAACCGCCTGCTGGCCTATGCGGCGGCGCTGAAGGCTGCGCCGCCGGCTCACCCGATCATCGCCGCCGGCTCCACCGGGTCCATCCCCGCCACGGCCGAATTGCTGTCGGTCATCGCGCGGCTGCCCACGGGCTGCGTGGTGCTGCCGGGGCTGGACCGGGCGTGCGACGCGGCCACCTGGGACGCGCTGGACGATGCGCACCCGCAATTCGGGCTGAAGCAACTGATCGACCGGATCGGCGTCGCGCGGGAGGCGGTGGCCGACTGGCCGCTGGCCCCAGGCGTCGCCCCTTCCTGCCCACCCGCCCGCATCGCCCTGATGGCCGAGGCGCTGCGGCCCGCCGGCACGACGGAGGCCTGGCGCGACCTGGCCACGCCGGACCCGTCGGCTCTGCAAGGCGTGACCCGGATCGACGCCGCCACCCCGCAGGAGGAAGCGGGGATCATCGCCCTGATCCTGCGCGAGGCGCTGGAAATGCCGGGCCGCACCGCCGCACTGGTCACGCCGGACCGCAATCTGGCCCGGCGCGTGGCCACCGAATTGCGTCGCTGGGACGTGCGCGTCGATGACAGCGCCGGCCGGCCGCTGGCCCAGACGCCCGTCGGGTCGTACCTGCGCCTGATCATGGATACCGCCGTGCAGGGCGCGCCGGTCCCGTTCCTGTCGCTGCTGAAACACCCGATGGCCGGCGGCGGCTGGCCGGCGGGGCAATTGCGGCGTCAGGCCCGGCTGCTGGAAACGGCCATCCTGCGCGGCCCGCGGCCCGCCGCCGGGCTGGACGGTCTGCGCCGGGCCGTCCTTTTCGCGGCATCGGAGGCGGCGGACAGGCGCCGCCGCATCACCAACCCCGCCATAAGCCAGGACCTGCTGACGCTGATCGACCGGCTGGAAACGGCCCTGGGGCCCCTGGCGGCGGCCGTGGCGGATGGGGAGCAACGGCCCCTGTCGGAATGGCTGCGCCTGCATGTCGGCGCGGCGGAGGCGCTGGCCGCCCAGGAAGGTGAGCAGGGGGCCGACCGGCTGTGGCGCGACAAGGACGGGGAGGCGGCCGCCGGCTTCATCGATGAACTGCGCGAGGCGGCCGACGGTTATCCCCCGCTGGGCGGCAAGGATTATGCCGGGCTGATGGAAGTGCTGATCGCCGGGCGGGCGGTGCGCCCGGCCTTCGGCCTGCATCCGCGCCTGCATGTGCTGGGCCTGATGGAAGCACGGCTGCAGCAGTTCGACGTGATGGTGCTGGCCGGGCTCAACGAGGGGACATGGCCGCCGGCCCCGCCGCCCGACCCCTGGATGTCGCGTCCCATGCGGCGCGATTTCGGCCTGCCCGCCCCGGAACGGCAGGTGGGTCAGGCCGCCCATGATTTCGCCCAGGCCTGTGGGGCGAAAACCCTGTACCTGACCCGGTCGGAACGGGTGGAGGGCACACCCACCGTACCGTCCCGCTGGCTGCTGCGCCTGGACACCGTGCTGGACAAGGCGGGGCTGCGCGGCCGGATCGACGGGGACGGTGCCTGGTGGCGCGGGCTTTGGCAGGCTCTGGACCGGCCGGCGCGCGTGCGCCCCTGCCCGCCGCCGGCCCCCCGCCCGCCCGTGGCGGCCCGGCCGCGCCGCCTGTCGGTGACCCAGATCGAAACCTGGATGCGCGACCCCTACGCCATCTATGCCGCCAAGGTGCTGGACCTGTCGGCGCTGGACCCGATCGACGCCGATCCGGGGGCCGCCGAACGGGGGGAGATCATCCACAAGGCGCTGGACATCTTCGTCCGCCGCCATCCCGGCGCGCTGCCGCCCGATGCGCGGGCGCAATTGCTGGCGATCGGGCGGGGCGCCTTCGGCGACCTGCTGGAACAGCCGGGGGTCGCCGCCTTCTGGTGGCCCCGGTTCGAAAAGGTGGCCGACTGGTTCCTGGCGCAGGAGGCGGAGCGGCGGCGCACCATCCGGCCACTGGCGACCGAGGTATCGGGCCGCATCACCCTGCCCGGCCCGGCCGGCCCCTTCATCCTGACCGCCAAGGCCGATCGCATCGACCGCACACCCACGGGCGGCGTGGTGCTGATCGACTACAAGACGGGCACCCCGCCATCGGCCAGGGAGGTACGGCTGGGCAAGGCGCCGCAATTGCCGCTGGAGGCGCTGATCGCGGCCGGCGGCGGGTTCGAGGGGGTGGAGGCCGCCACCGTGGAGGGGCTGGAATATTGGCGCCTGTCCGGCGGCGACCCGCCGGGCCTGATCCAGGCGCTGAAGGAGGAGGCGGGCATCCTGGCGGCGGAGGCGCGGGAGGGGCTGGAATATCTGATCGAACGGTTTGACGATCCGGACACCGCCTATCACAGCCAGCCCCGGCCCGCCTGGGCGCCCAAATATACCGACTATGCCCATCTGGCCCGCATCCGCGAATGGTCGGCCGGCGGCGGCGGCGAGGCGGAGGGCTGAGCGGCCCCTCATCATCGGCCTGTCACAAGCCTGTGCTTTATTCGCCCGCCGCGTGTTCATATGCTGACACCCCGTTGTTGGGAGAAAAGCCGGATGTCCCTGTCCCAAGCCGTCCACCCCGACCACGCCACGGCCTTCTGGACGCTGGCGCCCGGCCGTGGGGCGCTGTGCCGGCAGGAACTGCCCGCGCCGGTGGCCGGCGACGTGCGGGTCCGCGCCCTGGCCAGCGGGATCAGCCGGGGCACCGAATCGCTGGTCTTCCAAGGGCGCGTGCCGGCCGAACTGGCTGCCATCATGCGCTGCCCGTTCCAGGAGGGGGAGTTTCCAGGCCCCGTGAAATATGGTTATGCCCTGGTGGGCATGGTGGAACAGGGGCCGGCCGGCCTGCTGGGCCGGCGCGTCTTCGCCCTGCACCCGCATCAGGATGTGGCACTGCTGCCGGCGGAAAGCTGCCGCCTTGTACCCGACGCGGTGCCGACCGAACGCGCCGTCCTGGCCGCCAACATGGAAACGGCGCTGAACATCCTGTGGGATGGCGGTGCGGCACCGGGCCAGCGCATCGCCGTGGTGGGCGGCGGCGTGGTGGGGGGGCTGACCGCCTGGCTGGCCGCATGCCTGCCGGGGGCGGAGGTCACGCTGGTCGATATCGACCCGGCGCGGGCTGCGCTGGCCGATGCCCTGGGGGCCGGATTCGCCCTGCCCGACGATGCGCCCGACGGGTGCGATCTGGTCATCCACACCAGCGCCACGGGGGACGGTCTGGCCACCGCCCTGCGGCTGGCCGGGGTGGAAGCCGTGCTGGTGGAGGCGTCATGGTACGGCGACCGGCCCGTGACCGTGCCGCTGGGCAGCGGTTTCCACCCCAACCGGCTGCGCATCGTATCCTCGCAGGTGGGGATGGTGTCGCCCGCCTTCCGTCCGCGCTGGACCCTGTCGCGACGGCTGGAAAAGGCGCTGTCGCTGCTGACCGATCCGGCAGCGGACCATCTGCTGGGTCCGCGGCTGGATTTTTCCGACCTGCCGGCTGCCATGGCCGGCCTGCACGACCTGCCCTTCGGCTGCCCCGTCGTGCGCTATCCCCGCCCCAACCCGTGAAAGGCCGTGCATGTATTCCCTGACCGTGCGTGACCACATCATGATCGCCCACAGCTTCGTGGGTGCCATCTTCGGCCCGGCGCAGGCGCTGCACGGCGCCACCTTCGTCGTGGATGCCGAATTCCGCCGCCGTCACCTGTCATCCGACGGGCTGGTGGTGGATATCGGCGCCGCCTCAACCCTGCTGAAGGAGGTGCTGGCCCCGCTGAATTACCGCAACCTGGACGAGGTGCCGGAATTGCGGGGCCGCAATACGACGACGGAGTTCCTGGCCGGAGAAATCCACCGCCGCTTGGCCACCGGCATCCGGGCCGGTGCCCTGGGCGCCGACGGGGCCGCACTCGACAGCCTGCGCATCCGCCTGTCGGAATCCCATGTCGCCTGGGCCGCCTATGAGGCGCCCTTGGGCGGGGACGGCGCATGATCGGCCAGCCGCTCCACATCCTCTGTCCCGGCGATATCGGCCAGTTGACGGGCGGCTACGGCTATCTCCGCCGGCTGGTGGCGGGGCTGCGCGCGATGGGGGAGACGGTCACCGTGCATGAATTGCCGGGACCGCATCCCTTCGTCGACGATCCGTCCCGCGCAGCGGCCGACGCCGTGCTGGGCGCCATTCCCGATGGCGCGCCGGTCCTGATCGACGGGCTGGCCCTGCCCGTCGCGGCGCATGCCGTCTGGGTGGACCGCTACCGGCTGCGCTGTGCGGCACTGGTGCATCATCCGCTGCATCTGGAAAACGGGCTGGCACCGGAACAGGCCGATACGCTGTTGCGGATCGAGCGCGACACGCTGGCCCATATGCGGGCCGTCATCGTGCCCAGCCAAGCCACCAAAGCCGGGGTCATGGACCTGTCGGTGCCCGCGGGGCGGATCGTCATCGCCCCGCCCGGCACCGACCCGGCCGCCCCCGCCACGGGCAGCCCGCACGGTGCTGGCCCCACCATCCTGTGCGTGGCGACGCTGACCCCGCGCAAGGGCCATCTGGTGCTGGTGGAAGCATTGGGCCGGCTGCGGCACCGGCCCTGGCAACTGGTACTGGTGGGCAGCGACAGCCGCCATCCGGGCCAGGCCGCCGCCATTGCCGATGCCGTGGCCACGGCGGGACTGGCAGGGCGGGTGCGCATGACGGGCGAATTGTCGGGCCCGGCGCTGGAGGCCGAATGGCAGGCCGCGGACCTGTTCGCCCTCGCTTCCTTCCATGAAGGATATGGCATGGTCGCGGCAGAGGCGCTGAAGCGCGGCCTGCCTGCCATCGTCACCGATGCCGGGGGGCTGGCGGAGGTGGTACCGCCCCCTGCCGGCGCCATCGCGCCGCCGGGTGACCCGGCTGCCCTGGCCATGGCCTTCGACCGGCTGCTGTCAGACCCGGCGGCCCTGGCCGCCGCGCGCAATGCCGCACGGAAGGCAGGGGCCCTGTTACCGTCGTGGCAACAGAGTGTGGCATTGATACATGACACGCTGTCCGGCATGCTGGTTTCCTCGAGATGACGATCGGAACCGCGTATGAACCTTGATTTCGATCCCGACTGGCTGCGCCTGCGCGAACCGCTGGACGATGCGGCGCGCGCCGTGGGGCTGGCATGGGCCTTCGGCCGCATCCTGCCCACCCATCCGATGATCATCGACCTGGGGGCCGGCACGGGCAGCAATGTCCGGCAACTGGCCATGAAGCTGGGCCGGGGCGAGCAGGACTGGACCCTGATCGAAAAGGACCGCAAGCTTCTGGCCAAGGCGCCGGGGGAGATCGGCCGCTGGGCCGACCGTAACGGCTGGGAGCACAAGGAACAGCGCCGCGCCTACATGATCACTTGCGACGACATGGCCGTGCGGGTGGAGATGCGCAGCTTCGACCTGTCGCAGGACCCGGCGGAACTGGGCCTTAACCAGTATGACGGGGTGACGGCGAAGGCGTTGTTCGACCTTGTCTCCGCCGCGTGGCTGGACCGGTTCGTGAAGGAACTGGCGGGCTGCGGCTTCCCGCCGCTGCTGGCCACGCTGATCGTGGACGGCCGGGTGGAATTCTCCATCGCGGACGAGGATGACGCCTTCGTGCTGGAGCGGTTCCACGCCCATATGGGCCGGGCCAAGGGCCTGGGCGGGCCCGCCCTGGGTCCCGCCGCACCCAAGGCATTGGTGGCCAGCCTGACGGCCGCCGGCTATCGCGTGGAAACCGCGCAGGCCGACTGGAAGATCGGGCCCAAGCAGATCGCCGCCCATCTGGCCATGCTGGAGGGCTATGCCCGCGCGGCGGCGGAGCAGGAACCGGCCGCCTCCCCCCGCATCCAGGCCTGGGCGGCCCGCCGGCGCGACCTGGCCAGTGAACAGGGCGCCCGGCTGATGGTGGGCCATCTGGACCTGCTGGCCCGCCGGTAACGGGGGCCGGCAACCGGGCCTGGACAAGGCAGGGCCCGCCGTCGGATTTCCGACAGCGGGTTCAGCGCAGGACGCCGCTTTCCACCACACCGTCAATGATGAACTGGCAGGCCAGCGCCGTCAGCAGGATGCCCAGCACCCGATTGATCACGTTGATCCCCGTGACGCCCAGCAGCTTGCCGACCTCCCCCGCGAACAGCAGGCAGACCAGCGTGGCCAGCAGCACACCGGACAGCACGGCCAGCACGGCGGCCTGCATCATCCAGTCGCCATCGGCCCGCCCCATCAGCAGCACGACCGAGGTCATGGCTCCCGGACCCGCAATCAGCGGAATGGCCAGCGGGAAGACGGAAATGTCGGCCCGGTGCCGGGCCTCCTGTTTTTCATCCTCCGTCGCTGTGCGCAGGCCGCTTTCACGGGCGAACACCATCTCGATCGCGACCAGCAGCAGCAGGATGCCACCGGCGATGCGGAAGGCACCCACACTGATCCCGAGCGAGGTCAGCAGCAATTCCCCGATGAAGGCGAAGGCGAACAGCAGGCCGGTGCCGATCAGCACGCCCTTGATGGCCGTGCGGCGACGGTGCCGGCTGTCCATGCCGGCCGTCAGGCCCGCGAACAGGGGGCCCAGTCCGATGGGATCGATGGTGACGAAGAAGGCAATGAAGGTGGAAAGGACCAGGTCACTCATGACGGCCGCCGCGGGGGAAATGGATGATGTCGGGATGGGCATCATCTACGCCCCCGCGGCCCGGCTGTGAAGTGTCCGCCCGGCAGGTCTGCCATATCCCGCCCGGTGGCAATGGCCGCCTTTGACCGGCCCGGTCACGGGTGGGAACGGAACATGGAGCGATTTTCGGTTGACGGGAAACCGCGCCGGCTGCGGCGGCCGCAGCACCGCCCGCGCGGCGCGGCCAGGCCAATGTCAGTTGGCCCGGCGGTCGGGCGCGAAAGGCATATTTCCGCTCAGCGCAAATATGCTCCAGTCCCCCGGACACCGCCCCGATTGCGGCCAGCAGGATCGCCACGAACGGCACAGGCACCCGGCACGACAATGCGGCATGAGCCGGTGGTCGCCACGCCGGGACCCCGTGCCGATGCGCGGTCCTGTAATTTTAAACTAACGTTTTGGTGGCTTTTATTATGAAAATTACGACTCGAAATTTGAATCAGGTTTCATGAAATAGGCCTTGTGGTCCATTGACACCCATGCTGCACCGCCGTACACCAGTCGGAAAAGCCCACAAAAGGAGGAGGCCGCGGGCAATCTCATGAGCAAGAAAGTCTATACCGATGCCGTGGCGGCCCTGGCTGGGCTGCTGCGGGACGACATGATCGTGATGGCCGGCGGGTTCGGTCTTTGCGGTATCCCGGAAAACCTGATCGCCGCGATCAAGCTGTCGGGCGTAAAGGGCCTGACGGTCATCTCCAACAATGCGGGCGTGGACGGGTTCGGCCTGGGCCAGTTGCTGGAGACCAAGCAGATCCGCAAGATGGTCTCCTCCTATGTCGGGGAGAACAAGCTGTTCGCACAGCAATATCTGTCTGGTGAGCTTGAGCTGGAGTTCAACCCCCAGGGCACGCTGGCCGAGCGCATCCGCGCCGGCGGTGCCGGCATCCCGGCCTTCTTCACCAAGACGGGCGTGGGCACGCTGGTGGCCGAGGGCAAGGAACTGCGGGAGTTCGACGGCGAGACCTATGTCATGGAACGCGGCCTGCGCGCCGACCTGGCCGTCGTGAAGGCCTGGAAGGGCGACACGGAAGGCAACCTGATCTATCGCAAGACCGCGCGGAACTTCAATCCGATGATGGCCATGGCGGGCAAGGTCACCGTGGCCGAGGTGGAGCAACTGGTGAATGTCGGCACGATCGACCCCGATCATGTCCACACACCGGGCATCTTCGTGCAGCGCATCATCGAAGGCACGCACGAAAAGCGCATCGAGCAGCGCACCACGCGCAAGCGCGATTAAGGGCGAGGGGGAAACAAAATGGCTTGGACCCGTGAGGAAATGGCCGCCCGCGCTGCGAAGGAACTGCGCGACGGCTTCTATGTGAACCTGGGCATCGGCATCCCGACCCTGGTGGCGAACTTCATCCCCGAGGGGATGCATGTGACGCTTCAGTCGGAAAACGGCATGCTGGGCATGGGCCCCTTCCCGTTCGAGGGGGAAGAGGATGCCGACCTGATCAATGCCGGCAAGCAGACCATCACCGAACTGCCCTATAGCAGCTATTTCAGCAGCGCCGACAGCTTCGCCATGATCCGTGGCGGACATATCGACCTGTCGGTGCTGGGCGCCATGCAGGTGGCCGCCAATGGCGATCTGGCCAACTGGATGATCCCCGGCAAGATGGTCAAGGGCATGGGCGGCGCCATGGATCTGGTGGCCGGCGTCAAGAAGGTCGTCGTCGTGATGGAGCATTGCGCCGTCGACAAGAAGACGGGCGCCATCGAGCCGAAGCTGCTGCGGGAATGCACCCTGCCGCTGACCGGCACGCGCGTCGTGGACCTGGTGGTCACCGATCTGGGCGTGTTCCAGGTGGACAAGCACGGAACGGGTCCGCTGACCCTGATCGAAATGGCCCCCGGCATCACGCTGGAAGAGATCAGGTCAAAAACCCAGGCCGAGTTCGACCTGGCCGAGGCGCTGGTGTCCTGACAGGCATCGGGCCGATGAGGTGGGGCGGCAGTGCCGCCCCACCTCATCGGCCTTCACGCAATCTTGACCGGAACCTGCAGGTTCCGGTCAAGCCCCTGCTTCTTTCATGCCGGCGGCATCAATCATCTTTCATGCCGGCGGCATCAATCATCGCCGGCCATGGCCATCGCGGCAAGACGGTCTGCCTGCGGCCGGAGGGCCGGCACGGGCAGCCGCTCGGGCGCATGCAGCCCGTGATGGGCCGCCAGGTCCAGCACCCAATCCAGGTACATTTCGATCATCCCGCCGACATGAAAGGCGGGGCAGCCGGTATAAAGCCGGTCATGGCCCGTGGTGAAGGGCGTGATGGGCCGGCTGTCCAGCCGCAGCCGCAAACCGTCCACCCCCTGCTCGACGCGGAAGGCGCAGGCCTCGCCCGTGGTGGGATTGACAGCGCTCTCCCCCTCCGGCTCCAGCCTGGAAGCGTGCAGGAAGGTGACGATCATCCCCAGGCTGCCGGCGGCCAGGGTCTTCAATTCCTTGCGGCTGCGCCACATCGCGTCCCGCCAGTCGGCAACGGGCAGGTCGACGCCCAGATGCAGCGATGCCTCCACCAGGCTGAAGCACATATGCAGCGCCGTGTTGCTGCCCGTCTTGGAAATGCTGACCATGTCGTGGCCGGCCCGGGCGTAAAGGGCGGACCCCTTGAAGAAACCCTGTGCGAAACGGGCCATGCGGGCGAACGGGCAGCCGGAAACAGGCCGGTCGGCCATTTCCGCCGCCCATTCATCCAGCACGAGATTGAGCGTGAGGCAGCATTGCGAGCGCAGCCAGTTCAGCTTCTGATCCTGCGACAGGCCGGGCGGCAGGGGGGCAAAGGGGCCGTCCTTCTTGATGCGGGCCTGATCCATGCGCACCAGCAGCCGGTGACGAAGATCATGGAACAGGAAGGACAGGAAGATATTGCCCTTCACCCGGTCGCGATTGTCGGGCGTCAGCGGCCGCCCATCCTCCAGCAACAGGTCCAGGCCCGCAGCATCGCCGCCGCGCCGGGTCAGCCAGTCCAGAAGGTTCGATACGCCCAGCCGGGCCAGCCCCGCCTTGGCATGGGCCAGACGGTAAAGCTGGGCAAAGCTGCCCTCCGCCTCAGGCTGACAGGTTTCGGGCTGGATGAACCGGATATGTGCGCCGCCGTCCATATGGACCCCCGCTGCTGGTGACCAGCAACAGGAAGCAATCGGCGGGCCATGATTGATGAATTCAGTAAAATCAATAATTTGAAAGAAAAGGCATCGTTGCGAAATGCAAAATCGTTCTTGCTGTACGCAACAGCCGGCGCTTTTTGCCGGGCCGACGGGAAAGGCATGCCGGGCGTGGCGTGCCCGGTCCGGGGAAACCCGGACCGGGCGGACACCTCAAATCAAAGTCCCTTGGACTTGACCAGATCGGCCAGGCTGACCTCGGGCCGGGCGCCATAATGGCCGATGATCTCGCCGGCGCAGATGGCGCCCAGGCGGGCGCAGGTAGCCGGGTCGCGGCCCTGGGTATAACCGTGGAGGAAGCCGGCGGCGAACAGGTCGCCCGCCCCCGTCGTATCGACGACCTGCTCCACCTTCTCGGCCGGCACGCTGTAGGTCTCGCCGCCGACCAGCACGGTGGCGCCCTGTTCGCCCCGGGTCAGGACGGCCACTTCGACATTCTTGCGCGCCTCGGCGGCAGCACTGTCGAAATCACCGCCGAACAGGGCGACGATCTCGCTCTCGTTGGCGAACAGGATGTCGACATGGTTCTTCACCAGGTCGCGGAAGCTGTCCAGGTGGCGGTTCACGCAGAACGGGTCGGACAGCGACAGCGCCACCTTGCGGCCGGCCGCATGCGCCAGGGAAGCGGCCTTCAGGAACGCCTCCTTGGCAGCCGGCGGGTCCCACAGATAGCCTTCCAGATAGACGACCTTGGCCGACTGGATGGTGGCGGCGTCGATATCGTCGGGCGTCAGGTCCAGACAGGCGCCCAGGAAGGTGTTCATGGTCCGGTGGCCGTCCGGCGTCACCAGGATCAGGCAGCTTCCCGTGGGCTTGCCCTCGTCCAGGTCGGGGGTGTCGAACACCACGCCGGCCGCGCGGATGTCATGGCGGTAGACCTTGCCGAGCTGGTCATGCGCCACCTTGCCGATGAACACGCCCTTGCCGCCCAGCGAAGCCAGGGCCGCCATGGTGTTGCCGGCGGAACCGCCGGAGATTTCCACGCCCGGCCCCATCTTGGCATAGAGGGCTTCCGCCTCCTCTGCACTG
This sequence comes from Niveispirillum fermenti, assembly GCF_052474395.1. Classification (NCBI taxonomy): domain Bacteria; kingdom Pseudomonadati; phylum Pseudomonadota; class Alphaproteobacteria; order Rhodospirillales; family Azospirillaceae; genus Niveispirillum; species Niveispirillum fermenti. Next base: position 1,191,671 of record NZ_CP156681.1, on the reverse strand, counting down.
ATCAGCCGCATGGCATTCTTCATCAGGCCGTTGGCGGCCAGGAACGCATCATCGGCCTTGGCGATCACATCGACGATCGCGTTGCCCATGCCCACAACATCATAAACTGCCGCCACGAATGGCCTCCACCCGTCTGGAAAAATTGGCGCGGAGTATAGGGCGGTGCGCGCTTGCGGCAAGTGCGCATGCATCCCCATATGGATGGGGAGCGCGCATGGGTGCGCCTGGATGCGCATGGGCGGGGTTCTGGCAGGGCCGGTCCGGCAGGGCGGGCGGGAAGGGACGGGAAAAACATGATCCGGCATCTGGTGCGCGCCGCGGCGCAATTGCCCGACCCGGCCTTCCTGCGGGTCATCATCCTGTCCATCCTGGGGACGCTGGCGCTTTTCGCCCTGCTTCTGGGCGGTTTCGGCTGGCTGCTGGCCCATACCAGCCTGTTCGACATCCCCTGGGTGGATACGGGCATCGGTCTGCTGGGCGGGCTGGCAGCACTGGCGCTGGCCTGGCTGATGTTCCCGGCCGTGATGGTCGCCGTTTCCTCGGTCATGCTGGACAGCATCGTGGATGCCGTCGAACGGCGGCACTATCCCTGGCTGCCGCCCCCGCGCCCCATCCCGCTATGGCGATCGGTGTGGGAGGGGGTGAAATTCCTGGGGCTGGTGCTGCTGGTCAATCTGCTGGCTCTGCCCTTCTATTTCATCCCCGTGGTCAATCTCTTCGTCTATTTCCTGGTCAACGGCTATCTGGTGGGGCGGGAATATTACGAGCTGGTCGCCGTCAGACGGCTTGACACCGCCGGGGTAAGGCTTTTGCGCCGCGACCGGCGGGCGGGTCTTTTCGTGGCAGGCGTCATTCTCGCCTTTCTTTCGTCACTCCCGCTCGTCAATCTTGTCGTGCCCGTGCTGGCCGCCGCCTTCATGGCGCATTTCTTTGAAGAAATGCGGCGTGATCTGCCGGCTGCGGCTGCGTGAGCGCGCATTCTGTGATACCGCATAACCGGGCCGGACCCGCCGTCCGGTCCCCACCCTGAGCCAGCGCATTTGGGGGCAATCAATATGTTCCGACGCCAGAGACCGCCCACGGCCCCGCCCACGCCCGCACCCCCGGCACCACCCGCCGGGGAGACAACGCAGGACGCCGGTGCCGGGTTCCGCCAGACGGAACCGCAGGCGGACGTGAAACCCGCCATTCCGCCTGCAGACCAAGGTTCCGAAACCAGCCCGAGGATGACGATGAACACGCCTTTCTCCACCCCCACCGGTTCGCCTGGCACGGCGGCGGCCCCGTCGCTGAAGAGCGACATTCCGCGCCGCGTCGTGGATATCCCCAACAGCCCGCCCAAGCGCGTGGCCCCGACGGGTGTGGAAGGCAGCAGCGGCACCACCCCCGCCACAGAAATGCGCAAGCTGATCGTCGGCCGCGACATCAGCCTGTCCGGTGAGATCGCCGCCTGTGACGTGCTGGTCGTCGAAGGCACGGTGGAAGCCAAGCTGCGCGACGGCCATGTCGTGGAAATCGCCGATACGGGCCTGTTCAAGGGCTCGGTGGAGATCGACGAGGCCGATATCGGCGGGCGGTTCGAGGGCGATATCACGGTGCGCGGCACGCTGAAGGTGCGTTCCACGGGCCGCATCCTGGGCAATATCCGCTATGGCACGCTGGAAGTGGAAAATGGTGGCCAGTTGGCCGGCACCATCCAGGTCCTGGGCGAAGCGCCGGTCCTGCCAAGCCCGGCCGAATTGTCGGCAACGGTGTCGGTTTCCGCCCCGGCGGCCGACAATGCCGGCGACGGCGAGGGTTGATATCGGGGGCGAGAGATATTGGCCCCGATATGCGCGCCGACTGGCGCGGCGGCGCCCATGCTGCCGCCTTCCCGCCCGACAGAAGACCCCGCCGGCCATCCGGCGGGGTTTTTCGTGCCGGTGACATTTCAGCGGGTTGCCGGGGATGGGCCGTGCTGGTTCCCTGGACGGGTCCCCCCCCCGTTCCCCCCTGGCCCCCCCTGGCCCCATGGTGCCCGCCCGTGAACCCGCCGCCCTTCATCTTCACCCCCGGTACCGCCCTGGCTGCAATCGGGGATCGCACCGGCCTGGACCGGTTCGAATATGTCATCCGCCATGGCAGCATGAAGGCCGGGCTTTACGCACCGCAAGACCGCGACATGCAGGGGCCGCACCGGCAGGACGAGCTTTACGCCGTCCTTTCCGGCACGGGATTGTTCGAGAAGGCGGGCCGGCGTGCCCCTTTCGGCCCCGGCGACCTGATCTTCGTGGAGGCGGGGGCCGAACACCGCTTCGTTGAATTCAGCACGGATTTCACCTGCTGGGCCCTGTTCTGGGGACCGGCTGGCGGCGAGCCGGATCACCAGCCCACGGGTTCATAGGCCAGCACGGCATCGAACTCGGCATTGGCCGGATCGATACCGGCAGAGATCGGATCGGCCTTGCCCAGCACCTTCAGCACGAAGCGGCTGGCCAGCAGCCATTTCCGCCGGTCGCCCCATTTCAGCTCGGCCACCGCCTCCTCGCACAACAGCGCGCCCGCCAGCGTGTCGGCCATCAGGGTCAGCAACCGGCGGCCGTGGCGCGGCCCCTGGTCCGGGTTGCGGCGCAGGAAGGCCAGGGCGGCGCGGCATTCCTCCACGGCCCCTTCCAGCACGGCGGCCACATCCTCCGCCGCCGGCTCCCGCGCTGCGGGCGGCAGGTCGGACAGGATCGTCCCGACACGGGCCAGGAAGATCTGGTCCCCCGGGCGCCGTCCCGCCACCAGCCGCAGCAGTTCCAGCGCCTGTATATTGGCCGGCCCCTCCCAGACGGATACGACCAGGCAGTCGCGGTAGAAACGACTGGTCACCATCTCGTCGGTATAGCCGTTGCCGCCCACCAGTTCGACGGCATGGCGGCAGGCCGTCACGGCCTGTTCGGCTGTCCGGTACTTGGCCAGCGCGGTGGCCAGGCGCAGCCAGTCGCCGCCCGTGTCGGGGTCGGCCAGATGCGCATCGAAGGCCAGGACCGCCTCGAAGGCCAGGGCGGTCGCCGCCTCCTGCTCCATCGCCATGTCCAGCAACTGGTCCTGCACCATGGGATAATGGCGGATGGGGCGGCCAAAGGCGACGCGATGCGTGGCCCAGCCCGCACTTTCCACGAAGGCCCGGCGCAACAGCCCGGCGGAGCCGACGGCATTGTGGATGCGGCTATATTCCAGGGCCGCCATCATCATCTTCAGCCCTTCCGGCGGCGGCGCCATCTCCAGCGCCCAGCAGCCGTTCAGGTCCATCTCCGCCGTGGCCAGCCCCTTGGTGCCGGCCTTCTCCTTCAGGCGGCGGACACGCTGGTGGTTGGGCGTGCCGTCGGGCAGGTGGGAGGGCACGAGGTAGCAGCCCAGGCCCTGCCCGCCCGGCTCGGCCCCGTCGGGCCGGGCCGTGGCCATGGCCAGCCCGGCACCGGCATTGCTGGTGAACCATTTCACGCCATGCAGCCGGTGACCGTCATTGCGCGCCTCGGCCCGCGTCGTGGTGGCCCCCACGTCCGATCCGCCATGCTGTTCGGTGGCCCAGGTGCCGCCCGACAGGGCCTTTCCATCCATGCGCACCATGTCCGGCAGATAACGGCCACGCACGTCCGGCGGGGCCAGCGCATCCAGCACATGGGCCACGGCCCCGGTCATGGTGACGGGGCAATGGATGGAAATATCGGCCTGCGACAGCATGTAACCCATGGTGAAGCAGGCCGCATGGCTGGGCGCGCCCGACGGCCCCCGTCCCTCGTCCTGATAGGCCAGGCCGACGGCGCCGCGGCGATAGGCCTCGGCGTGACAGGCCAGGTATTCGGGGTTGAAGACGACGCGGCCCGTCCGGTTGCCGTCGATGTCATAGGGGTCCAGGCGCGGCGGGGCGAAACGGTCGGTATATTCGGCCTGGGCATCCAGTTCGCCGCCGACCCAGGCGCCGAATTCCGACAGGCGCCCCTCGTGCGCCTCCAGCACATGCGGGGCGCGGCGTTCCAGCAGCCGGATCAGGTTCGTGTCGGTTTCAAAGAAATTGCTGCCGCGCGCCGTGCGCGGATAATCGGCCGCGTCGCTCATGCCCGCTCCTCCCCCTGGGTTCACGGGGCAGGATGGCCCAAAGCCCATGGCCGGAAAAGGGGGATGGCAGCACAAGGGTCGCCGGGCGGTCTTGTCCATCCCCCAATAATATTCACACACGTGATAGTGAATGTTGACAGGGCGGGGAGCTTGCCGCATGTTCGCTGGGCACGCTGGCATCCGATCAGCGGCTGAATGGGAGAACGCTTCACATGAGGGCCAAGCTGCTCGCGTCCGCCTGCGCGGTCGCGCTGACCACCTTTTCCGCACCTGTCCTGGCACAGGAAACCGATCCCGCCGAGCGCGAGGCGGCCGGCAACCGCCAGGCCGATGTCCTGCAGGAGATCATCGTCACCTCCACCCGCCGGGCCCAGCGCATCGACGATGTGCCGCTCAGCGTCACCGCCTTCTCGCAGGAGGATCTGACGACGAAGGGCGTCGTCGGCTATGAGGGGCTGGCGCGGGAAACGCCGGGCGTGGTCCTGAACAAGCCCAGCGCCAACTTCAACAATTTCACGGCGCGCGGCATCGCCACCAACGGCTATGGCGCCAACCTGCAAAGCACCGTCGCCATCTATATCGACGAGCTGCCCATTTCCACCATCGGCAACAGCACGGTGCTGGACCCCAACCTGTTCGACGTGGAACGGGTGGAATTCCTGCGCGGACCGCAGGGCACGCTTTTCGGTTCCGGCTCCCTGTCCGGTGCCATGCGCGTGCTGACCAAGAGCCCGGACCTGCGGAAGTTCGACGCCGCCGCCCTAACCGATTTCGGGCTGACGGGGTCGGACTCGCTGCGCCAGCGCTACAACGTGATGGTCAACACGCCGCTGGTGGAAGACAAGCTGGCCCTGCGCGTCACGGGCTTCTACCGGCACGAGGAAGGCTATGTCGACAATGTCGGCACCGGCATCGACAATTCCAACACGCTGGAAAGCTGGGGTGGCCGCGCCATCCTGAAATGGCAGCCGACCGACCGCATGTCCGTGCGCCTGCTGGCCTCGCACGAGGACAGCAACCCCAAGGACAGTTCGCTGGTCAGCCCGTCGCTGGGCCGCAACAAGCGCGTGTCCGACCGGCCCGACCTTTATGTCGGCAAGCTGACCAACTACAACGCCACCATCGAATATGAATTTGACGGCGTGAACCTGGTCAGCTCCACGACCTATTCCGAGTTCAACCAGAAATTCTATGTCGATCTGGCCGGCACCTTCGGCGGCGCCATCGCCTTCGGCCTGGATGCCGACGGGTATCTCAACACGTTCGTGGAGGAATTCCGCCTGTCCTCCAACAATTCCAGCAACTGGGAATGGGTGGTCGGCGGCTTCTTCATGGACCGGCGCAACGACGTTGACTATTTCTACCGGTCTTCACCGGATTTCCTGGCCGCGCGGGGGATCACGGGCCTGCCGGATGAATATTACCAGCGCAACTACACCCACAGCAAATCGCATGAACTGGCCGGTTTCGGTGAACTGACATACCGGTTCAGCGAGCGGTTCTGGCTGACGGGCGGCCTGCGCTACGGGCGCCTGGACGCCCAGGGCTTCACCGAGGAAGGCGGCTATAATTCCAACTATCTGACCTATGCGCTGAGCGGCCTGTCGGGCCCCCTGACGGTCACCCCCGTGGTGGCGGGCGCCGGCGTGAAGGCCAAGGGCAGCAAGCCATCCTACAAGGTCAGCGCCTCCGTCAAGCCCGACACGGCCACCACGGTCTATGCCAGCGTGTCCACCGGCTTCCGCGCGCCCGTGGTGAACGCCTATGCCGGGCGGCCCAGCGTCACCGACCCCAATGACCTGATCATCCCCTATGGCGCCGATTCCGACGACCTGACCAATTACGAGCTGGGGTTGAAGGGGCGCTGGCTGGATGGCCGCCTGTCCGCGCATCTGGCCGCCTACCTGATCGACTGGAGCAATATCCAGGTCCAGGCCAACCGTGTATCGGACAGCGTGCAGTTCGCCGCCAATATCGGTGCTGCCCGCAGCAAGGGCATCGAGTTCGAGATCAGCGCCATGCCCGCCACCGGGCTGACCGTCGGCCTGAACGGATCGCTCAACGATGCCAAGGTGACGGAACTGTCGGCCACCGAAGCGGCCGTTTCCGGTGCCGTGAAGGGGGCCCGCCTGTCGGCGCCGCGCTTCCAGGGATCGGTCTTCATCCAGTACTGGTTCGACCTGACGCCGGAACTGCCGGCCAATGTCGCGCTGAACATGCAGCATGTGGGCGGCTTCCCCAGCGGGTTCCCCAATGTGCCGGGGCGGCCCGGCACGGTCAGCCCCACCTATGGCCGTACCGAAAGCTACAATAATGTGAACATGAGCTTCGGCATCAGCAAAGGGTCCTGGACGGCGACGCTTTATGGCGAGAACCTGTTCGATGATCATTCGATCACCTATGTCCATCCGGAGGCCTTCCTGGCGAGCCGCTTTGCCACGATGCGGCCGCGCACCCTGGGCATCCGCCTCGGCTACGAGTATTAAGCCATGACGGCCGCCCCCGTCCCCAAAGCCCCGGCCATGCCGGGGTCCGTCCCCGCCGCCCCCGATGCCCGCGCCTGGTATGTTCTGGGCATGCTGTGCTTCGTCTATGTGCTGAATTTCCTGGACCGGCAGTTGCTGTCGATCCTGGCCAAGCCCATCCAGGACGATCTGGGCGTCACGGATGGTCAGTTGGGCCTGATCAGCGGGCTTTACTTCGCGCTGTTCTACTGCACCATCTCCATCCCGGTGGCCTGGCTGGCCGACCGGACCAACCGGGTGAAGGTGCTGTCGATCGCCTGCGCGCTGTGGAGTGCGGCGACGGTGGCCTGCGGCATGGCCTCCACCTATCCCCAGCTTGTCCTGGCGCGCATGGCGGTGGGTGTGGGGGAGGCGGGGGGCGTTCCCCCCTCCTATGCCATCATCACCGATTATTTCGCGCCCGGCCGGCGGGGCACGGCGCTGGGCCTGTTCAACCTGGGCCCGCCGCTGGGCCAGGCGCTGGGCGTGGCCTTCGGCGCCTCCATCGCCGCGGCCTATAGCTGGCGCAGCGCCTTCGTCGTGCTGGGCCTGATCGGCATCGCGGCCGCCGCCGTCGTCTGGCTGACCATCCGCGAGCCAAAGCGCGGCGGCCTGGATCCTGCGCCCGCCGCTGCCGCCGGCAAGCCGGAACCCGCGGCCGGCTTCATGGAAACGGTGGGGGCCTTCTTCCGCCATCCGGCCCTGCTGCTGCTGTCGCTGGCCTGCGGGGCGACGCAGTTCGTGACCTATGCCGTCATGAACTTCACCGTCCTGTTCCTGATGCGGGAAAAGGGCATGACGCTGGGCGAGGTGGCCATCTATTACGCGCTGCTGATCGGGATCGGCGTCAGCGCCGGCATGTATGTGTCGGGCCGGCTGATCGACCGTTATGCGCTGCGGTCCAAACAGGCCTATGCCCTGGTGCCGGCCGTGGGGCTGGCCATCGCCGTGCCCTTCTTCGTCGGCTTTGTCTGGGCGCCGGGCTGGGGATTGGCGCTGCTGTTCCTGGCCGTGCCCACCTTCCTCAATTATTTCTATCTGTCCCCGGCGGTCGCCCTGGTGCAGGAGGAGGTGCGGCCCAACCAGCGGGTGATGGCCGGCGCGCTGCTGCTGCTGGTCATGAACCTGATCGGGCTGGGGTTGGGGCCCACATATCTGGGGCTGGCCAGCGATTATTTCCGGGCCACCAACCCCGACAATTCCCTGCAACTCGCTTTCTACACGCTCGTGCCCTTCTACGTGCTCGCGGTGGCCCTGTTCCTGGTGCTGGCGCGCGTGCTGCGGAAAGAGGCGGGCAGGACCGGAGGCCGCTGATGCGTTTCCTTCCCCGACTGGCGGCCTGCGCGGCCGCCGCGTTCCTGACCGGCGGCGCCCTGGCCGCCGAGGCGCCGACGGTGCAGGCCCCGGCCGGCACGCTGGAGGGCCGGGCGGCCGGTGCTGTGGATGTCTTCATGGGCATTCCCTATGCCAGGCCGCCCGTGGGCCTGTTGCGCTGGAAGCCGCCCGCTGACCTGCCGGCCTGGGCCGGCGTTCGGTCCGCGGTGGAACCCGGTGCGGCCTGCATGCAGCCGCGCCCGCGGCAGGCCAGCATCTATGCCAACCCGCCCGCACGGATGGACGAGGACTGCCTGTTCCTGAACATCTGGGCCCCGCGGGGGGCCAAGGATGCGCCTGTCCTGGTCTGGGTCCATGGCGGATCGCTGACCGGCGGGTACGGGCATGAACAGGCCTATGATGGTGCGCGGCTGGCGGCCGAACAGGGGCTGATCGTCGTTTCCGTCAATTACCGGCTGGGCGTGCTGGGCTATCTGGCGCATCCGGCCTTGAGCGCGGAATCGCCCGACAAGGTGTCGGGCAATTACGGCCTGCTGGACCAGATCGCCGCCCTGCGCTGGGTCCGGCGCAATATCGGCGCCTTTGGCGGCGATGCCGGCAATGTCACGCTGGCGGGCGAGTTTGCCGGTGCGCTGTCCGTGATGTATCTGATGGCGGCCCCGGACGCGCGCGGCCTGTTCGCCAAGGCCATCGCGCAAAGCGCCTACATGATCTCCACCCCGGAATTGAAGGATGAGCGCTTCGGCACCCCGTCGGCGGAGATGATCGGCACCTATGTTGCCGGCACGCTGGGCGCCCCGACGCCCGCCGCCCTGCGCAACATGGATGCCGAAAAGCTGGTGGAGGGGGCGGCCAAGGCCGGCTATTTCCCGCTGGGCACCGTGGATGGCAAGGTCCTGCCCCGGCAACCGGTCGATAGTTTCGACCGGGGGGAGCAGGCGCCCGTTCCCCTTCTGGCCGGGTTCAACAGCGGGGAGATCCGGTCCCTGCGCTTCCTGGCCCCGCCCGTGCCGGCCAGCCCCGCCGCCTATGAGGCGGAAATCCGGAACCGGTATGGCGATCTGGCAGAGGCCTTCCTGCGGCTCTACCCGTCCGGCGACCTGGAGGAGAGCATCCTGGCCGCCCCGCGCGACGCGCTTTACGGCTGGACGGCCGAACGGCTGGCCAGGGCCCAGACGGCGCAGGGCCAGCCCGCCTATCTTTATTATTTCGACCATGGCTATCCGGAGGCCGATGCCAAGGGGCTGCATGCGTTCCACGCCGCGGAAATCCCCTATGTCTTCCGCACCACCGACCGCACCCCGCCCTATTGGCCGCGCGTGCCGGACACCCCGGCCGAACAGCGCCTGTCGGCCGCCATGAGTGGATATTGGGCATCCTTCGCCGCCACGGGCCGGCCGGCCGCGGCGGGGGAACCGGCCTGGGCGCCCTTCGGCGCGGAAGGCGCCTACATGGCGTTCCGCGGCACGCCGCAGCCGGGGACGGACCTGATGCCCGGCATGTTCGCCCTGCACGAGGAAACGGTGTGTCGCCGGCGCCTGACCGGCACCATGCCGTGGCACTGGAACACGGGCGTCGCCTCCCCCGTGCTTCCCGCCGGGGGGACGGGCTGCTGATGCTGGACGGATCGATGCAGGATTATGCGCTGACGCTGGACCGGTTCCTGCGCCATGCCGCCAAGTGGCATCCGCGGGCTGAACTGGTGACGGCGCAGGCCGATGGCGGCACGACCCGCACCACCTATGCCGCGCTGATGCAGCGCAGTCTGGCCGTTACCGGCCTGCTGGCCGGCATGGGGGTGGGGCGTGGCGACCGGGTGGCCACGCTGGCCTGGAACAGTCAGGCCCATGTGGAAGCCTGGTACGCCATCATGGGCATGGGGGCCGTGTGCCACACGCTGAACCCCCGCCTGACGGCAGCGCAACTGGCCGCCATGCTGGACCAGTCGCAGGCCCGCATCCTGATCGCCAGCGCCGATCTGCTGAGGCTGGTCCGGCAGGTGCTGGACCGGTCCCCCCGCATCGGCCGCGTGCTGGTGATCGACGGTGATATCGGCGGGCCGGGCGATCCGCGCCTGTCCGTGCTGTCGCCCGATCCCGCCATGGCCGTGCCGGCCGATGCCTGGGGCGGGTTCGCGGAGACAGCACCCTCGGGCCTGTGCTTCACCTCCGGCACGACGGGGGCGCCCAAGGGCGTCACCTACACCCACCGGTCCGGCTTCCTGCACACGCTGCGGCTTCTGCAGGCCGATGTCATGGCCATTTCGGGCCGGGATGCCGTGCTGACCATGGTGCCCATGTTCCATGCCAATGCCTGGGGCCTGCCCTTCGCCGTGCCCGCCGTCGGCGCCCGGCTGGTGCTGCCCGGCCGCCAGGCCGACGGGGCCAGCCTGGCCCGGCTGATCGCGGCGGAGGGGGTGACGATCGGTGTCGGGGTGCCCACCGTCTGGCTGGGGCTGGTGGAACATCTGGAAGCCACGGGCGAGCGCCTGCCCAGCCTGCGGCGCATCATCGTCGGCGGATCGCCGCTGCCGCCCGCCCTGATGGAACGGATCGAGGAGCGGCTGGGCGTCACCGTGCAGACAAGCTGGGGCATGACGGAACTGTCGCCCTGCGGCACCATGGCGCCGCCCGACGATCCCGACCGCCGGGCCGCCGTTTCCGGCCGGCCGGCCATCGGCGCCGATCTGCTGCTGACCGACGCGGACGGCCGCCCCCTGCCCGACCAGCGCGGGGCCGAAGGCCATCTTCGCGTCCGCGGTGCCGCCGTCATCGACCGTTATTTCGGACAGGAACAGAAGGCGACGGATGCCCGGGGCTGGTTTCCCACCGGCGATCTGGCCCGCATCGACGCGGATGGCAACCTGCTGATCACGGGCCGGGCCAAGGACCTGATCAAGTCGGGCGGCGAATGGATCAACCCGGCGGAGATCGAGGCCCTGATCGGCGCCCTGCCGGAGGTGTCGCTGGCCGCCGTCATCGGCCGCACCCACCCCAAATGGGGGGAACGCCCGCTGCTGCTGGTGGAGATGCGGGCCGGCGCCACGCTGGACGATGCCGCCCTGCTCGCCCCCCTGAAGGGGCGGGTCGCCCCCTGGTGGGTGCCCGACGCCGTGATCCGCCTGCCCGCCATGCCCCTGGCACCGACGGGCAAGATCGACAAAATTAGCCTGCGGGTTCAATATGGTGAGGATTGATACCCGGCGGGGCGGCGACGGCCGCCGCGCGGCACAAGCCGGGCTGGAGATGGAAAGATCGCGTGGTGTCTGAACAGGTGAAGTCCCGCCGTCGCTCGACCAAGGCCGAACAGCGGGCCGAGAAGATGGAGCAGATCCTCGACGAGGCGGAGTATCTCTTCTCCAAGCATGGCCTCTATGGCGTCACGCTGAAGGATGTGGCGCAGCGCGTGGGCGTTCACCACACGCTGCTGAACTATTATTTCGAGGACAAGAAGAAGCTGTTCGACGCCGTCTTCGCCCGCCGCGCCGCCGTGACCAGCGAGCGGCGCATGCGGGTGCTGGACGAGTACGAGGCGGCGACGGGCGGCAAGCCCACGGTGCAGGGCGCCCTGCACGCCTTCCTGGACACCGACCTGGACCTGTACATCGAAGGCGGCGAAGGCTGGAAGAATTATGCGGCGCTGAGCGCACAGGTGGCCAACACCCCGGAATGGGGCGCCGAACTGATGGATAATCATTTCGATCCCGTCGTGCTGCGCCTGATCGGCCTGCTGAAGAAGGCCCTGCCCGACTGCGCGGAAGAGGACATCTTCTGGAGCTACCATTTCGTGACGGGCGCGCTGCTGCTGACGCTGGCGCGGACCGGGCGCATCGACAAACTGTCGGGCGGGCTGTGCAAGTCTGACGATTTCGCCGCCATAAAGGCACGCATGGCCGCCTTCATGGCCGCCGGCTTCCTGGAAATCTGCAAGCCGCGGGGCGGGGCACCGGGCTGACCGGCCCCCTCCTTGCCCGGGCACATGCCCACGCCGCCGGCCAATGCGCGCGGTCCGGCGCCACGGCCGGCATGCACCCGGCAAAACATTCACTAACTTGTGAGTAAATCAAGACTGCCTTATACAGGCGGTCATCGGAACCGGGAGGAAGGATCAGCAATGTCACTGCAAGACCGTATTGCCATCGTCACGGGGGCCGGCGGCGGGCTGGGCCGCCAGCATGCGCTGTTCCTGGCGCGTCAGGGCGCCAGGCTTGTCGTCAATGATGTGCAGCAGGCGGCGGCCGATGCCGTGGCCGCGGAAATCCGCGCGGCGGGTGGCGAGGCGCTGGCCATCGCGGCGTCGGTGACCGACGAACAGGCCGTCGCGGCGCTGGTGCGGCAAGTGATGGCGCAATGGGGCCGTATCGACATCCTGGTGAACAATGCCGGCATCCTGCGCGACAAGAGCTTCACCAAGATGGAACTGGACGATTTCCGTCTGGTGGTCGATGTCCATCTGATGGGGGCGGTGATCTGCACCAAGGCGGTGTGGGAGATCATGCGGGCGCAGCGCCATGGCCGCATCGTGATGACCACATCCTCTTCCGGCCTGTACGGCAATTTCGGGCAGGCCAATTACGGTGCTGCCAAGATGGCGCTGGTCGGCCTGATGCAGACCCTGGCGATCGAGGGGGAAAAGCACGGTATCCGTGTCAACTGCCTGGCCCCCACGGCCGCCACGCAGATGACGCACGGCGTGCTGTCGGATGACAGCCTGCAAAGGCTGGACCCCGCCCTGGTCAGCCCCGGCCTGCTGGCGCTGACCGGCGACGACGCGCCCACCCGCATGATCCTGTGCGCCGGCGCCGGCCATTTCGCCGCCGCCAACATCACCCTGACCACGGGCCTGCATGTCGGCGCCGGGGCCGGGGCGGGCGAACAGGTGGCCACCAGCCTGCCCGCCATCACCGACCGGACGGGCGAGATCGTCCCCGCCTATGGCTTCGTCCAGGCCGAACGCGAACTGGCCAGCGCCGGCTGGCAACAACCCGTCGCCGCCACCACCCGATAAGCAGCACGGGGCCACACCCGACCGCCACACACCCGCCCTCCCCCGGCTTTGTAAGGCGGGGGAAGGCGGATCAGGCCATCGCTGACCTGCTGAATACCGGGCTTCAATGAGGCCCCGGCTTTTCAGCCGGGGAAAGTGGCGGACCATCGAGGCGGAATTGAAATCCGCCCCCTTGCTTCAATGAGGCCCCGGCTTTTCAGCCGGGGAAAGAGCGCAAGCCCTAGCGAGTGAGCGCGATGATTGCCGCATGCTTCAATGAGGCCCCGGCTTTTCAGCCGGGGAAAGCTACAGCCAGCGCGGTCTGCCCGTGTTCGGGAAGGAGTTGCTTCAATGAGGCCCCGGCTTTTCAGCCGGGGAAAGACTGCCACGCGACAGCAAGGTCACGGACGGACGTGCAGCTTCAATGAGGCCCCGGCTTTTCAGCCGGGGAAAGGCCATAGGGCGACTGCGACAGGCCGCCGGGCGGCAGGCTTCAATGAGGCCCCGGCTTTTCAGCCGGGGAAAGCAGGGCCTGGGCGTCGATCGGCGTTGTTTGCCCCGGCTCCGGCTTCAATGAGGCCCCGGCTTTTCAGCCGGGGAAAGAATGCTGTGTTCGCCCTGAACGGGCGGGTCTATGTGACGCTTCAATGAGGCCCCGGCTTTTCAGCCGGGGAAAGGATCTCGGGGTCCGGGTCCTCGTTGATGGTCTTGGCCTGCTTCAATGAGGCCCCGGCTTTTCAGCCGGGGAAAGAGGGGAGTTGCGCACCGTAGGGCCGCGCGTTCCCCGCTTCAATGAGGCCCCGGCTTTTCAGCCGGGGAAAGTCTGTGGCGTCTACCGTTCCGCCAAGCGGGCTACAAAAGGCTTCAATGAGGCCCCGGCTTTTCAGCCGGGGAAAGTGCGCGAAGGCGCCCACATCAGCGCGGCGGCGGCGGCCATGCTTCAATGAGGCCCCGGCTTTTCAGCCGGGGAAAGGGTCAGTTTTCCCAGTGACGCCAAGACCGGTTCCAAGAGCTTCAATGAGGCCCCGGCTTTTCAGCCGGGGAAAGTCGATGCGGCAATGACCTTTCTGACGGGTGCAATCCTGCTTCAATGAGGCCCCGGCTTTTCAGCCGGGGAAAGGGCATCCTTCGCAAACGGCGCCTAAGTGGTCATCTGCGCTTCAATGAGGCCCCGGCTTTTCAGCCGGGGAAAGATCGACATCCTGGCTGGGCAGAATCGTCTGACCGACGATGCTTCAATGAGGCCCCGGCTTTTCAGCCGGGGAAAGGAGCTAGCGACGACCATGGCAGAGCAAAATAATTTGCGCTTCAATGAGGCCCCGGCTTTTCAGCCGGGGAAAGTGTAAGCGACGTGTCGCCATGAACATGCGACCAATCACCGGCTTCAATGAGGCCCCGGCTTTTCAGCCGGGGAAAGAAGGACCAATCAAGAATATCTTCAGCGATGTACGGGGCGCTTCAATGAGGCCCCGGCTTTTCAGCCGGGGAAAGGATCTTAAATCGGTCGAACCCATTGTGTCCGAAATGGTGCTTCAATGAGGCCCCGGCTTTTCAGCCGGGGAAAGGCTGCAATCAACAAATTGGATACTGCACTAGACACCGCAGGCTTCAATGAGGCCCCGGCTTTTCAGCCGGGGAAAGCTGTTCGCGTCCATCGGACACGATATCGGGGAGGCCCGGCTGCTTCAATGAGGCCCCGGCTTTTCAGCCGGGGAAAGTCGTCAAAGGGATCGTCAGGACACCATCAAGGCCAAGAAGCTTCAATGAGGCCCCGGCTTTTCAGCCGGGGAAAGTTCTGCGGTCAGGGCCGCCAAGGCTCTCTCGTTCCGTAGCTTCAATGAGGCCCCGGCTTTTCAGCCGGGGAAAGATGCCGTCGCGGTCCAGTTGACCCTCGGCATCCCGAACCTGCTTCAATGAGGCCCCGGCTTTTCAGCCGGGGAAAGGGCACCAACGTCTCTGACGACTATCTGTCGGCCAACATGCTTCAATGAGGCCCCGGCTTTTCAGCCGGGGAAAGGTTCCAGCGCTTGACGCCCAACGCGCACAGCATGGCTGCTTCAATGAGGCCCCGGCTTTTCAGCCGGGGAAAGTTGCTGTAGCTGCCATTGAGGCGCCGGGACAGGGCCGGCCGGGCTTCAATGAGGCCCCGGCTTTTCAGCCGGGGAAAGTCGTTGAACTCTAACCTCTGTTTCTGCGCCTCCCTCGCTTCAATGAGGCCCCGGCTTTTCAGCCGGGGAAAGCTTGCCAAGACCGCCGTTCCGCGACACTCAAACTACGTTGCTTCAATGAGGCCCCGGCTTTTCAGCCGGGGAAAGCTCCTTTACGCGCATAGTGCATTGCGCACCCGGCCAGTGCTTCAATGAGGCCCCGGCTTTTCAGCCGGGGAAAGTCTATGTCGTCGTTTAGTCTGGTGATTTGCCAATCAGAGGCTTCAATGAGGCCCCGGCTTTTCAGCCGGGGAAAGGTCAGTTTCGGAAGATTATTCATGAACATTACTCCCAAAGCTTCAATGAGGCCCCGGCTTTTCAGCCGGGGAAAGCAGATCAACTTTGCCGCCACCGGCACGCTGGCCGTGCTGGCTTCAATGAGGCCCCGGCTTTTCAGCCGGGGAAAGGCCCCCCTGGGGAGGCCTTTGGAGGATAAAGGAAAGTTGCCGCTTTTGCGAGCGGGTCCGTGAAAGGGGCGGCAGAAGGCGGCCAGACCGGTTTCAATGGATTCACCATGTCCAAGAAATCAGGCGATTCCAAGCACTTGGCCTTCTGCGAGCGGGTCCCGGGATTTGCCGGGGTATCGAGCCGCTCGCAGAAGAGGCGGCAAACCGCCCGGCATGGCGCCGGTACCGCCTGATTTGGATATCAGGATATTCAGTACCATAATGACCAACGGCGACCAAGGGCGCCGCATCCGACCCTTGCCGGTTTCTTCCCCCCGCCTTTCCTTAAACCCCGTCCCCCTGGCGGGCGGGGGTCAGGGGCCGGGGCATCGGCGGGCAGGCCCGGCGGCGGCGGGTCCCCGCGTGCCCCCGGTGGGGAGGGAGGGCAACGGATGGCCCGGCACCACCGGCCCCATCATCGGCAAACCGGCAGCGCAGGGCCATGGCCCCCTTGCGGCAAGCCCCAGGCGGCGTTCCGTCAGGCGCCCGGCACGCCCTTGCTGGTGGAATATTCGAAATGCAGCGCCTGGTCGGGATGGACCAGCGGATGGATGGCGTGGGCCGCCATGGCCGCTTCGGCGAAGCCGCAGAGGATCAGCTTCAGCTTGCCCGGATAATGGGCGATGTCACCAATGGCGAAGATGCCGGCGGCACTGGTGGCCTGGGTGCGCTGGTCCACCAGGATATGACCCTTTTCCATGTCCAGGCCCCAATCGGCGATGGGGCCGAGATTCATGGCCAGCCCGAAGAAGGGCAGCAGCACATCGGCGTCCAGCACCTTTTCATGATTGTCCAGGTCAGCCACGCGCACGCCGGTCAGGCGGCCTTCCGTCCCTTCCAGGCCCGAAAGCTGATAGGGCACGACCATTTCCACCCGCCCCTGCTTCACCAGCGCATCCAGGCGGGACACGCTTTCCGGGGCGGCGCGGAATTTCGGCCGGCGATGCACGACCATGACATGGGCCGCCACCTCCGCCAGGCTGTTGGCCCAGTCGACGGCGCTGTCGCCGCCGCCAGCGATGACAACGCGCCGGCCCGCGAAATCCTGGCGCCGCTTCACCATATAGAACACACCCGTGCCCTCATAGGTTTCCAGCCCGTCCAGCGGCGGCTTGTTGGGGCCGAAGGCGCCGACGCCGGCCGCGATGATCACGGCGCGCGCGTCGATCACCGTGCCCTTGTCCGTGCCCACCCGCCAGCCGCCGGCAGTCTTCTCGACGGTCGTCACCTGCTGGCCCAGATGGTAGGTGGGGTTGAAGGGGGCCGCCTGCTCGGCCAGCCGGTCGACCAGATCGGCCCCGTCGATGGCCGGATGGGCCGGAATGTCGTAGATGGGCTTTTCCGGGTACAGCGCCGCACACTGCCCGCCCACCATGTCCAGCGCATCCACGACATGGGTGCGCAGCTTCAGCATGCCGCATTCGAAGATGGCGAACAGGCCCACGGGGCCGGCGCCGATGATGACGACATCGGTGGAATGGACATTGGTGGCGGTCATGGATCGATGCTCCCACGGGCGACAGGCGGCAGGGACCGTTTGGTGCCGCGTTTTAGGGCCGATGGCAAGTGCAGATGGGGGGATGCGGGCCTGCACCGCACTGCCGGCGCGCCCGCCTATCCCCGGTAATGGTGCCGGTGGCCGTGCGGGTCTTCCACCAGCCAGTCTTCCGGCCCCGCTGCGGCCCCGTCTTCCTCCCCAGCCCCATCCGCCTTCCCATCCGCCGTCCCGTCCGCACCCCCGGCGCGCGCGCCGGCGGCCGGCATCAGATAGGCGGCGCCCAGCGGCACCTTTCCGTGCCCGCCGGGAATATCCAGGATGTAGGTCGGCTGGCAGATGCCCGACAGGTCGCCGCGCAGCGCCTTGACCAGCGTCCGGCCTGCCGCCACGCTGGTGCGGAAATGCGAGGTGCCCTTGGCCAGGTCGCCATGGTTCAGATGATAGGGCTTGATGCGGTTGGTCACCATGGTGCGGAAGGTGCGGGCCAGCGTGTCCGCATCGTCATTGATGTCGCGCATCAGCACCGTCTGACCCAGCATGGGGATGCCGGCATCGACCAGCCGCGCCACGGCGGCCCGCCCATCCTCGGCAAATTCCTTCCAATGATTGGAATGCAGCACGACCCAGGTGGGGATGCGCCCGCCCTTCAGCGCCGCCACCATGTCCGCATCCACCCGCACCGGATCGACCAGGGGCACGCGGGTATGGATGCGGATGCTGCCCAGATGCGGGATGGCGTTCAGCCGGGCGATGATCGCCCCCATGCGGCGGGGGGACAGGATCATGGGATCGCCGCCCGTCAGGATCACCTCCCATATCTCCGCATTCCCCGCGATATAGGCGATGGCCCGGTCCAGTTCGTCTGCGGTCAGCGCGTCGGCCCCCGGCCCCACCATTTCGCGCCGGAAACAGAAGCGGCAATAGACGGGGCAGGCATGGACCGGCTTCAGCAGCACCCGGTCCCTGTAGCGATGCACGATGCCCTTCACGGGCGTGAAGGGATCATCGCCGATCGGATCGGCCAGTTCCGTTTCCTGGATGTCCAGTTCGCGCGGATCGGGCAGGAACTGCCGCGCCACGGGGTCGTTCGGGTCGGCCGGGTCGATCAGGTCGGTCATGGCCGGCGTGACGGCCACGGCGAACTGCGCGGCGACCTGTTCCAGCACCGGCAGGCCGGCGGCATCGGCCAGCCCGCGATCGGCCAGATCGCGGACATGGCGAAGGGTCTTGGGACGGGGGGCGGTGTCGCGGGGCATGATGGCGCCTATGGGCGCCAGACCGGCCCCGTCTGTCAAGGCCGCCCGGCCCGGATGCTGCCATGGCGCACCCTCATGGCGCGCACCCTGATGGCGCGCACCCTGATGGCGTGTCCCCTCAGGGCCCCGGCCGCCGCGTCCGTTCGCACGGCCCCGACCGGGGCGGCTATCGCGCACCCTCGTGACGCAGCAGCCATTCCTTGCGGTGCAGGCCGCCGCCATAGCCGGTCAGCGACCCGTCGGCCCCGATGACGCGGTGGCAGGGCACGACGATGGCGATGGGATTGGCCCCGTTGGCCAGACCCATGGCCCGTACCGCCCGGGGCCGGCCGACGCGGACCGACATCGCGCCATAGCTGACCGCCTGTCCCGCCGGCACATGGCGCAGTTCCGACCAGACGCGCCGCTGGAAATCCGTGCCATTGGTGGCCGTGGGCAGGGCATCGACGGCCGTCAGGTTCCCGCCGAAATAGGCCTCCAGCGCCTGGCGCACGGGCGAGGGCACGGGGCCGTCGCCCAGGTCGACCATCCCGTAATGCCGGCGCAGCAGCCGGTCCATGCGGGGTCGGTAATCCTCGAAATCCAGGGCGCGCAGGGTGCCTTCCCCATCGGTGACGATCAGGGCCGTGCCGATGGGGGTGGAAAGGGTGGAAAGGGTCAGTCGCATCGCAAAGCCTCCGGACGGGGGGGGCAAAAGGCCAAAGGGGCAAGGAAACAGCCCCGACCATAGACCCAACCCGCCCGTTCCTCTGGCGGTTATCGGACCTGGAGGCGAAAGGGATTTGATGAAACCATCAAACAATCCCCGCCATCCAGGCCGATTATCCCATTATACCCCTTTCAGGACTTGGACCAAGCCTCAACCTGCTCCGCCAGAAGCGGCAGGGGCAGGCGGCCATTGCGCAGCACCGCGTCATGGAAGCCGCGTATGTCGAACCGGTCGCCCATGCGCCTGCGGGCGGCTTCCCGCAGCTCCAGGATCTTGATCATGCCGATCTTGTAGCTGGTGGCCTGGCCCGGCCAGCCGATATAGCGGTCGACCTCCCGCGCGGCCCCGCCCGTCTCCATCGGCGTGTTCGCGACGAAATAATCGATGGCCTGCTGCCGGTCCCAGCGCTTGGCATGCAGGCCGGTATCGACCACCAGCCGCACAGCCCGCCACAATTCGGCGCTCAGGCGGCCGAAATCGCTGTAGGGGTCCTGGAAGAAGCCCATCTCCTTGCCCAGCAGTTCCGCATAAAGCGCCCAGCCCTCGCCATAGGCGGAATAGCCGCCGCCGAATTTCTGGAAATCGGGCACGCCGGGCAGTTCCTGGGCGATGGCCACCTGCATGTGATGGCCGGGAATGCCCTCGTGATAGGTCAGGGTTTCCAGCCCATAGCGCGGCCGGGCGCGGATATTGGACAGGTTGGCATAGAAGATGCCGGGCCGCGACCCGTCGGGCGAGGGTGCGTTGTAGAAGGCGCCGGGGGTGGATTTCTCGCGGAACGCCTCCACGGCCCGCACCTCCATGGGGGCCTTCGGCTTCAGGTTGAAGACATCGTCCAGCCTTGCCCGGATGGCATCGGTATATTCCAAGGCCTGGCGCAGATAGGCTTCCCGCCCCTCCGGCGTATCCGGGAAATAGAACCGGTCCTCCTTGCGCGTATGGTCGAAGAAATCCTGCAGGCTGCCCGTGAAATTCACCTGGCGCATGATGGCGTGGATTTCCCCATGGATACGCTTCACCTCCGCCAGGCCGGTTTGATGCACCTCCGCCGCCGTCAGCGGCAGGGAGGTCCAGCGCTTCAGGCAGGAAGCATAGAAGGCCTGGCCTTCGGGCAGGCGCCAGGCGCCATGATCCGGGTTGGACCGCGGGGCCGCTTCCTGCAGCCAGGTGATCAGCGCCCGATAGGCCGGCGCCACGCCGGTCAGCATGGCATCCTGTGCCGCGGCCGTCAGGTCGGCCCCCTCTTCCGCGGGCAGGGCCAGCTTTTCGATCTTGGTGCGGATATCGGCGTAAAGCGGGGCTTCCGCCGCGGCATCGGCCTGGAACGGCCGGCCCGTGATCTGGTTGCGGCAGGTGGCGATCAGGTCGGGGAAGAAATAGCGCGGCGGCAGGATGCCCGCCTGCTCCGCCAGGCGCAGCCGTTCCAGCAACTGCCCGAAATAGCGCGGGAATTGCCGCAGGCGCGCGATATAGGCCTGCGCATCCGACCGGCTTTCCACCTTGTGCTGGTTGATGAGCTGCACGGGCAGGTTCGTATGCGGCCCGCCGACCAGGGTCAGCGGATATTGATGGTGGCGCCAGCGGAAATCATCGATGGCGTCCTGTCCCCGTTCCCGGAACAGCCGGGCATAGAGGCGGGCGGTCGGCGACAATTGTGCGTCGGGAAAATCGCGGGCCAGCCGCGCCAGGTCGGCTCGCACCTGCTCCCTGTCGGCACTGGCCCGCGCCTCGCTGATATCATCGAGCTGGTCATAGCCGGTTTTGCGCCCAAGCTGCATGGCGCGCAGCGGACGGGCCGCCACATCGCGTTCGAAACATTCGGCGAAGAAGGCATAAAGCGCCGCGTCGGCGGTGCCCTCACCCTCCCCGGCCAGGGCGGGCAGGGGCAGGAGGGCCAGCGCGGCGGTGCCACCGCCAAGGGCCAGAAGATGTCGGCGAGAGATCATGGAACGGCTACCCGTTTATTATGCGTGTCCGAAGGAAACAGGGGACCCGCTTTTACCCTGCCGGGTCAAGGCCGCGCATGGGTCACCCTGCCGCTGCCGCCCATGGAGGGCGACGTGCAGCGCGCCCGGCAGGCCCCGGCCACCGCTGGCAAGACCCGTTGCCGCAACCCTGGCAGGGGGGTGGCCGTCAAAAACGGCCTTGTCGAATTTCTGCCTAATTTTTAGTCATTTCCGGGACTCCACCCGATGCCAAGGCGCGAATCACCCGCACCCACAGACTTATCCACAGATTCTGGGGATGGCACCCGGCCGGGGTTCCGAACCGGTCCGGCAGGCGCCGATGAAAGTCCCTTGCCTTGATCGACGGCGCGCAATACCCATCTAAGGTCGATGAAGGTTGCGGACGGTGCCTTTTACGGGCCGGCTGCACCGACGGGGATGACCCCGGACCAGCTCGATCAAGAGGGGACCTGCAACGTGACGACCCGCCTGTCGCTGTTCAACAGCCCGTTCCTGCTGGGCTTCGACCAGTTCGAACGCACGCTTGACCGTATCGCCAAGAACGCCAACGAGGGCTATCCGCCCTACAATATCGAACAGACGGCGGAAGACGGGCTGCGCATCACGCTGGCCGTGGCCGGTTTCACGGCCGACGACCTGCAGGTGCAGATGGAGGACAACCAGCTTGTCATCCGTGGCAAGCAGACGGACGACAAGAACCGGCTGTACCTGCATCGCGGCATCGCCGCCCGCCAGTTCCAGCGCAGCTTCGTGCTGGCCGACGGGATCGAGGTGGTGGGCTGCAACATGGATAACGGCCTGCTGCATGTCGACCTGCGCCGGCCCATCCCGGAACCCAAGGTGCGGACCATCAAGATCGGCACCGCCGGCGGCGAGAATGGCGAAGGCCAGCGCCCCCGCACCATCGATGTGTCGCCCGACCCCGTGGCGGCCCAGAAGCGGGGCGAATGACGGCCCGGGATTTTTGCGCCGTAAACCATATTTCAACGCTTGGTCGCCTTAATGGAAGGAACAGCCGTTCCCGTCCCGCCAGGGGGGAATACCAAGCGTATCCGGAGCAGTGGCCGACATGAACCCGACCATCCAGTACCTGCGGCGGTTGAGCCCCAAGGATTTCGCGGCCTTCGGCGTGAACGATCTGGCCTATGTGAAACCGGCAGAGCAGGAAGGCCGTACCGGCTTTGCCATCCATGCGGCCGACGGCACCATGCTGACCTTCGTGGACCGGCAGGACGTGGCCTTCGCCACGGTGCGCCAGCACGATATGGAACCGCTCAGCCTGCAATAAGCCGCGACCGCCGTGGTGTGGGGACTTCCCCCGCCTGCCACGGCGGCCAATCCGGCCAGCCCCCGTCAGGCCAGGCCCAGCCAATCGGCATCCACGGTGGCGGCACGCCCCTCGCGGTAGCCGAAGATCAGGAAATGCTCGACCATGCTGAGGTCGGTGGCCGCCAGATCCGGGTTGGCCGCGCGATAGGCCTGACTGTCGAACCAGGCGCTGGCATCCCGCCCTTCATCGATGCCGAAATGCAGCCAGTGGGACAGTGCCGCCCGCGCGTCGGTGCCGAAGGCCGCCGTCAGGTCGGCATGGGTCGCCAGGTAATAATCCGCATTGAACAGGATGTTGGGCGCCCGCCCTTCATACCGGCCGAATGCCTCCCAATGCTCCCGCCCGCTGCTGATATAGCCGTTGGAAATCGCCTCCGCGACGTCGGGATTCTGGTTGCGATAGAAGGTCTCGTCCACCAGGTTGATTTCCATCCGGCCTTCATTGATCCCGAACCGGGTCCAATGGTCATAGCCATTGACGAAGATCCCCGCCTCCACGGCGGCGGCCACATCGGGGTTGAAGGCAAGATAGGCCTGTTCGTCATACCGCTCCACCGCCTGCATCAGAACCGTGAAATGGGCCGTGCGGTCGAAGACCAGCACCTCCACATTGCTGACCAGATCGGTGCCGTCCGGTGAACCGGCGCGGTCGTCACGTACTTCCAGCACGCCATGCCCCTGATGGGTCAGCGTATACTGGTCGCGCTGGCCGCTATAGATGGCGGCATCCACGCCCCGGCCGCCATCGATCCGGTCATTCCCGGCCCCGCCGGTGATGATGTCATCCCCGCCATTGCCCTGGATCGTGTCATTGCCCGCACCGCCGCGGATGAATTCGGGCCCGTCGGTGCCCGTCAGCAGATCGTCGCCGCCGGTGCCCTGGATCAGGTTGTCGGCGTCGTCATCGATGATGGTGACCGTGCCGCTGAGCTGGTCCTCCCCGTTTTCAAACAGGGCGCCCTTCAGGCCCGACAGCTCGACCTTGAATGTCTCCGGCCCTTCCGGAACAAGGTCGCCATGGACGGCCACGGACAAGGTGACAGAGGTCTGACCGGCGGGAATGGTCATGACACCGCCCTGTGGCTGGTAATCGACCCCGTCCGTCGCCGTGATGCCCGCCATATGGTAAGTCAGCGTCACGGCATAGGGAACGGCCGACGACAGGCTGACAATGACCGGCGTGAAGACCTGACCCGCATCCCCTTCGACCACATCGGCAACCGAAAGGGCGACGGTCGGCAGCGCGAAGGCATCGGCATCGGGATTGGGTTCCGTCAGGAAGCCGGAAACATCAACATCGCCCGGCAAGGGCTGATATTGGAACTGGTATTGCCCCCTGATCGCGGCCGGATCATCCGTGCCGTAGTAATTGTTCCGTGCATTGGCGATGTGCGCCAATGTCTGGAAGTTGATCGCGACATCGGCATAGAAATTGTTTCCGGCGATATCGACCTCTCCATTGGACCCGATGGACAGCATCCGGCCATTGAAGGGTTCCAGGAACAGGTTGTCGGTGATGCTGACGGAACTGGACGCGGTGCCACCCAGGATTTGTATCGGATAGCTGCGGATGAAGGCGTTGTTGTGCAGGACGACGTCATTTTCCGTCGCGTCGATGGAGAGAACACCGCCCGTCCGGCTGTAGAAGATGGTGTCGATGAACACCGAATTGGTGATCGACGCGGCACCGCCACCGATAGCCCTGCTGATGGTTCCGCCTTCGAAGATCGCGTGTGACACATCCAGCGGCGAGGCAGCATAGGCCCAACTGGTGATCTCGACATCGACCAGGCGAACCGGGTCTTCCGCCGTGCCGGCAATGCGGACGTCACCCTGGGCGATGCTGCCGCCTTCCAGGGTTACCCCCGGCCCGATGGTCAGCTTGTGACCATTCAACACGAAATCCGTATCCGTGTATGTGCCGGCCGAGAGGATTGTATCCTCGGTCAGGGTGATCGTTGTCATCTGGCAGTTTCCTCGTAGAAGGCCGTGGAACCACGGACGAAGGGCTTTCCCGCCCCCCCCGATATCGCGGCTGGCTGGACCGCCAGAATAGCACTGGTGAGGCGGAAACATAAGCAACTTTTTAACTACTATGTGCATTACTGTAGATCACGTACTACCTGCATAGGTCCCCGGCGGCAAAAAACACACCTAAACCCAACCAAAACAAGGCCTCCGCGGGCTTGATGCGGGGCTTGGGGTCCGTTACCGTTGCGCAACCTTCGCCAGCCAAGCCCCCACGGGGACAAGAAAGGGGCGGCGGGCGTGATCGGACGGGGACATATGGACGCATCGGCACTGGGGACGTTTCTCCAATTCCTCATCAATGGGCTGGCCTTGGGGTCCATTTATGGGTTGATCGCCATCGGCTACACGATGGTCTACGGCATCATCCGCATGATCAATTTCGCCCATGGCGAGATTTATATGATCGGCGCCTTCGTGGCGGTCACCACCTTCTCCATCCTGGCGGGTGCCGGGGTGACATCGGTGCCCCTGGCGCTGCTGCTGGTGCTGCTGATCGCCATCGCCTTCACCGCCGCCTATGGCTGGACGGTGGAGCGGGTCGCCTACCGGCCCCTGCGCGGGGCGCCCAAGCTGGCGCCGCTGATCAGCGCCATCGGCATGTCGATCCTTTTGCAAAACTATGTGATGCAGACGCAGGGCGCACGGCCCAAGCCGCTGGCCCCCGTCATGAATGGCGGCGTCACCCTGTGGCAGGGGGACGGGTTCGCCGTCAATATCTCCTATATCCAGCTTTTCATCATTCTGCTGACCGTCACCCTGATGGTGGGCTTCACCCAGTTGATCGGCCGCACCGCCCTGGGCCGTGCCCAGCGGGCATGCGAGCAGGACCGCACCATGGCCGGCCTGCTGGGCATCAATGTCGACCGGACCATCAGCCTGACCTTCGTCATGGGGGCAGCACTGGCCGCCGTGGCCGGCGTGCTGGTCACCATGTATTACGGGGTGATCGATTTCTATATCGGCTTCCTGGCCGGGATGAAGGCCTTCACGGCTGCCGTGCTGGGCGGCATCGGCAGCCTGCCCGGCGCCATGCTGGGCGGCTTGCTGATCGGCCTGATCGAGGCGCTGTTCACCGGTTACATCTCCGGTGCCTACAAGGATGTCGCCTCCTTCTCCGTGCTGATCCTGGTGCTGGTCTTCCGGCCCACGGGCCTGCTGGGCCGCCCCGATATCGAGAAGGTGTGAGACCATGACCACACTCTTCCGGATTGACACGCACGCAAGGGACAGCATCGTTGCCGCCCTGCTGGCCATGGTCCTGGCCGTGCCCTTCATCGGGCTGTACACGGTTTCCACCGATCAGGGGCTGGTGGTGCAGACCCGCTGGGCATGGGTCGGCTGGGCCGGGCTGGCCGTGCTGGCCGGCCGCTTCCTGCTGGGCCTGGCCCGCGACGCACTGGCCGCCCGCCGCAAAAGCCGGCCAGGCCCGGCCACGGGCGCCGGCGCCGGCACCAAGGCGCGGGATGCGCTGGTCGCCAAGCTGGCGCGGGGCTTCGGCTTCGGCATTGCGCTTTTCGCCGTCACCCTGCCCTTCATGCCCTTTTCCGACCGCTACATCATGGATCTGGGCACCACGGTGCTGATCTATGTGCTGCTGGGCATGGGGTTGAACGTCACGGTGGGGCTGGCCGGGCTGCTGGATCTGGGCTTCGTGGCCTTCTATGCCATCGGCGCCTATTCCTTCGCCCTGTTGTCCACAGGGCTGGGGCTGGGTTTCTGGACCTGCCTGCCGCTGTCCGGGCTGATCGCGGCCCTGTTCGGCGTGCTGCTGTCGCTGCCCATCCTGCGGCTGCGCGGTGATTATCTGGCCATCGTGACGCTGGGCTTCGGAGAGATCACCCGCATCGTGATCCTGAACTGGCAGGGTTTCACGGGTGGGCCCGCCGGTGTTTCCGGCATCCCGCGGCCCACCCTGTTCGGCATGTCGTTCGACCGCCGGCCGCCGGACGGCCTGGCCTCCTTCCACGAGGTGACGGGGATCGGTTTTTCCAGCGAGCACCGGCTGATCTTCCTCTACCTGATCGCACTGGCCCTGGTGCTGGTGGCCGCCTGGACCATCAACCGGCTGCGGGCGCTGCCCGTGGGCCGGGCGTGGGAGGCGCTGCGGGAGGATGAGATCGCCTGCCGGTCGCTGGGCATCAATCCCACGGCATCGAAGGTGTCGGCCTATGCCATCGGCGGCATGCTGGGCGGCTTCGCGGGCTGCTTCTTCGCGGCGCGCCAGGGATTCGTGTCGCCGGAAAGCTTCGGCTTCATCGAAAGCGCGCTGATCCTGGCCATCGTCGTGCTGGGCGGCATGGGCAGCCAGATCGGCGTGGTCATCGCGGCATTGTTCATCGTGCTGCTGCCCGAGGTGGGGCGCGAGTTCGCAGACTTCCGCATGATCGTCTTCGGCATGGCCATGATCGCCATCATGGTCTGGCGGCCGGGTGGGCTGCTGTCGCAGCGCGCCCCCACCATCCGCCTGTCCAGCCGGAAGGGAGCCGGAGCATGACCAGCATTTCGCCTCCGCCTCCCCCCCTGCTGACGGTCAGCGGGCTGACCATGCGCTTCGGCGGCCTGGTGGCCGTGGACGGGGTCGACCTGACGGCCGAGACCAACCGCATCACGGCCCTGATCGGCCCCAACGGCGCCGGCAAGACCACGATCTTCAACTGCCTGACGGGCTTCTACAGGCCGACCGCCGGACAATTGACCCTGAACCGGCCCGGCCGGGCGCCCGTGTCGCTGCAGACCCTGCCCGGTTACCGGGTGGCGCGGCATGGTGTGGTACGCACCTTCCAGAATATCCGCCTGTTTCCGCGCATGACGGTGCTGGAAAACCTGCTGGTGGCCCAGCATGTCGGGCTGATGGGCAAATCGGCCATGGGCATCGCGGGCCTGCTGGGCCTGTCGGGCTGGCGCCGGGCGGAACGGGCTGCCGTGGAGCGGGCCCGGTTCTGGATCGACCGGCTGGACCTGTCACCGGTCGCGGACGAGGAGGCGGGCAATCTTTCCTACGGCGTGCAGCGCCGTGTGGAGATCGCCCGCGCCATGAACACGAACCCGCAGCTGCTTTGCCTGGACGAGCCGGCGGCCGGCCTGAACCCGCGGGAGACGGCGGCACTGGGCGAGCTGTTGCAGGGCATCCGGGCCGAGTTCGGGATCGGCGTGCTGCTGATCGAACATGACATGAGCCTGGTGATGGGCATTTCCGACCGTATCCATGTGGTCGAGTATGGCCGCAAGATCGCCGAGGGCACGCCCGACGAGATCCGCACGGATGAGCGCGTGATCAAGGCCTATCTGGGCGAGCCGGACGAGGAGGAACTGCCCCCCGCCATCGCCCACGATCTGGCCGGCACCGAAAGCGGGGGGGACCGGGCATGAGCCTGCTGCAACTGACGGGGGTCCGCACGAACTACGGCCCCATCGAGGCGCTGCGCGGCGTCGATGTGCGTGTGGAGCAGGGGGAGATCGTCACCCTGATCGGCGCCAACGGGGCCGGCAAGTCGACATTGCTGATGACCATCTGCGGCCAGCCCAGGCCGGCCGCCGGCACCATCGCCTTCGATGGGCGGACCATCAACGACCTGCCCCCACACGAAACGGCCAAGCTGGGCATCGCCCAGGTGCCGGAAGGGCGGCGCATCTTCCCGCGCATGACCGTGTTCGAGAACCTGCAGCTGGGGGCCACGCTGGGCCAGCCGGCGCATTTCGACGAGGATGTGGCCTATTGCCTGGATCTGTTCCCCATCCTGGCCAAACGGCGGGACCAGCGGGCGGGCACCCTGTCGGGCGGGGAACAGCAGATGCTGGCCATCTCACGCGCGCTGATGAGCCGGCCGCGCCTGCTGCTGCTGGACGAGCCGTCGCTGGGGCTGGCCCCGCTGGTCATCCGGCGCATCTTCGATGTCATCGCCGACCTGAACCGGACACGCGGCATGACCATCCTGCTGGTGGAGCAGAACGCCTACCATGCGCTGAAGCTGGCCCACCGCGCCTATGTGCTGGCCCAGGGGCTGGTGGTGCTGGAAGGCGGCGGTGCCGAACTGCTGGCCAATCCGGAGGTGCGCGCCGCCTATCTGGAGGGGGGCGCGCACTGAGCGCGCCCACCCGGCACCCGTCAGACAACCCGCCGCCTTTCATCCAGATGCAGGGTCAGATCCGCCCGGCCGGGCATTTCGGCCAGGATATGCCGGGTCAGCCGTTCATAGAACTGGATGAAGCCGGCAATCTGTTCATCGCTCATCGTCGTGTCGGTGGGCCTGCCCTCGGCCCGCATTGTGCGGCGCAGGCCTTCCTCCTGCTCGATCCGCCAGTCGCGGACGATGGCGAAGCCAGGGGCGGCCAGCATGACCAGCGCATCGATCCGACCGAACAGGCGCTGGTAATCCCCGGCCAGGGCCGCGTTCACATGGCGCCGCCAGCCCCCGTCCGCGTCGTGGGTCCGTTCCAGGTCGTTGACCGGTTCGGCCAGGGCCGTCGCGTCCTGCGGCAAGGCCCCCACGCACCAGCCCTCGAACAGGACCACATCGACCGGGCCGTCGACCAGGACCGGTTCGGCCGCCCTAGTATCGGCCGCCTTGTCGAAGCGCGGCAGCGGCACGGGCCCCGGCCGCGCCAGCCCGTCCAGCACCGCCAGCCCCAGGGCCACATCATGCGTGCCGGGCACACCGCGCGTGGCCAGCAGCGGATGAACCTCCCGGGCCCGTTCCTGCCGCTCCGCCCGGGTCAGGTAAAGGTCGTCCAGCGACAGCACGGCCACGCGCAGGCCTGCCGCCATCAGCCGGGCCGCCAGCCCGTCGGCCAGCGTGGACTTGCCGCTGCCCTGCGCACCGCAAATGCCCAGCACGAAGGGCCGCCGGGCCGTGGCCGCCATCGCCGTGCGCAGCAGGGCTTCTACCCGGTCAAGCGACGCGGTCATGCGGAACCTCCCCGGCGAAGAACCGTTCCAGATTGGCCGCCACGCGCATGCCCATGGCGATGCGGGTTTCCCGCGTGGCGCTGCCCAGATGCGGCAGCAGTACGGCGTTGGGCAGATCGACCAGGGCCGGGTTCACGGCCGGCTCCCCCTCGAACACGTCCAGGCCGGCCGCCGCGATGGTGCCATCCTTCAGGGCGGCTGCCAGATCATCCTCCTTCACCACCGATCCGCGCGCCGTGTTGACCAGAATGGATGTGGGCTTCATGCGGGCCAGCAGGCCGGCATCGACCAGATGCCGCGTCGCCGGCCCGCCGGGGCAGTGCAGCGACAGCACGTCCGATGTGGCCGCCAATTCCTCCAGGCTGCCGACATGCACGGCGTCCAGCGTCGCCTCCACGGCCGGATCGGCGCGGCGGCGGCTGTGATAGGCGATGGACAGGCCGAAGGCACGGGCCCGCGCGGCCGTGGCCTGGGCGATCCGGCCGAATCCGACCAGCCCCAGCCGCTTGCCCGCCAGCCCCTGGCCCATCAGGTGGGTGGGCCGCCAGCCCGTCCATCGCCCGGCGCGCAGTTCGCGCTCCCCCTCCCCCGCCCGGCGGCTGGCCATCAGCATCAGCAGGATGGCCAGATCGGCCGTGGCATCGGTCAGCACATCGGGCGTGTTGGTGACGATGATGCCCGCCGCCTTCGCCGCCGCAAGATCGATATGCTCGAACCCCGCCCCGTAATTGCCCAGCATCCGCAGGCGCGGGGCGGGCACGGACAGGATGGCGGCCCCGATCCGGTCGGTGACGGTGGGGCAGATGGCGTCATAGTCACCCATGGCCCGGACCAGTTCCGCTTCTGTCAGCGGCCGGTCGTCGGGATCGACAGTGACGTCGTACCGCTCGCGCAGATACGTCTCCACGGCTTCGGGCCAGCGGCGGGTGAGCAGGATCCTGGGCGGCATGAAGGCTCCGTTTGGGTGACCGGGCGAAAACCCTGGCGCCATCCGTCCCGCGCGCGGCGGTTGGGGTGGCAGGGCCGGGGGGTGGGAAGGGCGAAGGGCCAAGGATGGAGATGCTTCAATACCGGAACCGGGCCGGTCCGTCATCGTCGCATGCGTTGCCACCCTGGCAATATGAACGCAAAGCTGGCGGCGGATGGGCGCGCGGGCCGGCGCTTCGTCCGGCCTGCAACCTTTCCCGCTTTACGGCGGGCCCGATCGATATCATTGATGGCCGCTGGTCGAACACCTGAAGGGAAGCAGGAGCCGCCTGAATGATCATATCGTCCACGCTGGATTTCCGGGAGGCAGCGCGGCGCCGCCTTCCCCGTTTCCTTTTCGATTACGCCGATGGCGGCGCCTATGCGGAAGAGACGATGCGCCGCAACGTGTCCGATCTGGCCGGCATCGCCCTGCGCCAGCGCGTGTTGCGCGACGTGTCCGACATCTCGCTGAAAACGACATTGTTCGGTCAGGACATGGCCATGCCCGTGGCGCTGGGGCCGGTTGGCATTTCCGGCATGTACCGCCGGCGGGGCGAAGTGCAGGCTGCCCGCGCGGCCAATGCCGCGGGCCTCCCCTTCTGCCTGTCCACCGTGTCCATCTGTTCGCTGGCCGAGGTGGCGGGGGCCACCGGCGGGCCGTTATGGTTCCAGCTCTATGTCATCCGGGATCGCGGCTTCATGCGCGATCTGCTGGCCACGGCCAAGGCCCAGGGGGCCAGGGCGCTGGTCTTCACGGTCGACATGCCCGTGCCGGGGGCCCGCTACCGCGATGCCCATTCCGGCATGTCCGGCCCCTATGCCCCGCTGCGCCGCGTCGCGCAGGCCATGTTCAAGCCCGCCTGGGCCTGGGATGTCGGCCTGGCCGGCCGCCCCCACCGGCTGGGCAACCTGGAACCCGTGCTGGGCCGCAAGAGCGGCATGAACGATTACATGGGCTGGCTGGCATCGAACTTCGATCCGTCCATCTGCTGGTCCGATCTGGAATGGATCCGCCAGGGCTGGGACGGCCCGCTGATCATCAAGGGCATCCTGGACCCCGAGGATGCGAGGGCCGCGGCCGGGATCGGGGCCGACGGCATCGTCGTGTCCAACCATGGCGGCCGCCAGCTCGACGGCGTGCTGTCCTCGGCCCGCGCCCTGCCTTCCATTGCCGACGCCGTAGGCGACCGGCTGACCATCCTGGCCGATGGCGGCGTGCGCTCCGGCCTGGATGTGGTGCGCATGCTGGCGCTGGGGGCCAGGGGCGTGCTGCTGGGCCGCGCCTGGGTCTATGCCCTGGCGGCGCGCGGCGGGGCCGGCGTCTCGCTGCTGCTCGACCTGATGGCCCGGGAAATGAAGGTCGCCATGGCGCTGACCGGCACACGCAGCCTGGCGGAGATCGACCGGTCGATCCTGGCATGAAGCGTGTTTCAGGGTCGGGGTCAGGCGTCGTTGGCGGCGGATGTGTCCGTGCCATGGACCGGTTCATGGTCGGGAAACCGTTCCGACAGGGCACCGACGGCAGGCGGGCAGGTGCCCCGGTCCGTCACGAAACCGTCGATCAGCGACAGGGGCAGGATGTCCAGGCCCGGCACCGGCGCCATGGTCAGCCCCTGCCAGTTGATGGCGGCGGCCGGCAGGCAGACATGGACGGGAATGCCGCCGGCCCGCGCCAGCCGGACAAGGCCGCCCATGCCGGCCGGCACCAGGCTGTCACCACGCGGAACGGCGCGCAGGGCCGCCACCAGGACCCGTTCCACCACCTGCCGCCGGATCAGGTCGGCCGCCCCTTCCATGTCGCAGGGACTGTGCGGGATGCCGGCCTCCACCATCTCCCAGGCGGCAAGCGGGCCGATGGTGACGACATGCGGCGGGGCCACATCCTCGCCCAGCACGCCGCCCGTGGCCTGGCGCAGATCCACCTGTTCCTGCGCCAGGAACAGGCCCGCCGACGCGGTTCCCCAGCCCACGCCCGACAGCCAGCCCGGTTCCGACAGCAGCAGCACCGTCTGGGGCAGTCCGCCGCCCCCGCCCGCCCCGATGCGGCGCAGCAGGCCCATGGCATGGCGCCCGATGGCCAGGTTGGCGGCCAGATCTTCCATGGCGATGGCATTGGCTTCGTCATAGGCGCGCACCGACCGGTCGGCAGGCGGCGTCACGTCCAGCACCTCCCGCATCCGGTCCAGCACGCCGCGCAGGCGGGGGCAGCGCGGGTCCAGGGCAGCCAGGGCATGCCAGGCCGTCATCACGGGCACCATGTCCGGGTCACGCCGCGCCGCCAGGGCCAATGCATAGGCGGCGGCCACGGCGATCAGCCCCGGTCCCTGCAGGCTTCCCCCGACATGGCCGACAGCACATCCCCCGGCGAGCAGAGCCGCCGCGTCACCCATTCCGCCGGCAGCCGGGCCTGATCGACCACCTCCACGCTCCAACCATCATCCGCCAGCCATATCGACTGGTGCCGCATGTAGCGCCGGGATGCTGGTTCTGTCGGCATGGAAATCCTGAAGGCCAAAATTTCGGCCACCATGGCGCGCCGGTACTCCACGGGTCAAGCCGAACAGTCGGTGCATGACGAAAGTCATGCGGGCGACGGCCGGGCAGGGAAACGGGCATCCTTGCGGGGTTGGATCGGACCGGACAAAGGCGTAATACCGGGTTGCGACCGCCCCCGCCCCCCTTGCGTGCGACCCGCCGAGTGCCGCCGCAGGCATGGAAGGGGCCGGTCAGGTACAGGACACAAGGGCATGTTCGTCTGAAATGAAGCTGCAAGCACAGGTCATCAACACCCAGGCCGGTCTGGAAGCGATCCGGACGGACTGGCAGCATTTCGTCGGCGGACTGGCCGATAATGCGCTGGTCTATGCAAGCTGGGACTATATCCACGCCTATCTGTCCTTTCAGAACCAGCCCGGCTGGCTGATCGTGGTTTTCCGGGAGGCGGAAAGCGGGGCGATCGTGGCGATCCATCCGCTGACCCTGTATCAGGTCACGGTCGAGGGCCGGACCTTCCGTGCCTGCCGCCCCATCGGCGTCGCCTATCTTCCCTTCATGGAATTTCCCCTGCGCATGACCGCTGGCGCGGCGGTCACCCGCTCGCTGGTGCAGGAGGTTTTGTTCCGGGCCCTGGGGGTGGAAATCGTTTTCCTGGGTCCGCTGCAATCCACATCCCCCACCTATGTCGCCCTGCTGGAGACCATGCCGGCGGCGCAGATGAAGGTGTTGAGCATCACCTCCTACAGCCATATCGATGGCCGGGCGCAAAGCTTCCAGGATTATTGCCGCGGCCGGAAGACATCCACCATCCGGGATGCCGAACGGTGCGAGCGGCGCCTGCGCGAGGCGGGCCGGCTGGATTATCACGCGCCGGACATGACAGAGGACCCGGCCGGCCTGGCCCGCCGGCTATGCGCCCTCAGCGAGGGGCGGTTCAGCGGTAACCATCTCTATGCGACCCGGCCCGAATGGCGTGAATTGCTGCCCCACCTGATGACGCGCCTGCAGCCGGCCGGCATGATGGAGGCGTGCAGCCTGCGCCTGGATGGGCGAGCCATCGCGCTTTGCGTGAATTTCCGGCACAAGGGGCGGCACAGCTACCATATGGCGGCCTTCGACCCTGCCTATGCCCGTTTCTCCCCATCCAAGGTGCTGATGGCGCACCTGATCCGGCGCGCCTTCGCGGAACGCGCGCTGTTCTGCTTCGGCGGCGGCATCTATGATTACAAGGAGGACTGGTGCCATACGGTGGGCGACGCGCGCGTGCCCGTGCTGTTCGCCGATGAAGGGGTGCGCGCCGCCGTCGAGCCGCTGCTGACGATGCAGCTTCTCAGCCAGTTCATCGGGCGCCAGTGACCGGCTTCAGTGACAGGCGCCAATGACGGACGCCCGCACGGGACAAGCGCCAGGAATGGGCCATCACGCCGCCTGCCGCACCCAATGGCCGGGCGACACCTCCCACAGCGTACCGGGTGCCTGGATGCTTTCACGGACCTGTGCCGCCAGGGGGGCCAGGCTATGGCCGGCCCCGAACGGGCAGTCCACCTCCGGCACGGCCGCCAGCAGCAGGCGGGTATAAGGGTGGCGGGGATTGTCGATCACCTGGGCCGTGGGGCCGCGTTCCACGATGCGGCCGCGGAAGATCACAGCCGTTTCCTCCGCCACATAGCGGGCCGTGGCGATGTCGTGGGTGATGAAGAGCATGGCGATGCCGCGTTCCCGCTTCAGGTCGCGGAACGTGTCCAGCACCGACAGGCGGATGGACACGTCCAGCATGGATGTCGGCTCGTCGGCGATGATCACCGACGGGTTCACGGCCAGCGCCCGGGCCAGGTTGACGCGCTGGCGCTGGCCGCCGCTCATCTCATGCGGGAATTTACGCAGGGTGGCGGCCGGGTCCAGGTCCACGGCGCGCAGCAGGCCGGCCACCGCCGCCCGCCTGCCGGCCGCGTCCAGGTCCGGCCGGTGCAGGGCCAGCGGCCTGGACAGGTGATGGCCGACGTCATGGGCGGGGTTCAGCGCCGCGAACGGGTCCTGGAACACCATCTGCACGGCCGAGCGGTAGGCCAGCAGCGCCTTGCGCCCCGACAGGCGGGTGACCTCCCGCCCGGCATGGAAGATATGGCCGCCCGTTGCCGTCAGCACATGGGTCAGAAGCTTGGCGCAGGTGCTTTTCCCCGATCCGCTTTCCCCCACCAGCGCCAGGGCACGGCCGGGATAAAGTGCCAGGTCCGCCCCGTCCAGGGCCGTGAAGGAGCCAAAGCGCATGGTCAGGCCGCGCGTTTCCAGCACGGGCGCGGTCCCCGGTTCGGGCAGGCCGTTCATGGCATCGTCTCCTTGGTGCCGGCCGGGGGCATACCGGCCGGGGATGTGCCGGGCCGGGGGTGCAGCGGCGGGATGGAGGCCCAGAGCCGGGCCGTATATTCCTGCCGCGGCGCCTGGATCATGGCCTGCGGCGTCGACAGTTCGATCAGCTCGCCCCGCAGCATGACCCCGACCCGGTCGCAGAACTGGCTCATCAATGCCAGGTCGTGGGTGATGAACAGGACGGCGAAGCCCAGCCGGTGGCGAAGGGCCGCCACCTCCTCCAGCAGTTCCCGCTGCACCACCACGTCCAGCGCCGTGGTCGGCTCGTCCATCACCACCAGCCGGGGCCGCAGCGCCAGCGCCATGGCGATGACGATGCGCTGGCGCATGCCGCCGGAGAACTGGTGCGGATAATCATCCATACGGTCCGCGCCGATGCCGACCATGCCCAGCAGGTCGGCCGTGCGGTCCCTGATCTCCGCCCTGTCCCGGCACCCGTGCGCCCTGAACATGTCGGCGAACTGGGCCGACACCCGCAGCACGGGGTTCAGCGCGTTCATGGCGCTTTGCAGCACGACGGACAGGTCGCGCCAGCGCCACGCCCGCAAGGCCCTGTCGTCCAGCGCCAGCACATCGGTGCCGGCAAGATGGATGGACCCGCCGGTGATGAAGGCCGGCGGCCGGTGCAGGCGCGCGATGGCGAAGGCCACCGTGCTTTTGCCGGAACCGGATTCTCCAGCCAGACCAAGCACTTCGCCGGGCATAACGTCGAAATTGACGTTTTTGACGGCGCGGACCAGCCCGTTCGGCGTGGCGTAATCGACACACAGATCGCGCACCCGCAGAACGGGGGGAACGGCGGTGCCGGGATCGACGGGGGCCATGGGATGGATGGCATCATTCATGTCCGCCCCCCTTCGCCGGTGCCCTGAAGGGCATGGCTGCGTTTCAGCCCGGCCAGCACCCCCGCCGGCACGCGCAGGGTGCGCAGGCGGGGGTTGGCGATCTCGTCCACGGCGAAATTCACCAGCGACAGGCCCGACCCGAAGATCACCAGCGCCAGACAGGGGGCGGCCATTTCCCACCAGGCCCCGACCTGCAGGGCAGAGGTGGATTGAGCATGATAAAGCATGGTGCCCCAGGACACGACCATCGGGTCCCCCAGCCCCAGGAATTCCAGCGTCGCCTCCGTGATGACGGCATAGAGGACGGAACCGATGAAGTTGAAGCCGATGATGGAGACGAGGTTGGGCAGCAGTTCGGCCATGATGATGCGCCAGGCCGGCTCGCCCAGCATCTCCGCCGCCAGGATATAGTCGCGCTGGCGCAGCGACAGGGTCTGGGCGCGCGTGACGCGCGCGCCCCAGCCCCAGCTTGTCAGCCCGATGATGGTGGCGATGACGAAGGGGCCCGTCTGGCCGATGAAGGCGGCCAGCACCAGCATCAGCGGCAGGTTGGGGATCACCAGCGAGATGTTGGTGAACAGGTTCAGCACCTCGTCCACCTTGCCGCCGAAATAGCCGGCGGTGACACCCACCGCCGTGCCGATGACGGTCACCAGCAGCCCGGCGGCGAACCCCACCAGCAGGCTGGTCTGCGTGCCGTGGATGGTCTGGGACAGCACGTCGCGGCCCATGCGGGTGGCGCCCATCACATGGTCCGCGCCGGGCGGCTCGTGCGGGGTGGCCACGCGCTGGTTGATGTCGAACGGGGCGATCAGCGGGGCCGCCAGCGCCAGCACGACGAAGGCCAGCACGATGGCGGCACCGATGGCCGCCTTGCGGTTGGCAAGCAGGGTTTGCAGCAGGCCGCGCATGGGCTCACCCCTTCCTGAGACGCGGGTCGAGCGCGACGTAAAGCACGTCGGCGATGAAATTGGCCGTCAGCATGGCCAGCGTCATGATCAGCAACTGGCCCTGGATCAGCGGATAATCGCGGGCCATGATCCCCTGGAACAGGGTGTAGCCCAGGCCCGGATAGTTGAAGACCACCTCTGTCACCAGCGCCCCGCCGAAGGCCGCCCCCAGCGTCATGGCAAAGCTGGTCACCGTGGGCAGAAGCGCGTTGCGGGCGGCATAGGCCATGCGCAGCCGCCGGTCGGACAGGCCCTTGGCCGTGCCCAGCACGATGTAATCCTCGCCCAGCAGATTGATCATGCTGTTGCGCATCGTGATCAGGTAGCCGCCGACCTGGGCCAGCGCCATGGTCACGATGGGCAGGAAGGCATGCTGGGCGACCGACCCGATGAAGGCCAGGCTGAAGCCCGGATCGATCTCCGGCGCGTAGGCATAGCCCGTGGGGAACACCGGCCAGTGGATGGCGAACAGGAACAGGGCCAGCAGCGAGGTGACCAGCGGCGGCATGGCCTGCATCATCAGCGCCAGCGGCGCGCCGACGCTGTCGAACCGCCCGCCGCGCCGCCAGGCGGCCAGGATGCCGGCCAGCGACCCGATGGTGAAGGCGATCAGCGACGAGGTCAGCACCAGCATCAGCGTCCAGGGCAGGGCGCGCCACAGCACCTCGTTCACCGTCAGCGGGTGGAACTTCACCGAGAGGCCCAGGTCCCAGGTGAAGACGCTTTTCAGATAGGCCAGGAACTGTGCCGGCCAGGGCTGGTCGATGAAGCCGAAGGTCTCCTTCAGCGCGGTCAGGGCTTCCGGCGGCAGGGTGCCGCCCGCCTGGGCGAACATGATGTCGACCGGATTGCCGGGCATCAGGCGCGGGATCAGGAAATTGAACGTCGCGGCGACGATGAAGGCGGCGACATAGAATCCGATCCGGCGGAGAAGGAAGGCCATGGTTGGTCCTCTCCCGAAACCGAAGATAGGCGATGAGGGCGGATGTCAGGGGTTCGGCGGCGGGCGGACGGCCCGGCCGGATCAGTCGCTGCGGTCCACGGGCTCCAGTGCCAGCAGGTGCAGCAGCCTTTCCGGCGTGCCGTCGAACACGTCGGGCCGGGCCACCGGATTGTCGGCGTTGAACCAGCCCCTGAAACGCTTCGTATTGTATTCGTACCAGATCGGGTTGCTGAACAGCGGCACATAGGGGGTGTTGGCCGCCAGGATCATCTGCACCTTGTCCATGGCCCGGCGCTGTTCGGCCGGGTCGATGGTGGCGACGAAGGCGTCCAGTGCCGCGTTCAGTTCCGGATCAATGAAGCGGGTCGGCGCGCTGCGCGTCTTGCCGGCGAAGCGGGAATGGAAGCCGGTGTCGAAGGAGCGGTGCGGCGTCTCGCCCGTGAAATAGCCGTTGATGGCCATGTCATAGTCGCCGGTGATCAGTTTCTGCGCCCAGCTTGCCGGCTCAGGCGTGGACACGCGGGCGTCGATGCCGATGGCGTTCAGCCCCTCCGCCACGAGTTGCGAGCTGTTCACCCAGTCGGTCCAGCCGTTGGGTGCCAGGATGTCGAAGCGGATCGGCTTGCCGTCCGGCGTTTCGATATAGCCATCGCCATTCACGTCGCGAAAGCCGCTTTCGGCCAGCAGGGCGCGGGCGCCGTCCTTGTCATATTTGGCATATCGGCCGAACTGCCGTTCAGCATCCTGGTTCACCCAGTCCTGATAGAGCCGGCCCAGCCCCGAGGCATATTCGTTGACGATGGGATAGCCGTAGCCCGCGATGTCCACGATGGCGCGGCGGTCCACGGCCATGCTGACGGCGCGGCGGAAATTCACGTTGCGGAAGGCGGCCCGGTTGCCGGCCGCACCCGCATCGAAATTGATGTTCACGGCCACCGTGCCGCCGGGCGGGAACCAGTAGCGGTGATGCACCGGGTCGGCCGCGACATAGGTCCGCTCGATATCGGGCATGAAGGCGCCGAACCAGTCCAGCTTGCCATTGCGCGCAGCGGCCAGAAGCTGTTCGTTGTTCCCGATCTGCGGAAAGGACATGCAGTCGATCCGCAGGCTGGCCGCATCCCAGTAATGCGGGTTGCGGCACTGGACATAAAGCTGGTTGGTGAAGCGCCGGACCTGCGTCATGGGACCGGTGCCCACCGGGTCCGGATTGGTGAAGGTGACGGGGTCCGCCACCTTGGACCAGACATGGCGCGGCACGACGGGGATGCGGGCCAGCTCGTAAAGGCTGTTGGCGTTCACGCGCTTCAGCGTGAAGACCACGGTATGGTCGTCCGGCGCCTCCACGGCCGCCAGCCGTTCCCAGATGTCCAGCGTGTCCAGCGCCTTGTGCCGCCTCAGCATCTCATAGGTGAAGACGATGTCGGCGGCCGTGAAGGGCTGGCCGTCGGACCATTGCACGCCATCGCGCAGGGTGAAGGTCAGCCGCAGCAGGTCCTTGGAGAAATCATAGCCCGTCGCCAGACGGTAATGCGGGCGGCCATTATGCAGGGTGTTGAAGATGATCAGCGGCTCATAGGCGAATTCACGCGCACTGTAGAGCCGGGTCGTCTCGTTGTAGGGGTTGAAGTTGCGCACCCAGCCCGTGGAGAAATTGGCCACCACCGTGATGGTGGACGGATTTTCCAGCGGTGCCGCCTGGGCCAGCACCGGCACCGGTGCCGCCATGGCCGGCAGCAGGGCCGCAAGCGCGGCAAGGTTGCGCACAATCTTCATCCCGTACTTCCCTGTCATGCCGGCCGGCGCCTTGCTGGCTTGTCTGGCCTGATCCGTGGCCCCGACTGTCGGGCAGACATACCCGGCAGTGCTACACCCAACTTCGTTGATTTCGTCGTTCACCGCCATTATCGGCAGGTTTTTGACTGTAGAAGGACGGATAATTACCCCGTCGCCACTGCGCCTGAACAATCCCGTCCATGCGGGGAACAGCTCCCGGGGTGGTCCGCCCGGTCAGGCCGCCTCCAGCAGCATCCGGATTTCAAGCAACGTCGCCTCCACATCCACCATGGCGCCGGCCGGTGGCAGCGGGCGGGCCAGGCGCGCCGCCGCCGCGTGGCCCAGGGGCTTCACCGCCGCCGCGATGGGGATCCATTCATCCACATCCCCATGACTGGACAGCACGATGTCCACGCCTGCCCCCTGCACCGCGGCGGCGCGTTCAGCCAGCGTTCCGCCCAGGCTTTCCATATAGATGCAGTCGGAGATCAGGACGCCGTCAAATCCGATGCGCTCGCGGATGATCGTCTGCACCACATCGCGGGAAATGCTGGCCGGGTTGGCCGCATCCACCGCGCTGTAGACCACGTGGGCCACCATGGCCCAGGGGGCCGTGCGGTTCAGGCGCGCGAACGGCAGGAAGTCGGTGCAGTCCAGCATGTCCAGGCCGGTATCCACGACGGGCCTGTCCTTGTGGCTGTCCACCAGGGCACGGCCATGGCCGGGAATATGCTTAATGATGGGCGTGACACCGACCGACGCCATGCCGTCCATGAAGGCCCGGGCCAGGACGGTCACCACCTCCGGGTCTGTCCCGAAGGCCCGCTCACCGATCACCGGGTCGGCCCCGGCCACGGGCACGTCGGCCAGCGGCGCACAATCGACCGTCACCCCATGCCGGCGCAGCAGCGTGCCGATGGCCGCGCCGTTCAGGCGCGCCGCGCGCAGCCCCGCCAGCGCATCCCCGGCGTAAAGCCGGCCAAAGGCGGCCGGTGCCGGAAAGGCCGGCCAGACCGGCGGTTCCATGCGCTGATGCTCCCCGCCTTCGAAATCGATCAGGACGGGGGCGTCGGTGCGGCCCACGGCATCGCGGAAATCCCCGCACAGACGGCGCACCTGATCGGGGCTTTCGCAATTCCGCTTGAACAGGATCAGGCCCAGCGGGTCGGCATCGCGGAAGAACGCCCGCTGATCGGCCGACAGGACGGGATCGGGTGTGCCGAAAATGACGGCCAGCGGCCGCGACGGGGCGGAATGTGCCATGATGCCTTCGCCTTGGAAGTGGGAACTCCGGATGGCAGGGGGTATTGAGCCGCGACTGTTGCGCGAATGCCTTGCCGGGGCGAAAGCCTTGATCCG
Organism: Niveispirillum fermenti; assembly: GCF_052474395.1. Lineage (NCBI taxonomy): Bacteria > Pseudomonadati > Pseudomonadota > Alphaproteobacteria > Rhodospirillales > Azospirillaceae > Niveispirillum > Niveispirillum fermenti. The sequence goes on along the minus strand of NZ_CP156681.1, from coordinate 1,150,712 downwards.
GGCCGCGGAACGGTTCAAGCGCTCCTTGCCGGATCAACGATATTGACGGTATGGTGGCACCCGTCTGCGGGGATTATCATGGATAGTTCCGGTTGCGCCGATTGAAACCATAACAGCACCGCACGCGCCCATGACAGCACCACAGGCGCAGTGCGGAAAGGCGCATGAAAAGACGGCATGGGGGCAAGGGAAGGTGGGATTGTCCAGACCGGATGTAATCGCAGCCCTGAAACGTGGCGGCCCCCTTGTCCTGGTGCTGGTCCTGTCGCTGTTCTTCCTGTCCGTGGCCGTGGATGACACGGTCGATATTCAGGTCGACAATGCCGGCCGCGCCGTTGAACGCGAGTTGGACACGCTGGTCCGCAATGTACGCGACCAAAGCTCCGCCTTCGCGTCAACCAGTTTCATCGGCTATTCGGTGGGGCGTTATTACGGCTTCGCCTCGGCGTTTCAGCAGATCTCCCCCGATCCGGAACGCGCCGCGGCCCTGCTGCGCTCCACCTATCCGCCGGGCGATGCGTCCCCCGCCGACATGCCGGCGGCGATGACGCCCTATGCCGCCGTGCATGACCGTTTTCACGCCAGCTTCCGCGACCTGCTATCCTCCACCGTCTTCGATGATCTCTACCTGATCGACCGGTTCGGCCGCGTCGTCTACAGCCTGCGCAAGGATGCGTCCTTCGGTGTCGACCTGTCGGCCCCGCGGCAGCGCGACGGCGCGCTGGGCACGCTGTTCCGTGAGGTGATGGCCCGCATCCAGCAGGCGCCGGTGGCCGAACAGGTGATGGTGCTGACCCAGCCGCTACCGCTCGACCCGTCGCACGGGATGCTGCTGGGCCGGCCCGTGGTGCGCCACGGCACGGTGGAAGGCGTCGTCATCTTCCGCATGCCCGTCGCACGGGTGCAGGAACGGCTGGCCCTGCTGGCACAGCCCGGCATCGGCTTCGCGCTGCTGGACCCCGCCGGCAACATGGTGACCACCGCCCCCGCCGCCACAGAGATGAAGGGCTGGACGCGGCAGGAACCGGCGGGACTGCCCGACAGCGGCTGGCGCTATGTGCTGTTGACGGATACCGCGACGCTGGCCGGCGGGCTGAACTATGTGAAATGGCTGTTGCTGCTGGCCGGGGCCGGGGCTGTCCTGCTGTTCCTGCGCGCCTTGCGGGCCGACCCCTCGCCGGCCCGCCGGCCCGGCGGCGCTGCCGGGCCGGCGGTCACGCTGCCCATCGGGCCATCGGCCCCACTGGACGTGGCGCCGCCCCTTTCCATGCCAGTCCCGGCGCCGGAACCGGACCCCATGTCCGATGCCGGCACGGCGGAGGATGGCGACCCCCACGACCATGGCAGCCACGAGCATGGAGATGAAGCGGAACCCGCCGCCGCCCTGGACACCGATGAGGATTACCGGCGGTGTCTGGTCGATGTCATGACGCTGGCGCTGGATTACTGGCAGAAGGCCAAGCGCAAGGGGAAGATCGAACTGGCGGAGGAAAGCGGGCTCTGGCGCGTCTATATGGACCGGTCTTCGCTTCAGACACGCACACTGGACAAGTATCTGCTGGTGGAAACCCTGCCGCGCAATCCCCGCTGGCGCGACGTGGTGCGCACGGCCGAATATGTCCTGCGCCATTGCGGCGATCCCCCGGCAGAGCGCGAGGCGCTGGCCGCGGCGCTGGGCCGGCTGAAACAGCATCTGCGCCAGGCCGAACGGGTCTGAAACCCCGTCTGCCGGCCGATCGGCCCCATCGATCAGCCCGCATCGGCCGCCGGTTCCCTGCATCCACCGCCCCTTGTCACCGGTTAATAAGTCCCGGCGATCGCAACCGATCACCGGCCTCACTCGCCGGCGCCCACATCCGTGGGCTTGTGTTTTCGAAATGTCAGTAAGATGTGTGATCGCCGGCCGGGGCATGCCCCGGCCGGCGATCCGTCCGGAAGACCGCTCCGTGGAAAGGTAGATCATACACCGTAGCCAAGCATGGTTCTCCGGTCGGCCCCTTCATTGACCCGAACAGTTGCTGGGGTTGCAGCCCCGTACGTGCAAGGCAGGGAGTATGAAGATGGCACAACAGGACTTTATCATCGCCCTGGACGTCAGCAAGGCCCGTCTGGACGGGTTGGATGCCGAGACAGGAGAGGCTTTCCAAGTCGAGAATGCCGAGGCTGGTTACAGTCTCCTTCGGCGACGGTGTGGCAAGCGCGCCGTGCAGGTCGTCCTGGAAGCCAGTGGTGGCTATGAGCGGCCGGTCATGGAGGCTTTATCGAAAGCCGGCATTCCCGTCCGCCTCGTCGATCCTCGCAAGGTCCGGCATTTTGCCAGGGCGCATGGACGCTGGGCCAAGAATGACCGGCTGGATGCCCGGATGATCGCCGCCTATGCCCAGGCGATCCCCGGAGCCGCCTACCAACCCGATCCGGAACGGGAGGTCCTGGCGGAACTGGCCACCTACCGGCGCCAGTTGCTCGACGAGCAGACCATGGTCAGGAACCAGGCCCAGACCCTGGCGGATCCGGAACTGCGCCGCTTGGCCAAGCGGCGCCTGGATGCCATCGCCCTGCTGATCCTGCGCCTCGACAAGCGCATTGCCGAGCAGATCGCGGCATCCAAAACCTTGAAGGTCAACGACAACCTGCTCCAGTCCATTCCTGCTGTCGGGCCGGTGCTGGCGGCCACCCTGCTGGCCCATATGCCGGAGTTGGGCACACTGACACGACATCAGGTCGCCGCCCTGGCCGGCGTTGCCCCGATGGATAACCAGAGCGGCAAACGCGATGGCCCGCGCAGCATCTACGGTGGAAGGCCCGTTGTCCGAACCGTCCTTTACATGGCTGCCGTCGTCGCCAGTCGGCGAAATCCACCCTTGGCCGCCTTCTATAAAAAACTCATCGCCGCTGGAAAGAAGCCAAAGGTTGCCCTCGTTGCCATCATGCGAAAGATCGTCGTCCTCGCCAATGCCATCATCCGCGATCAGAGAACTTACGCCGCATGAAAACAGTTGCTTGGCGACGCCGCATGTGCGGCGCGGCGGCGGTCGCCGCCGTACCAGATCCCGGTGAGTTGCTCTCACCGGGATCTGGTATAAGGTCACCGGTTAAGGAAAATGACGGCCGACTCCAATAGAGACAATGTAATGTTACAGTTCCAACCCATATTCGGAAACAAAATTCCGTCTTTTTCCGTCATTTTCGGCGTTCTGCCGGAACCAGCCTTTCGGAAATCCCGCATTCCGCTTTCCTGAAGCCCGCCAGCCGGGACGGACCCGCAAGCGTTCGGGCCACCCGCAACGGAAATGTGTCAGCGGCAACGCAAAGACACACCAAGGGGAACAGGGCTTACGAGGAGGCACAGGTCATGCAGTTCAAGAAAATGCTCATGCGCGGCACGGTCAGCGCGATCGCCATGATGGCGGTCGCCGCGACGGCCCAGGCGCAGGGCGCGCCGGCATCGCAGGACACACTGGACGAGATCGTCGTCACGGGCATCCGCGCCAGCCTGGTGCAGTCGCTGAACACCAAGCGTTTCGCCGACGCCATCGTCGATGCCATCTCAGCGGAGGATATCGGCAAGTTCCCCGACAAGAACGTCGCCGAGTCCCTGTCGCATCTGCCCGGCGTGCAGGTCGACCGCGATTTCGGCGAGGGCGAGCGCGTGGCCATCCGCGGCACCGATCCGGCGCTCAACCGCACCCTGCTGAACGGGCAGACGGTGGCATCGACCGACTGGTTCATCCTGGATGCACCGGGCCGCACCTTCAACTATGCCATGCTGGCGCCCGAGGTTGTCGGGCAGCTGGAAGTGTACAAGTCGCCGGAGGCGCGCATCGACGAGGGGTCGATCGGCGGCACCGTCATCCTGCATACCCGCCGTCCGCTGGACCTGGACCCGCTGACCCTGAACGCCTCGCTGGAATATGGCTACAATGACCGGTCGGAGAAGGGATCGCCGAACGCCTCGGGCCTGATTTCCTGGGCCAATGAGGCATCGACCTTCGGCATCCTGGCATCGGTCACCCACCAGGAACAGAAGATCCGCCGCGACGGCTTCGAAAGCCTGGGCTATCCCACGGTGACACTGCCCGACGGCTCCACGGCCATCATGCCGAACGTGATCAATTCGGCCCTGTTCGAACAGAAGCGCGAGCGCACGGGCGGCACGCTGGCCATCCAGGCCAGGCCCAGCGACAATCTGGAAATCAACGCCACCGGCCTTTACGTCAAGGGCACCTACGACAACCTCAACCAGAGCCGGTACTATTTCAACAATTTCCGGGGGACGCCCAACAATCCCGTCGTGCGGGATGGTGTGGTCGTCGGCGGTTCCTACAGCAATGCCGGTACCGACACCGCAGGCCTGATGCTGCTGGACGCCATCGCGCGTGAAAGCACCATCGAGACCTATGCCGCCGACCTGAAGCTGGACTATACGGGTGACATGCTGAAGGCCAGCTTCCAGGGCGGCTACACCAAGTCCACGGGCGGCACCAAGCAGCAATATTTCGGAGAGTTCGAGCAACTCACCGGCTACAGCTTCGATATTTCCGGCGCCAACGGTCTGGCCGCGGTCACACCGCAAATTCCGTCCACCAGCAACCAGGCGACGACGCTGGGCTTTGCCCAGTTGCGTCAGCAGCCGACGTCCGATGAAGAGACCTATGCCCAAGCCGACTTCACGCGCGATGTCGAATGGGGCCTCTTGTCGGCGATACGGTTCGGTGCCAAGTACCGCACCCACGAGACGACCCAGGATGCCAGACTGCGTCGGGTCAACGGTGCCGCCACGCCGGTGGACGGCTTCGTCGGCGGCAGCACGCCGTCAGGCTATCTGGACGGCATCAATGTCAACGACACGATGAAGAACTGGAACACCATCAGCGCGGACAAGCTGAAGGACTGGTTCATGGGCCGACCCGCGGCCGGATATGTCGATGCCAGCTATTTCGACTATCTGCCGTCGCAGTTCGCCGTGTCGGAGGATATCTGGGCCGCCTATACGCAACTCAATTTCCAGACCGAGGGCTTCCGTGGCAATGCCGGCCTGCGCTACGTCCATACCGATCAGACTTCGCAAGGACGGCGTGACACGCTGGGCGGCCAGTTCGGCCCGCCCATCGTTCCGGAGACCCAGATTGAACTGATAAAGCTGAAGAAGTCCTATGACGACTTCCTGCCCAGCATCAACCTGACCTTCGATCTGGACAGCAGCACGGTGCTGCGCCTGTCCGGGTCGCGTGTGCTGGCCCGTGCCAACTATGCCGATCTGTCGACCTTCCTGGAAACCAACAACACGCTGCGCACGGCCAATGGCGGCAACCCGGACCTGGACCCGTACCGCGCCAACGCCTTCGATGCCTCGATCGAATATTATCTCGACAAGGTGTCGCTGGTGTCGGCGACCGTGTTCTACAAGGACATCGCCAACTACATCTACCGCGCCACCAGCACGGAGATGCTGATCAACACCGACACCAACCCGCTGACCAATCCGGGTGGCACCACGGTTCCGCAGCCGTTCGAGGTCAGCCGGCCGCGCAATGGCGGGTCGGCGGAGATCAAGGGCTTCGAACTGGCCTATCGCGGTGATGTGTACGGGAATTTTGGCGTCGAAGCCTCCTACACCTTCGCCGACAGCGAGACGGCCGATGCCTCGGTGGCCCTGCCGTTCAGTTCGAAGCATTCCTTCACGCTGACGCCCTATTACGAGGACGACCTGATCAGCGCGCGGGTGACCTACAGCTACCGCTCCAAGTATTTCCGCGAGGTCAACCGGGCCACGGCGGTGATCAATGACAGCTATAACCAGCTGGACGCCTCGCTGACCTTCAACCTGACCGAACAGATCGCCTTGACGGCCCAGGCGCAGAACCTGCTGGACGAAACGCAGTACCAGTATGTCGGCAACCGGGATGTCCCGTTTGCCGCCTACAAGAATGGTCGCCGCTTCTTCGGCGGGGTCCGCTTCTCCTACTGATACTATTTTGCGATGATCAGAACCAATTAAGGTTCTGATCATCGCCCTCAATCGCCGGCGCCAACATTCGTTGGCTCGGGCGCGCCGCATGAGCGGTGCTGTGGCAGTCACCGCCGGACCAACTTGCGATGAGTTCCACTCATCGCAAGTTGGTATGACCGGGGCTTTTTCTCCCCTTGTACCAGATCCCGGTGAGTTGCACTCACCAGGATCTGGTATTGTCGAGGCATCTCCCGAACTGCCCGGCCGTCCATTGTGGACGGCCGGGTTTTTGTCTGCGGGCCGGTGGCCTGCTCAGAACGGCAGGAACACCGGCACCAGCAGCACAGCGACCACCAGCGTGACCATGGCGAACGGCACGCCGATGCGCACGAAATCCCCGAACCGGTAGCCGCCCGGCCCCACGACCAGCGTGTTCACGGGCGAGGAGACAGGCGTCATGAAGGCGGCCGACGCGCCCAACGCCACCGTCATGGCGAACGGCATGGGCGAATGGCCCAGGGTTTCGGCGATGGTCAGGGCCACGGGCCCCATCAGCACGGCCGTCGCCGTGTTGGAAATGAACAGCCCCAGGATGGCGGTGGCGGCGAAGATGACGGCCAGAATCATGCGCGGATGCGCCTCCCCCAGCATCGATACCAGGGCCTGTGCCGCCATGCCCACCCCGCCCGTCCTTTCCAGGGCCAGGGCGAAGGGCAGCATGCCGGCGATCAGGATCAGCGTCTGCCAATGGATCGACCGATAGGCGGAAACCATGTCGACACAGCCCAGGAGCCCCAGGGCCAGGCACCCCAGCAGCGCCACCTGCACATTGGGCAGCACGCCGGTGGCCATGGCGACGATCACGGCCAGCAGCACGGCCAGCGTGTGCGGCGCCCGCGACCGCTTGGGCGCGTAATCGTCGGCCTCTTCCGGCAGGTCCAGCAGGATCATGTCGCGCCGCTGTTCACCCAGGCGCCGCACGGCGCGCCAGGGCCCGGCCAGCAGCAGCGTGTCGCCCACGGCGATACGCTGCTGCGCGGCCACGCCTTCCAGCGGGTCATTGCCCCGGCGCACCCCGATCACGGCCAGATCATGGACGGAACGGAAGCGTGATTCCATCGGCGTGCGGCCGGCCAGCGACGACCCGGACGGCACGATCACCTCCGCCATGCCGAACTGCTGCATGCGGTCGGTGAAGAAGGCGGGGTCGAGCGGCAATTCCTCCAGCCTGTGCCGGTCGCGAAAGGCGTCGGCATCGAACTGGCTGCCGATGATGTCCAGCAGCAGGATATCGCCGGCGCGCAGCTCGGTCTGCGCTTCGGGCCGGATCAGTTCGCGTCGCAGGCGGCCCTGCCGCTCGATCGCGACGATGTTCACCCCGGCCGAGGCCCGCAGGTCCAGGGTTTCCAGCGGCTTGCCGGCCAGATCGGAACCGGGCACCAGCCGCAGCCGCACCTCCCGCCCGGCCAGCGCGTAATTGCGCACCCAGTCGCGGATGCCCGGCCGTGGCGGTGGCAGTTCGGCCTTGCCGGCCAGCCGGCCGCGCACGGCCAGCATGTAAAGGATGGCCAGCATCAGGATGGGCAGGCCGAAAGGTGTGAAGGCGAAGAAGCCGAAACCCTCATAGCCGCGGCGCACCAGTTCGGAACTGATCACCATGTTGGGCGCCGTGGCCACCAGGGTCATCATGCCGCTGATCAGGGCGGCTGTGGACAGCGGCATCATCAGCCGTCCGGGCGGCAGGTTCGCCGTGCGCGCGATGCGCAGCACGATGGGGATGAAGATGGCCACAACACCCGTGGAACTCATGAAGGAACCCAAACCCGCCGCCGCCAGCATCAGAAAGATGATCAGCCGTGCCTCGCTGGACCCGGCCCCCGCCGCCAGCCGGTCGCCCAGCCATTGGGCGATGCCGGTCCGCACCAGCGCATCGCCGATGACGAACAGGGCCGCGATCAGGATGACATTGGGATCGGCGAAGCCGGCCAGCGCCTCGGGCACCGTGATCACCCCCGTCAAAGGCAGGGCCGCGATGACGATCAGGGCCACGGCATCCATGGGCGGGCGGCCGCGCGCGAACAGGATGACGGCCACGGCCAGAAGGCAGAGGACCAGGGAAAGTTCGATCGTCATGGCAAGCCCTTCTACCGGCGGCCGGGGACCCGGACGGCGCAAAGGCCCCGATCATTCCCGATCAGGGGCGTTGCTGTCCATGCCGCCGGCCGGTTCCGGGAGACATTCCGGCCTGTTCAGCCGGGCACCACAAGCGGGGGCAGGTGGAAGGCCACGCGATTCCTGCCCTGCTGCTTGGCCCGGTACATGGCCCCGTCGGCGCGCTTCAGCACCTCGGCCATGGTTTGTCCATGATCGGGCCACAGCGCGACACCGATGCTGGTCCCCACCCGGACCTGCCCTTCCAGGATGTCGATCGGTTCATTGATGGCAGCGACCAGACGCTGGGCCACCTCCATGACCCTGTCCTCCTCCTCGCGGGGCAGGACAAGGATGCAGGCGAACTCGTCCCCGCCGATACGGGCCGCCACATCCTCCGGCCGCAGGCTTTCGGCCAGGCGCTGGCCGATCTGGCGAAGCACCTCGTCCCCCGCATCATGGCCGTACCGGTCGTTCACGGGCTTGAACCCGTCCAGGTCAAGATAGAGCAGGGCCGCCATATCGCCCTGCCGCTGGGCCCGCGACAAGGCGATGTCCAGATATTGCTCGAAGAAATGCCGGTTGGGCAGGGCCGTCAGCCGGTCGTGATAGGCGATGTTCTCCGCGCGCTCCAACGCGGCGTTGGTGGCCACCAGCGCGCGGCTGGAGGCCCGCAGGCCGGATACCAGTTCCCGCAGCACGCGCGACAGCATGTGGATTTCACGTGCGCCGCCCACCTCGGGGATGGTGGCATCGGGCACACCCTTGCTGATCCGCCGTGCGGCCACGGCGATGGCCCGGATGGGGCTGGTGATGAAATGGGCCGCCAGCCAGCCGAACCCGCCGAACAGCCCGGCCAGCAGCAGGCCGGACCACAGGACCTTCCAGCGCATGGCAGCGGCGGGGCGATAGGCGATCTCCACCGGCTGGCGCACCAGCACGGTCCATCCCAGCCCGCCGATGACCTGCTGTCGCGTGCCGCTGGCATAACCGGTCACGTAGCTTTGGCCATCGGGCCAGGTTTCCAGCCGCCAGCCGACCTTGCCGTCGATGGCATCGACCAGGCTGAGCAGCGACAGGCGCTGGCCGATCAACCCATCCGGCCCCAGCAAGACATGGCCCTGGCTGGATACCATGATCACATCCAGCGCCTCGCGGCTGCGGATGGGCGACAGGGAATGGCGGATCACATGCTGGGCCCACGACCAGCTGTAATGCAGGGCCAGCACGCCCTGGACCCGGTCCTGCGGGTCCTTCACCGGCACGGCCACGTCGACGAAGCGCATCGGCTCCCCCGTCGGGTTGGGCAGCAGCTTGGCCAGCAGAACGGCCTCATGCACGTCGCCCAGGAACAGCCCGTGTATGCCATTGCGGTAGACGGGCCGTTCGGACAGGTTCTGGCCCACCAGGATGCCGCGGGCCCCGGCAATCACCTTTCCCGCGGCGTCGGTGACACCGGCCCAGGCCAGCGTGCGGTCATAGGTGATCAGCGTGTCGATCAGCCGCTGTGCCCGACCGGGATCGGCCAGATCGTCAAGACGCGACAGGACCTGCGCCTGGTCGGCCCGGGCCTGCATATCGCCGTTCAGCTTGTCAGAGACATTCTCTGCCACCCCGGCCAGGGACAGACCCACCTCCATCCGCAAAAGCTGTTCGGCATCGCGCCCGACCAGCACGCCACGGATCAGGGTCAGGACAAGGCAGATCAGCCCGATGGTCAGGCCGATCACGTTCCTCAGTGTCAGCAGGCGATAGCCGGTGGACCGGAATGCCATGCCCAGCGCCTTTCTGCTACCGGCTGTCGAACTGCCACCATAATGCCAGCAAAGCCATGCGCTCGCCCCCGGCATTTTCACCGCCGATCGCCTTTGACAGGCCGACCTGCAGGCCCAGATCGTCAGTCAGCCGGCGCACGGCCGACAATTGCATCTTGTAGCGGCGGACATCGCCGTAACCGGCCCCCGGCGCGCCGATGCTGACGGCATTGAAGGATTGCGCGAGCAACAGCCAGTCGGCATCGGGCCGCCAGCCCAGTGTCAGGTCCAACCGCAGTTCATCGGCGGCCGGACCGCCCCGCTGGCGCCAGCCGAACTGCGCATCCAGAAACCCGCCATCGAATCCGTATCCGTAAAGGCCGCGCAGTTCGGCATCCACCTTGCCAGATCCCAGCGGCGGCTGGTCGTCATTGTCATAGCCCAGCGGCACCCGCAGCAACGGCTGGACGGAGAAGACATCGCCATCGCCGCGCCAGACCACCTGGCGAAGGGCGATCTCCGCATCGGCCAGCCCCGCTCCGCTGTCCGCCCCGCCACCGGGCCGGTCGGCCTTCACCCATTGCCAGGCGGGTTGCAGGCTGAGTATCGTATCGGGCCGCCAGCCCCAGGAAATGAGGGGTGCCACCTCAAGCTTGCGGTATTTGGGCGAAGCGCCGCCCTCCCGACCATCGAAACCGCTGTCGGACACCGAATAGGCGGAACCGGCGATCACCTCCACCGTGCCCGGCGCCTGCGGCCAGGCCCCGGCCAGGGCGGCGGCGGGCATCAGGGCCAGTGACAGCAGCAGGCCGGCGGTGAACACATGGCGCCTCATGGTGTCTCCTCCCCCGCGCGCATCCTGGTGCCGTCGACGATGCGGGCACCGCCTTCGGCACGGGCCATGTCCAGGGCGCGGCTGGCCTGCGCACCCGCATCCACGCCCTGCCCCAGGCCGATGGACAGGCTGATATGCGGGCCGGCATTGGATCGCGGATGCGGGATACGGGCCCGCCCCACCAGATCGGTCAGCCTATGGGCCGTTTCCTGGGCGGTGCGCATATCGTCGCTGTCGAACAGGATGGCCAGCCGCCCGTCGCCGGCCATGATCAGGATGTCGCCGATCCGGCCCGGCAGCGCCGCCGCCAGTTCGATGATGCGGCGGGTCAGCTCGGCTGCCGGATCGGCGCCGTCGAGCTCCTCCAGCCGGCCGTAATCATCGATGGCGGCCAGCAGCACGGGGCCGGGATGGCGGTGGCGGGCCCTTTGCGCCAGCAACTGCACATATTGCGACAGCCCCGGCCAGCCGGGCCCGACCTCGTCCCCATGCCGGGCCGGGCGGCGATGACGGCGGTCGGCCACCATCTCGGCCAGCTCGCCCTCCCGCGCGCGGCGGCGCCGCGCCTCGGTCCGCAGCCGGAGCGCAGACTGCACGCGGGCACGCAGCGCCACGGCCGACACCGGCTTGACCAGATAGTCCAGGGCACCGGCGATGAAGGCGTCGTTCAGCGTCTCCTCATCCTCCAGCGTGGAGATGGTGATGACGGGGATGTCGGCCAGACGCGGATTCTCCTTGATCAGGCATATGGCGCTGATCCCGTCCAGGCCCGGCAGCATGATATCCATCAGCACAAGCTCGACCGGGGATTCCGCCCCGTCGGTGCGCTCGGCCTCCAGCAGGGCCAGCGCCTCCTCCGCGCTGCCCGCCTTGACGATGGGGCCGTAGCCGAAGGCGCCCAGTTGCGCCGCGGTCAGCTCGCGGACCTCCTCCATATCGTCGACGACCAGGATCATTTCACCACTCCAGACATATCGTCGCCGTCGGCCAGGCGCCAGACGCGCCAGCCATCCCGGTCATATAGCAAACGGGCCCCCGGTCCCGCATCAAGCCATAGGCCGGGCCGGGCCTGGGCAATGCGGTCCCGTGCCCCGGCGGGAGAGGACGGGTCGCGCAGGGCCAGATGGGCCGACCGCAGCCGGCCCGTGATCAGATCGGCCTTCAACCGGTCGTTGGACGGCAGCACCAGCCCCCGCGCCGTGCCGCGCGCCGGCACGGCGGCGCCGGCCGTCAGCCCGTCGATGGCGACATCGTCCAGCGGGCGCAGGAAACGGCCCAGCGCCACCTGTCCCGCCCGTTCATCGGGCTGCGGAACGGGGCCATGCAGGGCCGCGCGCCAGCCGGCCGACTGTGCATCGCCGGACCAGCCCTGCCCCCACCAGCCGCCCAGCAGCCCGGCCAGGGCCAGCACCGCGACCGCCGCGCCGGGCAGGCGTTGCCGGCCCGCAATGGCCGCCGCCAGGGCGCAGACCGGCGGCAGATAGGCCAGCACGCGCCCCGGATCCCCCAGGAAGCGCGTGGCGGAGGCCAGGACGATGGCCACCAGCAGCAGGGCCGCCAGCAGGACCAGGACCCGCCGCGCCCCCGCATCCCCCAACACGATGCCGGCCAGCAGCAGCGGACCCGATAGCAGCAACAGCGCGGCCCCCGCCGTCAGCGCACCACCGAAACCGGCACCCGGCCCCATCAGCCAGCGACTGCCGCCAATATCCCCGGCCGCGCCCCGGATGGCGGCATCCACCCCGGCGGCGAAGGCCAGGGGGGAGCCGCCGAACACCCAGTTGACATAGAACAGGGCCAGCGCCGCGAACAGCAGCGGGAACAGCACCACCAGCAGGCTGCCCGAGGCAGAGGTGGCCACCATGCGCGGCGGCAGCAACAGCGCCAGGAAGGGAATGGCGGCCAGCACCATATAGGCACCGGCCGCATCGGTGACAGCCAGTCCCGCCAGGGCCACGCCCAGGCCGATCATGGCGTTCACCTCTCCCGCCCGATGCAGCCGCAGGGCAGATGACACGACGATCGTGAAGAACAGCAGCCCGGGCACCGCGGGGCCGCCCCCGGCCACGGACAGGGCGAGGGCCGGTTGAAGCAGCAGCAGCCCCGCCGTGATCACCGCCCAGGCGAACCCATGCCCGCCCGCCGCCATCATCCGCACCCAAAGCCCTGCGGCCAGGGTGACGGCCAGCACATTGACCAGCAGCGGCGGCGGCATGCCACCCAGCCCCGGCAGCAGGGCCAGCAGCATGTCGGCCGCCAGCGGCAGCAACGGATAGGCCGTGCCCGTCAGATCGCGGAAGGCGCCGACATCCGCCGTGGCCAGCAGCGCACGGGTCCAGCGGTCCGCCAGATCGGGCGACAGCCAGCCGGCGGCCAGCGGCCATGCGGCCAGCAGGCCGACCAGCGGCAGCAGCACGCCCATGGATACCGGCAGCATCCAGGCCCGCACCGTACCGCGGCCGCGCGTATCGCGCATGGGCCGGAAGGCCGGATCCCGGGAAGCGGTGGTGGCGACGATGGGGGCGTTGACAATGGTGGCGTTCATGACTGCCCCATGCTGGCCAGCGCCTTGGCCACTTCCTGCTTGGTCGCCTGCGACAGGCCGTGCTGCGTCTTTTCCCAATAGAACGGGTTCTTGACAAGCTGCCAAAGCGCCTTGTAGGCCGCAACCGACATCAGCGCCCAATAGCCGATCACCGTCAGGCCCCAGGGCGCCAGGTTGGTCCAGCCGCGCTTCACGGGCGCGATGATGGAGATGTAGGTGAACAGCCCGTTGCCGGCCAGCAGGTTGAACAGCGACAGATAGAGCAGGGCCGTCGGGAACAGCGGGTCCAGCCAGGTCCCGCCGATCGCCAGCCACAGCAGGTAGAAGCCCCAGAAGACGGGGTTCAGCAGGCCCGACAGCATCGTTCCGCCGATAAAGAACTGGAACCCCCAGAAACCGCCGGCACCGACCGACCGGTAGAGATGCAGGGGATTGCGCATATGCACCAGATAGGTCTGCATATAACCCTTGATCCAGCGCGACCGCTGCCGGACCCAGTTGGGGATGGAGACATTGGCCTCCTCGAACGTCGTGGAATTGACGACGCCCACGCGATAGCCCTTCTGGGTCAGACGCACGCCCAGATCGGCATCTTCCGTGACGTTGAACGGGTCCCAGGCGTGCAGCTTGGTCAGCACATCCATCTTGAAATGGTTGGAGGTGCCGCCCAGCGGGATGGGGATGTTCAGCCGTTCCAGCCCCCCCAGCATGAAATCGAACCAGAGCGAGTAATCCAGCGTGAACATGCGGGTCAGCCAATTCTCATTGGCATTGAAATAATTCAGCCGGCACTGGATGCAGGCGGTATTGGCCGGCGCCTTGCGGAAGGCGACCACGACCTTCTTCAACTGGTCCGGCTCGGGCTGATCCTCGGCATCGAAGATGACGAGATATTCGCCGCGGGCGAAGCGCAGGGCATAGTTGCAGGCCTTGGGCTTGGTCTGCGGCTTGGAGGCGGGAACGCGGATGATCTCGAAGATGCCTTCAAGGCCCAGCGACTTGGCGGCGTCGATCGTTTCCCGGTCGCCGGCCTCCAGCACCAGCTTGATGTCCAGCTTGGCGATGGGATAGTCCAGCCGCCGCAGCGCCGCCGCCAGGATGGGCAGCACCTCCGGTTCCTTGTACATGGGCACCAGGACCGTGAAGGTGGGCAGGTCGTCATCCTTCAGCGCCGCCACCTCTGCATCTGTCACCTTGCGGTCGACGTGCGCGGCATCCGACCCGTACCAGACCAGGATCGTCTTCAGCACGAAATTGCCCAGATAGAACACGGCCATCACGATGTTCAGCAGCATCAGCGTGGCGATCGGCACCAGCGCCAGCCCCAGCAGCAGAAGCGACAGCAGGGTATAGAGCACGACGCTCTGCCCCGGCGTCACGACCGTGCGTGCGCTGGATGCCGGGTCCATGTCGGCCAGGGCGTGCACGGCCTGATGGCTGAAATCCTCCTCGAACAGGCGCTGCAGGGTCCAGACGATGTCGAACTTGGACGTCACGACGAGCCTGACCTGCGGGCCATAGGTCTGTCGCGCGAACAGCATGGCCCTGGGGCCGGGATCGGCGGTGACGACGGTCACCACATCGCCGTCCTTCCGCCAGGGCAGCAGCAGCAGGCGGCTGTAATCCTCCACCCGCGCCTTGTCGGCCAGCCCCTCTTCCGGCCCTTCGGCCATCAGATCGACGAAGGGCAGCCGGAAACGGTCGGCCAGCGTGCGGTAGAACGCCCACGGCCGGACCATGCCCTGGGAGATGACGACATCGCCGAACGGCACCTTCCACTGCCGTTGCAGTTCCAGGGCGCGCTCCACCTGCGCCACGGTCAGCAGACCCTTTGCCAGCAGCAATTCGCCGATGGGGGGAACCGTGTCGCCGGATACCGGGACGATGGGGGGAGCGGCCATGTCCATGGACCGGTCAGACCTTCGGCGCGCGGCTGCGATACCAGCGGCGGAGCGCCCCGACGGCACCCAGCGTCACCAGTATCCAGGCCCCCAGCACCAGCACGATACGGAACCGGTCCAGCCAGTCGGCCCAGCCGGCCTCGTCGGCCACGACGATGCGCACGGCGCGGTCGCGCACCGTGTCGAAGGCCATCAGCAGGCCGGTCTGGTCGGCGAAGGCGACATTGCCGCGATCCAGGGCCAGCCGTTCGGGCAGGGCCGGAATGCTGCCATCGGCCGTGGACAGCGACAGGCCCGGCACGGTGCCGGCCCGGGCCAGCTGCGCCGTGATCAGGCCCCGCGCCCCCGTGATGTCCAGAACCGTGTCACCGCCACGGTCCTGGACGCTGACGGCCCCGCCATCCAGCCGCACGGGCAGATCGGACAGGCCGGGCACGACGGCACCGGGCAGGGCGATGAAGGGTGAAGCGGGCCTAGCTTCCCCCTCCCCGGTCACCATGACCGCCAGGGGGGCGCCGGCCGGCATCAGGTCCGCCGCCACGCGGGCGGCCAGGGTCAGGGCGGATACGGGCTCCTTCAACTGGGCGCGTGTCACCAGCAGCGTGGCGCCATCCGCCATGGCCGGGCCCAGGGCAAAGAAATCGGACGGGACCGCCTCGTCCGGCGCCAGGGTGACCCGGCTGCCGGGCAGAAGCTGGGCCGGGCTGGCCAGGGGCGCCTCCCGGCAATCGCCGCCGCCGGGCTGGCGCTGCAACAGGATGCGGATGGCGTTGGACCGGCCCAGCAGCCCATCGGGCAACGGCACGGTCAGGCGCCGCACGGCCCCGCCATCGGGCAGGGTGACACTGCGCAGCAGGGTGTTGTTCACGAAGACATGCAGCAATTGCGGCCGGTCGCCGATGGTGCTGCCGGGCGCCAGTTCGATTTCCAGCGCGGCGGGCCGCCGGCCAGCGGGTACCTGAGTATAATCAAGGCGCAGCGGCCATTCGGCGCGGTCCACCAGTTCCTGCACCCCTTCGCCCAGCCCCAGCGCCGCGAAGGCGATGCCATCATCATCCTGGCGGGCCGCCGGCAGCCGGCCCGCCACCCGCACCGCGGCACCAGCCGTGTCGGCCAGCGCCGACCAGCCGGCGGTCAGCAGGCGCAGCTTCTGCCCGTCGATATTGTCCAGCAGGACCAGGGCCGGCAGGCCGCCCGTGGTCAGCAGGGCGACATCGGCCCCCTCCCCCCGTCGCGCAGGCGGTACAGCCCGCCGCCGCGCGGCCCGGCGGCCTGACGCAGGCGCTCGCCGGTCGCCTCGATCTCCGCCCGCGATGCCAGCCAGATGGTTCCCGTGCCGGCGTCGGCGTCGGGCGCTGCCGCCTGTGGCAGGGGGGCGATGGAAACCTGACGCCCTTCGCGCAGCAGGCTGGCCGCCAGGGCAACGGCGGCCTGGAACTGCGCCGGGGTCAGCCCGTCGCGCGACACCAGGATGGAAACGCGCGGGCCCAATGCGGACCATGCAGCCCGCACATTGTCGATGGCGGCGGGGTCGATGCGGTAGGTGACGGCGCTCTCCGGCTCCAGCGTGACGAAGCCGCCGGGCAGCCGCTGGTCGACACAGCGGTTATCCGTCCATTGCGCGCCCCAGCCCAGGGTCGCCTTGGCGAATCCCTGGCGCAGGTCGGCCCGCGGCAAGGCCAGGCTGAGCCTTGCCTCCTGGCTGCCCGGCTTCAGCGCCGTGGTCCAGCGGGGCTGGTCGGCCAGCAGGACCTGGACCGCGGCGCGCTGCCCATCGGCCAGCACGCCCGTCAGCCGCGCATCCAGCCGCAGGTCCCCCGTCGCCACCCAGGCCGGCAGCGGAAAATAGAGATCCTGCCGGGCCGCGATGCCCGACAGGGTGATGCCCTCGGCATATCCCAGTTCACGCAGGCTGATGCTGCGCGTGACGCCGTTCCCGGCGGCACCGTCCGCGGCACTGTCGGCAGCGATGGCGACCGGGGCGACCAGACCGGTCAGGCAAAGCAGGCTGGCAAGAAGCGAGGGGCGCATGGGGCTTACCATTGACAGAAGGGAGCGGACATTGCCCGATGGTGGGCGCCCAATGGGGCGACGACACCGGGATGGAGGAACGGGTGGAACGGCAGGGCACCTCGCGGCGCGGCCTGTTGCGCATGGGGGCGGGACTGGCCGGCATCGGCCTGTTGCCCGGATGCGCCGGTGCGGCGGGGACCGGCCCCTGGCGCGGCGTCAATCTTGTCGCCACGCCGGAAGCGCCGCTGGGGTCGGATGCCTGCGGGCGCTCGCTGCGCAATCTGCGGGCGCTGGGGGCCAATGCCGTGGCGCTGATCCCCTTCCTGTGGCAGCCCGCACCCGGCGATCCCGCCATCGTCCCCGGCGATGCCGTGGGGCCGGCGGACCTGCGCGCCGGCATCCGGCAGGCCCGCGGCCTGGGCCTGCGCGTCATGGTGAAGCCGCATGTCTGGGTGCCGCAGACCTGGGCGGGCGCCATCGGCTTCACCGATCCGGCCGACCAGGCGGAATGGCTGCGGCGTTACCGCGCCATCCTGCTGGACCTGGCGGAACTGGCGGCGGCGGAAGGGGCGGAGGCGCTGGCCATCGGCACCGAGCTGCGCGGCGTCAGCGCCGACCCGGCCTGGGGCGGCATCATCGATGCGGTACGCGACCGGTATGGCGGCATCGTCACCTATGTCGCGCATTGGGACGGCGAACTGGCCCGGCTGTCCTTCCGTGACCGGCTGGACGTCGCCGCCATCAGCCTTTATCCCCCGCTGGGCGACGGAACGGACCTGGAGGCGGCCATCGCGGCGCTGGCCGGGGATTTGTCCCGACAGGGGCCGTTGTGGGTGGGTGAACTGGGCCTGCGCAGCGCCGTCGGCGCCCAGGAACGGCCATGGGAAAGCGCGGAGGAGCGCGACGCCCATCCGGATGGCGGCCTGCAGGCCCGCGTGCTGGACCTGTGGCTGGCGGCGCTGACGCGGCATGGAATGGATGATGTACTGGTCTGGCGCTGGTTCAGCGACCCCGATGCCGGCGGACCGCAGGACACGGATTTCACCATCCAGGGAAAGCCGGCAGAAGCGGTCCTGCGACGACATTTCCAGAATTGAATGGCAGTCGCGATGCATAACCGGCCGCACTGAGCATCCCGGCAGAATACACCCGGATACTGCAATATGACTTACAGGGATGGGCTGAATAATCGCCATGCCATCCTTCGGCTCTGCAATGATCATCTATATCAGGGAATGCTGAAAGACTGATCCGACGAGTGCGAGTGGGCATGGAAACCCGTTTGCGCTCCCACATTGTTTTAATGCCCAGACTGGAAACGGGCCAGATGCCTTCCGGGTCCATAAGCATAGGTCCACCGAACCACGACCCGGGGTGGTAGTCCCTTTGCCATGGCATCGGCCCCGCGACGTCAGCCGCGCCGCGGATACGGCCGGCGGATACGGGCGCCGGCACCTGAATGCAGTTGGAAAACGGGGTCTGCCTTCAGAGGCCGACGCCCTCGGCCAGTTCGTCCAGTTCCACCAGTGACTGGTCACGCCAGTGGCGGGTACGCCGCAACTCATTGCGGACCAGCACCATCAGGGCCCGGACCAGGTCGTGCTCACCGTCGCGCAGGGTGCCGCCCTGGCGCAGCCGGTCGGTGACGGTGCGCACCAACCCCTTGTCCAGCAGCGTGATCCATTCCACGGCCGCCCCGCCCAGCGGTTTGGACAATTGCAGCATGCGCACCGCCTGGGCCAGCCGCTCGCCGGGGGGGAACGGGCGCGGATCGGACAGGGCCGCCTGGAACGCCGCGCGGGCCAGTTCCAGCACCTGTTCCTTGAAGGCGCTGTGCCCGGTGCCCCAATGCATGACGCGGCCGATGACGGTCCGCCAGCGCACGCACAGGCCCAGTGCCCATTCCAGCGCATCCTGATCGGGCAGGGCGCGCTCGATGGTGCGGCCGGCGGCAACGCACCGGTCGATCAGGGCCGGATAGAGCGTGCGCTCGATGGCCTTGACCATATTGTCCATGTAATCGCGCGCCTGCATGCCCAGGCGCGGGTCGTCCAGAATCTCGAACTCCTCATAGATGCCCAGGATGGCGTCCATATGGCCCAGTTCGGCCGACAGGGTCAGCCGGCGCACGGTCGTCGCCGCCAGCGGCCCCTTGATCGGCTGGCCGCTGCCGGCCAGAAGACCCGCCTCGGCCGCGAAGCGGGCGCAGGTGCGGCCGAAATGGCTGTCCAGCGCTTCCAGGATGCGGGCCTGCGTGGCCGGCGCACCATCCAGCAGGAAGGGCACCACGGCGCGATAGGCCCGCCGCCGGTGCAGCAGGGCCAGCGGCACCATGAACAGCGCCATCCGCGCCTCGGGCGTATGCACCGATTGCAGCGGATGCAGCGCCAGGGCGCCCGCCACCTCCACCACCGCCGCACTGTCGCTGCTGCCGGCCAACAGGTCGCGGGCCAGCGGGCGCAGGGCGGCGCCGTGCATCAGCACGCCGCGGATGGTGATCATATCCTCGTTGGTCAGGGGGCGCGGTTCAAACCCGGTATTCATCCGGCGCAGTTCGGCGACGCGCCAGGCATTCATGGCCGCCAGCGCCTTGGTCAGCCGGGCGGCATCCCCGGCCAGCCATTCGATGGCGGCACGGCGCACCTGTTCCTGGAACGTCTGGATTTCCGGCAGCGCCATCACCAGGTCCATGGGCTGCTCGGCCACCAAGGCCGGCATGCGCTGTTCGATGGCAGCGGCCAGCCGGGCCAGGGGCCCGGCCGCCGCCTGAACCCACAGCGCGCCGACATCGATGGCATGCAGGATGCCCAGGCTGGAAAAGCCCGGCCGCAGCAATTCGATGTCCGCCGCCAGGAAGGGCTCGAAAAGCTGGGTGAACAACCGGCGCCCGTGCTGTTGGCGGGAAGCGTTGATCCGTTCCACCAGGGCGCGGCGGACAGCCGTCACCTTGCCATTGTCGCGGGCCTGGGCCAGTTCGCCATAGAGCATGCGGGCCGCCCCCGTGGGCAGGCGGGAGACCAGGGCCGCGATCGTTTCTGCCGTGGATTTCTCGTCGCTCATGCAACGCCCCCCGGCGACGTGGCGTTGGCCGTCGGGGTATCAGCCGGCAGGCCCGTCACGGCGATGGTCAGGGAAGGCCAGGGCATCTCCTCGGCCAGCGACCGGGCCAGGGCCAGGAAATCCGACGTGTCCCCGTCACTTTCCACCAGCAGGGAGAAATCGCCCCCCTCCGCCGGCTGGTAAAGCCATTGCGACGCCTGCGGCAGCAGCCCCGCGAAGGCGGCGATCAGCCGGCCCCTGAATTCATCCGCCCCGGCCCGGCCCAGTTCACGGCACAGTTCGGCCCAGTCGCGCACGGCGACATGCAGCAGCACGCCGCGCCCGACCGTGCGCGCCATCAGGCGATCCAGCACATCGCGCGCGGCCACGGTCTGCATGGTGCCGGGCGTGCCCGCCTGGCGCAGCGCCGCCCGCAGCCGGCCGGCCAGTTGCACCGGCTGCACGGGCTTGACCAGATAATCGACGGCCCCGGCGGCCAGCGCCTCGGTCAGGCGGCCACTATCCTCCAGCGCGGAAATGACGATAAGGGGGATGCCCGACAGGCGGGGATTGGCATGGATGCGGGCAGCGGCACTGATACCATCCATTCCCGGCAGCAGCACGTCCATCAGGATGGCGCGTACCGGGCTAGCCGGCCCATCGTGCCGGTCGGCCTCCAGATAGGCCAGCGCCTCCTCGGCCGTGACCAGGGCCGTGGACGGGCCCAGGTTCGAACTGTCGATGATCGCGGACAAGATGATCCTCTGCTCGGGCGTGTCCTCGACGATCAGGATCATGCATCCCCCCACCCGAAGCGATTGCCGGACGCCATCCCATCGGGGACGGCAGTCAGAATACCATACCGCATCCGCCCGCTCCCGCCGCGGGACATAGCCTTCCGCAGGTGGCAGGAATGGCCGGCAACCCTACAGCAGCACGCCATGGATGGTGCCCGCCTCCTGCGGTGAGGGCGGGTCGTAATCATCGCCCCTTGCCGCCTGGTCGCCGCCCATCGCATCGCCGGGAAAATCATCCAGCCGGCGCACACGCGACCAACGCGCATCGCGGGGGCCGTCCGGCAGGTGGAACAGGACATCGGCACCCAGCACCCTGGCCCGCCGCCGCGCCTCGTCCCGCTGCTCACGGCGCTGGAAGCCCAGGTCCATGACGACATCGCCGCCATTGCGCAGCACGGCAGCCGCCATGTCCCAGATCAAACCCTCGCACCTTCCCATGCGCTCCGACAGCCATCCCATGTCCAACGGCGGCACCATGTCGGGCACGAACAGGGTGGACATCCATTCATCAAGGGAAAAGCGCACAGCCGGCAGTTCCCATTCCAGTTGCCTGGCATAGGCCGACTTGCCCGCCCCCTGCGGACCGTGGACCAGATGCATGCGTGCGGCCATGGCGCTCCGCCCCCTGGTGTGTGCGGGAGGTTTACTTGGTGCCGATCAGCGTACCGGCACCCCCCTCGGTGAAGATTTCAAGCAGAATGGCATGCGGCACGCGCCCGTCAAGGATTACAGCGCCTTCCACCCCGCCGACGACGGCATCCATGCAGGTTTCCAGCTTGGGGATCATGCCGCCCGACGCCGTGCCATCGGCAATGGCCGCACGGGCCGCCGACACGGACAGTCCGGGAACCAGTTCCTTTTCCTTGTTCAGGAAACCCGCGACATCGGTCAGCAGCAGCAGGCGTGTGGCGTCCATGGCGGCGGCAATGGCGCCGGCGGCCGTATCGGCATTGATGTTGTAGGTCTGGCCATCCTCGCCGATGCCGATGGGGGCAATGACGGGGATGAAGCCGGCATTGCGCAGCTTGTGCAGAATCTGCGGATTGATGCGGAACGGCTCGCCCACGAAGCCCAGGTCGATGACCTTCTCGATGTTGCTGTCGGGATCGCGCCTGGTACGGGTGGCCTTGCGCGCCTCGATCAGGTCGTCATCCTTGCCCGACAGGCCGATGGCATCGCCACCCGCGTCGTTGATCAGGGCCACGATCTCCTTGTTGATGCTGCCGGACAGCACCATCTCGGCGATCTCCATCGTGTCCTTGTCGGTGACGCGCAGCCCGTCGATGAATTCCGACTTGATCTGCAGCCGGTCCAGCAGCTTGCCGATCTGCGGCCCGCCGCCATGCACCACGATGGGATAGGCGCCGACCTGCTTCAGCAGCACGATGTCGTTGGCGAACTGCCGCGCCAGTTCCGGGTTGCCCATGGCGTGGCCGCCATATTTCACCACGATGATCTTGCCGTCATAGCGCCGCATATAGGGCAGCGCCTCCGACAGGGTCTGAGCCTTGGCGAGCCATTCCTCGCGGGAGATCGTCGGGGCGGCGGGGGCGGTCATGGGCGATGGCTCCGGACAGGCAGAATGGGCGGGCGATTGTGACGGGCAAACGGGCGAGTGTCTAACACCAGTGGCCGCGGGGGGCAATGCGCTTTACCCCGGCGCCCATCGGAAGGCTTGCATGAATGTTCTGCCTATGTTCATGTTCTCCCATAAGGGTCAGCGGGCAACGGAGGGGCGACGATGACAGGCAAGCCGACACTCTATGGGGCGCCGGGCTGCGGTTCGGCCGTGGTGGAGGCCGCCTTTACCCTGACAGGGGAAGGTTACGATTATGTGGAGGCTGAGCCCTGGACCCCTTCCGCCGGGGTGGAGGCGCTGCGGGCCGTCAATCCGCTGGTGCAGATCCCGACCCTGGTGCTGCCCGGCGGGGCGGTGATGACGGAATCGGTCGCCATTCTGCTCTGGCTGATGGAACGGCATCCCGGGGTGCTGGGACCCGGGCCGGATGATCCGGCGCGGCCTTCCTTCCTGCGCTGGCTGGTCTATCTGCCGGCCGCCATCTATCCCATGTACACGGTGGGCGATTTCGCCGACCGCTGGGTGACGGGGGCAACGGCCGCGGCCGAACTGAAACAGGCCACCATCGACCGGACACTGTTCTGCTGGCAGGTCATGGAACGGGCGCTGAAACCAGACGGCGATGCCTGGCTGCTGGACATGCCGGACCTGACGGTGCTGGACCTCTATATCTCCATGATGACGCGCTGGCGTCCCGGGCGCGAGGCCATCCGCACCGTGGCGCCCGGCATCGTCGCCGTGGCGGAGCGGGTGGACAAGATGCCCGTGGTGAAACCGGTCTGGAAGCGTCACTTCCCGGATGAATACACCGATCCGTGACCGGTCATGTCGAGAAGAGCCGATTAATACCAATCTCCCTTGATCGTGACCGATCAAGGGAGATTTAGTGTTCCCTCAATTGCCGGGCGGCGGCATCCGCCGCCTTGGCTCACGGCGCATGAGCGCCGGGCTGGCAGTCGCCAGCCTCCAACCTCCCTAAAGGTCAACCTTTAGGGAGGTTGGTATAATACCAGCGGTCGAAATATTTGCCCGTTGGTATCGGTGGCGACTGCCGCCGCGCGCCACGTGGCACGCCCGAGCCGTTGGCATGTGGGCGCCGGCGCCTGATACTATTTTGCGGTGCTGTGGCGGTCGCCGCCGGACCAACTTGCGATGAGTTCTACTCATCGCAAGTTGGTATGAGGTGCTGAAAACCTTGACCATCGGTCAAGATTTTCGGCCGCTGTCATACTACGCGCCAGACGGCGCGGATACCGGGAGCAAGATTCCCAGGCCCCGGCATGAAACACAAAAATCGAAACGCAAAAGGGGGCGTACCCATGGCACGCCCCCTTTTCCATGCTGAACCATGATACTGCCGGACCATGATGCCCGGCGGCCCGCCCTACCGCGGTGCCAGCACCATGATCATCTGCTTGCCTTCCAGCTTGGGCATCTGTTCGACCTTGCCCAGATCTTCCAGCGTCTCCCGCACCTTGATCAGCACATTCATGCCGATATCCTGGTGGGCCATTTCACGGCCGCGGAAACGCATGGTGACCTTGACCTTGTCGCCCTCCTCCAGGAAGCGGCGCATGGCCTTCATCTTGATCTCGTAATCATGCTCGTCGATGTTCGGACGCAGCTTGATTTCCTTGACCTCGATGATCTTCTGCTTCTTGCGGGCCTCGTTGGCCTTCTTCTGCGCCTCGTACTTGTACTTGCCATAGTCGAGGATCTTGCAGACGGGCGGATCGGCGTTGGGGCTGACCTCCACAAGGTCGAGCCCCGCCTCTTCCGCGGCATACAAGGCATCGCGCAGGCTGACGACGCCCACCATCTCGCCATTGGCATCGACAAGGCGGACGGAACGGACATTGATTTCGCGGTTGATGCGGGGACCGTCGCGCTGCGGTTCACGGTCCTGGGAAGTGGGCCTGGCTATGGAAACTTCTCCTGTTTGCCTGGGACGGCCGCCCGGTGGCCTGTCTAAAGGGGGGCCTGGTGGCGGGCGGCGCGTCCGTTACACTTGTTGTTCGTTACTCAGAATGCGGAATTGGTGGATGACGCATCCGCCGGGGGGCGCGCCTCAGCCGACAGATTAGCAATGGCGGCGTCCAGGGCAAGGATTTCCTGCGCATTGGAGCCCAGACGACGCATGGCGACCGTTCCCTGCTCCGCCTCGCGGGCACCCACGACCAGCATGACCGGCACCTTCTGGAGCGAATGTTCGCGGACCTTCAGGTTGATCTTCTCGTTCCGGATGTCCAGCTCCACCCGCAGGCCGGCCTTGCGCAGGGCGGCCGCCACCTTCCCGGCATAGGCATCCGCGTCGGACACGATGGTCGCCACGGTCACCTGGGTCGGGGCCAGCCACAGCGGGAACTTGCCGGCATAATGCTCGATCATCATGCCGATGAAACGTTCCAGGCTGCCCAGGATGGCCCGGTGCAGCATGACAGGCCGGTGGCGTGCGCCGTCCTGGCCGATATAGCTGGCATCCAGACGCTCGGGAAGCTGGAAGTCGAGCTGAAGGGTGCCGCACTGCCAGGACCGGCCGATGGCGTCGGTCAGGTGGAACTCCACCTTGGGGCCATAGAAGGCGCCCTCGCCGGGCAGTTCCTCGAACTCCAGGTCGTTGGCGCGCAGGGCCACCCGCAACCCTTCCTCCGCCTTGTCCCAGGTGGCGTCGTCGCCCAGCCGCTCATCGGGGCGCAGGGCCAGCTTCACGGCGATCTTCTCGAATCCGAGATCCTTGTAGACGCCGAGCTGGAGGGCGAAATATTCCTTCGCCTCCTCGCCCACCTGATCCTCGGTGCAGAAGATATGCGCGTCGTCCTGGGTGAAGTTGCGCACGCGCAGGATGCCGTGCAGCGCGCCCGACGGCTCGTTGCGGTGGCAATTGCCAAACTCGGCCATGCGCAGCGGCAGGTCGCGGTAGCTTTTCAGGCCCTGACGGAAAATCTGCACATGGGCCGGGCAGTTCATGGGCTTCACGCCCAGGAACTTCTCGACCCCGTCCTCGGTCACCGATTCGCGGACCTTGAACATGTTGTCGCCATACAGGTCCCAATGGCCTGACGCCTTGAACAGGCTGCTGTCATAGAGCTGCGGGGTGCGCACCTCCACATAGCCGGCGGTGACCAGCTTGGCGCGGATATAATTCTCAAGGCTCCGGTAAAGCGCCCAGCCCTTGGGGTGCCAGAAGACGGAACCCGTCGCCTCCTCCTGCACATGGAAAAGGTCCATCTCGCGGCCCAGCTTGCGATGGTCGCGCTTCTCCGCTTCCTCGATCTGGTGCAGATGCTCGGCCAGTTCCTTCTCGGTCCGCCAGGCGGTGCCGTAGATGCGCTGGAGCATGGCGTTCTTGGCATCGCCGCGCCAATAGGCGCCAGCCACCTTCATCAGCTTGAAGGCATGGCCGACCCGGCCCGTGCTGGGCAGGTGGGGGCCGCGACACAGGTCGTACCACTTGCCCTGGCGATAGATGGTGATCGTCTCGCTGGCCGGCAGGTCCTGGATGATCTGGGCCTTGTACTTCTCGCCGATCGACTTGAAATGCTCGATGGCTTCCGTGCGGTCCCACTCCTCGCGCGTGAAGGGGCGGTTCTCGTCCACGATCTCGTGCATGCGCTTCTCGATCTTCACCAGATCGTCGGGCGTGAACGGCGTGTCGCGGGCAAAATCGTAATAGAAGCCCGTGGCGATGGCCGGGCCGATCGTCACCTGCGTGCCGGGATAAAGCTCCTGCACGGCTTCGGCCATGATGTGGGCGGCGTCGTGCCGGATCAGGTCCAGCGCGTCATCCGCATTCTTGTCCGTGACGATCTCCAGGCGGCAATCGCGGGCCAGCGGCAGGGCCAGGTCCCGGACCTCCCCGTCGATCTTCACGGCCAGGGCGGCCTTGGCCAGCGACTTGGCGATGGAGGCGGCCACGTCGGCCCCGGTAGTGCCCGGCGCATAGGTCCGCACGCTGCCGTCGGGCAGCGTAATGGCAACCTGGGCGCTGGAAACGGGCACTTCGGCCGAAGACATGGGCTTTCCCCTGGAAAGACGGTGGTGAAAACAGGATGGAACCGGACTTTTGACCGCTCGGCACCGGCCGGTCAAGCGCGGGAGATGGGTGAATTTCACATGGAAGGCAAGGGTTTCGGGGGGGACGCCCCCGAAATGTGCGCTTCGGGGGCCGGTTGCAGCCCCGCCGCGGGGCTTAGAATCGCGCCTCGACCCCCAGCGTGCCGGACCAGCCGCGACGGCCGCCATCATAGCGCACGGTATCCAGGGACAGCCGCGTATCGCCGGCCACCCGCCAGGACAGCCCGGCGCCATAGGCGTCGTAGTCGCGGCTGACATCCAGGTCCACGCCCTGCCACCAGAGCGCCAGCCCATAAGGCCCGTTCTCGTAACTGCCCATGAAGGTCGTGCTGGTGGCATCATCACCCTTCAGGCGGCCGCTGTCGCCGTCATCCACCCAGACCAGCCCGGCCGCGAAGCCGCCATAATATATCTGACCCGCCAGCTTCAGGCTTTCCGTGTCGCCCAGCGCCGGGTTGCGGCTGTCGGCCATGGCATAGCCGGCCGCAAGATCATAGGAGACGGGACCCCAGTCCCCCTCATAATTCGCGCCGAATTCCCACAGCCCCCGATCGACGGGACCCGGAGTATGCCGCGCGATATCCTCCACCAGGCTGTCACGCTTCCAGGCATAGGACACGCCAACCCGCAGCCCCATGACACGCGGCGTCTCATAAAGGATCTTCGTGGCATCGTCGCTGTCGCGGCCCAGATGCGTCAGCGGTGGGGCGATGGCCGCGATCTCGGTCCAAAGGCCATCCATCTGGCCGCCCGCCAGCAGCGGCAGCACATCGACCGCGCGCTTGGCGGCACCGTCCTCATCCCCCACGCGCAGCCGGCCCCAGGCGGAATCCAGCGTCACGAACAGTTCGTTCACCGTGAACTGGTTGTCGCGCCCCGGCCGGTCCAGGCTTTTCTGATAATCGCCGGAGCCCAGCGTCGCCGTCAGCGACAGGCCCAGCCCGCTGTCCGTCGTCAGCTTCCCTTCGCCCGTCACGGCATAGGCACCGTAGGCATTGTGCCCGTCCCCGGACCGCACCAGCGCCCCCTGGACAACCCCGCGCCAGTCGAAATCGGTCGTCGCCGCATCGGCCGGCAGGGCGGCCAGAAATGGCGACAGGGCAAGCGACAGGCGGCGGGCGAGACGGGTCAAGGCAGCCATCCTTGGCAATGACGGAGGATTGACGGGGCGGACAGGAAGGGCTTTACGTGCGTCATGGGGCGAAAACAAGGCCGAAAGACCCTGTTTTCTCCCCTGCCCGCTTACCATGCGCAGGTCCCGCCAACCATGACCGAATCCGTCAGCGATGTCGCCGCCAACCTGGCCGCCATCAAGGCCCGCATCGATGCCGCCGCGGCAGAGGCCGGCCGGCCGCCGGGTGCTGCCCGCCTGATCGCCGTTTCCAAGGTGCAACCGGTGGAAAAACTGGAAGCCGCCCTGGCCGCCGGTCACCGCCTGTTCGGGGAAAACCGGGTGCAGGAGGCCAAGGCCAAGTTCCCCGCAGCCCGCGACCGGTATCCCGACATCGAACTGCACCTGATCGGGCCGCTGCAGACCAACAAGGTGAAGGAGGCCGTGGCCCTGTTCGACGTGATCCAGACGCTGGACCGGCCCAAGCTGGCCGCCGCCCTGGCCGCGGAAGGGCGCAGGCAGGGCCGCCTGCCCCGCCTGTTCGTGGAGGTCAATACTGGCAGCGAGCCGCAGAAGGCCGGCATCGCCCCCGACGGCCTGGCCGGTTTCCTGGCCGAATGCCGTGATATCCATGGGCTGGCGGTGGAAGGGCTGATGTGCATCCCCCCGGCGGAGGCGGACCCCGCCCCCCATTTCGACCTGCTGGCCCGGCTGGCCGCCCGCCATGGGCTGGGCGCGGTTTCCATGGGCATGAGCGGGGATTACGAACAGGCGGTGCGGGCGGGCGCCACCTTCGTGCGCGTCGGCACCGCCATTTTCGGCGAACGGCTGAAGCCGGACGCCGCCAGCCAGGCCGATGGCTGAACCGCCGCCAGCCGCTCCGGCCGACCTGGGCGACTGGACGACGCTCGCCACGGGCAGCGCCGACCAGCGCCGGGCCCATGCCGTGCTGGCCCGCCATCGGCCCTTCGACCGGCTGGACGGGTTCGATACCGGGTTGGCCGGCACCTTCCCGCTGGACATTGCCGTGCCCGGATCGGACCTGGACATCCTGGTCCATGCCCCCGACCCCGCCGGCCTCGCCCCCCTTGTGGATGCCGCCTTCGGAGGGCAGGCACTGTACGCGCGCCGCCTGATCATGGCCGCCGACGGCCCGGCCCTGGTCGCCGGCTTCCTGCTGGACGGCCTGCCCTTGGAAATCTTCGCACAGGGCCAGCCAGTGGCACGGCAGGCAGGCTGGCGCCACATGCTGGTGGAAGCCCGCCTGCTGGCACTGGCGCCCGGCCTGCGCGGGGAAATCCGGGCCCTGAAGGCGGCGGGCATGAAGACCGAACCCGCCTTCTGCCACCTGCTGGGCCTGACCGGCGACCCCTATGCGGCATTGGCGAGCCTGGAAAACCTCGATAATACAGCACTTTACGGGATACTCGCCCATCGCCGCCCCGCCATGCACGGGGAAGGGTGAATTAAAAGCTTGCGGGATCGATCCGACCTCATTATGTTCCGCCGCCATCCAGTGCGGAGGGGTGGCCGAGTGGTTGAAGGCGCTCGCCTGGAAAGCGGGTATACGTCAAAAGCGTATCGTGAGTTCGAATCTCATCCCCTCCGCCATTTTCTCGCTAAGTCGCGCGACAGCGTGATGCGGCCGGCGATGATCCCAGGGCTCCCCTACACCGGGAAATAACCGACAAGTCGCGTTTTGGACCTGTCTGGCTTTGGACTGCCGGTCCTTGCAGGGTTGTCCTGGCCCAACACCGGCCAGTGGCCTTCCCTTGCATTTCAGTGGCGATGTCCCCATGATGGGTCCATGAAAGAGGCGGACAGTACCACCTGAACCCGCTTCCGCGTCTGCACGCAGGAAGCCGCCATGCTGGCCCGATCCATCGGCCCGCCAGCACCGGTCATGTGCGCGCCCGCATGTGACATGACTGCCAATATGGCAATCATTTCAGTGGTATATCCATGCACAATTTCTTTAAAAGCCCCTTCAGGGGCATCACCCTTGACCGGCAGGTCAGGCACCCGAACATCATTGTTGGCCGGTACAGCTATTATTCCGGCTATTACCATGGCCACAGCTTCGACGATTGCGCGCGATATCTGCTGCCCGACGATGGGGCGGACAAACTGATCATCGGCAGCTTTTGTTCGATCGGATCGGGTGCGGCGTTCATCATGGCGGGCAACCAGGGGCACCGTCACGACTGGATCAGCACCTTTCCCTTCTTCTGGATGCCCGAAGACCCGGCCTTTGCCGGTGCGGCGAACGGGTTCCAACCCGCGGGCGACACAGTGGTCGGCCATGATGTGTGGATCGGGACCGAAGCGGTCATCATGCCGGGTGTCACGATCGGCAATGGTGCGGTGATCGGGACCCGGGCCGTGATCAGCCGGGACGTGGAACCATACGCGATCGTTGGCGGAAACCCCGCGAAGGTGATCCGGAAACGCTTCGCCGAGGCGGACATCGACATGCTCCAGGAAATGAGATGGTGGGACTGGACCGACGCCCAGTTGAGCAAGGCGATGCCGATCCTGACCAGTGGCGACATCCGGGGCCTTCACGCCCATTGGCACGCCCATTGGCACGCCCATTGGCACGCCCATCAGAAGGAAACCGGCCAGAACCTGGATTATACAGGTCCCGGTGAGTAGTACTCACCGGGGGTGGGGTGGCGACGGCCCCGGCGTGCCGCTTGGCGCGTCGCCGAGCCCACGGAAGGGGCCGCTGGCGATTGAGAACCGACATATAATACCAACTTGCGATGAGTAGAACTCAACGCAAGTTGGTCCGGCGGCGACTGCCGCCGCGCCGCTCGTGCGGCGTCGCCCGCGCCAACGAATGTTGGCGCCGGCAATTGAGGGCGGTGACCAGAACCAATAGGTTCTGGTCACCGCAAAATAGTATAAGCCCGGTGATCTATGGGGATCACCGGGAAACGGCATCAGCCACTGCCGGCAGGACCTCCGCCCGCGCTCGCCCCGAAGCGGGCAGGCGGGATGCTATAGCGGTTCCGACTCCAGGCCCCGCCGCATGCGGTCCAGCAGGTCGACCAGCAATTGCCGCTCCGCCATGTCCAGATGGACGACCCCCAGCTGCGCCACATGGTGGCGTTCCTGCTGGCTGCGCAACCTGATCTCCTGTCCCCTGGCCGTCAACACCAGTTGCTGGCGCCGCCGGTTGGAGCCGGCCTGCATCTCGATCAGGTTCTGATTGCGCAGGTTTGCGATGATCTTCGCAACCTGGCCCTTGTCCCGCCTGAAATAAGCAGCGATCTCCGACTGCACACAACCCGGGTGCCGTCCAATATAGTCCAGTATCCGGCCCGCCATATAGACCATGTCCGGCGCCGCGTTGGAATAAGCACGGGCGAGGCGCGCCTGATAAAGCCGCCGGATCAAGTGAATCTGCTCGGCAACCGCCTCCGCATATTCCACCGCGGTCGGCAGCGGGTGTTCTTCACTGTCGCGATCAAGGGATTCGGTCTTCATGACGCAAGGTTAGCAGTGCCAAACCGCAGGCGCAATCCGGCTGTGCCGGCGGTCAGCGCCCCGGGTGGCAACCCCAATTGAGTTGACAATATCAACTCAACATGCAAGCCTATGGATGGTTGACATTGTCAACTCAATTGGGGGTCTGCTTCCAATTGGCCCTGGAGAGAGGAAGGCCACGATGGGTCGAAACTTCGAGTCCGTGAAAATCTATGTGCCGCAGGGCTCACTGGGCACCGGCGCATTCGCCGAAGAGGTGGAATACGCCATGGCCTGGGGTCCGCATGCGATGGCGCTGGACGCCGGGTCGACGGATGCCGGGGCGGCCTATCTGGCCAAGGGGATCAGCAAGAACGACCGGGGCTCGGTCAAGCGCGACCTTGGCATGCTGATGGAAGCGCAGCAGAAGGCCGGCATCCCGCTGCTGATCGGCACGGCCGCCCAGGCCGGCGGCGACCTGAACGTTGACTGGACACGTGACATCGCCCTGGAAATCGCGCGGGAGAAGGGGCTGACGCCGACGATCGCACTGCTTTATTCCGAACAGCCGGCGGCCGTGATCAAGCAGAAACTGGCACAGGGAAAGGTCGGCAACCTGCCGCCGCTGGGAGATCTGGACGAGGCGACGCTGGACAAGTGCCTGCACATCGTGGCGCTGATGGGGCCGGAGCCCTATCATGCGGCACTGGACGCCGGTGCCGACATCATCATCGGCGGCCGCACGTCCGACCCCGCCGTGATCGCCGCCTTCGCCCTGTGGAAGGGCGCGCCGGCCGGCCCGTCCTGGCATGCGGGCAAGATCGCCGAATGCGGCGGCCAGGTGACCTCGGCCAACAGTGGCCAGCGCGGCCTGCTGATCGAGATCCACAAGGACGGGTTCGATGCCGAACCGGCCTCCCCGCGCCTGACGACATCCGTCGAGAGCATTTCCGCCCACCTGCTGTATGAGAACAAGAGCCCCTGGATCCTGACCGAACCCGGCGGCGAGCTGGACGTGACGGGCTGCGCGTACCACCAGATTTCCGCCACCAAGGTCCGTGTGACCGGCTCCGTCTGGCGGCCCAAGCCCTATACGATGAAGATCGAGGGCGCGACCGGCGACAAGTACCAGACCATCCTGCTGGTCGGGATCGCCGACCCCAAGGTGCTGGCCGAGCCGGAAGTCTTCCATGACCACATGCTTCTGCGGCTGACCGACCGTGTCCAGGCCGCGCTCAATCTCGACCCGGGCGCGTTCGACATCTCGCTGCGCATGTACGGGTATAACGGCCTCACCGGCTTCAAGCCCGGCGGCCCGCCGCCCAAGGAGATCGGCCTGATGGGGGTCTTCACCGCCGCCACGCAGGAGCTGGCGCATGAGATCGCCAAGGCCTGCAACCCCTATTTCTTCCACATGCCGGTTCGCCTGAACGATCCGCTGCCCAGCTATGGCTGGGCCTTCACGCCCGGAGAGATCGACCGCGGCCCCGTGTACGAGTTCGTGCTGAACCATGTGGTCAGCGTCGATGATCCGCTGGAACTGGTCCGCATGACGATCATCACCGACATCAACGCGCCGAACTGAGGGCAACCCCATGGCTACCAAACTCAAGGACGTCTGCCATTACATCCGCTCCAAGGTCGCCGGGCCCTTCTGGGTGACGATCGACCTGATGTTCGATTCCAAGGAGAGCTTCGAGAAATACAGCAACGACCCCGCCTTGAGCGCGACGTCCATCGCCGGAGTTTACCGGATCGACCCGGCCAGCGTGTCGCACTATCCGGTGCCGAACCTGAACGTGCTGAAGATATCCTATCCACGGCGCGGATCGCAGGGCGGCGTGGAGGAACGGGACCTGCATTCCGGCCAGCAATATGTCTATATCCTGGACCTGGAACTGGCGGGCTGACACTATTTTGCTGTGATCAGAACCAATTGGTTCTGATCACAGCCCTCAATCGCCGGCGCCAACATTCGTTGGCTCGGGCGACACCGCACGAGCGGTGCTGTGGTGGTCGCCGCCGTACCAGGTTGCGATGAGTTCTGCTTATCGCAACCTGGTATGACATAGGGCCCCGGATGCGGGGCGCCGGATGCCGGGTGGCTGCGGATCGGTTCCATGACCGGTCCGCAGCCACCACCCGCTTCGTTGCGCGGGTGCAAGGGCTTGGCCGCCATGGCGCTTTTCCAACCGGATAATCGGCCCCAAGGGCTTTTTTGCTGCCGCAAACCCTGGACTCCGGGCGCCGCAGGCCGCACATAAGCGGTGGGGGTAATGAACCGATACATCTGGAGTTGGTGACAATGCGTTTTGCGCGTCGTTTCGCGCCGGCCGCCCTGGCGGCTTTCGCCACCTTTTCACTGGCCTTCACCGCCACCGTCGCCCCGGCGGCCGCGGAGATGGTCCTGAACCGCGGCAATCAGGCGGAGCCAACCTCGCTCGACCCGCACAAGGGCACCGATGTCCAGTCGGCCCGCATCGGCTATGACCTTTACGAAGGATTGCTGACCTTCGGCCCCGATGGCGAGGTCGTGCCGGGTGCTGCGGAGAAATGGGCGATCAGCGACGACGGGCTGACCTATACCTTCACACTGCGTGCCGATGGCAGATGGTCCGACGGCACGCCCGTGACGGCGGACGATTTCGTCTTTTCCTGGCGGCGTCTGGTCGACCCCCGGACCGCATCCGACTACGCCTATTTCCTGTGGCCCGTGAAGAATGGCGAGGCCATCAGCAACGGGCAGAAGGAGCCCGGCACGCTGGGGGTCGAGGCGGTGGACGCCCGCACCCTGAAGGTGACGCTGGAACGGCCCACCGGCTATTTCCTGGGCTCGCTGGTCCACCGCATGACCTACCCCATCTCCAAGGCCAATGCGGAGAAGTTCGGCAGCAATTTCCTGCGGCCGGGCAATCTGGTCTCCAACGGGGCGTACCAGTTGGTGGAGTACCGGCCGCAGGCCTATGTCAAGGCCGTCAAGAACCCGCATTTCCGCGAGGCGGCCTCCGTCAAGATCGACACGGTGATCTTCCATCACACCGACAGCCCGGAAACCGAGCTGCGCCGGTTCCGCGCCGGTGAACTGGACATCGTGCAGATGGCGCCCGTGACGCAGATCGACTGGCTGCGCCAGAACATGCCCGACGCGATGCGCTTCTATCCGGTGCTGGGCACGCAATATGCCGCCGTCAACATGACCAAGGAGCCGCTGGCCTCCAACCCCGCGCTGCGCCGCGCCCTGTCACTGGCCGTGGACCGGGACATCATCGTGGAGCGCATCACGAAGTCGGGTGACATCCCGGCCTTCACGCTGACCGCCCCGGGCGTGAAGGGCTATACGCTGCCGGTCGCCAACATGTCGGACACCACGCAGGCCGCCCGCGACGCGGAGGCCAGGCGGCTGCTGGCCGAGGCCGGGTATGGCCCCGGTGGCAAGCCGCTGGTGGTGGAGATCCTTCACAACACCAGTGAGAGCACGCGCAAGATCGCCGTGGCGGTCGCCTCGATGTGGCAGCAGAAGCTGGGAGCCCGCGTCACGCTGAACAACCAGGAATGGAAGGTGCTGCTGCAGAATGCCGGCGAGAAATCCTATGCCAATACGGTCATGCTGGGCTGGATCGCCGACTTCGCCGACCCTTACACCTTCCTGAAGCTGTTCCTGTCGGACGTGGGCAAGATGAACCGGGCCGGCTATGCCAGCGCGGAATATGATGCCAAGCTGGCGGAAGCCAACCTGTCCACCGACCCCGCCCGGCGCATGGCCCTTCTGGCCGAGGCGGAAGCCATCATGCTGGCCGATGCGCCCATGATCCCGATTTTCCACCAGGCCTATCGCAACCTGGTCAGCCCGCGGGTGAAGGGCTGGCTGGAAAGCCCGATGGGCGTACAGCCCACGCGCTATCTGGAAGTAACGGGCAAATAACGGACAAAAGGCGCGGCCCCCAGTCAAGAAGGGGCCGGAACCCGGCAACGGGCCGGAAACAGGCCCGGACCAGGGTGGAAGAGCAACCCATACACGAGAACGAAAACAGGAGAAAATCGGGCATGTCATCATTCTGGAAATCCGTTCGCGGCCTGACCGCCGCCGCGGCGCTTGTGGTCGCCGGGCTGGGCGTGGCGGCCGCCCCGGCGCAGGCACAGAAGGTCCTGCATCGCGGCAACGGCGCCGAGCCGGAAACGCTGGACCCCGCCAAATCCAGCGGCGTGCCTGAAAGCTGGATCCAGTATGATCTGTTCGACGGCCTGCTGGTCCCCGACGGCAAGGGCAATTTCATTCCCGGTGCCGCGGAGCGCTGGGACGTCAGCGCCGATGCCCGCGTCTATACCTTCCATCTGCGCCGCGATGCCAAATGGTCGGACGGCACGCCCGTGACGGCGCATGACTGGGTTTTCTCATGGCGCCGCGTCGTGGACCCCAAGACGGCCGCCGACTACGCCTATTTCCTGTGGCCCGTGAAAGGCGCGCAGGACGTCACCTTCGGGCGCAAGCCGCCGGAAGCGCTGGCCGTGCGCGCCGTGGACGACCACACGTTCGAGGTGACGCTGGAAACGCCCACGCCCTATTTCCTGTCCATGCTGCACCACCATGCCACCTACGCCATTTCCAGGGCGAATGTGGAGAAGTTCGGGAACGATTTCATCAAGGCGGGAAACCTGGTCACCAACGGCGCCTACATGCTGGACCAGGCTGTGCCGCAAAGCCATATCCGGCTGGTGAAGAACCCCCACCATTACGCCGCGGCCACCACCCCGATCGATACGGTCATCTTCTATCCCACGGAAAACCAGGAAGCCGAGCTGAAGCGCTATCGCGCCGGCGAGCTGCACGTGACCTATGAACTGCCGGTGACACAGATGCAGTGGCTGCGGCAGAACCTGCCCAGCGAACTGCGCATGGCGCCCTATTTCGGCACCTACTTCTACGCCCCGAACCTGACCCGGGAACCGTGGAAGTCGGACAAGGACCTGCGGCTGGCCCTGAACCTGGCGATCGACCGTGACATCATCGTGGAAAGGATCAACCAGCGCGGTGAAATTCCGGCCTACAGTTTCGTGCCGCCGAACACCACGAACTATACCCAGCAAATCCCCGACTATGCCAACTGGACGCAGGCACAGCGCGATGCCAAGGCCAAGGAGCTGATCGCCGCGGCCGGCTATGGCCCCGGCGGCAAGCCGCTGGCCATCGAAATCCTGTACAACACCCAGGAAAACCATCGCAAGGTGGCCATCGCCGTCGCCTCCATGTGGCAGCAGAAGCTGGGCGTGCGTGTGACGCTGAACAACCAGGAATGGAAGGTGTTCCTGAGCACCCGCGACGAAAAGCAGTTCAAGGACGTGACCCGTCACGGCTGGATCGGCGATTACAATGACGCCAACAATTTCCTGGAACTGGTTCGCGGCGACATCGGCAAACAGAACCCGTCGGCCTTCGCCGACCCGCAATATGACCTGCTGATGTCCGAGGCGAACACAACGACGGATGTGGCCCGGCGCGCCGACCTTCTCCAGCAGGCCGAACGGCTGATGCTGGAGGAAGTGGCCGTGTTCCCCATCCATTTCTACAGCTCCCGGCATATGGTCAGCCCCAAGGTCGTGGGCTGGACCGACAACCTGATGGACCTGCATCCGTCCCGCTTCCTGGACCTGAAGTAACAACCGCCCTTATACTATTTTGCAGTGATCAGAACCTATTGGTTCTGATCACTGCCCTCAATCGCCGGCGGACCAACTTGCGATGAGTTCTACTCATCGCAAGTTGGTATTAGTTCCCCACCCTGGCCGGGATGGGTCATCGGGCGCATTCCAACCCCAGTCCCCTGGCCAACCCCAGTCCCCTGGCCAACCCCCGGTCCCCTGGGCCGGGGGTTTTTCATTGCCCGGCACGGACTGGCCATTATCCTTGGGGGCAGGATCACATGAATCTGAAAGGTTGGGCGCGTGCGGCACCTGCTGGTCAAATTCCTGTCCGTTCTGCTGGCCCTGTCCTGGCTTGGCGTCGCGGCGACCCCCGCGGAAACGGCACTTCACCGGGGCAACGGGTCGGAGCCGGAAACGCTGGACCCGCACAAATCGACGGGTGAGGCCGAAAGCTGGATCGAGATGGACCTGTTCGAGGGGCTGGTGACGGCCGATGCGCAGGGCCAGGTCATCCCCGGCGCGGCCCTGGCCTGGACCATCAGCCCCGACCGGCTGACCTGCACGTTCACGCTGCGGCCCGACGGCAAATGGTCCGACGGCACGCCCGTGACGGCGGGGGATTTCGTTTTCTCCTGGCGCCGGCTGGTGTCGCCGGACACGCGATCACGCTATGCCTTCTTCCTGTGGCCCGTGAAGAATGCGGAAGCCATCTCCAAGGGCCGGATGCCCGCCACCGCCCTGGGCGCGGAAGCGGTCGACGACCTGACCCTGCGCGTGACGCTGGAGGCGCCGACCTCCTATTTCATCGCGTCGCTGCAGCATCACGCCACCTATGCCGTGTCACAGGCCAACGTGAAGCGGTTCGGCGATGATTTCATCAGGCCGGGCAATCTCGTCTCCAACGGCGCCTTCATGCTGGCCGAAGCCGTGCCCCAGGGCCATGTGAAGCTGGTGCGCAACCCGCATTTCCACGCGGCCGGTGACGTGGCACTCGACGCCGTCTATTTCTACCCGACCGAAAACCGGGATGCCGAACTGAAACGGTTCCGGGCCGGCGAACTGGACATCACCTATGACATACCGGACGGGCAGATCGCCTGGACACGGCAGAACATGCCCGGACAGATGCGGCTGGCCCCGTTCTTCTCCACCTACTGGTTCGTCTATAACCTGCGCAACGAGCCGTGGAAATCCTCCCCCCAGTTGCGCGCCGCCCTGTCCATGGCCATCGACCGGCAATTGATCGTGGACAAGATCACCCAGGCGGGCGAGATCGCGGCCTATACCGTGACGCCGCCCGGAACGGACAATTACAAGGCCCCCCTGCCCGACTGGGCCAGCCTGACCCAGGCCGAACGCGACGACCGCGCCCGCGCCCTGCTGGCGGAGGCCGGGTACGGCCCTGGTGGCCGCCCGCTGGAGGTGGAGCTTCTGTACAACACGTCGGAGAACCACCGGAAGATCGCCATCGCCATCGACAGCATGTGGCGGCAGAAGCTGGGCGTGCGCGCCCGGCTGGTGAACCAGGAATGGAAGGTGCTGCTTCAGAACCGGGCGGAGGGGCGGTTCCGTGACGTGGTGCGCGGCGGCTGGATCGGGGATTACAACGACGCCTACAGCTTCCTGTCCCTGTTCCTGTCCGACGTGAAGGGCCAGAACCATGCCGGCTACGCCAGTCCCGACTTTGACCGGCTGGTCAAGGCCGCCGCATCGGAGATCGACCCCCGCGCCCGCCGTTCCCTGATGGAACGGGCCGAGGCACAGTTGCTGGCCGACCATGTCGTCATCCCGGTCTATGTGCATGTCACCACGCACATGGTGTCCGACCGGGTGCGGGGCTGGCATGACAATGTCCGCAACCTGCACCTGTCACGCTATCTGTCGGTGGAACGATAGCGGCCGCGTCCGGTCACCGGCTTCAAGCGGCGCCGGCATCCGATGGCCGGGCCAGGGGCGCGTCAGCGTCCGTCAGGCCCAGTTCGGCCATTATCTCCGCCCGGTCACCGTCCAGCACGGGCGGCGGTCGGTCGGGCAGCACCTGTGCGGTATCGCTGGCAAAGGGCGGTGCGGCATACATCAGCCCGCCTTCGACCGGATGGGTCATGGTGCGGAAATGGCCCGTGCCGGCCAGATGCGGTTCCGCCGGCAAATCCTCCAGCCGGTTGACGGGCGCGCAGGGAATATCCGCCGCGCGCAGCAGATCCAGCCATTCCGCCGCCGTTCGCGACGGTGCAGCCTGGGCGATCACTTCATAAAGCCGGTCGATCTGCCGCGACCGCTCCTCGTCATTGGTGATGGCAGACGAGGCCGCCAGGTCCGCCTGCCCGATCAGCCGCAGGAAGCGCTGCCACTGCGCCGCCGTGTAGGGCATGATGGCGACATGGCCGTCGCGCGTGCGATAGGGACGCCGTCCCGGCGCGTTCAGCCGGGCATAGCCCCGGTCGGGCAGCGGCGGCACGAAGCTCTGCCCGGAAAGCTGTTCGATCATCAGGAAGGAGGCCATGGCCTCGTACATCGGCGTTTCGATGTGGCAGCCCTGGCCCGTCCGCGCGCGCGACGCCACGCCGGCAGCGATGGCGAAGGCCAGGTGCAGCCCCGCCACCTTGTCGCACATCACGGTGCGCACGAAGCGCGGCTCCCCCTGTGCATCGGCATTCAGCCAGGCCAGTCCGGAGGCGGCCTGGATGCAATCATCATAGGCCGGCTCGTCACCATAAAGCCCCCGGCCGAAGCCGCGGGCCGAGCAATAGACGATATCCGGCTTCAGCGCGCGGATGGCGGCATGGTCCAGGCCCAGCTTGCGGGCGCCATTCTCCCGCATATTGTGGACGAAGACATCCGCCGTGGCGACCAGCCTGTCCAGGATGCGCTTGTCATCGGCCCGCGTCAGGTCCA
The DNA here is from genome assembly GCF_052474395.1 of Niveispirillum fermenti. Taxonomy (NCBI): domain Bacteria; kingdom Pseudomonadati; phylum Pseudomonadota; class Alphaproteobacteria; order Rhodospirillales; family Azospirillaceae; genus Niveispirillum; species Niveispirillum fermenti. The sequence continues at coordinate 1,110,957 of NZ_CP156681.1, read as the reverse complement.
GCGCGATGGACCGCTTGTTGCGGTTCAGGTTCAGGAACCCCGCGCCATCACCGCCGGGGCGCCCCGGCCGCGCGGCACGGAACACGTCGCCGGCCCTGGTCTCCACCTTGATGACATCGGCCCCCATGTCGGCGACCAGTTGCGTGGCATAGGGGCCGAGCACGACCGTGCTCAGGTCGATGACGCGCAGCCCCTTCAACAGATCGAACATCGCCTGCTTCCCGTTTCCCGTCTGCTCACCGCGGCTGGGACAATTCCCGCGACCGCCGGGCCGCCGCGCGCACCACCTGTCCCGCCAGGGCGTCGATGGCCCCGTCGGCCTCCATCACGGCCAGCCCGGCGGCCGTTGTCCCGCCGGGGCTGGTGACCTGCCGGCGCAGCTCAACCAGCGGCACGCCGTCCACCTCGGCCAGCCGGGCGGCCCCGATGAAGGTCTGCCGCGCCAGCCGCGTGGCGGTCTCCGCGTCAAGCCCCCGCTCCATGCCCGCCTGGATCAGCGCCTCGGCAAAGCGGTAGAAATAGGCAGGACCACTGCCGGACAGGGCCGTGACGGCATCCAGGTCCCCCTCATCCTCCAGCCACAGCACCTGTCCCGTGGCTTCCAGCGTCCGCGTGACGGCGGCACGCTGCCGCGCTGTCACGGCGGGGGATGCCACGGCGGCCGTGATGCCGCAGCCGATGGCGGCCGGCGTGTTGGGCATGGCGCGCACCAGGGCGGCCCCCGTCCCCGCCGCCGCCGACAGCCGTTCCAGCGTGATGCCGGCCATGATGGACAGGATCACGCTGCCCGGCCCGGCCAGCGAAGCCAGCGCCGGGGCGATCGCATCGAAACCCTGAGGCTTCACGGCCAGGACCACGACCGCGCATGCGCCGGCGCCCGACAGGCTTTCCAGCCTTTCCACCCCAGCCGGCAGGTGGTCGGCATGGGGGTCGAAGGCCAGCACCCGGCAGGCCGGTGCCAAGGCCTGCGCGATGGCCCCGCCCATGCGGCCGCAGCCGATCATCAGGATGGTGTCACTCATCGTTCCCATCCCCCAGCCGGTCCGGATTGAAACGGCGCATCCAATCCGCCAGGCCACCATCGGGCAGGCCACCATCGGGCAGGGTGGAAAGGATGTTGCGCAACGTGTCCGGGCGCTCATCCTGGCCCAGCTTGAATTTTGCCTTCTGCCGCGTGACGCGCGCCCGGAACCCCACGATATGCGGGATCAGCAGGTCATAGCGCGGCCCCAGTTCAGCGGCACGCCAGGGCTGCGGCCGGTCACGCTCCACCTGATCGATCAGCATGTCCAGGGCGGCGGGCGTCAGGGCGGGATCGACCGTGATATCGGCCCAGACGCGCAGTTGCACATAGTTCCAGGTCGGCCCCCAGTCACGCCGCCCCGCCTGCGAGGGGGAGATATAATCGTCCGGCCCCTTGAACAGGATGACGGCCCGTGGATCGGTGGCAAAGACCGCGGCCAGCGGGTTGGACCGGGCGAAATGGCCGATCAGTTCGATCAGACCCCCCCCGGCATCATAAACACCCACCAGCGGCAGCAGGCTTGCCTCCTCCCCGTCCGGGCTGGACACCCAGGCCAGGGGATATTGCTCGATCAACCGGCGGACATCGTCCGCCCCATAGGTTTCAAAAACGCTGCCCATCGTGCCGTTTACCCGATCAGACCCTGTGGTTTACCCGTCGCCATCCCTTGATGCTGTGCCGGCACTGGACCATAAGAAACCGCCAAGATCATGAATTCGAGGGGTCCAATGGTACGCACCTGGCAGGTCGGCCTCAGCGAACGGATCGATGCCTCGCGCCCGGCCCCGCTCTACATGCAGATCATCCAGGCCGTGATCCATGATGTGGAAAGCGGCCGCCTGACCTCCGGCACCTACCTGCCCAGCAGCCGGGAACTGGCCCGGATGCTGGGCGTCAACCGCAAGACCGTCGTCCTGGCCTATGAGGATCTGATTGCGCAGGGGTGGCTGTCCACCACGGCCACGCGCGGCACCATGGTGTCCGCCACCCTGCCGGAACAGGGCGCCGGCCGGCGGGGTGGTGCGGGTGGTGCGGGTGGTGCCATCAGGCCGGCGGCCCCGGGCTATCGGTTCAACCGGCCGCCCGACCGGCCATTGGCCCTGCCTGCCGGGCGGGGATTGAAGCTGGATGAGGGCGCGCCCGATGGACGGCTGTTCCCGCCGGAACTGCTGGCCCGCGCCTATCGCACCGCCACGCACCGGGTTTCCCGCAGCAACGGCCTGCAGTATCGCGATCCGCGCGGCACGCCGGAACTGCGCGATGCCATCGCCGGCATGCTGAAGGCCCAGCGTGGCCTGCCCGTGGGCAGGGAGAATATCTGCATCACGCGCGGCAGCCAGAACGGCATCTTCCTGGCGGCCATGGCGCTGCTGCGGCCCGGCGACGCCGTGATCATGGAGGCCTTGACCTACGAACCCGCCATGGCGGCGTTCCAGGCCCTGGGTGCGCGCATCGTGCCCGTCGGCCTGGACGAGGGGGGAATGGATGTGGATGCCGTGGAGGAGGCGTGCCGCCGTCATCCCGTGCGCGCCGTTTTCGTAACACCGCACCACCAGTTCCCGACCACCGTCGCGCTGCGGCCGGACCGGCGCCTGCGGCTGGTGGAAATGGCGCGCCAGTACGGTTTTGCCCTGATCGAGGATGATTATGACCACGAATTCCATTTCCAGTCGCAACCCCTGTTGCCCATCGCAGCCTATGCGCCGGAACAGGTCATCCATGTCGGTTCGCTGTCCAAGCTGCTGCTGCCGGCGCTGCGCATCGGCTATGTCGCGGCACCGGCGCCCATGATCGACGCACTGGCCCACATGATCTCGCTCAGTGACGGCATGGGAAACGGGGTGACGGAGAATGCCGTCGCCACCCTGATCGCCGACGGGGAACTGCGACGCCATGCCCGCAAGGCGCGGCAGGTCTATGCCGGCCGGCGGGAAGGCTTCGCCCGGGAACTGCGCAGGGTGCTGGGCGACCGCGTCGATTTCCGCATTCCCGACGGCGGGCTGGCCTTCTGGCTGCGATTCCCGGGGGACATGGACAGGATGGAGGAGCGGGCCGCCGCCGCCGGCCTGCGCTTCGCCCCGTCGCGCTCCTTCATGGCGTCCGCCGATGCGCCGCGCGGCCTGCGCGTCGGCTTCGCCTCCCTGGATGATGAGGAAGCCCGGATCGCCATCGCGGGGCTGGGCCAGGCCGCGGGTTGAGGTTTGGCTCCCTCCATTTGGCACAAACTGGAGGTTCCAGGGACCGGGCGGACACGGGACGTTCGTAACGGCAGGGGAAGCAGGCCCCGGGGGAAAAGATCATGACCAAATCGACGGGCCGGCGCGGCCTGCTCATCCGGCTGCATCGCTGGCTGGGGCTGGGGGCGGCACTGTTCTGGCTGGTGCAGGCCGTCACGGGTACCCTTCTCAGCTTCCATTTCGAACTCGACGATGCGCTGGTCTCCACGCAAACCCGACCGACCGACCTGGATGCGATCGGGCATCGCCTGGATCAGTTGGGAACGGCGGGGCCGGGGGCCGGCGTGACCTGGATCTGGACCACGGCGGGTCTGCCCGACCGCTATGTCGTCGCCTACCGCGACGAAGCCGGCGCGGCACGGCGGGCGCGGATCGATGGCGCCGGTGCCGTGCTGCGCGACCGCGCGGCGGGTGAGCACAGCTTCCTGGAACTGATGCGCGCCGTCCATATCGACCTGCTGGCGGGTCGCGTCGGGCACTGGATACTGGCCGGCTCGGGCATGCTGCTGGTCACCAACCTGGTCTTCGGCCTGGTGGTCGCCTGGCCGCGCCGCGGGGGCTGGCGGCAGGCGCTGCTGCCGCGCGGGGCCGGCGGACGCACGGCCCGCCTCTATGGGCTGCATCGTGCGGTGGGGCTTTGGGTGGCGGTGCCGGCCCTGTTCCTGGCCGTGACCGGCACCCTGCTGCTGTTCGAGCATGAAATGCGCCACCTGCTGGATGTGGAGGATGTGGCCCTGCCCCCCAACCCGCCGGCGGGGACCCGCCCCGTGGGATTGGCCACCGCGGTCCGGGCCGGCACATCGGCCATTCCCGGCAGCCGCTTCGTGGGCACCACGCTGCCCAGCACCACCGATGCCAGCTATTACATGTGGGTCCGCGCCCCCGGCGAACTGTATCGCGGCGGGTACGGCCGCAGCCTGGTCGTGATCGACGCCAACGATGCCGGCATCCGCGGCACCTACCCCATCCACGACGCCCCACCGGCCGACATCCTGGTTTCCGCCCTGTATCCCCTGCACACGGGCGAGGCCGGCGGCACCCCCGGCCGCGCTCTGGGCCTGCTGACAGGCATCGGACTGCTCGTCGCAACGATCTACGGCCTGCAACTCTGGCTCCGCCGCCGGTCACGACGCTGAGGCGGGAAGAGGCGCCGTACCGGACAGGTTGGCGTCGCCAGTGTGGCGACGCCAACCCCTTGATAAAATTGGTGGGCCCAGAGAGTTGCCCCCCAGCCAGACCGTTGTGAGCGGCATTTGTTGAAATTTTGGACGAACGGCAGCGAACGCGCAAGAACGCCAGAAACCTTAATAACTTCAGATATATATGTGACTTGTCAGCCAACCACGATCTTCGACGGACATCAGCACAGAACGCCGTTCAAAATCAGCATTGCACTTACGGCAGGCTCGGGCCGTTGCCCTTGGGGGAGTGTTTCCACCCGCGTCAGGGTGCCGGCTGGGTGATGAAACGGAAATCCACCCCCTGACGCCAGTCCAGCCCGGCCGGATAAACGCCCAGATCGATCATCTGCCGCGCGAAACGGTCCCAGCGATCGGCCGACATCGTGCCGATGCCATGGGTCAGCGCGTCACCGCTTTCCACCAGCCCATAATCACGCATGCGCGCCCGTGCATAGGCCAGCGTCTCGTCATCCATTTCCGGATTGTCGCGCTTGATCAGGGCGTCGGCAGCAGCGGGGTCGCCATGCAGATATTGCTTCCAGCCCTCAACCGACGCCTCCACAAAGGCGCGGACCGCATCGGGTTTGCGCTCCATCAGGTCCCGGCGGACCATGATGGTGGCGGCATAGGACAGATAGCCGTCATCGGCCAGCAGGAACACCTTGGGCCGGATGCCCGCCTTTTCGGCGGTATGGGGCTCGGACGTGGCATAGCCCTGTTGGATCGCCTGCCGGTTGACCAGGAAGGGGGCGATGTTGAAGGTGTATTTGCGGATCTGCGCATCCTCGAACCCGTAGCGGGACTTCAGGTAGCGCCAGATGGTATGCACCGTCGGATCGCCGATGGCGATGGGCTTGCCCTTCATGTCGGCCAGGCTGTTCACGTCATCCCGGTCGTGGCTCATCAGGATCACGGGATCCTTCTGGAAGAGGGCGGCCACCGTCACGACGGGCGCCCCCGCCTCCACCAGATTGAGCGTGAAGAAACCGCTGGAGCCCATGGCGGCATCGATGGCGCCGGCCGCCAGCAATTGCTGCGGGTCCATGCCGACACCGCCCTGGCGCAGCACGACATCCAGCCCGCGCGCCTTGTAAAGGCCGGCCGCCATGGCCTGATAGAAGCCGCCATGTTCCGCCTGGGCCCGCCAGTCCGTGGCGAAGACGATGCGTTCCTGCGCCGCAGCCGGCAGGGCCAGAAACAACAGGGCCAGGCAGAGCAGGCCGAAACGGCGATGGGACATCTTGCCTCCGGTCAGCGGAATACCTGTCCCTTTGTAAGGGAGGGGGCGCGCCCTGCCAAGCCGCCTGCCGTGTCATCCGGGGCGGCCCCTTCAGGAGGTGGCCGCCCCGTCCCCCACCACGCGCATCCGCCAATGCATCGGGGCGGCGGGAAGCTCGGGCATGGGTGTGGGGCGCGGCGCCATGCGGCGGAAACGGGTTTCCTGCTGGTCGGCCGGCCGGTCCACGATGCGCAGCACCGACGACCCCACCTCCCCACAACCCTGGCAGACGAAACGGCGGCTGAATTCGGCCACGGGCCAGCCATGGCCATGGCGGCGGACCAGCAGGTCCGATCGCCAGCGGCTTTCCTCCCCGCAGCACACACAATGCATGTCGAAATCATGGCCCTTGAAATTGGCGCAGCCCACGCTGCCCACCAGGGCGCTATGCCGGATCGCCGGTCGCATATGCCTGCCTCCTTGGCCGATGGCGGCACGCCGGCCGCCCTTTCTCCATCCTCTGTTCCTTTTCTATAATGTTCTTGTTTTGTTCTCAAGCAGAAAATGGACGGGACATGCCGGGGCATCGGCCCCGGCCGTCGAGCAACAGGGCCCGTCATATCAGATATCGGCAATCGCAACGGACCATCGACCCCGTTGCCGGCGCCGCCACCCGGCAGCTTGGCGACGCGGCATGTGCCGCGCGGCGGCAATCGCCGCCGAACCAGCACCCGCCAGGTCCAACTCACCGGGTGCCGGTATCAATCCTTCTGGCAGGTGGCCTTGTCATCGTTCAGGGCACGGCAGACCAGGCCCTTGCTGGTCTTGAACGACCCGTCCGGATTGCGGCGGATGGAGATCTTGTTGGAAAACTGCACCCAGCCGGCGCTGCCCCAATGGGAGCGGATGCCATTGGTGAAGGTCAATGTGCCGTCGGGGAATTTCACCACACCGATATCGTTCTTGAAGGTGATGCGGTCATGGTCCAGATGGGCCACCTGCCCATTGGTACACAAGACCATCTCCTCCGTCCCGTCCTGCCGCGTGCAGACCAGCGGGTCGCCATTGGCCAGCACCATGGCAAAGATGGTCACTTCCAGCACATTCAACGCCATTCCCGCACCCGGATCGAAGGTGAGCCCCGCGCCATTATCCTAAATCCGCGCGACGATGAAAAGCCGCCGGAAGGGGAAGAGCGTCCGGCCATCCCCTTCGGCCGGATAGGCCAGGCGTAGACGGTTGGCATAGGCCTCGCGGAAGGCGGCGGCCTGATCGGCGGGCAGCCGGGCCATGACCGGCAGCAGGGCCGTGCCGGCGGTCCATTCCAGCACGGGATCGGCGCCTTCCAGCACATGCAGATAGTCGCTGGACCAGATATCCACACTGCCGCAATGGGGCCGCAGCAAGCGCCAGTAATCGGCGGGCGACAGCAGCGCATGATGATGATCCATCGCCGTGCGCAGGGCCGGCGCCCAGGGGCCATCGGCCGCCGTTTCCCGCAACAGAAGGTGGGAGGGGGCGTCGAAATTATCCGGCATCTGCACGGCCAGCACCCCACCGTCGGTCAGACATCCGGCCAGGCAGGGGAACAGCACATCATGGCCGGGCAGCCATTGCAGGGCGGCGTTGGAGAAGATCAGGTCCTGCGGCGCGTCCGGCACCCACGTCGCGATATCCCCCTGCCGCCACCGCACGCGCGAGGCGATGGCGGCCGCCCGGGCCAGCATGGCGGGATCGCTGTCCAGCCCCGTGACGGCCGCGTCGGGGAACCGGTCGGCGAGTTGCCGTGTCAGATAACCCGTGCCGCAACCCAGATCCGTGACCATCCCGGGCCGCAGGGGCGGCAGTGCCGCCAGCAGGTCCCGCCCCGGCCGCTCACGCGGGGCACGGAAACGCTCATACTGGCTCGGGTTCCATTGCATGGGCATTTCCCTCCACGCCGGACGGGACGACGGCGCAAGCCAGTCTGGCACGAGGATGCCCCTGCCGGAAACGACAACGCCGCCCTTTTGGGGCGGCGTTGCAGGAAAAGCGGTGATCAATCCTCGAACGGGTCCTTCATCAGGATCGTGTCGTCACGCTCCGGACTGGTGGAAAGCAATGTCACGGGCGCCTCGATCAGTTCCTCGATACGGCGCACATACTTGATGGCGGCGGCCGGAAGCTGGCCCCAGGACCGCGCGCCCTGGGTGCTTTCGCTCCAGCCCTCGAACGTCTCATAGACCGGTTCCACCTGCGCCTGGGCCGTCTGGCCGGCGGGCAGGTGCTGGATCACCTCGCCGTTCAGCTTGTAGCCCGTGCAGACCTTCAGTTCATCGAACCCGTCCAGCACATCCAGCTTGGTCAGCGCGATGCCGGTGATGCCACCCGTGCGGATGGCCTGGCGCACCATGACGGCGTCGAACCAGCCGCAGCGGCGCTTGCGGCCCGTGACGGTACCGAACTCATGCCCGCGCTCGCCGATCCGGTCGCCGGTCGCGTCATGCAGTTCCGTGGGGAACGGGCCGGAGCCAACGCGGGTCGTATAGGCCTTGGTGATGCCCAGCACATAGCCGACCGAACCCGGCCCCATGCCCGACCCGGCGGCAGCATTGCCCGCCACCGTGTTGGAGGAGGTGACGAACGGATAGGTGCCGTGATCCACGTCCAGCATGGCCCCCTGCGCGCCCTCGAACAGGATGCGCTTGCCCTGGCGGCGCGCCTCGTCCAGGCGCTTCCACACGACGGCGGCATAGGGCAGCAGGCGCGGCGCGATCTCGCGCAACTGGGCCAGCACCTCGTCCTGGTGCAGTTCGGGCGCACCCAGGCCGCGCAGCAGGGCGTTGTGGTGGAACAGCAACTGTTCCACCTTGCTTTCCAGCACGGCCTCGTCCGCCAGGTCGCAGACGCGGATGGCGCGGCGGGCCACCTTGTCCTCATAGGCGGGGCCGATGCCACGGCCCGTCGTGCCGATCTTGTTGACGCCGCGCGCTTCCTCGCGCGCCTTGTCGACGGCGCTGTGCAGCGGCAGGATCAGGGCGCAGTTCTCGGCCACCAGCAGGGTGTCGGGCGTGATCTCCACCCCCTTGCCGCGGATGCTGTCGATCTCCTTCAGCAGGGCCCAGGGATCGACGACGACGCCATTGCCGATGACCGACAGCTTGCCCGGACGCACCACGCCCGACGGCAGCAGCGACAGCTTGTAGACCACGCCGTTGATCACCAGCGTGTGGCCGGCATTGTGGCCACCCTGGAAGCGCACCACGACATCGGCGCGGCTGGACAGCCAGTCGACGATCTTGCCCTTGCCCTCGTCGCCCCACTGGGAACCGACGACCGCCACATTGGCCATGATATTCCTCGCTTCTAGCAGAATTAAGGGGGCGGCCCGCAAAGGCGCCACCCCGACAGGTTTCAATCCGGATGTCAGACGGGCACGGGCCCGTCCGGGGTCAGCAGATGCGAACAGCCCAGGCGCCGCGCCTCGCCGACGGGGTCGTCGGTGGCATCCATGGCGGCCACCGTGTACCAGCCCTGGGCGCGCAAGGCCTGCGCCTCGGCATAATCGGTGCCCGGCGGCAGCAGAACGCGCCGGGCGGGACGCGGACCCGGCAGGGCGCGCAGCACCGTGTCGGTGTAAAGGGTGAAGCCCGTCGCGGGCTCCCCCACCGGATCGGCGCCGCCCGTGCGGTAACGGCCGCCGCGCCCCAGTTCGCCCCGCACCCCGCGGGCGAAGATCGTGAAGCTGACGCCGGTCTGATACTCAAAACCCCGCATTTCCACGGGATCGATGGTGACGGACAGGCCGGGCGCCGCCTTTTCGATCAGGCGGACGACATCGGTCAGTTCGGCGCGCGCCTTGCGCGCCACGGCCGGCAGATCGATGGCGGCCAGCCGCTGCACGGCCGCCGGGGCGGGGCCGCTGGCCTCCAGGATCGCCAGGAACAGCGGTGCGTGGGGTCCCATGGCGTCGGCCACGGCCTTGGCATCGCGGTGGTCGAGTGCGGCGCGCAGGCGGGCGTAATCCTCTTCCGTCAGGGAGAGGGCCTGCGCCACGGCCGGCACCAGCGTCGGCACGGTCAGGTCGATCGAAATGCCCTTGGCCCCGACGCTGCCCAGCGCACTGGCCGCCAGCAGGATGATCTCGGCATCCGCCTCGGCCCGGTCGGGACCGATCAGTTCGACGCCGACCTGGCCGAACTGGCGTTCCTGGCGCAGGCCCGTGCCCTTCACGCGCAGCACCTGGCCGGCATAGGACAGGCGCAGCGGGCGGGGCGCCTTGCGCAGCCGGGTGGTGGCGATGCGGGCCACCTGCGGCGTCATGTCGGACCGCACGCCCATCATGCGCTGGGACACCGGATCCATGATGCGGAAGGTCTGGTTGGCCAGCGTCGCGGCGGAACCGGACAGCAGCCCCTCCTCGAACTCCACCAGCGGCGGTTTCACCCGTTCATAGCCGTGGCGATGGAATTCCTTCAGCAGCCGGCCGACGACCTGCGCCTCATGTTCCGCATCGGGCGGAAGCAGGTCACGCAATCCGGTCGGCAGCAACGCCTTGGCCGCCAGGGCCTTGGTGGGCTTATCGCTCATGGGGCAGAACCGATGTCGCTCAAGATGCACGAAGGGCCGGGGGCTGGTCCCCCACACCGGTAACCGGTCTTAGCCCAGGCCCGCCCGTCACGCAAACGCAAAGGCGGCGGCCGGCAAGCGCGGCTGCCTTGCGCGAAGACGGGGGAGACCCGGCCGGCGCCGGCGGGGAACCGGCGTCAGAACATCATTTCCAGCACGCGGTCGCGCGGCTGGTGGCCATCCACAAAGGTCTTGATATTGACGATGACCTTCTCGCCCATGTCGATGCGGCCTTCCAGCGTGGCGGAGCCCATGTGCGGCAGCAGCACGACATTGTCCAGTTTCAGCAGCTTGGGATCGACATTGGGCTCGTCCTCGTACACATCCAGGCCGGCGCCGCCGATCTCCCGCCGCTGAAGCATGCGGGCCAGGGTCGCCTCGTCCACCACCTGGCCGCGGCTGATATTGACCAGGATGGCCGTCGGCTTCAGCAGGGCAAGGCGGCGGGCGTTCAACAGGTGGTAGGTGGCGGGCGTGCGCGGACAGGTGATGGCCACGATATCCATGCGCGCCAGCATCTGGTCCAGGCTTTCCCAATAGGCGGCATCCAGTTCGGCTTCCACCTCCGGATGCACGGGCTTGCGGTTGTGGTAATGGATGGACAGGCCGAAGGCGCGGGCACGCCGCGCCAGCGCCTGGCCGATGCGGCCCATGCCGATGATGCCCAGCCGCTTGCCCGCCATGCGCGCACCCAGCATCACGGTCGGGGCCCAGCCCGTCCACTGGCCGGACCGGACCAGCCGTTCCCCTTCCGACAGGCGCCGCGCCGTGGCCAGGATCAGGGCCATGGTCATGTCGGCCGTATCCTCCGTCAGCACGCCCGGCGTGTTGGTGACGATGATGCCCCTGGCCCGCGCCACGCGCAGGTCGATATGGTCGACGCCATTGCCGAAATTGGCGATCAGCTTCAATTGCGGCCCCGCCTGGTTCAGCAGCGCCTCGTCGATCGTGTCGGTGACGGTGGGAACCAGCACATCGGCGGTCTTCACCGCCTCCTCCAGTTCCGCGCGCGCCATGGGATGGTCGTCCAGGTTGAGGCGCGTGTTGAACAGCTCCATCATCCGGGTCTCGATGGCGTCGGGCAGCTTGCGCGTCACGATGACCAGGGGTTTCCTGCGTTCAGCCATCTCCACCATCCTCCCATGGATTGTCATGGCCTGTAGCAGTAGCAAGGCCCATGGCGCATTGTCCATCCCGCGCGGCCGGCATGACGGCTGACCTCATCGCGCCCGACCTGATCGGGTCCGGTCGCCGACCGTGAAAGGCTTCCCCCTTCCCCGCAATCTCTCATGCGACAGGCACGGAATCCTGCTGTCCGGAGGCTTGGCGGGGGAGAGGTTCGTCCCGCATGGCTTCATTGACGCCCCCGTCCACCACGATAAAGACGCGCGTCGCCCCGGCGATGGCGGCGGGGCGGTGGGCGACCACGATGCGGGTGACAGGCAGGTGGCGCACCACCTCCATCACGGCATGTTCCGCCTGTGCGTCCAGGTTGGCCGTCCCCTCGTCCAGGAACAGGATCGACGGCCGGCGATAAAGCGCGCGCGCCCAGCCACAGGACCAGCAGGGCTTCGGCCAGGTTGAACAGGCCGTTGGCCGTGCCGCCGAACAGGCCAAATCTCTGTGAGCGCAGGCTGTTATTGATGCTGTCGGCCCAGGCGTTCTGCCAGAGGGAATGGCGTTCGGCCTCCCGGCCGAACAGCTTGAAGGCGCGGGCGCCGCGAACCGTCTCCAGGAAGATCGAATTCTCCTTGGCAGCCAATTGTATGCCCTCATCCGTCAGCCGCCGCTGATAGGGGTAGGAAAGCGCGCGCACGCCGAAATAGAGGACAAGGCCGACCAGGACGATGGCCGTCAGGACCGGTGCATAGACCAGCATCACGGCAAGGGTCGCTATCGCCATCACCCCGTCCAGCACGACGGCGATCAATCCACCCGTGAAATGTTTCGACACCTCCGCCCAGAAAAGGCGCCGCTTGCCGATGGCGGGGTCGTTGATATTTATTTATTTTTTATATAATCTCCTATCTCTTATACCAACTTTCGATTAGTAGAACTCATCGCAAGTTGGTCCGGCGGCGACTGCCACAGCACCGCTCGTGCGGCGCAGCCAAGCCAACGAATGTTGGCGCCGGCAATTGAGGGCGGTGACCAGAACCTATAGGTTCTGGTCACCGCAAAATAGTATTATTACAACAAGATCGGTGAAGGTTGTGATAAAAATAAATAGAAAGGCGAAAGGTGTAGCAATATTCCTCAGTCCCGCATTCTCTCCATTCATAAATGATATGGTTAGATCATCTAATGAAGGATTCTTAATTGGAGCAATTTCTATGATTCTTGCAAATCTTGGTTTTATGTTTTTAATCGCGCTATTTTTGGGCTTTTTAAAAATCAACAAAGATGCAAATGAAAAATAAAGGATTTCTAACATTATCACAAAAAAGGCGATCTTCCGCCAGGAAGCCATTGATCATCGTCGCCAGCGTCTCTATGGCGAAGTGGTGATCAGCCAGCCGGTGCGCCATGTCGTTCTGACGGTGGCGCTGGCGGTTACCGCCATGGCGGGTCTGGCCTGGCTTACCGTCGGCAGCTACGCCCGGACGTAGATGGTGCCGGGGTACCTGGCCCCCATCGGCGGGCTGGCGCAATTTGCGCCGTACGCTGGCCGAGCTTGAACTGGCCCAGGGCTATGTGCTGGTCGCCCCGGTCGCCGGACGGGTGGCCGCGCTGCAGGCCGAGACGGGACAGGCCGCCGCCCCCGAGGTGCCCCTGGTTGCCATCGTGCCGGAAGATGCGGGCATGGAGGTGCAGTTGCTGCTGCCGTCGCGCGCTTCCGGGCTGGTGGAGGTGGGGCAGGCGGTGCGCCTGCGCATCGATGCCTTTCCCTTCCAGCGCTTCGGATCGGTGAATGGCACGGTAGCCCAGGTCGGCCGCGCAACCTATCGCCCCGGCGATCTGCTGACCCCCATCGTCTTCGCCGAAGCCGTCTACCGCGTCACCGTGATGCCGGAACGCCTGTCGGTCAGTGCCTATGGCGAGGAAAGGCGGCTTCAGGCCGGCATGACATTGTCGGCCGATATCGTGGTGGATCGCCGCCGCTTCATCGATGTGCTGCTCGACCCGCTGCGCGCCATCCGGGGGCCGGCAGCCTGAACACCCCGCGCAACAGCCTCAGCCGACCCGGCCGGCGATGAAGCCGGCGCCGTCGGCAATGGCGCGGCGGGCCAGGGGGGAAATGGACATGGCTTCCAGGAAACTATGGACTGCACCGGGATAGACCCGGCATTCCACGGCGACGCCGGCCTGTATCAGCCGTTCATGCATGGCCAGGCTGTCGGCCGCCACAAGGTCCAGTTCGGCCACGACGAGGAAAACCGGCGGGAACCCGCGCAGGTCGGCCAGCAGGGGGCAGGCCTGGGGGTTGGCCTCGTCCGCGGCGTCGCGCAGGTAATTGGCCCAATAGCCCCGCGCCTCCTCCCGGTTCAGGATGGCCCCCGGCCCGCCGAAACGCGCCTCCGCCGCGTCGGAGATGATGTTCGTGAAGCCGCCATAGTTGGACAGGATGGCCTTCACCAGATCCGGTTCCCCCCGGTCCCGCAGGCGCAGGCAGGTGGCGAAGGAAAGGTTCCCGCCGGCTGAATCGCCCCCCATGGCCAGCCGCGCCGGGTCGATCCCCCATTGCCCGGCATTGTCCTTCAGCCACAGCATCAGCGCCTCGATCCGGTCCAGCGCCGTCGGGAACTTCGCTTCCGGCGCCAGAGGGTAATCGACCCCGATCACGGCAAAGCCGCCCTGGGCCGCATATTCGCGCATCAGCCGGTCATGCGTGTCGATGCTGAATAGGGTGAACCCCCCGCCATGCACATAGACCAGGGCCGGCAGCGCGCCGCCCCCCGCCACAGGCCGGTACACCCTGATCCGCAATTCCCCGGCACCGGGATCGAAGGTGCGTTCCAGCGTCTCCGCCATCACCGGCCCGCCGACGGTCCAGGGGGCCCGCACCTGTTCGGCCGCGATCCGCTGGTCCGGGAAATCCATGCTCTCCAGCGGCGGGAACCGCTGCCAATCCTCCCGCATCCGCAGGATGAAGCGGTGAATGTCGGGATCGATGCCATCCATGGCCATGGTGTCTTCCACCCTTGCAAGCGCAGGCCGGACGGGACCGATCCCGAACGGTCTAATCACCGGCCAGCCTGTGCCCCACCCGTCCCGCCCTGCAACAGGATGGATGGGTAAGTGCTTGGTCAGGCGGGTAAATGCCGGCCGTGCCGCCGGCCCGGAAGCCCCATGGGCGGCCCCACCCGGCGCGCCCGTCCCCAGCCTTACCCGTCTTTACCCGCCTTTACCCTGAAAAGCCCATCCCTCCGAAGCGGGGTTGCGCCAAGCTGAATGCACCGCGACAGATGCACGAACGATGGTTCGTCAATGATCGCCACGCAATTCAAAAATCAATGGCACCGGGAAAGCACAACGGGGAAGGTAAGGGGAATTACAATGGTATCGATGCTTAACGAACCCAACACTCTATTCTCGAAGAAGGCGGCCCTGCGCCGCGGGTTTTTCTGCACCCTGTCGGCTGGCTGCCTGCTGGCCGCCACCGGCGGTGCGCTGGCCCAGGAAGGCAGCGGCACGGACCTGGAAGAGATCGTGGTGACGGCCGACCGCGCCATCGTCGGCACGAAGACCAATGCCGCCCTGATCGAGACGCCGCAGGCGATCAGCGTCATCACCGACCAGGAATTCCGGGACCGCACCGCGGTCGACCTGCAGGACATCTACCGCTACAGCGCCGGCGTTTCCGGAGCCCCCAGCGTCGATTCCCGCGGCGACTTCGTCACGGCGCGCGGCTTCGACGCGGCGCAGTACCTGGACGGGCTGAAGCGCATGCCCGATTTCATCTATGGCGCGCGGCTGGAAACCTACACGCTGGAACGCGCCGAGGTACTGCGCGGACCGTCATCCGTGCTGTATGGCGCGGGGGGGCCGGGCGGCATTCTGAACGGCGCCAGCAAGATGCCGAAATTCCAGACCGGCGGTGAGGTCGGGATCGTGCTGGGCACCGACAAGCGCAAGCAGATCCAGGGCGATGTCACGGGCGCCCTGTCCGACACGGTGGCCGCCCGCCTGGTGGCGGTGGGGCGCGACGGTGAATCCCAGTGGGGCACGCCCGATGACCGCCTGCTGATCAATCCGTCGCTGACCTGGGAGGCCACGCCGGACACCGAGGTGACGCTGATCGGCCTTTACCAGGACGACAAGCAGGGGTCGCTGGGCTATGTGCCCCTGTCGAAATCACTGCTGGCCCCCAACCGGAACGAGCGGATTGCCTTCAATTTCTACCAGGGTGAACCCGGCTTCGGCGGCATGGACACGCAGTACACGTCGGGCAGCCTGCTGCTGACCCACCGTTTCGCCCCCAGCATCGTGTTCAGCAGCCGCACCCGCTATTCCCACATGGATACCGATTACCGGGAGGTCTACAGCGACCTGTCCGACGGCGGCTATGCCGTCTATGTCAGCCCGTTCGCGGACGCGGAGGAAACGCTGCTGCGCCGCGAATTCTATGTGAACCGGGAAAAGAGCAAGGTGCTGAACACCGACAACAACCTGTCGGTCGGGTTCACCACGGGGCCGCTGAAGCATAATGTCCTGTTCGGCGTCGATTATACCTGGTTCGACCAGAGCAAGGATGAAGGCTTCTCCTGCAGCGGCTGGCTGGAGGCGCCCTGCTTCGCCGGCGGCAGCCCGCCGCCCATCAACATCTACAACCCGCAATATGGCGCGCCGTTCGATTTCGGCTACACCAATTTCCTGGAATATAAAAGCACGCAGCTCGGCGTCTATGTCCAGGACCAGATCAGCTATGACGACCGGGTGCATGTGCTGCTGGGCCTGCGCCGCGACCGCGCCACCTCCGAACGCAACGGGGTGCGGGAGCTGAAGCAGAATGCCTGGTCCTTCCGCGGCGGCATCATCGCCGAGCTGGTGGCCGGCATCTCCCCCTATTTCAGCTATTCGGAATCCTTCCTGCCCGTGCCGGGCGGCGACTTCGCCGGCAATTCCTTCAGCCCGCGCACGGCCCGGCAGTATGAAGGCGGCGCCAAATGGGAACCGATGCGGGGCGCCCTGCTGACCGTGGCCTATTTCGACATCAAGGAAAGCAACTACGTCTCCCAGGACCCGAACAATATCCAGAACTTCATCCAGGGCGGGTCCGTCGGGTCCAAGGGCGTGGAGGTGGAAGCCACCATCCGCCTGCCGGGTGATTTCGACTTCGCCGCCGCCTACAGCTACACCGACGCGGAGGTCCTGACCTCCAGCCAGACCCTGACCGCCGGGGACCGGATCATCGACATCCCGAAGGAAATGGCCTCCCTCTGGGGAAGCAAGACCTTCCAGGTGGGAGCCGACTGGACCCTGCGGGCCGGTGCCGGCGTGCGCCATATCGGCAACAAGATCGACACTTCGCAAAGCTTCCTGACGCCGTCGGTGACGCTGGTGGATGCCATGGTGTCGGCCAGCTATGGTGACTGGTCGGCCTCGGTCAATGCCAGCAACCTGTTCGACAAGAAATATTACGCCACCTGCGGCCTGTCCTCCCCGCCGGAGGGCTATTGCGTCGCCGCCAAGGATCGCACGATCCTGGCGTCGGTGACCCGCAAGTTCTGATCATCGGGCGGCCGGTGCGGATGGTGGCCCCAGTCGCCATCCGCATCGGTCGCCACGGGAGGGAGAGCCCCTGATGTCTTCACGTTCACGCCGCCTCATCCCGGCGCTGGCCCTGCTGCTGGGAACCACCGGCCTCGTTTCCTGTGGCGGGGAGGGCGGGACAGCCGGCGACAAGGCCCCGGCCGCCGCCCTGCTGCTGACCAATGCCCGTGTCTATACGGTGGAGGCGGCGCAGCCCTGGGCGGAAGCCGTGGCCGTGGACGGGGGCCGCATCCTGGCGGTCGGTTCCGCCGCCGAGCTTGCCCGATACAAGGGTGACGCCACGCGGGTGGTGGACCTGGGCGGGCGGCTGGTGATGCCATCCTTCGGCGATGCGCATGTGCATCCGGTGTTCGGCGGCCTGTCCTATTCCCGCTGCTCCCTGCATGCCGGGCGCACGGTGGAGGATTACCAGCGGATCATCAGGGGCTGCATCGACAGCCATCCCGGTGACGATGCGGTGTTCGGCGTGGGGTGGCAGGACGCGCTGTTCCCGCCCAACGGCATCCCGCGCAAGGAGGTGCTGGACGCGCTGTCCAGCGACCGGGCGCTGATCTTCTCCAATGTCGGGGGACACAGCTACTGGGTCAATTCCAGGGCGCTGGCACTGGCCGGCATCACCCGCGACACGCCCGACCCCGAGAACGGCACCATCGACCGCGACCCGGCGACGGGGGAGCCGGTCGGCGGCCTGCAGGAAAGCGCCATGGCGCTGGTGGAAAAGCTGGTGCCCAAGCCCACGCAGGAGGAGCTGGAGCAATCCATCCTCTATACCTCCCGGCTGTTCAACAGCCTGGGCATCACCAACTGGCACGACGCGCTGGTGGATGTGGCCGCCGACGGGTCCAGCGAGGTGGTGGAGGCCTATGGCGCCGTCAAGCAGCGGGGAGAACTGACCAACCATGTCGCCCTTGCCCTGAAATGGGACAATGGCCAGGGACTGGAGCAGATCCCGGCCCTGCGCACGGCGGCCGGCCGGGCCGAAACGCTGGGTTTCCGCGCCCGCGCCGTGAAATTCTTCGCCGATGGCGTCATCCCCCAGCATACCGCGGCCATGATCGAGCCCTATGCCGACGATCCCCATAATCACGGCACCCTGCAGATCGCGCCGGACATGTTCAAGGCGGCGGTCACGCAACTGGCGGCCGATGGCGTGCAGCCCTATGTCCATGCCATCGGCGACATGGCGACCCGGGCGGCACTGGATGCGTTCGAGGCCGCCAAGGCACAGAACGGCACGCTCTACCGCCCGGTGATCACGCATATGAACGTGGTGGACCCGGCCGACCAGCCGCGTTTCGGGTCGCTGGGCGTCATCGCGCAGTTCCAGGCCACCTGGTCCAGCAACTATCCCTATATGGATCTGACCAAGCAGGTCATCGGGCCGGAACGGTCGCAATGGATCTATCCGGCCAACAGCCTGCTGAAGGGCGGGGCCGTCATCGCCTATGGCGCCGACTGGCCCGTGGCCACGGCCGATCCGCTGGCCGGCCTTCAGGTGGCCGTCACGCGCGTGAATTACGAGGATACGACCTCGCCCCCGCTGCTGCCGGATGAGGCGATCAGCCTGGAACAGGCGGTGAAGGCCCATACGATCAACGTCGCCTATGCCAACAGCATGGAGGATGTCACCGGCTCGCTGGCCCGGGGCAAGAGCGCGGACCTGATCGTGCTGGATACCGATATCTTCAAGGTCGATCCCCTGCGCATATCGGATGCCAAGGTCCTGCTGACCCTGTTCGAAGGCAAGCCCGTGCATGGGACCCTGGAGCAGTTCGGGGACGAGGCGGCCCCCTGACGGGCCGCCGGGATGGGCGCCTGCACCGGTGCCGAAAAGAAGAAGGCCGGAACGGGCACCCCCCGTTCCGGCCTTCTTCTTTCCCTCACAATTTCCTGCGAGAACCCGGCCCCGCAAGAACCCGGCCGGCGGCCCCTCAAGGCCATTGCATGGCGGCGCGCAGGGCGGTGGTGACCGATCGGCTGGGCACGGTGATATGGGTTTCGCCGTCCAGCACCATATGGCTGCTGCGCAGCCCCAGCGCCGATAACGGCTCCAGCCGTTTCCCAAGGGCGATGCTGTCGGTCAGACTGACCGGCGTCTCCTCCCGCTCTCCCGCCAGGATCAGGAGCCGGCTGCCGCTTGCCAGCGCCGGCTCCTTTTCCAGCCGGGCACGGAAGGCCCGTTCCTCCGCCAGGATGGCCTGATCGTCCCACCAGATGGACGGGCTGGCCGCGATGATCGTATGGAAGGCACCGGGCCGGGAATAGAGCACATGCAGGGCGAACAGCCCGCCCAGGGAATGGCCGTAGAGCGACTGGCGCAGCGGGTTCACGCCATAGCGCCGGGCGATTTCCGGCCGTACCCGGTCCATCAGGAACGACAGGAAACGGTCCCGTCCGCCGGACGGATGGTCCTTGTACAGCGCCTTCAGCACGGGATGGGCGATGGGTGCGGTGAAATCACCCATGCGCCGCGGATCATAGGGCAGATCGTTGGGATAGCCGATGGCCACCACGATCATCTTGTCCAGCCCCTGGCTGTACACGCCCTGGATGCGCCGCGCCTCCGCGAAGCCGGCGAACATGGCGTTGCCATCCAGCACGTACAGCACGGGATAGCCGCCCTCCGGCACCTCCCCCGCGGGGCGGGAGACATAGATCCGGTAGGTCTGGCCATGGGCCGCAGGCATGTCCCAGACCTCGGTATCCGGCATGACATAGGGGGTGGCGACCGGGGCGGCGTCCTGTGCCAGCACCGGCAGGACCGGTGCGGCCAGAACACCCGCCCCCAGCAGAAGCAGCGGTCCCAGGATGGCGTTCTTCATGACGGCAATCTCCCCCTCTTGTTCACCCCGGCCGGTCCCAGGCTGGTTTCCCTGTCAGGCCAGGGGCGGGCGGCGATGGGCCCAGGGCCGCGCCTCCTCCAGCGCCGCGCCCAGGGCCAGCAGCAGGTCGTCACCGCCATGGCGGGTCCAGAACATGGCCCCCGCCGGCAGGCCGCCCTCCCCTTCGAACAGCGGCAGGGACAGGCCCGGATAGCCGGCCATGTTCTGAAGCTGCGTGTGGTTCACATGCCGGAAATGGTCGCGCCACAATTCATCGAACGCCCGGTCGGGCGCCAGCACGCCCAGCGACGGGGCCGTGCTGGCCGCCACAGGGCTCAGCACCAGGTCGAACCGTTCCCAGAAGGTGGCCAGGTGCAGGTCGATGCGCCCGATGGCCGACAGGGCGGCGGCCAGGTCGTCGGGCGTCACGGCCTGGCGCCGGTCGGCCAGCCCCAGGGTCCAGGGTTCCAGCACCGCGTCCGCCGCCGCCCCCAGCCGGGACCGGGTCAGGTCCACGACCTCTCCCGCCCCATAGCTCCACAGGATATCGAAGGCGCGGTTCAGCGCCCCCAGGTCCAGCGGCAATTCCCGCGGCTCCACCGCATGGCCCAGGTCGGCGCACAGGGTGGCCGTCCGGCCGATCATCTCCACGATGTCCGGCGCCGGCAATTGCCCGTCCAGCCCCTGCAGGCTCACCGCGATGCGCAGGGGCCGGCCGGGCGCGGCCGGGCCGGGCGGCTGGCTGCGCAGGGCGCGGGCGGCCCAGGCCGTGTCGCGCATGGACCGGCCATAAAGCCCGTCGGAGGCCAGCAGGTCGTCGATCAGGCTGACGGCGCGGGCCCGCAGGTTCCAGTTGCGGCTGGGTTTGAACCCGATGATGCCGCAATGCGACGCCGGGATGCGGATGGACCCGCCCCCGTCGCTGCCCGTGGCCAGTGGCACCATGCAGGCCGCCACCGCCGCGGCCGCCCCGCTGCTGGACCCGCCCGCCCCATGTTCAAGGTTCCAGGGGTTGCGCGTCGGACCATAGAGCAGCGCCTCGCCGGAGCCGATCAGGCCGAATTCCGGCATGGTCGACAGGCCGCAGGGCACCAGCCCCAGCGCATCCATCCGCCGGGCGAACGGGTATTTCCGGCGCCCCACCGTGCCCTGCCGGCTGCGCGAACCCGACAGCCAGGGAAAGCCCGGATATTCCATCGAGGCCTTCAGCAGATAGGGCACACCGGCCATGGGGGCCGACCGGTCCAGCCCGGCCAAGGCCGCATGCGCCTGTGCCGCCGCGACATGGGCGACGGCGTTCAGCGCCGGGTTCAGCGCGTCGATCCGCGCCAGGGCCGCATCGAGCAGAGCGGTGGGCGGCACGTCCCCGCGCCGGACCAGATCGGCCTGCCCGTGGGCATCCAGGGCGCAGATGGCATCGATATCGCCGCTCATATTCTTCCCCGGAAGCGCAGAACGATCAGATAGGCGCCGGCCGCCAGCAGCGTGGCGTCCAGCGCCGGCACGGTGGTCAGGGTGAGGCCGGCGGCCATGGCCGGCATGGTGATGGCCAGCGATCCCAGCCAGACGGCGATGGCTTCCCAGCGGACCGGTGGCACCGCCGCTGCTGACCCCGCCGCTGTGCCGGCCGCTGCCCGGTCGCGGAAGACCAGGAAGCCGTCGATCACATAGATGGCGGCGATGGGCGGAATGATCAGGCCCAGCGTGACCAGGAAGGGGATGAAACTGTCGATGATGCCCATCAGGGCGAAGGCGCAGCCCACCGCCCCGCCGCCCAGGATGATATGGACCTGCCGCAGACGGGGAAAGGTCGCCGCCAGGGACAGGCCCGCCGAGTAGAGGTTCAGCGCGTTGATGGTCCAGACCGACAGCAGCAGCATGAGCAGGGCCGGCACGCCCAGCCCCATGCCGACGACGATCTGCATGATGTCCGTCTGGCCCGTGGACAGCGCGATCAGGGCGGAGACGACCATCAGAACGGGCGCCGCGAAGGGAAAGGACAGCACCATGCCCGCCAGCGCCCCCCGTTCTGTACGGATGAAACGCGACAGGTCCGGCATGGCGGCCACGGTCAGCATATTGCCGCCGACCAGGGCGGACAGGGCGATGCCGAAGCTCATGGCCACGGGCGGATCAGCCACGGGGGCCAGATCCACCGGCCCCGTCCCCAGCGCCTTGACGCAGACCACCAGCAGGATCACGCCCACCAGCGGCACGGCCACCATGGCCAGCCGGTCCAGCGTTCGGAAACCGAAGATGGTGGAAATGGTGATCAGCACGCTGCCGATGATGACAAAGGTGCTGAAATTGCCGGGAATGCCGAAGCCCTGCGACGCGGCGGCCACCATGGCGCTGCCGAAGAAGGAGACATTCACCCCGAACCAGCAGAAATGCACGATGGCGATGACGATATTGACCAGCGCCGCCCCCCGCACCCCGAAGGAGCGCTGGACCAGCATGTAGGTGGTCAGCCGCGTGCGCACGCTGATGATGGATGTCAGGCAGGCGCCCGCACACAGGATCAGCCCGGCCGCCAGGGCCGCCGTCACCGCCTGGGAGAAGCCCAGCGCCATGCCCGTCTGCGCCCCGTTCAGGAACCCGGGCAGGGCGAAGGTGAAGCTGGCGATGATCAGCGCCACCCGCCATCCCGGCACCGTCAGGTGTTCGGGCAGGGGACCGCTGGCAAAACCTTCGCTGCCGCTGTTGCTGTGGCTCATGCACCCTCGCCCTGGTTCAGGATCTCGATCGGCGTGAAATCGGGCCCCAGCCCGAAGGCGGCCGGTCCCACCAGGGACAGCGCCGCCGGTTCGCGTAGCATGGACGGGGCCGATGCCGCGATCACCTTGACCCGCTGGCCGTATTTCAGCCGCTCCGTCGTGATCGTGTCGGCCGTCTCCCGGTCCATGATGGTGATCAGGTCGGGCACCATGGCCCGGACGCGGCCATCCTGACGGGCCACCAGATTCTCGTTCTGGAACAGCACCTCCATCCGGCTCCCGCCATCGCCGAACCCGTCGATGGTGACCCGCCCGACGGAGAAGCCGCCGCGCGTCTCGCGCTCCAGGTCGGTGATCTTGCCGTCGAACAGGGTCAGGCAATGGGGATAGAGGCCCGAGTCCCCAAAGCCGCGGCCAGGGCCTGGAACGGGTCACGCCGTTCGGTCCGGGCCGTGCGGATGGCCTTGCCGATGGCGATGGCCGTGCTGACGCTGCCGGGAATGGAATGCTGCCGGGCCTGCGCGCCGGTCAGCGGATATTCCACCATATGCGCGATGCCGCCCAGCGCCACCGACAGGCCGCGGGCCACGCGCTCATGCGTCAGGTTGTTGTCCGTCTCGATGACCGCCAGCGAGCCGCAGGCCGCTGTCAGCACCGACGGACAGGCCGACAGGCCGCGGATGTTGAAGATCACCATCTGGGATTCCGGGAAAGCGCGGCCCATCCCGTCGCAATCCACGACCGGCACGCCCAGTTCGGCCGCCGCCACGAAGGGCGCCAGCCCGTTGCCGCCGCCGATCTCCACGGGCAGCACGGCATCGATCCTGCGGCCCATCAACGCTTCCAGGCGCCGCAGGCCGGCCACGGTCTCCCCGCCATTGGGCAGCTTTTCCACCGACACGGTGGGCGCGCCGATCCAGCCGCAGGGAGCGACCAGCGCATCGTCGGCAAGATCGGCCGGCGCGATCAGGTCGAAGCCGCCGCAGCGCGCGATGGCCGCCTCGGCCAGCAGCAGCCCGTAATAGGGATCGCCGCCGCCGCCCGAACCCAGAAAGGCGGCGCCACGGGCGAGATCGGCCAGGGCCGCGCGATCAATGCGCATGCTGTACCTCCGTGAAGCGGGGGGCCGGGGTGCCGCCGGCCAGATCGCCGACCGCCTTGATGCGCACCTGGGCCGACCGGCCCGGCAGATAGCTGAGGAACACTTCTTCCATATCCACGATCTCGACTGTCTCGGCCTCCCCGCCGGCCGTCACGACGCGGGCCACGGCCTCCTCACGCAGGCGGGCCAGGGCCGTTTCGCGCGGGATGGCCGCGTAATCCACGACCTGTTCGATCTGTGCCCCGATCTGGGCGATGGCGGCCCCCACGGCATTGGCCACGTCGGCATGGGGCGGGCGGATCACCCTGGCCGCCCCTTTCAGGTCATCGTCCACCAGGAAATGCCCGCCCCCCACAGCGATGATGGTGGCATCGCCGCGTGCCGTCTTCATGCGGTCCACCCCGTCGGCCAGCATGGACTGGATACGGGTCCAGACAGCGTCCCGCACGGCGGGGGCGAGCGCGGGGATGCGCGCGGCATCGCCGAAGGCCGCCCTGCCCGTGGAAACGGCGATGTCGCTGGCCGTCAGGGTCGTGCCGCCGAACAGACAGCCTTCCTGCGTGATGCGATAGCCCACCGAATCCGGCCCGACACGCAGGTCCGTCCCGGCCAGGGTGTCGGCCCGGTACAGGCCGGGGTCCAGATGGATGCGCGTGCCGCCGCCCAGGCCGATGGCCAGGATGTCGGGCATGCGGAAATTGGTGCGCACCCCGCCGATATCGACGGCGATGGAGCTTTCACGGGGAAAGCCGTTGGCCAGCACGCCGATATCGCAGGTCGTGCCGCCGACATCCATGACGATCCCGTCATCCACCCCCGTCAGGAACGCAGCCCCCCGCATGCTGTTGGTGGGGCCGGACCCGATCGTCATGACGGGGTAGCGCGCGGCATGCGCGGCGGAAATCAGCGTGCCGTCATTCTGCGAGATGTAAAGCGGGGCATCCAGGCCCAGTTCCCGCAGCGCCCGCTGGAAGGAGGCGATGACATGGCGGGCCAGGCTGGTCAGGGCGGCGTTCAGGATCACGCCGTTTTCCCGCTCGATCAGGCCCAGCCGGCCGATGGCATGCGACAGGCTGATCGCGGCCTGCGGATATTCATCGCGCAGGATGGCGGCGGCCCGTTCCTCCATGGCGGGGTTGATGGGGGCGAAGGCGCTGCTGACCGCGATGCTGGCGATACCGCGCTGGCGGCAGGCGCGGGCGGCGGCGCGCACCTTGTCCTCGTCGAAGGGGGCGATCTCGCGGCCATCCACCTCGTACCCGCCGGGCAGCAGGAAGATGGCATCCCCCACCTGCCCGGCCAGCGCCTCCGGCCAGCCGGTCAGCGGCGGCAGCGCCTCGCCCGACGGGCTGGCCAGCCGGATGATGCCCACCTTGTCCAGGTGCGCGCGTTCCACCAGGGCGTTGGTGAAATGGGTGGTCCCGATCATCACCGACGTGACGATGGCGGGCGGCAACCGCGCCTCGGCCAGAACCCGCGTGATCGCCGCGGCGACACCGGAGCTGACATCCGCCGTCGTGGGCTGCTTGGTCGAGGCAACAACCCGCATGCCGTCGATCAGGACCGCATCCGTGTTTGTTCCGCCCACATCGACACCAATGCGCACTCCTCAACCCTCCAGATCACCTTCACATGCACTGGATTAGAGGGAAGGCACCCCCGGCGCGGCAATTTGTAAAACGGGTGTAGGCGGGGCCGAACGGGTAAGCGGCCCGTTCGGCGCGGGTAACGTGTTGAAAGCCCCGCGCACTGTCCGTACCCTGATCCGTGCCAGGTGCCTGGACGACCACACGGAAGCGAAGGAAGGTTCCATGGAGGACGTGATCGCCGCCAAATTCGGCCCCCCCGTCTGGATGGGCGACCAGATCCGGCGCGATCCCCTGCTGGACCGGCTGGACGCCGCGCTGATGCACCGGCTGACCCTGGTGCAGGCGCCGGCCGGCTATGGCAAGACCAGCATCCTGGCCCAATGGCGCGGACGGCTGGCCCAGCGGTCGGTGCGGGCCGTCTGGCTGGCGCTGGAACGCGACGATTGCGACCTGAAGCGGCTGGTGCGCTATCTGCTGCGGGCCGTGCGGGGGGAAGGCGGGGCGGCGGATGCCCCGGCGCTGGCCGCCGACCTGCCGCCGCGTGCCGCCCTGTCGGCCGTCGTCAACGAACTGGCGGGGGAGGAAGGACCCCTGGTCCTGATCCTGGACGACCTGCACCACGCCCAGGGCGAGGGGGTGGCCGATTTCCTGCAAGCACTGATCCGGCTGGCCCCGCCCAACTGCCATTTCGTTCTGGCGTCGCGCGATTACCCCCGGCTGGGGCAATCGGTGCTGGCGGCAGAGGAACAGTTGCTGGAGATCACGGCCCATGACCTGCGTTTCTCGCTGCGTGAGGCTGAAAGCCTGCTGGCCCGCGCCGGCCGGCCGCTGGCCGCCGATGACGTGGACCGCATCCTGCACCGCACGGAGGGCTGGCCCATCGCCCTGCAACTGACCTCGCTGTCGCTGAAGCGCGGGATCGGCCAGGAGCGGCTGATCGCGCAATCCGGCGGGTCCGGCACCGATCTGGCCCGCTATCTGTCCGAACAGGTGCTGATGGCCCTGCCGGACGAGGTGCGGGAGGTGGTGATCCGCACGGCCCTGCTGGACCGGCTGACGGGTGACCTCGTCAATCTGCTGTGCGACCGGCATGATGGCTGGCTGGTGCTGGAACGGCTGGAACAGCAGGGCGTGTTCCTGACCTCCATGGGGCCGGACCGGCGGGAATATCGCTACCACCAGCTTTTCGCCGAATATCTGCGCGACCGGCTGGAACGGTCGGACGGCCGCCTGTTCGCGGCCCTGCAAAGCCGCGCGGCCGACTGGTTCTCCCAGCGCGGCCAGGTGGCGGAGGCCGTGGCCCACGCCATCCCGGCCGGCGACGACACGCGCCTGGCCGAGATCCTGGAGGAAGCGGGCGGCTGGCGGCTGATCCCGCTGGGCCTGCAAGGCGTGCTGGAACGCGGGCTGGCCCGGCTGTCGGGCGCCCTGGTGCATACGCGCCCCCGGCTGGTGCTGGCGCATGTTTATCTGCTGATGAAGCAGGGGGAATTGGGGGCCGCGCGCGTGGCCTTTGACGCCTTTGCCCAACGGGCCGACGAAACAGCCCTGTCGGCCGACCTGCGCACGGAAATCAGGGTCGTGGGCGACACGCTGACCGATTACGAGAACCAGCCCGTCACCTTCGACGACCTTCTGGCGCGCGAGGCGCTGCTGCGCAAGCTGCCGGCCAACGATCATCTGATCCTGGCCAACATCAACGAGACTTTGGCCGCCAAATATTTCGAGGGTGGTTGGCTGGAGCGCGCCCTGCAGCCCACCCTGACGGCGCGGGAGCATTATCGGGCCTTCGGTTCGCTCTACAGCGACATCTTCACCCGCTTCCTGGAAGCGCGGATCAAGCGGGCGCAGGGCCGGCTGAAGGAGGCGGAGGCCATCCTGAAGGCGGCCCGGCAGGACATCGTGGAGAATTTCGGCGACCATTCCGATCTGGCGGCCAATTGCAACGCCTTCCTGGCCGAGCTTCTCTATGAGCAGGATCGGGTGTCGGAGGCCCGCGAACTGCTGGCCTGGGCACTGCCGCACATGGAACAGTCCGATGGCTGGGTCGATGTCTATGCCGTCGCCTATTTTACCGAGGCCCGCGCCCTGGCCGGGGATGGTGCCTTCGACGAGGCCTGGAACACCATCGCCCGCGCCCGGCGGACGGCGGCCCGGCGGCGCCTGCGGCAATTGGAACTGCTGGCCGACATCAGCGAGGTGGAACTGCACCTGATCCACGGCACGGGGCTGGACGCGGCCGCCATGGCGGCGGAAGCGGCGGGCATCGATGCGCTGGCCGACATGATGATGGCGGATTCCCCCTTCTACCGTCCCGTCGCCGTGGCGGCGTCGCTGTGCCGCGTGAAGCTGCGGCTGCTGGACGGGGCCACCGGTGCGGCGATGGCCGAACTGGCCCGGCTGCGCACCTGGGCCGACCAGCGCGGCGCCGGCCGGCTGCTGATCGATGTCAACATCCTGGCCGCCTTCGGCCACCGCGCCACCGGTTCCCCGGAAGAGGCGCGGACCTGCTTCGACGAGGCCGTGGGCATCGCCATGTTCCAGAACATCGTGCGCCCCTTCGTGGAGGCGCGGCGCTTCGTGCAGGCCGGCCTGGACGCGGCCATGGCCGACGGGGCAGAGGTCGACCGTTTCCGCGGGCAGTTCCTGAAGTCACTCGCAAAATCACTTGCAGCCTGCCGCAACAACATCACCGCCCCCGGCCTGTTCAACGAGGCGGAGGCCGAGGTACTGTTCCTGCTGTGCCAGGGCCACTCCAACAAGGAAATCGCCCGCCTGATCGGCATGTCGCCCGATACGGTCAAGTACCGGCTGAAATCCCTGTTCCGGAAGATCGGCGTCAGCAAGCGCCGTGACGCCGTGCGGGTGTCGGCCGAACGCGGGCTGATACCCACCCGCGGCGCCTGGCCCGCCCGCAACGCCGTGGCCGAGGAGGCGCACAGCGACTGATCCTTACTCCCGATGAACCGTTTTGTCCGGACATTCACCCGTTGGCACGGAGGTGGATTTGCCCCATAATGATATCTTAATATATCATTATGGGTTTAACCAGGGAGGGATACAGTGCCGAATACCGTCATGCCGCGCGTGCCCGTGGAGCAGATGAGCACCCCCATCGCCGAGGCGTTCCATCGCTGTGTCAAGAAGACGGGCGACGGGACCATCATCGAGGTGATGGCCCACAATCCGGAGATCATGCGCTGGTACTTCGACGAGTTCTATGGCGGCGTCTTCTACAACAGGCTGCCAGGCATGCGCCTGGATGTCCGCAGCAAGGAATTGCTGCGCATCAAGCTGTCCAAGCAGCATGGCTGCCGGCTGTGCAACCGGTCCAACACGCTGGACGCGGTGGCGGCGGGCATCACCGAGGAAATGATCGATGTCATCGACAATCCCGCCTCCCCCTTGTGGACCGACAAGGACCGGGCCGTGATCGCACTGGCCGACGAGATGGCCCTGCAGAACATGGACGGCCACCTGTCCGCCGACCTCTATGCCCGGCTGCGGGCCCATTACGACGATGCGCAGATCGTGGAGCTGGGCTTTGTCGCCGCGATCCTGACCGGCATCGCCAAGTGGATATTCACCTTCGACATCGTGGACCGGGAAGAGACCTGCCCCATCAGAAATCCCGCCGCCACGGCGTGACGGCGACGGTCCGGGGGCATTCCGGCACCCCCGGACCCGCAACCGGCGGCGCGCCCTTCATTCCCGGCGCGGCAGCAGCAGCAGCATGGCCGCGGCAACCAGGCCGCCCGCCCCCATCACCAGCGAGACGGGCAGCAGGCCGCTGCCGCCTGCGAACAGGGCCCCGGCCAGCACCGGCCCGATGGCGGACCCGCCGCGTCCCACCCCGATCACGAAGCCGATGCCGCTGGCCCGCAGATGGGCCGGGAAGGTGGTGGCCAGGATCGGATACATGCCGACCACGCCGGCATTGATGAAGAAGGCGGCCAGCGCCACGACCAGCGACAGCCAGAACAGGTCCGTCAGGCCGGAGCCGAACAGGCCGATGGCCAGGAACGAACAAAGCATGGCGCCGACCACCAGGGGCCGCAGCCGCAGCTTCTGCGAGGCAAGCCCGATCAGCACCGCGCTGGCCAGGGAGCCGACATTGGCGGCGACCAGCACCCGGCCGGCACTGGCGGCATCGTGCCCCATGTCCACGACGATCTTGGGCACCCATTTCTGCACGAAATAGAACAGCATGATCTGGGTGAAATAGGCGATGGTCAGCAGAATGGTGACGCGGGCATAGCCCCCCGTGAACAGGGACAGCAGCGAGCGCTGCGACCCGCCGGCCAGGGGGGCCGGCAAGGCGGCCAGCAAGGGCTGGCCCAACCGGGCCAGGGTCCGGTTGACCCTTTCCAGGGCATCGGCCGGACGACGCGCCAGCAGGCTGTCGATGGATTCCGGCAGCAGGAACCAGGCCAGCGGCAGCACGGCCAGCGTTGCGACGCCCCCGAACAGGAAGACGCTACGCCAGTCGCCGCTGCCTTCCAGCAGGGCCGCAGCCACCAGCCCGCCCAGGATGGCCCCGCTGGAATAGCCGGCGATGTTCAGCACGACATTCAGGCTGCGGCGCCGGGCGTTGGAATATTCGGCCACCATGGCGCTGGTCGATGACAGCATGCCGCCGATGCCCAGCCCCGTGGCCAGCCGCGTGGCGGACAGGAAGGCCACGTCGCGCGCCAGGGCCGACAGCAACATGCCGGCCGCCATCACCACCAGACAGGCCAGGATGGTGGGGCGCCGTCCGATCCGGTCGGCCAGGTTGCCGATCAGCACCGAGCCGGTGGCCATGCCGATCAGTTCCATGGACAGCACGATGCCCAGCATGGCCCGGTCGATGCCCCATTCGGCGGCAATGCCGGGGGCGGCGAAGCTGATGGCCAGCACGTCGAACCCGTCCAGGGCGTTCAGGGCGATGCACAGGCAGACCACCACCCATTGCCGCCAATGCATGGGGGCGGCGTCCAGCAGGCCGCTGCCAGCGTCGGTATTGTTGGAAGCCATATCCTTGTCATCCCTCCCGCCATGGCAGGAAGGTGGCGATCAGGCCCCGTCCTGCTTCAGTTTATCGAGCTGTTCCGCCATCACGCCCGCGATTGCCGGCCGCCTGTCCAGGCAGCGGGAGACGGGGCCGACGACGACGATGGAAAGCCGCCGGTGGCCGAAGGGCAGGGCAAGCGCCACGCCGGCCAGATCGGGGATGTATTCCGCATTGCTCTGGTGGAAGCCACGCACCCGCGCGGCCTCCAGTTCCGCCTCCACCATGGCCGGGGTCAGCGGCGTGGTGGGGGAGAACCCGTCGAAGCGGATGCGGCGGTAAAGCTGCTCCCGCTCCCGCACCGGCATCTGGGCCAGCAGGGCCCGGCCGGCCGAACTGGCATGGATGGGCACCAGGCTGCCGGGGCTGGCGAAATAGCGCACGGGCTGGCGCGACTCCTCCACCTCCAGAAAGATGGCCTGTTCCCCGGCGGGGGCGGCGACCAGCACCGTTTCCCCCGTCGCCCGCGCCAGATCGCGGACCAGCCGCCGCACGGCATCGGGCAGGGGGTCGGCGCGCGTCACCCGTTCCGCCAGGTCCAGCCAGCGGGGGCTGGGGTAATAGCCGCCGCGCGGCTGGGGTTCGTAGAGGAACCCCATCTCAGCCAGCGTGCCCAGCATCTTGAAGGTGCTGGAACGTGGCCAGTCCAGATCCTCCGCGATCTCCGCCGCCGTGGCCGGCCGCAGCCGCCGGGCGAAATATTCAAGGAGCTGGAGCGCGTTCGCGGCCTGCCGCACAACAACCATGCCTGGCCTCTGCCAAACGGGGGAAAAGGGACGCCGACGATAGGGGGCCAGGCCCGTTCCGGCAAAGCCCGATCTGCACAGCCCCGTCCCGCCCTTACCGCGCCGTGAAGCCGCCATCCACGGGCAGGGCCACGCCCGTGACGAAACTGGCCTCGTCGGACACCAGCCACAGCACAGCGTCGGCCACCTCTCCCGGTTTCACCAGCCGGCCCATGGGAACCGCGCCGACCACCTTGGCCTCGTTGGCGGCCGCTTCGGCCGGATCGCCGCTGCGGCCCGTGAAGCCCGCCTTCATGGGCGTGTCGGCCAGGCCGGGGCAGACGACATTGACGCGGATATTGTCTCCGGCCAGGGCCAGGGCCAGCGACTTGGTCAGCCCCACCACGGCCCATTTCGCGGCCGAATAGATCGGGCTCATCATCGAACCGACAAGGCCGGAAATGGAAGAGGTGAAGACGATGGCCCCGCCGCCGCGTGCCCGCATGTGCGCCGCCACCTGCCCCGCCCCCAGCGTGGCCGAGGTGACGTTCAGGTCGATCGCCTTGCGATAGGCGTCGATATCCAGGTTTTCCACCGAGGCCGGACCGGGCATGCCGGCATGGGCCCACAGGATGTCGGCCCCGCCCAGGGCCGCCACGGCCTGATCGATGCTGTCGCGCGCGCCGTCCGGTGTCGACAGGTCGGCCACGATGGGCACGACCTTGCCGGCGCCGAAATCGGCCACCAGCCGGTCCAGGGCCTCGGCACTGATATCGATGGCCGCCACGCGCGCACCCTCGCGCACGAACCGTTCCACGCCGGCCCGGCCCATGCCGGACGCGGCGGCCGTGACGATGGCCAGCTTGCCTTGAAGACGCATTGCCTTCCTCCCTCAGCTTGCGAACGGGTCAGCGAAGCGCCCGGTCGTCGATATGATCGTGGTGCGGGTCTCAAGATAGCTGTCCAGCGCCTCGATCCCGTTCTCCCGGCCCCAGCCGCTGGTCTTGAAGCCGCCATAGGGCGTGGACCAGCGGATGTAGCGGTAGGTGTTGACCCAGACGATCCCGGCCTCGATCCGGTTGGCCACGCGGTGGGCGCGGCCCGTGTCCGACGTCCACAGCCCGGCCGCCAGCCCATAGGGCGTGCCGTTGGCGATGGACACCGCCTCCTCTTCCCCGTCGAAGGGAATGATGGCGGCGACGGGTCCGAATATCTCCTCCTGCGCGATGCGCATGTCGGGGCGCACGCCGGCGAACACCGTGGGTTCCACGAAATAGCCGCCGGCCAGGTCCGGGCTGTCGATGCGCGACCCGCCCGCCACCAGATCGGCCCCTTCACGGCGCCCGATATCGATATAGGACAGGGTCTTGTCCAGTTGCTGATGGTGCGCCTGCGGGCCCATATGGGTGGCGGGGTCCAGCGGCATGCCCACCCGCACACGCGCCGCCCGTTCACGGAACGCCGCGACCACCCTGTCATAGACGGGCCGTTCGACCAGGATGCGCGATCCCAGGGCACAGCTTTGCCCGCACAGCGCCCAGGCCGATCCCGTGGCGGCGTTCAGCGCCTGCTCGATATCGGCATCGGCGAAGATGATGTGCGGCGCCTTGCCGCCCAGCTCGAAGCTGAACCGCTTCAGCGTGTCGGCGCCGGTCTTCAGGATGGTCTTGGCCGTGGCGCCCTCGCCCGTGAAGGCGATCTTGTCCACGCCCGGATGGGCAACCAGATGCGCGCCGGCCGCCGGCCCGTCGCCGGGCACGACATTGACCACGCCGGGCGGAAACCCCGCCTCCTGGAACAGCCGGGCCAGCGCCAGGGAGGAGGCCGGCGTCTGTTCCGCCGGCTTCAGCACCACGGTGCAACCCGCCGCCAGCGCCGGCCCCAGCTTCCAGGTGGCCGCCATCAGCGGCACGTTCCAGGGCGTGATGGTGCCCACCACCCCCACCGGCAGGCGGGAGGTGAAGGCATGCACGCTGTCATCCATGGGGATGGTGCGGCCCGACAGCTTGTCGGCCAGGGAGGCGAACCAGTGCCAATATTGCGGGTGCAGCCCGATATCCCCGCGCGATTCCCGTACCGCCCGGCCATTATCCTGTGTCTCGATGCGCGCCAGGGCGTCGATCTGCGTGGCATAGAGATCGGCGAAGCGGCGCAGGATGGCTGCGCGCTCCCATCCCGGCATGCGACGCCACGGGCCCTCGAACGCCGCGCGGGCGGCCGCCACGGCCCGGTCGATATCCTTGATGCCGCCATAGGCCACATCGCCCCAGACCTTGCCCGTGGCAGGGTCGATGCTGCCACGCACGCCGCCATCCAGCGGCACCGTCCATTCGCCATCGATGAAAAGCCGGTCGAACCGGAAACTGTCCAGCATCGCCCTCCCCCTGACAATTTATCTCTGTATAGGGATAAATTTGTCCATATATGGGGATCGGTCAATCATCCAAGCTTCCTGATTCGGTGGGGACCAAGCGCCGCCACCCGTCAATGTCCGGTCCCCTCCATGCCCGGCCCCGTCACCAGCCCCGTCACCAGCCCCGTCAGTGGAAATTGCGCCCTTCCCCGAACACCCGGGCGGGCAGGGCATCGGGCAGGGCCGCGTCATTGGCCGACAGGCCACCCGGCTGCAGGCTGCGCAGGTGGGATGACAGGTCGATCAGCTTTTCGGCCACGATATGGATCACCTCCCCTTCCCGCTGCAGCCGCCCGCGCACGCCCATCAGCGCCGCCGTCATCAGGGTGCGGCGGTGGCGTTCCATGACGGATGGCCAGACGACAAGGTTGGCGATGCCCAGTTCATCCTCCAGCGTCACGAAGATGACGCCCGATGCCGTGCCCGGCCGCTGGCGCACCAGGGTCAGGCCCGCGACATCGACGCGCGACCCCGGCCGGGCATGGCGCAGCGCCTCCGTCGTGCCCATGCCCAGCCCCGTCATGACGGGACGCAGCAAGCCCATCGGATGGGCCCGCAGCGACAGGGACAGGGTGCGGTAGTCGGTCCAGACCTGCTCGCCCAGCGACAGGCTGGGCAATCCGGCCTCCGGCTCGTCCCCCATATCCACGGGCCCCATATCCACCGGCGGGCGGTTATCGCCGATGCGCCGGGCGCCGTCGGCCGCCTGAAACAGCGGCAGCGGCCTGCCCCCCAGTCGTTTCACCTCCCACAGCGCCTGACGACGGTCCTGGCCCAGAGGGGCGAAGGCATCGGCATCGGCCAGCCGTTCCAGCACGGCCACGGGCAGGTCCGTCCGCCGCCACAGGTCGCGGATCGTGTCATAACCGGTGCCGCGGTCGCAGGCGATCCGGATGGCCGCCTCCTCCCGCAGTCCCTTCACCTGCCGGAAGCCCAGGCGCAGGGCCGGGCCGCCACGCCCTTCCTCCAGCGTGCAGTCCCATTCCGACCGGTTGATATCCACGGGCCGCACCTCCACCTTGTGTTCGGCCGCGTCGCGCACGATCTGGGCCGGCTGGTAGAAGCCCATGGGCTGGCTGTTCAGAAGGGCGCAGGCGAAGATGGCCGGGTGGTGGCATTTCAGCCAGGAAGAGGCATAGGCCAGCTGCGCGAAACTGACGGCATGGCTTTCCGGGAAACCATAGCTGCCGAACCCCTGTATCTGCCGGAAACAGCGGTCGGCATAGGCGGGGTCATAGCCGCGGGCGATCATGCCCTGGATGAATTCCGTCTCGAAGGCGCCGACCCCGCCCGTCTTCTTGAAGGTGGCCATGGCGCGGCGCAACTGGTCGGCCCGGCCCGGGGTGAAGCCGGCGGCCACGATGGCCATGCGCATGGCCTGTTCCTGGAACAGGGGGACACCCAGCGTGCGCTTCAGCACCGCCTCCAGTTCCGGCTTGGGGAAGCCGACAGGCTCCAGCCCGTTGCGCCGGCGCAGATAGGGATGCACCATGTCCCCCTGGATGGGGCCGGGGCGGACGATGGCGACCTCGATCACCAGGTCGTAGAATTCGCGCGGACGCAGGCGGGGCAGCATGGACATCTGCGCCCGGCTTTCAATCTGGAAGACGCCGACCGTATCGGCCCTGCAGATCATGTCGTAGGTGTCCTTGTCCCCCTGCGGTATGTCGGTCAGGGCCAGCGGCCGGCCCAGGCGCTGGGACAGCATCTCCAGCCCCCGGCGCATGCAGGACAGCATGCCCAGCGCCAGCACATCGATCTTCAGCAGACCCAGCGCCTCCACATCATCCTTGTCCCATTCCACGACGGTGCGATCCTCCATGGCCGCATTCTCGATGGGAACCAGTTCGTCCAGGCGGGAACGGGAGATGACGAAGCCGCCCACATGCTGCGACAGGTGGCGCGGAAAGCCCCGCAGGTCATAGGCCAGGTCCATGCAGAGCGCCAGCGTGGGGTCGGACGGGTCCAGCCCGGCTTCCCGCGCCACCCCCTCATGCGTGATGCCATGCCGGTTCCAGCCCAGCCGGACCAGGGCGCCGATGACATCGTCGGACAGGCCCAGCACCTTGCCCACCTCCCGGATGGCCATGCGGGAACGGTAGCAGATGACGGTGGCCACCAGCCCGGCATGGGCGCGACCATATTTGTCATAGATGTACTGCATCACCTCTTCCCGCCGCTCATGCTCGAAATCGACGTCGATGTCGGGCGGCTCCCCCCGCTCGGCAGAGATGAAGCGTTCGATCAGCAACTCGTTGACCGTGGGATCAACCGAGGTGATGCCCAGACAGAAGCACACGGCCGAATTGGCCGCCGATCCCCGTCCCTGGCACAGGATGTCCCGCGACCGGGCAAAGCGCACAATGTCATGCACCGTCAGGAAATAGGGCGCGTAGTCCAGCCTGCCGATCAGGTCGAATTCATATTTCAGCAGGCCGGACACCTTTTCGGGCACACCTTGCGGGTAAAGACGTGTCGCCCCCTCCCAGGCCAGCCTTTCCATCTCCTGCTGCGGGGTCAGGCCGGACGGGATGGGATCGATGGGATAGTCGTAGCGCAATTCATCCATGGCGAAGGTGCAACGGGCGGCGATGGCCGCGCTGGCGGCCAGCGCGTCGGGCCGGGCGGCGAACAGGGCCGCCATGGCTCCGGCCGGCTTTGCGTAATGTTCGGCATGCGGGGACAGGCAGCGGCCGGCGGTGGCCAATGTCCGGCCATGACGGATGCAGGTCAGGATATCATGCAGCCGCTGCCGGTCGGGATGGTGGTAGCGCACGTCATGCGTGGCCAGCAGCCCCACCCCCAGGGCGTCGGCCAGCTCCCCCAGCCGCAGCAGCCGCGACCGGTCATATCCCTGGTAAAGCGGCGCGACAGCCAGATGGAGCCCGGCCGACGGCAGGGCCGCGAACCGGTGCAGTTGGGCCGCCAGAACGGCCAGCCGGTCCGGCGTGGCCCTGCCGTCCGGCGCCAGAACGGCCAGGATCAGCCCTTCCGCCCCGGCGGCCAGATCGGCCAGGGCCAGATGGCATTCCCCCTTGCCACCACGCCGCTTGCCCAGGGTCAGCAGCCGCGTCAGCCGGCCATAGGCCGCGCGGTCGGTGGGATAGCACAGAACCGGCGGCGCATCGGCCAGGGTCAGGCGGCACCCGACCACCAGCCGCAGACGATGCTGCCGGCAGGCCACATGCATGCGCACGGCCCCGGCCAGCGTGTCATGATCGGTGATGGCGATGGTCCGCCGTCCCAGGCCGGCAGCGGCCAGGGCCAGTTCATGGGGATGCGAGCCGCCGCGCAGGAAGCTGAAATTGCTGGTGACCTGCAGGTCGACATAATTGCCGTCCGTCATGC
Organism: Niveispirillum fermenti; assembly: GCF_052474395.1. Taxonomy (NCBI): domain Bacteria; kingdom Pseudomonadati; phylum Pseudomonadota; class Alphaproteobacteria; order Rhodospirillales; family Azospirillaceae; genus Niveispirillum; species Niveispirillum fermenti. The sequence continues at coordinate 1,074,208 of NZ_CP156681.1, read as the reverse complement.
GCATAATCCATGCAGGTACCAGTGCCCCCGGTCGTCGGCCGTGCGGAACAGCCAGAGCCGGCGGCCATCGGCCAGTTGCGCGCGGTAATAATCCCGCGTGGGGCCCAGCCGCGCCCGCCACCAGTCCGGGCGGATGCGCTCCGGCCCTTCCAGCCAGTCCAGCCGCCAGCAGCGGCCACGCCACAGCATCTCCGCCGGTTCCGCCACCTCCACCCGCTCGGGCGGGTGCAAAAGCAGCAGCGGCCGCGGCCCTTCCACCCGCCAGGTGCGGGGGCGCGCGGGCGGCGGGCGGCGGGGCTGGGCCTTGGGCCAGGGCCGGTCACCATCATCCCCCATTGCCACCGGGGTGGAGGCCGGGACCGGGTCGGGAAATCGCATGCCGGAAGGCGCGACCGGGCCTTGCGAACCGCCGCCCGCCGGCAGGAAGGCAGGGTCGGCAAGACCCGCCTCCATCTCCCCGGCCAGATCGGTGGCGGCCTCCGGCCGGTGCGTGTCGCGCGGCAGGGGACGGCCGACCCGTTCCTCTCCCAGCCGGTTGACCAACCGGTCCAGCAGGGACAGCAGCGCCAGGGCGCCGCCCCCGCCCACGGCCAGCCCCGCCTGCTCGGCCGTGAACAGGTCAGTCGAAACGGCCGTCAGTTCCATCATCTCGATCCCGAAACCGGGTTCGATCGTGTCGAACCGTTCCCGGAACAGCTTCAGCAGCGCTGCGGGATCGCGGGCGGGGCGGGCGGCACCGATGGACAGGTCCTGCACCGTGGCATCCGTGCGAAAGCAGGTCAGCTTCAGGCGCCGCACCCCGCGCCCGGCCTGTTCCAGCCGCCGGGCCAGATCCCGCAGCAGGGCCAGCACGGCGGCCTCGATCGCCTCGCGCGTGGCGATGGGTTCCAGGAAGGAACGGCGGACCTGCCAGACCGGGGCCGGGGCCTGCGGGGCCACGGGCTCGGCCGACAGGCCCAGCATGCGGTCCAGCCGCCGGCCGATACCCGGGCCATAGCGGGCCGTCAGCGGCGCGCGCGGCTGGCGATGGACATCGCCCACCCGCACCAGCCCCACCCGCGCCAGATCGGCCACCTGTTCCCCATCCAGGCGCAGGGCCGGCATGGGCAGGGGCAGCAGCAGCGGCCAGGCCCCCCGCCCTTCCGGCAGGACAGGGTCGCTGACGGAAGGGCGGTGCCGGGCCCAGCCCCAGGCCGCGGCCGGCGAATCGCCCAGCCCCAACCGGTGGGTGAAACCGGCCCGGTCCAGCCGGGCACCCAGATCGGCCAGCAGCCCCGCCTCCCCCCCATGCAGATGGGCGGCCCCCGCGATGTCCAGGATCAGGCCGTCCGGCCCGTCGGTCGCTGTTTGCGGCGTATAACGCTGCGCCCACAGCGCCAGCCGGACCAGGGCCGCGCGGTCGCCCGCCGGATCGGCGGGCATGGCCGTCAGCGACGGTGCCAGGGCGCGGGCGTCGGCCAGCAGCAATCCTGCCCGCAGCCCGTCCGCCTCGGCCAGCCCGTCGACGGCATGCAGCCGGATGCCGCCCTGCCCCGCCAGGGTCAGGGCCAGGGGACCGGCAGGCCCGTCCTGCCTATTCCGCCGCCGCCACTGGTCCGTCGGCCAGCGGCTGAGCCAGACGGAGACGAAACGCCGCGTCATCCCACGCAACCTCCCACGAACCCGATCCGCCGCCGCGTGCCCGCAGCAGCGATACCTGCCAGCGCGGCCAGCCCCCTTCCGCCTCATGCAGGGGGCGGCCGCGCGCCGACACCACGCGCCAGCGCGTCAATGCCGTGGAAGGCGGGGGGCGGGCCACCGGCGGCAGGATCAGCAGGGCCATCATCCCCCCTTCTTCCGCCGCAAGCTGCAGGCGGCGGCCGGCCACACTGCCGGGCAGCACGCCGTCGCCGACCACAGCCGCCAGCGACGGGCAGCGCAGCGCCTCCTCCAGCACCCACAGCGCATCCTCCACCCCGGCCGGGCGCGCCAGGATCAGGCGTGAGGCGTCCAGCCCCACACCGGCCAGCCCCGGCCCATAAGGCATGTCGGCCAGCCCCAGCGGGTCCGATCGGTCGCGATGGCGGCACCAGAGGATGGGGCCGGGTGGCAGGCCCGACAGCAGGGCCGCAACAAACCCATGCGCCGCCGCATCCCCCGGCCCCGGCCAGAACTCATGCAACCCGCCCCGCACCAGCCCACCCCCCGGCAGGGCCGCATCCAGCGCGCCCAGCCCCAGCGACAGGGCCGCGCGCCCCTTGGGGGGGCGCACCCTGTCCATGATGGACAGCCGCTCCCGCAGGGCGGCGATGGTGGGGATCCTGTCGGCCATGGGGCAATTGTTCGTGTTTTGTTCCTGTTTGCAAGCGTTGAATCCGGTGGGCGGGGATGGGGAAGTGGCAATAGACACGGGCGTCCATGCCCCAGATCGGTGCCGTTACCCTGCGGGTCCGCGATTATTGCGCGGCTTGGCTACGCGGCCTATGCCGCGCGGCAGCAGTTGCCGGCGGGGCGGCTTTCCAGTCAGAGGAAAACCGCTCCAGCATGGAGAATGTCCCCTGGTATCCGCGCCGACGGGCACGGCGGCGGCACGAATGAAGGCGGGACCTGTTTGCCGGCGATGCCGACAGGCCCCGGCGCCGGTCAGCCCAGCCCCTTCTGCCCCATGTCCAGGAATTTCTGCCGGCGGTTCAGGCGCAGGGTGGGGCCGTCCTGGCCGCGCACGCTTTCCAGCGCATCCTCGATCGCGTTGCCCAGGGCCGTGATCGTCTCGTCCCGCCGGCGATGGGCGCCGCCGATGGGCTCCATCACCACGCGGTCGATGACGCCCAGTTCCTTCAGGTCCTGGGCCGTCAGCCGCAGGGCCTGGGCCGCGTCGGCAGCATTGGTTGCCGAGCGCCAGAGGATGGACGCGCAGCCTTCCGGCGAGATCACCGAATAGATGGAATGTTCCAGCATCAGCACGCGATCGGCCGCGGCGATGGCGATGGCCCCGCCGGACCCGCCCTCGCCGATGATGGTGGACACCATGGGCACGGTCAGGCGCAGACAGCTTTCGATCGACTTGGCGATGGCCTCCGCCTGGCCACGTTCCTCCGCCGACACGCCGGGGAAGGCGCCGGCCGTATCGACCAGCGAAATGACGGGCAGGCCGAACCGGTCGGCCATGGCCATCAGGCGCTGGGCCTTGCGATAGCCTTCGGGCTTGGCCATGCCGAAATTATGCTTCACGCGGCTTTCGGTATCGTTGCCCTTCTCCTGCCCGATCACCACCACGGACCGGCCGCGGAAACGGCCCAGCCCGCCGATGACGGCCCGATCCTCCCCGAACAGCCGGTCGCCGGCCAGCGGGGTGAAGTCGGTGATCAGCGCCTCGACATAGTCCAGGCAGTGCGGCCGATTCGGATGGCGCGCCACCTGAACCTTCTGGGCCGGTGTCAGCTTGGCGTAGGTGGAGCGCAGCAGCTTGTCCACCTTGTCCTGCAGCTTCTTCACCTCGTCGGCGATGTTCAGATCGCCGCCATCGGCAAGATGGCGCAGTTCCTCGATCTTGGCTTCCAGCTCCGCGATCGGCTTTTCGAATTCCAGGAAATGCATCGAATTGATGGTTCCGCCCTTGGCACTGAAGCGGGCTGATTAGCACGAGATGGGCGGGAGGGCCATAGTGTGCATGAGTGTGCATGCGCAAGGGTGGGCTGAAGGGGGAGCCCGAGCGGCCCCGAAAGCCACCGCCACCGGCCTTTCCCCGTCAGTCCAGCAGCCGCACCGGATCACCGGCCCGGATCGCCCCGCCGGCTTCAACCCTGGCATAGACACCGCAGACCACATGGTCGAACCCGCTTTTCAGCGCCTTCAACAGGGCCATGTCGCGCTCGCCCGTGGTGGGGTTGACCTCCACCGCGGCACAGCGCGTCGTGGTCTTGAAGACGGACAGCACCGTATCACCGACGGCGATGCGCCGGCCCACCCAGCCCATCTCTGCCCAGGGTGCCAGGCCCGACAGGTGCAGGTTGGCGCGGAAGCGCAGCGGATCGACAGGGCGCTGCGTCACCCGCCCGATATCCTTCACCGATGCCAAATTCAGCAGCGACACGGCCTTGTCCGGGATGTCGGTGAAATTGTGGCCGGGGCTTTCCACCAGCTTGTACGGGCCGGGCACGGCCGCACCGGCCATGTAGGCCGACAGGAACTGGTCGATCAGCAGCCGGCCCGTGGCCGTGTCGATGCGGCCGCGCGCCACGCGCTTGCCCCCGCGCCGCAGTTCGAGGACACAGGTTTCCGGATCGAACACGGCCTGCAGCGTCGCCAGCTTCTCGTCCCGCAGCAGCACCAGGAAATTGGTCTTGGGTTTCCAGGCCGGTTCCAGCGGATCGAACTGCGTCGCCCGGTGCAGGATGGCGAAACGCCGGTCATGCGGCAGGCAGCCGCCCGGCGTCAGGGTGGCATGGTCCAGCGTCTGGGCCGTCAGGCCCTTGACCGGGAAATAATGGATGGCATCGAGCGTCGCGGACATGATGGGACGAAGGATAATCCGCCCGGCGGTCACGGCGCAACCATCACAATGGGTCCGAACCGGTAATTCGGTTTCATGAAACGGCCGATCGCCCGGTAATCTCAGAACAGACCCAACTGTTCGGCCGGCAACACGGCCCCTTCGATCCGCAGCAGGGCCAGCTTCGTCGCCACCCCGCCGGGGGCCGAGAAGCCACCCGCACCGCCGGCCGCCGCCATCACCCGGTGACAGGGCACCACGATGGGCCAGGGGTTGCGCCCCAGCGACTGTCCGACCGCGCGCGGCACCGTGTGCGGCGGCATACCGCCCAGGACCGCCGCCGGCATGCGCCGGCCCACCTCGCCATAGGTCAGGGTGCGGCCCGGCGGGATGGCGCGGGCGATGGCATAGACGGCGCGGTCGAAGGGGCTGGTTTGCGCCATGTCCAGGCCTATTTCCAGCAGGTCCCGGCGCTCCCCCGCCAGCAGGGCGCGGATGCCGGCGATGGCCGCCGCCGCCGTCTCGTCCGGCTGCCCCGCGACGGCACCGGGCACGGCCTTGCGCAGGCGGCCCGCCAGATCGCCCCCTTCCACGGCCGGCAGGCGCACACCCAGCAGCCCATACGGCCCCCAGGCAATGGCACAGGTGCCGACAGGCGTGTCGAACAGGTGAAGGAAACGGCCGGTCATGGGGGGCAAGCATAACCGCTGCAACTTTCCGCGTCACCGGGCCTTGCGCCCCTTCAGGCCATCTCCCACATCCATATCGATCCTCCCGGATCGCACTTTGACGTGGATCATCGCATTCATCGGGCCCAGCGGGGACGATGGGGCAATGTTGGGGAGCATGCAGGATTATGGATTTCAAGAACTACACCGAACGCGCCCAGGGTTTCATCCAGGCCGCCCAGGGGGCCGCCCTGCGCACCGGCCATCAGCAACTGACGCCTGAACATCTGCTGAAGGCGTTGCTGGAGGACCAGGAAGGCATGGCCGCCAACCTGATCGCCAGCGCCGGCGGCGACCCGGCCAAGGCCAATGCGGCCATCGACGCCGCCCTGCGCAAGCTGCCCAAGGTGGAAGGCGGCGGCGGGGCGCAGCTTTACGTGACGCGCGAGCTGGCCCGCACCTTCGACCAGGCGACCGAACTGGCCAAGAAGGCCGGCGACAGTTTCGTGACGGTGGAGCGGCTGCTGCTGGCCCTGGCGCTTTCGGCCGGCACCGACGCCGCCAAGGCGCTGGCCGATGCCGGCGTGACACCGCAGAAGCTGAACGAGGCCGTGAACGCGCTGCGCAAGGGCCGCACGGCCGACAGCGCGTCGGCCGAACAGGGCTATGATGCGCTGAAGAAATATGCCCGCGACCTGACCCAGGCCGCGCGCGACGGCAAGCTGGACCCCGTCATCGGCCGTGACGAGGAAATCCGCCGCACCATCCAGGTGCTGGCGCGGCGCACCAAGAACAATCCCGTGCTGATCGGTGAGCCCGGCGTGGGCAAGACCGCCATCGTGGAAGGGCTGGCGCTGCGCATCGTCAATGGCGATGTGCCGGAGGGGCTGAAATCCAAGCAGCTTCTGTCGCTGGACCTGGGCGCGCTGGTGGCCGGGGCCAAGTTCCGCGGCGAGTTCGAGGAGCGGCTGAAGGCCGTGCTGTCGGAGATCCAGTCGGCGGCCGGCGAGGTCATCGTCTTCATCGACGAGTTGCACACCCTGGTCGGGGCCGGCAAGGCCGATGGCGCCATGGATGCGTCCAACATGCTGAAGCCCGCACTTTCCCGCGGTGAACTGCATTGCGTGGGCGCCACGACGCTGGACGAATACCGCAAGTATATCGAGAAGGACGCGGCCCTGGCCCGCCGGTTCCAGCCCGTCTTCGTGGCCGAGCCGACGGTGGAGGACACCATCTCCATCCTGCGCGGCCTGAAGGAGAAGTACGAGCTTCACCATGGCGTGCGCATCACCGACAGCGCCATCGTGTCGGCCGCCACCCTTTCCAACCGCTACATCACCGACCGGTTCCTGCCCGACAAGGCCATCGACCTGATCGACGAGGCGGCAAGCCGCCTGCGCATGGTGGTGGATAGCAAGCCCGAAGCCATCGACGAACTGGACCGCCGCATCATCCAGTTGAAGATCGAGCGCGAGGCCCTTCGCCGGGAGACCGACCAGGGGTCGAAGGACCGGCTGGAGAAGCTGGAGGTCGAACTGGCGGAACTGGAGCAGAAGTCCGGCACCCTGACGGCCCAGTGGCAGGCGGAGAAGGACACGCTGACCGGCGCCCAGAAGCTGAAGGAGGAACTGGACCGTGCCCGGGCCGAACTGGAACAGGCGCAGCGGTCCGGCGACTGGGCGCGGGCGGGTGAGATCACCTATGGCCGCATTCCCGACCTGGAAAAGCGCCTGACCGCCGCGGCGGAGGCCAGCCAGCACCGCATGCTGAACGAGGAGGTGCGCGACCAGGACATCGCCGCGGTGGTCAGCCGCTGGACCGGCATCCCCGTCGACAAGATGCTGACGGGCGAGCGGGAGAAGCTGCTGCGGATGGAGGAGAAGCTGGCCGGGCGCGTCATCGGGCAGCAGGAGGCGGTGGTTGCCGTCGCCAATGCCGTCCGCCGGTCGCGCGCCGGGTTGCAGGATCCCAACCGCCCCATCGGCAGCTTCCTGTTCTTAGGTCCGACGGGCGTCGGCAAGACGGAACTGACCAAGGCGCTGGCCGAATTCCTGTTCGATGACGAGACGGCGATGGTCCGGCTCGACATGTCCGAATATATGGAAAAGCACGCGGTCAGCCGCATGATCGGCGCGCCGCCAGGCTATGTCGGCTATGACGAGGGCGGGGCGTTGACGGAGGCCGTGCGCCGCCGGCCCTATCAGGTCGTGCTGTTCGACGAGGTGGAGAAGGCCCATCCGGATGTCTTCAACATCCTGCTTCAGGTGCTGGACGACGGGCGCCTGACCGATGGCCAGGGCCGGACGGTGGATTTCCGCAACACGCTGATCATCATGACGTCCAACCTGGGGTCGGAATTCCTGGCCAACCTGCCGGACGGGGAGGATAGCGGTGCCGCGCGGGCCCAGGTGATGGAGGTGGTGCGCGGTGCCTTCCGGCCGGAATTCCTGAACCGGTTGGATGAGATCCTGATCTTCCACCGGCTGTCGCGCGCCAACATGTCGGGCATCGTGGAGGTGCAGCTGGCCCGGCTGACAAAGATGCTGGCCGACCGCGACCTGGGGCTGGACCTGACCCCGGCCGCCAAGGAATGGCTGGCCGACAAGGGATACGACCCCGTCTATGGCGCCCGCCCCCTGAAGCGCGTGATCCAGCGGGAACTGCAGAACCCCCTGGCCAGCCGCATCCTGGAAGGCAAGGTGCTGCCCGGCACGCCCGTGCAGGTGGATGCCGGCCCCGACGGGCTGACCATCCAGGGCGAGCCGGTCCATGGCCCCATGCCGGCACCGGGCGAATCCGCCTGGGGTCAGTCACGGCCAGGCACACTGCATTGACGGCTGCGGGCCAACCCGTGGCGCGCTGACAGCCTCGGGCTGAAACGGCCCTGGCCGGTCAGGCTGTCTGACATCAACGGTCGAAATATTTGACCGTTGATGTCGGCGGCGACTGCCGCCGCGCGGTACGTGCCGCGCAAGGCCCCGGTGATCCGCGTGATCACCGGGGCCTTTTGCTGTCCGTATCGCCTCAGCGCGCGGGGAAATCGGCCTCTGCATGCGGATTTACAAAATTTACAACATCACACGAATTGGCATTACAACATGTGACAGCAATACTATTTTACGTTTCTGGCCATATTGATCATTTTCTGTCGCGGGCTCATGTTCATCTCAACAGCGCTGCACTGCACACCAAGCCCGGCCCCCGGCCCCCAAGGTGGCAGACAAGGACAAGCAGCCGTTCAGAAACCAATTGAGAGCCCCACCAGGCCAGGAGTTACCTTCCATGTCCCCGCTTGATCAGACCCAGAGCATCGATCTCGCCGCCGTCCACGCCAAGCGCTATGAAGGCATCAAGCGCGATTTCACGGCCGAGGATGTGCGCCGCCTGTCCGGCTCCGTGAAGATCGAATATACCCTGGCTGAAATGGGCGCCCGCCGCCTGTGGGAACTGCTGCACACGCGGCCCTATGTCCACACGCTGGGCGCCTTCACGGGCAATCAGGCTCTCCAGCACGTCAAGGCCGGCCTGGAAGCCATCTATCTGTCGGGCTGGCAGGTCGCGGCCGACGCCAACCTGGCCGGCCAGATGTATCCCGACCAGTCGCTGTATCCCGCCAACTCCGTCCCGGCCGTCGTGAAGCGCATCAACAATGCCTTCCAGCGCGCCGACCAGATCCAGACGGCCGAGGGCAAGGGCGACACCTACTGGTTCGCACCGATCATCGCCGATGCCGAGGCCGGTTTCGGTGGCCCGCTGAACGCCTTTGAACTGATGAAGGGCATGATCGAGGCCGGTGCCGCCGCCGTTCACTTCGAGGACCAGCTGGCTTCCGAGAAGAAGTGCGGCCATCTGGGCGGCAAGGTGCTGATCCCGATCCAGCAATTCATCCGCACGCTGAATGCCGGCCGCCTGGCCGCCGATGTCTGCGGCACCTCCACCCTGGTCGTTGCCCGCACGGATGCCGAGTCGGCCCAGCTGATCACCAGCGACATCGACGAGCGTGATCATCCGTTCATCGACCGCAACGACCGCACGCCGGAAGGCTTCTTCCGCATCAAGAAGGGTGTCGGCGTCGATTACTGCATCGCCCGTGCCCTGGAATACGCCCCCTATTCCGACCTGATGTGGTGGGAAACCAGCAAGCCGAACCTGGACGATGCCCGCCGCTTCGCCGAGGCCGTCCACAAGAAGTTCCCCGGCAAGATGCTGGCCTATAATTGCTCGCCCTCCTTCAACTGGAAGGCCAACCTGGACGACGCGACCATCGCCAAGTACCAGGCAGAGCTGGGCGCCATGGGCTACAAGTACCAGTTCGTGACCCTGGCGGGCTTCCACAGCCTGAACCTGGCCACCTTCGAACTGGCCAAGGGCTACAAGGAACGCGGCATGGCCGCCTATTCGGAGATGCAGCAGCGGGAATTCGCCGCCGCCGACCAGGGCTTCACCGCCGTGAAGCATCAGCGCGAGGTGGGCACCGGCTATTTCGACGCGGTGGCCGTGGCCATCTCCGGTGGCACGTCCTCCACGACCGCCATGAAGGACAGCACCGAGACCGACCAGTTCCATTGATCGGTCCCCGGATCCCTCGGTGACCGGGGGGTCCGGACCAGCACTTCGATCCGCCAACCTTCCTGAACGGGGTGGCGGGTCTGCCGGGGGTGGGGGCTGCATCCTTCCCACGGCGCTTGGCCCCAGGGCCGGAACCTTTCCGCCTTCCTTCGCGCTGGATGGGAGGAGGCGGCGGAAAGCCGGCGGACGGCGCGATGGATCGCCGACACCGTCCGGATCGTCCCGGCCAGGGGGCCCTTTCAGGCTGCTCTCTTTCAGACTGATGACATGGCAACGGCACCGCTTCTCCCGCGCGACAAGGGAGAGGCGGTGCCGTTGCCATGTCCGGTGTCATGTCCTGTCCGCCAAGTCTGCCCCATCGCCCTTTCCGGCCTGTCGCATATCTTCAAGAATGCCCGCCGCCCTTCTGGCATCAAGGGGGTTCCCATGACAGGAGCCCCCCGATGATCTTCCGCTACACCATCCTTTATGTCGATGACGTCGCCGCCAGCATCGATTTCTTCACCCGTGCCTTCAGCCTGGAGAAGGGGTTCGTGCATGAAGGCGGGGATTATGGCGAGTTGGCGACGGGTCACACCAAGCTCGCCTTCTCCTCCACAAGCCTGATGCGGCAACTGGGCAAGGACCCGGCCCGCCCCTCCCGTCGTCAGCCCTGTTTCGAAATCGCGCTGGAAACTGATGACGTGGCCGGCGCCCTGCGGCGTGCCCTGGCGGCCGGTGCCGTGCTGGAAAAGGATGTGCAGGAGATGCCCTGGGGGCAGACGCTGGCCTATGTCAGCGACCCCAACGGCTACCTCATCGAAATCTGCTCCCCGGTCCAGTTGCCCAGCCCCGGTTGAGCCAGAAGGCCCAGTTCGGCCCGGCGACGGCTCAGGCGGGCCGGCGTCAGGCCGAACCAGCGGGTGAATTCCCGGGTCATGTGGGCCTGATCGCTGTAACCAAAGGCACAGGCGATATCGGCCAATGACCGGTCGGGACCCAGACTGGCCGCCGCCCGGCGCGCCCGGCCCAGCAGACGCCAGAAATCCGGCGGCGGCAGGCCCAGCCCGGCCAGTCGCCGCTGCAGGGTACGCGGCACGACACCGGCCTGGCGCGCCACCTCCGCCCCCGTGCCGCATGACTGCGCCAGGGCATCGATCACCTGTTCCATCTCCCGGTCGGCCGCGACACCGCTTTCCAGCAAGGCGCCGATCCCGGCCGCCTCCCCCCGCGTTTGGGCCGCCGCCACCACCCGCCGGAGAAGCAGCGGGTCCGGGACCATGCCGGGCCGCAGGCGGAACCCGGCCATCTGCGTGCCGGCCGCGACGCGCACAGCCCGCGGCCCCGTGTCCCAGTCGGTCAGGGATACCCGCTGCCGTCCGTCCGGCCCGGTCGTGACCAGCAGGTCCCGGCACCCGTCGGGCAGGATGATGGCGGCCCCTTCCGCCTCCCAGCAATGCGACCAGCCGACATGATGCATTTGCGCGCGCCTTCCCCTTCCCCGCAACCGTCCGGGGACCGATCTCCCCTCTTGACGGAGTTCCATATTTGAGATTAATTCCCATTTATGGAACAGAACATCGATACGATCGACAGCCGGCTGGCCGCGCGGCTGTCGCAACTGCGCCGGGACGCGGGCTGGACGCTGGACGATCTGGCCGGCCGCAGCGGCGTGCCCAAGGCGACATTGTCGCGCCTGGAACGGGGGGAGACAAGCCCCACGGCCAGCCTGCTGGGCCGGCTCTGCGCCGCCTATGGCCGGCCCATGTCGCGCCTGCTGGCGGAGGTGGAGGCGGAGCCGGCGCTGCTGGTGCGCGCGGCCGACCAGCCGGTCTGGACCGACCCGTCGACAGGCTTCGTGCGCCGGTCCCTGTCACCCCCGGCGGCCGGGATGGAAACGGAGATGATCCACGGCACCCTGCCGCCCGGCACCGTCATCGATTACGACGCCCCGCCCGTGCCCGGCCTGGAACAGCATATCTGGCTGCTGGAAGGCCGCCTGGAATACCGGCTGGACCAGACGGCCTGGCGGCTGGAACCGGGGGATTGCCTGCGGTTCCGGCTGTATGGCGCCTCCCGCTTCACCAGTCTGGGCGAAGGGCCCGCCCGTTACATCATCGCCATCACCCGCCCCTGAGGGGACATCCCATGTCGTTCGACATCATCCAGGCGGACCGCACATCCTTTGCGGCCGCGATACCCGAACTCGCCCTGATCCTGCGGGATTGCGTCATGAACGGCGCCGCGGTCGGCTTCATCCCGCCGCTGGACCTGGATGCCGCCGCCGCCTTCTGGCAGGCGCAGGCGTCCCAGGTGGCAGCGGGGGAGAAGCTGATCCTGCTGGCCGTGACGCGGCAGGAAGCACGCACCGTCGGCACGGTCACCCTGGCCCTGGCACCGCAGGTCAATGGCAGCCACCGGGCGGAGATCGCCAAGATGCTGGTCCATCCCGATGCCCGCCGGCAGGGCATCGCCTCTGCCCTGCTGCGGCGTGCGGAGGAGGTGGCGCGCGGGGCGGGCAGGCGCCTGCTGGTGCTGGACACGCGCCAGGGCGACGATGCCGGGCGGCTCTATGCCCGCCTGGGCTGGCAGAGCTGCGGCATCATCCCGGATTATGCCCTGAATGGCGATGGGACCAGCCATGCCACGCATGTCATGTACCGCCAACTGCCGGGGCCCGTACCGGGCCTGACGGTTGAAGCGACCGACCCGGCCCAGCCAGAGGCCGCCGGCCTGCTGGACGCCCTGTCGGCCGACCTGGGCCGGCGCTTCGGCAGCGACGGGCGGGCCGGCTTCGCCGGCTAATACTATTTTGCGGTGACCAGAACCTATTGGTTCTGGTCACCGCCCTCAATTGCCGGCGCCAACATTCGTTGGCTTGGCTACGCCGCACGAGCGGCGCGGCGGCGGTCGCCGCCGGACCAACTTGCGATGAGTTCTACTCATCGCAAGTTGGTATTAGGCATCGGCCCTGCCGGCCCGGCGCCTGTTCGCCCTGGCCCACCTGGAGGGCCGGGCCGTGGGCTGCGGGGCGCTGCTGCCCTTCGCGGACGATACGGGGGAGATCAAGCGGATGTATGCCGAGCCCGGCAGCACCGGGGTGGGGGCCGCCCTGCTGGCCTTCCTGGAGGATGGCGCGCGCGCCATGGGCCTTCGCCGGCTGGTGCTGGAAACGCGCTGGGCCAACGACCGGGCCGTCGGCTTCTACCGCCGGCATGGCTATCACCTGACCGACAATTACGGCCCTTATGCCGGGCGCCCCTGGTCGGCCTGCTTCGCCAAGCCCCTGCAGCAGGCGCCGGCCGGCGCTATCCGTTGACGCCGGCCGGCGTGCGCGGTCAGGATGGCGGCTTGCATCCACCGCGGGGAAAGGGTTGGCGATGGCACGGTTGAAGGATCGGGTGGCCCTGATCACAGGGGCCGGAAATGTGATCGGCCGGGCCGTGGCGATGGCCTTCGCACAAGAAGGGGCCCATCTGGTCCTGCATTACGACGAGGAAGGACAGCGGACCGCCGTCGGGGACCTAGCACGGGAGGCCGAGCGGGCCGGTGCCCGCGTGCTGGCCCTGCAGGCCGACATCACGGGAACCAACGGCGCCTATGAACTGGTGGAAGGGGCCGTCACGGGCCTGGGCCGTGTGGATATCCTGATCAACAATGCCGGCCTGCGCCCGGCCGTCACCTTCATCGACACGACGGCCGAGCAGTTCGACACGGTGATGGCCGCCAATGTCCGGTCGGCCTTCATGGTGACGCGCATGGTGCTGCCATTGATGTTCGCCCAGAATTACGGCCGCATCGTCACCACGGTGTCGGATGTGGCCTATCACGGGGCGCCGGGCTATACGCTGTATGGTGCCGCGGCCGGCGCGCTGCTGGGCTTCACCCGCAGCCTGGTGCATGATATCGGCCCCCGCGACGTCACGGCCAATTGCGTGGCGCCGGGCGCCATCGATCCCAAGCCGACCTCTGGCACCGCGCTGGCAGGGGTGGAGGCGGTGCGTCGCGCCCTGCCCAGCCAGCGGCTGGGCCAGCCTGCCGATGTGGCGCCGGCCTATCTTTTCCTGGCATCGGACGAGGCACGGCACATGATCGGCCAGTGCATCAGCCCCTGCGGCGGCGCCGTCATGCTGTGATGCCCTTCCCCCGCCGGCGAAACCCGCCGGGGAATGTTGAAAAGCCGAAGGGCCGCCCCGTCACCGGATGCGGCCCTTCGTCATGCCAGATGGCGGGGGAGCCGGTCGCCCGGTCCCCCCCCCCAACCGGGGATCAGTGCAGGTTCGCCCACACGCGGCGCTTGGCCGCGTACATGATGCCCGCGAAGATCACCAGGAAGATCATCACCATCATCCCGACGCGGCGGCGCTCCTCCAGCTTGGGCTCGGCGGCCCAGGCCAGGAAGGTCGTCACGTCATGTGCCTGCTGGGCCGCCGTAGCCGGCGTCCCATCGGTATAGGTGATGCCATTGTCGTACAGCGGCTGTGCCATGGCGATGGCATGGCCGGGGAAGTACTGGTTGTAGGCCAGACCGGACGGCAGGTCGAAGCCGGCGGGGGCATCGGTGTAACCGGTCAGCAGGCCATAGATGTAATCTTCGTGATGGGCACGGGCCTTCACGATCAGCGACAGGTCCGGCGGGGCCTTGCCGCCATTGGCGAAGGCTGCGGCCTGCTTGTTGGGGAACGGGTTCTTGAACCGGTCGGCCGGCAGGCCGGGCCGGGCGAACATCTCGCCCTCGTCATTCGGGCCGTCGGTGATTTCCACCGACGCCGCGATGGCCTTCACCTCTTCCTCGGTGAAGCCGACTTCCTGAAGGTTGCGATAGGCCACCAGATGCAGGGAATGACAGGCCGCACAGACTTCCTTGTAGACCTGCAGACCGCGCTGCACGGACGCATAATCATAGCCCTTGAAGAAGGACAGGAAGCTGTTGACCCCGCCATGGCCCCAGTTCTGGGCCGGCGGCACGGGGGCGTCGCCGGCAGCCTGGGCGCCGGCCGTCAGGCCGGCAATGGACAGAACGCCTGCGGCGATCAGGGTGCGAAGACGACGCATCAGGCCTTCTCCATCGTTTGAGCGGTAGAGCCGGCGGCGGTCTTGCCACCACCCAGGACAGCCTGGGCGATGCTGTCCGGCAGCGGCAGCGGCTTCTCGATCCGGCCGATGATGGGCAGGGCCAGGAAGAACGCGAAATACATCACGGTGCCCAACTGGCCGATCCAGACATAGGGCGGCTCGGCCGGCTTGCCACCGGCATAGCCCAGCATGATGAAGGCCGGCACGAGGCAGAGCAGCACCCACCACTTGTAGATCGGGCGGAACCGGGCCGAACGGACCGGCGAGGTGTCCAGCCAGGGCAGGAACAGCATGATGGCGATGGAACCGAACATGGCCAGCACGCCGCCCAGCTTGGCGGGGATCAGCACCACGTCGGTGAAGGGCAGCCCGATGGAGAAGGTGATGGAGCGCAGGATCGCGTAGAAGGGCAGGAAGTACCATTCGGGCACGATATGCGCCGGCGTCACCAGCGGGTCGGCCGGAATGTAATTGTCCGGGTGGCCCAGCAGGTTCGGGGCAAAGAACACGAAGCCGGCGAAGAAGATCAGGAAGATCGTCAGGCCGAAAATGTCCTTCGTGGTGTAGTAGGGATGGAACGGCACCGTGTCCTGCGGACCCTTGGGCTCGATGCCCAGCGGGTTGTTGGAACCGGTCATGTGGAAGGCGGCGACGTGCAGCACGACGACGCCCAGCAGCACGAACGGCAGCAGGTAGTGCAGCGCGAAGAAGCGGTTCAGCGTCGGATTGTCGACCGAGAAGCCACCCCACAGCAGGGTCACGATGCTGTCGCCCACCACCGGGATGGCGGAGAACAGGTTCGTGATCACCGTGGCGCCCCAGAAGGACATCTGGCCCCAGGGCAGCACATAGCCCATGAAGGCGGTGCCCATCATCAGCAGCAGGATGATGACGCCGAAGATCCACACCAGTTCACGCGGGGCCTTGTACGAGCCGTAATAGACACCGCGGAAGATGTGGATATAGACGACGATGAAGAACATCGACGCGCCGTTGGCATGGATGTAGCGGATCATCCAGCCCCAGTTCACGTCGCGCATGATGCGCTCGACACTGTCGAAGGCCAGTGCCGTGTTGTTCGTGTAATGCATCGCCAGCACGATGCCGGAAACGATCATCGTCACCAGCACGAACATGGCCAGCGCGCCGAAGTTCCAGAAATAGTTGAAATTGCGCGGAGTCGGGAAAACCCCGTACTCCTTGCTCATCATCGTGAAGATCGGCAGGCGCTGGTCGATCCAGTTCACCACCGGGTTCTCGAAATTGGATTGTGGGGCGTGAGCCATTTGGCACTCCCTGACTGGATCTGTTCTTAGCCGATCTTGACGCGGGTGTCGGTCAGGAACGTGTATTCCGGCACATGCAGGTTGGCCGGCGCGGGGCCCTTGCGGATACGGCCCGACGTGTCGTAGTGCGAGCCATGGCAGGGGCAGAACCAGCCGCCATACTCACCCTTCGTCTCGCCCGAGGAAGTGCCCAGCGGAATGCAGCCCAGATGGGTGCAGACCCCGACCAGCACCAGCCAGTTATCCTTGCCCGCCGTCACGCGGTCCTGGTCGGCCTGCGGATCGATCATGTCCGCCGGCTGCACGGCGCGGGCGGTGTCGATC
Source organism: Niveispirillum fermenti (assembly GCF_052474395.1). Classification (NCBI taxonomy): domain Bacteria; kingdom Pseudomonadati; phylum Pseudomonadota; class Alphaproteobacteria; order Rhodospirillales; family Azospirillaceae; genus Niveispirillum; species Niveispirillum fermenti. Next base: position 1,057,835 of record NZ_CP156681.1, on the reverse strand, counting down.
TCTTCCTGCGTGCGGTTGCGGATGAAGACCGGCTTGCCGCGCCACATGACCTTGATGGCCTGACCGGTCTGGATCGGGGCCAGGTCGACCTCGACACTGGCCAGCGCCAGCGTATCGGCGGCCGGGTTAAGGCTGTGGATGAAGGGCCACAGGGCGGCGGCACCACCAACGCCACCCATGGCGGCGGCAGCCAGATAGATGAAATCGCGGCGGGTCTGGCCGTCGCCCGCATGCATGGTGTCCGCCATACCTCTCTTCTCCTCAAAGAGCGAACCGGGCGATGGCCCCCACCGGGCCGCCGCCCAAGACTGGAACGACTTGTTGTGACCCGGCGGGGGCCGGGCACGAATAGGCTTGTCCGCCGGCCTGGCCATCCCCATCTGCAGCGCCAGCATGTCCCATCGGGGATGGTCATGGCGGCAGCCTGTTGAAAAGGCCAACACGAACGGAGCGGCCGAAGGATTCTCCGGTCGCGGATGTTCGATATACATGCCCCGCCAACCGTTGGGAAGCGCGTGCTTCTGGACAATCTGTCGCGCACGGACATCCGGCCCCCGGCGGCAACGCATGGCGCGGCCCAAGCGGCGCGCTTGCATCCGGCCGGGTTTGGGAATATCCCTGATTTCACAGCGGCGGCGCCGTGCTTTGCCCGGCCCGCCATGGCGCAATTCGCGGAGAATCGGGACAGGCCCGGTTCCGCCCCAGCTTGATGCCGGCCCCCCTTGCAACAGACACCCCCACCCGCCCCGCCCCTCGCCGGCCGCCGCATCCTGCTGGTGGTCAGCGGCGGCATCGCGGCCTACAAGACCCCGGACCTGGTGCGGCGCCTGCGGGAACGGGGGGCGGCCGTGCGCGTCGTGCTGACGGGCGGGGGGGAACGCTTCGTGACCCCGCTGGCCCTGCAGGCGGTGTCGGAGGATACGGTCTATCGCGACCTGTGGTCCCTGACCGACGAATCGGCGATGGGCCATATTCAGTTGTCGCGGCAGGCGGACCTGGTGCTGGTCGCCCCCGCCACGGCCAACATCCTGGCCCGCATGGCGCACGGGCTGGCCGACGATCTGGCCAGCACGGTGCTGCTGGCCACCGACAAGCCCGTGCTGGTGGCGCCCGCCATGAATGTGCGCATGTACGAACATCCGGCCACCCGGGCCAACCTGGACCTGCTGGCGGCGCGCGGCGTGGGTATCATCGGCCCCGATGACGGCGCCATGGCCTGTGGCGAATATGGGCCCGGCCGCATGGTCGAACCGCTGGCCATCGCCGATCATCTGATCGCCTGGTTCGCACAACGGGATGCGCCCAGGCCGCTGGCCGGCCGCCATGCCCTGGTGACCAGCGGCCCGACGCATGAGGCGATCGACCCCGTGCGCTATATCGCCAACCGGTCCAGCGGCAAACAGGGCCATGCCGTGGCCGCCGCCCTGGCCGCCCTGGGCGCGCGCGTCACGCTGGTCAGCGGGCCGGTGCGCCTGACCGACCCGGCAGGGGTGACCGTGGTGCCGGTGGAGACGGCGGCGGAAATGCTGGCCGCCTGCCGCGCGGCCCTGCCGGCCGACATCTTCGTGGCCGCCGCGGCCGTCGCCGACTGGCGCGTGGACGGGGCGGCGGAACAGAAGCTGAAGAAGGATGGCGGCGGCCCGCCCGCCCTGCGGCTGGCGGAGAACCCCGACATCCTGGCCACCCTGTCAGCCCCGGGGCCCGAAAGGCCGGCCCTTGTCATCGGTTTCGCAGCCGAAACGAATGATGTGCAGACCTATGCCCGTGCCAAGCGGCAGCGCAAGGGCTGTGACTGGATCGTCGCCAATGACGTGTCGCCCGCCACGGGCACCTTCGGCGGCGACCGCAATTCCGTGCATGTCATCCGCGCCGACGGCCAGGAGGACATCTGGACCGACCTGCCCAAGACCGAGGTGGCGGCACGTCTGGCCACCGCCATCGTCGATCATTTCGGAAACGGAAAGATATAGGAAAGAATATAGGAATGTCAGAGACCAGCATTTCCATCCGCCGACTGCCGCATGGTGCCGACCTGGCGCTGCCGGCCTATGCCACGGCCCTGTCGGCCGGCATGGACCTGCTGGCAGCACTGGACGGCCCGCTGACCATCGCCCCCGGCGCGCGCGCGCTGGTGCCGGCCGGCATCGCCATCGCCCTGCCGCCGGGGTATGAGGCGCAGGTGCGCCCCCGTTCCGGCCTGGCCCTGAAGAACGGCATCACCGTGCTGAACAGCCCCGGCACCATCGATGCCGATTATCGCGGCGAGGTGAAGGTGATCCTGGCCAACATGTCCGACACGGGCTTCACGGTGGAACGGGGCATGCGCATCGCCCAGATGGTGATCGCCCGGCATGAGCGGGCGGCCTGGGTGGAGGTGGATGATCTGGATGAGACCGAACGCGGGGCTGGTGGATTCGGGTCCACGGGCACCAAGGGCTGAGGGAACGAGGATGCTGCGGATTTCCAAGAAGCTGATGTTCGCCATCGAGACCGTGCTGGACATCGCCTATAATGCCGGATCGGCCCCCGTGCAATCGGCCGAGATCACCCAGCGCCAGGGCATCCCCAAGCGCTATCTGGAGCAGGTGCTGCAGGCCCTGGTGCGCGCCGGGGTGCTGGCCGGGGTGCGCGGGCCCAAGGGCGGCTACCGGCTGGCCAAGGAACGCCGCCGCATCACGGTGGCGGAGATCGTGCGCGTCGTGCGCGCCCTGGAACAGGCCACCGACCCGATCGAGGAGGAGGTCGGCGCGGAGCTGGGCCGCAAGGTCGTCCGCCCGCTGTGGGCGGAATTGCAGGAAGAGGTGATGGCCCGCCTGGAACAGACCAGCATCGAGGATCTGTGCGTGCGGGCCCATCAGGCCGGCGTGGCCAGCGAGGCCGCGTCCAAGCTGGATTTCAGCATCTGATCCCGGCCCGTGGCACCGGCACGGCTTTGACACCCGTCGCCACTGCCTATATACATTCCCGACCCGGTATTTCCGATAAATACCACAACGGAGACGTGAAATGTCCGCCAACGCCGAATTCCGTGGCAAGATCTACGACAATATCCTGGACACCATCGGGGCCACGCCGCTTGTGCGGTTGAGCCGGCTGGCGGCCAAGCACGGGGTCGTGGCCGATGTCGTGGCCAAGCTGGAATTCTTCAACCCGCTGTCCAGCGTGAAGGACCGCATCGGCAAGGCCATGATCGAGGCGGCGGAGGCCGAGGGCAAGATCGCACCCGACCGGACCGTGCTCATCGAGCCGACATCCGGCAATACGGGCATCGCCCTGGCCTTCGTGGCGGCGGCCAAGGGCTATCGCCTGATCCTGACCATGCCGGAAAGCATGTCGCTGGAACGGCGCAAGATGCTGAAGCTGCTGGGGGCGGAACTGGTGCTGACCCCGGCCCCGCAGGGCATGAAGGGCGCCATCGCCAAGGCGGAGGAGCTGCTGGCCGGCACACCGGGTGCCTATATGCTCCAGCAGTTCAAGAACGCGGCCAATCCGGCCATTCACCGGGCCACCACGGCCGAGGAAATCTGGAACGACACGGCGGGCAAGGCCGACATCCTGATTTCCGGCGTCGGCACGGGTGGCACGCTGACCGGCGTGGCCCAGGTGCTGAAGGAACGCAAGCCCGGCTTCCAGGTCATCGCCGTGGAGCCCGAGGACAGTCCCGTCCTGTCCGGCGGCCTGCCCGGTCCGCACAAGATCCAGGGCATCGGCGCCGGCTTCGTGCCCGACATCCTGTCCAAGGACCTGATCGACGAGGTGCTGCGCATCTCCAACGTCCGTGCCTTTGAACTGGCCCGCGAGGCGGCCAGGACCGAGGGCGTGGCCGTCGGCATCTCCTCCGGTGCCGCGCTGGCCGCCGCGTTCGAGGTGGGTGCGCGGGCCGAGAACAAGGACAAGCTGATCGTCGTCGTGCTGCCCAGCTTCGCCGAGCGTTACCTGTCCACGGCCCTGTTCGAGGGGCTGGAGTAAGGACCGCAGCCCCTGGCGGCCCCCTTGCCGCCAGGGGCTGCGGCCATCCGTGTCGATGCCCCCGATTTGCGGGAAGGGGGAACGGAACAATCGACCTTGCGCTGTGTTTCTCGTTTTGTCAGCCGGCCTCCCGGGCCGGTTCCAGGACGAGAGGATATCATGAAGAAGCGTTTTCTGACCGTTGCAGCCCCCCTGCTGGTTTCCCTGCTGGCGCTTTCGGCGTGCAATACCGTGGAAGGCGTGGGCAAGGATGTGAAGTCCGGCGGCAAGGCCATCGAGGACACGGCCCAGGACGCCAAGAGCTGATCCTGATCGCCGCTTGATGCCGTAAGGCTTTGACGGCATGGTGGCGGCATGAGCATGCCGCCACCTTCCCCGCCCCATACTCCGCCCCGTCCGCCTGTCCCGCCGGCCCCGACCACGGGTCCGCGCCTTCGCACGGCGCCCCAGGGGGAGGATCGGGAGCGGCTGGTCTGCCCCGATTGCAACTATATCGCCTACGAGAATCCCAAGATCGTCGTGGGGGCCGTGGTGACCGACGCCACCGGCCGCTTCCTGCTGTGCCGGCGCGCCATCGAGCCGCGCCGCGGCTTCTGGACCCTGCCCGCCGGCTACATGGAACTGGGAGAGACGACGGAGCAGGGTGCCGCGCGTGAAGCGTGGGAAGAAGCGACGGCCCGGATCGCCATCGATGCGCTGCTGGCCGTCTACAATATTCCGCGCATTTCGCAGGTGCAGATGATCTATCGCGCCAGCCTGTCCGATCCCGCCATCGCCCCCGGGACCGAGAGCCTGGAGGTGGGAATGTTCGCCTGGGGGGATATCCCCTGGGACGAACTGGCCTTTCCCAGCGTGTCCTGGGCCCTGCATGAATGGCGCGACCGGGCGGGCCTGACCGGTTTCGCCCCCGGCACCAACCCGCCCCCGCCCGTGGAGGGCTTGTAACCGGCCCCGCCTGTGGGCGAAGATGCGGGCGCGATACCGAAACCTGCCAGAGAAAGCCGGACCCGTCGATGCGCCGTTCCCTGCATGCCGCCCGCGGCACCGTTCACCGCCTCACGCTGGGCAGCCAGGTCCTGCGGGACAATCTGCTGGGCGACCCGTCGGAACGCGACATCCATGTCTATGTCCCCGCCGGCCATGACGGGCGGGACCTGCCGCTGCTGATCGACCTCGTGGGTTATACCGCCGGCGGCCCGGCACACACCAACTGGAAGAATTTCGGCGAGAACCTGCCGGAACGTCTGGACCGGCTGATCGATAGCGGGGCCATGGCACCGGCCGCCGTCGCCTTTCCCGACTGTTTCACCCGCCTGGGCGGCAACCAGTACATCAATTCCGCCGCCATGGGCCGCTGGATGGATTTCCTGTGCGACGAGGCGGTGCCCTTCGTGGAACGCCGGTTCGGGTGCGGCGGGGCCGGGCGGCGCGCCCTTTTCGGCAAGAGCAGCGGAGGATATGGCGCGCTGGCGCATGTCTTCCTGCGCCCCGATATCTGGGCGGCGGCGGCCTGCCATTCCGGTGACATGGCGTTCGAACTCTGCTACCTGCCCGACATGCCGGGCGTGCTGCGCGCGCTGAGCCGGCATGGCGGCTCCATCGAGCGGTTCATGAATGCCTTTGAGACGACCCGCAAGACGGATGGCAAGGACACCCACGTCCTGATGATCCTGTGCATGGCCGCCACCTATGATCCCGACCCGTCTCAACATCTGGGCATCCGCCTGCCCGTCACCCCCGATACGTGCGAGATCATCGCGGAACGCTGGGCCAACTGGCTGGAATGGGACCCGGTGCGGCTGGTGGAAAGCCGGGCGCACGCGCTGCGGGGGCTGAAGGGCCTGTTCATCGATTGCGGCGACCGCGACCAGTATAACCTGATCCACGGCGCCCGCCGGCTGCACCGCCGGCTGGAGGCGCTGGATGTGCGCCACCGGTACGAGGAATTTCCCGACGACCATTCCTCCATCGATTACCGGATGGATGAAAGCCTGCCCTATCTGGTCCGCTGCCTGAACGGCTGACCCGATGACCGGGCAGGATATAACCCCGACCGATCCGTCCGATGCCGCCGATATGGCCCGGGGCCGGCTGCGGCTGGACAAATGGCTATGGTATGCGCGGTTCCTGAAGACACGCAGCCAGGCGGCGAAGCTGGCCGGTTCCGGCACGCTGCGCCTGGGTGGTGCCCCGGTATCGAAATCCAGCCAGCCCGTGAAGGTGGGGGACGTGCTGACCTTCCCGCTGGGCGCCTATGTGCGGGTGATCAGGGTGACAGCACTGGCCGCGCGGCGCGGGCCGGCGGCAGAGGCCCAGGCGCTCTACGAGGACCTGGACCCGCCGACGCCGGAAGCAAGGCTGCCGCGGGGATAGGCACGGGTATCGCGGCGCCGGACATGCCGGCGCCCGCAACTACTCGCTCTGGATCTGGGCGCGGGCGATCTCAAGCTGGGTGTCCAGCTCCTTCTCCACCCGGTGCTCGGAAATCGCGACACCCTTGGCCTGGAAATCGGCCAGGATCTTGCGGACGATGTCCTTGTGGCCCGGCTCCTCGAAATCGGCGGCCACGACCTGCTTGGCATAGGCGGCGGCGTCCTCGCCGGTGATGCCCATCTGCTCCGCGGCCCACAGGCCGACCAGGCGGGCGCGGCGGGCATAGATGCGGAACAGCAGTTCCTGGTCGTGCTTGAACTTGTTCTCGAATGCCTGTTCGCGATCGTCGAACGTGGTCATCTTCTTCCCTCTGTGAATGAAAACCCGCTATCGTTCCGCGGCTGCTTATATACCGGTCATGCGCCAGCCGCCATCGTCTGCTGCGCTTCGCACCGTATAGGATGGTGTCCATTGGTCGTAATGTGAAGGTGTCGCACCCATGTGTACGGTGGTCATCCTGCGTCGTCCCGGTCATGAATGGCCGCTGCTTCTGGCCGGCAACCGGGACGAGATGCTGGCCCGCCCCTGGAAGCCACCGGCCCGCCACTGGCCCGACCGGCCGGAGGTGCTGGCCGGCCTGGACGAGACGGGCGGCGGGTCCTGGCTGGGCATCAACGACCATGGCGTCGTCGCCACGGTCCTGAACCGGGAACACACGCTGGGGCCACAGGCCGGCAAGCGGTCGCGCGGCGAACTGGTGCTGGACGCGCTGGACCATGCCGACGCGGAGGCCGCGGCCGATGCGCTGGGCCATCTGGACGGCCGCGCCTACCGGCCGTTCAACCTGCTGGTCGCCGACAACCGGGATGCCTTCTGGCTGTCGCTGCCGGCCGATGGCGGGCGGATCCGAACCCATCGCGTGCCGGACGGGCTTTCCGTCATCGCCAGCACCGACCTGAACGACACGCACAATCCGCGCACCCGTTTCTTCCGCCCCCTGTTCCAGGCCGCGGCCATCCCCGATCCGGACAAGGATGACTGGCGCGCCTGGCAGGAATTGCTGGGCTGCCGCATCTGGGACGGCGATGCGGGCCCGCGTGGGGCCATGTGCATCGTCACCGACTGGGGTTATGGCACGGGCAGTTCGGCGCTGGTCGCCCTGCCCTCCATGCAGCGGTCGGGCGCGCCGCCGCGCGTCCTGTTCGCCGCCGGACGGCCCGACCAGACGCCGTTCCAGCCCATCGACCTCTGATCCAAGCCACCCAGCACTGACCCGCCCGCATCGCTGCTTGCATTGTGCCCGGCCCCGTTGCTTGCTATAGGGTGGGCGTCGGACCCGCTGGCCAGCGCCACGCGGGTCCGTATCCCTTTGGCTGGAACGATTGCTGGACACCAGACCCATGACCCGACGCCGGCGCATCTACGAAGGCAAGGCCAAGATCCTGTACGAAGGCCCCGAGCCGGGTACCCTGGTCCAGTATTTCAAGGACGACGCCACCGCGTTCAACGCCCAGAAGAAGGGCACGATCACGGGCAAGGGCGTGCTGAACAACCGTATCAGCGAATATCTGATGACGAAACTGGGCGAGATCGGCATCCCGCACCATTTCGTCCGCCGCCTGAACATGCGCGAACAGCTTGTGCGCGAGGTGGAGATCATCCCCATCGAGGTGGTGGTCCGCAACATCGCCGCCGGGTCCCTGACCAAGCGCTTTGGCATTCCGGAGGGCACGCCGCTGCCCCGCTCCATCGTCGAATATTATTTCAAGAACGACGAGCTGGGCGATCCGATGGTGTCGGAAGAGCATATCACGGCCTTCGGCTGGGCCGCCCCGCAGGATCTGGACGACATGCTGTCGCTGGCCCTGCGCATCAATGATTACCTGAACGGCCTGTTCCTGGGCATCGGGCTGAAGCTCGTCGACTTCAAGGTGGAATTCGGCCGCCTGTGGGAGAACGAGGAGATGCGCATCGTCCTGGCCGATGAGATCAGCCCGGACAATTGCCGCCTGTGGGACGCCAAGACCAACGAGAAGCTGGACAAGGACCGCTTCCGCCAGGATCTGGGCAATGTCGCCGAGGCGTATCAGGAAGTGGCCCGCCGCCTGGGCATTCTGCCCGAGGCCGGACCCGGCGATCACACCGCCCCCAAGCTGGTGCAGTGACCAGGACGGCAGTGGCCACCATCCGCTATCCGGTTTCCTCCGCGTTGTTGAAAAGGGTTTCCCCATGAAGGCCAAGGTCGTGGTGACGTTGAAGAACGGCGTGCTGGACCCGCAGGGCAAGGCCATCGGCCATGCCCTGACCAATCTGGGTTTCGACGGGATCGGCGAGGTCCGCCAGGGCAAGCTGATCGAACTGGAAGTGGCCGAGACCGATCCGGCCAAGGCCAAGGCCCAGATCGAGGACATGTGCCGCAAGCTGCTGGCCAACACCGTGATCGAGAATTATTCGATCGAACTGGTGGCCTGACGCCCCGGCATCCCCCGTGCCGCCCGTATCCGGCGCGGCGCGGGCCTGTCCCGCCTGACGCCCATCTCGCTTCAATCATTGAGATATTCGCCATCGGCAGGTAGAGACTGTTCTATCGACAGTCTCCTGCCCTGCTTTTCCCTGTCCGTAGGGATCCCAGGGCCGGGTCCCCAGCGCCAACCCTGTCAGGGATGCGACCCCGATGCGTGATATCCGCCTGTCCAGCCTGTTCGCCGCCGCCCTGTTCGCCGCCCTGCCCCTCGCGGCCGGCGGCCTGCCCGCGCGGGCCGCCGCACCGGACGAGGTGCTGAAATGCCTGGGCGTCACGGATGATGCGGCACGCCTGGCCTGCTATGACCGGGCGGTTCCGGCCCTGCGTCAGGCCCCGCCAATGGCCGCCGCCCTGCCCCCCGCCCCCCCGCCGCCGGTGGTGGCGGCCAGCCCGCAGCAGGCGTTCGGCGCGGAACGCCTGTCCAGCAAGGAGCGCGGGATCGAGGAGGTGGCGGAGATCACAGCGACGCTGGTCAGCTTCCAGCAGGCCGGTTACGAGCGTTACACCTTCACCCTCGATAATGGCCAGGTCTGGACCCAGACGGTGGCCCGCTCGCTGTCCAACCTGCGGGCCGGACGCAGCCTGCGCATCGAGAAGGGAATGGTGGGCAGCTACAACATGGTGATCGACGGCGTCTCCGGCCTGATCAAGGTCCGCCGGGTGAAATAGCCCATCAACGCCGACACCGGACAGACGGCAGGATGCAAAAAGGGCCGCCCGATTTCCGGGGCGGCCCTTCTTTTGTGCGGCGGAGCCAAGCCAACGAATGTTGGCGCCGGCGATTGAGGGCGGTGACCAGAACCAACAGGTTCTGATCACCGCAAAATAGTATCAGTGCCCGCTGCCCGAGAGGTTCTTCACGATCTCCTCGGTCACCTTCTTGGCGTCACCCAGCAGCATCATGGTGTTGGGGCGGAAGAACAGTTCGTTCTCTACGCCGGCATAGCCGGCACCCATGGACCGCTTGATGAACAGTACCGTCTTGGCCTTTTCCACATCCAGGATGGGCATGCCGAAGATGGGGCTGGCCGGGTCGGTCTTGGCGGCCGGGTTGGTCACGTCGTTGGCGCCGATGACATAGGCCACGTCGGCCTGGCCGAAATCACGGTTGATCTCGTCCAGTTCGAACACCTCGTCATAGGGCACGTTGGCTTCGGCCAGCAGCACGTTCATGTGGCCGGGCATGCGGCCCGCGACGGGGTGAATGGCGTACTTCACCTCCACGCCTTCCTTCTTCAGCAGGTCGGCCATTTCGCGCAGCGCATGCTGGGCCTGGGCCACGGCCATGCCATAGCCGGGGACCACGATCACCTTGGTCGCGTTCTTCATGATGAAGGCCGCGTCGTCGGCGGAGCCGGCCTTGAAGCTGCGGTCGATGGCAGCGCCGCCACCCGCCGCGGCCGCGGCCGTGTCACCGCCGAAGCCACCCAGGATGACGTTGAAGATCGACCGGTTCATGCCCTTGCACATGATGTAGGACAGGATGGCGCCGGAGGCGCCGACCAGCGAGCCGGTGATGATCAGCAGGTTGTTCTGCAAGGTGAAGCCGATGCCGGCCGCGGCCCAGCCGGAATAGCTGTTCAGCATCGACACGACGACGGGCATGTCGGCGCCGCCGATGGGCAGGATCAGCAGCAGGCCCAGCGCCAGCGCCAGCAGCACGATGATCCAGAACAGCAGTTCCGACTGCGTGAAGCACAGCAGTGCGATCAGCACGACCAGTGCGATGCCCAGGCCGGCATTCAGCAGATGCTGCCCGCCGAAGACCAGCGGCTTGCCGCTGACCCGCCCGTCCAGCTTCAGGAAGGCAACGACCGAGCCGGTGAAGGTGATGGCACCGATGGCGACACCCAGGCTCATCTCGATGATGGAGCCGATATGGATGGCGCCGGGCCGGCCGATATTGAAGCTTTCCGGCGAGTAGAAGGCGGCACCCGCCACGAACACGGCGGCCAGGCCGACCAGGCTGTGGAAGGCGGCGACGAGCTGAGGAAGCTGCGTCATCTGGATGCGCTTGGCGATCACGACGCCGATGGCGCCGCCGATGGCGATGCCGGCCACGATCAGGATCAGCCGGCCGAATTCCAGCGACTGGCCCGTCAGGGCCGGCAGCGCGAACAGGGTGGTGACGATGGCCAGCGCCATGCCGATCATGCCGAAGCGGTTGCCCGCCTGCGCCGTTTCCGGGCTGGACAGACCGCGCAGGGCCAGGATGAACAGCACCCCGGAAACGAGATAGAGAAGCGATGCGGTGATGAGCATTATGGTTCCTCCCCGATCACTTCTTGGCGGCGCCGGCGGGCGCCTTCTTCTTGTACATGGCCAGCATGCGCTGCGTGACCATGAAGCCGCCGAAGATGTTCACGCTGGCCAGCACGACGGCCAGGAAACCCATCAGCGCGGAAAAGCCGCTGGCCGCGGCCCCCGTGGCGATCAGCGCGCCGACGATGATGACCGACGACACGGCATTGGTCACCGCCATCAGGGGCGAGTGCAGGGCCGGCGTCACCTTCCAGACGACGTAATAGCCGACGAAACAGGCCAGGACGAAGACCGTCAGGCCCGTGACGATGAAGGGCATCCCGCCGGCATGGGCAAGCTGCGCCTCCAGCATCGAAATCTTGTTGGCCAACTGGACCGCCTGCTCACGCGCGGCATCCAGGTTGCTCAGCAGCTCCGTGCCGCTGTCCGCTTTGGCAGCAAAGGTCATGGCGGCTCCTCCTCAGGCAGCGGGCTTGTTGAAGGCGGGGTGGACGACGGCGCCGTCGCGGGTCAGGCCCGTGCCCTTCACCACCTCGTCCTCCCAGTTCATCTTCAGCGTCTTCGTCTCCTTGTCGACGAAGGGCGTGATGAAGTTGAGCAGGTTCTTGGCGTACAGGGCCGAGGCGTCGACGGCGATGCGGCCCGGCATGTTGATGCGGCCGATGATCTTCACGCCGTACTTCTCCACAACCTGGCCGGCCACCGCACCTTCCACATTGCCACCCTGCTCGCAGGCCAGATCCACAAGGATGGCACCCTGCTTCATGGTCTTCAGCATCTCGTCGGTGACGAGGATGGGCGCCTTGCGACCGGGGATCAGGGCCGTGGTGATGACGATGTCCTGCTTCTTGATCGTCTCGGCGATCAGGGCCGCCTGCTTGGCCTGGTATTCCTTGGACATTTCCTTGGCATAGCCGCCGGCCGTCTGGGCCTGCTGGAACTCCTCGTCCATGACGGCGACAAAGGTGCCGCCCAGGCTTTCCACCTGTTCCTTGGTGGCCGGGCGCACGTCGGTGGCCGACACCGCGGCGCCCAGGCGCTTGGCGGTGGCGATGGCCTGCAGGCCGGCCACGCCGGCCCCCATGATCAGCGCGCGGGCCGGCGGCACCGTGCCAGCGGCCGTCATCATCATGGGAAAGGCGCGCCCGAACTCGTTCGCCGCCTCGATCACGGCGCGGTAGCCGGCCAGGTTCGACTGCGAGGACAGGATGTCCATGCTCTGCGCACGGGTGATGCGCGGCATGAACTCCATCGCGAAGGCATCGACCTTGGCGGCGGCATAGGCGGCCACCGTCTCCGGCGCGCCATAGGGCGACAGGCCGGCGATCAGGATGGCCCCCGGTTTCAGCAGGGCCAGTTCATCGACATCGCCTTCCCCGGCGGTCAGGGGGCGCTGCACCTTCAGCACGATGTCAGCCCCGGTCAGGGTCGAGGCCAGATCGGGGGCAATGCCCGCCCCGGCGGCGGTGAAGGCCTCGTCGGTGATGGCGGAGCCCAGGCCCGCGCCCGCCTCCACCACCACCTCGAATCCCAGCCCGATATATTTGCGCACCGTGTCAGGCGTTGCTGCGACTCGCAGCTCGTGCGCCCGGCGCTCCCTCGGTATGGCGATTTTCATGCGATCCGATTCCCCCTCTCAAGTCCTCTGCCAAAAGGCGGCCCAGGTGGCCGGAGTTCCTTCAGGATTATGCCGGCCGATAATTTTGCACCCGCACGATGACGCATCCGGTAATCTTTGTGAAGCTTTGCGGGGGCATAGCGCCATGTTGCCAAACGGGACGCCCGATAATCGATCCCTGGGCAACCCCGTCCGCACCTGCCATCGGACAAGTCGGGTGTGCCGTCCTGGATGACATCATGTTGCTAGTGGCATTCCATATTAAGTCTGCACTTTAGGGCAAAATTCACGTATGTCGCCTGCCGAATTGGCCCTGGAATGCCGGAGAATGTGTAGTATCATTACAAATCCAACTGCGACGAACGTCCAGCTTGGCGGCCATTCCTTCCTCATGGACCCGGACAGCCGCCCTGCCATGCGGCTGAGGCGCACCGCCCTTGCAATGGCGTCGGGGGCAAGCAGGGGTCTGGACCGGCCCGGCCGTTCCGTCGCACAGTGCCCCCCGCCCCAGCCCGAAGCGCCAATGACCATGACCGATACCGCAGCACCCGAGAAACATCCGCTGGCCGACGCCGCCCGCACCCTGTTCAAGGAACTGACCGATGCCGGCCGCCCCGTTGTCGGCACCGGCCTGGGGGAGGGGCGGATTTTCCTGCGCGTCTCCGGCCCCGACCATGGGGCGCCGGCTGAATATCGCGGATACCAGGTCGTCGTGCTGACGGACGAAGGCATCAAGCGCTAGCACCGGCCGCGCTGCCGGCACCCGCCGGCCGAGCCACACCCCTTGACGGCGCCCCCTCCCCGTCGCACCCTTCAAACAATTGTTTGAACGAACCAGTGCAAGAACGGGAGGAAGCGCATGCCCAAGGCATTGCAGTGCATCGAATTCGGACCGCCGGAGAAACTGTCCCTGGCCGAAGTGCCTCCCCTGCCGCTGGGGGCGGGAGAGGTGCGGATCGCCGTCAAGGCGGCTGCCCTGAACTTTGCCGACACCCTGATCATCGAAGGCAAGTACCAGGAAAAGCCCCCCTTTCCCTTTGTCCCCGGCATGGAATGCGCCGGCATCATCACCGAACGGGGTGAGGGGGTACGGCATCTGGCGGTGGGACAGCGGGTCATGGCCCTGTCGGCCAAGGGGGCCTTCCGGGAGGAAACGGTGGTGGAGGCGGGGGCGGTCCTGCCCATCCCGGACGGCATGGATTTCGCCACGGCCGCCGGCTTTCCCGTGGCCTATGGCACCTCGCACCTGGCCCTGACCGACAGGGCGCGCCTGCAAGCCGGAGAAACGCTGCTGGTATTGGGCGCATCGGGCGGCGTGGGGCTGACAGCGGTGGAGATCGGCAAGGCGCTGGGCGCGCGCGTCATCGCCGCCGCGTCATCCCCGGAAAAGCTGGACGTGGCCCGCGCACACGGGGCGGACGAGGGGATCGATTACAGCGCGGAGGATCTGAAGGGACGGCTGAAGGAACTGGCCCCAAAGGGGGTGGACGTCGTCTTCGACCCCGTGGGGGGCGATTATTTCGATGCCGCCTTGCGCAACATCGCCTGGTGCGGGCGTATCATCACCATCGGTTACGCCGCGGGACGCATCCCCCAGGTGCCGGCCAACCTGCTGCTGGTGAAGAACTGCGCCGTGCTGGGACTGTTCTGGGGCGCCTATCGCAAGCACGATCCCCGGCGCCTGGGCCAGAGCCTGGGTGAATTGCTGAACCTGTGGTCACAGGGCAAGCTGCGCCCGCATGTGTCGCATGCGCTGCCCCTGTCCGACCATGCCCGCGCCTTCGGCCTGCTGTCGGGACGCCAGGCCACGGGCAAGGTCGTGCTGACCATCGGGTAGGCGGGAGACGGGGCACTTGAAGCGGGGTCAACCCCGGTGGGCGCGATCCCCCGCGATGGCCCATACCCCCCGGAAATGGAACCGCCGCACCGGTTGCCCGGTGCGGCGGCTTTCTTTCCAGACGGATGCCCGGAGCTTACTGGACCAACTCGCCGTGCAGGGCGATGTCCAGACCGTCGCGCTCGGCCTCCTCATCCACGCGCAGGCCGACGATGGCCTTGACGACGTAGAGGATGACGGTCGTGCCGATGGTGGCCCAGACGATCGTGGCCAGGATGCCCCAGATCTGGGTCCAGACCTGACCGATATTGCCTTCCAGGGCGCCGGCGGTGCCGCCGATGGCCTCACGGGCGAAGACGCCGGTCAGGATGGCGCCGACGATGCCGCCGACCCCGTGAACGCCCCACACATCCAGGCTGTCGTCATACTTCAGGGCATGCTTCAGCGTGGTGGAGGCGAAGTAGCAGATGATGCCGGCGGCCAGACCGATGCCGAGCGCACCGTCGATGCCCACGAAACCGGCGGCCGGGGTGATGGCGACCAGGCCACCGACGGCACCGGAGATGGCACCCAGGACCGACGGCTTGCCCTTCACGCCCCATTCCACGAACATCCAGGCCAGCGTCGCGGTGGCGGCGGCAACCTGCGTGACCAGCATGGCCATGGCGGCGCTGCCATTGGCGGCGGCGGCGGAACCGGCGTTGAAGCCGAACCAGCCCACCCACAGGAAGGCGGCGCCGATAACCGACAGGACCAGGTTATGCGGCTTCATGTCGGAAGAGCCATAGCCCTTGCGCTTGCCCAGCACGATGGCCGCCACCAGACCGGCGACACCGGCATTGATGTGCACGACGGTACCGCCGGCGAAGTCCAGCACGCCGTCGCCGCCAAGGAAGCCGCCGCCCCACACCCAGTGGCAGACCGGGGCATAGACGATCAGCGACCACAGGCCCATGAACAGCAGCATGGCCGAGAACTTCATGCGGTCGGCGAAGGCGCCGGTGATCAGGGCCGGCGTGATGATGGCGAAGGTCATCTGGAATACGATGAACAGCGATTCCGGGATGCTTCCCGACAGGCTGTCGACCGTCACGTCCGCCAGGAAGGCGCGGCTGAAATCGCCGATATAGGCATTGCCTTCACCGAAGGCCAGGCTGAAGCCGACCACCACCCAGAGCACGGAGATCAGGGCGGTGATGGCGAAGCTCTGCATCACCATCGTCAGGACGTTCGGCTTGCGGACCATGCCGCCATAGAACAGTGCCAGACCAGGAATGGTCATGAACAGCACCAGCGCCGTGGACGTCAGCAGCCAGGCGGTATCGCCTGAGTCCAGGGTCGGCGCCGCGTCCTGAGCGAGGGCCACGCCCGGAACCAACGCCAGGCACGCCGCGATAAGGGTCTTGAACATACGATTCATGTGGCTCCCCATTCTTGTGGGCACGGGGCCGACCGGCCGCCGCACACGCCGTTTCCCCTCTATTCAAAGTCCGTGCCGCAACGCAAAGCGGCGGAATCCCTACATCCGGTCCTGAGCGGAATCCACGCAGCCACCCAGGACTCCCCTGCGAATCCGGACTGTTTGCACAAATTTTGTGCTGTTTCCAGCGGTGCGAAATCGGGATAAAGTTAATTCAAACAATAATTTAGACAAAAACACCTCGCCCGTATTACCCCGATTCAGCGGCTAAAAATGCGTCAGATTAAAAAATAGGCAATTTTCCGGCATTTCCGATCGCGCGTACCGGCACAGGCGGTCTTCGCGATTTCGTTGTCTGCCCTGCCCGTTCCACACCCTCGCGCATACGTATCGGGACGTGACCCGGCCGGATGCATGTGAGAGCATCGGGCACGAAGACAGCCGCCGGATGAAGCGGCGGCGTCCCTGGCGTCAGGATGGGAGGATCGGGAATTGCTCACCAGTCAGTCTGAACAGCGTCTGGACCGCGATCTGCGGCAGGCACCGCGTCATGCCTTGGCCCTGGTGCTGGCGGGCGGGCGCGGCAGCCGGCTGAAGCAACTGACCGACCGCCGGGCCAAGCCGGCCGTGCATTTCGGTGGCAAGTTCCGCATCATCGATTTCGCGCTGTCCAACTGCATCAATTCCGGCTTCCGCCGCATTTCCGTGCTGACGCAGTACAAGTCGCATTCCCTCCTGCGTCATCTTCAGCGCGGCTGGAATTTCCTGCGCGGGGAGATCGGGGAGTTCATCGACCTGTTGCCCGCCCAGCAGCGCATCGACGAGACAAGCTGGTATCAGGGCACGGCCGATGCGGTGTACCAGAACCTGGACATCCTGCGGTCCCACAAGGCCGAATGGGTGCTGATCCTGGCCGGCGACCATATCTACAAGATGGATTACGCCAACATGCTGGCCAGCCACATCCGCACGGGCGCGGATGTGACGGTGGGCTGCATCGAGGTGCCGCGCCGGGAGGCGACGGGCTTCGGCGTCATGCATGTGGATGAAGAGGACCGCATCGTCAGCTTTCTGGAAAAGCCGGCCGACCCGCCGCCCATGCCCGGCAAGCCCGACATGTCGCTGGCTTCCATGGGCATCTATATCTTCAACGCCCAGTTCCTATACGGACATCTGGAGCGCGACGCCCGCGAACAGGGCTCCTCACGCGATTTCGGCAAGGACATCATCCCCTATCTGGTGGACCGGGCCAAGGTGATGGCCCACCATTTCAGCGAAAGCTGTGTGCGCAACCGCGCCCAGCCCGGTGTCGCCTATTGGCGCGATGTGGGCACGGTGGACGCCTATTGGGAAGCCAACCTGGACCTGTGCCAGGTGTCGCCGGACCTCGACCTCTATGACCGCGACTGGCCCATCTTCACCTACCAGGAGCAATTGCCCCCCGCCAAGTTCGTGTTCGATGATGATGGCCGCCGCGGCATGGCGGTGGACAGCATGGTGTCGGCCGGCTGCATCACCTCGGGGTCGCTGGTGCGCCGGTCGCTGCTGTTCAACAAGGTGCGCGTCCACTCCTATTGCGAGCTGACCGACGCCGTCATCCTGCCGGAGGTGGAGATCAACCGGAACGCCCGGCTGACCAAGGTGGTGGTCGATCGGGGCTGTGTCATCCCGGCCGGCCTGGTGGTGGGCGAGAACGCGCAGGAGGATGCCCGCCGCTTCTACCGGTCGGAAAATGGCGTGGTGCTGATCACCCAGGACATGCTGGACAGGCTGGCCGGCTGACGGGCCGGCCCTTTGGTGCCATCATGGGGAACCATGCCGACGGAACATCAGGGGGGCGGCGATGAAGACCTATGCCGGCAATTTCGTGCTGGACCCGCAGGGGCGCCGCGTGCCCCTGCAGGATGCGGCGGGCTTCGCCGCCCTGCGCGCCGCGGGGCAGGCCGCCGCGGCCTGCCTGGATCATATCGCCCCCTTCATCCGGCCCGGCGTGACGACGGGCGACCTGGACCGGGAGGTGGATGGCTTTCTGCGGGCCCGCGGGGCCGTGCCGGCCACGCTGGGCTATCACGGTTTTCCCAAATCCTGCTGCATCTCCCCCAACCATGTCGTCAATCACGGCATCCCGTCCGACCGGACACGGCTGATGGAAGGCGACATCGTCAATATCGATGTCACGGCCATCGTGGATGGCTGGTACGGGGATACCAGCCGCACCTATCCGGTGGGCGCGGTGGCGCCGGCTGCCGCGCATCTGGTGCGCACGACCTATGATGCCATGATGGCGGGCGTGGCCCAGGTGGCCCCCGGACGCCATCTGGGCGATGTCGGCAACGCCATCGAGCAGACGGGCCGGACCTATGGCTATTCCACGGTGCGCGATTATGTCGGCCACGGCATCGGCCGCATCTTCCACGATGCGCCCGACGTGATGCATTTCGGCCGGCCGGGCAAGGGCATGAAGCTGGTGCCCGGCATGGTCTTCACCATCGAACCCATGCTGAACCAGGGCGGTCCCGGCGTGCGCACGCTGGCCGATGGCTGGACCACCATCACCCGCGACCTGTCGCTGTCGGCCCAGTTCGAGCACATGGTGGGCGTGACCGCGGACGGGGTGGAGATCTTCACCCTGTCCCCCACGGGCCAGCATTGCCCCATGCCGCCCCCCGGCGGCGATATCCGATGATCCCAACAATCCCGGACCCGATCATGCGCGTTCTTTTCGTCTCGTCGGAATGCCTGCCCTATGTGAAGACCGGCGGCCTGGGGGATGTGGCCGGTGCCCTGCCGGCCGCCCTGCGGGCTGTGGGGGTGGATGTCCGGCTGCTGATCCCCGGTTATCCCGGCGTGCTGGAAAGGCTGGACGGCATCCGCGTGCTGCGCGATCTGCGCGGGCTGCCGGGCCTGCCCTCGGCAGCGCCGGCCCGGCTGGTGGCCGGGCGCGGCGTGGATGGCGGCATCGTCTATGCGCTGGACATTCCCAGCTTCTTCGGGCGCAAGGGCAACCCCTATCTGGGACCCGACGGGAAGGATTGGAGCGACAACCATCTGCGTTTCGCGGCCCTGGGCCGCGTGGCGGCCCTGATCGGGCTGGCCGGCGACGGGAGCACCGGCCGCGCGATGTGGAAGCCGGACGTGCTGCATGGCCATGACTGGCAGGCGGGCCTGGCCGCAGCCCATCTGCATTTCCCGCTCTGGCCCCTGGCGGGCCTGAAACGGCCGGGGACCGTGTTCACGATCCACAACCTGGCCTTCCAGGGGCTGTTCCCCGCCGACATGGTGCCCATGCTGGGCCTGCCCTGGGACGGGTTCACGCCGCAGGGGTTCGAGTTCCACAACCACCTGTCGTTCCTGAAAGCCGGCCTGGTCTATTCGGACCGGCTGACCACGGTCAGCCCCACCTATGCGACGGAAATTCAAGGGGAGGTGTTCGGCTTCGGCCTGGACGGGTTGTTGCGTGCCCGCGCCGGCGTGCTGGAAGGCGTTCTGAACGGCATCGACACCGACGCCTGGAACCCGGCGCGCGATCCCCAGCTTGCCGCCCCCTATGATGCCGGCACCCTGCCTGCCAAGGAACATAACAAGGCCGACCTGCAGCGGGCCTTCGGCCTGACCCCGGACATCCATGCCCCGCTGTTCGGCATCGTCAGCCGCCTGACCGACCAGAAAGGCATCGATCTGGTGGTGCAGGCCATCCCGCATCTGGTGGCGCGCGGCGCGCAGCTTGCCGTGCTGGGCACGGGTGCGGCCGGGCTGGAACAGGCGCTTGCCGGGGCCGCCCGGCATTATCCGGGCCGCGTCGGGCTGGTGCTGGGCTATGACGAGGCGCTGTCCCACCGCCTGCAGGCCGGCGTGGACGTGCTGATGGTGCCGTCCCGGTTCGAGCCGTGCGGCCTGACCCAGATGTATGCCCTGCGCTATGGCACATTGCCGCTGGTCAGCCGTGTGGGCGGGCTGGCCGATACGGTGACCGACTGCACCGACGATGCGCTGTCCGATGGCACGGCCACCGGCTTCACCTTCGGCCCCGTCACGGTGCCGGCCCTGATCAATGCCATCGACCGGGCCCTGGCCCTGCATCCGCAGACCGACCGCTGGCGGCAGGTGCAGCGCAACGCCATGGCGCGCGACGTATCATGGACGGCATCCGCCCGCCATTATGTCGAAACCTACAAGGCCGCCATCGCCGCGGCCGGTCCCTGATATTGGCGGGCGCTGGCCGGCCGTGCCCGGCCGCCAGGGTCGCCAGAGGGGCGGCGGTGCCTAGGCCCCGCGGAATGAATGAAAAAGGGCGGGTGCCACACCGGCCCCGCCCCCCTTCTTCACAGCGCCCTTCGGCGCGCCGTGGCGCGCCGGGGTCCGCGCATCAATACATGTGCTGGCCGCCATTGATGGACAGGGTGGACCCGGTGACAAAGCCGGCCTCTTCCCCCACCAGGAACAGCACGCCGCGCGCAATCTCGCTGGCCTTGCCCAGGCGGCCAACAGGGATCTTGGCGACAATCTTCTCCAGCACGTTGGGCGGCACGGCGCGCACCATGTCGGTATCGATATAGCCGGGCGCGATGGCGTTCACGGTGATCCCCTTGGCCGCCCCTTCCTGGGCCAGCGCCTTTGTGAAACCGTGGATGCCCGACTTGGCGGCGGCATAGTTCACCTGGCCATACTGGCCGGCCTGACCGTTGATGGAACCGATATTGACGATGCGGCCGAAATTGCGTTCCCGCATGTCATCGATCACGGCGCGGCAGGTGTTGAAGCAGCTTGCCAGGTTGGTCTGGATCACATCGTTCCACTGCTCGAACGTCATGCGGTGGATCGTGGTGTCACGGGTGATGCCGGCATTGTTGACCAGGATATCCACCGGTCCCAGATCGGCCTTGATCTTGGCCACGGCCGCCTTCACCGCCTCGAAATCGGACACGTCGAACTTGTAGGCGGGGATGCCCGTCCGCTCGGTGAATTCCTGGGCGGCCTTGTCATTGCCGCCGTAATTGGCGGCGACCAGATAGCCGGCTTCCTTCAGCGCGACGGAAATCGCCTCGCCGATGCCGCGCGTACCGCCCGTAACCAATGCCACTCGTGCCATCTTGTTTCCCCCTTCGTTGGAAAATCACTTTGCGCAAAAAAGCGAACGGGGGTGACTGGCACCCCCGTTCCGTCCGACCGTCAGTCCCGCTCGACACAGAGCGCGACGCCCATGCCGCCGCCGATGCAAAGGGTCGCCAGACCCTTCTTGGCATCGCGCCGGATCATCTCATGCAGCAGCGTGATCAGCACACGGGCGCCCGATGCGCCGATCGGATGGCCCAGCGCGATGGCGCCGCCATTCACATTCACCCGGGCGGGGTCCAGGCCCAGGTCGCGGTTGACCGCGATGGCCTGCGCCGCGAAGGCCTCGTTCGCCTCGATCAGGTCCAGCTGGTCGATGGACCAGCCGGCCTTGCGCAGCGCCTCCCGGCTGGCCGGGATGGGGCCGGTCCCCATGATGGACGGATCGACGCCGGCCGTGGCCCAGGAGGCGATGCGGGCCAGCGGGGCCACGCCGCGCCTGGCGGCATTGTCCGCCCGCATCAGCACCAGCGCGGCGGCACCGTCATTGATGCCCGATGCGTTGCCGGCCGTGACCGTGCCGTCCTTCTTGAAGGCGGGACGCAGCTTGGCCAGCAATTCCGCCGTCGTGCCGTGCTTGGGATATTCGTCGGTATCGACGATCACATCGCCCTTGCGGCCCGACACGGTGACGGCCGCGATCTCGTCCTTGAAGCGGCCTTCCTTCTGCGCCGCCTCGGCCTTGTTCTGCGAAGCGGCGGCGAAGGCGTCCTGCTCCTCCCGGCTGATGGCGAACTTGGCGGCCACATTCTCGGCCGTCTGGCCCATGTGGTAATTGTTGAAGGCGTCCCACAGCCCGTCGCGGATCATGGTGTCGACCAGCGCGGCGTCGCCCATCTTCGTGCCACCACGCATATAGATGGCGTGCGGGGACAGGCTCATGCTCTCCTGCCCGCCGGCGACCACCACCTCGGTATCGCCCAGCAGCAGCGACTGGTAACCCAGCGCCACGGACCGCAGGCCCGAACCGCAGATCTGGTTGATGGCGAAGGCCGTGCGGCCGGCCGGGATGCCGGCGGCGATGGCCGCCTGGCGCACCGGGTTCTGGCCCTGACCGGCGGTCAGCACCTGACCGAACACCACTTCCGACACCTCGGCCGCATCGGTCTTCGCGCGTTCCAGTGCGGCGCGGATGGCAACCTCGCCCAGCTTGTGGGCCGGCACGGCACCGAAGGCGCCATTGAAGGCGCCGATCGGGGTGCGGGCCGCACCGGCAATTACCACTTCGACCATGGTTCCTCTCCTTGAAATCTCGCCGTCCGGTCCCCGGGACCCGGACAATTCCTCCGCCCGGAAGCTTAGGCGGAAGCGGCTGGCCGGTGCAAGCAACGGGTCCATGACAGCCCCGCCACAACCGCATTATTGCGCTGCATCATGGCCGATGGACAACAGGTGCCGCTTGCTGTTGGGCTGACCGGCTGCCCGGCGCAACCCGGGGGAAGACCAGGGTGAACAGCGCCCCGCCCTGCGGCGAGGCGCCGACATGCACCGTTCCCCCCATGCGGACCGTCACGATATTGTACAGAAGATGCAGCCCCAGCCCCGACCCGCCCGTGCCGCGCCGTGTCGTGAAGAAGGGTTCGAAGATGCGCGGCCACAGATCGGGCGGAATGCCCTGGCCGTCATCGCCATAGGTCATCTCCACCCGCCCATCCTCCAGCAGGCGGGCCGACAGGCGCATCACCCCGGCCCGTTCGCCCGGATAGGCGTGCATGATGGAATTGATGACCAGATTGGTGACGATCTGCGCCATGGCGCCGGGATAGCCGTCCATTTCGATGCCTTCGGGCACCGCCATCTCCACCCGGTGCCCGGCCCGGCGCACGCGCGGCGACAGGCTGGCCAGCACCTCCGCCACATAGGCGCGCAGGTCGTAGGGGCGGCGCGCATCGGACGACTGGTCCACCGCCACCTCCTTGAAGGACTGGATCAGTTCCGCCGCGCGCACGGCATTCTTCTCGATCAGGCCGGCCAGCTCGTCCACCACGGTCAGATACTCGTCGAAGGTGCTGCGCCGCAGCTTGCCTTCCGCCGCCAGCGCCATGATGCGCGCCGTCTCCGTCTTCAGTTGCGAAGCACCGGTGACCGCCAGGCCCACGGGCGTGTTCACCTCGTGCGCGACGCCGGCCACCATGCCGCCCAGGCTGGCCATCTTCTCCTGCAGGATCATCTGGGCCTGGGCAGCGCGCAGCTCGTCCAGCGTGCGCTCCGCCTGGGCGCGGGCCTCCTCCGCCTTGCGACGGCCGTCGATGGCCGCATCACGCGCCCGTTGCAGCATCAGCCGCGTCTTGGTGCGGGCCGATTGCGACGACAGGTTGGCCAGGACCAGCAGCACCACGGCCGTCAGCAGGAAAGCGAATCGGCTATGGACATCATCGGCATGGCTGCCCGTGTAAAGCTGCCAGCCATAGGTGCCGGCGATGACGGCGATAAAGCCGGCGAAAAAGACCAGGATGGCCCGGTTGCCCCCGAAATTCCCCGTCGTTGCCACCCCCATCAGGAACAGCGGCACCAGCGGCGACGCGATGCCGCCCGTGAAATGCAGAAGCATGGCGATCAGGCTAAGCCCGGCCAGGTTGTTGGCGATCGTCACCTCGTGAAACCGGCCCGTCAGGCGCACCAGCACCAGATTGACGCCCAGGATGGCGGCATAGCCGGCCCAGGCCAGGCTGACGGGGTCGAACGGCCCCTGCCGGACGGCCCAGACGGCGTAAAGCACCAGCAGCCCGACATGGATCAGCAGCGTCACGCGGATGAAGGCGCGGGCACGCAGCAGTTGCTTCTCGTCAAAGCCGGGTTGGCGCATCACGGCGGGAAGGAACAGGTCCGTCACCGCGCGCAAAGTCCCCGACGCCCACAACCGCCAGCCACCAGCGCCCATGCGCCTGCCCCCAGTCCGTCGGTTCATACCCTGTCAGGCTCGCCGAATTCGGACAAAAGCTCAATGGGTTAAGCGGTTTTTGCATGAAAAATTCAGGGTTTTGCAACTTCTTGCGGTGCAAGATGGCGCACGGGGTGGCTGTCGCGCAGATTATCCACCCATCCCCCGATCCGGGGGGCAACCAGATGCCGGCTGGTGGCGAACAGCACGGGCATGAGGGCGGCGTCATCCAGCATCAGCGCCTCGGCCCGGCGCAACGCGCGGGCCATGCCGGCCCGGTCCGTCGCGGCATCGGCCGCCGCCATGGCGGCATCGAAGGCGGGGCTGGCATAGCCATTGCCGTTATGCTGCTCGCGCGTGCGCAGGATCTCCAGATATTTTTCCGGGAAAACCCAGAACCATTGCCGCAGGACAAGACCGGGATAGGACCCGTCGCGTACCCGGCCCATCACCACCTTGAATTCCTGGTTCTCCAGTTGCGTGCGCACGCCCAGCACCGACTGCCAGCGGGCCGCCACGGCCACGGCGATCTGCTTGTTCATCTCCCCCGTCGGGTAGAGCAGATTGACCGTCAGCGGCCGGTCCGGGCCGTAGCCGGCCTGGGCGAACAGGGTCCGGGCCAGGGCGTCGCGTGCGCCTTGCGTCCACCCGGCCTGGACGGGCAGGGCGGGGTCATAGTCGGGCAGGCCCGGCGGCACAAAGCTGTGGGCGGGGTCGCCATCGCGCAGGATGCGCCCGGCAATCGTCTCCCGGTCGATGGTCAGCGACAGGGCCAGCCGCAGCGCCCGGTTGGATTTCCAGGGCTCCACCCGCATGTTGGGGGCAATGAAATTGATGCCGGCGCGCGGGGCCAGCCGCAACGCATCCCCCAGATGGGCCCGCACCCAATCGAGCTGGCTGGGCGGCACCGTTTCGGTGATGTCCAGTTCGCCTGCCCGGAACCGGCGCAGTTCGGCCTGGCCGTCCTCCGTGGTGAAGAACAACACCTTGTCGAAGGCCACAGAGGCCGCATCATGGAAATGCGGGTTGCGCACGACGCCGACATGGCTTTGCGGCCGCTGGCTGTCCAGCCGGTAGGGACCGTTGGAGACCAGGTGGCCGGCCCGCGCGAACCCGTCCCCATGCGCCGCCACCGAGGGCGGATGCACGGGATATGTGGCCCGGTGATAGAGATAATCGGTGAAATTGGGCTTGGGCGCGGCCAGCCGCACCTGGAAGCTGCGCATATCCAGGGCCGCCACGCCCAGCGCTTCGGGCGGCATCCGCCCCGCGGCCACCGCCTGCGCATTCAGCACGGGATAAAGGAAATCCGCGAACAGCGGCCGGGTGGCGGGGTCCACGGCACGGCGCCAGGAATAGACGAAATCCGCAGCCGTCACGGGGCTGCCATCCGACCAGCGCCCATCGGCACGCAGGATGAAGGTATAGGTCAGGCCATCATCCGACACGGTCCAGCTTTCCGCCGCCCCCGGCACCATGCGGCCCGCCGCGTCCGGGGTCAGCAGCCCCTCGAACAGGGCCGTCAGGATACGGCTGTCGCCGGCGCCCACGGCGCGGTGCGGGTCCAGGCTCTCGCTGTCGGGACCGTTCCCCAGCCGCAATACGGTCTCCGCCGCCGCCGGCGGCAGGGCAAGGGCCAGGCAGAACAGCAGCAGGGCAAGACAGCGCGACATGGACGGCCCCCCGGGGTTCGCACTGGTTGGGGAAGGAAACCGCCGGCAGCGTGACGGGTCGGCCCCGCGAAGTCGAGCGCGCAATGGCGCGGCGGCCGGACCCGTCGGGTGATGCCGCCTATTCCCCGTCCGGCACGACCAGCCGCCAGACATCGACCAGGGCCCGCCTGCCACGCAGGGAAAAGGCCCCGATCGCCGTCAGCGGCATGTCCACGGCACAGGTGCCGGCGGCGCGCACCGTGTCGTCGCTGACCAGCACGACATAGCACTCGTCCTCCATCATCTCCCCGCCCAGCGCTTCCAGCCGGGCGGCGGTGTTCACCGTGTCGCCGACGATGGTGTAGTTGATGCGGGTGGAAGCGCCGATATTGCCCACGATGACAGGGCCGGAATGCACGCCCACGCGCAGGCAGACGGGCGGACGGCCGGCTGCCTGCGCCTCGGCCGCTTCTTCCGCCACGACATGGGCGATGGCATGGGCGGCCCGCAGCGCGCGGGCGGCATGGTCGGGCTGGTCGTCGGGTGCGCCCCAGAAGGCCATGACGGCGTCACCGATGAACTTGTCCACGGTGCCGCCCTCCGCCTCGATGCAGGCGGCGATGCGGGTGAAATGGCGGTTCAGCCATTCCGCCGTATCCTGGGGCGACATCTTCTCCGCCATGGCGGAGAACCCCTTGATGTCGGTGAACAGCACGGTCACGTCCCGTTCCTCCGACGGGATTTCGGCCTGGGTCGCGTCGCGGCGGATCAGGCGCAGCACCAACGACTTGGGCACATAGGTCTCAAACCAGCGCAGGCCGCTGACCATGGCGTTGAAGGCGGCGGCAGCGTCCGCCACCTCGCGGAACCGGCTGTCGGGCAGACGCGGGACATTGGCGAAATCCAGGTCGCGCAGGGCCACGGCGGCCCCCGACAGCAGCCGGATGCGCCGGCTGATCATCTTGCCCAGGGCCATGGCCACCAGCACGGAGACGATCAGGATGACGAAACCCACGACCAGCAGGTGCTGGAACCGGTCGATCTCGCTGTCCATATCCTCTTCCCGCATGGCGACGACCAGCGTGAAGGGATGCTCGCCATAATCGGAGATGGAGCGAAGCAGGTAGAAATAATTGACCCCGTCCACCTTGGCCTGGCGGAAATGCAGGTCCGCGCGGCGTTCGCTGATGCGGGTTTCAACCTTCTTGCCGGCATTCCACTTGGCCAGGGGCGTGCCGATCCCGTCGGGCCCCACGACGGACCAGATGGCCGAGACGATCGGGTCCCCCACCTCCTCCAGCGTGGGCAGGGGCGGCCGGTTCTCCACCGCGGCGAAATCGAACCGCCTTTCCGCCAGCGCCGGATGGGCCAGCACATAGCGGTCATCGAACAGGATGAAGCTGAACAGGCCCATATCCTTGTCCGTATCGCGCAGGAAGCGCGACAGGCCGTTGAAGCCCACGGCCGACATCACGGCCCCCAGGAACTGCCCGTCCCGGCGCAGAGGCCCTTGCACCGGCATGACCGTCGTTTCGATCTCGTCGGCCCAGACCGGGTCCAGCCAATGGGCCGAGCCGGTCCGCAGCACATCGGCCAGGATGACGGGCGCATCCTTCACCTTGTCCATGTCGAAGGCCGATTCGGTGTCCCCGACGCGGGCCGCCCCCAGCAACTGGTGGTCATCGGCCCGCAGGACGCCGATGCCGGCGACCTGCGGCGTGGAGGCCAGGGCACCGCGCAGCAGCGCCTCGATCCGGTCGGTGTCGTCGATCGACATCTCGCCCGTGCTGAGGATCGAGGTGAGGTAATCCACCTGGGCCTGGGCCGGGTCCAACTGGGCCCGCACCCGCGCCTCGGCCATGTTCATGGCCAGTTCGGCCTTGTCGTTCAGCAGGTTATAGGTGTTGCGGCCCGATGTCTGCACCCCCAGCAGAAAGACGCTGGCCACGGCGGCCAGCATCAGCCCGCCGAAGCCCAGCGTCATGACGGCGGTGATCGGCAGACGCCAGCGGCCTTTGCACGCCGTCGTCTCCTCGCATCGCGGAAGGGGAAGAAGGGTCTTCATGGCCGCGGACGGTACAGGAGAGGGCGAAGGCCGGCAACTGCCGGCCCCGTCCTACCCTTCGACAATGGTCTTCACCCACACGCCGGGCCGGGGCTCCGTGCCGGGCGGAATGTTGTTCAGGACGCGGAACCGTTCGTCCGCATGGTCCTTCAGCGGCATGCGGGCCACGAAATCGGCCACCCGCTCGCCCTGCTTCACCTGCACGACCTTGATCCGGTAGGGCTTCAGGCCCGCCTTCTCCGCCGCGGTCAGGCGGCGGAAGCTGTTGGCCGTGTCCAGGAAGCCGGGATCAAGCCGGCTGGCCAGGGCCGGCGGGCTGGACAGCAGGAACCGGTGGTAGCGCCCGGCCGTTCCCGCCGAAATGGCGACCAGACGGGCAAAGGCGGGGCCGGACTGTCCCGACAATTGCGTCACGGCCGTGGCGGCGGGCAGCCCGCCGATGGTCAGGGACCGCAACTCGCCCAGCTGCACACCCTTGGCCCAGGCATTGGCGATATAATCGGCAGCGCTGTAGGCGCCATCGGCCTGGCCCTGGGAATAGACGATCTGCGATCCTTCCGGCCCCAGCCCGATCACCGCCTGGTCGCTGTTCAGCAGGCGGAAGCCGTCCGGCACCTCGAACCGGAAATCCATGCCGGGATGGGCGAAGACCCGCCCCCGCACGAAGCCGTTCTGGGCGCTGTCGCCATAGATCATGCCATCGATGGCCTGCATATATTCGCTCTGGCGCACCAGCAGGTTGGCGCCGCCCATCTGGGCGGCGGCGGCCGTGGCCCGCTCGGCGCGGTCGCCCGTGGGCGGATGGGTCTGGAGATAGCTGAACTGGTCGGCCCGGCCCGGCTGGCCGGCCAGCAGCGCCTCCAACTGGGCATGGCGGCCCATGGAAGACAGGAAGCCCGCCATCTCACGCGGGTCGTAGCCCGCAGCCGTCATGTAGCGGATGCCCAGATTATCGGCCTGCAGCTCCTGGCTGCGGCTGAAACCGGCCAGGGCGACCTGTGCCCCGGACTGGGCGACCTGACCCGCCTGCTGGCCCAGCAGGATGCCGGCCAGCAGCGCCCCGCCCTGGGCCAGCACGCCGCGGCCATAGCGGTCGGCCGAATGGCGGGCCGTGACGTGCCCGATCTCGTGGCCGACCACGCCGGCCAGTTCCGCCTCACTGTTGGCCAGGGCCATCAAGCCGCGGCTGACATAGACATAGCCGCCGGGCAGGGCGAAGGCGTTGACGATGGGGCTGTCCAGCACCGTGAAGGTGTAGCGCGTGCCCGGCACCTCGGTCCTGGCCGCCAGTTGCTGTCCCAGCCGGTCCACATAGGCCTGAAGCTTCGCATCCTCGTACCGGCCACCGAATTCCTTCAGCATTTCGGGATGCTGCTGGGCACCGATGGCGGCTTCCTGTTCGGGGGGCATCAGGGCCGTGAACTGCCGGTCGCCGGTGACCGGATTCGTGGAGCAGGCGGCCAGCCACAGGGGCAGCATGACGGGCGCAAGGCGGGGCAGAAGGCGTGTCAGACGGGCCATGGTTCAGGCTTCCAATGGTCGTTCGCAGTCCCATTCTTATGCCAAACTAGGCCGGATACCGATAGTCATCCGGTCGGATGAGGGGGAGGGCAAGGGGTCATAGGCTATTGGCCCTGCTCAATTCCCGCGTCGTGAATTCCAGGCGCAGCGCCAGATCGCGCAGCATGGGCACGGCCATTTGCGGGAACTCGTCCATCAGCCGGAAAAACGCCTCCCGCTCGATGCGCAGCGTGATGACATCGCCCACGGCCAGGGCCGTCGCCATGCGCGGCCGGCCGCACAGGATACCCACCTCTCCGATGATGCCGGACCCGTCATGGCTGATCCGATGGACGGCGCCGCCAGCCCCGTGCAGCAAAAGATCGACCCGGCCGCACAGGATGACATGGGCCGCATCCGACGGCTCGTCCTGACGGAACAGCGTGGTGCCGTCAGGAAAGCACTGCTGCTCGCCGGTGAAGGCCAGCAGCTTCAGCTTGGACAGTTCGATCCCCGCGAACAGGGGCAGACGCCGAAGCGCCTCGACCTGTTCGGTCAGGCTGGCGGTCAATGCTTCCTCCCCCATGGCTGCCTGTTTTTGATGCAGCATCCGTTATGACATAGTCGTGACGCATCCGTTCCCCCATGTCCAGCCCGATGGCCGTCAGCGCCGGATTGCCCGTCCGGCAGGTGGCCGTTCCCGGTATCGGGCGGGCATGGATCAGGGGATGGTCGCCATGTCGCAAATCCCCTCCGTCCGGCAGGCGGCATCAGGATAGGATCGGTGCCGGCCCGCCGCCTTGATGCGGGTCAACGCCTCATCATCCGACCATCCCGCAGGGAATTGCCATGTCCGTCGCCCTCCTGACCCATCCCCGCGTCGGCGTCGGCTGCCTGGTCTGGAAACAGGCGCGCGTGCTGCTGATCCGGCGGGGCAAGCCGCCGGGCCATGGCGAATGGTCACTGCCCGGCGGCAGCCAGGAACTGGGGGAAACGCTGTTCCAGGCGGCGGAACGCGAGGTGCTGGAGGAAACGGGCGTCACGGCCCGCGCCCGGTCCATCCTGACCGCCGTGGACAATATCGTGCATGACGCCGCCGGCGCCCTGCTGTTCCATTACACCATCGTGGATGTGGAGGCCGACTGGCAGGCGGGCGAACCCGTGGCCGGCGACGATGCGCTGGACGCGCGCTGGGCCGGCCTGGAGGAATGCGAGGCGCTGGTGTCCTGGGAGCCGCTGAAGCAGGTCCTGCGCATGGCCTTTGCCCGGCACGCGGATGGCCCTGTCCTGGCCGACGGGCGATGACCCCCGCGGCCGGCAACAGCCCGCAGGGGGCAAAGGCCGGCCGGTCATTTCATCAATGGCTCAGCACCTGGCCCAGGAAGGCGCGGGTGCGCTCGCTCTGCGGGTTGTCGAAGAACTGTTCGGGCGGCGCCATCTCCACGATCTCCCCCCGATCCATGAAGACCACACGGTCGGCCATGCGCCGGGCGAATCCCATCTCGTGCGTCACGACCAGCATGGTCATGCCGCCTTCGGCCAGGTCGGTCATCACGTCCAGCACTTCCTTGACCATCTCCGGGTCCAGCGCGCTGGTCGGTTCGTCGAACAGCATGATGGACGGGTCCATGCACAGGGCGCGGGCGATGGCCACGCGCTGCTGCTGCCCGCCGGAAAGCTGGCCCGGAAACTTGG
This sequence comes from Niveispirillum fermenti, assembly GCF_052474395.1. Taxonomy (NCBI): domain Bacteria; kingdom Pseudomonadati; phylum Pseudomonadota; class Alphaproteobacteria; order Rhodospirillales; family Azospirillaceae; genus Niveispirillum; species Niveispirillum fermenti. Next base: position 1,026,927 of record NZ_CP156681.1, on the reverse strand, counting down.
CCGCCTGATCGGGAATGCGCACCCGCTCCAGCAATTGCAGGGCCTTGGCCTCTGCCTGCGCACGCGGCATCTTCTTCACCCACATGGGCGCCAGGGCGCAATTCTCCAGCACCGTCAGGTGCGGGAACAGATTGAACTGCTGGAACACCATGCCAACGTCGCGGCGGATGCTTTCCACGTGCCGCACGTCGTCGTCCAGCGGCACGCCCTTCACGATGATCTCTCCCGCCTGGTGTTCCTCCAGCCGGTTGACGCAGCGGATCATCGTGGACTTGCCCGACCCCGACGGGCCGCAGATGACGATCCGCTCCCCCTTTTCCACGGACAGGCTGACATCGCGCAGCACATGGAAGGCGCCGTACCATTTGTTGACGCCGCGCAGTTCGATGATGGGCTCGGTGGTCATTCGCTCAACTCCGTGTCGGGGGCGCGGGCGGTCATGGCGTCGTGATGATCGCGCGTCACCGCCGCCTCCCCTGCCCGAGGACGGTTTCCAGATACCGGCTGTAGCGGGACAGCGCGTAGCAGAACAGCAGGTAGATGAGGCCGACGAACAGGTACGCTTCCTTGTAGAAGCCGCGCCAGGCCGGATCGGTCAGCGCCGATTTGGCCGTGGACAGCAGGTCCAGCAGGCCGATGACGATGACCAGGCTCGTATCCTTGAAGGTGGCGATGAAGCTGTTGACCAGCGGGGGGATGACCAGCGCCAGCGCCTGGGGCAGCACGATCAGCCGCTGGCGCTGCCAGTAGCCGAGGCCCAGTGCCTTCGCCGCCTCCACCTGTCCCTTGGGGATGGCCTGCAGGCCGCCGCGCACCACCTCCGCCACATAGGCGGCGGCGAACAGGATGATGCCGATCTGGGCGCGCAGCAGCTTGTCGATCGACACCCCGGCCGGCAGGAACAGCGGCAGCATCACCGACGCCATGAACAGGATGGAGATCAGCGGCACGCCGCGGATCAGCTCGATATAGACCACCGACAGGGCACGCAGCACGGGCAGTTCCGACGTGCGGCCAAGGGCCAGCAGCACCCCCAGCGGGAAGCTGGCCGCCAGCCCCACGACGGACAGGGCCAGCGTCAGCGGCAGACCGCCCCATAGCGAGGTCGGCACGAAATCCAGCCCCAGCACCCCGCCGAACATCATCAGCGCGGCAAACCCCATGCCACCGGCCCAGATGAAGACCAGCGGCCGGCCCCAGACCCGGCGGTCGGCCGAGACGACCAGCATGCCGATGATGGACAGCATGGCCAGCGTCGGCCGCCAGTGCTGGTCATCGGGGAAGGTCCCGAACAGGATGAAGCGCCATTTCTCCGCCAGGAAGGCCCAGCAGGCGCCGCCGGCGGCGCGGCAGGCGGCGGCGTCGCCATCCCATGTAGCGCTGACCAGCAGCCAGTCGATCACGCCGGGCACCAGCCTGAACAGCAGATAGAGGATCAGCAGCGTCAGCAAGCTGTTGTACCAGGTGGAAAACAGGTTGGCACGCATCCAGCCGACCGGCCCCTGGCGGGGGCGTTCGGGGGCGGCGCGCTGAACGGTTTCGGTTTCCATGGCGCTCATCCTACCGCTCCACCAGCGCCACGCGGCGGTTGTACCAGTTCATCAGCAGCGACAGGCTGAGGCTGATGACCAGATAGGCCGCCATGATCGACAGCACCCCTTCCACCGCCTGGCCCGTCTGGTTGATGGTGGTGTTGGCGATGGACACGAAGTCCGGAAAGCCGATGGCAACAGCCAGCGAGCTGTTCTTGGTCAGGTTCAGATACTGGCTGGTCGTGGGCGGGATGATGACGCGCAGCGCCTGCGGCAGCACGACGAGCCGCAGCACCTGCCCCCGTGTCAGGCCCAGCGCCGTCGCCGCCTCCGTCTGCCCCCTGTGTACGGCCAGGATGCCGCTGCGCACGATCTCGCCGATGAAGGCGGCCGTGTAGATGACCAGGCCGAACAGCAGGGCCGCGAATTCCGGTGTCAGCGTCATGCCGCCCCGGAAATTGAAGCCCTGGAGCACGGGAACGTCGATGGCGCCGCCGCCATGCGCCAGCAGGATCAGGCCCGGCATGCCGATGACCAAGCCCAGGCCGACAGGCAGCATGTGGAAACGCCGGCCCGTCCGGGCCTGACGCCGGGTGTTCCAGGCGGAAATGACCAGCGTCAGGATGACGCCCAGGCCGAACGCGGCGGCCACCCAGGCCCAGACCGGATCATCGGCCGGGGCGGGCAGTTTCAGCCCGCGGTTGGACAGGAAGACACCCGGCAGCGGCTCCAGCGCCTGGCGCGGTCCCGGCAGCCCCTCGGTCAGCAGGCCGTACCACAGGAAAAGCTGAAGCAGCAGGGGAAGGTTGCGGATCGTCTCGACATAGAAGGTGGCGAAGCGGGCCACCAGCCAGTTGTCCGACAGGCGCGCGATGCCCAGCGCCACCCCAAGGATGGTGGCCAGGACGATACCGATGCCCGACACTTTCAGCGTATTCAGCAGCCCGACCAGGAAGGCGCGGGCGTAATTGTCCTGCGGGCCGAAGGCGACCGGGCTTTCACCGATCTGGAACCCCGCCTCCCGCTCCAGGAAGCCGAAACCGGAGGAGATGGACAGCCGGGCGAGGTTGTCCATCGTGTTGCCGACCAGATACCAGGCGGCCAGCGCGACCAGGAAGGCCGCAACGACCTGCCACAGGATGGCACGGACGAGGGGATTGTTGATGGACAGGTGAAAGGCCGCCTGCCCGGGCGGGGCGGCGGCCTTGATCGTGGCGGGCGCTTGGCGGTCCGTCATGGGGATGGAGGCCGGCCGGTCAGCGGATGGGCGGGGCGTACATCAGGCCGCCATTTGTCCAGAGCGCGTTCAGACCCCGCTCCAGCTTCAGCGGCGTCGACTTGCCGACATTGCGTTCGAAAACCTCGCCATAATTGCCGACGGCCTTGATGGCGCGATAGGCCCATTGCTTGTCCAGGCCCAGCGCCGGGCCCAGATCGCCCTGGACGCCCAGGATGCGCTGCACCGTGGGGTCGGTGTCCTGCAGCTTGGTATCGATATTGGCCTGGGTGATGCCCTTCTCCTCCGCCTCGATCAGGGCAAAGACGCTCCAGCGCACGATGTCCGCCCACTGGTTGTCGCCATGGCGGACGACGGGGGCCAGCGGCTCCTTCGACATGATTTCCGGCAGGATCACGAAATCGTCGGGCTTGGGCGCCACAGAGGCGCGCACGCCCGCCAGACCGGAAATATCCGTGGTCAGCACATCGCAGCGGCCGGAGAAGAAGGCGGCATTCACCTCGTCCAGCGCCTCGATCACGACGGGCCGGAAGGAAAGATTGTTGGCACGGAACCAGTCCGCAAGGTTCAGTTCGGTGGTGGTGCCGGGCTGCACGCAGACCGTGGCCCCGTCCAACTGCTTGGCGCTGGTCACGCCCAGGCTTTTGGCCACCATCAGGCCCTGGCCGTCGTAATAGACCACGGGGCCGAAATCCAGCCCCTGGGCATCGCGGGTCAGCGACCAGGTGGTGTTGCGCGACAGCACGTCGATCTCGCCCGATTGCAGGGCGGTCAGCCGCTGTTGCGCCGACAGCGGAATATAGCGGACCTTGTTCGGGTCGTTCAGGACGGCGGCGGCGACCGCCTTGCAGATATCCACGTCCAGCCCCGTCCAGCGGCCCTGGCTGTCGGGGCTGCTGAAGCCCGGCAGGCCGCTGTTCACGCCGCAGACCACTTGTCCCCTTGCCTTCACGGCGTCCAGCGTCGGCCCGGCCTGTGCCGGGCTTGCGATGAAGGCAAGGCATGCCGCCAGGGCGGCCGCACCGTGCAGGCGAAGGTTCATTTCTACGATCCCCTGTTTTACGTGACCGGCTATCCGATACCGGCCCCTTTTCATGTCAAACAGTTAAGCATTCAATGCGGATCGGAAACAACCCTGTAACCGGGACAATGGCGACAATTTTCACCCCCTTGGCCCGCCGGGCCGACCGGGGCCGCCGGTTCTAGCCCATGCTGCGCGACAATTGTTCCAGCCGTTCCTCCAGCTTGGCGGAGAGGGACTTGAACTGGGCCAGTTCCCCTTCATCCAGGCAGTCCAGCCAGCGCCGCTGCCATTCCAGCGCCAGCGGCGCGATACGCTCATAGAGCGCGCGGCCCGCCGGCGTGAAGGACAGGCGCAGCAGACGCTGGTCGGACGGGTGCGTGCTGCGCGACAGCAGGCCGGCCTCCACCAGCGCCGTGACGGCGCGGCTGACCTTGGCCTTGTCCATGGCCGACCGCTCGACAATGTCGTTGGAGGACAGGGGCTGTTCACGCCCCAGGATGGCCATCACCCGCCATTCGGGGATGGAGATGCCGAATTGCTCCTCGTACCGGCGCGCCAGTTCACGGCTGACGCGCTTGGCCAGGACATTCAGGCGATAGGGCAGGAAATCGTCGAGATCGAGCATGGGTCAAGGGTGACCTGCCCGATACGGACTTGCAAGAGGGTCTGTGATCCGCCATATTCGTTTCAATTGAAACGAATTACCTGACAAGCCAGCCGGGAGCAGCCCCCATGCGTCGGTATATCTCCTTTCCCAGGGTCGAGGGCACAGCCTCGCGCCAGGCCCATGCCGACCTGCCGCCCGGCACCTATGAACGGGAACTGGGCCGGGAGGGTTTCTTCGGCCCCGCCACGCACATGTACCACCGCAACGCCCCCACGGGCTGGACAAGCTGGGAGGGTCCGCTACGCCCCCGCGCCTTCGACCTGAACCAGTTGGTGGAGGGCTTCTCGGCCGGGCCCTGGGCGGCGAAGGAGGTGCTGTTCAACGCCCATTGCCGCATGCGCATGTGGCGCTGCGATGCCCCGATGGACCATCTGGCCCGCAATGGCGACGGCGACGACCTGATCTTCGTGCATGAGGGCGAGGGGGAGCTGTACTGCGACTACGGCCACCTGACCATCAAGGCCGGTGACTATGTCGTGCTGCCGCGCGGCACCATGTGGCGCCTGTCCCCCACCCGGCCCGTCACGGCCCTGCTGATCGAGGCGACGGGATCAACCTATCAGTTGCCCGATCGCGGCATCGTCGGCCCGCATGCAATCTTCGACCCGGCCATGCTGGACACGCCGACGATCGACGCGGCCTTCCGGGACCAGCAGGCCGATAACGGCCCCGGCGGGGCGCCTGACGGGTCCTGGCGCGTGCTGGTGAAGCGGCGCGGGGCGATCAGCACGGTGACCTATCCGTTCAACCCGCTGGACGCCGTGGGCTGGAAGGGTGATCTGGCGCCCGTGCGCCTGAATGTGAAGGATGTGCGGCCGCTGATGAGCCATCGCTACCACCTGCCGCCCAGCGCCCATACCACCTTCGTCGCCAACCGTTTCGTCGTCTGCACCTTCGCCCCCCGCCCGTTCGAGACGGATGAGGGCGCCATCAAGATCCCGTTCTTCCACAATAACGACGATTATGACGAGGTGCTGTTCTACCATGCCGGCGATTTCTTCAGCCGCGACAATATCAAGGCCGGCATGATGACCTTCCACCCGTCGGGCTTCACCCACGGGCCGCATCCCAAGGCGCTGGGCAAGATGCTGGTGCAGACCAAGCCCGCGACCGACGAATATGCGGTCATGGTCGACACCCGCGACGCGCTGGAGGTGGCGGACCTGCCCGCCGGCGTGGAGAACCCCGCCTATGCCGACAGTTGGCGGGTGAAGCCGTGACACCGTTCTGCGGTGATCAGAACCAACCAGGTTCTGATCACCGCCCTCCATCGCCGATGCCAACATCCGTTGGCTTGGGCTACGCCGGACGAACGGCGCGGCAGCAGCCGTAGAGCCAGCAGGTTCCTGCTTAGCCGTTCGCCACCACAGAATTTCCCCGAGCCGGAGCCTCCTTCATGAAACTCGCCTCCCTGCAACAGGGCCGTGATGGCCGTCTCGTCCTGGTGTCCGACGATCTGTCCCGCTGCGCGCCCGTGCCCGACATCGCGCTGACCCTGCAACAGGCGCTGGACCATTGGGACAGCGTGGCCCCGGCCCTGAAGGCCGTGGCGGACAGGCTGAATACCGGCGGGATCGACAGCCAGCCGTTCGACGAGACGGAATGCGCCAGCCCCCTGCCGCGGGCCTATCAATGGGCCGACGGGTCGGCCTATGTGAACCATGTGGAACTGGTGCGCAAGGCGCGCAACGCCGAGATGCCGCCCAGCTTCTGGACCGACCCCCTGATGTATCAGGGCGGGTCGGACAGCTTCCTGGCCCCGCACGATCCGATCCTGATGGCGGACGAAGCCTATGGCATCGACCTGGAAGGAGAGGTCGCCGTGATCACCGGCGACGTGCCCATGGGCGTGACGCCGGAACAGGCGAAGGCGCATATCCGGCTGGTCATGCTGGTCAACGATGTCTCGCTGCGGGGCCTGATCCCGAACGAGTTGGCCAAGGGCTTCGGCTTCTTCCAGTCCAAGCCCAGCAGCGCCTTCAGCCCGGTGGCCGTCACGCCCGACAGCCTGGGCGACGCCTGGGACGGCGGCAGGCTGCATCTGCCGCTTCTGTCTTCCATCAACGGCCAGCCCTTCGGCAAGCCCGATGCCGGCGTGGACATGACCTTCGATTTCCCCACCCTGATCGCGCACGCGGCCAAAACCCGGCCGCTATCGGCCGGCACCATCATCGGGTCGGGCACCGTGTCCAACAAGGATGCCGATGGCGGGCCCGGCCGCCCCGTGTCGGAAGGTGGCCTGGGCTATAGCTGCATTGCGGAAATCCGCACGATCGAGACCATCCGCGACGGCAAGCCCAGCACCCCCTTCCTGCGCTTCGGCGACCGCGTGCGGATCGAGATGAGGGATGGGCGCGGCCGCTCCGTCTTCGGCGCCATCGACCAGGAGGTCCGCCGGTACGAGGGCGCCTGAGAGAGGCGGACGGGGGAAGCCGGGCCCATGGGATCATCGCCGGCCCCGGCCACCGCCCCCGCCCTACAGCCCGCGCAGCCCGCCGCTGGCCCGGATCACCTCGCCCGTGATCCAGGCCGCGTCGGGGCCGGCCAGAAAGGCGACGATGGCGGCAATATCTTCGGGTTCCCCGATGCGGCCCAGGGCCGTGCGCCGCACGATCTCGTCGGCACGCGATCGGTCGCCCGACTTGAACCGGTCGGTGGCCGTCACGCCGGGGGCGACCGTATTGATGGTGATGCCGCGCGGGCCCAGTTCCTGCGCCAGCACCCCCGTCATGGCATGCACCGCCCCCTTGGACGCGGCATAGACGGCGCGCAGCCCCACGGGCATGTCGGTGATGACGCTGCCGATATTGATGATCCGCCCGCCCGGCTGCATGGCCCGCGCCGCCTCCCGCGCCATCAGCAGCGGTGCGGCGGCATTCACGGCCAGCACCTGGGCCAGTTCTTCCGCCGTGATGTCGGCGATGGCGGCGAAACGGCCCGTGCCGGCATTGTTGACCAGGATGTGCGGCACGCCCAGCGCCGCCGCCGCCGCGCCGAACAGGGCCACCGCCCCGCCGGCATCGGACAGGTCGGCCAGATCCGCCTGCAACGCCACGGCCCGCACGCCATGCTGCACGCGGCAGTGCCCGGCCAGTTCTTCCGCCGTCTGGCGGTGCGACCCGTAATGCAGCGCGACATCGGCGCCGTCGCGTGCCAGCCTGTCGGCGATGGCGGCCCCGATGCCGCGCGATGCCCCCGTGACAAGGGCGATCCTGCCCACCAATGGACGGCCCATGGCCCTGCCTCCCCATCAATCCCCGACCGGTGATACCACAGCCATGCAGCTTCATACCTATTTCCGTTCGTCTGCCGCCTACCGGGTGCGCATCGCCCTGGCGCTGAAGGGCATCGCCTGGGATGCGGTCCCCGTCCATCTCCTGAAGGATGGCGGGCAGCAGAAGGCCCCGGCCTATCGGGCGCTGAACCCGATCGGGCTGGTGCCGACCCTGGTGGATGGCGACACCGTGATCCCGCAATCGCTGGCCATCCTGGAATATCTGGAAGAAACGCATCCCACCCCTGCCCTGCTGCCGGCCGGGCCCGTGGCACGGGCCCGGGCCAGGGCCATGGCCCTGACGGTGGCCTGCGACATCCATCCGCTGAACAATCTGCGGGTCCTGTCCTATCTGCGGGGTCCGCTGGACCAGGGGGAAGAGGCTGTCAACGCCTGGATTGCGCACTGGATCGCCGAGGGCTTCCAGGCGCTGGAACAGATGGCGGAGGGGCCGGATTTCTGCCTGGGCGGGGCACCGGGCCTGGCCGATCTGTGCCTGGTGCCGCAGATGTTCAATGCCCGCCGTTTCAACATCGACCTTGCCCCCTATCCGACGCTGGTTGCCATCGACGCGCATTGCCAGACACTGGAAGCCTTCCAGGTGGCGGCACCGGCACAGCAGCCGGATGCGGCATAGGCGACAACAGGCGACGACAGGCGCGCGCCGGCCCGCAATCATTCCCCGCTTTCGTCCCAGAAATCGCCGCAATGGGGGTGCATCAGCTTGTCCGGGCGGCCGCCGGAAGCCTATCCTGGCCACCATCATCCGAAAATGCCCCCTGGGGACCCGTTCCTTGACAACGCTGAGCGCACCGCCCCGTTTCACCCCCCCCGGACCGCCGCCGAAAAGGCGGCCACCCGGACCGCCTCCGGGCGGTTCGGGGCCCGGTGGTGGCGGACGGGGGGCAGCCCCCCCGCCCCCATCCCCACCCGGCGGCGGCAAGGGTTCGCGCCGGTCGCAGCCCCGCAAGTCCTGGGGAAAGCGCTTCCTGACGGGGATCACCGTCCTGGGTATCTGGAGCGTGATCGTCGTGGCCGGCATCGTTGCCTATGTCGCCCATGACATGCCCAGCATATCGGAAGTGGCCGCCGCGGCCCGCCGGCCGGCCATCACGCTGGTGGCCATGGATGGCACCGCGTTCCAGCGGCTGGGCGACCTGCGCGGGGAAACGCTGGATGTCGGGGAATTGCCGCGACATTTCGTGGATGCCCTGATCGCCACGGAAGACCGGCGGTTCTGGAGCCATTTCGGCGTCGACCCCATCGGCATCGCACGCGCGGCCTATACCAACCACAAGGCCGGGCGCACGGTCCAGGGCGGGTCCACCCTAACCCAGCAATTGGCCAAGAACCTGTTCCTGACCCCCGACCAGACCTTCAAGCGCAAGGCGCAGGAAGCGTTGCTGGCCATCCAGCTCGAAGCGACCTACAGCAAGGAGCAGATCCTCACCGCCTATCTGAACCGGGTCTATCTGGGGGCCGGCACCTTCGGCGTCGACGCGGCGGCCCGCACCTATTTCAACAAGTCGGCCCGTGATCTCAGCCTGCGCGAATCGGCCATCATCGTCGGTCTGCTGAAGGCGCCGTCGCGCTATGCCCCCACCGCCAGCCTGAATCGGGCCACCCAGCGCATGGGCGTGGTGCTGCGTGCCATGCTGGACGAAGGCTATATCACCCAGGCCCAACTGGATGCCGCCATGACCCCGCCGCAGGCCCCGGCCCGGACCGAGCAGGCCGACGGCGACGGCCGCTATTTCGCGGCCTGGGTGGCGGACCAGTTGCCGGCCTTCGTGGGGGCCGACCATGGCGACCTTGTCGTCCACACCACCTTCGACGGCGGCATGCAGCGCATCGCCCAGCAGAAGGTGACGGAGATGCTGGCCGGGCCTGGTGCCGAGGCCAAGGTGGGCCAGGCGGCCGCCCTGGTCATGACGCCCGACGGCGCGGTACGCGCCATGATCGGCGGCCGGGATTACGCCAACAGTGAGTTCAACCGCGCCACGCAGGCACTGCGCCAGCCGGGTTCGGCCTTCAAGCCCTTCGTCTATCTGGCGGCGCTGGAGGAAGGGTGGGGGGAATACAGCACCGTTCTGGACGCCCCGTACCGCAAGGCCCGGTGGACGCCCGGCAATTATGACGGACGGTTCCGCGGACAGGTCACGCTGCGCGACGCGCTGGCCCATTCGCTGAACACGGCCACGATCCGGCTGATGGAAAGCGTGGGCATCGACAATGTGCGCCACGCCGCCCGGCGCACGGGCCTGACCACGCCCATGCGCCGCGACCTGTCGCTGGCCCTGGGTACGTCGGAGGTGACCCTGCTGGACCTGACCGGCGCCTATGCCACCATCGCCAATGCCGGGGAGGGCGTGATCCCTTACGGTATCCTGGAGATCCGCGACACGAGCGGCAACATCCTTTACCAGCGCCACGGGTCCAGCGCCGGATTCGCCGTCGCCGCCCCGCATGTGGAGGCGATGAACCGCCTGCTGGCCGGCCCCGTCACCTATGGCACGGGCAAGGCAGCACAACTGGACCGGCCCGTGGTGGGCAAGACCGGCACGACCCAGGATTACAAGGACGCCTGGTTCATCGGCTATACCGCCGATCTGGTCGGCGGCGTCTGGCTGGGCAATGATGACGGCGCGCCCATGAAGAAGGTGACGGGCGGCGGCCTGCCGGCCCGCCTGTGGCAGGCCATCATGGCGGAGGCGCACCAGGGCCTGCCGCCGCGCGACCTGCCCGGCCTGGGCCGCCAGGCACCGGACCCCGCATCAAGCCCCGCATCCAGCCATGCGCCACCGGCCGAAAGCGATGTCCAGACGGCCGACGGGCTGAGCCTGCCGGATGCCGCACCGGCAGGCCCGGAAACGGCCCCGCCGGCCGCCGCCAACGAGGAGGGCAGCGACCCGATCGGCAACCTGTTGCGCAGCCTCACGGGCCGCTGACGGGCGGGTGAGGGGCTGGCCGGGCAGCGCCCGCCCCGCCGCCGGTCACGCCGCCTGTTCCAGCACCGGATAGTCCAGATAGCCGCGTTCGTCGCCGCCATAGAAGGTGGCGCGGTCAGCCTGGGCCAGCGGGGCCTTGCGGCGGAACCGTTCCACCAGGTCCGGGTTGGCGATGTAGGGCACACCAAAGGCGATGGCATCCGCCGCCCCTTCCGCGATCAGCCGGTCCCCCATCTCCCGCGTGATGCCGCCATTCAGGATCAACGGTCCCTTGAACAAGCCGCGCAGCAGGCCCGCCACGCGCGTGGCACCGGGCGGCGGGCTCATCTGATGGTCGTCGGCCAGCGGCTCGATGATGTGCAGGAAGGCCAGGTCGAACCGGTTCAACTGTTCCACCGCATAGGAGAAGGTGGCGGCCGGGTCGTTGTCCGACATGTTGTGATAGGCGCCGTTCGGGCTGAACCGGATGCCGACCCGGCCCGGCCCCAGCACGTCCGTGACCGCCGCCACCACTTCCAGCATGAAGCGGTTGCGGTTTTCCACCGACCCGCCATAGCGGTCGGTGCGCTGGTTGGACCCGCTGCGAATGAACTGGTCGATCAGATAGCCGTTGGCGCCATGCAGTTCCACGGCATCGAAGCCGGCCGCCCGGGCATTTTCCGCCGCCCGGGCGAAATCGGCGACGATGCCGGCGATCTCGTCCGTTTCCAGGGCGCGCGGCGTCACATAGTCCAGCATCCCCTGCGGGGTGAAGGCCTTGCCGTCGGGCTTGATGGCAGACGGGGCCACGGGCAGCCCGCCGCCGGGCTGCAGCACCGGATGGGACAGGCGGCCCACATGCCAGAGCTGGGGGGCGATGCGGCCACCGGCTTCATGCACGGCATCCACGACCCGGCGCCAGCCGGCCACCTGGTCGTCCGTATGGATGCCGGGAGTATAGGCATAGCCCTGCCCCTGCTGGCTGACCTGGGTACCTTCGGTGATCAGCAGGCCGGCCGTGGCGCGCTGCACATAATATTCGGCCGTGGCTGCCGTCGGCACGTCACCCTTGCCGGCACGCGACCGGGTCATGGGCGCCATGATGACGCGGTTGGGCAGGTCCAGCGCCCCCAGGCGCAGCGGAGAAAGCAGATCGTTCCGGCTCATGCGGGAAATTCCTTGATAGGGTCGTTTGCGGTGCGGCAGGGCCGATGCGGCGGCGCACCATGGGTCATGGGCGCAGCCTTGCGGATCGGATGGCAATGTGCAAGTGACCGGCATCACGCAGAATGTTGCAGGCGTGAAAAAGAAACCGGAGCGGGGCAGATGCGGCCCGTGCCGCCGAAATCCCCTGCCCGCGCGTTGGCCGGGTCAAAGGGTCGCTCAATAAGGGCGCTCGCTTTTCAGCCGCAATGCGATAGGATGGGGGCGCGGACCGCTTCCTGGTCCGCGTCACCCAACGCAGAAGATGGTTTCGCTCGAACTCGCCGCGGTCCTGTTCCTGATCCTGTTGAACGGCTTCTTCGCCATGTCCGAACTGGCCATGGTTTCCGCCCGAAAAATCCGGCTCCAGCAGATGGCGGAGGACGGGCGGCGCGGCGCCCGCGCCGCGCTGATCCTGCAGGACGATCCGTCGCGCTTCCTGTCCACGGTCCAGATCGGCATCACCCTGATCGGCGTGATCAACGGCGCCCTTGGCGGGGCGACACTGGCCAACCGGCTGGCCCCCTGGCTGAACGAAATGCCCCTTGTCGCGGGGTATGGGGAGACGCTGGCCATCGCCATCGTCGTGGTAACCATCACCTACCTGTCGCTGATCGCGGGCGAACTGGTGCCCAAGCGCATCGCGCTGAACAATGCCGAGGCCATCGCCAGTTTCGCCGCCCCCATCATGCGCGGCCTGTCGCGCGCCACGGCCCCCTTCGTATGGCTGCTGGGCGCCAGCACGGAAGCCATGCTGAAGCTGCTGCGCGTGCCGGAAAAGGCCGAGCAGACCGTGACGGAAGAAGAGGTCAAGAGCCTGATCGCCGAGGGCACGGCCAGCGGTGTGTTCGATCCGGGCGAAAAGCGGATGATCGAGGGCGTCATGCGCCTGGCCGATCGCACCGTGCGATCCCTGATGACGCCGCGGCCGGAGGTGATGTGGCTGGACATCGACGATGATCCGGAGAACATCAAGCGGGAGATCCGGGAAGCCGGCCATTCCCGCTTCCCCGTGTGCCGCGGGGATTTCGACGATGTCCTGGGTACCATCCATACCAAGGATGTGCTGCACAGCCTGCTTCAGGACGGCGCCTTCGATCTGCGACCCGTGCTGCGCACGGCGCTTATCGTGCATGATGGCACGGCGGTCATGCGCCTGCTGGAACTGTTCAAGCAATCGGGCGAGCAGATGGCCGTCGTCGTGGACGAATATGGCACGGTGGAGGGCATTGTGACCCTGACCGATCTGCTGGAAGGCATTGCCGGTGAACTGCCCGACGATGGCGGGGAGGACAGCGACATCGTCCAGCGCGAGGATGGATCGCTGCTGATCGACGGCATGATGGCCGTGGAAGAGGTGGAGGCCCATCTGGGCCTGAAGAGCCTGCGCGACGAGGATAGCGGCTATCACACCCTGGCCGGCTTCCTGCTGTACAAGCTGGGACGCATTCCGTCCGCCGGCGAATATGCCGACCATGACGGCTACCGGTTCGAAGTGGTGGATATGGATGGCCGCCGCATCGACAAGGTGCTGGTCATGCCCACGCCGGAACCGTAAGCAACGGGCTGTAATGGCGGGCCGCCGCCCGCCCCTGTTGGGGCCGGGTATGGCCTGTTGTCCGGTGCCCGCTTGGTGATGGAGATCAATGATGAAAGCCGTGCAGTTACGGGGTTTCGGCGGCGTGGAGAACCTGGCCCTGGCCGAGGTGCCAGCGCCCGTCGCCGGCCCGGGACAGGTGCTGGTGAAGATCGCGGCTGCCAGCGTCAATCCCGTGGATACCAAGATCCGCCGCAACGGCCCTCCCATCGCCCCGGACCTGCCCGGCATCCTGGGCTGCGACATGGCCGGCACGGTGGTGGCCCTGGGCCCGGGGGTCACGGGCTTTCAGGTCGGCGATGCCGTCTATGGCTGTGTCGGCGGGGTGAAGGGGTTGCAGGGCACCTATGCCGAATATGTGGCGGCCGATGCCCGGCTTCTGGCCCCGGCGCCGGCCGGCCTGTCCCCGCGGGAGGCCGCCGCCCTGCCGCTGGTCACCCTGACGGCGTGGGAAGGGCTGGTGGACCGGGCACGGGTGCGGCCGGGGGACCGGGTGCTGATCCATGGCGGTGCCGGCGGGGTCGGCCATGTCGCCATCCAGATCGCCAGGCAGCAGGGTGCGCACGTCACCACCACCGTGTCCTCGGATGAGAAGGCAGCCATCGTGCGCGGCCTGGGCGCCGACGAAGTCGTGAACTACCGCGATGAACCGGTCGAGCGTTATGTCGCCCGGCTGACGGGGGGCCGCGGCTTCGACATCGTGATGGACGCCACGGGCGGCAGCGACATCGCCACCAGCTTCGCCGCCGCGCGCCTGAATGGCCAGGTCGTGACCATCGTGGCCGGCTATACGGCCGACCTGTCGCCCATGCATGGCAAGGGGTTGAGCCTGCATGTCGTGTTCATGCTGCTGCCCATGCTGCACGATCATGGCTTTGCCATCGATCGCGCCCACCAGGGGCGGGTACTGCGTCAGGCCAGCGGCCATCTGCGCCCGCTGGTCGACCCCACGCGCTTCACGCTGGAAACGGTTGGTCAGGCGCATGAAAGGCTGGAAGGCGGCAAGGCGGTCGGCAAGCTGGTGATCGATATCGCCCCCTGAGGCCGGCCCCGGCGCATTCGCCGCATGATGGTCACGATTGAAACATCGCCCACGATCCGCCATTTTCCTGTGAGTAACCTGTTCGTGACGCCGATGGTCCCCGACCGCTGGCGTCGTGATGGGTAGGGGCGGTGCGGCCGGCGGCATCGGAATGCGCCGGTGAAGCTTTGCTAAGGAGCGTCAGGTCATGAAGTTCAACCGTTCCACGACCATCCGCGGCGCCATCGCCGTGGGCGCGCTGCTGGGGCTTGCCGCCTGTGCCAACCCGCAGGCCGATCAGGCCATGTTCGCCCAGCAGGCCTTCGTCGGCATGCCCAAGCAGTTCCTGCTGTCCTGTGCCGGCGTGCCGACGCGCAGCGCCACCGTCGATAATGTCGACTATTTCACCTATACCAGCGAACGTCTGGTCAGCACGCCCTCCACCGGGCCGCGCTTCTCCGCCGCCTACGGCTATTACCGGCCATGGTCGCCCTGGTACGGCTGGGGTATGGGCTTCGATGATTATCCGGAGGTGGAGACCCGCGACTGTCAGGCGACCTTCACGCTGAAGGACGGCGTGGTGACGCGCATCGTCTATAACAGCGCTTCCGATGGCCAGTCGGCCCGTCTGGGCCAGTGCTATCGCATCGTGGAGAATTGCCTGGCCATGGCCCAGCACCGCCAGCAGGGCGCGCCGCCGCAGCCCGGGCAGTAATGACGGATGGGCAGCCGCTTGCCGGAAGGTCCCCGGGGCCTCCCGGCAAGGTTGGTGCCGGGGGTCAGGCCTTTTCCGGCAGGACGACGACCCCGTCCTCATCGCTATAGACCCAGTGGCCGGGGGTGAAGGCGCAGTCGCCGAAACTGACCGTCTGGTCGGCCTCTCCCGACCCGGTCTTGGCGCTTTTCAGGGGATTGGTGCCAAGGGCCTTGACGCCCAGCGGCAATTCCCCGATGGCCGCACTGTCGCGGATGACGCCATTGACGATGATACCGGCCCAGCCGTTCTTCACGGCCAGGCCGGCGATGATGTCGCCCACCAGGGCGGAGGCCAGCGACCCGCCACCATCCACCACCAGAACCGCCCCGTCGCCCGGCTTGGACAGGATGGATTTCAACAGCGCATTGTCGCGGTGGCAGCGCACGGTCCGGATGGGCCCGGCAAAGCGCACCTGGCCCCCGTAATTGCGCATCTGAACCCAGCAACTGGTGATCACGGCCTCATGCGTGTCGACCAGATCGGCGGTGGCGAAATCCATGGGTCGGGTCCTTCCTGCGGTTTGGCTTATACACGTCCCGTTGATCGCAACCGATCACCGGCCTGAATTGCCGCCGCCGGCATCCAGGGGCCTGAAGACTGTACCTTCAGGGGCTTTCTGTCCATGCGACCAATTTCCGAACGATCGGACTTTTTTCATTGAGTCGAACGTGCGTTTGAACCATGCTGCCCTACAGTGATGCGGGCCGTGGGTCCGCCATAAATATCGGGGGAAACATGTCCGACGCGATCAATCGCCACTGGCTGCTGCTGGACCGCCCCAAGGGCGGCAATTTCACCGAGGTGCTGAGCCTGCGGGAAGAACCGGCCCCCGTGGCGGGGGAAGGCCAGTTCCGCGTGCGTACCATCCATCTCTCGCTGGACCCCACCAATGCGGTCTGGATGCAGTATGACAGCTATCTGCCCGCCGTGCCGCTGAACAGCACCATGCGCGGTCTGGTGCTGGGCGTGGTCGACCAGTCGAACCACCCGAAATTCAAGGTGGGCGACATCGTGACCGGCATGGGCGGCTGGGCCGACTATACGATCAGTGACGGGTCGGCCTTCGGCCGGGTGCCGGCCATCCCGGGCCTGCCGCTGACGGCCTATATGGGGCCTTTGGGCATGACGGGGGCCACGGCCTATTTCGGCCTGCTGGATATCGGCCGACCCAAGGCGGGGGAGACGGTCGTCGTTTCGGCCGCGGCCGGGGCCGTCGGCTCCCTGGTCGGGCAGATCGCGAAGATCAAGGGCTGCCGCGCGGTCGGCATCGCCGGATCGGACGAGAAATGCGCCTGGCTGACGGGCGAGCTGGGCTATGACGCCGCCATCAATTACAAGGCCAAGGGCTGGCAGAAGGCCCTGAAGGCGGCCGTGCCCGACGGCATCGACATCTATTTCGAGAATGTGGGCGGCGATATCACCGAGGCGGCGCTGAGCCTGCTGAACGTCAAGGGGCGCATTCCCTTCTGCGGCGCCATCAGCCAGTACAACGCCACCGAACCGCCGCCGGGCCCGCGCAACCTGTCCGTTCTGGTCAGCCGGCGGGCCCGCATGGAAGGGTTCCTGGTCCTGGACTATAATTCCCGCCTGGGCGAGATGTATGCCGAAATGGGGCCCTGGGTGGCCGAAGGCCGCATCAAGTGGAAGGTGGACCTGGATCAGGGGCTGGAAAACACCCTGACTTCCTTCGCCAAGCTGTTCACGGGCGGCAATACCGGCAAGCTGGTCGTCCAGGTGTCGGAGGAACCGGCCCGGTAATGCCAAGTTGCGGTGAGTTGAACGCATCGCAACCTGGTTGGCGCGTTGAGCCCCCGCGTGCCCATGCCCGCGTGTGCCCAGCCGTCGGATGGCGGCGCCCGGCCCATGAGGGATGCATTGATCAGGACCATAGGGTCTGATCACCGCGAAATAATATTATGATAAACACACGATCAACGGAGGAAGAAGCATGGCAACCCTGTCCTATGGCACCGTCGGTTCCAACCGGCTGGAAGAGGCCAAGGCCTTTTATGATGCGCTGCTGGCCCTGATCGGCATGCGCGGCATTTTCGAGCATCCGTCGGGCGGGCGCATCTATGGCCATGCCCGCGCGCCCGTCTTCGGCGTGCTGGGGCCGTTCAATGGCCAGCCGGCAACGCCGGGCAACGGCTCGATGTTCGCCTTCGGCTTCCCCAGCCGGGAAGAGGTCGATGCCTTCCACGCCAAGGGCTTGGAACTGGGCGGCACGGACGAAGGCGCCCCCGGCCCCCGCGGCCCCGGCCTCTATTTCAGCTATTTCCGGGACCTGGACGGCAACAAGCTGTGTGCCTACAGCCTGGGTTGACCATCAGCGCACCCCGGAGGCGGACGTTTCGATGGCCTGGATATGGTCCAGGCCGGGCTGGATTTCGGAGCGGATGAATTCCACACGCTTGTTCGGCCCGCCCCCGCCCTGGGGAAAGCGTGACTTCCACAGTGCCATCTTCACGGCCAGTCCACACAGAACGCCGCCGATGGTGACATGGTGGCTTTCGATCTGGTGGCGCACGGACCGGAAGCTTTCCGCACTGATATCGTTCCAGAAATGCTTGCTGCGCTGGTCGAACGCCTCGAACCGGCCCGTGATGGAGGTGGTGATCGAGGTCAGCTTCGACTGCACGTCACCCAGCATCTTCACGATATTGCGGTCCCGCGCGATCAGTTCGGAGGATTTCGGCTCCATGGCCCATTTCAGAAAGCGCTGCACCTCCGGCACGATGCCGTCCAGGCATGACCTGAAATAGGCCAGCGACAGGAACACATCGCCGTAATCCTCCAGGAAGTCGGGGATTTCGTTCAGCTTCACCTTCAGCTTGTCGGACAGCAGGCGCAGGTTGTTCAGCGCCTCGTCCCGGTCGGGATTGGCCAGCATGGCCAGGATGTCCGACACGTCGCTGATCTGCCGCTGTTCCCCGCCATAGACCTGCTGCAGCAGAGGGCGGGTGAAATCCTTCATGTAGCCGGTCAGTTCCGACCGCTTGTTGTCCGACAATTGCAGCGACTTGGCATCATTCACGGCGATGCCGACACGACGCAGTTCCTTGCGCAGCGTATAGACATCGAAGCTGTTGATGCGGGTCAGCTTGTTGATCTGCACCATGTCGACGCGCAACGACTTGGCATGGCTTGGGAACAGGCTGCCCAGATGGTCGGGGCTGATCTGGCCGCTGCCCGTCTGCCGGTCCTTGAACACCTCCACCACGGTTTCAAGCCGGGCATTCTTGATCAGGCTGGCGCGGCGCAGGCCGGGGGTCTGCAGGGGCAGCATGCCCAGCGGCAGGATATGCAGCGCATCGCGAGAGGCATCGTCGAACGCGACGATCTCCGCTTCCTGCTCGGGTGCGGCTTCCGGTGCCTCGATCGGGGCGGTGTCGGCCATCAGATTTCCTTGGGGGCCGCAGGAGAGAAGCAGGCGGCCGGGCGGCGAAAAGGTCCCGAAAACTAGTCGCGAGCGACGGCCAGCGCAAGCTGCAACCAGGTCGTGCGCCCGGCGTTCCGCTTGGTTGCTGCCATCCACAATGCTATTTAGCCGGGGCGGGAACCGGCGGGCAAATGTCCATCGGGATATCCGGACGGCCAAGAACAAGGGATCGCACGCGCATGGAACTCTATCTCTGGGTCAAGGCCCTGCATGTCATCAGCGTCATCGCCTGGATGGCTGGCATGCTCTATCTGCCCCGCCTTTTCGTCTATCATTGCGCGGCGGAGCGCGGGTCGGTCCAGTCGGAAACCTTCAAGGTGATGGAGCGGCGGCTGCTGAAGGCCATCATCAATCCGGCCATGGCCGCCACCTGGATCTTCGGCATCGCCATGATCGCGATGAGCCCGGAATTGCTGAAGGGTCAGGGCTGGCTGCACGCCAAGCTGACCCTGGTCCTGATCCTGTCGGGCATGCATGGGGTGTTGAGCAAGTATGTGCGCCTGTTCGCCGCAGACGCCAACACGAAGCCGCAGAAATTCTTCCGCATCCTGAACGAGGTGCCGACCATCCTGATGATCGGCATCGTCATCCTGGTCATCGTCAGGCCCTTCTGACGCGGGTCAGGCCCGCCGGGCTGTCCGGGCGGGCCCGTAACCGCCAGGCTGTACGGGCGGGCCCGTAACCGCCAAGCTGTACGGGCGGGCCCGTACGGTGCCCCACACATGCAACGCCCACATGCAGGGAATTTTCCCGCATGTGGGTATATGCGGCCCCGCGGGCGTCAGAGCACGTTGAAGAGATACAACAGCAGGATGATGGGAAGCGGGATGCCCAGAACCCAGAGAAGAATGCCACGCATGATGTTTCTCCCATGATGTTGTCCCATGGGAAACGGTGCCGGGCGCCCGATGTTCCGCGGCGGGTCAGGGTGCCTGGACCTCCACCGGCAAGGTGATGAGGAAGCGGGTGCCATGGCCGGGCACGCTGGCCAGGTCGATATCCCCCTGCAGCGGACCCGTCACCAGATTGTGGACGATGTGCAGGCCCAGCCCCGTCCCGCCGCTATCCCGCTTGGTGGTGAAGAACGGGTCGAAGGCCTTGGCCTGCACATCCGGCGACATGCCGCAGCCATTGTCGGTGATGGCGATGGACACCCGGTCGGCCCCCAGCCGGCGCGTGGCGATCAGGATTTCCGGCTTTCCGTCATCCGTGAAACCATGCACGACGGCGTTCTGCACCAGATTGCTGACCACCTGGGCCAGAAGCCCCGGCAGGGTGGTGACATGCAGTTCCGCCGTGCCGTCCACGGCCACGGCCACGCGGCGCTGACGCAGCATCGGGTCCAGGCTTTTCAGAACATCGCCGACATAGGCTGTCAGGTCGACCGTGCGCACCGCCTCGCTGCTGCGGTCGGCCGATACCTGCTTGAAGCTGCGCACCAGGTCGGCGGCCCGTTCCAGGTTGCCGGTCAGGATGCGCAGCCCCTCATCCATCTTGTCCAGGAACTGGTCCAGCGCCGCGCGCTTCAACTGTGCCGTTCCGAAGGCGCGGGCAATGTCGTCACGCTCGCTTTGCAGGTGGGTGGCCATGGTGAAGGCGACACCCAGCGGCGTGTTGATCTCATGCGCCACCCCGGCCACAAGCTGCCCCAGCGAGGCCAGCTTCTCCTGCTGCACCAGCCGGTTCTGCGTGCTGCGCAGTTCCGACAGGGTGCTGTCCACCCGGGCATAGGCGGCCGCATTGGACAGCGCGATGGCGCCATAGGCCGACAGGGTGCGGAAGATCAGCTTCTCCCGCTCCCCATAGGCGTTTTCCCGCGCCGACTGCGCCGTCATGACGCCCAGCAGGCGCGACCCCACCAGCAGGGGCGACAGCAGCAGCGTGCGCATGAAACGGGTGCCGGGGATGTGCGATGGCGCCGTCTGTTCGCTCGGGCCGCGCAGGATCAGCATCTCCTGCCGGTCGCGGGCACAGCGCGCCACCAGTGATACCGGGTCCGAGAGAAGCCGGCGCACCATGGGCAGCGGGCGCCCCGCCTCAACCCCATAGCGCAGGTCCAGCCCGTCGCCCGCCGCGTCGAGCAGATAGAGCGAGAAACCATCGAATTCCAGCAGCGTGCCGGCATGGCGGTGCAACCCGTGAAACACGGCCTCGGCATCCAGGGTGGCCGTGATCTGCTGACCGATGCGGCCCAGCAGTTCCAGGGTCTGGGTCGCCTCGCTCAGGGCGGCGGCGCGCGACGCCTCCGCCGCGGCGATCTGGCGATGGTAATCGCCTTCGGCCTTCAGCCGTTCCGTCTCGAACCCGGCCTGCATGGCCAGAAGCCGGTCGCTGACCTCCCGGCTGTGGATCACGCCGCGCGCCTGACCGGCCCGGCGTTCCCAATGCAGCGCCCGGGCGATGTCACCCACCACCTCATAGGCCTCGCCCAGGGCAGCCAGCAGATCGGCGGGCGCGGTGTAGCCCTGGATCAACTCGGCAAGCGACAGGGCCCGCAGCAGCAGATGGATGACGGGTGTCTCCCCCGGTGCCATCCCGGCGGGCGGCGGCAGGTCGGGGAAGCGGCGATGGATGTCGGCCAGGGCCCGAAGCACGTCAATCTCGCGCCAATGGTCGGTGCGCGATCGGACCAGTGACAGCGCCCGGCCGGCCGCCGCCATGGCCTCGTCCCGGCGGACCAGCGCGGACAGGGCCCGCGCCCGCCCCGTCTCCGCCTCCACCTGCAGGTCGGACTGTTCCAGGTCGACGGCGATGTCCAGCAGGTCGTCGAACCAGCGCAGCGCCGCCGTCGGGTTGCCGACATCCATTTCCAGGTCGCCCAGATACTGGCAGGCGATGGCCTGGTTGCGCGACCGGCCGAAGGGGGCCAGCCATTCCTGTGCCTCCAGCAGCAGGTGCCGCGCACGGCCCGACTGCTTCAACCGGCGCAGCGTATCGCCCATGGATCGCAGGCACTGGCCCACGGCCGCCGGCCATCCGGTGCCGCGCGCCATGCCGTGGGCGCGTTCCCGCCACAGGAATTCGCTGACATAATCGTTCAGGTTGGCGTGGGCGGCGCCGACATTGCCGGCCAGCATCACGGCCAGCCGCATCTGCCCGGCCAGCACGGCCTGGTCGCAGCCGCGCTGGTAATGGCGCAGGGCCTTCATGAAATCGCCGCGGGCAAAGCGCAGGCCGCCATGGAAATAGGCCGCCACCGCGTCCAGGCCGGGATGTTCCAGCAGCGGCCCCTCGGGCAGCAGCGGCCCCCAATGCCGCTCTGCCGCCGCGGCATCGACAAACACCGTGTCGCGCGCGATCCAGGCCTGGGCGATCTGCTGGCGCTGGGTGTCGCCGGCACGCAGATAAAGGGCATGGGCCATGCGGTGGGCCTGGGCGCGGCGCCGCTGCTGCCCCAGGTCCAGCGCCAGCAGCGCCTCCGTCATGAAGGCATCCCCCTCCCCCAGCAGGTCGCCGATCTGGCGGAAGGTCTGCTTGGCGCTTTCCAGCAGGCCGCCGGCCTGGTCCAGTTCCGCGAACAGCGCCTTCGCCTCCGCCTTGATCAGCAGCAGGCGCGCCGTCAACCGGCGCAGTTCCCGCTCGCTGGCTCCCGTGGCATGCGGCAGCAGGCCCATCGCCTCCGTCGCCATGTCCAGGGCGGCGCGCGTATCGCGCTGGCGGTTGTACCAGGCCAGCGTCGTCAGCAGCAGCAGGCGGTGGACGGGATCATGGGCCTGAGCCAGATGATGTTCGGCCGCCAGGACCTGTTCGGCCAGACCATAAAGGTCCAGCGGGCCGACAAGGCCGGAACCGGGCAGCGTCGGACAGGCCGGCGCATCCGGCGGGGCTGCATCGATGTCCAGCCCGGCCGGCAGCCCGTCGAACCCCGTCACCTGCTGATCTGTTCCCGATGTTTCGTCCGCCATGGACCGCCTGCGCCCGCCCATCGTCCGCCGATCGGGCTTGGACGAAATTTCAATCAAATGCTACGCAACTGTTCAGCGAAGGGCAAATCCGTTTACGCGATACGCGACGGATTCCGGTTCCGGTCTCCCCAGCCGTCAGCGCGACAGGCCGCGGGCCGCGATTTCGGCCAGATAGGCCGGCCAGAGCGTATCATGGTCGCGACCCAGGCGGTGGAGCAGCGACCAGGTGTAGATGCCGCTGTCATGGCCGTCATCGAAGGTCAGGCGCACGGCATAATGGCCGACGGGCTCCACCCCCGTGATGGCGACGCCCGACTTGCCCCCAAGCCAGCGGCGCTGGGCCGGCGTATGCCCCTGCACCTCGGCCGACGGGCTTTCCACCCGCAGATATTCGGCCGGCAAGTCGAAATGGCTGCCATCGTCGAAGGTGACGGACAGCACCCGTTCCGCCCGGTTCAGGCGCAATTCCCGCGGCCAGTGCCGCGTGCCGCCGGCCTCGCTGGCAAACCGTTCCTCCACCATGGGTCAGGCCGCATCGCCCAGCGAACGCGCCTCGTCCACCAGCATGATGGGGATGCCGTCGCGGATGGGATAGGCCAGTTTCGCCTGGTCGGAAATCAGTTCCTGGGCCTCCGCGTCGTAGCGCAGCGGCGCCTTGGTCAGCGGGCAGACCAGGATTTCCAGCAGGCGCGGATCGACGCGGGCGCTGGCGGGGGGGGTATTCTCGGTCACGGTCGGGTCGGTCATGGCGTCCCTTTGCCTCAAGTCTCAAGATGGAACGGGGTCCAAGATGGAACGGGGTCAATGCCGCAGGCTGCCGCCCTCGCCGTCGCCGCCCTGGTGGATGGCCATTTCAACCAGGGCCAGCAGCAGCCGGGCGCGGGCTTCCAGGTCCGGGCTTTCCAGGAGGGCCTGTTTTTCCGGCGCGTCGAAGGGGCAGATCATGGCCAGCGAGGTGATCAGCCGGTCCAGCGGCGCCTGGGCGATGGAATCCCAATTGGCCGTGATGCCCTGCTGCTGGAAATAGGTGCGCAGCGCCGTATCCAGCCGGTCACGGTCGATATGGCTGGGGCCATCCTCATCCAGGTCCGCCGAAAAGCCCGACCAGTCGGCCACTGCGCGGCGATAGCCGCGGGTCGTGGGGATCTCCGACAGCAGGCGGAAGCGGCAGACCCCGGTCAGCGTGATCAGGAACCGTCCATCATCCGTTTCGCTGAAGCTGGTGATCCGGCCCGCGCACCCGATATCGAACAAGGGCGGTTCCGCCGCCATGCCATCGTCGCGGGGCTGGATCATGCCGATCAGGCGATCGGTGGCCAGCGCGTCCTGCACCATGTTGAGATAGCGCGGTTCAAAGATGTTGAGCGGCAGCCGACCCCGCGGCAACAGCAACACCCCCGTCAGGGGAAAGACGGGGATGCTGTCCGGCAGGTCGCCCGGTCCGGGGTCGAACGGGTTCCGGCTCATGAGAACAGGAGCGATGAAAGCTTGCGCCGGGCCTGGATCACCAGCTTGTCCACAGGCCCCAGCGCCTCGAAGATCTTCAGCAACTGGGTCCGGGCGGCCTTATCGTTCCATTCCCGGTCGCGGCGCACGATCTCCAGCAGGGCGTCCAGCGCCTCCTCGTTACGGCCGGCGGCATAGAGCGCCAGGGCATAATCATAACGGGCCTGATTGTCGGCCGGGTTGGCATCCACGGCCGCCTTCAACTCACCCAGCGGGCCGGCCTTCGCCGCCTGTTCGGCCAGGTCGATCTGCGACTTCACGGCCGCCAGCTCAGCCGATTTGGCAATGCCAGCCGGGGCGTTGCCAAGCATCTCCTTGGCCGCGTCCGTCTCGCCGATGGCCAGCAGGCAGCGGATGACGCCGGCATAGGCCGCCGCATTCTCCGGTTCCTCGGCCAGCACCTCCTGATAGATGGCGGCGGCACCCTGCGCGTCGCCGCCCTCCAGCACCTGCTTGGCCTCCGCCAGGATCGCGGCGATGTCCAGCCCGCCGGCCTGACCGCCTGCCGCCTGGATCAGCCGGTCGATGAAGGCCTTGATCTGGCTTTCCGGCAGCGCGCCCTGGAACCCGTCGATGGGACGGCCCTGGAAGAAGGCATAGACGGTGGGGATCGACTGCACCCGCAGCTGACCGGCCACGGCCGGATGCTTGTCGGTATCGATCTTGACCAGTTTCACGGCCCCCTTGGCGGCCAGCACGGCCTTTTCAAGGATGGGACCCAGCGTCTTGCAGGGGCCACACCAGGTGGCCCAGAAATCGACGATGACGGGCACATCGCGCGACGCCTCGATGACATCGGCCATGAAGCCGGCGTCGCTGCCATCCTTGATCAGGTCGTTGGCGGGCTTGGCGCCGTCGGGGGCGGGCGTGGTGGAGAACATGGATGGTCGTTCCTGGTCTGTCTGGTCTGTAAGGCTTTTGCGCGGGGGCACGGGCACGTGCGGGACGCACCCGTCTTCTTTGTCTCAAGCGTTATATAGAGCGCGCAAGGGCCCGCCGCAAACCTCCCGAAGGGCGGCCATGCGCAACGCGGGGGCCGGCAGGCGTAAATTCCGGGAGGACCATGAAAGAAAGTCCTTGCATGCCCGACTTTGATGGCTATATTCCGCGCTCACCGCCGGGGGGAACCCCGACGGGCTTTCGGAAATGGGCGGGCGTAGCTCAGGGGTAGAGCACAACCTTGCCAAGGTTGGGGTCGAGGGTTCGAATCCCTTCGCCCGCTCCATTCCGAAAACATGACCGCCGATGGCGGTGCCGAACTGGCGATGCGGGCGTAGCTCAGGGGTAGAGCACAACCTTGCCAAGGTTGGGGTCGAGGGTTCGAATCCCTTCGCCCGCTCCAGTTCACAAAAATCCACACCATGAAATCGGCGTCACATAGAATCGACGCTCATGGATTTGTCGGCCCATTGAAAATCCCCTGGGCGGAGATGCCCGGGTCGGGAAATACCGGCATTCGGCTTTCAAAAGCCTGTTCGCCATCCGGTAACGCCCGTCCTGCCGCCGCTGCGGGCGGCGTGCCGAATCGGGCCTCCTCCAACCGGCCCCGGCCGGCTCCTGACCTTATGCCCGGTTGGTTTTGATACCCGTTTGGGTTAGGCTGCCCAATGGTTTCAGGGCGTTTCATTCGAACCGGGGCATTTAATGTTCGCCATCATCGGCCTTGTCGGCGTGTTCTTCTGTGTGTTCGGCGGTTACGTCATCTTCGGCGGCAAGATGGGCATCATCATCGAGGCCCTGCCGAAGGAAATCATGATCATCGGCGGGTCCGGCGTCTCGTCCTTCATGATCACCAATTCGGCCCATACGATCAAGGCCGCGGGCGCCGACATCAAGAAGATCTTCGCCGGATCCAAGTTCCATAAGAAGGAATATATCGAGCTTCTTTCCCTGCTCTATCAAATCCTGAAGACCATGAAGAGCAAGGGCGTGCTGGCCATCGAACAGCACATCGAAAAGCCGATGGAGAGCAACATCTTCAACGCCTATCCGGCCGTGATGAAGAATGCGACCACGGTCAAGTTCATTGCCGATTACCTGCGCATGTTCTCCATCGGCGTCGACAACCCGATCGAGATGGAAACGCTGATGGAGCAGGAGATCGACAAGATGAAGCATGAGGACCAGCATTCATCCCACGCCATCCAGGGTCTGGCCGACGCGCTGCCGGCCTTGGGCATCGTGGCCGCCGTGCTGGGCGTGATCAAGACCATGGCGTCGATCACCGAACCGCCGGAGGTGTTGGGCAAGCTGATCGGCGGCGCGCTGGTCGGCACGTTCCTGGGCATCTTCCTGGCCTATTGCCTGGCCGCCCCCATCGCCGGCCGCCTGAAGGGCATCGCGGAGGAGGACAGCCAGTTCTTCGGCGTGATCAAGACGGCCATCGTCGCCCATCTCGGCGGCTATGCCCCGCAGGTATCGATCGAGGCGGCCCGCAAGAAGGTACCGACCGAGTACATGCCCGATTTCAACGAGCTTGAGGAAATCCTGTCGCAGATCAGTTGACGGGGCGCCCCACGCCACCACCGCGATGCCACGCCAAAGGCCGCCCCGATCCCCGTCGGTGCGGCCTTTTTGCTGGCTGCCGGAAACTGGAACAGACGTTTAAATCAGCACTGGAAACCCGCCCTGAAAATCACCAAGCTATGGAAGGCCAAACCATAACAACAACCATGCCTGGGAGAAGGATTCGATGCTTGCCGGATTGATGATGGACCGCCCGCTGCTGACCACCAGCCTGCTGCGGCATGCCGCGCAGAATTACGGGAGCCAGCCCATCACATCGCGCTTCGCGGCAGAGGCGCCGCATACCTATAGCTGGCGTGATGCCTGGCACCGCGTGGCCCGGCTGGCCCATGCGCTGGATGCACTGGGTGTGAAGGGCGGGGACCGGGTGGGCACGCTGGCCTGGAACGACCATCGCCATCTGGAGCTTTATTACGCCCTGCCCGGCATCGGCGCCGTGTGCCACACCATCAATCCGCGCCTGTTTCCCGACCAGATCACCTACATCATCAACCATGCGGAGGACCGGTTCCTGTTCGTGGACCCGATGTTCGTGCCGCTGGTGGAAAAGCTGTGGCCGGCGCTGAAGGGCGTTGAAGGCGTCGTGGTGATGACCCGTCCCGAGCTGATGCCGGCGGCACCCGGCATCCCCAACCTGCTCTGCTACGAAACACTGCTGGAAGACCGGCCGGAAAGCTATGACTGGCCGGAATTCGACGAGAACACGGCCTGCGGCCTTTGCTACACCTCCGGCACGACGGGCAATCCCAAGGGGGTCCTTTACAGCCACCGGTCATCGGTGCTGCACGCCTATGGCGTGCTGACCGCGCCGGGCATGGACCTGCGCGGCGCATCCAGCATCCTGGTCGTCGTGCCGCTGTTCCATGCCAATGCCTGGGGCTATCCCTATGCGGCCGCCATCAATGGCGGGAAACTGGTGCTGCCCGGCCCCCGGCTGGACGGCAAAAGCGTCTATGAGCTGATGGAGGAGGAGAAGGTCAGCGTTTCCAGCGGCGTGCCCACGGTCTGGCTGGGGCTGCTGGCCCATATGCGCACGACCGGCGCCCGGTTCACGACCTTGAAATCCGTCACTGTCGGCGGTTCCGCCCTGCCCCGCGCCATGCTGGAGGAGTTCGAGAAGGTCCACGACGTCTCCTGCATCCAGGGCTGGGGCATGACGGAACTGTCACCCGTGGGGAGCCTGGGCAGCCTGTCGCCGGAAGAGGCGCTGCTGCCCCTGGAACAGCAGCATGACGCCAAGATGCGGGCGGGCCGCCCGCTCTATGGTGTGGAAATGCGGATCATCGGCCCCGACGGCCGCGACCAGCCGCATGACGGCCTCTCCTATGGCGAGCTGGCCGTGCGGGGACCCTGGATCACCCGCGGCTATTACAAGGACGAGAAGGCCAATGCCGAGGCCTTCACCCCCGATGGCTGGTTCAAGACGGGCGACGTCGCCGTGATCAGCCCCGACGGGGCCATGAGCATCGTGGACCGCGCCAAGGACGTCATCAAATCCGGCGGCGAATGGATCAGTTCCATCGACCTGGAGAATGCCGCCATGAGCCATCCGTCGGTGCAGGAGGCCGCCGTCGTCGGCGTGCCGCACCCCAGATGGGTTGAGCGGCCGCTGCTGGTCATCGTACCCCGCGCCGGGCACACGCCCGACAAGGACGCGCTGATGACGCATCTGGCGGGCGAGGTGGCGAAATGGTGGCTGCCGGACGATATCGTCTTCGTGGCGGAACTGCCCCATACCGCCACGGGCAAGCTGCTGAAAACGGAACTGCGCAAGCGCTTCCTGTCCCATCCCCTGCCGGGAACCGGTGCGGCGGCGGAATGAAGCCGCCCGTCCATCTTGTGATGTGAAGCACTTCATAGGGGGTATGGCCTTCGGGGCGGTTACGGTTGCCGGGACGCAACCAATAGTGACCGCCCCATGAGCGATGCTGCCTCACAGGTCCTGATCTCCCGCCTGTCCGGCCTGCAGGCCCGCATCGCGCAGCCGGCGGACCGCAGCATGGTCCGGCAACTGGTGATGGCCGATGCGCTGCACATGCTGGCCGATGTCCCCGGCTCCGTCCGGTCCATGATGGTGTCGATCCAGGTTGAAGGCCGCATGGACAATCTGCGCCACGGGCGCCCGGACGCGGAAACCCTGCTGCTGGGCCTGGATGCGCGCATGGTGGGGATGATGACCCTGGACTGGACGGGGCCGGACGGGGTGGCCCTGCTGGACCTGACCATCCTTCCGGGCCAGCGCCGCCGGGGCCTGGGGGGCATGGCGCTGTCGGCACTGTGCGGAACGGCGGACGGGATGGGGCTTCCCGTCCGGGCGGCGCTGTTCTACCACAGCGATGCCCGCCCTTTCCTGTCACGCGCCGGCTTTGCCGTCACCAATGACAGGGGCACGGAAATCACCCTGGTCCGTCCACCCGCCTGACCCCCGGATACCCCTTCCCGGACGCCCTGCGGCGGCCCTTTCAAGGCCCCCCGCCATGCGCCCATGGCAGGTCTACCCGAATTGTGGCTTGACCTTCGCCATGCGAAGGGCCAATTACCCCGCCATGCATGAAAAGACGTAACACGCCCCCCGATCCCCGACCGGAACCTTGGGGGGAGAGCCACGACCGACCCCACCCGCCGCGCCGGGTGCGGCGGAACGCCATGGCATACCGTCCCCCAGGAACGGACCGGGTCCCATCGGGACAGCGCGCCGCTTTCGGCATGGCTTGAAAAACGACGCTGCGGCCCGGCCGTGGCGAGCCTGTCCTGTTCCCCCGCGCCGGGCCACCGGGCCGCCGATGGGCAGAGACGGACCAACCAGTAAGGAGACACGACCTTGACCGAACAACTGCTCGCCGGAAAGAACATCGCCATCCTCGTCGCCAACGGCTTCGAAGAAGTGGAGATGACGGAACCGCAGCGCGCCCTGCTGAAGGCCGGGGCCAAGCCCAAGATCATCTCTCCCGAACAGGGCCTGGTGAATGGCTGGCACGGCGCCGCCTGGGGCCATTATTTCCCCACCGACCGCCATGTGGGCGAGGTGCTGGCCGCCGATTTCGATCTGCTGGTCCTGCCGGGCGGTGACCGCTCGGTCGCCAAGCTGGCCACCAACCCGCACACCCGCCGCATCGTCGGCAGCTTCGTCGATGCCGGCAAGGGCATCGCCGCCTTTGGCAAGGGCGTGGAACTGCTGGCCCTGGTGGAGCGGATCAAGACCCGCACCGTCACCGGCGCCGACAGCGCCCGCGCGGCCCTGGAAGCCGCCGGCGCGGTCTGGTCGGAGGATGCCGTCGTGCAGGACCGCTTCCTGCTGACGGCGCAGAGCAGCGAGAACATGGCCGACCTGATCGACGCCATGCTGCGGCATTTCGAAGCCGCCGTCGAACAGCGCAAGCAGGCCGCCTGATCCACCGTCAGAGCTGGCCGGCAAAGCTGGTTGGTCAAGGGCGCCGCGGGACCATGGGTCCCCGGCGCCCTTTTTCTTTCAAGACCATCAGGCAGCCCCCCCCATCGAACCGGACGAGCCTGATGGCGCCGGACGAGAGCGGCCCCAAGTAAAAAGCCGCCGAGGCACAGCCCCGGCGGCTTTTCAGATCGATCCCCGATGGGAAACGGCGTCGGCTGGGATCAGCCCACGATCTCCGTCCCGGCGAAGAAATAGGCGATCTCGATCTTGGCATTGTCCAGGCTGTCGGAGCCATGGACGGAATTGGCCTCGATGCTCTCGGCGAAATCCTTGCGGATCGTGCCGGGGGCGGCATTGGCCGGGTTGGTGGCGCCCATGATCTCGCGGTTGCGGGCCACGGCGTTCTCACCTTCCAGAACCTGCACGACCACCGGGCCGGAGATCATGAAGGAAACCAGCTCGCCGAAGAACGGACGCTCGCGGTGAACGTCGTAGAACTGCTCGGCCTGCTGCTTGGACAGCCACACGCGCTTCTGGGCGACGATGCGCAGGCCGGCTTCCTCGAAGCGGGCGTTGATCTTGCCGGTCAGGTTGCGGCGGGTCGCGTCGGGCTTGACGATCGACAGCGTCCGTTCGACAGCCATGGTTATCTCCATAAGGCATAAGCTTGAAACTGGGCGGCCTTATACAGGCCCCGTGATGCCCCCACAACGGTCATTCTGTCTGCCCTTATATGCGTGCCGCTTCTGCGGTCCGGCAGTTTGTGGTAAGGGGCGCACATCATGCTGATGATCACCGACCTCACCTACCGTATCGCCGGCCGCTTGCTGCTGGACCAGGCTTCCGTCACGATCCCCGCCGGGCACCGTGTGGCGCTGGTCGGCCGCAACGGCACGGGCAAATCCACGCTGCTGCGCCTGATCGCCGGGGAGGTACAGCCGGATGCGGGTTCCATCACCCTGCCCAGCGGGCTGAAGATGGGGTGGGTGCGGCAGGAGGCACCGGGCAGCGAGACCACGCTGATCGACGCGGTGCTGGCCGCCGACACAGAGCGCACGGCCCTGCTGGCCGAGGCGGAGACGGCGACCGACCCGCTGCGCATCGCGGAAATCCATCACCGCCTGTCCGACATCCAGGCCCATTCGGCCGAAGCACGGGCGGGCCGCATCCTGTCGGGCCTGGGGTTCGATGCCGAGGCGCAGCGGCGGCCTTGCAGCGATTTTTCCGGCGGCTGGCGCATGCGCGTGGCCCTGGCCGGCGTGCTGTTCGCCGAGCCCGACCTGCTGCTGCTGGACGAGCCGACCAACCATCTGGACCTGGAAGCCACATTGTGGCTTGAGGAATATCTGCGCAACTATCCGCACACGATGCTGATCGTCAGCCATGATCGCGGCCTGTTGAACCGCGTGCCGACCAGCATCGTGCATCTGGACCAGTTGAAGCTGACCGCCTATGGCGGCAATTACGACCAGTTCGTGCAGGTCCGCACCATGCGGATGGAACATGCCAAGGCCCAGGCCGCCAGGCAGGATGCCCAGCGCGCCCATCTCCAGGCCTTCGTGGACCGGTTCCGCGCCAAGGCCAGCAAGGCGACCCAAGCGCAAAGCAAGCTGAAGGCCATCGAGCGGCTGGGCCCCCGCATCCAGGTGATCGACGATACGCCCGTCAGCTTCAACTTCCCCTCCCCCGACGAGCTGGCCCCGCCGCTGATCCGGCTGGACAATGTGTCGGTGGGCTATGGCGACAGGGTGGTGCTGAAGCGGCTGGGCCTGCGCATCGATGCCGATGACCGCATCGCGCTTCTGGGTGCCAACGGCAACGGCAAGTCAACGCTGGTCAAGCTGCTGGCCGGCCGCCTGGGCACCATGTCCGGGGAGATGTTCCGGTCGTCCAAGCTGCGCGTCGGGTATTTCGCCCAGCATCAGACGGACGAGTTGACCCTGACCTGGACGGCGCTGCAACAGATGCAGGCCGTAATGCCGCCCGGCACGCTGGAGGGCCAGGCCCGCTCGCATCTGGGCCGGTTCGGCTTCAACCAGGCCAAGGCGGATACCAGGATCGCCAGCCTGTCGGGGGGCGAGAAGGCCAAGCTGCTGCTCGCCATGATGACCCGCGACGCCCCACACATCCTGATGCTGGACGAACCGACCAACCATCTGGATATCGACAGCCGCGACGCGCTGGTCGAGGCGCTGAACGACTATGAAGGGGCTGTCATCGTCATCAGCCACGACCCGCATCTGGTGGAGTTGACCGCCGACCGGCTGTGGCTGGTGAATGACGGCACGGCCGCGCCGTTCGAAGGCGATCTTCAGGATTACAAGCGCCTGCTGCTGGAAAAGAGCAAGGCGGAGCGGGCGGCGGCGGCCGGCGTGGCGGGCGGCGGCCCCGACAGGGGCGCCGGGCGCGACGCCCGCAAGGAGGAACGGCGGGCTGCCGCCGAACTGCGTCAGCAACTGGCCCCCCTGCGCCGGCAGATTGAAACCGTCGAAAAGCGTGTGGCACAACTCACCAGGCGGAAATTGGAGCTTGAAGGAAAGCTGGCGGAACCCAAGCTCTACGAAGGTCCGTCGGAAAAGGTGACCAAATTGCAGATCGAGCTGGGTGCCGTCGGCAACGATCTGGAAGCGGCAGAGCTGGAATGGCTGGAGCTGTCGGAAAAAATGGAAACGGCACTGGCAGTTGGAAACGTGTGAAGACCCAGGCCGACCGCCCAAGCGGTCCGACCTGACCAGGAGGGTATGTTGCGTCGCAGCATCGCCAGCCTTATTTCTGTCCGGTTCAACTGTTCCCAGGCACCCAGAATGACCCATAGAGCCGCCACCCTTCGCACCCATCAGGAGAGCAGCGCCGCCTGGCTGTTCTTCAAGCGCTGGCTGGCCAACCCTCTCAGCATGGCGTCCATCACCCCGTCGGCCCCGTCGCTGTCGCGGCTGATGGCACGGCAGATCCGCCGCGATCCGGACGAGGTGGTGGTGGAGTTCGGCGGCGGCACGGGTGCTGTCACCCGCGCCATCCTGGATGCGGGCGTTCCCCCCTCCCGCCTTTACAGCGTGGAACGCGACCCGGAACTGGCCACATGGCTGCGCCGGCATTTCCCGCAGGTCAACGTGCTGGAAGGCGATGTCGCAGACATCTGCCGGATGCTGCCCGAAGAGGTGCGCGGCAAGGTGGGAACCGTCCTGGTCTGCCTGCCCATGATCCTGATCCCGGCCGAACAGCAGCGGGCCATCGTCGACGCCATCTTCGACATCATGCCGCCGGGCCGCGCCTTCTACGCCTACACCTATTCCGCCCGCTCCCCCATCCGGCGCAAGGCCTTGGGGCTGCGCGGGCGGCGGGTCGGCTTCACCATCGCCAACATCCCGCCTGCCAGCGTCTGGCGGTTCACCCGGGAGTGAGAGTGCCCGGCATGGGCATGCGCCGGCTGAGGGGGGCCGTTCAGGCCCGGCCACCGGCCGGCGGTGCCCCAGCCTGAACGAGAAGTGACGGGACCTGGAACGCAAAACGGGGCGCTGTCGCCAGCGCCCCGTTCGCGAACTCAACCTATTTTGTGGTGAGTTCCACTGATCACAAGTTGGTATCAAAAGCCGGTCAGGCGCCCGATCAGGCGGCCTTGATCTTCGACAGCTTTTCCACCGTCGCGTTGACGCGGGCCGTCAGCGGCTCGGCGGCCTCGTTGGCCACCTTGAAGCCGGTTTCCGACACCTTGGTCGCCTCGGCCACGAAGGCATCGAAGGACGTCTTGGCGAATTCGGTCTGCAGGTCGACCAGTTCCTTCACCGACTTCACGGCGAACAGGGCCTTGGTCGTAGCCACCGACTGCTCGTACTGGGCCTGGGTGAAGGCTGCGATCTCCTTCGACAGGGCTTCCAGACCCTTGGTCAGAATCTGGGACGAAGCAACGAAAGCTTCCACATTGTCCTTCTGGAAGCCGACGACATCATCGAACGAAGCGAAAACCTGCTTGCTCATTTTTTCCACCTTTTCCTTGGTATAGGCGATAGCCTGGCCGACATCCGGTGAAACGGCTGCGGCCGGGACGGGCTTGGTCACCGCCACAGGAGCCAGGGCGGCGGGGGCAGCGGCGGGCTTGGCCGCCGTTTGGGGTATCTTGGGTGCAGCCGGCCGCGGCGTGCGCTTCGCCTTCGCCGCCGGTGCCTTCGGCGCTGCGGGGGCCACGGGCTCTTCCACCGGAACGGGGGCCGTCACCTCTTCCACAGCGCCCGCCAGCGCAGCCTGCGCAGGGGCGGGGGCATCCGTCGCGGGTTCTTCCGCAGGGGCGGGCTCCACCACCGGGGCCACCGGGGCCACCGGGGCCGGAGCCTCGGCCTTCGTCGTCTCGACGGCCGCGGGGGCGGCCGGCACCTTCTCTTCAGCCGGCGGAACGGCGTCGGGCCTGGCGGCGACGGGCTTCGTCGTCCGGCGGGCCGCGGTTCCCTTCGGCGTGCGGGTTGCCATCAGCTATCTCCTTCGCGCTCTGTCGTTGCCGGTCCGCTCAGGCGCAGCCCCGGCACCGGTCGCCGCTGTCCCGACCCTGGCGGCCCGATCCGGCATCCGTGCCGGCCGGCCCACCGGTCGATCCGGTCTGCTGCAATGCAGCATGGGCAAGGTATATCGATGCGATGCGTAGAGTCAAGCGTACTTTTGTGCAGTGCAACACGATTATTGCGCGCATTGGCTGCCGGGCTCCGCATGCATGGGCGATGGCGGCAAAACAAGGGGCGGACGATTCGCTTTGGGCTTTCGCGGGAAGGTTGACCATGACAGGATGCGCGCCCCATCCGCCCGACAGCACATGGCCAGGACCCTCATGACCTATTGTCTCGGCATCAAGACCAAGGACGGGCTGATCGCCCTTGCCGACGGCCGCATCACGGCCGGCACCCAGGTGACCGCCGCCCGCAAGGTGACCCTGATGAAGAACGGCAAGGAGCAGTTCTTCGTCATGACCTCCGGGCTGCGCAGCGTGCGCGACAAGACGCTGGCCTATCTGCGCCGGGAAATGGCGGAGAAGAAGTCCAAGCCCTTCCCCACCATGCTTGATGCGGCCAATGCCTTCTCCCGCTGCCTGCGTATCGTGGCGACGGAGGACAGGGAGGCGCTGGAAGCGTCCAACCTGAAGTTCAACCTGCACGCCATCATCGGCGGTCAGTTGGCCGGGGATGAGGAACCGACCATGTTCCTGATCTATCCGGAAGGCAACTGGATCGAGGTGGACGAGCGCACCCCCTATCTGTCGATCGGCGCCACGACCTATGGCAAGCCCATCCTGGACCGGGCGCTGAAATACCAGACCACCATGACCATGGCGCTGAAGCTGGCCTATCTGTCATTCGACAGCACGCGCTACAGCTCTGCCGATGTCGGCTATCCCATCGACCTGCTGACCTACCACACCAGCGACCGGCAATGGCGGGAAGACCAGTTCGATTACGATCATCTGGTCGAACAGCGCCATTGGTGGAACAAGCACATCACCGACCTGGCCAACCGGCTGCCCAACGGGCCATGGATGGATACGCTGCTGCCGAAATGACGCGATGCGGGCCGGCGGCAGTCATTCCTGCCGCTGGCGCTTCAATTCGCGCTGCTGCGTCGTGTGGGCACGTTCCAGGGCGTTCAGGTTTTCCAGCGCCACCTGCGCCGCCGGGCTGTCGGCAGCCACACGGCGCACCGTTTCCCAATCGCGCTTGGCAAAGGCAAGATTGCTCTTGGCAGCGTAAAGATTGCCGCGCAGCAGCAGCGCCTCACTGTTCTGCGGGGACAGGCGCAGGGCTTCCTGCACATCGTTCATGGCCTTGGCGTCCAGAGCCAGCACATGATGGGCCTGGGCACGCAGCAGCCAGGCCTCCGACTGGCGCGGCATCAGGTCGATGACACGGTCCAGGTCGGCAACGGCATCCCAATAGCGTTCGGCACCGGCCCGCAGGATGGCCCGGTCCATCAGCAATTGCGGGTCGTTCGGCGTCAGCGCCACGGCCTTGCCATAGGCGGCCTCGGCCGCATCGGGCTTGCGGGCGTTGGACCATGCCAGGGCGGCCCGGCTCCACAGGTTGGCGCGCATGGTGGCGGCCTCATGCGCCAGTTCGGTGGCCGATGCCTCCAGCGCCGGGGCCGCCGCTTCCCATTCGCCCCGCAGAAGCTGGGCCAGGGCCTGGCACAGGCGGGCATCGGCGGCCCCGCCCTGGCGTTCCCACAGCTTCGCCTCTGCCAGCGCGAAGTCGGGCAAGGCCTCGGCCCGCGCCAGGCAGGCCGTGCGGCTGGAGAAAACGCGCCCATCCTCCGCCCGCGCCGAAGCGGCGGGCAGAAGGGCCATCAGGGCGGCCAGCGCCGCAGCATTGAGAAATCGGTTCATGACGCGCTACAAACTCCCATCGACCACCGGCTGGCAAGTGTCAAAAGTTTCATGACCGATCCCCTGATCCCGCCGCCAGGGCGGCTTTTCATCTTCGGCCTGGGTTACACGGCGCTGCGGCTGGCCGGCCGTCTGCGCGACGCGGGCTGGTCCGTGGCCGGCACGGTGCGCGGTGCCGACAAGGCCGCCGCGCTGGTCGCCGCGGGGATCGATGCCCACCCGTTCGACCGGGGCCGGCCGCTGGCCGGTGCCCGAAAGGTCCTGGCCGGCGCCACCCACCTGCTGTCCACCGTTCCACCCGATGAACATGGCGATCCCGTGGTCGATGCGCACGGTGCCGACATCGCGGCACAGGCGGCCGGCCTGCGCTGGGCCGGCTACCTGTCGACGACCGGTGTCTATGGCAACAGCGACGGCGGCTGGGTGGATGAGGAGACGCCCCTGGCCGCCACCGGCCCGCGCGGGCGGCGGCGCGTGGCGGCCGAAGGACAGTGGCTGTCCTTGTGGCAGGACCACGGCGTGCCCGTCCACCTGTTCCGCCTGCCCGGCATCTATGGTCCGGGGCGCAGCGCCATCGACAATGTGCGGGCCGGCACGGCGCGGCGCATCGACAAGCCGGGGCAGGTCTTCTGCCGCATCCATGTCGATGATATCGGCGGCGCGCTGATGGCTTCCATGGGCCGACCACGGCCCGGCACGGCCTATAATGTCGCCGACGACCTGCCGGCGCCGGCGGCGGATGTGGTGGCCCATGCCGCCCGCCTGCTGGGCCTGGAGCCACCACCCCTTGAGCCTTTCGATACCGGAACGATGTCGGCCATGGCCGCCAGCTTCTATGCCGATAATCGCCGGGTCCGTAATGATCGCCTGAAAACCTGGCTTTCATACCAGCTGCTCTACCCCACCTATCGCGAGGGGCTGGCGGCACAGATGGCGGAGACAAATGGTGTCCCGCCTGTAACCGGCCGGTAAATCCGCTTTCCGGGGCCGGCGGGCGGGGTAGGATGTGCAGGAACGCAACAGCATGCAAACCAACGGATGACCGACCACCTGCCCTCCCCCGCCGATGACGAGGCCCTGGCCCGCGACCTGCGCCGCCATCGCTGGCTGGCGGGCGCGTGCCTGGCGCTGGCGGCCGGCGGCTGGGCGGCCAGCCATGCGCCCTTCATGCCGCCCGGGGCCGCCCCGGCCCTGCGCGCCGTGGCGGAAGCCGGCATGATCGGCGGACTGGCCGACTGGTTCGCCGTGACAGCCCTGTTCCGCCGCCCGCTGGGACTGCCCATCCCCCATACGGCCCTGGTGCCGCGCAACCGCGACCGTATCGCCGACGGCATCGCCACCTATATCGACCGGGAATTCCTGGAACCGGCCATGCTGGTGGAGCAGGTGCGGCGCATGGACCCGGCTGACCGGCTGGCCCGGCTGCTGGATGGCCAGGACGGCCGCGGCAAGCTGGTCGATCTGCTGGCCGGGATGCTGCCCGGCCTTCTGCGTCAGGAAGGGGAGGCACCGCTGGCCCATGCGTTGAGCCGGGCCCTGTCGGCCGGCCTGTCACAGGCCGATCTGCGCCCGGCCCTGGCGGGGGCGCTGCGGACCTTCGTCACGTCCGACGCGCTGGAACCGCTGCTGCGGGAACTGGCCGACCGGCTGATCCATCTGGTGCATACGCAGCGCGGCTGGGTGGCCCAGGCCGTGGCCGGCAAATCGCGCTGGTGGATGCCGTCATCGGTCGACCGGTCCCTGGCGGAAACCATCAACGAGGCGCTGCTGGGCCATCTCTGGGACCTGCGCTCCCCGCATGCCCCGGCCGGCCAGGACCTGCGCCGCTGGCTGGCCGCCCTGCCGGACGAGGTGGAGGAGGGCAGCGAGCTGGCGCAGCGGCTGCTGGAGGCGTTGCGCCAGTTCACAGGGCCCGATGCGGCGGGGCCGCTGATCCGCGATCTGCTGGCCGGATTGCGGCAGGCGGCCCTGGACGATCTGGACAGGCCGGAGGGACATATCCGCTCCGCCCTGCACGGTGTGGCCGCGTCGCTGGCCGACGCGCTGAAGCAACCGGCCGTGCGCGACCGCCTGAACGAAACCGTGGAGGGGGCTTTCACGGCCGCCCTGCCCCGCTGGCGCCAGGCCATCCGCAATTTCGTGGCCGACACGCTGAAGAAGCAGGATGTGCAGTCCTTCACGCAGCGCCTGGAACTGCGCGTGGGGCGCGACCTGCAATTTATCCGCATCAATGGCACCCTGCTGGGGGCCGCCATCGGCGGCGCGCTCTATGTCCTGAACGGCTGGCTGTCCTGAGCAGATTTTCCCGACGCTGCCCACAAATGGGCGGGCTTGGAAAGGCTGCAAGCCATGCAGTCAGCAGTTCCCCCATGCCGGGCCCTGCCCTGTGTGGCCCGATCTGAAGGAGCCTGCCTATACCAGCGGCCGAAAATCTTGACCGAAGGTCAAGGTTTCCGGCACCTCAAGCGCCGGCACCCACATGCCAACGGCTCGTGCGCGCGCCACGTGGCGCGCGGCGGCAGTCGCCGCCGATACCAACGGTCAAATATTTCGGCCGCCGATATTAGAACAAGGCCCTCGCCGCCGCCGATCAACCATCCGTCTTGTCGGTACCGTCCTTTTCCGCCTGCTGCCCCGCCGCCTGCTGGCCGGCCTTGGCCTGGGCGATCTGGGCCAGACGGTTGCGATAGGCGGTGACCGCCCCCCGTACCTCCGCCTCCACGGCGGCAAGGTCGGTGCGGCGGGCCGTGACGCCGGCCAGCCCCAGGGCCGCCGCGCGCAAGGGCTGAACCCCGGCCAGCGGCTGCCCCGGTGCGGCACGGAAGGCTTCCAGCGCGGCGCGGATCGTCGCGGCATAGGTTTCCACCGGCCCGCGCAGGTCGCTTTCCGGGCGCAGCCGGCGCACCAGGTCATCCAGGGCGGCCCCTGCCCGCAGCAGATGGTCGGCCGCCATCCGGTCCCCCCCTGCCATCAGGCCGGGGGACGCGAAATCGATCAGGAAGGCCACCTGGAAACCGTTGCGCACGATTTTCTGGCTGTTGATGGCTTCCAGCATGTTGGCCACGGATTCAGAGGCGCGGGTGCGCTCGAACTGCCCCGTCACCTTCATCCGCATGGTGTTGGGCACATCGAACAGCGGGATCTGGATACCTTCCCGTGGCTGCCGGCGGCGATCGGGTCCGATATAGTCGGCCGTGACGACGAAGCTGCGCCGCGTGTCGATCAGGTTGGTCAGCCGGTCATGCACCTGCTTGGCCGAGAAGGGCTTGGCCATCATGTCGTCGGCACCTGTGGCGTTGAAGCGCATCAGCAGGGGCTGCGTGGGCTGCCAGGTGGTGGCGATGACACCCATGAAGGGGTTGTTGGGGGCCTGGGCATGGCGCAGCCCCTGCACGAACCGCAGGCCATCCGGATCGGGCGCATCCGCATCGATGAACAGCAGGTCGGGCTGCAGCGCGATCATGGCCGTCGGCGCGTCCGTCGTGTCGGCCATGTCCAGGATGCGTTCGATGCCAAGACGGGCCAGAATGCCCCGCAGCAGGCGGCGGGTATTGGTTTCCCGGTCGATGATGACGACGACAAGGGAACGGAAATCATAGTCAGGCATGCGCCGGCCCTCCCAGGCCGGATACCGGACCGGGCGCGGGCGCCGTGTCCGTCTCGATCAGTTGATATAGCCAGCATGTCCGGCCTGGCAAGGCGACAGCCTGTCCGGTGGCCGACAGGACCGGCCCCGGTTCGGCCGTGGGCCGCCCCTCCTCGTCACCGGTATCCAGCAGGCAGCGCCATGTCTGTCCCCCCGGCACCGACGGCAGGATGAAATCCGCCGAGTCCCCACCGGCATTGACGATCAGCAGCAGCACCCCGTCCAGGTCGGGCGTGCCGTCGGCGGCCAGATGCCGGCCCGCCTTGCCGTTCAGCAGCAGGCCCAGGCAGCGGGCATGGCCGTCGCGCCACTGCTCCGCCGCCTTTTCCACCCCTTGGGGATTGATCCAGGTGATGTCCTTCAGCCCGTCTTCCGACATTTCCCGCCCATGCAGGAAGCGCCCGCGCCGCAGCACGGAATGGTCGCGGCGCAGCCGGGTCAGGCGGGCGACGAACCGGGTCATCGCCGCCCCTTCGGCGCCCAGGCCCGGCCAGTCCAGCCAGCTCACCTCATTGTCCTGGCAATAGGCGTTGTTGTTGCCGCGCTGGGTGCGCAGCATCTCGTCACCCGCCGTCAGCATGGGCGTGCCCTGCGACAGCAGCAGCGTGGCCAGCATGTTGCGTGCCTGACGCCGGCGCACGGCATTGACGGCCGGATTGTCCGTCGGCCCCTCCACCCCGTGATTGAGGCTGAAATTGGCGTCGTGCCCGTCCCGGTTGCCTTCCTGGTTCGCCTCATTATGCTTCACATTGTAGGAGACCAGGTCGGCCAGCGTGAACCCGTCATGGCTGGTCACGAAATTGACGCTGGCCCAGGGGCGGCGGCGGGCATTGTCGAAGATGTCGGCCGATCCCGTCAGCCGTGCCGCCAGTTCGGGCAGCATCCCCTCATCCCCGCGCCAGAAACGGCGCACCGTGTCGCGGTAGCGGTCGTTCCATTCGCTCCACCCCGCCGGGAACTGCCCCACGCGGTAGCCGCCGGGGCCGATATCCCACGGCTCCGCGATCAGCTTCACCCCGGCCAGCACCGGGTCCTGACGCATCGCGTCCAGGAAGCCCGATCCGCTGTCATAGCCGTGCGCTTCCCGCGCCAGTGTCGTTGCAAGATCGAAACGGAACCCGTCCACATGCATGTCCGTCACCCAGTGGCGCAAACTGTCCATGACCAGTTGCAATACACGCGGATGCGACAGATCCAGGGTATTTCCGGTACCGGTATGATCCAGGTAGAAGCGCTTGTCATGCGGATGGAGCTGATAGTAGCTGGCATTGTCGATCCCGCGGAACGACAGGGTCGGCCCCAGATGGTTACCCTCGCCCGTGTGATTATAGACCACGTCGAGGATCACTTCGATCCCGGCATCATGCAGGCGGGCCACCATGTTCTTGAATTCCCGCGTCGACCGGCCCGTCATGTAGCGCGGTTCGGGCGCGAAGAAGCAGATGCTGGCATAGCCCCAGTAATTATGCAGCGACCGTTCCACCAGGTGCCGGTCGTCGGTGAAGGCATGGACAGGCAGCAGTTCCACGGCCGTCACGCCCAGCGCCTTCAGATGATCGATCATGGGCTGGCTGGCCAGGCCTGTGAAGGTGCCCCGCAGGCCGGGCGCGATATCGGGATGGCGCAGCGTCTGGCCGCGCACATGCGCCTCGTAGATGATCATGTCGGTCCAGGGCACGCGCGGCCGGCGTTCCAGGCCCCAGGTGAAGGCAGGGTCGATCACCCGGCATTTCGGCATGCCGCGGGCATTGTCGCGCCGGTCGAAGGACAAATCCTCCTTCACCGCGCCGACGCGATAGCCGAAATGCGCGTCGGACCAGCGCAGCGGCCCTTCCAGCGCCTTGGCATAGGGATCCAGCAGCAGCTTGTTGGGATTGAAGCGGTGCCCGCGCGACGGATCGTAGGGCCCATGCACGCGATAGCCGTAGAGCAGGCCCGGCCGCGCCTCGGGCAGATAGGCATGCCAGACATCATCGGTGCATTCCGGCAGGGCGATGCGCTCGATCTCCCGGCTGCCCTCACTGTCGAACAGGCACAGTTCCACCTTTTCGGCATGGGCGGAGAACAGGGCGAAATTGACCCCCAGCCCGTCCCAGGTCGCCCCCAACGGGTCGGAACGTCCTGGCCAGACGATGGTGCGGGCGGCGCCGGTGGATCGCATGGGGGCGTGGATACCTTCCTTGCCAAATCATCGCCAGCAGCATGCCAACGATATTGCGTCGCGCCAAGAGGTTGCAGACGCTATCAGACCACACAAATTAACGAATCGGCTCCCCATCCGCCGCGATCGGCGTCACCGCCTTGCGGTGCAGCATGGTTTCCCGGTGCAGGATGTAGAGGCCGCTGGCCGCCACCACGGCGCACCCGGCCCAGATGGCCCGGTCAGGCACCTCGCCGAACAGGAAATAGCCGAATCCGACGGCCCAGACCATGGCCACATATTCGAACGGCGCCAGCAGCGACGGGGCAGCCAGCCGGAAGGCCTGGGTGAACAGGATCTGCGCCAGACCGCCGACAATGCCGATGAAGGCCAGCAGCAACAGCCCCGGCAGGTCGGGCGCTTTCCATTCCGGCAGCATGAACAGGCCGCTGACCACGGCCAGCGTCACCACGAAATAGAAGGTGATGGCGGCATTGGTTTCCGTCCGCGACAGGATGCGGACATAGAGCATGGACAGCGCATAGAAGGCGGCGGCCACCAGCGGCACCAGCGCCATGGCGCTGAACATGCCCTGGCCAGGCCGCAGCATGATCATCACCCCGCCGAACCCGACCAGCACGGCCAGCCAGCGTCGCCAGCCGACCTTTTCCTTCAGCACCGGCACGGACAGGGCCGTCATGAACAGGGGTGCCGCGAAGCTGATGGCATAGACATCGGCCAGCGGCATGCGGGCAAACGCATAGAAAAAGCCGAAGGCCGCCACCACCCCCATCAGGGACCGGCCCGCATGCGACAGCAGGCTGTCGGTGCGCAGCGCCCGCACCCCGCCCGACCGCGCGATCAGCAGCCCGATGGGCAGCATGGAGAACACGGCCCGGAAGAAGATGATCTGCCAGGTCCCGTAATCGGCTGAGACATACTTGATGGCGGCGTCCATCACGCCGAAACACAGGGTCGCCAGGACGAAGAAACCGATACCGGCCAGCGCGCGCCTGTCCATCGCCTATTCCACCCCGCGCCGCGAGGTCACCTGCCGGCCCAGCACGGTTTCACGGTAAAGGATGTAGAGCCCGCTGCCGATCACGATGGCCAGGCCGACGAACAGCGTCCGGTCCGGACGATCGCCGAAGATCAGGTAGCCGTAAAGGACGCCCCAGATGATCTGGGTATATTGGAACGGCGCTGCCACGGCGGCCGGCACCTTGCGGAACGAGGTCAGCAGGCAGACGAAGGCGATGCCGCACAGCGTGCCGCCCAGCATCGACAGCCCCAGGTCCGGCAGCGTGGGCATGCGCCCCAGCCAGGGCATCATGCCCCCGAACACCACCCCCGTCGTCAGGGTGGCATAGAAGGCGAAGGACACGCTGCTTTCGGTATTGCGGGCAAAGCGCGTGACCAGCATGCCGATCGAATAGAAGAAGGATGCCGCCAGCACGGCGAAGGAAGCGGTGGTGATCAACCCGCCGCCCGGCCGCAGCATGACCAGCACGCCGATGAAACCGACGCCAACGGCCGTCCAGCGCCGCCAGCCCACGGGCTCCTTCAGCATGGGCACGGCCAGCG
Organism: Niveispirillum fermenti; assembly: GCF_052474395.1. Classification (NCBI taxonomy): domain Bacteria; kingdom Pseudomonadati; phylum Pseudomonadota; class Alphaproteobacteria; order Rhodospirillales; family Azospirillaceae; genus Niveispirillum; species Niveispirillum fermenti. The sequence continues at coordinate 983,193 of NZ_CP156681.1, read as the reverse complement.
CCGTGATGAACAGCGGCGCGGTGAAGGCCAGGGCATAGACATCCGCGATGGGCATGCGCGAATAGGCCCAGAAGGACAGGAAGCTGCTGATCACGCCACAGCCGGACCGGATGGCGTGATAGATCGGCTTGCGGGTGCGCAGGTTGTTGTAGAGCCCGCCCGTGATGGCGGCATAGATCAGGATCGGCCACAGCGCGAAGAAGCTGTTCAGCGCGATGACCTGCGGCACGCTGTATTCCCGGGCCAGCAGCTTCACCGTCACATCCATGACGCTGTAGAGCGCGAACGCCACGAAGGCGAGCGCGATACCCAGGGGGAAATTCTCCTCCCCGGACCGGTCCGACGGAACGGTGGCGGCAGTGGGCGGAACGGCGGTCATGAAAGGGCTACCGGGATCGGAAGGCAAGGAGACCGCAGGTTAATCCCACAGCCGCCACGCCCGGCAGCAGCACTTGCGCATGGCCCGCCTGCGTCGGCCGGAGAGAGGCGGCGGCATGACCCGCCGCCCCGGCGTCAGTCATCCAGTTCCGGCAGCTTCAGGTCGCGGGCCCCGGCATCCCGCACGTCGGTGGTGTTGGCACCGTCCAGGGCCAGGCCCGTGCAGACGGCCCCCGTCAGATCGGCGCTGATCAGTTCTGCCCCGCCCAGATCGGCATGGATCAGCCGCGCCTGCGCGAAGATGGCCTGGATGGCCTTCACCTTGCGCATGTCGGCGCCGGTCAGATCGGTCCGGTCGAAACGGGCCCGGCAGAGATTGGCCGGCCACAGGCGGACGGCATTGCTTTGTATCTGAACCGGCCCCATGTCGGCGCGGACCAGCACGCCCCCCGTCAGGGTGGCGCGTTCCAGCGAGGCACCGCGCAGATCAGCCGAGGTCAGGTCCGCATCCCGCAGATCGGCCAGCGACAGGTCGGCCATGGGCAGGGTGGCCCCGGACAGGTTGGCGCCGCGCAGCATGGTCCGCTGCATCAGCGCCGCCGACAGGATGCGGCCCGACAGGTCGCAGCCCGACATATCCACGCCCGACAGGTCGGCCCGGATGCCGTCGCGCCCCTGGCTGTCCACCCACACACGGTGGTCGGCCAGGATACGTTCCAGGTCGCGGCCGTCGGTCGACAATTCCCGCGCCAGGATGGCGCCCTCCAGATTGGCGGAACGGCGCGTCGCCTCGTCCATGATGACGCCGATCAGGTCGGCACCCAGGAAGCGGGTGGCATTCAGTTCCGCCCCCGTCAGGTTGGCCCCCGACAGCTTTGCCCCCGCCAGGTTCGCCTCCCGCAGGTCGGCACCCTGCATGTCACAGCCCGTCAGGTTGGAATTGGACAGGTTGGCCCGCACGAACTTGGTCCCGCGCAAGATGGCGTCGGTCAGGTCCGTCTGCATCACGAAGGCGTTGGATATCTTGGCGCGTGACAGGTCGGCGGCGCGGATCGTGGCCACCGACAGTTCGGTATTGACGGTGATGGCCTCGAACTCGTGCATGGCAATGTCGCCATTCTTGCGCACATGCATGATGGTGCCGTCGCGCAGGTCGCTGTCGGAAAGGATCGCCTCGGTCAGGACGGCACCGCGCAGGCACGCCCCGCGCAGGTCGGCCCGGCGCAGGTCCGCCCCCTCCAGGTTGGCCAGGCGCAGGTCGGCAGCATAGAAATTGGCCCCGACCAGGTTGGCCCCCTCCAGCCGCGTGCCGAACAGCTTGGCCCCCGACAGGTCGGCATCCGACAGGTCATAACCCGACAGATCCATGTGCGACAGGTCACGCAGCTTCAGATTGGCGCGCGCGCCCCCGGCCTGCCGACGCAGAAAGGCCCGGTGCCGGCTATGGACACCCTGCAATTCAGCAATCGTGATCCGCGACCGGTCCGGCCCGCGCCCGATCTCGCCGCTCATGTTCCCCCACTCCCCGAGACGGGAATATTGATAGCATGACCGACACGATCCGTCTCACCATGTCAATAGTCATGGACCATCGGCGTTCATGCTATCGGGTTCGCGACGAGTATTGGCGGCACAACCCGTTTGCCTGACCCTCGTCATCGGGCCTTCTTGTCCGGCCCTTGTCATGAGCAGCGCGGGACCCCGTCCCCCAGAGACGAAGGCCCCCGCATGGATTGACTCATTCCCCCACCGCCTGTATCTACCTGCCAACCCATGATGGGTGATCAATTCGGCACCGAGGTGCCCCGCCGGTCCGCGAGTGTCGCGCACTGGCGCTTTTGCGTTTGGGCGAAGCCCATCCGGAAAGGCCGCGGGGGACGGCTCGGCGCCAGAATGGAAGGCTGGCAATGTTCGACGGACTGACGGGACGGCTTGGCGACATTTTCGACCGCCTGCGCAAGCGCGGGGCGTTGTCGGAGGATGACGTCAACGCGGCACTGCGCGAGGTGCGCATCGCCCTGCTGGAAGCCGACGTTGCCCTGCCGGCCGTGAAATCCTTCATCCAGGGGGTGAAGGAGAAGGCCATCGGGACGGAGGTGCTGCGCGGCATCAATCCGGGCCAGATGGTCGTCAAGATCGTGCATGACCATCTGGTGGAACTGCTGGGCGCCCAGGTCGAGGACCTGGACCTGAACGCCGCCCCGCCGATCCCCATCCTGATGCTGGGCCTGCAGGGGTCGGGCAAGACCACCACATCGGCCAAGATCGCCGTCCGCCTGAAGAAACGCGACAAGAAGAAGGTGCTGCTGGCCTCGCTGGACACGCGCCGGCCGGCGGCACAGGAACAGTTGCGCATCCTGGGCGAACAGACCGGCGTGGCCAGCCTGCCGGTCATCCCCGGCCAGCAGCCGGTGGAGATCGCACGGCGCGCCATGGAGGTGGGCCGCCTGGAAGGCTATGACGTCGTCATCCTGGACACGGCCGGCCGCCTGGCCATCGACGAGGAGCTGATGGCCGAGGTCGTGGCCATCCGCGACGTGGCCCGCCCCGTGGAAAGCCTGCTGGTCGTCGATGCCATGACGGGCCAGGACGCCGTCACCGTCGCCACCAATTTCAACGAGCGTGTCGGCATCACCGGCATCGTCATGACCCGCATCGACGGCGATGCGCGCGGCGGTGCCGCCCTGTCGATGCGCCATGTGACGGGCAAGCCCATCAAGCTGATGGGCATGGGCGAGAAGACCGACGCGCTGGAGCCCTTCCACCCCGACCGTATCGCCGGCCGCATCCTGGGCATGGGCGACGTGGTCAGCCTGGTGGAAAAGGCCGCCGAGAGCATCGACAAGGAAGAAGCCGAGAAGCTGGCCCGCAAGCTGGAGAAGGGCGGCTTCGACCTGGATGACATGCTGTCCCAGATGCGCCAGATCTCCAAGCTGGGCGGCATGGGCGGGATGCTGAACCTGCTGCCCGGCATGGGCAAGATCAAGGATCAGCTGAAGGGCGCCAATATCGACGACAAGGTCCTGAAGCGCCAGGAAGCCATCATCCTGTCGATGACCAAGAAGGAACGCAAGAAGCCCGACATCCTGAACGCATCGCGCCGCCGGCGCATCGCGCTGGGGGCCGGGGTGACCGTTGCCGACGTGAACCGCCTGATCAAGCAGTATCAGGACATGTCGCAGATGATGAAGAAGATGAAGAAGCTGGGCCAGAAGGGCCTGATGCGCCAGGGCCTGGGCGCGCTGATGCCCAAGGGCATGCGGTGATGAGCGCCACCCTGGACATGGCGGCGGCGGACATGGCGGCGGCACGCCTGTCGCTGGACAGCCTGTGGTTCGATGCCACGCTGGCGGCCCTGCTGCATGCCATGAACAATGCCCTGTTCCCGGCCTTCCACACCGACGGGCCGCGCGTCCGCCGGCTGCTGGTGCTGGCCGGGTATGTGGCGGTCACGGTCCTGCTGTCGGCCCTGGCCGGCCGCGGCTGGGCGCTGGGCTTCCTGGCCGGCTCTGTGCTGCTGGTCTTCTATGTCCATGCCGTGTGGCTGCCCAACCATGGGGTCAATGGCTGGACGGGGGAGCCGCGGGAACGTTACCTGGCGCTGCTGCGCCGCAGGGAGCGCCCATGAACGCCCCTGTTGCGCACCGGCCTGCCCCCGACCATGCCACGCTGCTGACGCCGCGGCTGACGCTGCGCCCGCTTTCCATGGCCGATACCGGTGCCATGCACGCCATCTTCACCGATGCCGACAGCATGAAATACTGGTCGCATCCGCCGTTGACGCGGATCGAAGAGACGCGCGACAGCATGGAAAAGGCGCTGCTGGACGATGACACGACCCGGACATGGGCCGTGACCACCGACGGACAGGAATGCCTGGGCTGGGTCAGCCTGTTCGGCGTGCAGGACCGCGTGGGCTGGATCGGCTATATCCTGGCGCCTGCCGCGCGGGGCCGTGGCCTTGCCGAAGAAGCCGTCACCGCCGCCCTGAATTACGGTTTCGGCGCCTGGAACCTGCACCGCATCGCCGCCAATATCGATCCGCGCAACCACCGGTCCGCCGGCCTGCTGCTGCGCCTGGGCTTCACCTGGGAAGGCCATCAGCGGCAGGATTTCCGCTATGCCGGGGAATTCATCGATACGGGCATCTTCGCCATCCTGGCGGCCGACTGGCAGCAGCGGCGGGAAAACCCGCCGGCACCGCTGCCCGTGCTGCGCCACGGCCCGGCCGTGCTGCGTCCGCTGAAGGCGGGTGATGCCGATGCACTGCACGCCGCGTTCGGCGATGCGGACAGCATGCGCTACATGCCGCACGCCCATTACACCGAGATCGGGCAGACCCGGGACAAGATCCTGTCCATGGCCTCCGGCGCGCGCGGCGGCTGGCACTGGGCCATCACGACCGATGGCGGCACGGCACTGGGCTGGGCCCTGCTGCTGAAGGAGACGCCGGCACAGGTCAGCCTGGGCTACATGCTGGTCCCTGCCGCCCGCGGCAAGGGCCTGGCCAGGGCCGCGACCGCCGCCATGCTGCACCACGCCTTCACGGTTCTGCGGAAGAACCGGGTGGAGGCGGAGATCGACCCGCGCAACCATGCTTCCGCCGCCGTGCTGGAGGCGAACGGCTTCCTGCGCGAGGGTATCCGCCGGCAGGGCTATGCCCGGTCGCATGGCGAACTGGTCGATAATTGCCTTTACGGAATCCTGGCGTCCGAATGGACGGCAGCGAATGGCGGGGAGAACCCATGACCCGCCGTCACGAAATATCGTCGCCCGGCCCGATCTGGACCGCGACGGTTGCTTCTCATCCAGATCACATCCACATCATGAACAAGGAAGATTCCCATGTCCGTTAAGATCCGTCTGGCCCGTGGTGGTTCCAAGAAGCGTCCGTTCTACGCCATCGTCGTGGCCGACAGCCGCGCCCCGCGCGACGGCGCCTTCATCCAGAAGGTCGGCACCTACAACCCGATGCTGCCGAGCGACAACCCGGCCCGCGTCACCCTGAACGAGGAAGCCATCAAGGGCTGGCTGGCCAAGGGCGCCCAGCCGACCGACCGCGTCGCCAAGTTCCTGGGCAAGGCCAACCTGATCGAGGCTCCTGCCATCATCGAAAGCCCCAAGAAGTCCGCCCCGAAGGCCAAGGCCCAGGAGCGCGCCAAGCTGGCCGCCCAGGCCGCCGAGTAAGGCGCAGGGCTTTCCCGACGGACATGGATCGTTCCGCCCCCCTCATCCCGGCGCCCGCGCCAGGATGAGGGGGGAACGGGCCCTGTCCCGCGGGAGGGCATTGGAGCATCAAGATGACCGATCGCATTTGCGTGGCCCAGATCATTGGATCGCACGGGGTTCACGGCCGCCTGCGGGTGAAGAGCTTCACCGCCGACCCCGAGGCCGTGTTCGATTACAACCCGCTGACCGACGAGCCGGGCACGCGCAGCTTTACGCTCCGCATGACCGGTATGGGCAAGGACCATTTCCTGGTCGAGGCCGTGGGTGTGAAGGGCCGCGACGCCGCCGACGCACTGAAGGGCGTCCGGCTGTTCGTGCCGCGCGAGCGGCTGCCGGCGCTGGATGAGGAGGACGAGTTCTACCATGCCGACCTGATCGGCCTGGAAACCGTCACCCAGGGTGCCGATGGCGACGCCGCCTTCGGCACCATCAAGGCCATCCATGATTTCGGCGCCGGCGATGTGCTGGAACTGGTGCATGTGTCGGGCAAGACGGTGTTCATCCCGTTTTCCGCCACCTGCGTGCCCGTGGTCGATGTGAAGGCCGGCCGCATCGTCGTCGACCCGCCCGTCAACCTGTTCACCCCGGCCCGCCCGGACCCGGAAGAACTGGCGGAGATGGGCGGCAAGCTGACGCTGGACGATGAACCGGCGGACGACGAACCGGCGGACGACGAACCGGCCACCGAGGGCGGGCAGCCCGAAGGCCCGGAAACCGGCCTCAGCCGCTGATCCCATGACCTTGTCCCCCGCCCCTTCCTGGCACGTCACCGTGCTGACCCTGTTCCCGGAGATGTTTCCCGGGCCGCTGGGGCTCAGCCTTGCGGGAAAAGCGCTGGAAAAGGGCACCTGGACGCTGGAAAAGCTGGACATCCGATCGTTCACGCGCGATAAGCACCGCTCCGTGGACGATACCCCGTTCGGCGGCGGCCCCGGCATGGTCATGCGCCCGGATGTGCTCGATGCAGCCATCCATGATGCAAAGGCCAGGCAGGCGGCAGCCGGACTGAAACCGGGCCGGATCGTCTATCTTTCACCGCGTGGGCGCGTGTTGGACCAGGCGTTGGTGCGAGAGATCGCCAGCGAAGGGGCCCTGACATTGCTGTGCGGGCGGTATGAGGGGATCGACGAACGGGTGATCGAGGAACATCGCCTGGAGGAGGTCTCCTTAGGTGATTTCGTGCTGTCCGGTGGTGAACCGGCGGCCCTCTGTCTGATCGACGCCGTGGTCCGGCTTCTGCCGGGTGTCATGGGGAACGTCGAAACGGCGGGGGAAGAGAGTTTTGAACGGGGGTTGCTGGAATACCCCCATTATACGCGGCCACCCGTCTGGAATGGCCGTGCGGTGCCGGAGATCCTTTTATCCGGTCACCATGAGAAGGTCCGGGCATGGCGGCTCGAACAGGCGGAAAAGATCACACAGGCCCGACGGCCCGACCTGTGGTCCGACTACCTGGCAAGCCGCCCGGCCCCAAAGGTGAAGAAACGCCGAGCCCGCCGGGCATCGGCCGAGCCAACCAAAACCACCGAAACCCCGGACGGGAACGGTGGCAGTATCGAAGGATGAGTACCATGAACATTCTGCAGAAGCTGGAAGCCGAACAGGTCGCCAAGCTGTCCGAAGGCAAGACGATCCCGGCCTTTTCCCCCGGCGACACCGTCAAGGTGAACGTGAAGGTCGTCGAAGGCACGCGCGAGCGTATCCAGGCCTATGAAGGCGTGGTCATCGCCCGCAAGAACGCCGGCATCAATTCCAGCTTCACCGTCCGCAAGATTTCCTACGGCGAAGGCGTGGAGCGCGTGTTCCCGCTGTACAGCCCGCGCATCGATTCGATCGTGCTGGTCCGCCGCGGCGCCGTGCGTCGTGCCAAGCTGTATTACCTGCGTGGCCTGACCGGCAAGTCCGCCCGTATCGCCGAGCGCACGACGGGCCGTGGCATGCGCAATGGCCGCGCCATCGTCGATTGATCTCCAATCCCTTGGGATTGAAGGCAATGCCCCGCCGGTTCGCCCGGCGGGGCATTTTGTTTCAGCCCCACGGAGGGTCCGCCAACAGCCCCCCACACCCGATGGAATGGGGAACAGGGGTGGACAAGCGGGGTTGGTTGGTTGCACCATGACGCCCCGCGCAACCCTTCCGGCGTACTCCCATGTCGCTTCGCCATGGCGTCAGCATGCCACCCGCCACCGCCGCCGAATGCCGCAAGGATCTGCCGATCATGCTGCAGCCGTTGCTGCCCTGGTGGCGGGCCCTGCCGCGCGAGGGGCTGATGCCCCTGTGGACCGGCGAACTGGTGTTCGACCTCAAGCCGTGGCTGGCCTATCTGCTGATGGCCCGTTTCCCGCGTGACGGGCGGCCGCCCCGCTACACGCTCTACGGCACCGAACTGGTCGCCTTCGCCGGGCGCGACCTGACCGGCCTGGACCTTTACGACAGCGGTGATGTTCCCGGATTCCGCGAAACGGGGGATTCCTACATCACGGCACGCACCACGGGCCGCCCGCACTGGAGCCGGGTGCGCGTGGACCTGCCCGGCGCGCTGAAGGTGCGCTATGATCGGCTGCTGCTGCCATTCGCCTGTCTGGATGGCGACGCACGGGTGCTGGGCGCCATCCGCTTCGACCAGCACCTTCCCCGGCTGTGGGAAAGCGACGACATGGCCCTGACCATCGAGCAGGAAGCCCTGCTGGCCTGAACCCAAGTCCCGGTGATCACAACCGATCACCGGTATCTCAATCGCCACCCCGGTGAGTTGCTCTCACCGGGGTTTGGCATGAACCCCTTTACATCCGATATCGGATGTGTTTTCATCCGGCATCCTGTCTGCCGGAGTGCCCCGCCATGGAAATGAACCAGCCGTCCTGACCGCCGCCCCATCGGGGCTTGACTGGTTTGACCGGGGTTTCATCCATGCCGGATTGGCTTGTGGCCGGGGGGCTGTGCTTCACGCATGGCGGCGCCCGGCCCCTTCTCGACAACATCTCCCTTCGTATCGCATCGGAGCGCATCGCCCTGGTGGGCCCCAATGGCAGCGGCAAAAGCACGCTGCTGCGGCTCCTGTCGGGCAGCCTGCATGCCGAACGGGGGTCCGTGTCCAGACGCGGGCGGCTGTTCCACTGGCCACAGCATCCGCGCGGCGGGAAACGGGTGGGCAGCCTTCTGCCCGACGCCGGTGCGGGCCGCGCCGCGGCACTGGCCCGCCATGGGCTGCCTGCGGACCTGGCCCCCGACCTGCCGCTGGCCTGTCTGTCGGGCGGGCAGGTGGCGCGGTTGCGGCTGGCGGCCATCGCGGTGACGCAACCGCATCTCCTGATCCTGGACGAGCCGGGCAACGATCTGGATGCGGCGGGGCAGGTATTGCTGTCGGACCTGGTGGCGGGCTGGCGCGGCGGCCTGCTGCTGGTCAGTCATGATCGCCGCCTGCTGGCCCTGGCCGACCGCATCCTGGAACTGACACCCGGAGGGCTGACCAGCCATGGCGGCGGCCTGGCTGGCTTCCTGGCAACGCGGGCCGCCCAACGGCAGGCGGCCGAACGCGCGCTGGCCGATGCCACGCGGCAGGTCCGCCAGGCCCGGTCCGCCGCCCGCGAGGCCGAAGCCCGCGCCAGCCGCCGCAGCCGCGGCGGCCGGCAGGAAGCCGCCCGGGGCGCCAATGCGCCCATCCTGATGGGCCTGCGCCGCGACCGGGCGGAGAAGGCCGGATCGGCCCGCCGCATCAAGGCCGAACGGCAGACGGCAGCGGCGGCGCAGGCGCTGGACGCCGCCCGGGAAAGGCAGGAAAGGCCGCCCGCGCCGCTGGACATGGCCATCGCCCCCACGGGCCTGCCCCCGGGCCGCATGCTGTTGCGGGTGGAGGGCCTGTCCCTGGTCCGCGCCGGCCGCCGGCTGTGGCAGGATCTGTATTTCGACCTGACGGGACCGATCCGGCTGGCCGTGACGGGGCATAATGGTGCCGGCAAGAGCAGCCTGCTGGCCTGTCTGACCGGCACCCTGGACCCGGATGACGGATGCATCATCCGTGCGGCTGACCTGCGCCTTGCCTGCCTGGACCAGCGTCTGGGCTCTGGGGAAAGCGGCACACCCCTGTCGCTGGTTCGATCCCGGCATCCCGACCGGCCGGAAGGGGACATGCGTGCCGCCCTGGCCCGGTTCGGCTTCCGGGGGGCGGCATCGGAACAGCCCCTGGAACATCTGTCGGGCGGCTGGCGGGTCCGTGCCCATCTGTGTGCCGCCCTGGGTGGGCCCCGCCCGCCAAACCTGCTGCTGCTGGACGAGCCAACCAACCATCTGGATATGGAGGGGATGGAGGCCCTGCGTGATGCGCTGCTGGCCTATGATGGCGCGCTGGTGCTGGTCTGCCATGATGCGGATTTCCGGCGATCGGCCGGCATCACCCGGGAAATCGCCCTGGACGCCGTCACCCGGTAGCCGGCCGCGCCGCACATGGGCGTGGCGTCAAGTAGGCGTGGTGCCCGGTGGGCATGTCCAGGCAGAACCCAGTTCAGCGAGGGATACCCGGCGCGTGCCGGCTCCCTGGGATCAGGCTCCCCACCCGGCCGCGCTGGCCCCCTCCTGGCTGACGGCCTGGTCGCGGGCGGTCCGCAGGGTGGCGGTCAGCCGCCGCAGCCATGCATCCCCCTGCGTCCTGGCGGCCGGCAACTGACGGCGGCGGCGGGCAACGGCAAGACGCGCAACGGCGCATTGCATCCGCAACCGTTCCGCCCGCGCCCGGCGCAACACCCGTTGGAGACTATCCTCCCCACCTGCCAGCGCCACCGCCCGCGCCCGGCGCGGCGGGCGGCCGTCGTAACGGGCATGCAGGTCGGCCAACAGATCGACCGCGGAGAGCGGGAAAGCGGGGTCAGGGCTGGACATGCGGGGCGACTCCGGACGGCATCAGGGGCAGTACACGCAGCCTAGGCGCCGGACACGCCCCGCGTCAACGATTTAATTCCTAGGATTGCGATTCCAGCCATCCGACTCCCGGCCTGCCCATGCGACTCGGGTCGCCTGGAGCGACTGTCTCCGGACGGGGCGGCCGGAACCGGACATCCCGGGGTCGCACGGAGGCGGAGACGACGGACGCACGCGGAGGCTGCGCCCATGCCGCTTACTGGCTGGCCCACATGATGCGGGCGATCCAGGCGACATCCGCCATGGGCAGCGACCGGTCGGGGTGGGAGCGGTTCAGCGAGACCAGTTCCAACCGGTTGGCGGTCTGCCGCGCCAGTTGCTTGGCCATCACCTCCCCATCGCGGGTGCGCACGACGACCCGGTCGCCCCGGCGGACCGATGCGGCGGGAGAGACGATGATGATATCGCCGTCGCGATAGACCGGTTCCATACTGTCGCCCGAGACTTCCAGCGCATAGGCATGGTCGTCGGCGACATGGGGAAATTCAAGCTCGTCCCAGCCATTGCCGGCCGGATAACCCGCATCGTCGAAATAGCCGTCATTGCCGGCCTGGGCATAGCCGATCACAGGCACCCGGCGCATGGCGGCCGCGGACATGCCGGCCCCACCGCCCGTGCCGTCCCCTTCCTCCCCCGTCATGGCGACGAAGTCGGTGAAGCTGCTGCCCGTCGCCTCCAGCACCTTGGCGATGCTTTCCGTCGATGGCCAGCGCAGCTTGCCATCCGGCGTCATGCGCTTGGACTTGTTGAAGGTGGTCGGGTCCAGACCGCCGCGCTTGGCCAGCCCGGAAGCGGATAGGCCGTGCCGATGCGCCAGCCGGTCGATGGCCCGCCATATGTCGGAATGCTTGAGCATGGGAGAGTTATCCCAGAAACACCGACGCCTGTCCTTAGGATGATTTTCACATTGTTCTTGACATAGGAATTTAAACATGGAGTGATAAGGGAAACTTTCACACCCTCCCCTCGACCTGCCACGAAGGATGCTGCCCATGCCAGAGATCATCCCGCCCTTCCGCCCCGCGCGCCATCCGCCCGCCCCCCTGATGGGAACAACCCCCTTCGACAGCGCGGAGGAGGCCTGGTTCTGGTTCATCCTGGCCAATGAGGCACGGCTGGCGGGTGCGCGGGTCCGGGCCGGTCAGGGATTGTACAGCCGCCCGTGCGAGCCGCTGGACATCCTGCGCGTGACCGACCGGCTGCATCGTCAGCGCCGGCTGCTGCGCGACCATCTGCTGGTGCTGGCCCATTATGGCCGGCGCCAGATGGCCCCGGACCCGCACAGCCGGCGGGAGGCGCGCGACCATACGCTGTGGCGGGAAGCCTTCATGGCGCTGGCGCCGGTGCTGCGGGCCAAGGGCATCGTGCGATGACGCCGGCCCTGCTGGTTTTCTGCGCCGATACCGAGATCGCCTGGCTGCGCCGGCTGCTGCGGCCCGGTTTCCGGCATGTGTTCGTGGCCCTGCCTGTGCCCGGCGGCTGGATCACGGTCGATCCCCTGGCCACGCGGCTGGAGGTGGCGTTCCACCCCCTGGCCACGGACATGGACCTGGCGGGATGGTTCCGGGCACACGGCCATCTGGTGCTGCCCGTGCCGCGCCAGGCGCCGATACCGTCGCGGACGCTGCTGGCCCCCCTGACCTGCGTAAGCGTGGCCAAGCGGATTCTGGGCATCGACGCCCCGCTGGTCCTGACCCCCTGGCAGCTTTACCGCCATCTGGGCGGCGGCCGGCCCGTCCAGCCCCGGTCCCAGACCGGAACACCAAACACGATACAGGAACATCCGATCATGGCGCGTCTCGTCTCCACCCCCAAACCCCGTGCAACGGCCACCCCCGCTGTCGCCGCCCCTCTGCCGGCTGCCCCTCCCGTGCTGCCCGCCGCCGCGCCCGCCGCCGCCATCCCGGCGGCCACGGCGGGAGAGCAAAGCCTGCTGCGCCGGGCGACGGGCCGGGCCGGCACGGTCCTGACCGGCTGGCAGGGCGTACTCACGCCCGGCACGCTGGCGCCGACCCGCAAGACGCTGCTGGGGGAATGACGCATGGCCATCCCTCCCCCCTGAATATCGCCCCCGGCGACATGTCCAACGGCAGGGCCATGCCCGAAGGCGGCGCCATGCCCGAAGGCGACGTCTTGGCCGCCGCCCTGCTGGACCGCCATGACCGCGCGGCTGCGCGCCGGGCGGCGTGGGAGCCGCTGTGGCGGGAATGTTACGAACATGCCCTGCCCCAGCATGCCGCGTTCGAGACGGGCGGCGGCCCCGGCACGCGCCGGGGCGACCGGCTGTACGATGCCACCGCGGCCGACGCGGTGGACCAGTTGGCTGCCGCCCTGCTGGCCCAACTGACACCACCCTGGTCGCGCTGGACGGGCCTGGCCCCCGGCCCGGCGCTGGATGCGGATCTGGCAGCGGAACTGGCACCCCTGCTGCTGGCCGCGTCGGAGGAATTGCACGCCCAGATCGACCGTTCCAACTTCGCGGTGGAGGCACACCAGGCCTTTCTGGACGTGGTCACCGGCGGCACGGGCTGCCTGCTGGTGGAGGAAGCACCGCCGGGCGCGCCATCCGCCCTGCGCTTCACCGCCGTGCCGCTGGCCGACCTGGTGCTGGAGGAGGGGGAGGAAGGGCGCCTGGACCGCCTGTTCCGCCGCCAGCACCTGACCCTGGACGCCTTGCTGTCCCGCACGGCCCCGGACCGCCTGCCCGAAGGCGTGAAGCGCGACGGCGCCATAGACCCGGCCCGCCGCTTTCCCATCGTGGAAGCCATGACGCCGGAGGGCAACGGCTGGCGCTGGCGCCTCCTGCTGACGGGCGAACAGCCGGCCATCCTGGCCGACGGCCGTTTCACCGACATGCCCTTCATCACCTTCCGCTGGCTGAAAGCCCCCGGCGAAACCTATGGCCGCAGCCCCGTGATGAAGGCCCTGCCGGACATCAAGACGGCCAACAAGGTCGTCGAACTGGTCCTGAAGAACGCCTCCATCGCCGTCACCGGCATCTGGCAGGCTGATGATGACGGGGTGCTCAATCCCGGGGCCATCCGGTTGGTGCCGGGTACCATCATCCCCAAGGCCGTGGGGTCGGCCGGGCTGACGCCGCTGGCCAGTCCCGGACGGTTCGATGTCAGCCAGCTTGTGCTGGAAGATCTGCGCGCGCGCATCCGGCAGGCGCTTCTGGCCGACCGGCTGGGGCCGCTGCACGGTCCGCGCATGACGGCGACGGAGGTGCTGGAGCGCAGCGCGGAGGTGGCGCGCCTGCTGGGGGCGACGTTCGGGCGGCTGCAATCGGAATTGCTGGTGCCGCTGGTCCGGCGCTGCCTGTCCATCCTGCGCCGCCGGGGGGCCATCCCCGATATCGCAGCCGACGGGCGGCAGGTGCAGATCCGCATCCTGTCCCCGCTGGCCCGTGCCCAGGCCCAGCGGGATGCGGAGGCGACGCTGCGCTGGCTGGAAAGCGTTGCGGCCATGGGCACAGATGCGCTGGCCGTGGTGGACCTGCCCGCCTGCGCCCGGTTCCTGGCCGACGCCGCCGGGGTGCCGCCCACGCTGGTCCGCGCACCCTCTCCGGCCCCCGCCGGGATGGAGGTGGCCGATGGCTGATCCCGGCTGGCCCTGGGCCGGGATCGACGGCCCGGCGCCCGGCGACACCCGGCCCGCGGGGGATGCCCCGGCCGCGGGCGATGCCCTGGCCGCCGCCTGCGCCCGGCTGTTCGCCGGGGCGGACGGGCGGCTGCTGATGGCCCATCTCTGCCGGCTGACCCTGACCACGGCGCTGCCGCCCGGTGTGGACGGGGCCCGGCTGCGCCATCTGGAGGGCCAGCGGGCGCTGGTCCTGTCCCTTCGCCATCTGGCCGCACGCGGTGGCCTGTCCCCCCTTCCCCCCTCCCCTGAAGGACGATCATCCATGGAAACGACACCCCCGGCCGAAACCAGCGCACCCGCCGCGACCGATACCCCGCCCGAGCGCCCCGCGCACGTGCCTGTCAAGTTCTGGGACGCGCAGGCCGGAACCCTGCGTGTGGAGGCCCTGCTGAAATCCTATCTGGAACTGGAGCGCAAGCTGTCCGCCCCGCCCCTTGCCGAACCCCTTGCGGAAAAGCAGCAGGCGGGCGCATCACCGAGCGCACCGGCAGACGCCCCTGAACGGGTCGAGGATTATTGTATCCAGTGCGACCACGGGCTGTTCGAGCCGGACAGGGCGATCAACGAGCGTCTGCTGGCCGCCGGATACACGCCCGCCCAGGCCCAGCTTCTTTATGACCTGGCGGCGGAGCGGATGCTGCCGCTTCTGCGGGAGATGGCGGCCGGGTTCGAGGCGGACCGGGAGATGGAGAAGCTGGTCGCCCATTTCGGCGGGCCGGAGAAATGGCAGGACCTGTCCGGCCAGATCCTGGCCTGGGCCCGGCGCAACCTGCCGCCGCCGCTGGTGGCCGCCCTGTCCGGCACGGCCGATGGCGTGCTGGCCCTGCACCGGCTGATGGCCGATGGCGGGGGAGAGCCGAAGGTGCTGCGCCCCGGCGCCGGCGATGCCGGCGGGGAAGGTGACGACCTGAACCGCATGATCGCCGACCCACGCTACTGGCGCGACCGCGACCCGGCCTTCATCGCCCGCGTGACCGACGGGTTCCGGCAGAAATACGGGTGATATCAATCCGCCTTGACCCTCATTCGCCGGGCGCTGCCATCCGGCAGCTTGGCTGCGCGCCATGTGGCGCGCGGCGGCAGTCGCCGCCGTTGGTGTGAAAAGGACCGGCGGCGGGAAGGGGCACCCCCGCCGCCGGTCAGAACTGCCAGGTCACGGCCACGGCGCCATATTCATCGCCCTCGTCCTGACCCGCGAATTCCCGCGTGCGGAAGACATGGGTATAGGTGATGCGGGCACTGTGGATATTGACGGCGATGCCGGCCTGCAGGTCCGCGACCCAGGTCTTGCGGTCCACGGACCGGCTGTCGCGGAAGGTGTTGCCGTCCAGGAAGATGTTGCGGGCAACGGCCCGGCCCGAGATGCCCAGAAAGGCGTATAGCCCCACCGGATGGTTGGCATCGGGTTCGAAAAAGCCGCTGCCGGGCAGCGAGGGCTGGATGCGGGCCGGGCCGAAATCGGCCGGCAGGTGCCAGCCGGCGCGGAACATGAAGCCGGCATCGGCATAGGTCGCGATATTGCCCACCGCCCCGCCGATATGCGGCATCACATCCAGCCCGAAGCCTGTGCTTTCCAGCAGTTCGGACCGCCAGGCCCGCTGATAGGTGATGACGATCCCCGGCTCGTTATGGAGCTGGGTATCCCAGCCCATGGGCCGGGGCGCATCGGTCAGCCGGTGGACCAGCTTCTGCGCCGGCTCGGCCAGCGAGGCGGGGCCGACCATGCCCAGCGTCAACTGAAGCTGGTCCATGCGCCGGTTCGTCTCGTTGATCAGCCCGGCCGATCCGTGGAGCCAACCGGCATAGGGCCGTTCGCCGGGCGGCGGGTTGACCGCCTCGATATCGCTGGGCGTGTACATGTTCTGGCCCAGGGAGAAGACGGCCCGGACATGGCCGTCCTGGGCGAAGAAAGGCACCAGCCGCGCCCAGCGCCGCGTCCAGTCCGGCACCTCGTCCCGCGCCGTCGTCCAGACCGCCTGGACGCCGTTCGTGTAATGCCGGTCCAGATTGTAGAAAAGATCGTTTTCCAGGATCAGCGTCAGGGTACCCGTTTCCGCGCCGGCCGTGGGGCCGGTGATCTCCGCCGACGCCGGCAGGGCCAACAGCAGACCGGACAGCAGGACAGGCAAGCATTGAAAGGCACGCCGGAAGCGTGCCCGGGGACAGGCACGCCGGGAGCGTGCCCGGAAACTTGCGCGAAAGGCGGACATGGCGGGAACCGGTATGGTTAAGCGTTTCCTGAAGGAGGCTTTGGCCCCACGTCCCGCCCGCCGCAGTGATGCGCCTCACAGTGGCACCACGGCGCCGGCGCGGATTACACCCGCATGAACCGCCGGATCAGGGCGAAGGTGGTGGCCGGATCGTCGCGGAAGGTACCGTGGCCGCAATCGGGCAGGCGGTGCAGGCGGCTGATGGCCGCCGGCAGCAGGGCGATGATCTCCTCCGCGCATTCCCACGGCGTGATCGGGTCCTGGTCGCCGCACAGCGCCAGGACGGGGCTGGCCGCGGCCGGCAGGCTGTCGCGGAAATCCATGTCCCACATCTCTCCGCCCCGGCCTGAGAAATGTTCCAGCACGGCCGGCTTCATGATGGAACGGGCGCGGCCCGGCCCGTCCAGCGGTGCCTGCACCGTATAGAAGGGCATGACCCGGGCGGCGTAGCCGGCAACCTTGTCCGCCGTGAGGTCGGACCAGAAGGCGCGCGCCAGCGCCCCGACCTCCGGCCCTGCCCGCCGCGCGAACGCCCTTTCGATCAGGTCAAGCCGCATGCGCGCGGCCGTGGAGGACAGGATCACACCCGCCGCATGGCCGGGATGGCGGCGCATATATTCCTGCGCGACGAAGCCGCCGAAGCTGTTGCCCAGCACGAAGGGCTTCTCGATGCCCAGTGCATCGCAGAAGCCCTTCACGTCATCGGCCCATTGCGCCAGGGTCCAGGTGGAACGGTCGATGCCGCCGCTGCGCCCCTGGCCGCGATGGTCCAGATAGATCACCTGGGCATGTTCGGCCATGGCGGCGAAGGCGGGCTTGAAACTGGCATGGTCGAAGCCGGGGCCGCCATGCAGCAGCAGCAGGGTCGGCTTCTTGCGCAAGCTTCCACCGTCCGCCACCAGTTCCGCCCCTTCGACATCGAAATAGAGCGGCACGCCGTTTACCATCACCCGCATGGGTCGTATCTCCTGAAAAAACGGCCCGCTGAAAACGGCCGTCAATCAGGCATCATAGGCCCAGAAGATCGGGAAGATAATAGGTGCTGCTGCCGACCGTCAGATATTCGATGGCACCCGCGCCAATGATCGATCCGTTGAAGAAGTTGTTGATCTCGATGAGGTTGTTGAGAACACCATCATCCGCGTCAACCTCATCATATACACGAAGCGAATTTCCCACTCTCTCAAGGGAGATGTCACCAAATGTTCCAGTAATAATGAGTTTATCTGCCACACCCGACAAGTCGGATATAACATCATACCCACCATTTGTCAGGTTATGGTAGTAGGTGTCATCTCCTGCCCCACCCAGCAAATCGTCATTTCCACTTTCCCCATGAATGAAATCATTCCCTGTACCACCGGCGATGAAATCATTTCCGCTACCGCCATACATGGTATCTGATCCATCATCACCATATATGAAGTCATTTCCGTTCTCACCCATTATGAAATCATTACCGGTTCCGCCAAAAATTGTATCGGTACCGTTCCCACCATAGATGTCATCATCCCGGTC
Source organism: Niveispirillum fermenti (assembly GCF_052474395.1). Classification (NCBI taxonomy): domain Bacteria; kingdom Pseudomonadati; phylum Pseudomonadota; class Alphaproteobacteria; order Rhodospirillales; family Azospirillaceae; genus Niveispirillum; species Niveispirillum fermenti. Next base: position 965,302 of record NZ_CP156681.1, on the reverse strand, counting down.
TCCCCCTATCAGGCGTCATTTCCATCAAGTCCTTGTATTATATTATCTTCTCCATTGTACCCGTAAAGCGTGTCACTACCGCTCCCGCCCTGGAAAAGCGCCATTTTTACCCTCCATTTGAGTTGAGTTGCAAAACTGAGTGTATTTTCCTCGTAGAAACCACTTTTATGGGTGATATCTTGCTGAGTCAATTCTAACTTGGAGACGGAAAATGATCGGAAAGATGGAACAAGGAAACAGCATTCAAGAAAATGCAAAAAACATTCTTGAGAATTCAGAGATGAATTCGAAAAATAATCCGGCAGTTTTTTTTAAAAAAACCTCTGATAACGACACCATACTTAAGAGTGTTATTGCAAACGGGTTGTCCGAAAATGCCATCGGATTGATCAGCCGATTGAGCGACGAGACACGCAACCTGATCGCCAAGGCATTGGATACCGGCACGCTTCAGCAGGACACGGTCATGCACGCGCTGAATTATTTCGCCAAGCTTGAGGTGAACCGGGAAGTCAATCCGTCTCACTCCCCGTCAGCGGCGGAGAATGGATTGACGGCAGCGACACAGGCGCTTGGGGCGGCCGAAGCGACGGGTAGCCACATGGCGATGGAACTGGCACAGGCCGGTTATGATCCCGAAGAGTATCGCAGGCAGTCCCATGAGCGCTGGGCGGAGGGAAGGCGTAACGGCGCGAGAGGCTACACGCTGGAGGAGTTGGGCGCCGGCGCCGCGCTGCGGGAGAGCGGGCTTGGCGCGATGATCGCCCGGGATGCCGGCATCGACCTGTCGAAAGGCGCATTGTAACAGGAATATCAGGGCGCATGAAAAGCGGACTTGCGCAAGCCCGCCAATGATTGAAGCAGCGCCAAGGGCCTGCCAGCTATTGCCGCAGAACCGATGCCGGTCGTACAAGCAGACAGCCGGATGAAGCCGGCGGACAGGGAAACGGGGCGAAGACCCGATCCATGCACGAGGAAGGCAATCGGACAATGCGACAGAAGATCCGGCGCGGGTTGGCCGCGCTGCTGCTGGGGGCGCTGACTTTCATGCCGATCATGACCGAAACGGCCGATGCGGCCGATATCCCGGGCGAGGCGCAGCCGGGCCGGGGCGACCGCCTGGTGGGGGCGAATTTCGCCGGCCGGTCGGAGATCATCGCCCGCAACGGGGCCGCCGCCACCAGCCAGCCACTGGCCACGCAGATCGCCATTTCCATCCTGATGAAGGGCGGCAGCGCCGTGGATGCGGCCATCGCCGCCAATGCGGCCCTGGGCCTGATGGAACCCACGGGCAGCGGCATGGGCGGCGACCTGTTCGCGCTGATCTGGGACCCGGCACAGAAGAAGGTTCTGGGCCTGAACGCCTCGGGCCGCGCGCCGGCCGGGCAAAGCCTGAAGGCGCTGACCCGGCGCCTGGGACCGGGCAAGCCCATCCCGTCGCACGGGTCCCTGTCCGTGACCGTGCCGGGGGCCGTGGATGGCTGGTTCGAGCTGCATGCCCGGTTCGGCAAGCTGCCGATGGCGGAGGTGCTGGCCCCTGCCATCGCCTATGCCCGCGACGGCTTCCCCCTGTCGCCCTTCATCGCCAGGGGCTGGGCCAACAATTTCCGCCGCTTCGACCAATTGTCCGACATCATCGAGGAAGGGGAGAATGCGCGGAAGACCTTCCTGATCGACGGCAAGCCGCCCGTCGCCGGCCAGATCTTCCGCAATCCCGACCTGGCCAATACCCTGTCCCTGCTGGCCGCGGGCGGGCGCGACGCCTATTACAAGGGCCAGATCGCCCGCACCATCGACGCCTATATGAAGCGTATCGGCGGCCCGCTGCGCTATGAGGATTTCGCCAGCCACAAGAGCCAGTGGGTGGAGCCGGTCTCCACCGGCTATCGCGGGTACGATGTCTGGCAGATCCCGCCCAACGGCCAGGGGCTGGCGACCTTGCAGATGCTGAACATCCTGGAAGGCTATGACCTGAAATCCATGGGCCATAACAGCGCCGATTTCATCCATGTCTCGGTGGAGGCCAAGAAGCTGGCCTTCGCCGACCGGTCGCGCTGGTATGCCGATCCCGATTTCGTGAAGCTGCCCATCGCCACCCTGGTTTCCAAGGATTATGCCGCCACACGCCGCGCGCTGATCGACATGGGCCGGGCCGGCACGCCGGAAACCGGCATCATGCCGGAAAGCCATGACACGATCTTCCTGTCCACGGCCGACAAGGACGGGCTGATGGTGGCGCTGATCCAGTCCAACTATCGCGGCATGGGGTCCGGCCTGGTGCCCGACGGGCTGGGCTTCATGCTGCAGGACCGGGGGGAGCAGTTCGCCCTGGACCCCGCGCATCCGAATGTCTATGCCCCCGGCAAGCGCCCGTTCCACACCATCATTCCCGGTTTCGTGACCAGGGATAACCAGCCCTTCGCCGCCTATGGCGTCATGGGCGGGGCCATGCAGCCGCAGGGCCATGTGCAGGTGCTGGTCAACATGATCGATTTCGGCATGAATGTGCAGGAGGCCGGCGACGCCGCCCGCTGGCAGCATGAGGGGTCGGCCGAGCCCACGGGGGAAAAGGGCGACGGGGCCGGCACCATCTATCTGGAACAGGGTGTGGCGCCCGCCGTTGCCGACGCCCTGCGCCAGCGGGGCCATAAGGTGGAGGTCAAGCCCGGCCTGCATTACGGCAGCTACGAGGCCATCGTGCGCGACCATGCCAACGGCGTGTACCGGGCCGGCACGGAAATGCGCGTGGACGGGCACGCGGCCGGCTACTGACCGGCCCTTCAGCCCCCGGTCACCCGGCAATCTGCCGGAGTGGCCGGGCCAGCGGGCCTCCAGCCCGGCCATGGCGGCCCGCCCCGGCCGGGGCCAGCGTCAAGGTTCGATCCTGCGGCCCCTGGGTCCCGGCTTTCGCCGGGATGCCGGGCGGGACGATCTGTTAGAAAACATCCGACATCTCCCATCCGAGCCGATCCCATGACCATCGATCCCGTCGCCCTGACCCAGGACCTGATCCGCTGTCCCAGCGTCACGCCCGCCGATGCAGGCGCGCTGGGCGTGCTGCAGGCCGTGCTGACGGATATGGGCTTTGCCTGCCGCCGTCTGGTGTTCGAGCAGGAGGGGACCGACCCGGTCGACAATCTGTATGCCCGGCTGGGCACGGCTGCGCCGAATTTCTGCTTCGCCGGCCATACTGATGTCGTGCCCGTGGGCGATGCCGCTGCCTGGACGGTCGATCCCTTCGGGGCGGAAATCACGGGCGGCAAGCTGTTCGGCCGCGGCACGGCCGACATGAAGGGCGCCATCGCGGCCTTCGTGGCGGCCGTGAAATCGTTCCTGGACCGCAATGGCACGCCGGACGGCTCCATCTCCCTGCTGATCACGGGGGACGAGGAGGGGCCCAGCATCAATGGCACGACCAAGGTGCTGGACTGGATGCGGGCAGAGGGGGAGGTGATCGACGCCTGTCTGGTGGGCGAACCCACCAACCCCCGCGCCCTGGGCGACATGATGAAGATCGGCCGGCGCGGATCGGTGACCATGACGCTGACCGCCTATGGCGCGCAGGGCCACGTCGCCTATCCGCATCTGGCCGACAATCCGCTGCCCCGCCTGACGCGGGCGCTGACCATGCTGGCCGAAAGCCCGCTGGACGAGGGGACGGCCCATTTCCAGCCCAGCACCCTGGCCCTGACCAGCATCGATGTCGCAAACCCGGCCAGCAATGTCATCCCCGCCAAGGGGACAGCCCGGTTCAACATCCGCTTCAACGACCTGCACACGCCGAAAAGCCTGGAGGCGCATGTCCGCGACGTGCTGGAGGAGGTGGGTGGCGCCTGGGACCTGAAGGTGCATGTCTCGGGCGAGGCCTTCCTGACCCCGCCGGGTGCGCTGGTGGCCACCGTGGCCGGGGCCGTGAAGGCCGTGACGGGCCGTGATCCCGAACTGTCGACGAGCGGCGGCACCTCCGATGCCCGCTTCATCAAGAATTTCTGCCCCGTCGTGGAATTCGGGCTGGTGGGCCAGACCATGCACAAGGTGGACGAGCATGTGGATGTCGCCGACATCCGCACGCTCGCCGCCATCTATGACCGGGTGCTGGCCGATTTCTTCGGCAAGGTGGCGGCGTGAACGCGCTGAAGGGCGCCCTGCGGCTGGCGGCACTGGATGCGCGCGGCATCGCGCTGATCGACCCGTCGGCGGCAGCGGCATGGCGCAGCCTGGTGCTGCTGGTGCCCGTGCTGCTGATCCAGGGCATGGTCGACCTCATGGCACCGCCGGCCAATGTCGATACGCAATCGAACATGCTGCTGTCCGCCATGGCCACGCTTGTGCAGATGACCGGCTATCTGCTGGCCGTTTCCAAGGTGCTGGAGGGGACGGGTCGCGGGGAACGGTTTGCCCTGTTCATGTCCACCTATAACGGCTGCAGCGTCATCTCCAGCGTGGTCTATGCGCTGGCCATCACGCTGGCCCTGCAGGCAAGCGACGCCGTGGCCGGTGGCATCGCCTTCGGCCTGATGTGCTGGGGGCTGTTCTATAGCTGGTTCAGCACGCGCGCCGCCCTGGATTGCCCCGGCACCACGGCCGTCGGCCTGGTGATGCTGGAGGTGCTGATCGCCATCCTGGTCCAGGGCACGGCCCTGCAACTGGTCATGGCCGCCGGGAAATAGGGCGTCACGTCCCCGGTGCGGGTTCCGGCGCCACATAGCGGAAGCTGATGCTGTGCGCCTGGGTGCCGTCACGCTCCGGCATGCGGGACTCGAACTTTGTCGTCTGGTTGGGGAACAGGCGGCGGACCGGCGGGATGATCCGCCAGGCGTACAATTCCTTGCCATCCTCCCCCAGGGCCACGGCCTGGATGTCGGGCACGCTGCGCTGACCCTCGGATTTATTGGCGATCTCCCCGGTCACGAACAGCAGGTTCACGCCCTCCACATCGCGGACCTCCACCTTCGTGGTCGCCGGATCGCCGGGGTCGGACAGGCCCGTGCCGGGCAATTCCGCCAGCCCCACCATCTCATACAGCAGGAAGGAAGCGGGCCAGGCCTGGATGATGCTGTCGCGCGCCATCACGATGCCGGTCCCCGCACCGCCCACGGCCAGAAGAACGGCGCCCCAGGCGATGATGGCCGCGCGGCGGACCTTCCCCCCCTTGCCCGGCAGGGCCGGCAGGTTGCTGCCCTTGGGCAGGGGACGGGGGCGGAAGGGCCGCGCCATGCCCAGATCGTCGGCGTCGGGCTGGAAATCCGCGGACTCGAAACCGCGGCTCAGCAGGTCGTCGCCTTCCGCGCCACCGGTCGCGGGCCTGTCGTCGAACAGGCTGGGCCGGGCGGGGGCGGGCGGTTCCGGTGGCGGGGGGGGCGCATTGCGGGCCGCGGGACGGGCCGGGGACCGGGCACCACCGCCACCCGGCCGTTCCACAATGGCCTTTGCCGGCGCTGGGGCCTTTGCCGGCGCGGGCGCGCGTTCGGCCCGGGCGGGGCGGGGCGGGGGGGCGGCCGCGTCGGGTTCGGCGAACCAGACATGGCCGCATTGCCCGCACTTGACCCGCCGGCCCTCTCCCAACAGCCGCGCGTCGAGCATGAAGCGTTTGGCGCAGGACGGGCAGGACAGGATCATCGCAAACGGGCGCCGGACATTGTTGCAGCAAGAGGGTGCCGGGCCGGATGGCCGATAGCACCCCATCCCTTCCTTATAGGCGGGTGCCATGGTCGGGCGCAAGGATGGGGGCGACGCCGGCCCCTATCTCCATCGGATGGGGGGGCTGCCCATCCCATCCTTTACGCCACGCGCGCCCCATGCCATTCCTGTGGGCACCCATCAAGATGGCGGCCCGCCCGCCGCTGCCAACCGGACAGGGGGATGATGAGCCGCCGCGCCCATTTCGACATTCCGTTGAGCCAGGACGCCACCGGCCGTTTCCTGCCCTGGATCATCGCGCTGATGGTCTATCTGGCGTCGCTGGCCCTGGCGGCCTCGCTGGTCCTGTCGGGACTGGCCCAGCGCTGGGACAGCGAATTGTCGTCCGGCGTGACGGTGCAGGTGGCGCCGACCGGCACCAGCAGCCCGGCCGAGCATGAGGACAGGGTGCGCCGGGTCATGGACGCCCTGGCGGCCAGCGCCTTCGTGGCCGACGCGCGGCGCGTGTCGAACGAGGATGCGCGCGCCCTGGTCGAACCCTGGCTGGGGGACGGGGCGCTGGTGGCCGAACTGCCGCTGCCGGCGCTGATCGATGTGCGGCTGAACGACGGGGCGGCCATTGCCGACCTGACCGGACAGCTCGACCGCGCCGCGCCGGGCGTGACGGTGGAGGACCCGGCCCGCTGGCTGGGCGACCTGCGCCGGCTGGCGCGCACGGTCCAGGCCCTGTCCATCGGCATCATCGGGCTGATCGGCGGGGCGGCCGTGGCCTCCATCATCTTCGCGGCCAGTTCCGGCTTCGCCGTCCACCGGGCGGAGGTGGAGCTTCTGCACGTCATGGGGGCCACCGACGGCTATGTCGCGCGCCAGTTCCAGTCCCACATGCTGCGCCAATCGCTGCTGGGCGGCGGGCTGGGGTTCCTGCTGGCGCTGCTGACCCTTTGGGGCCTGCAGCAGGCGGGGCGCGGGCTGGATGCCTCCCTGCTGCCCAACATGGCGCTGGGCGTGCGGGACTGGGCGTGGCTGCCGATGGTTCCCGTCGTGGCCTGTCTGCTCGCGGCGGGGACGGCCCGCATGACCGTGCTGCGCGCCCTGGGCCGGCTGCCGTGATCGCACGGGCCGTGCCGCGGGCAGCACTGGGCCCCCTGCTGACGATCACCCTGGCCTTCCTGCTCTGGCTGGCCGGGTTGTTCCTGTTCGCGGCCGCCCTGCCCCGCCAGGCACCGGAGGACGACATCACCACCGATGGCATCGTCGTGCTGACGGGCGGCAGCGAGCGGCTGACCGTGGGCTTCGACCTGCTGCGGGCCGGCAAGGCCCGCAAGCTGCTGATCAGCGGCGTCTATCGCGGGGTGGAGGTGCGGGAGCTGCTGGCCCTGTCCTCGCGCAGCGGACGCGACCTGGAATGCTGCGTCGATCTTGGCTACGACGCCGACGATACGGAGGGCAATGCCGTGGAGACGGCGCGCTGGATGGCCCAGGAAGGGTTCCGCAGCCTGCGCGTCGTCACGGCCAATTACCACATGCCACGCAGCCTGGTGGAATTCCGCCGCGTCTTGCCCGGCATCACGCTGGTCCCCCACCCCGTGACACCGCAGAAGGTGCGGCTGGACGGCTGGTGGGGCTGGCCCGGCACATCGGAACTGATCGTCAGCGAATACAACAAGTATCTGCTGGCCGTGGCGCGGGCCGCCCTGACGGGGTCGAACCCGCCCGACCCCTGACCTGCCGTCCCCCCTCGGGCCGCCCCCTCTGCGGCACGCCGCTGGACAGGCCCGGCGGCTTGGCGTTAATCCTGCGGGTGATGCCGTCCATACCGGGGCTTTACCGCATGCTGGCTCTGCGCTCTTTACTGTTCAACATCGCCTTCTTCACCTGGACGGCTATCTACTGCTTCGCGATCGTCTGGACCCTGCTGGCACCGCGCAAGGTGATGCTGGCCGCGATCCGGGCCTATATGCACAGCCTGGTCTTCCTGGAACGCACCATCATCGGCCTGCGGTACGAGGTGAAGGGGGCGGAGCATCTGCCCGTGGACGGCTGCTATCTGGTCGGGGCCAAGCACCAGTCCATGTGGGAGACGATGAAGCTGCACATCCTCTTCCACGACCCCGCCATCGTGCTGAAGCACGAACTGCTCTACATCCCCATCTGGGGCTGGTATGCGTGGCGGGCCGACCTGATCCCGGTCAAGCGCGGCCGGCGCGGGGCGGCGATCAATTCCCTGGTCGCCGGCGCCCGCCGGATGCGCGACATGGGGCGGGAGATCGTGATCTTCCCGCAGGGTACCCGCGTGGCCGTCGGCGAATACCGGCCCTACAAGGTCGGCATCGGCGTGCTGTACGAGGATCTGGGCGTGCCGCTGGTGCCCATGGCCGTGAATTCGGGTGTCTTCTGGGGCCGGCACAGCTTCATCAAGCGGCCGGGCCTGATCACCATCGAATTTCTGCCGCCCATCCCGCCCGGCCTGCCCAAGGATGTGGTCCTGTTCGAACTGGAAGCAAGGCTGGAAGCCGCCAGCAACCGGCTGGCCCTCGCCGCCGGCGGCCCGGCCACGCTGAACCCCCATGCGGCCGATCCGCGCGGTGCCGCCGGGCGTCCCCCCGCCGAGAACGAGGAATGACGGGAAGCCGCGCACCGGCCCTTATCCGCGTTCCTTGAAGCTGCGGAGCTGGGTGTTCATCTGCACCGCCAGATTGCTCATCCGGTTCGTGGCCTCGTTGTAGCGGGCCGTCAGTTCCGGTGTGAAATTGCCCTTGGCTTCCGCCTCCAGGCAGGTCAGGAATTCCTGCGTTTCCACGATATAGGCCTTTATGGCCTCCTGCGCGGCCGCCATTTCGCCGGCGGCGGCCGTCACCCCATCCGGCACGGTGGGCGCATCGCCGATATGGCATTCCCCCGCCGCCGCAGGCAGTGGCAGCAGGAACAGGGCATAGGCCAGCAGGGTGGCACGGATCGGCTTGGACGACATGCGGACACCTCCGGACGCGGTGGCATCATGACGGGTGCTTCCCGTCATGCGGTTGCAAGGTTCCTTGCGCAATGCGCCTTGCTGCACTGCGGCAATTCATTCCGATTTCCTGTATAAAATCATGACATGACCGGCCCGAAAATCAACAATCGCGGCCATTACTTTTGTGCATCGCAACCAACCCAAGCCATGCACGAAATATTGTCACAATCGGGTTTGATTTTTTCTCAAGCCTTGCCTGGATTTTTAATATTCTTTCCTGCAACGCCAGTCTGCGCGCGCTGGCCCGTCGCGCTGCCGCCCCTGTTACCGGGAACCGCTGCAGCGGCGACGGCCACCGCGCGCCACAGGGGCGCTGGCGATTGATACCCGGTGAGCGGTGGCGATCACCGGGAAACGGCATAGCTGTGGCGCCAATGCGGGCGGGACCGGCGGCACCATGCCGGGGATGCGCATGTTTTCCCTTGTCGCCGCCGCGCGGGAGCGCTTATCAAGCCGGCACAGGGGCGAACCGCATCTAACGTCAAGGATTGAAACCCGTGAGAAGGATCACTCTGCCGGCAGTGGCACTGCTGGCGGCTGCCGGTGTCGCCCACGCCGAGGACAAGCCATATCAGGACGGCGCCTATGTCGCCTCCTCCGTCGGTGCCTATCTGGGCAACGATTATGCCCGCAGCCCCCTGTGGGCGTTGGCCAAGGGCCAGGCGGACAAGAAGTTCAACGCCACGCTGGCCGCGGGCTACCGCCTGGACGATTTCCGCTTCGAGATCGAGGGCGGGTTCGGCCGCCTGGCCGATGTCAAGAGCACGCAGCCGGGCTTCTCCACCATCCCCGGCTTCCCCACCAATGGCGATGTGACCATGTGGACGGCACTGGCCGGCGCCTATGTCGACGTGCCGGTGACCCGCACCTACCAGCCCTATCTGGGCCTGGGCGGCGGTGTGGCCAGGCTGGACAGCGACAGCCGCCTGGTGCTGGTCAATGACGGCACCCATGCCGCCGCCTTCGGCGAGGTCGGGTTGAACATGGTGGTGTGGCGTGGGCTGACCATGGCCCCCGGCTACCGCTATCTCTGGGTCAATGCCAAGGGTGGCGGGGCCGACAATGTCAGCAGCCACATCGTCAAGCTGACGGCACGGGCCCGTTTCTGAACACCCGGCGCGATGCAGAGCGGCGGCGGGTTCGCACCCCGTCCGCCGCCGCACGCGGCAGGGATGCGCGACCACCCGGCCGATTCCCCTTTTCACGCGGGGCGAACGGGTCTATATAGCCATCATCTTTATCCCATACGGACCGGCCAGCGACCGACGTTGGCAGGCTGGTCTGCTTTGCGGGTGGGCCTTTGGCCCGCCTTTTTGTTTATCTGGGCTCCGCTTATCCGGCATCGGCCGGTGTGGCGGGTGGAGTTGGAACGCGAATGGACGTGCTGGAGCGCATCAGCGGCATCATCACCCCCCCGGTCGAGGCCATGGGGTATGAGATCGTGCGCCTGCAGATTTCCGGCGGGCTGCGCCCGACCCTTCAGATCATGGCCGACCGCGCCGATGGCGGGGCCATGACGGTGGAGGATTGCGCCGACATCTCCCATGCGGTTTCGGCCCTGCTGGACGTGGAGGACCCGATCACGGGTGCCTATACGCTGGAAGTGTCGAGCCCCGGCATCGACCGCCCGCTGACCCGCCTGAAGGATTTCGAGCGGTTCAAGGGGCTGGAGGCCCGGCTGGAGACGATCGTTCCGCTGGACGGGCGCAAGCGTTTCCGCGGCACCCTTTATGGTGTGGAGGGCGGAAACGTCCTGATCGCCCTGGATGCCGGCACCGCACAGCCGCCCAAGCGCAAGCCCGGCGCAAAGGTATCCGCCAAGGCCAAGCCGGTGGAGATCGACCCCGGCATGGTGGAGGTGGCGGAAATCCCCTTCGACCAGGTGGCCAAGGCCAGGCTGGAACTGACCGACGCGCTTCTGCAGGCCGCTGCGGCCGAACAGGGGCTGGCCGCCGGGACCGAGGGCGGACAGATGGATGTGGATGACACGGCCAAGCCTGTGAAACGCCCCAAGCCCGTGCATCCGGGGCCGAAAGCCGATCAGGCCCCCAAGAAGAAGGGTCCGGGGCGCTTCGCCCGCAAGGGCCCGGACGATGAGCAGCATATTGAGACCATAGATGGCCCGACCGACGCCGATACCGGCGCCGGAACGGTCTGACGATCAGGAATAGAAGGCAGGGTTCGCCAGGATGGAACTGCTTCAGGTAGCCGACGCGGTCGCCCGCGAGAAGAACATCGACAAGGAGCATGTGCTCGAAGCCATGGAGGAGGCCATCAAGAAGGCTGGCCGCTCCAAATACGGGCACGAGCATGACATCCGCGCCCGCATCGACCGCAAGACGGGCGATATCCAGCTGACCCGCCACATGGAAGTGGTGGAAGAGGTGGAGAACGAGGCGACCCAGGTCCCGCTGGCCAAGGCCCGCCGCAAGAATCCGCGGGCCGAGATCGGCGATTTCATCGTCGACCCGCTGCCCCCCATCGATTTCGGCCGCATCGCCGCCCAGACGGCCAAGCAAGTCATCGTGCAGAAGGTGCGCGAGGCTGAGCGCGAGCGGCAATATAACGAGTATATCGACCGCAAGGGCGAGATCGTGAACGGTCTGGTCAAGCGCGTCGAGTACGGCAATGTCACCGTCGACCTGGGCCGGGCGGAAGCCATCCTGCGCCGTGACGAGTGCCTGCCGCGTGAGCATTTCAAGGTCGGTGACCGGGTGCGCGCCTATATCTATGACGTGCGCAAGGAACCGCGCGGGCCGCAGATCTTCCTGTCGCGCACCCATCCCATGTTCATGGCCGGCCTGTTCAAGGCCGAAGTGCCGGAAATCTACGACGGCATCATCGAGATCAAGGCCGTGGCCCGCGATCCCGGCAGCCGCGCCAAGATCGCCGTCATTTCCAAGGACAGCTCGATCGACCCCGTGGGCGCCTGCGTCGGCATGCGCGGCAGCCGCGTTCAGGCCGTGGTGGGCGAGCTGCAGGGCGAGAAGATCGACATCATCCCCTGGAAGCCCGATCCGGCCACCTTCGTCGTCAACGCGCTGGCCCCGGCCGAGGTGGCCAAGGTCGTGCTGGACGACGAGGGCAACAAGATCGAGGTGGTGGTGCCCGACGACCAGCTTTCGCTGGCCATCGGCCGCCGTGGCCAGAATGTGCGTCTGGCCTCGCAGCTCACCGGCTGGACCATCGACATCATGACCGAGGCGGAGGAGCGCGAGCGCCGGCAGGCCGAGTTCTCGTCCCGCTCCTCGCTGTTCATGGAAGCCCTGGATGTCGACGACATGATCGCCCATCTGCTGGTGAACGAAGGCTTCACCTCGGTGGAGGAGATCGCCTTCGTCGATCTGGACGAACTGACCCGGATCGAGGCGTTCGACGAGGATGTGGCCGCCGAGCTGCAGAACCGTGCCGTCATCTTCCTGGAACAGCAGAACGAGATCCTGGACGGCAAGCGCCGCGAGCTGGGGGTGGAGGACGATGTCGCCGCCATCGAGGCGCTGACGCCCGCCATGCTGGTCAAGCTGGGTGAAAAGGACGTCCGCACGCTGGACGACCTGGCCGACCTGGCCGGCGACGAGTTGCTGGACATCATCGGCAAGGATGCCATGACGCTGGACGAGGCCAATGAGGTGATCATGGCCGCCCGCGCGCATTGGTTCGCCGAGGAGGAAGGGGCGGAGGGCTGAGGCCTTCCCTCCCTTCATGTGTGAGGTCATGGGGATCGGGGTCATGAGCGGCGGCAGTGAAGCGACGACCGGCTATCCGCCGGAACTCGATGCCGAGGCACAGGCCGACGAGCCGGAGGCCGTGGCGGGACGCAAAAGCCCGCTGCGCCGCTGCATCGCCAGCGGGAAGGTCCAGGACAAGGCGGGCATGGTCCGCTTCGTCATCGGGCCGGACCAGCAGGTGGTGCCCGACGTGGACGAAACCCTGCCCGGGCGCGGGCTGTGGTTGACGGCCGAGGTGGGTTTGGTTGAAAAGGCCCTGGCCAAGGGGCTTTTCGCCAAGGCAGCCCGCCGCGGTGTCAAACCCGTGCCGGACCTGTTGGCGCTGACGCGCCGGCTGATCCGGCGCCGCGCCCTGGGACTGGTCGGTCTTGCCCGGAAGGGCGGGGGCGCCCTGGCCGGGTTTGAAAAGGTACAGGCTGCATTGCGTTCCGGTTTCATCGGCCGGGCGGGCGGTGCGGGCCAAAAGAGTGTAGGATTGTGGTTGGAGGCATGTGACGGGTCCGACGATGGCCGGACCAAGTTGTATGCCTTGGCACAGGCGCGGGGCGTGCCGCTGGTCGATGTGTTCGATCGGGCGGAACTGGGTGCGGCCCTGGGTCGGGAAGAGGCGGTGCATGTTGTGCTGGCGGCCGGGCCGCTGGCAAAGCAGGTCCGCCGCGAGGTTGCACGGTTTTCCGCGCTTGGCGGGGCAGATGCCTGAGTTCTTGGGCATCTGGATAGGTTTCAACGGCTTACTGTCGGATTAGGGATGAGCGATACCAACGACCAGAACCGCGACAAGAAGGTGCTGACCCTGGGTGGTCGCGGCACGCTTGGACTGGGTGGGGCCAACAAGCCGAAGCAGGCGGCGGCCCCCGCACAGCAGGCAGGCGGCGCAGCAGGCACCGTGCGCCAAAGCTTTTCGCATGGGCGCGGCAAGGAAGTGGCGGTCGAGGTCAAGCGCAAGCGGACCTTCGAGAAGGGCGCCGTGCCCGGCGTGGCCGATGGCGGCGCCGCTGCCCGACGCGCGGCAGAGGGTGCGGCCGGTGGCCGTGGCCCGCAGCCGCGTGGCAACGCCCCCCGGCAGTTGAGCGACGCCGAGCGTGAAGCGCGCATCCGCGCCCTGCGGTCCGCCGCGGAGGCCGAGGATCGCCGCGTCACGGCCGAGGAGGAACGCGCCGCGCAGGAAGCCCTGGAGGCCGAAATCCGCGCCGCCGAGGAGGCCGAGGCCCGCGCTGCCGCGGAAGCCGATGCCGCCGTCGCGAGGGCCGCCGCCGATGCCGCCGCCGCCGAGCCGCTGGACGAGGACACGGTCCGCCGTCGCGAGATGGAGGAGCTGCGCGCCATCCAGGAGGCCGAGAAGGCCGCCGCCACGGAAGCCGAGCGCAAGCGCAAGGAAGCCGAGGACGCCCGCAAGGCCGAAGCCGCCAGCCGGTCGGAGACCAGCCGGTCCCGCCATGCCGCCCCGGCCGCCGGCAAGGAGGAGGAGCGCACACCCCGTCCGGCCGCGACCACGGATGCCGGCGGCGCTGCCCGTCCGGTGGCCCCGCGCCCCGCGGGCGACTTCGAGGATGAGGACGGTCCCCGCCGCGCCAAGGTCGCCGGCCCCGGCAAGGCCCCGGCCAAGGTTCCCGCAGCACCTGTCAAGGCGAAGGGTGACGACAAGCGCCGCGGCGGCAAGATGACCATCTCGCAGGCCCTGTCCGATGATGATGGCCGCCGCGGCCGGTCGATGGCCGCCGCAAAGCGCGCCCGCGAACGTGAGCGGCTGCGCCAGTTCGGCCGGCAGGAAACCCAGAAGGTGACGCGCGACGTGATCGTCCCGGAGGTCATCACGGTGGGCGATCTTGCCAACCGTATGGCCGAGCGCGGGGCCGACGTCGTGAAGACGCTGATGCGCATGGGCGTGATGGCCACCATCACCCAGACCATCGATGCCGACACGGCCGAGCTGGTCGTGCAGGAGATGGGCCATCGTCCGACCCGCGTGGCCGAGAGCGACGTGGAAATCGGCGTGAAGGGCGAGGTGGACCGCACCGAGGATCTGGTGTCGCGTCCCCCCGTCGTCACGGTCATGGGCCATGTCGACCACGGCAAGACCTCGCTGCTGGACGCGCTGCGCAAGACCGATGTGGCGGCCCGCGAGGCCGGCGGCATCACCCAGCATATCGGCGCCTATCAGGTGACGCTGGCGTCGGGGTCGAAGATCACCTTCATCGACACCCCGGGCCACGCCGCCTTCACCGAGATGCGGGCCCGTGGCGCCAACGTCACGGACGTGGTGGTGCTGGTCGTGGCGGCCGATGACGGCGTCATGCCGCAGACGATCGAGGCCATCCGCCATGCCAAGGCGGCGGGCGTGCCCATCATCGTCGCCATCAACAAGTGCGACCTGCCGGCCGCCCGGGCCGAGCGCGTGCGCCAGGAACTGCTCCAGCACGACCTGGTCGTCGAAAGCATGGGTGGCGAGGTCCTGGATGTGGAAGTGTCGGCCAAGGTCGGCCTCAACCTGGACAAGCTGGAAGAAGCCATCCTGCTGCAGGCCGAAATCCTGGAGCTGAAGGCCAACCCGGACCGCACCGCCGATGGCGTGGTGGTGGAAGCCAAGCTGGACAAGGGCCGTGGCCCCGTGGCCACCGTGCTGGTCAAGCGCGGCACCCTGCAGGTCGGTGACATCGTCGTGACCGGTTCCGAATGGGGCCGTGTCCGCGCCCTGGTCAATGACCGCGGCACCAATGTCACCGATGCCACCCCCGCCACCCCGGTGGAGGTGCTGGGCCTGGGCGGCGTGCCGCTGGCCGGTGAGGAAATGGTCGTGGTCGACAGCGAGAGCCGCGCCCGCGAAATCACCGAATATCGCGCCCGCAAGAAGCGCGAGGCCGAAAGCGCCAAGTCCGGCCGCGGTTCGCTGGAGCAGATGTTCAAGCAGATCCAGGCGGGCGAGGCCAAGGAACTGCCCATCGTCATCAAGGGCGACGTGCAGGGTTCGGTGGAGGCCATTTCCGGCGCGCTGGAGAAGCTGACGGCCGAACATACGGAAGTGAAGGTGCGCGTGCTGACGTCCGGCGTGGGCGCCATCACCGAAAGCGACATCACGCTGGCCAATGCCTCCAAGGGCCTGGTCGTGGGCTTCAATGTCCGCGCCAACCCGCAGGCCCGCGACATGGCCAAGCGCGATGGCGTGGAAATCCGCTACTACTCGATCATCTACAACATCATCGATGACGTGAAGCAGATGCTGACCGGCATGCTGTCGCCGACGCTGCGGGAGAAATTCCTGGGCAACGCGCAGATCCTGCAGGTCTTCAACATCACGAAGGTCGGCAAGGTTGCCGGCTGCCGCGTGAGCGAGGGCATCGTGAAGCGTGGCGCCAAGGTCCGCCTGCTGCGCGACAATGTGGTGATCCACGAGGGTACGCTGAAGACCCTGAAGCGCATGAAGGACGAAGTCCGCGAAGTGCGCGAAGGTTTCGAATGCGGCATGGCCTTCGAGAATTACGACGATATCCGCGAAGGCGACATCATCGAAGCCTTCGAGATGGAAGAGATCGCCCGCGCCCTGTAACCGGGTTCGGACGGGATATCGGAAAAGGCCGGCGGCCCGAACAGGGGCGCCGGCCTTTTCCTTTTCGCCCGGTGCCGCGAAGGTAGCGCCGTACAAGAGTGGTATGCCAACTCGCGATGAGGAGAACGCATCGCGCGTTGGTCCGGCGGCGACCGCGGCCGCGCCGCTCGTGCGGGGTAGCCAAGCCGATGAATGTTGGGGCCGGCGTGAAAAACCGGCGCCATAGGCCGTTCCCATTTCGATTTCAAGATGAAGGCCTCGCCATGGCCTCCATGTTTTCATCGCATGGCTTGTGTGATGAAACGCACATCGAACACCGTTCAAGTTCGGCTAAACAGTCTTCACCGCGATGACGTGGCTAGGTTTCAAACAAGAAATCGCCACAATTGCAATAACGAGTGAAGAAAGTGGTTCCAGGAATGCGCCATGAATTGGCGCCACAGGAAAGCTGTGTCACTGGAAACCTGAATGGAGAAATAAATGTCCCGTATTGCTTCTGCTCTGCTTGGTGGTGTTGCTCTGGTCGCCGTTGGCGCCGCTCCGTCGCTGGCGCAGTCGCCCTTCGATGGGGCCTATGTCGGCGCCTATACCGGCTACACCGACAATAACGCTTCGGCCGCCTCCGGCGCCGCGAATGCCAAGTTCGACAGCGACGGCTGGCTGTATGGTGCCTATGCCGGCTATGGCAAGACCTTCGACAGCTTTTATCTGGGCGGTGAAATCGACCTGGGCAGCGCCGACATCTCGGGCAAGGGCACCGTTGCCGGCCTGCCGACCTCGCTGTCGATGAATGAAAGCTACGGCATCTCGGCCCGTGCCGGCTATCTGATCAGCAATGACGCCCTGCTTTACGGCCGCGTCGGCTGGCAGCGGACCAATTATGAGGTTTCGGTCGGCTCCGGCGCCACCCGCATCAAGGCCGATGACACGCTGGACGGGCTGCGCCTGGGTGGTGGTCTGGAATATGCCCTGACGCAGAATGTCCTGGCCCGCGTGGAATACAACTACACGGACTATGACAAGACCAGGTTCGATGAGAACCAGATCCGCGTCGGCGTCGCCTACCGGTTCTGACGAGCCCCCGTCCCGCCCGCTCCCCACACCGGGCGGCACGCCAGGGCAGGCCCGGTAACGCCCTCAACGGACCTGCCCTTTTCAAGCCCCCGGCGCCAATCCCCAGGCGCCGGGGGTTTTTACATCATCCGCTTGGCCGGCCCGCACCCGTCAACCCCGGCCGGCCACGGCCCGGTCCCCGACATAGGGGTTGGATTGCCGCTCGCGCCCGAAGGTGGACAGGCCGCCATGACCCGGCAGGAACGTGATGTCATCGCCCAGCGGGAACAGCTTTTCGCGGATGGACCGGATCAGGTCATCCATGTTCCCGCCGGGAAAGTCCGTGCGGCCGATCGACCCTTCGAAGATCACATCGCCGACAATGGCGAACCGCGACGGCTCGTGGAAGAACACGACATGGCCGGGCGTGTGGCCGGGGCAATGGAAGACCTGCAGGGTCAGGTCCCCCACCGTGACGCTGTCGCCTTCCACCAGCCAGCGGTCGGGCGTGAAGGGACGGGCATAGGGCATGCCATAGCCGGCCCCGTGGTCCTTCAGCGCGATGATCCAGTAATTATCCTCGATGGCCGGACCTTCCACGGGCACGCCCAGCGCATCCTGCAGGTCGGCCACGGCCGCCGCATGGTCCACATGCCCGTGGGTGACCAGGATGCGCTCGACGGTCAGCCCGTTCTTGGCCACGGCCTGGCGGATCTGGTCCACCCCGCCGCCGGGGTCGATCACGGCGGCGCGCAACGTGCGCGTACACCAGATGATGGAGCAATTCTGCTGGAACGGGGTGACCGGAATGATCACAGCCTTCATCGGGGGTGTCGCACTCATTCCTTCACGCCTTCCGCCATATGGATTTCAGCACCGGATGCGTGGGTGACATCCGGCACCCCGGCTTGTCAACCACGTCATCCCGCATCACGCCCGCTATCACACAAGGCATCACACAAATTATCACACCCGGGCCGCCAGTTCGCCCAGGCCCCGGTCGCGGATGCCCAGTTGCGCCAGATGATCGATCAGGCTGGTCAGATAATCGATATTGCGGCCGGACATGCCGACCCCCTGGCGGATCAGCGCCGCCGTGCCATCCAGGCCCAGCCGGCCGCAATACTGTTCGTGCCGTGGGTTGGCCGTGAAAGCCAGGGCCTGCACATCGCCCCCTTGCGTGCCGACCCGCAGCCGGCGGGGGATATAGACGCTGTAGGCCATTTCCCGCTGCCACAGATAATCCAGCACGCCCGGCACCGCGTCGCCCGCCACGCGATAGACGCGGCCCCGGCAGGACCCGCCCCGGTCCAGCCCCAGCACGGCCCCCGGCCGTTCGGGCGTGCCGCGATGCTGGTGGCTGTAGATGCAGAAACCCCGGTGCCAGCCCCGCAGCAGCCCTTCACGCTGTTCCACGAAGGCGAAGCCCGGATTCCACATCAAGGAACCATAGGCGAAGACCCACAGGTCCGCACCGGGCGGGTGGTCGAAATCGGGAATGGGGGCCGTGTCGTTCATTCCAGGTTGCCGGTTCCATCTCGCAATCGCAAAATGGTACCGCAAGCCGGCGGCGGGCGGAACCGCCCTTGATGCCGATCAACCTTTCGCCAACGGAATCACCGCCATGCTGCGCCGTTACCGCCCGTTGTTCCTGGCCCTGTCAGTGGCCATCCTGCTGCTGCTGGCCTATACGGCCTTCTGGGCCACGGCCGCCGGCCGGCTGCGCACCGCGCTGGCCACCGCCCCCGAACAGGCGCTGGCCGGACAGGGCGTGGTGCTGGCCCTGGGGGACCCGGTGGTGGAGGGCTTCCCCCTGCACCTGACAGTGCGGCTGGCGGGCATGCGGGCGCAATGGCCCAGCGGCACCGTGGTGGAGAGCGGGCCGCTGGAACTGACGGCCTGGGCCTGGGCACCTTCGGATATCAAACTGGCCGGCAAGGGCCCGGTGCGGCTGGACCTGGCGGGGTCTTCCCGCCACGCGCCCGTGGCGGGTCAGGCCGCCGGCCTGACGGGCGCACTGATGCTGGGCACCGGCGGGCAAATCCGGTCCGCCACCTTGATGCTGGAACAGCCGCACACGGCCGCCGCCGGCGATCTGGGTCCCCTGGCAGCGGCCGCCGCGACCGTCACCTGGACAGCCCCTTTGAGGGCACCGGCCGGCCCGACCGATCCGCAGGGCCGGACCAGCCTGCTGATCCTGGGGCTGGACCTGCCGGGCGCCGTGCCGGCCCCGCTGGGCCGCCGGGTCGACCAGATCGCCCTGTCCTTCGAACCGCGCGGCCCCCTGCCCGCCGGGCCCGGTGCGGCGGGACTGGCGGCCTGGCGCGATGGGGGCGGAACCCTTGAAATCCTGGCCCTGCGCCTGTTGTGGAGCGGGATCGACATGCGGATGGAGGGCACGCTGGCCCTGGACCGCACCCTGCAGCCCGAAGGGGCCGGCACGGCCGAACTGTCGGGCAGCGACGCCCTGGTCGACATGATGGTTCGAAACGGCAGCCTGGAAGCAGGTCAGGGCGACGCCGTCAAGGCGGCCCTGGGCATGATGGCGCGGCGGACCGTCGACGGGCGGCATGCCGTGGCCGTGCCCGTCAGCCTGCAGGAAAGCAAGCTGTTCATCGGCCCGATCCCGGTGGCGACAGTGCCGCCCCTGTCATGGGATTGATATGCCGCTCCCCTCAGAGAATCCCGGTAGAGACCTCATATTTTCCTTTATTTTCAGATACTTAAACAAGAGATTTCGGGGATTCTCTGGTCATTTGGGTGTACCATCAATCATGGATGCCCCTTGTATGTCGGATTCAGCTGATCCGTGCGATGGTTTGGCTACGCCGCACGAAGGGCGCAGCGGCGGCCGCCGCATCACCCCAGCGGCGGAGTGACGCCACGGGGCAGCAGCAGCCAGTAGCGGCCCTGGCTTTTCATGAGGCCGGCGCGCTGCTCGGCTTCCGGACCGTGGCCCCAGAACACATCGCCGCGCACCGGGCCGCGGATGGCCCCGCCCGTATCCTGTGCCACCATCAGGCGGCGGATGCGGGTGTCGGCCGCCAGCGGGTCCTGTGCCTCCAGCCAGACGGGCACGCCATAGGCGATGAAGCTGCGGTCCACGGCCAGCGACCGGCCCGGCGTCAGGGCCACGCCCTGCGCACCCACCGGCCCCTCCCCTTCCAACTGGCGGAAGAAGACGAAGGACGGGTTGGTGTCCAGCAGCGCCTTGGCCTCGCCCGGATGGGCCTCCAGCCAGGCGCGGATGGATTGCATGGACACTTCCTCGCGGGTCAGCGCACCGCGCGCCACCAGTTCGCGGCCGATGGCGACATAAGGGTGCCCGTTCTGACCGTCATAACCGATGCGGATCTGGCTGCCGTCAGGCAGCGTCACGCGGCCCGAACCCTGTATCTGGACAAAGAAGGCATCCACCGGGTCATCGACATAGAGCAGTTCCAGGTTGCGGCCCGCCAGGGCCCCGCCCTCGATCGCCTTGCGGTCGGCGAAGGGCTTCAACTGCCCGTTCACGACCCGGCCGGCGATACGCTCCCCCTTCAGGTTGGGCCGGAATTCGCCCAGGTCGACCATCACAAGATCGCCCGGCCGCTTGTAGAGCGGGGTCTGATAGCGGCCCTGGCGGCGGAAGGAACCGCGCAGCGCGCTTTCGTAATAGCCCGTGAACAGTCCCTCGGCAGCACCATTGTCGCTGGCTGCCCAGGGCTGGAACAGGCTTTCCAGCACCTGGCGCGCAGCGGCATGATCACCGGCCGGCAACCGGGCCAGGGCGGCACAGGGCGCCGTCCAGTCGCCGATCCGGCCCATGGCCCCGTCGGGTCCCAGCGCGCGATCCGCGGGCTGCCTTCCCAGCCGCTCGCAGGATTTCAGCAGGGCTGGCAGGGCATCCGCCTGCCGGTCAGCCGTCCAGCCTGGCAGTTCGGCGAAGCTGGCGGGATGCAGCACCAGACGGGCCGGCGGCTTTTCGGGTTCCGGTGCCGGAACCGCCGGCAGGCGGGGCGGCTGGGCGCAGGCGGCCAGCAGGGCAAGGGCAAGGATGGCGGCGATACGGGAGATGGAACGATGCATCGATGGCGGCCTGTGGTCGGTGCGCACAATGAAAAGGGCGCCCGCAAGGGGGCGCCCTGGAAGATCGGTTCGCTGACAGCCCCCGTCAACCGCCGCTGCGCGTTTCGCTGAGCAGCCAGTTCGGGTCGCCGGAACGGGTATTGCGGCTGAAGGTCCAGATATCCGTCACTTCCTCGGGCTGGTTCTCGTCCCCGTCGACGATATTGCCCTGCGCATCGCGGGTGACATGGGTCTGGCGCGTCGTGAAGGTGACGGTACACAGCGCCGTGCGCCCTTCCATCCGGGCGGCCGACAGGTCGACCGCCTCGAAGCTGTGGATACGGCTTTCCAGCGTCTCCCCCGCGGCCTGACGGTCGCGGATGGCGCCGGCGAACCGGTCATAGACATCATCGGCCAGCAGCGGCCGCAGCGTCGGTGTATCACCCTGGGCATAGGCGTTGACGATCATTTCGAATGCCGCGCGCGCGCCCTGCAGGAAGGTGCGCTCGTTGAAATCCGGGTCGGCCGCACGGATCAGGCGCAGGCCATCGACCAGCGACACGGGCCCCGACGGATCGGCCGGCAGGGGCTCTCCCTCCGCCCCGTCGCGGCTGCGCGGCGGCAGCGGAATGACATTGTCGCTGTCCGGGCCATTGACGGTGGGTCCCGTCGACGAGCTGTCATTGCGCTGGGCGAACGGATTGGGGCGTTCCCGCTCCTCCCCATGGCGGCGGCCAAGGACATTGCGCAGGCGATAAATGAAGAACGCCGCGACCATCCCGAAAATCAGAATTTCCAGCCAGACGGCACCCATCGCATCACCCAATATCTGCCCTTGCACACGGCCCGGTGCGATCCCCATCTGACAGTCAGGCGGTCCTCGCCATCCGTCCGTCCGGGCGCTACCATTAACGAAGCCTGTTCGTTAGATAGGCCCTCAATCCGTAAAGAGCAAGGACAGCCATGCGTTTCCTGGTGCCATTACTCCTGTTGCCCCTGATCGAGATTGCCGGTTTCGCCTGGGTCGGGTCCCAGGTGGGCGCGGTGAGCACGGTGCTGCTCGTCGTGCTGTCGGGCATTGTCGGGGTGCTGCTGATCCAGCGCCAGGGGCTGGAAGGCGTGCGCCGGGCCCAGATCGGCCTGCAGACGGGCGAGGTGGCGCCCATGCGGGAGATGTTCGACGGGCTGTGCTTCGCCTTTGCCGGCATCCTGCTGGTGATCCCCGGCTTCTTCACCGACCTTCTGGCCCTGATCCTGTTCATTCCGGGGGTGCGGCGGGCGCTTCTGTCGCGCATGACCATCTTCATGGAGGTGAACGGCGCCCCCGTCCGGCCCCGCCCCGCCCCCGGCCGCACCACCATCATCGACGGCGATTTCCAGGATGTCTCCCGGCCGGAAGGCGGCGATGGCGCCCCGGTGGATGGCGCCCCCGTCATCGGCGACAGGGCCGGTGAGCTGCCCCCACCCGACAGCAAGTGGCGTCCCCCCGGTTCCCCCACCTGACGCGCAAAAGAAAGGCGCGGGTCCCGGGGTGGGAACCCGCGCCTTCTTCGGCCCGATGGGAGGCCTTGTTCAGAAGCGGACCAGACCGACCAGATCCTTCACCTCGTTCATGGTGCGGCCGGCGATCTCGCCCGCACGCTCCGCCCCGCGCTTCAGCAGCCGGTCCAGTTCGGCCCGGTCACCCAGCAGGCGGTTCATCTCACCGGCGATGGGGGCCAGCCTAGCAACGGCCAGATCAGCCAGCGCCCCCTTGAAGGCGCTGAACTGCTGCCCGCCGAATTCCGACAGCACGGCGGCCTTCGTCGTGTCCGACAGGGCGGCATAGATCGTCACCAGATTGGCGGCCTCCGGCCGGCCTTCCAGCCCCTCGGCCGCCGACGGCAGCGGTTCCGGATCGGTCTTGGCCTTGCGGATCTTCAGGGCGATCGTGTCGGCATCATCGGTCAGGTTGATGCGGCTGTACTCGCTCTCGTCGGACTTGGACATCTTCTTGGTGCCGTCGCGCAGGCTCATGACGCGCGTCGCCTCGCCCAGGATCTGCGGTTCCGGCAGGGGGAAGAAATCGTCCGCCTTGTAATAGCGGTTGAAGGCGCCGGCGATGTCCCGGGCCAGTTCCAGATGCTGCTTCTGGTCCTCGCCCACCGGCACATGCGTGGCCTTGTACAGCAGGATGTCGGCCGCCATCAGCACGGGATAGGCGTAAAGACCCAGGACGGCATTGTCCTTCTGCTTGCCCGCCTTCTCCTTGAACTGGGTCATGCGGTTCAGCCAGCCCAGCGGTGTATGGCAGGTCAATATCCAGTTCAGTTCGGCATGTCCCGGCACGGCCGACTGATTGAACAGGATGTTCTTCTCCGGATCGATGCCGGCGGCGATATAGGCCGCCGCGACCTCGCGGATGTTGGACCGCAGGGTTTCCGGGTCGTGGGCGATGGTCATGGCATGCATGTCGACCACGCAGAAGATGGCCTGCGCATCATGCTGCAGCTTCACCCAGTTCTTCAGCGCGCCCAGATAATTGCCGAGATGGAGCTGGCGGGTCGGCTGCATGCCGGAGAAGATAAGGGTCATCGCTATTCTCGAATGCTCGCTTGTGGAAGGCGAAATGCCGGGGAGCCTGTATCGCGTGCCAGCCGATGCCCGGTCAAGCGGCGGGAGGTGGATGGCTGCGCAGTCCTGGTGACCGCGACCCGCCGGCCGGTCCGCCATCATCCCGATGTCAGGATTTCCGATGTCAGGGTTTTGCGCCACCCCGCCGCAGCAGCCCCCTGATCTCTGCCGGGCGCGCCGCCCCCAGCAGGAAGCACAGCGCGAAATAGGTGACCGACGCGCCCGTGACGATGAGCGCCAGGGCCGCCACCTTGACCAGCCCCTGCCCGTCATAAAGCCACGGATGCAGCAGGCGGGCCAGGCCCCAGCCCGCCACCGCCAGCCCGGCGGCCGCCACGCCCATGCGCCACAGCCGCGCGGTCAGCCGCGCATCCAGCGCCAGCAACCCCCGCCGACGCAGACCGATGGCCAACAGCGCCACGTTCAGCCAAGCCGTCAGGCCCGGTGCCAGCGCCAGCCCCACATGGCCCAGCGGCCCGATCAGGGCCAGCGAGACGGCGATATTGCCCAGCAGGACGACGATGGCGATACGCACGGGCCCCTTCGTGTCCTGGCGCGCGAAATAGGCGGAAGACAGGATCTTGGCCGTGATGAAGGCCGGAATGCCGATGGCATAGGCCTGCAGGGCCGCCGCCGTGGCCGCCGTCGCCTCGGCCGTGAAGGCCCCGCCCTCGAACAGCACATGGATCAGCGGCCCGGGAATGGCCAGCAGGGCCACGGTGGCCGGCAGGCCCAGCAGGCCGGCGAATTCCAGCCCGCGCGACAGGCTGGCCTTCGCACCATCATGGTCCCCCGCCGCCATCTGCCGGGACAGGAGCGGCAGCAGGGCCGTGCCCACGGCAACGCCGATCACCGACATGGGCAACTGGTTCAGCCGGTCGGCATATTGCAGGTAGGATACGGCACCGGTCGGCAGCCAGGAGGCCAGGTTCGTGCCGATCAGCAGGTTGAACTGATAGACGCCGGCCCCCAGAATGCCCGGCGCCAGCAGGGCGAACAGCCGCTTCACCCGCGGCGTCAGGCGCGGCCGGCGCAGCGCCAGCCCCATGCCGGCCCGCCGGCAGGCCAGGATCATCCAGGCAAGCTGGGCCAGACCGGCCACAGGCACGCCATAGGCCAGCATCCAGTGCGCCTCCACCCCCAGCGGCCGCGACAGCAGCAGGCCGGAAATCTGGATGACGTTCAGCAGCACTGGCGCCGCCGCGAAAGGCCCGAACCGCCCGACGGCATTGAGTATTGATCCAAGAAGCGCCGTCAGAGAAATCAGCGCCAGATAGGGAAAAGTGATATAGGAAAGAGAGATGGCAAGCCGGAATTGTGCCGGATCATCGGTAAAGCCCGTGGCCAGTACGGCCACGACCCAGGGCATGGAAATCGCCATGATGATTGAGAAAACCATCAAGACAATGACCATGATGGCCAATGCCTCCTCCGCCAGGCCGCGCGCGCTGTCCTGCCCCTCCTTTTCCAGCGTGCCGCTGAACAGGGGCAGGAAGGCGGCCGTGAAGGCGCCCTCAGCAAACAAGGACCGGAACAGGTTGGGCAGGCGGAAGGCGACGAAGAACGCATCGGCCGCCATGCCCGTGCCCAGATAGCGGGCCATCAGCATGTCGCGCACGAAGCCCAGCACGCGGCTGACCATGGTGATGCCGCCGACGGTGGCGATGGCGCGGGCAAAGTTCATGGGGGTCGCTCAGGCTCCGGTGCGATGGAAATGCACCGTTTCAGCCCTTGAGACCGTCACCCCGGCGAAGGCCCGGGGTCCAGTATCGTGAAGCATGGTGCCTGGCAAACTGGACCCCGGCCTTCACCGGGGTGACGGTTGATGATTGGAGGAAGGAAGCTCCCCGCCCTCAATCCTTCAGGTCGGCCCAGAGTTCCTTGACCTTGGCGAAGAACCCCTCCGACTCGGGATTGTGGCCCTTCTCGGCGGCTTCCTTCTCAAACTCCCGCAGCAATTCCTGCTGGCGCTTGGTCAGGTTCACGGGCGTCTCGACCATCACATTGATGTACATGTCCCCCCGCGCCGGGCTGCGCAGAACGCTCATGCCCTTGGATTTCAGGCGGAACTGATGGCCCGTCTGCGTGCCGCCGGGCACGTTCACCTTGGCGCGGCTGCCATCGATGGTCGGTACCTCGATCGTGCCGCCCAGGGCCGCCGTCGTCATGGGGATGGGCACGCGGCAATGCAGGTTGGCGCCATCGCGCTGGAAGAACCGGTGCGGGCTGATCGACAGGAAGATATAGAGATCGCCCGGCGTGCCGCCACGCAGCCCCGCCTCTCCCTCCCCGGCCAGGCGGATGCGGGTGCCATCCTCCACGCCGGCCGGGATCGTGACCTGCAGGGTCTTCTCCTTGCGCACGCGGCCCTGGCCGCCGCAATGGCGGCAGGGGTCCTTGATCACCCGGCCGGCCCCGCCGCAGGTGGGGCAGGAACGCTCGATGGTGAAGAAGCCCTGCTGGGCCCGTACCTTGCCCGCCCCGTTGCAGGTGCCGCAGGTGGTGGGGCTGCTGCCCGTCTCCGCCCCGGACCCGCCGCAGGGATCGCACATGACGCTGGTCGGCACGCGCACCTGCGTGGCGGAGCCCTTGAAGGCGTCCTCCAGGCTGATTTCCAGGTTATAGCGCAAGTCCGCGCCGCGGTTGTTGGTCTGGCCGCCACGGCCGCCACGGCCCATGAACTCCCCGAACATCTCGTCGAAGATGTCGGCAAAGCCGCCGCCGAAATCGAAGCCGCCGGGCCCCGCACCGGGCCGCCCGCCGCCACCGCCCTCGAACGCGGCATGGCCGAACCGGTCATAGGCGGCGCGCTTCTGCTCGTCCTTCAGGCAATCATAGGCTTCGTTGATTTCCTTGAACTTCTGCTCGGCCGTCTTGTCACCCTGGTTGCGGTCCGGGTGGTACTGCATGGCCAGCTTGCGGTACGCCTTCTTCAGCTCATCGGCGTTGGCGGACTTGGCAACGCCGAGAACTTCGTAATAGTCGCGCTTGGACATGGGTGGCCTCTGTTCCTTCTCGCATCCGATCCGGCCGCCCTGTCACAGGCGCAGCCCCCGGACCTGAAGCCAATCCTCACAATTCCACGCCGGTGCCTGCCATGCAACAGGCCCGCCCGGGGAAACCGGGCGGGCCCGCACATGTTCCGGACCGGCGGTCCCGCCCCCGTCGGGGGTCAGGTCATCAGTTCTTCTTGCGGTCGTCGACTTCCTCGAAGTCGGCGTCCACGACCTTGTCGCCACCGGCCGCGTCATCGTCGCCGGCAGATGCCTGCGGACCATTCTCGGCGGCGCCGTCTTCCTGGCCGGCCTTGTACAGGGCCTCGCCCACCTTCATGCTGGCCTGGGCCAGCGCGTCGGTCTTGGCCTTGATCTCCGCGGCGTCATCCCCCCCCATCGCGGCCTTCAGGTCGGCGATGGCGGTTTCCACCGCGGCCTTGTCGGACGGGGAGATCTTGTCCTCATTGTCCTTCAGGGTGCGTTCGGTGGAATGGACCAGACCGTCGGCATGGTTCCTGGCTTCCACCAGTTCCTTGCGCTTCTTGTCTTCGGCCGCATGCTCCTCGGCATCCTTGACCATCTTCTGGATATCGGCGTCCGACAGGCCGCCCGACGCCTGGATGCGGATCACCTGCTCCTTGCCGGTGGCCTTGTCCTTGGCGCCGACATTGACGATGCCGTTCGCATCGATGTCGAAGGTCACCTCGATCTGCGGGACGCCGCGGGGGGCGGACGGGATGCCCATCAGGTCGAACTGGCCCAGCATCTTGTTGTCCGCGGCCATTTCGCGCTCACCCTGGAAGACGCGGATGGTCACGGCCGACTGGTTGTCCTCCGCCGTGGAGAACACCTGGGACTTCTTGGTCGGGATGGTCGTGTTGCGGTCGATCAGGCGGGTGAAGACGCCACCCAGCGTCTCGATACCCAGCGACAGCGGGGTGACGTCCAGCAGCAGCACGTCCTTGACGTCGCCCTTCAGGACCCCACCCTGGATGGCGGCACCGACGGCCACCACCTCGTCGGGATTCACGCCGCGGTTCGGCTCCTTGCCGAAAATCTGCTTCACGGTCTCGATGATCTTGGGCATGCGGGTCATGCCGCCGACCAGGATCACCTCGTCCACTTCCGACGCCTTCAGGCCGGCATCCTTCAGGGCCGCCTGGCAGGGGCCGACGGTGCGGCGCACCAGATCATCCACCAGGGCTTCCAGCTTGGCGCGGGTCAGCTTGATGTTCAGGTGCTTCGGGCCGGATGCATCGGCCGTGATGAAGGGCAGGTTGACTTCCGTCTGAACGGAGGAGGACAGCTCGATCTTGGCCTTTTCCGCGGCTTCCTTCAGGCGCTGCAGGGCCAGCCGATCCTTGCGCAGGTCGATGCCCTGCTCCTTCTGGAACTCCTCTGCCAGGTAATCGATGATCTTGCTGTCGAAATCCTCACCGCCCAGGAACGTGTCGCCGTTCGTGGACTTCACCTCGAACACGCCATCACCGATTTCCAGGATCGACACGTCGAACGTGCCGCCGCCAAGGTCGTACACGGCAATGGTGCCGGCGCCCTTCTTTTCCATGCCATAGGCCAGTGCGGCGGCCGTCGGCTCGTTGATGATGCGCAGCACTTCCAGACCGGCGATCTTGCCGGCATCCTTGGTGGCCTGGCGCTGGCTGTCGTTGAAATAGGCCGGAACGGTGATCACGGCCTGGGTGACCTTCTCGCCCAGATACGCCTCGGCCGTTTCCTTCATCTTCTGCAGGATGAAGGCGCTGACCTGGCTGGGGCTGTACTTGTCGCCCTGCGCCTCGACCCAGGCATCGCCATTGCCGCCCGACACGATCTTGTAAGGAACAAGGGCGCTGTCCTTCTTCGTCACCGGGTCGTCATAGCGGCGCCCGATCAGGCGCTTGATGGCGAACAGCGTATTGTCCGGGTTGGTGACGGCCTGGCGCTTCGCGGGCTGTCCCGTCAGCCGTTCACCGCTCTGGGTGAAGGCGACCATGGACGGCGTGGTGCGGGCACCTTCCGTATTCTCGATAACCTTGGCCTGCGTGCCTTCCATCACGGCCACGCAGGAATTGGTGGTGCCCAGATCGATACCGATAACCTTGCTCATGACGACCTCTCTTTTCCGGCAGACCGCCCGCGGCCCAAATGCCCTCCGGCACCGCGATATGGTCCCCAATGGTTCTGACTGCCGGGTCCGGCCATCCCTGGCCGGGGAACCCAGCCGGCACCGGAAGACCTTCCATGCCGACGCACAGCAGATATAGGCAGGCCCGCGACCATGCGCAACTGTCCTGCCTTCATCCCAAGTTCACAGTTTACGGCAGGGCTGCCTTTCCGTGCGCACGTATCCTTTCGATTCGCCCTGTCCGGAAGGGGTAAGCACCTCCCTACCCTTCCGATGGACCGGCGTTGCGGGAAGGCAATGCCCTTTTATCGCGCACTTTAAATAATCATCCAACGCCAATAGTTGTGAAAGACATCTTACAGCCAGTTGAACCAGCATATGTACTGCCTAAGGTGGTGTATATTTATTAATTCAAAATATTAATACGTTTACATATCCCTTTCCCTCCGGAAACGGTCTAATGTCATCCCTAACAAGATCAAATGATGCGGCATATGCCGATAATTGCTTGTGGGGGCTTGGGATCATGAGCTGTTTAACGGAAGATTTCGACAGTTCCACCCTGGCGGCCGCAGAGGAAGGCGGACCGGAAACGGCATTGGCCATCCGCCGCTGCCTGGAAAGCCTGGTCCAGGAAGCGAAGCGGGGACAGATGGAGGATCTTGCCGAGTTCCTGGCGCTGGCCGTTCTGGCCGCCGACGACGCAGCCCGTGCCCGGCGCAAGCGGCTGATGCGGGCGGCCCCCCCGGAAATGGGCGATCTCGCGCGGCGCAAGGTGGCGGGCACCTGCTGACTGACGCAATATGCCGGTGACGATGTGCCGGTGACGCTGGCATCACCCCGGCGACATGCCGGGAGGGGGCATCACCCCGGCGACATGCCGGGAGGGGGCATCACCCCGGCGACAGGCCGGGAGAGCCGGAACGCCGGGGTCATGCCACATATCAGAAGGCCGGTCAGAAGGCGGCGTGGAGCCGGTCCAGGTCCTGGTCGGTGAAGTCGTAGGTGGCGTTGCAGAACTCGCACGTCACGGCCACCACCCCGTCGATCCGCATGTCATCCAGCTCGGCGCGGTCCAGACTGCGCAGCACGTCGCCCACCCGCTCGCGGGAGCAGCGGCAGCCGGGCCGCAGGGCCGTGCGCGGGTGGATGCGGGGCTGTTCCTCATGGAACAGCCGGTAGATCAGCTCATTGGCGCCAAGCGTCGGGCTCAGCAGCTCATCCGCCGTCACTGTGTCCAGCAACAGGCCGGCGCGGTTCCAGTCCTCTTCCCGCACGCCGGCCTGATGCTCGGTGAAGATACCGGCATCCTCCGGCGGCAGGGCCTGCAGCATGATCGCCCCGCCCACCCAGCGCCCGTCGGCATCCTTGCCCACGAAGCTCTTGATGCTGGCCGCCAGTTGCTCGCTCTGCCGGAAATAATGGCGCACGGCCTCGGCCAGGGTGGCGCCGCGCAGTTCCACGATGCCCTGGTAGCGCTCGGTATGCTCGCCCTGGTCCACGGTGAAGGCGACATAGCCCGACCCCAGAAGGGAGCCCAGGTCGGGCTTGAACCCCCTGTGCCCGCGCTGTTCGGCCAGCCGTTCCAGATCAACCCGGGCATAGCCGCGCAGATCGCCGACGGAGGTGACGTCGGCAACCGTATAGGCCACGGGCCCGTCACCCTTGGTCTGCAAGGTGAAGATGCCGTCATATTTCAGGGAGGAAGCCAGGGTGGCCGCCAGCAGGATGGTGTCCGCCAGCAGCGGCGCCAGTTCCTCCGGATAGGCATGGCGGGTCAATATCTCGTCCAGCGCCGGCCCCAGCCGGATCAGCCGCCCGCGGAAGGAGCTGCTGTCCAGCTGGAACGGCTGGCAGATATCGAACTCGGCCGTCACTTCATCGGTGTCGTGGCGGGGCTGGCCCGCCACGGGGGGTACGGAATTCATCGGTTCAGACACCAGGTCAGGATGCCCTTCTGGGCGTGCATGCGGTTTTCCGCCTCGTCCCACACCGCGGATTGCGGGCCGTCGATGATGGCCGACGTCACCTCTTCCTCGCGATGGGCGGGCAGACAATGCATGAATATGGCGTCTTTTTTCGCCAGGCCCATGATGCGTTCGTTGACCTGGTATGGCTTCAGCAGATTGTGGCGGCGATGCGCATCCTTGTTGTGCATCGACACCCAGGTGTCGGTGACGATGGCATCGGCCCCGGCGGCGGCCGTTTCCACATCGCGGTGGATGGTGACACGGCCATTATGCGCCTTGATCCATTCCAGCGTCTGGTGGGTGGGCGACAATTCCGGCGGGCAGGCGATGCGCAGTTCGAAATCGAACAGCACGGCGGCATGCACCAGGCTTTCGCAGACATTGTTGGCATCGCCGGTCCAGCAGAAGACCGCATCCTTGATCGGGCCCTTGCGTTCCTCGTAGGTCAGGATGTCGGCCATGATCTGGACGGGGTGCGAGCTGTCGGTCAGGCCGTTGATGACGGGGACGGTCGCCGCCTCCGCCATTTCATGCAGCTTCGCCTCATGGTCGGTGCGCAGCATGATGATGTCGACATAGCGCGACAGGACGCGGGCCGTGTCGCCGATCGTCTCGCCATGGCCAAGCTGGATTTCCTTGCCGGTCAGGCAGATCACCTCGCCGCCCAACTGGCGCATCCCCACCTCGAACGACACGCGGGTGCGCGTGCTGGGCTTTTCGAAGATCAGCGCCAGCGTCTTGCCCAGCAGCGGGCGTTCCGATCCCTGGCCGCGCTTCATGAAGGCGGCGCGGTCCAGCATCTCGCGCAGTTCGTCCAGGCTGTGCCGGTGGATGTCCAGGAAATGGCGGGGGGTCTTGTCGATGGTCATTGCGCCAGCTCCTGGCAGGTCTTGTCGATGATGGCGACGGCTTCGGCGATTTCCGGCTCGCCGATGGTCAGCGGCG
Organism: Niveispirillum fermenti; assembly: GCF_052474395.1. NCBI lineage: Bacteria > Pseudomonadati > Pseudomonadota > Alphaproteobacteria > Rhodospirillales > Azospirillaceae > Niveispirillum > Niveispirillum fermenti. The sequence continues at coordinate 933,628 of NZ_CP156681.1, read as the reverse complement.
GCAGGATGCGGATGACATTATCCGCCGCGGGCACGACCAGCAGGCCGTTGCGGCGCAGGGCCGTCACCACGTCCCCGTTCGGTTTGACGCATTTCAGGCCCAGCATCAGGCCCTTGCCGCGCACATCGGCCAGCACGGCCGGATGGCGGGCCACCAGGGCGGCCAGGGCGGCCTCCAGCCTGGTGCCGGTCTCCGCCACCTTCTCCAGGAAGCCGGGGGCGGTGACCACGTCCAGCACGGCGTTGGCGACAGCCATGGCCAGCGGATTGCCGCCGAAGGTGCTGCCATGGGTGCCGGGCACCATGCCGGCGGCGGCCTTCTCGCTGACCAGGCAGGCGCCGACGGGAAAACCGCCGCCGATGCCCTTGGCGATGCACATGACATCGGGCGCCACATCCGCCCATTCATGGGCGAACAGCTTGCCGGTCCGCCCGACGCCGGTCTGGATTTCGTCGAAGACCAGCAGCAGGCCGAACTCGTCCGCCGCCTGGCGCAGCGCCCGCAGATAATCCGGGCTGGCGACGCGGATGCCGCCTTCGCCCAGGATCGGTTCCACGATGATGCCGGCCGTCTGCGGCGTGATGGCGGCGCGCAACTCGTTCAGGTTCTCGAACGGGACCTGGTCGAACGCATCCAGCAGCGGGCCGAATCCGCCCGTCATCTTTTCCGACCGGGCGGCGGCGATGGCTGTGGTGGAACGGCCGTGGAAGGCGCCGCCGACCACGATGAAGCGGGTCTTTTCCGGATGGCCCGTGTCATGATGGTACTTACGCACCGTCTTCACGGCGCATTCCCACGCTTCCACCCCGGAATTGGTGAAGAACATCGTGTCGGCGAAGGTCAGTTCCGTCAGCCGCCCGGCAAGCTGCTCCTGCCCCGCCACGCGGAACAGGTTGGATGTATGCCAGAGCTTGCCCGCCTGCTCGGTCAGCTTCTGCACCAGGTAAGGATGCGCGTGACCCAGGGCGTTCACCGCGATGCCGGCGGTGAAATCCAGGAATTGTCGGCCGTCCGTATCCCAGATATGGGCGCCTTCACCCCGCTCGAACACAATGTCGACGCGGGAATAGGTGGGCATCACGGCAGGGATCACGGCCTCAACTCCATTGAGCCATAGGGTTCGCAACGTGTCGGGCCCTATGCCCGCACGCCGGAACCGCGGACTATTGGGTGGGAGTGTCCGCCTGTCAACTTACCCCCATGCATCCCTCACGTGTCCTGGGCAAGAGCGTTGCGGTTTTAACCCTTTCAGCTTATGAATGAACGCGAAAGAACGGGCTGGTTAACACGCCGCCCATGGAAATCCGACCCAACCGGTCAGCCTCTGGCGGAGAGTATTGAGCCGATGCCCAACGATATCCTGGACCCGCGCAGTTTCCAGCGTCCCGGTTTGAGCGGTGCAGCGGAGGCGGCTGCGGATACGGGACCGTCGGCCGGCGGCATCACCACCATCGCTTCCGAGGCCCGGATCGAGGGGGCGAAGATTTCCCACTGCCATACGCTGCATGTGGCCGGACGCCTGGTCGACGTGACCCTGGTCGACATCAAGATCCTGGAAATCGCCGAGGGCGGCCATTTCGAGGGCACCGCCAATGTCGAGCAGATGCGCGTCAACGGCCGCGCCACGGGCACGATCGAGGTGTCGGGCATCCTGTCGGTGGGCGAGACGGGGAACCTGGAAGGCACCATCCGCTATGGCCGCATCAACATTGCCGATGGCGGCAGCGTGACCGGCTCCCTGCAGACCGGCAAGCCGCAATCCTGATCACCGGCGCGGGGTCGGTCGGCCCCGCGTGATGCACCCGCTTTTTTGGTGCGGCCGGCTTATCAGGGCCGGTCGCCACCCGTGCGGGCGGGTACGGCGAATTCCGGCCATTCCCGCGCCACGACCTCCCCATCGGCCGCCCAGGCGTGGCAGGTATCGATCATGGGCGGGCGCCGCGTGCGGGGTGGCGGGGTTTCCCCCCGGGCCGCCTGGGCGGCGCGCCGTTCCTGATCGCGGTCGTCCATCCAGGTGGCGATGGTCTGGAAGGCCGTGGTGGCCATGGGGCCCAGCAATTCCACCAGATGCGTGCAGCCTTCCGTTCCGCCCAGCCGTTCCTTCACGGCCGCGGTCCAGCCGCTGGCAATCGACAGGCCGACCAGACGCTGGAAATTGTCCGTGATTGCGGGACAAAGGCGATAGGGCGCGGCATCGGTGACCGCCACCACCGCCTGCACCGTCAACCGGCTGTCGAGTGTCAGGCGCATCCACATTTCATGCACGAAGGCGCCGGGCGGCAATTCCCCCCGGTCCCCTCGGAAAAAGGGATAATCCTTGGCATCCGTGATGTGGCCTTCGATGTCCCAAAGCCCGTCGGATCGCCGGTAGCCCTGGCAGGTCACCCGGCGCTGATGCATGCGTTCGCGCGGAACATCGGGCGGCGGCAAGGGCATGGGGTCACTCCCTTTATGGTGTGATGGGCGCTTTGCGCACAGCCGGCGGCAGGCGCCCGGCACCATTCTGGCGGCGGGAACGGGGCAGGGTCAAGGGCTTCCCTTTACGTTCCGGGAAGGTGGTTATTACCAACTTGCGATGAGTAGAACGCATCGCAAGTTGGTCCGGCGGCGATCGCCGCCGCGCCGCTCGTGCGGCGTCGCCAAGCCAACGAATGTTGGCGTCGGCGCAAGCCAACGAATGTTGGCGTCGGCGCAAGCCAACGAATGTTGGCGTCGGCCATTGAGTGCGGTGATCAGAACCAACAGGTTCTGATCACCGCAAAATAGTATAAGGCCATGCCGATCCCCCCGCGTATGGCACTTCTGCCGGATCGGCCCTTCGCCGTGGCCGCGATCCGCGATAAACAGGCCCATCGGAACAGACCCAGCAGGAGCCCCGCGCCATGCGCCCCACCGACCGCGTTTTCGTTGCCCTGGACATGCCGGAGACGGAGGGGGCGAAGGCCATGGCGGCACGTCTGGCCGGCCTGGTCGGCGGGGTGAAGCTGGGGCTGGAATTCTTCATGGCCCAGGGGCCGGCCGGCATCCGCGCGGTGGTGTCGGCGGGCGACCTGCCGCTGTTCCTGGACCTGAAGCTGCACGACATCCCCAATACGGTGGCGGGTGCCGTGCGTTCGGTGGCGCCGCTGGCCCCCACCTTCCTGACCATCCATGCCGGCGGCGGCCCGGCCATGGTCCGGGCAGCGGCCGACGCCGCGGCGGAGGAAGCCGCGCGGCTGGGCCTGGCCCGCATGCGCATCCTGGCCGTGACGGTCCTGACCAGCCTGTCGGATGAGGATCTGGCCGCCGTGGGCCAGGCCCTGCCCGCCGCCGATCAGGTGCGGCGCCTGGCCGCCATGGCCCATGCCAACGGGGCCGATGGCGTCGTCTGCTCCCCGGCGGAGGTGGCGCTGCTGCGCGCCGACCTGCCCGCCGATTTCACGCTGATGGTGCCGGGCATCCGCCCGTCCTGGGCCGCCGTCAACGACCAGAAGCGCGTGATGGGGCCGGGACAGGCCGTGGCCGCCGGGGCCGACCATCTGGTCATCGGCCGCCCCATCACGGCCGATCCCGATCCCGCCGCCGCATCCCGCCGCATCGCACAGGAACTGGGCGCATGAACATCCGGGCCAAGATCTGCGGCATCGGCACGCCGGAGGCGATGCAGGCGGCACTGGATGGCGGTGCGCGCTATGTCGGGCTGGTCTTCTTCCCCAGATCGCCGCGCAACGTGTCCATCGCCACGGCGGCGGAACTGTCGCGCATGGTCCGCACCGGCACGCGCGTCGTCGGCCTGTTCGTCGATCCGGCCGACGACATGCTGGCCGATGTGCTGGCCCAGGTGCCGCTGGACCTGATCCAGCTTCACGGGTCGGAGACGCCGGAACGGGTGGCCGCCATCAAGGCGCGCTTCGCCCTGCCCGTGCTGAAAGCCGTGAAGGTGGCGGAACCGGCCGATCTGGATGCGGCCAGGGCGTTCGAGGGCGTCGCCGACATGCTGCTGTTCGATGCCAAGCCGCCCAGGGGGGCCCTGCTGCCCGGTGGCAACGGGATCCGTTTCGACTGGTCGCTGCTGACGGGACGGCGCTGGGACTGTCCCTGGATGCTGTCGGGCGGCCTGGACCCCGACAATGTCGCCGACGCCGTCCGGGCAACGGGCGCCACGGCTGTGGATGTATCATCGGGTGTGGAGGATGCGCCCGGGCGCAAGAGCCCGGCCCGCATCCGCGCCTTCCTGACGGCTGTGGCCGGAATAAGGGGAACAGCATGACCGGCGCCGGTTTCACCCCGCCGCCGGGCGGCACCGTGGCCGGCTTCGGCCCGCCCGGCCTGTGGCTGCGGGCCCGCCGGCTGGACGATGCCGACGCCATGGCCGCCATGGCGTCGCTGCCGAAATTCAGGTACGGCACCCTGCGCCCGCCCTTTCCCGGTGTGGAGGGGACGCGCGCCTGGATGGAGAAGGGCGGGCCGGACGATCTGCACATCGTCGCCATCCTGGATGACCGGCTGGTGGGTGCCGCCAGCCTGGTGCGCCAGGGGGGCCGGCGCCGGCACGTGGCCGATTTCGCCATCGGCGTGCATGATGATGTGCAGGGGGCCGGCGTGGGCAAGGCCCTGACCCATGCCCTGGTCGATGCGGCGGACCGCTGGCTGGACCTGCATCGCGTGGAACTGACGGTCTTCGCCGACAATGCGGGCGCCATCAGCCTCTACCGGCGGTTCGGCTTCGTGGAGGAAGGACGCCTGCGCGACTATGCCTTCCGCGACGGCCGCTATGTGGACGCACTGTGCATGGGCCGTATCCGGTCCTGAATCCATAATACCGGCGGCCATGAAAAAAACCCCGCCGGCGAGACCGGCGGGGCGTCCTTTCAAGGCGGCCGCGGGGGGAGAGGTTCAGTCCTCCTCGCTGCCTTCCTCGGCATCGGCCTCGATCTGGTCGGCCAGGTCGCGCAGCATGTCGGCCACGTCTTCGTGGCTGGTTTCTTCCACGGCCTGGTTGACGGCCGCCTCGATCATGGCGATGGCCACATAGCCGGAAAGCGCGCCACCTTCCTTCATGGCCGCTTCAAGGTGCTTTTCCGCGACGTCGAGCGCCTTGTCGAAGAGCTGCTCTGCGGTGCTGGTTGGATCGGACATGGATGGTTCCCTTCCGGGCAAGATTGGTCGTTCGGTCCTTCTATCACCGTTTCGTCCGTCCGGCTTGCCAAAATCTTCGTCACCTCCTATGCCCCGGAAGAAGATTCCGTGAATGTCACGCCGGTGCCACCGGCCCAGGAAGAACCCCCATGGCCAGCCCCGCCCATACCACCTTCGAGCGCACCCGCCTGACCGATCCGGACCTGTTCCGGTTCTGGCAGGAGGATCGCGTGCGCTATGCCGACCTGGACCCGGTGGGCCATGCCAACAACAACGCCATCGGTACCTATTTCGAAAATGCGCGCGTCGGCCTTGTCTCCCATCTGGGCCTGCACGCCGCGGCGGGCACCTTCGCCGTGGTGCTGCGCCGGACCGATTTCGAATTTCTGGCGGAGGTGCATTATCCCTCGCCGTTGCGCACCGGCATGGGCATCATCGCCATCGGCAACAGTTCCATCACGGTCGGCGGTGGCCTGTTCGTGGAGGGCCGGCCCGTGGCCACCCACACGGCTATCCAGGTGCTGATCGATCCCGAAACCCGGCGGCCCGTGCGCGTGCCGGATGCGATGCGTGCCAACCTGGCCCCCTATCTGTTTTGACCCCCAGCGGAAAAAATCCCATGCCCCCCCGCAAGCCGCACGCCCGCCGCCCCGGTTCCCGTCCCGCCCAGCGCCCGGCACCCGAGCCGCCCACGCGCGGCCCCGTGGAGGTGGCGATCACGCGCCTCGGCGGCCGGGGCGACGGGCTGGCCGAATGGCAGGGCCACCGCCTCTATGTGCCGCAGACGCTGGTGGGCGACCGGCTGATGGTGAAGTTCGGCGCCCATCGCGGCGACGGATGGGAGGGGGTGCCCGTCTCCCTTCTGGCAGAGGGGCCGGGGCGGGCCGAACCGCCCTGCCCGCATTTCGGCAGTTGCGGCGGCTGCGTCGCCCAGCATATGGACGATGCGACCTATGCCACCTGGAAGCTGGAGGCGCTGACCACGGTGCTCGGGCGCTGCGGCCTGCTGGGGGACGGCGTGACGCTGCACCCGATGGCCCGGACCGAACCGGCCCAGCGCCGCCGCGCCGTGATGAATGCCGTGCGGCGGGGCAGCCGCGTCTGGCTGGGCTTCAACGAGGCGCATTCCCACCGGCTGGTCGATCTGTCCGCCTGTGCCGTGCTGGCCCCGCCGCTGACGGCCCTGATCGCCCCGCTGCGTGAGGCTCTGACACCGCTGCTGGCCGACGGGCAGTCGGTCGACGTGGCCCTGACCCTGCTGGATGACGGGGTCGATATTGTGCTGGAAGGGCTGGCCGCACCGGACCTGCGGACCCTGGAACATCTGGCCGGCTTCGCGCAGGCACAGGATCTGGCCCGCCTGTCCTGGCGCGCCCGGGACGGACAGCCGGCCGAGCCCGTGGCCCTGCGCCGGTCCGGCCTGCTGGGCTTCGGCGATGTCACCGTCTCGCCCGCGCCCGGCGCCTTCCTACAGGCCAGCCGGCAGGCAGAGAGCGCACTGGTCGCCGCCGTGCTGGGGGGTATCGGCCCGGCGACAGCGGTCGCAGACCTGTTTGCCGGCAGCGGCACCTTCACCTTTCCGCTGGCCGCCCACCTGTCGCCGGCCGGACATGTGCATGCCGTGGAGGGTGATCCGGCCGCCTTCGCCGCCCTGTCGGGCGGGTCGCGGCAGACACAGGGCCGGGTGACCGCGGAACGGCGCGACCTGTTCCGCGATCCGCTGGTGCCGTTCGACCTGGACCGGTTCCAGGCCGTTGTCTTCGACCCGCCGCGGGCCGGGGCCCAGGCACAGGCGGCACAGCTCGCGGCATCCGCTGTGCCCCGCGTGGTCGGCGTGTCCTGCAACCCGCTCAGCTTCGCCCGCGACGCCCAGATGCTGATCGATGGCGGCTACCGCCTGACCGACATCCTGCCCGTGGACCAGTTCCTGTGGTCGGCCCATATGGAACTGGTGGGCTGGTTCCAGCGCTGATCCCTGCGAACGGGGCGGGATGGCGGCATCAGGGGGTGACAACGATGCGGCCTTCCACCTTCCCGTTGCGCAGGCGGGTCAGCACGCTGTTGATATCGTCCAGCTTTTCGGTGGCCACCGTAGCCTTCACCTTGCCTTCCCCGGCAAACATCAGGGCCTCGGCCAGATCGGCGCGGGTGCCCACGATGGAGCCGCGGATCGTGATGCGATTCAGCACCACATCGAAGATGGGCACGGGAAAGTCGCCCGGCGGCAGCCCGACCAGGCTGATCGTGCCGCGGCGGCGGGTCATGCCGATGGCCTGGGCGAAGGCCGGGCGGCTGACGGCGGTGACCAGCACCCCGTGCGCCCCGCCGATACTGGCCTGAATCTCCTTCACGGGGTCGACCGTCGCGGCGTTCACGGTCAGGTCGGCGCCCAGCCGCCGGGCCAGGTCGAGCTTGCTGTCGGCCACGTCCACGGCCGCGACATGCAATCCCATGGCCTTGGCATATTGCACGGCCACATGGCCAAGCCCCCCGATACCGCTGATCACCACCCACTGGCCAGGGCGGGCATCCGTCTCCTTCAAGCCCTTATAGACGGTGACACCGGCGCACAGGATGGGCGCGATCTCCGCGAACCCGACATTGCCGGGCAGATGGCCGACATAGCCGGGATCGGCCAGCACATATTCGGCATAGCCGCCATTGACGGAATAACCCGTGTTCTGCTGTGCGGTACACAGCGTTTCCCAACCGGTCGTGCAATGTTCGCAATGACCACAGGCGGTATAGAGCCACGGCACGCCCACGCGGTCACCCTCGCGCACCTGCGTCACGCCGGCCCCGGCCGCCACGACGGTGCCCACCCCCTCGTGACCGGGGATGAAGGGCAGCGGCGGCTTGACGGGCCAGTCGCCGTCGGCGGCATGCAGGTCGGTATGGCAGACGCCCGACGCCGCGATCTTCACCAGGATCTGGCCCGGACCGGGACGGGGCACCGCCACCTCCTCCAGGTGCAGGGGTGCGCCATAGGCATGGACAATGGCGGCTTTCATCTTCTGCGGCAGCATGGGATCGCTTCCCCCTCTGGCTCAAGGCGGCTTGTGTCCGCCCGTTGCGGGATGAAGGCAGCATAGGGACCCCGCATGGCATGGCCATGATCCAGGTCAAACCCCTTCCTGAAGGAAACGGTTTTCCACGCACCGGGGTCCACCGGTGGGGCAAACGGGGGGTATGGCGGGGGAAAATGTGGCGCGCCCGGCAGGACTCGAACCTGCTGCCTCCAGTTTAGGAAACCGGCGCTCTATCCTGATGAGCTACGGACGCCAACCACGCCCCCCATATAGCGGCAATCGCGTGCAGGGGAAAGCCCCAAGCGTGGCCCGATCATGCCAGAAGGGCAGCCAGCACGCCGTTCAGCCGTTCCCGTCCGTCGGTGGTGGCGGCAAGCACGGCGCCGGCGCCATTGCCGCGCCATTCCAGCATACCATGGCGGATCAGGCCATCCAGCCGGCCGGCCGGCAGCCATTGGGCCAGCGGCCGGCCGGTTTCCGCCGCCACGCGCGCCAGGGGCACGCCTTCGGACAGGCGCAGGCCCATCATCAGCATTTCCGTCAGCCGGTCGGCGGCGGACACGGGCTCCAGGGGCTTGGCGCCCGTGCCCGCCGCCAGCGTGCGTTCCAGCCAGATTTCCGGCGCGCGGTGGGTGCGGGTGGCAACCTTGCCCTGGCCGGGCAGCGTCAGCCGCCCATGGGCGCCTGGCCCGATACCGGCATAATCGCCATACCGCCAATAGGTCAGGTTGTGGCGGCTCTCCTCGCCCGGCCGTGCATGGTTGGACACCTCGTAAGCAGGCAGGCCGGCGGCGTTCAGCACCTCCTGCGTGGCGGCATAAAGGTCGCCCTGCACCTCCTCCTCCGGCAGGACCAGGGCGCCGCGCGCATGCAGGGTGTGGAACTGCGTGCCCTCCTCGATGGTGAGCTGGTAGAGCGACAGGTGCCCCACGGCATGGTCCAGCGCACGGGACAGTTCCTGGCGCCAGGCTGCCACGGTCTGGTCCGGCCGGGCATAGATCAGGTCGAAGCTGTAGCGGGGAAAGATGGCGCGGGCCAGACCGATGGCGGCCAGCGCCTCCCCGGCCGAATGCCGGCGGCCCAAAGCCTTCAGGTCGGCATCGTTCAGGGCCTGGATGCCCAGGCTGACACGGTTGACACCGGCCGCGCGGAAGGCGCGGAACTTGTCCGCCTCCACGCTGGTCGGGTTGGCTTCCAGCGTCACCTCGGTGCCAGCCGGCAGGCCCCAGCGCTCATCCGCCCGGCGCAGGATGGCTTCCACCGTCGATGGCGGCATCAGGGATGGCGTGCCACCCCCGAAAAATACCGATGTCAGGGTGCGGCCGGGCGTCAGATCGGCGAAATGGTCCAGTTCGCGCAGCAGGGCTTCCGCCCAGCGCGGCTGGTCCACCTTTTCCCGCACATGGGAATTGAAGTCGCAATAGGGGCATTTGGACGCGCAGAACGGCCAATGCACATAAAGCGCGAAACCCGGATCGGGCGGGGTCGTCATTTCATATCATCCTGGGGGCCATCCTGGGGGGCCATCCTGGGGGGCCGGCCGCCTATTCCAGCACCTTGCCCGTGAAATCGCAAAGGTCGCGGACGATGCAGGCCGGGCAATCGGGCTTGCGCGCCTTGCAGACATAGCGGCCGTGCAGGATCAGCCAATGATGCGCATGCAGCCGCCAGGCGCGCGGCACCCGCTTCAGCAGCCCCTGTTCCACGGCCTCCACATCCTTGCCCGGCGCCAGGCCCGTCCGGTTGGAGACGCGGAAGATATGGGTATCGACGGCGATGGTCGGTTCCCCAAAGGCCACGTTCAGCACGACATTGGCCGTCTTGCGCCCGACGCCCGGCAGTTCCTCCAGCGCTTCGCGCTGACGCGGAACGGCACCGGCGTGCCTGTCCAGCAGAATCTCCGACAGCCGGATGACATTGGCGGCCTTGGTCTTGTAAAGGCCGATGGTCTTGATGTGGTCGCGCACCACGGCTTCGCCCAGCGCCACCATGGCCGTCGGGTTGTCCGCCTTTTCAAACAGGGCACGGGTGGCCTTGTTCACGCCCACATCGGTGGCCTGGGCCGACAGGACCACGGCGACCAGCAGCGTATAGGGATTGGAATATTCAAGCTCCGTCTTCGGTTCCGGGTCGCGTTCGGACAGGCGGCGGAAGAATTCGTCGATGGCGGCGCGCTTCAAGGGGAAAACCTGGACAAGGTGGGGGCGCCCCAGCATAGCGGGCCGCAGCGGCCACCGCAATCGGGCGCCCCTTCCCGGCCACCCTGCCCCGTCCGGCTCCGCCTGTCCTGTTTCTCCTGTCCGGCTCCGCCTTCCGGGCGCGCACACGCCCTTGCCGCGACACAGGCGTCGACCATATCGTAGCAGGCATGAATGATTTGGCCGTATCATCGCCGGATCCGCCGGCCACAGCATCAGCGCCGGAAATCCCGGCGGTGATCCTGTTCCGCGCCGTGATCCACCCGCATCGCAGCCTGAGCCCGGCCGGGTTCCGGCGGCTGATGTGGTGCGTGGGCGGCCTGAGCCTGGGCACCGGCCTGATCTTCTTCCTGAACGGCGCCTGGCCCGTGGTGGGCTTCATGGGGGTCGACGTGGCGCTGCTCTACTGGGCGTTCAAGGCCAGCTACCGCAGCGGGCACGCGCAGGAGACGGTGGAACTGACTGACAGGGCGCTGACCGTGGAACGGGTGGACCCGGCCGCCCGGCGGCAACGCTGGACCTTCCAGCCCACCTGGCTGCGCGTGCATCTGGACGACCCCATCCGCCCCGGCAGCCAGATCACCCTGTCCTCCCACGGGCGGCATCTCGTCGTGGGCAGCTATCTCTGCCTGGATGAACGGCAGGATTTCGCCCGCGCCCTGCGTGCTGCCCTGGATGATTGGCGGGGGCGGCGGCCGGGTGACCTGCCCGTCAGGTGATCGCGTCCAACTGCTCGTCGGAGAGATAGCCCGGCACCACGGTGACGGGGATGCGCAGGTTGCCCGACATCTGGCCCACCACGTGGCTGATCAGCGGCCCCGGCCCGCCGCGTCCCGTGCCCGCGGCCAGCACCAGGATGGAGATGCTGGGCTCCTCCTGGATCAGCTTGATCAGTTCCTCGCTGGTCTGCCCGTCGCGGATATAAAGGGAGGGGACGGAGCCGGCGATATCCACGACATCCTTGGCCAGGCGCTGCATCAATTGCTCCGCCTCCTCCCGCTGCTCCTGCTTCATCAATTCCTCGATGGCACCCCATTGCTGCAATTCCCCCGGCGGGATCACGTTCAACAGGGCGACGTGGCCGCCGGAATTGCGGGCGCGCCGGGCCGCGTAATGCAGGGCCACGGTCATTTCCTCGGTCTCGTCCACGACGACCAGGAAGATGCGGGCCTTTTCGCTCTGGCTCATCGGGTCCTCCAGGGGGAACAGATTCTGTCGGGTCTCAGGCATAAAGGGAATGCGTCAGGGTTTGCGGAACACGATGCCGGCCAGCCAGCCGGCCGTCACGGCCAGCATCACGCCCAGCACGGCATAAAAGACCGATTGCCGCTGGGCGAATTCATAGACATTGGCGGAAAAGCCGATCTTGGATACCAGCAGCGGCGTGGTCTGCGCACTGACCACGTCGCCATTGCGGATCAGGAAGACCGACGCCGTATAGGTCCCCGTGGCCACATTGGCCGGGAAATGGATGCGGGTGCGGAACAGGCGCTGACCCAGAAAGGAGACGGTACCCGTCTCCGTCGCGTAAAGCCCGGCCCGCTGCTTGTTGCGGATCAGGGCGGCACGGAACTCCGCCAGCATCTCCGGCGGCAGCTTGGCCCGTTCGGGCAGCAGGCGGACATAATCCAGCCCGATCTCGTGCCGCAGCAGCACGGGCGGCGGCACCACCCCGTCAAGCGGCGAGGTGACGGCGACCATGTAATAGGCCGGCACGCGCAGGAACACGACATCCTCGGTATTCACCCAGATGCCGGCCACCCGGTCCTTGCGCCGGACCGTCACCTCCCCCTCCGGCCCCTGCACCACGACCGCCACGTCGCCATCCCCGTCGACGGCGCCGAACAGCACGACATCGGTGCCCGTGAAACCCGTGGTGATGGCGATCAGGTGGCTGGACAGGTCGGCCACCAGCGACTGCCCCCAGGCCGGCCGGATGGCCAGCCACAGGCAGAGGCCCGCCAGCAGGGCGACGGGCAGGGCCGACCAGCGCCGCGCCGTCATGTCGCCACCGGCAGGGTGATGGAATAAAGGTCTTCCGGCCGGACGATCAGGTCCACGGCCAGCTTCACGGCCACGGCCAGCACCATCAGCGCCAGAAGGGCGCGCGCCTGCTCGCCCCGCAGCCTGGCCCCGGCGCGCGTGCCGAACTGCGCCCCGACCACGCCGCCGACCAGCAGCAGCAGGGCCAGGACGATATCGACCGTCTGGTTGCCCACCGCCTGCAGGAAAGCGGCAAGGCCCGTGGTGAAGATGATCTGGAACAGCGAGGTGCCGGCCACCAGCGCCGTCGGCATGCCCAGGACATAGATCATGGCCGGCACCAGCAGGAAGCCGCCGCCGATCCCCATGATGGCCACCAGCACACCGCCCACGAAGCCGATCAGCGCCGGCAGCAGCGCGGAGATGTAAAGGCGGGAACGCGGGAACCGCACCTTGAAGGGCAGACCGTGCAGCCAGGTATGGTGATGCAGCTTGGACCGGACGGGCTTTCCCCGGCCCTTCAGCATGGCGCGCACGCTTTCGGCCAGCATCAGGCTGCTGACCGTGCCCAGGAACAGCACATAGGAAAGCGAGATCACCAGATCGATATGGCCCAGCTTCTGCAAAAGCCCGAAAAGCCAGACGCCCAGACCCGTGCCCACCGTGCCGCCGGCCAGCATGACGCTGCCCAGCTTCACATCGACATTGTTGCGCCGCCAATGGGCCAGCACGCCCGACACGCTGGCCCCGACAAGCTGGTTGGCCTGGGTCCCCACGGCCACGGCCGGCGGCACGCCGATGAAGATCAGCAGCGGCGTCATCAGAAAGCCGCCGCCCACACCGAACAGCCCGGACAGGAACCCGACACCGCCACCCAGCATCAGGATCAACAGGGCGTTGACCGAGATTTCGGCGATCGGAAGGTAGATCTGCATGATCCCCAAGGGGCCGGTGGCGAGACGTCTTCCAACTTAACGCCCAAAGGGGCCGGAACCCAAGCGGCAAACGCTCATGCCGCCCACCCGCATGCCCATCCGCTATGCCGGCTGGGCCGCAACGCGCGCCAGGATAAGGCGCGCCGCCCCCTCCAGCCTTTCCGGCGTCATGCCCGTGCGGTGCCCCCTGTCGGCCTCGCGCACCTGATCCGGGAAGGGCGGGACATGGATGAACCCGGCCGGCAGATGGGGCCGGGCATGGCGGATGCCGAAGAAAAGATGGTTGCAGATATAGCCGCCGGCATCGCGGCTGGTCCTGACCGCAATGCCGGCGGCCCCCAGATCATCGATGATCGCGTCCAGTGGCAGCGACGACCAATAGCCCATGGGACCCGCCGGATCGATGGGACGATTGCGGCGCACCTGTCCGTCATTGTCGGGCGCCGTGCTGTCATCCAGGTTCAGGGCCAGCCGTTCGGGCCGGATGGCATCCGTGTCGTAAGCCAGGCCGAACATCACGACGGCATCCGGCGCCGTTGCCGCCACGGCGTCCAGCAGGGCCGGCACGGCCCCGTCGAATGTCACGGGCAGGGTGATGCCCGTGACATCCGCCCCGCCGATGCGCGCACCGTCAAGCCGTTCCGCCAGCCAGGCCGTGGGATTGGCCGCATGGTCCAGGAAAGGCGCGAAGCCGGTGACCAGAAGGCGCGTCACGGCCGGTCAAAGGCCCAGATCGGTCAGGGCCGACAGCAGGTCGCGCGGCTGCGCCAGACCGGCATGGGACTGGTCCGACGCGCCCACGACCAGCAACCGGTCGGCGGCGGCCGAAACACCCAGGCGCTGACCGAAGGAGGCCATGTCGTCGCGCGACGGCAGGACATCGATGCTGCCATGGCCATAGACCAGCACGGGCAGGACGCGCGTCCCGGCCGCCTGCTGTTCGACCAGCGCCGCGGCGGACAGCAGGGCCCGCCAGCAGGGGGTGCGGATGGCGGCCGGCTTGTCATCCGTCGCGTCCGCCCGCATTTCCGCGCCGGCGGCGCCCAGGCCCCAGCGACGGCCGCACAAATCCTCCGTCGCGACCAGGGCGACGACGGGCGTGGCGCCCCGCTGGTCGCTGGCCACGGCGATGATGCCCGACCCCTTGGCCACGGCCGGCGTGCGCACCGTCTGGCCGAACCGGCGGGACAGGGTGGACAGCACGGCTTCCACGGTCTGGGCCAGGGCCACATCGCCGGCCGGCTGGGCCAGACGGTTCCACGACCCGAAGACCAGGGCCGCCACATCCGCCGAGCCGGCAGCGGCCGGCGTGACGGCGGCCGGTGACGGCGCCGGGACCGGCCGCTGTTCCAGGGCGGCGATGCGCCGCGACAGATCGGCAATGGAAGGGGCCGGATCGGTGATGGCCGGACCCGCGGCCGGCCGGTCTTCCAGGGCCGCCAGACGGCGTTCCAGCGCCGCCAGGGCCGGGGACAGATCCACGGATGCCGGGATGGGGCCGGCAGGTGCCTCCCCATCGGTGACCGCCGGTGCCGGTGCCGGTGCCGGTGCCGGTGCCGGTGCCGGTCCATCGCGCAGGTCGGTGCGGATGTCACGCACATCCAGTTGCAGGTCGCGCACGGCACCCACCACCCGCATGATGCTTTCATGCACCTGGCTGATGATGACGTTGAGCTGGTCCTGCCCCACGAAGCCGCCCGTGGGCATGGGCAGGCTGGGCCCCTCCCCCTGCGCCATGGACTGACGCGCCGCGGCGATCCAGCTTTCCAGCCCGGCCACCCGGTTCAACAGGTCGCCCGTGGTCTTGGAGACGCGGTCCAGTTCCTCCGGATAGCGGGAGACCTGCTGACTGACCACACCCGTCAGGTGGGCCAGCCGTTCCCGCAATTCCTGGATGCTCTGGCCCAGGGCGTTGATCTTCATGGTTTCCGGCAACTGGACGACGGCGGAATGCATCGCCGCCAGGTCGGACCGGAAATCGCGCAGCCGCGAGCCCACATGCAGCGCCAGGTCACGGACGATGGTTTCCGCGTAATCGAACGGGTCGACCGATTCCTGGACCTGTCCCACCAGGGGGCCGCCGGTCTCCCCGGTTTCGACCGGCCGGCGCTCATCGGTGGTGTCGCTGGACGGCATGCTCATGGGGCGGCCTCGCTGGAGGAGAGTGTATCGTTCAGGGAAGCCAGGAGGCGGGCGCGGCGCGCTTCGGCATCCTGGCGGCCAAGGCGGGGAACGGCACCGCCAGGTGCCGCAGCGGCCGGCGCGGCGGCGCGCGGCGGGGGCAACGGTGCAGAAACGGGCTTCGCGCCATCCCCGTCGGCGGCATCCGGCCCGTCACCAGCCGCGGGCGCCGCGGCCGGCCGCGGTGATTCGGCCGAAAGGGGGGCAGGGAAACGCTGATGGGCGCGATCGGCGGACCGCCGACCGGCTCTGCCACGGAAGCGGGTTCGGCGGCAGGGGACGGGGCAGGCTTGCGCGGCGGGACAGCCGCCGCCGGCTGAGGCGGGGAAACCGCCGGGGACGGGCTCGGGCTCGGGGCCGGCGGCGGGACCAGATTTCCCGCCCGCGGCTGCAGCGACGACAGGGGCGGCACGATCGGCCCCTTGGGGATGACCAGCGCGCTGGCCCAATTCAAAGGCTCGGGGATGGCCCCGCCGGCCAGGTCGGTCAGCAGCTTGCGCAGGGCGGCCGCCTTGGTGCCCTTCATCGTCTCCACCCGGGTCTGTGCCTGATGGATCAGGCCGGGTCCGGCCGATAGCTGGAGGAAGTTCACCTGTTCGTGGGTCAGGCTTTCCAGCCGCCATGTCAGATCGTCCAGCAGGTCCTGGCCGCCCACGAATTGGTTCAGAAGCTCGATGATCGCCGTGACGACCGTGGCGTCACGCACGGCGCGGGAGGAAAAGACCGGACCGTTGACCGCCGGACCCGGCAGCGCTTCCAGGCTTGCCAGCGGGAAATCGGCCTCCGGCGGTGGCAGGGCGGTTTCCTCCACGACGCTGTCCTGACGCGGCGGTTCTTCCACCGGTGGCGGAGCCACGGGCGCCGGAGCCGCCGGCTGTGTCACCTCCGGCCGGGCGCCGGTCAGACGGCGCAGAAAAGAGCCAAGCATCGTGTTCTCCGCCATCCCAGGATCAGGGATGGGACCTCTTTGCCGACTTCCCGCACGACGCTGTCCGCGCCCTCGGGCAAGGAAGGCACAACGCATTTCATCCGCATGGCCCGGCGCTTCTCCACCCAGAACGTTCTCTTAGCCGTTATCGTTAGCACGTTCGGTCATATCGATGCAATTTCGCTACCTTGCCGGAGGCATTTTCCCGACAGGTGACGCGACGCGGCCGATGAGTGACACTTGTGTGAAATGCTTCACACTGGCGGCCGGACTGCGCCGCGTATGGGGTTGCCAATCCGGAGACGGCGGGCGCATCTTCGTCCGGATGAATGTTGTTTTGATCCACCGCAATTGGAAAGCCGGGACAACGCAATATTAACGACCGACGGAAGATAGTGCGACCAGCCCTCGGGCCGACCCATTCCATCATCGACAACCGGTGCCCTGTCCCGATGCCATTTCCCACTGCCCCCCATTGGACAGCCCCCGTCACGCCCGGCATTCCGGCCGAAGGCGCACCGGTCAATGGCGCATCTACCGAAGACGCAGGGACCGAGCAGATGGACATGATCCAGCCGCATGGCTGGCTGATGGTGCTGGATGCGCGCAGCCGCCTGCTGCTACAGGCCGGCGCCAACCTGCCCGACCTGCTGGGCCGGCCGCTGGACACGGCGCTGGGCCACCCCGTTGCCGACCTGCTGGGCCCCGCCGCCGCCCGGTCGCTGGACCGGGCCATCACCCAGGCGGGGCAGGATGCCATCGGGCCCCTGTCGCTGCGCGTGATGCGCAACGGGGTGCGGCAGCGCCTGATTGCACATGGTCATTGGGACGCCGCCGGCCTGATCCTGGAGATCGAGGCCACGCCGGCCGCCGGCGATGGCGCCATGCTGACGGCTGGTTTCGGGGCCTCATTGCGCCGGTATCGGCACATGGCCGACCTGGACAGCCTGGCGCAGGCCGCCGCCCATGACCTGCGCCGCCTGACGGGGTACGAACGGGTGTTGCTGATCCGCCTGGCCGACCGGCCGGAACCCGTGATCCTGGCCCAGGATGCGGCACCCGGCATTCCCGATCCGTCCGGTGTGGGCTTCGGCCCGCCGAGCGAGACGGAAAGGATGCTGCTGGAATTGAACCGGGCGCGTGTCATCCGCGACATGGCGGCCCCCGCCATCCCCGTCCTGCCGGCCGACAGCCCGCAGACAGCCCGGCGGGTGGACCTGCGCCGGGCCGCCCTGCGGGCACCGGCATCATCGCTGCGGACACGCGCGGCCTTGCGCGGCATGCGCGGGGTGATGGTGGTCGCCCTGTCGGTGGGCGGCCGGCTGTGGGGCTATCTCTGGTGTGAAAGCCGCACGCCGCGGGCGTTGACGCCCGCCATGCGCGCCCTGTGCGAAGGGCTGGGGGAGATTGTCGGCGCGCAGATCGCGGCGCTGGAGGAACGTGCGATGGCCGCCGCCCGCACCCGTGCGGCGCGGGGGATGGCCCGGCTGGGCCGGCATCTGCGCGAGGCGGTGGAACTGGCCGACGGCCTGCTGGTCGCGCGGGCCGACCTGACCGACATCATCCCGCATGACACGCTGATCATCGGGATCGACGGGGTGCAGCATGGTGGCGAAGGCGGTCCGCCGCTTTCCCACTGGCTGGATCTGCTGGCCTCCGATCAGGTGCTGCGGCGTGACGGCATCGCCTGGTGCGGCGGCCTGCTGGGCGTGACGGTCCCGGACGGCCAGGTCGTGCTGCTGCGCGACACGGGCATTCCCTGGACCGCCGCCGAGCTGGAGGCCGGGCAGGAACTGCACCATCTTCTGTCGGAACGGCAGGCGGAGATCTATCGCCGGCGGACCGAGCAAAGGCTTCATGTCCTGGCCCATTTCGACCCGGTGACAGGGCTGGCGAACCGCGCGCATCTGTTGCGGGCGCTGGATCAGGCATTGGGCGTGGACAGCGACGCCGCCATCACTGTCATCGGACTGGACCGGTTCCGCGCCATCAAGGCCGCCCTGGGGGAAGCCGATGCGGATGCGCTGCTGGCTGCCATCGCCAGCCGGCTGCGCACCTGCGTGCCGCCGGGCGACCTGCTGGGCCGCATCGACACGGGCGAATTCGCCGTCATCTCGTTCGAGAATGGCATGGACCGGGCCGACCGGCTGGCCCCGGCCGTGCGCGACGCGCTGCGCGCACCCCTTTCCGTGGCCGGACGCGAGATGTTCGTGACGGCCAGCCTGGGCGTCGTGTTCTGCGACGGCCGGGGCAACGACGCCCCCGCCCTGCTGCGCGACGCGGAGATCGCCAGCGCGGAGGCGGAAACGGCGGGCGGCAGCGGGCGGCGCGTGTTCGACGACGCCATGCGCGCCCGGCTGACACAACGCAACATCATCTATGACCGCCTGCGCCAGGCCATCTATTTCAGCAATGGCGTGCGCCCCGCCTTCCAGCCCATCGTCCGCCTGTCCGATGGCGAGCTGGTCGGGTTCGAGGCGCTGGCCCGCTGGACCGACCCCGAACATGGGCCCATCCCGCCATCCACCTTCGTGACGGTGGCCGAGCAGACGGGCCTGATCGTGCCGCTGGGCAACCAGATCCTGGTGCAGGCCTGCCGGCAGGCGGCCAAATGGAACCGCGACCGGACGGAGAAGCCGCTTTACGTATCCGTGAACCTGTCGCCCTATCAGCTCGACCCGTCGCGGCTGGATATCGTGCGCTGGGTGGCCGGCGTGCTGGACATGACCGAATGCAGGCCGGAATGGCTGCAGCTCGAAATCACGGAAAGCGGCCTGATCGGCCAGGGCGGGGAAGCGGTCTCCATCCTGAAGGGGCTGCGCGATCTGGGGATCGGGCTGGCCATCGACGATTTCGGCACGGGCTATTCCTCCCTGGCCTATCTTCAAAACCTGCCCGTCGACACGATCAAGATCGATCGCAGCTTCGTGACGGCCATGACCAGCGATCCCAAGGGCGTGGAACTGGTCAGCGCCATCCTGCACATCGTCGGCATCATGGAATTCGGCGTCGTCGCCGAAGGGGTGGAGACGGAGGAGCAGGCCCGGCTGCTGACGCAGATGGGCTGCGAGCGGGGCCAGGGATACCTGTTCTCCCGCCCGCTGGAAGCCGATGCGGCCCTGGCCATGGTGCATCACATGCCCGTCCTGTCCACGGCGCGGCCAAGGGCACCGATATTGCGGGCCGGCCGCTGGGGTTGAGCGCCGGCGGGGCTTGTCCTGGATCAAATGATGGCGCAAATCAGCGCAGGCGGCATGCCCGCCGGTGTGAAACCGGCCGGGCGCGTGCTACATAGGGACCACCATGCATCGTTTCGCCAATCCCGCCCGCTTCCTGCGCCTGGCCGCCCTGGTCCTGCCCTGGGCTTCGGTCCTGTCCGTCCTTCTGTTCGCCGCCGGCCTGTATCTGGGGCTGGTCGCCAGTCCCGGCGACTATCAGCAGGGTGACACGGTGCGCATCATGTATGTGCATGTGCCGGCCGCCTGGACCGCCATGTTCGCCTACAGCTCCATGGCCGTCGCGGCGGCCTGTGCCCTGGTCTGGCGTCATCCGCTGGCGGAGGTCTATTCCAAGGCCGCCGCCCCGCTGGGCGCCGGCTTCACCCTGCTGTGCCTAGTCACGGGCAGCCTGTGGGGGGAACCGATGTGGGGCACCTGGTGGGTGTGGGATGCGCGGCTGACCTCGGTGCTGATCCTGTTCTTCCTGTATCTGGGCTATATGGCGCTGGTCGATGCGTTCGATGATCCGCAGCGCGGCCACCGGGCGGGCTCGATCCTTCTACTGGTCGGCGCCATCAACGTGCCCATCATCAAATTCTCGGTCGACTGGTGGAACACGCTGCACCAGCCGGCCTCCGTCCTGCGCCTGGGCAAGCCGACCGTGCATCCCGACATGCTGTGGCCGCTGATGATCATGGGGGCAGCGTTCCTGACCTATTTCACGGCGACCGTCATCCTGCGCATGCGTGCCGAGCTGGCTGAACGGAAAATCCAGACCCTGCGTCTGACCCAGGCCGGGGGGGTGTGACATCATGGCCGAGTTCTTCCAGATGGGCGGTTACGCCATCTATGTCTGGTCCAGCTATGGCCTGGCGCTGGTGGTGCTGGGCGGATTGCTGGGCTTCAGCCTGGCCGGCCTGCGCCGCAAGGAACGGCTGCTGCGCATGCTGGAGGAAAGCCTGCCGCGCCGCCGCCGCCGCACGGACCGGCAGGACGCCGGTGGAGGGGACACGCCATGATGACGCGCAAGAAGCGCCGGCTCTATATGCTGCTGCTGGCCCTGGCCGGCCTGGGCACGGCGACGGCCCTGACGCTGACGGCCTTCGACGAGAACGTGGCCTTCTTCTTCTCCCCGTCCGATCTGGTCACCCGCCCGCCGGGCGACAAGCTGGTCCGTGTCGGCGGGCTGGTGGAAGGCGGCAGCGTCACGAAGCTGGATGATGGTGTGACCACGAACTTCATCATCACCGACACGGCCCACAGCGTGAAGGTGAGTTTCAGCGGCGCGCTGCCTGACCTGTTCCGTGAGGGCCAGGGCGTGCTGGCCGAAGGCCGGCTGGGCCCCGACGGCACGTTCCAGGCCCGTGAGATCCTGGCCCGCCATGACGAGAATTACATGCCCAAGGAAGTGGCCGACGCCCTGAAGGCATCGGGCGAGTTCCGTCCCGAGGTGCCGGGCCGTCCGGTCTACGGACCGGAAGGGAAGTAACCCGCACCCCGCCCCGCCCTTCCTTCCCCGGCCATGGGTTGCCGGATCGATGGGGAACGGGGAATGGCGGCGAAGCGCCAGGATGACGGCAGCCGGCCGCCACAAGGCAAAGCCCCCGAGCAGCGAGAAGAGCATGATCCCGGAGATCGGACATTACGCCCTGGTGCTGGCCCTGCTGCTGGCCATCGTCCAGTCCATCCTGTCGCTGGCCGGTGCGGCGCGCCGGGATACCGCCTGGATGGAAGCGGGGCGGATGGCGGCCTTCGCCCAGCTCGGCGTCGTGACGATCGCCTTCCTGGCCTTGATGCAGGCCTATGTCGTCTCGGATTTCTCCGTGCTGAACGTGGTGGAGAACAGCCACAGCCTGAAGCCCATGCTCTACAAGGTCTCCGGCGTCTGGGGCAATCATGAGGGCTCGATGCTGCTCTGGGTGCTGATGCTGGCCCTGTTCGGGGCGGCCGTGGCCTCCTTCGGCCGCAACATCCCGCCCACGCTGAAGGCCCGCGTGCTGGGGGTACAGGGGCTGATCGGCTTGGGTTTCCTGCTGTTCATGCTGCTGACCAGCAATCCCTTCGTCCGGATCGATCCGGCACCGCTGGACGGCAACGACCTCAACCCGCTGCTGCAGGACCCCGGTCTGGCCTTTCACCCGCCCTTCCTCTATCTGGGCTATGTCGGCTTTTCCGTCGCCTTCAGCTTCGCGGTGGCCGCCCTGATCGAGGGCCGGGTCGACCCGGCCTGGGGCCGCTGGGTCCGGCCCTGGACGCTGGTGGCCTGGGCGTCGCTGACCATGGGTATCGCCATGGGGTCCTGGTGGGCCTATTACGAGCTGGGATGGGGTGGCTGGTGGTTCTGGGACCCGGTTGAAAACGCTTCCCTGATGCCCTGGCTGGCCGGCACGGCCCTGCTGCATTCGGCCATCGTGGTGGAAAAGCGCGATGCCCTGAAGACCTGGACCATCCTGCTGGCCATCCTCACCTTCTCCCTGTCGCTGCTGGGCACCTTCCTGGTGCGTTCGGGCGTGCTGACCTCCGTCCATGCCTTTGCCGTCGATCCGCAGCGCGGCGTGGCCGTGCTGATCCTGCTGGGTCTGGCGACGGGCGGCGCGCTGCTGCTGTTCGCCCTGCGCGCCCATTCGCTGAAGGTGGGCGGCCTGTTCGCCCCGGTCAGCCGGGAAGGGGCGCTGGTGCTGAACAACCTGCTGCTGTCCGTGTCGGCGGCCGTGGTGCTGATCGGCACGCTGATGCCGCTGCTGCTGGATGTGTTCGGGCACAAGATTTCGGTCGGCGCGCCCTATTTCAACTTCATCACGCCGTTCCTGGCCATTCCGCTGGTCCTGTTCATGGCGGCGGGGCCCTTCCTGTCGTGGAAGCGGGCGGACCTGCCGGGCGTGCTGGGCCGGCTTTGGGTGGCGGGGCTGCTGACCGCCATCGTCGTGCTGGCGGCCCTGTGGCAACAGGGTGTGCGGCCCGTCATGGCCCTGGTCGGCATCGCCATGGCGGGCTGGGCCGTGTTCGGCGCGGTCTGGGAGATCGCCGACCGCGTGAAGCTGTTCCGCGTGCCCGCGCGTGACAGCCTGTCGCGCGCGCGCGGCCTGCCGCTGGGCGCCTGGGGCACGGCCACGGCCCATGCCGGCATGGGCATCGCCATCGCCGGCATGGTCGGCACCAGCTTCTGGCTGACCGAGGATGTCCGGGTGATGGGGATCGGCGATAAGGCCGCCATCGCCGGCTATGAATTGACCCTGGACAAGGTGGAGGATCTGCGGGTCGCCAATTACACGACCGAGATGGGCCATTTCACGGTCCGGCGCGACGGCCAGACCATCGCCACCCTGACCCCGGAACGCCGCTGGTATCCCGTCGCCAAGATGCAGACGACGGAAGCGGCCATCTACACGACCTTCGCCGCCGACCTCTATGCCGTCCTGGGCGAGCCCAATGGCGACGGCAAGGGCTGGGTCGTGCGGCTCTATCATCATCCGCTGGTGCCCTGGATCTGGATCGGCTCGCTGGTCATGGTCCTGGGCGGCCTGCTCAGCGTATCGGACCGGCGGCTTCGGGTCGGCGTGCCTGCGCGCCGGGCTGCCCCCGCCGTCTCCAACCTGCAACCCGCCGAGTAAGCGCCCATGAGTGCCGCCACCCGCCACCGCCTGCTGTTGCTGCTGCCGCTGGCCGTCTTCCTGGTCCTGGGCGGTTATTTCGCGCTGGGGCTGACCCGCGACCCGTCCAAGCTGCCTTCCGTGCTGATCGATAAGCCCGTCCCCGTCTTCGCCCTGCCCGGCGTGACGGAAGGGGGGCCGGGCCTGGCCAGCACCGACCTGACGGGACAGGTGCGGCTGGTCAATATCTTCGCCTCCTGGTGCGCGCCGTGCCGCGTGGAACATCCCCTGCTGATGCGCCTGGCCAAAGAAAAGGGCGTGGCCATCCACGGCATCAACTACAAGGACAAGCCCGAGGCGGCCCGGACCTTCCTGGCACAGTTGGGCGACCCTTATGTCAGTGTCGGCGCCGACCGCGATGGGCGCGTCGCCATCGATTTCGGTGTCTATGGCGTGCCGGAAACCTATGTCATCGACAGGCAAGGCCGCATCCGTCACCGCCATGTCGGGCCGCTGATGCCCCATGACCTGGAAGAGACGATCCTGCCCCTGGTGCGGGAATTGTCCAGATGACGGGCCGGTCCCTGTTCCGCCGGCATCGGACGGGCCTGATGGCCGCTACCCTGTGCCTGTCGCTGGCCCTGCCGGCCCTGGCCGTGCGGCCTGACGAAAAGCTGTCCGACCCGGCGCTGGAGGCGCGGGCGCGGGACATTTCCAGGGAACTCCGCTGCCTGGTCTGCCAGAACCAGTCGATCGACGACAGCGATGCCGATCTGGCCCGCGATCTGCGCGTGCTGGTGCGCGAACGGCTGGTGGCCGGCGACAGCGACCGGCAGGTGCTGGATTTCGTGACGGCGCGCTATGGCGATTTCGTGCTGCTGCGCCCACCCGTCACCAGCTACACGGCGGTATTGTGGGGCGGGCCCTTTGTGCTGCTGGTTCTGGCCGGGCTGGGCACGGCACTTTACCTGCGCCGAAGGCGGCAGGAGGTGGAGCAGACGCCGCCGCCCGCCCTGACGGCGGAAGAAGAGGCGCGGCTGCGCGCCCTGTTGGCCGATGACGAGGCGGGGGGGCGTAAATGATCATGTTCTGGTTGGTGGCCGCCAGCCTGACGGCGCTGGTCCTGCTGCCCCTGCTGCGGGCCCTGCTGCGGCCGGCACCGCCACCGGAAGGGGCGGCCGGCTTCGCCCGCTCCGTCTACGCCGCCCAGGTGTCGGAAATCGAGCGGGACACGGCCCGCGGCATCCTGACACCCGATCAGGCCCGCGCCGCGCGGGCCGAGGTGGGCCGCCGCCTGCTGTCCGCCGCCGACGAGGCGGAAAAGGCCGCGGCCGTGCGCACGGCGGGTCCGGCGGCGCGCACCGCCCTGCTGCTCACCCTGCTGCTGCCGGTGGGGGCCCTGGCCCTGTACCTGTCGGTGGGCAATCCCACCCTGCCCGGCCAGCCATTCGCCAGCCGCCCCGCGGAACGGCCCGTGCCGCCAGAGGTGCTGGAGGCCGTGGCCAAGCTGGAAGCCGCACTTGCCGCCAATCCCGATGATGCCGGCGGCTGGGGTCTGCTGGCCCAGACCTATGCCGCCATGGGCCGGACAGAGGAGGCGGCACAGGCCTGGCGGCATGTGTCGCGGCTGGCGCCCGATGATGTTTCGGTAAAATCCACCCTGGCAGAGGCGCTGACCCTGGCCGCCGACGGCATGGTGGGACCGGAAGCCGTCGGCCTGTTCACCCAGGCGGCCGACGCGGACCCGATGGATGCCCGCGCACGGTATTATCTGGGTGTGGCCCGCCTGCAGGCCGGGGACATCCGCGGGGCGCTGGACCGCTGGACGGCCCTGGTCGCCGACAGCCCCGCCGATGCGCCCTGGCTGCCGACCGTGCGGGACCGCATCGCATCGGCCGCCCGCACCGTGGGACTGGACCCCGCCGCCATCACGCCCGCCCCCCGCCCCGCCGCCAGCGCCCCGCAGGCCGCCGGCGGGTCCGGGGGATCGGCCCCCGCCCTTTCCCCGGAACAGATGCAGGCCATGGCCGGCATGGGGGAAGCCGAACAGCAGGCCACCATCAATGCCATGGTCGATGGGCTGGAAGCCCGCCTGCGCGATGAGCCGGGTGACGTCGAAGGCTGGCTGCGCCTGGCCCGCGCGCGGGAAGTGCAGGGCGACCTGGACGCCGCCCGCGCAGCGCTGCGCGGGGCCACCCGCGCCGATGCCGCCAACCTGCAGGCCTGGCTGGACCTGTCCCGCCTGACGGCACCGGACGATGGACAGACAGAAGGCGGGGCGGAATTCCTGGCCGCCATGGCCCGTGTCCTGGAGCTGTCGCCCGGCAATCCGCAGGCGCTGTACTATCTGGGCCAGCAGGCCGCCAACCAGGGGGACACGGCCCGCGCCCGCGACCTGTGGAACCGATTGCTGGCCCAAATCCCAGCCGATGCGCCGCAGCGGCCCGAATTGCAACGGCGGCTGGACCAGCTTCCATAGGCGGGGGCCATCGTGCCCCCGCCGGCCGAACCCAAGCCCAAGCGGCAAATGTCCGCGACATTCGCCGCATAATATGCGGTGAATATTTAACTTCGGGGCAAATTCGGGGTGAAAGCGCCAGAAGCCTGCGGATTCCGACGAAATCGGCCACCTATTCCGATTTGAAGTCGGGCCAGCGTTCCGATTTCAAATCGGTCCATTATTCCGGTCGATTTCGGCCGGTTGGATGAGATGCCCCTCGTGTCGAAATTGGTGATGTCACGGGGAGGGATGGGTGGTCAAGGTCGATAGGCCTGCTTGCCCTCCGGCCGCGCGTTTGCGCAGGCTTTCGCCGGCGAGGTCGAGGCGGTGGGCGGCGTGGATGACGCGGTCGAGGATGGCATCGGCCAGGGTGGGGCTGCCGATCAGGTCGTACCAGCGATCGACCGGGACCTGGCTGGTGATGAGCAGGGGCCCGCGCCCGTAACGGTCCTCGACAATCTCCAGCAGGTCCCAGCTCTGCTCCGGCGTCAGCGGCTCGGGTCCCCAATCATCCAGGATCAGCAACTGCACCCTGGCCAACGCCTGGAGGAGCTTGGCATAGCGGCCGTCGCCCCGGCCGAGCGCCAGGGTGGCGAACAATCGCGGCATGCGCTGGTAGAGGACAGACATGTTCTCCCGGCAGGCCTTCTGACCCAAGGCGCAGGCCAGCCAGCTCTTGCCGACCCCGGCGGGCCCGGTGATGATCAGGTTCTGGTGCTCGCGGATCCAGCTGCTGGTTGCCAGATGCAGGAACATGCTGCGGTCCAGACCGCGGGCGGCGCGGTAATCGACATCCTCAACGCAGGCATCATGGCGGAGCTTGGCCCGCCTGGCCCTTGCCTCGAACCGTTTCTGGTTGCGGGCGGTGATCTCCTGGTCGAGCAGCAGGCCGAGCCATTCGGCATGGCCGAGCGTGGCCGCCTCGGGATTGGCCGACAGGGCCTTGAACCCTTTCGCCATGCCGGGCAAGCCCAGTTCATGCAGCAGGTCGATGGTGGGATGGGACAGCATCAGGTATCTCCTCAGTGGTAATAGCCGGGGCCGCGCAGATTGCTGTGCAGCAGCGGCATTGTGTCGTCGGCCGGCTTGGCCGCCGGACGGTCGAGATTGTTGTCGAGGATGGAGGCGATGCTCCGGTAGGCCAGGGCGCCGATCTCCAGTGCCCGGGCGGAGACCGCCTCGGCCCGCACATTTCCGGCCCCGCGGTAAAGCCGCAGGATGCCCAGGCAATTGCGGAACGCCTGCTCGGGATGGCGGCGCTGCGCCAGGATGGCGGTGAACAGCCCGGCCGTGTTCGGCCCGATCCGGCCGGCCTCGGTCAGGAACCGCTCGGCCGACCAGTCGGCATAATGGCGATGATGGGCCGGCATATGGTCGGGGTCGGTCCCATGCCGGGGGCCGCCATAACGGCGGGCATGGGCAGCGATCCGCCGGCCACCGCGGAATATCTCTACCGTCCGCGCCGTCAGACGCACATCCACCTGCTGGCGGATCAGCATATGGGGGACCGAGTAATAGAAATGCTCGATGTCGACATGGTAATCGACCCCGACCCAGGCCAGCTTCCATTCGGCATATTCATAGGGCTCGGCCGGCAGGGGCGTCAGCGCCGGCCGCTCCACCGTATCGAACAGGTGCCGGCGGCTGACGCCGATCCGGCGCATCATATGGCCGTTCATCCGATCCAGCATCTCGCCGATCGCGGCATTGGCCTCGGCCAGCGAGAAGAATGTCCGGTGGCGCAGCCGACCCAGGATATAGGTCTGGGCAAACCGCACCCCGGCCTCCACCTTCGCCTTGTCCTTCGGGCGCGACGGCCGGGCCGGCAGCACGCTGAACCCGTAATGCGCCGCCAGGCAGCCATAGGTGCGGTTGATCTCCGGATCATAGAATGATGCCTTTTGGACGCCGGCCTTCAGATTGTCGGGCACCAGCCGCCGCGGCACCCCGCCCAGGAACGACAGGAGCCGGACATGCGCCCCGATCCAGTCCGGCAAAGCCTGGGTCCAGCAGGCCTCCGCATAGGTGAAGTTCGAGGCGCCCAGCACCGCCACGAACAATTCCGCCTCCTTGATCTCCCCCGTCACAGGATCGGCGATCGGCACCTTCTTGCCGGAGAAATCCACGAACAGCTTGTCGCCGGCCACATGGTGCTGGCGCATCGTCGGCGCCAGCCGGCGCTCGAATTCCCGGTAAAGCTCGCAGAACCGGCTGTAGCCGTACCCGGAGGGTTCAGCCCCACGGTACTCCTCCCACAGGATCAGCAGCGTCACACCCGGCCGCCGCATCTCCCGGGCCAGATGCGCCCAGTCCGGCTCGACACGCCGCCGCGCGCCAGGCTTGAAACCCGCCCGCACGAACAGAAGCTGCTCCAGGATCGCGTCCGTAATCTCATCCGGCAACGGCCAGCGCAGTCCCGCCGCCGCCAGCCGCTCCAGATAGTCCGTCATCGTGCTGCGCGCGACGCCGATCCGCTGGGCCAAGGCCCGGTCACTCATGCCGCCGGCAGACTTCAGCCGCAGCAGCTCTCTTATCTTCCGCATCGTCAGCCTCTTCGCCGGCATCCAAACCCTCCAATCCAAAAGGGCAAGGATGCGCCAGGGGTGCTGACACGGGGGGAATCTCAACCCAGCAAAACCGCCGCCTTCACGTCGGAAAATGGCCCGACTTCAAATCGGAACGCTGGACCGAATTCATCTCGGAATAGGTAGCCGATTTCGTCAGAATCCGCAGCTATCATTCAGCCTATTCCTGGCCAATCCGCCATGCGTTGCCGCTGGACCGCGATCTCTGAGCGGCTATCATACCAGCATGTATCAGACCTTTTGGCGACCCGTTGCCGCTGGACCGCGATCTCTGAGCGGCTATCATTGCTCGGCCAGGATGGCGGCCTCGATGCAGTTGCCGCTGGACCGCGATCTCTGAGCGGCTATCATTGTCGGCGCGCACCTGGTGGCGGCGTTGGGTTGCCGCTGGACCGCGATCTCTGAGCGGCTATCATCCGGCCGAAGGCGTGCCGGAGGACCCGCCGGTTGCCGCTGGACCGCGATCTCTGAGCGGCTATCATCAGCAGGTGGAGGCACCGTGGGGCGCCGGCGTTGCCGCTGGACCGCGATCTCTGAGCGGCTATCATCAATGACATACGGACCCATGGGCTTCTTGGGTTGCCGCTGGACCGCGATCTCTGAGCGGCTATCATTTTCAACTTCTTAGCCATGCTGTGTCCTCTCGTTGCCGCTGGACCGCGATCTCTGAGCGGCTATCATTCAGCGCCAAAGAGCATAGCGAACGGGTGAGTTGCCGCTGGACCGCGATCTCTGAGCGGCTATCATGGCTTCCTCCCCCGTATTGATGGCCATCACGTTGCCGCTGGACCGCGATCTCTGAGCGGCTATCATCGGGGACGCGACATCTGCGAGCCTTGGTGCGTTGCCGCTGGACCGCGATCTCTGAGCGGCTATCATTTCACGGGCTTCCGGTGCGGAGAACATTTTGTTGCCGCTGGACCGCGATCTCTGAGCGGCTATCATGTGGGGTGCAGCGTCTGCTCCCCCGGCTGCGTTGCCGCTGGACCGCGATCTCTGAGCGGCTATCATCCTCTGGGCGATTTCCGGCCGCAAGATGTGTTGCCGCTGGACCGCGATCTCTGAGCGGCTATCATTCGTCCGCGCCGGTAGCGCCGCCTTGGATCGTTGCCGCTGGACCGCGATCTCTGAGCGGCTATCATATGCCCCTTTGTAGGGCTAGCCGAAGAGCGGTTGCCGCTGGACCGCGATCTCTGAGCGGCTATCATCGAGTGGCGGTCGCTTCGCCGCCGGATGCGTTGCCGCTGGACCGCGATCTCTGAGCGGCTATCATACAGCGAAGGCCCGCACAACCGCCTGTGTGTTGCCGCTGGACCGCGATCTCTGAGCGGCTATCATCAACACACCCTTGTCAATGTCATTTGTACCGTTGCCGCTGGACCGCGATCTCTGAGCGGCTATCATTCATTGGGCGTTGGGTCAGTGCTGTGGACTGTTGCCGCTGGACCGCGATCTCTGAGCGGCTATCATCGCGCGGCGCGCTCTACCTGATCAGGCGAGTTGCCGCTGGACCGCGATCTCTGAGCGGCTATCATCATCGCGTTCGACGGCGCCGCCCCGCCCTCGTTGCCGCTGGACCGCGATCTCTGAGCGGCTATCATCAAGGCCGTGATGCTGCCCCGGCCGCCGGAGTTGCCGCTGGACCGCGATCTCTGAGCGGCTATCATGTGGCCGCGCGGTGGCGCGATTTTCTGGCCGTTGCCGCTGGACCGCGATCTCTGAGCGGCTATCATTTGACCGAGGAACTGATGGTGGCCTGTTTCGTTGCCGCTGGACCGCGATCTCTGAGCGGCTATCATTTCGCTTTTTGTCGTAGATGCGAGCAATTCGTTGCCGCTGGACCGCGATCTCTGAGCGGCTATCATCACCTCCGGGATCGGGGCGCTGACGGCATCGTTGCCGCTGGACCGCGATCTCTGAGCGGCTATCATATCACTCGGACAGCACGGTGCATTGCACGGTTGCCGCTGGACCGCGATCTCTGAGCGGCTATCATCCTTGCGTGTTGAAACCGGTGGCGCCGTGCGTTGCCGCTGGACCGCGATCTCTGAGCGGCTATCATAGATTCCAGGCCGCAAGACAGTAGACTACAGTTGCCGCTGGACCGCGATCTCTGAGCGGCTATCATTGCGAACGTGACGCCTAGATTGGCTCTTACGTTGCCGCTGGACCGCGATCTCTGAGCGGCTATCATTTGGATATGCTCTGGATCGTCTTGCTCAGTGTTGCCGCTGGACCGCGATCTCTGAGCGGCTATCATAGATGAGCCATCATGTCCTTGATGTTAAAGGACATGATGGCTTTTCTGCATCTGGAAACCTGGCCATATCCGTCAAAAAAGAGCGAGTTGGTCAGGGTTTTTCCTCGGTTTGCGGCGGCGCTGGCTGGAGAATCGCACGATATTCTCGTATTGCCGGTCGGTAAAAGTGAGTACATGCACCTCTCCCTGGGTTGGAAGGTTGCTCTCGATTCGCCGCATATAGGTCTCGAACTGCTCCTTGCCGCTGCAAAATCGGGCATAGACAGAGAATTGGCTCTTCTCAAAACCCTCGTCCAGAAGGAATTGCCGGAATTTCGTGGCGTCACGGGATTGCGCCTTCGAGGCGACGGGCAGGTCGAACATCACGAAAATCCACATGAGCCGATATCCGCTGAGTTGTGTGGCGGTCATGGCACCAGCCTGCCTAGATCGGCCACCGCTGCCGGCAGCGGTGGCGGCGGCAGTTCCAGCACATCCGCCCGGCCCACCGTGAAGGCGTTGGCCAGACTTTGGGCGGCGCGGGTGGCTGCCATTGTCACGGTGGTGGTACCGCCCGCCCCAGGCAGGTCGAATGCGATAAGGCTGGCATATGCGCGCTTTGCCACCGGGTCGACCGAGACGACACCCTTGTCCAGAAGCCGCAACGTCAAGGCATCTACCAGGGGCCGGAATGGCTCCACCAGGTCGTCCGCCAGGGTGAAGGCGTTGCCGCGATTGGCATGGTGGATACCGATTGATGGGTGCAGCCCCGCCGCGACGGCGGCGCGGGCACAGAGCGAGCGCATGACCGTATAACCGTAATTCAGCATGGCGTTGGCATCCGCCGCCTCCCGGTCACGCCGGAAATCCTCGCCCATCAGCAGGGGCCAATAACGGCGGGCGGCCTGCGCTTCGACATTGCCGGCATCGCCCGAAGTGACCTTGCGTATCAGAAGGTCGAAGGCGTCGGCGGGCTTGTCGTGGGCAACCAGCACCGCCCGTTGCCAGTCGATCTTGGCTACCACCACCCGCCGCCACAATTGCTTGACCAGGGGACGGCCTGCCTCCCATTGCGCGCGGAAGCGGGCGTTCTGAGCATGGTGCCCGTCGATAGGCAGGCAGAGTGCCACCGGCGCATGGTTGGAACCACACACCACCATGATGGCGCCCCGTTCCGCCAAGGCCACCAGCACGCTGGTGGTCCAGGTGACGCCATGGGCATGGACGATGACGGCCGCCACATCGTCCAGCGGGATGCGCCCCACTTCCTGCCTGTCCTCGCTGACCACCATGAATCCGCGATGGGCCGACAGGTGTCTTCCATCGGTGGCGATGTCGACGATCCGTTCCAGACCCATGGCCCACCTATCCCGTCAGCCTTCCGGCTTCGGCCGCGTCCGACGGCGGGTTTTGCGGGCGGGGAAGCCAGGATCCTGGACGCGCCCCAACTCGTCCACCCGCACCTGCCGCGCCTTCTGCCGCGACAGGCTGCCTGCGGCTGCAAAGACATAACGGAACGGATCACTATCGTTGGGCAACCCGTGGCGTTCCTTCAACTTGCCAGCCTCGTTCGGCTCGGCCAACACGATCTCCCCGCCCTGCCCGAACTTCACCACACGCAGCAGGCGCCGGCCACCGCCATCGGGCTCGATCGCAATCAGGTCGTCCTGCCGCAGGCTCAGCACCTTGCGCGCTGTCGGGCAGTCGCGGCGGATGGTGGATATCCATCCGGGCTGGTGGGCGTTGAACATGGTGACGACGTCGGCCTTCCAGCTTCCGTCCGGCAATTCCCAAACATCGTAGCGATAATTGCTGTCACCCTTGTAAGCCTTGTAGGGCACGCCATCGGGTCCGGCGATGGGAATGACCTTCAACCGCCCCGTCAACCGAAGACGCCGGATGCCCCGAAAATGCAGGGGGCCGAGTTCGGGAAAGCGCGAGAGCGCCTTCTCGAACTCCTTGCCTTCCTTGCCTTGCGTGAATTGCCGCAGGGCGGCACGCAGGTCCGGGTCACGGACATCATCGATATCGCCCGGCTTCAGGCCCATCAAGGGCTTGCGGACGACCACCAGATACCGCCCCTCCTTGTCCGCCGGACCGGCCAGCCCATAGGCCGTATCATTATGCAGCTTGCCCGCCGTCTGATCGCGGCCCTTGGCAAGACCCGCCTTGGAGGCCGTGCCATGGTCGGGACGGTGCCAGACGGTGATGAAAGCCAAGGTGCGGCGCAATTCCTCCCGGAAGCCTTCCCACGGGTCCGGGACGATCACCCGTTCCCGCCCCTCCCCTCCTTCCAGGGCCGAGGCGCGGGATATGCCCTGCAGAAGCGAGCGGTCGGTGACGGCTACAACGAAGGCGTCAATCGTG
Organism: Niveispirillum fermenti; assembly: GCF_052474395.1. Taxonomy (NCBI): domain Bacteria; kingdom Pseudomonadati; phylum Pseudomonadota; class Alphaproteobacteria; order Rhodospirillales; family Azospirillaceae; genus Niveispirillum; species Niveispirillum fermenti. The sequence continues at coordinate 900,757 of NZ_CP156681.1, read as the reverse complement.
TGGTGGCGATGGTCCAGGCGGTTCTTGGTGCCGGCGAAATTATGATCGGGCAACAGTTCGTTCAGCCCCAGTTTGCGCCGTATCAATTCCGTCAGGCGGCCAGGGGAGACCCAGACATGGCCGCTGCCCTCCCCCTTCTCCGGGTAGAGCGCCTCCAGATATTCGCGCGCCAGCCGCGACATGTACTGGGTATCCACCAGGTGCCGGGCAATGAAACCACCCTTCTCGTCGAATTGCTTCATCGCGTCGGGTTCAAACCGCCAGCGCTTCTCCTTGGGCAGGCGCGCGGCACGCGCAGCGATGTCTGGCCAAAGGTCGGTATGGCCCCAAGCCTCATAGGGCGACATTTTCCGTTTGCGCCGGTTCCATTCGCGCAAGCACAGGATCTTGTTGCCGTTGCCATCGTCCCAGGTGGCGTCGAAGGGCAGGATATGGTCCACCTCGACCGCGTCGGAAAACAGCATGGAGGGTGAAATTTGCACCCCGCTATAGATGCAGCGGCGATCCAGGCAATTTTCGTCGTTTAACTCCTCCCACAGTTTCAGCCGCGCGCGGTTGGCGCCGGTGTTGGGCTGGCCCAGTTCGGCCAGCTTCTTCGACCGTGCCTCCGCCTTGACGCGGTTGCGATTGTTTTCCCGTGACAATCGCTGCTTCTCCTCCTCGGTCAGCTTCAGTTCCCGCCCCAGTTCGATAGCGATCTGTTCCGGCCGGCCATAGGTCTTGATCAATCGGTTGACGATGCGGCGTAGGCGGTTCAGCGCGATATGCACGGTGGGGTTGGTCAGACGGCCGATGCGCATTTCCTCCGGATCATTCTTCTCACCAGTGCCGGGCAGCAGGTGGCGTTCCAGGGTGACGCCGTAATAAGGCAGATCGGCCAGCACTTCGCCCGTGCGCATATCGCTGTGATGGCCCAATCCCGCCACCTCCACCGCCTCGCTATAAACAATCACGTTGGCCTGCAGCGCCTCGATCAGCCGCCGCGTCGCCGTTTCCCCGAAACGGCCGAAGCCCGACGGCAAGTGGGCCGCCGCAACCGCCCTGGCTTGCTCCGCGTCCAGCCCGTGCTCTTCGCGCAGCCAAGCATCCAGAAGTGTACCATCCTGCTCGTCGATCAGGCGGGACAGGATGGACCATTGCTTTTCCAGCGAGAAATGCGCCCAACGCGATCCGAAGCGGGTCTTGGCCGCCATCTGGGCAAAGACCTCGTCCCCCGCCAGATCCTTGCGGTTCTCCCCTTCCTTGTTGAAGCGGGCCTCGGGTTCCAGTTTCAATACCTTGCTGCGCAAGCTCTCGAAGCTGACCTTGGCCTTATCCTTCAGCTTCAACAACAGCAGGTCGCGCTGCTCGCACGTCAGCTTCGTCGCCACCTCTCCGGCCCGGACGACCCGCAACGCGTTCACCTCTTCCAACAGCCGGCGGCGCTGAAACAACGGATGGGCCTTGGGCAGGCGCGGCTCGCTGTTGAGCAGGGTGCATTTGCCGATCCGTGGCTCCTTCAATGGGCGCTGATGGAAGATAGCCTCATGCAGCAGCGCCCGGTTCTCCGGTGTCAGCAGGCCGGGATGATACGGAGCCTGCGCGTCCCAGATGGCCTCGAATTCCTCTTCCACCAGTTCGCGGCCGGGATAGAAATCATAGCCGTTACCCTTCGCCTCCTCCCCGGTTTCTGGACGCAGACGGGTGCGCACGCTGGGGATTTTGTTCTCATCCGGCGCCGACTCGCGGCGTCCATGTAGGAACTCACCCATGGTACGGGCGCCATCCTGTTCGATGGCTTCGCGCAGCCGGTTGATGCCCAGGGCGACCTTGCCCGCGTCATCGTCCGTGCCCCGGTCGGTCTTGCGATTCGACTTGAAGCCGCGGCGTTGGTTCAGGTGAAAGAAGGCACGGCCCAGATGGTGGGGCGGCAGCGCCTCGTCCAGGGCGCGGGTGCGCAGGGCATAAGGGTCCAGCAACTCCAGCGCCTTCGCCCTGGCGGGATCGGCGGGGAACAGGCCCGCCAGGGTCAGCCGCGCCAGCAGCTTGACCTGCCGCCCCAGAAACCGGTCGCGCCGCCGCCGCATGGCCCGCGCCGCGCGGCGTTCAACCCCCAATGGCGTTCCCTGTTGGTCGCCACGCGACGGCGCCCGGCCGTCACCGAAAATATGGCTGCCCGCGGCCAGGATACCGCTCGGAAAACCCTGTTCATCCAACAGGATAGCACACCACCCCAACGACCCCGCGCCCATGTCTAAGCCCAACCGCCAGCGCATTTCCCCTCCGGTTGTAAATTTAAGTTCTATGTGGGAAGATGCCATCCTTGACTTTGTCAATTTTAACCATAACGTCAAGTCTCAGCTTGATTGAGTGACATCCCCTCCAAAGGAAGAAACGAAATCAAGGTAGGCGTCGCTCACTATTAGAGTATTATTTCCTTCCACCGAAAGATACCCGACCATCGCGCAAACGATGGTCGGGTGACGCACTTCAATAAGCTGTGTTACTGGGAACACAAGCTCTATGTGTTGCAGCTTGACAAGTTCCTGATCTTATGTCTATGTACATTTTATCAGAGATCGCGGTCTGGCTGTTAACAAGCAGTCATCTGCACCAGATAAGGGCGGCGCTCCGGCGCCGCCTTTTTACTTTCTGACGTCGCCTTGCCCGTACCGCAACGCAACCTCCCCGTCCATGCCCCCCAACGGGTGGTGACAATCCAAGTATCCGGCGGGCATCTTCACGCGAAGTAGGATCTGCACAGGCCGCAGATTGCCGGTCAGTTTGTAAATGAGGGCAGCCTTGGTTTGTCGCAGGGAATGGGCTCATAATCCTCCCGGCGCGGGCCGATCCCTATTACCCATTCCTCGACGAGGCGCGCCTGCTGACAGGTGCTGATAGGCTTTGCGTGCGACCCGGCTGGGGAAGACGTAATCAGCAAGCGTCCCGCCCCGACGTTCCAGCCAAGCCCGGAGGCTCTTGCGGGCCGTTTCCATCAATTCGAACTGAACTGGCCGGCCTGTTTTCTTCTGAACAACCAGGGCACGAGACCGGATTTCCCCACCACGAACGATATCGCCGATCTTCATCCGGACAAGGTCGCAGCCACGTAGCTTGCTATCGATGGCCAGATCAAATAAAGCGCGGTCACGCAGCCGCTGCTGGTGGTCGAGCCAGAAACGGATGGTCTAGACCTGCTGTGGTTTCAGGGCCCGCTTGGCACCGATCCGCCTGCCAGCATTCCAAGGCTTGTTTCCTTTCGCGCCAGGATCAAACGCTGAACGTCCCATGACATCCTCCATCGCGGCCGTGTTTGACCCAACGGAAAGGTACGTCCATTGTCCGCCGTCAGCCCCCTATGGGACGGGCCACTTCTGTCCCATAGGGGCTGACGGCGGACAGGTCGGCAGCAACGTCTCGCTGTTGGCCGATCCGGATGGTGATGGCGTTGCCGACCTGACTATGATCATGGCCGGCATCACCAGTGCCGAACTGGTCTTGTAGTCAACGGAGGAGAGCCGACGGAAATATCGGCTCTCCTCCAGATTCTGTCAGACAAACTGTCCTTCGCCGGGCGACTTTGCATCCGTCCGGAATGTGCGTATACCATAGCAACCTGGACGAGTTGTTTGCCGGGTGGCTTTGCGAACAAGACACTCGTCCCAATGTCTGCTTACCGGGCGACCATTGCGACGGCGGAAAGGCTATAATGGGCGCGCAAAGCGCGCGGCGCCTAGGCCCGGGTCACCCAGCCCTAGTTCGGCATAGGGTGTGCCCTTCTTGCGCAGCAGGTCACGCACCGGAATGCCCATGCTGGCGATCAGCCCGACCAGCGTCTCCCGCACGGGCGGGGTCTTCAGGTACTCAATGATCGCCGGTTCCACCCCGCTGTTGCGGACCATGGTCAGGGGCTTGAGAGTGGTGAGGCTCACCTTTATGAAAGATCGCTCCGGCCCCACGCCCCACACGAGTCGAGGGGCGGGCCGACAGCCATGCAAACCTTGTAAAGCGGTGTCCCGTGGGATGTGGGGCCATCGGGGCATCACGGGCGATGGAGGGGTGATATAGATGCCGTCTTCGCCACTGGCCACCGCGCGGGTACACGACGTCCGGCACTTGGCCACCAGCGTGACCCAGGTTTTACCCGGCTTTTGTAGGGTGGGATGCTCAACCGTGGGGATGGCGTGGGGCAGGCCCAGTGGCTTGCCAGGGCGTTCGGCCCGGTAGGGCAAAAACACCAATGATTTCAAATGGTTGGCTGGCGCGCCCGAAAGGATTCGAACCTCTGACCCCCAAATTCGTAGTCTGGTGCTCTATCCAGCTGAGCTACGGGCGCATCGCCATGATCGACCGGGCTGGTGAAGATATTCGGAAATGGCGCGCCCGAAAGGATTCGAACCTCTGACCCCCAAATTCGTAGTCTGGTGCTCTATCCAGCTGAGCTACGGGCGCGCTGTCTTCCGATTTCCGGTTCCCGGGAAGGGCACCAGCCGGTGAGGTGCGGCTTTTATCCGATGCTGGCGGGGATTGCAACGGGATTCTGCGTCGCATGGGTGAGAGGCGGGCCGGCGTGGATTGCCGGGAAGCGTGTCATGGGATATTCCTGCCCGAAACCATGAAAGCAGGCCCGCCTTGAGCAACAAGATCCAGAACCCCGAAAAGAATTTCCCCGTCACCTGGGAGGAGTTGCACCGCAACGCCAAGGCCCTGGCCTGGCGGCTGGCCGACCATGCCAAATGGAAAGGCATCATCGCCATCACCCGCGGTGGCCTGGTGCCGGCCGCCATCATCGCACGCGAGCTTGATATCCGCGTGGTGGAGACCATTTCGGTCAAAAGCTATGACCACCAGACCCAGGGCGAGATCCGCGTGCTGAAGGCCGCATCCGCCGTGGAAGATGGCGGCAAGGACTGGCTGCTGATCGATGATCTGGTCGATACCGGAAAGACGGCGGCCCATGTGCGCAAGCTGCTGCCCCACGCCCATTTCGCCACCATCTATGCCAAGCCGGCGGGCCGGACGCTGGTGGATACCTTCATCACGGAAGTCAGCCAGGATACCTGGATCTTCTTCCCCTGGGACCTGCTGCCCGTCAGCTACCTGCAGATCGAGCGCTGAGCGGCCGGGCGAGACCAGCGGATATTGACGACATCCCCGTCGGGGGGCGCTGCCCGGTGGGCAGCGTTCCCGGTTCCCACCGGAACCGGCCCGGCCGTGTTCCGGCTCAATCCGGGCTCCTTCAATCCGGGTTCAGTTCAATCCGGGTTCAGCGTGTCGCGCAGGCGCGGCGCGCTTTCGATCATCTGCCGGGCGTCGGACCGGTCATTCGGCGATGTCATGGTACCGCCCATGCCGAACACCTGGTCCCCGCGCGGCGGCAGGGATGGCGGTGCCCCGAACTTGGCTTGCAGGCGCCGGTATTCCTTTTCGTGATATTCCAGCGATTCCTGGAAATCCGGCTCGCCATTGCGCGGTGCGGTCACGATCACCTCGTCCGTCACCTCTGCGGGCGGGGACGTCGGTTGCTGTGCCCAAGCCGGCATGGCCGGCAACAGCAGCAAACTGGCGAACAGGATGGGACGGACGACGGCGTTCATGGCGTGCCTCATCATTGTCAACCCATCATAGCAGAGATGGGCCCAAGGCGCGCGGTTTCACACCCGTCCAAAAGGCCAGACCCGGGCCGGATGGCCGAGACCGGCCGCCACCCCCTATTCCCATCCGCCTAGAAGAGGCCGCATACGCAGGCTTTCCTTGTTGCGCACGCGCACCTTGCCATGCACATGGTCCGGCATGGCATCGCGCGGCCCGCCGACGCGCACGGGGCGTTCGGCGAAGCGGCCGAGCGAGATCATGCGGTCATAGGTGACGATGGCCGCCGCCACCGAGACATTCACGCAGAACTTCGTGGGGATCTTCACGACATGGTCGCAGCGGGCCAGCATGGCGGGTGACAGGTTGCCCCGTTCCGGTCCGAACACATAGGCGGCGCGCAGCGGATGGCGGAAGCTGGGCAATTCGGCCGCATCATCGGTCAGTTCACAGCCGACAAGCTGGCATCCGGCCGGCAGCGCCATGTCGTCGATCGACCGCCAGCCATAATAGGGCACATGATCGACGCCGCCCGACGTGTCGGTGACGCGCAGCGCACCGGCATCGACCACGGCATTGACGGAAAAGACGAAGCTGGCACCGAACGCATGGCCCGTGCGCATGATGGTGCCGAGATTGCCGGCCTTGCTGATGCCTTCGGCGCCCAGGGCGAAATAACCGCGCATGATGATCCGATGCCACTGCGATGGAGGGGATGAAAAGGGGATGGAGGGTTTAGCGGGGATTCCTTGCACAGATCGGCCGGGCACGGCAAGGTTCGCCGCCCTGCCACCACCAATGTCCCCCCGTCATGACCGGTCCCGCCGATCCAAGTCCGCCCCATGTCCATGGACCCGGGTGCGGCCACGCGCCCCGCACGGGCGACGGGGCCGATCTCGCCGTGATGCTGCCCGACAACCGCACCAACCCGATCCTGGTGCAGCTCACGCGCGGTCCCATGGTGGAAAGCCTGCATCGCGGCCGCGCCGTGGCGGTGGGGGCCGACGGCGCGGTGCTGGGCGCCTGGGGCGACGTGAAGGCACTGGTCTATCCGCGATCGGCCAACAAGGCGATGCAGGCGCTGCCGCTGGTGGAAACGGGGGCGGCCGATGCCTTCGGCCTGGGGTCGGAGGAACTGGCCCTGGCCTGCGCCAGCCATGGCGGGGAGCCCATGCATACCGACCGCGTCAGCGCCTGGCTGGCCCGCCTGGGCCTGACGGCCGGCGATCTGGAATGCGGGACCCACACCCCCTACCACCCGCCCACGGCAGACGCGATGCTGCGCCGGGGCGAGGCGCCGACCCCGCTGCACAATAATTGCTCGGGCAAGCATGCCGGCATGCTGACGACGGCCCTGCACCGGGGCGAGACCATCCGGGGCTACGTGTCCTACCAGCATCGGGTGCAGCAACGCATCCTGGGCACGATCGAACAGGTGACGGCACAGGACCTGACCCGCGCGCCGTGGGGCACGGATGGCTGTTCCATCCCCACCATCGGCCTGCCACTGGAAGCGCTGGCCTTCGGCATGGCCCGGATGGCCGACCCGCAGGACCTGCCCCCGGCCCGCGCCGATGCCGCCACCCGCCTGCTGGATGCCTGGGGCCGGCATCCGGAACTGGTGGGCGGCACCGACACGTTCGACACGGGCTTCATGCGGGCCCTGTCGGGGCGCATCCTGTGCAAGGCCGGGGCGGAAGGTGTGTGCGTGGCCGTGATCCCGGACCAGGGCATCGCCGTGGCCGTGAAGATCGATGACGGGGCCGGCCGCGCCGCCGGCCCGGCCATGGCCCATGTGCTGCGCCGCCTGGATCTGGTGACGGCCGCCGAATGGACCGGGCTGGAAGAACTGGCCCACCCCGCCATCCGCAACCGGGCCGGTGCAAAGGTCGGGGGCCTGTCAGCGGGGTTCTGATACCCACTTGCGATGAGTAGAACGCATCGCAAGTGGGTCCGGCGGCGACGGCCGCCGCGCCGCACATGCGGCGTCGCCAAGCAACTGTTTTCATGCGGCGTAAGTTCTCTGATCGCGGATGATGGCATTGGCGAGGACGACGATCTTTCGCATGATGGCAACGAGGGCAACCTTTGGCTTCTTTCCAGCGGCGATGAGTTTTTTATAGAAGGCGGCCAAGGGTGGATTTCGCCGACTGGCGACGACGGCAGCCATGTAAAGGACGGTTCGGACAACGGGCCTTCCACCGTAGATGCTGCGCGGGCCATCGCGTTTGCCGCTCTGGTTATCCATCGGGGCAACGCCGGCCAGGGCGGCGACCTGATGTCGTGTCAGTGTGCCCAACTCCGGCATATGGGCCAGCAGGGTGGCCGCCAGCACCGGCCCGACAGCAGGAATGGACTGGAGCAGGTTGTCGTTGACCTTCAAGGTTTTGGATGCCGCGATCTGCTCGGCAATGCGCTTGTCGAGGCGCAGGATCAGCAGGGCGATGGCATCCAGGCGCCGCTTGGCCAAGCGGCGCAGTTCCGGATCCGCCAGGGTCTGGGCCTGGTTCCTGACCATGGTCTGCTCGTCGAGCAACTGGCGCCGGTAGGTGGCCAGTTCCGCCAGGACCTCCCGTTCCGGATCGGGTTGGTAGGCGGCTCCGGGGATCGCCTGGGCATAGGCGGCGATCATCCGGGCATCCAGCCGGTCATTCTTGGCCCAGCGTCCATGCGCCCTGGCAAAATGCCGGACCTTGCGAGGATCGACGAGGCGGACGGGAATGCCGGCTTTCGATAAAGCCTCCATGACCGGCCGCTCATAGCCACCACTGGCTTCCAGGACGACCTGCACGGCGCGCTTGCCACACCGTCGCCGAAGGAGACTGTAACCAGCCTCGGCATTCTCGACTTGGAAAGCCTCTCCTGTCTCGGCATCCAACCCGTCCAGACGGGCCTTGCTGACGTCCAGGGCGATGATAGAGTCCTGTTGTGCCATCTTCATACTCCCTGCCTTGCACGTACGGGGCTGCAACCCCAAGCAACTGTTCGGGTCAATGAAGGGGCCGACCGGAGAACCATGCTTGGCTACGGTGTATGATCTACCTTTCCACGGAGCGGTCTTCCGGACGGATCGCCGGCCGGGGCATGCCCCGGCCGGCGATCACACATCTTACTGACATTTCGAAAACACAAGCCAACGGATGTGGGCGCCGGCGCACGCCCACGGATGTGGGCGCCGGCGATTGAGAGCGGTGATCAGAACCAATAGGCTCTGGTCACCGCAAAATAGTATGAGGTCGGGGGCGCGGGCGCGTTACCGGCGTCCGCCGGCGGCGCGGGCCGGCGCGGCGCCCCAGCCGCGGCGCGTATCCTCGTCGAACAGCTCGGCCAGCTTCTCCATCATGGTGCCACCCAACTGTTCGGCATCGATGATCGTGACGGCCCGGCGGTAATAACGGGTGACGTCATGGCCGATGCCGATGGCGACCAGTTCGACGGGGCTGCGGGTCTCGATCCATTCGATGACGCTGCGCAGATGCTTTTCCAGGTAGGAGCCGCTGTTGACCGACAGCGTGCTGTCATCCACGGGGGCGCCGTCGCTGATCACCATCAGGATGCGGCGCTGTTCGGAACGGCCCAGCAGGCGGTTATGCGCCCACATCAGGGCCTCGCCGTCGATATTCTCCTTCAGGATGCCTTCGCGCAGCATCAGGCCCAGATTGCGGCGCACGCGGCGCCAGGGGGCGTCGGCCCCCTTATAGATGATGTGGCGCAGGTCGTTCAGGCGCCCCGGTGCCGGCGGCTTGCCGGCGGCGATCCAGTTTTCCCGCGATTGCCCGCCCTTCCAGGCGCGCGTCGTGAAGCCCAGGATCTCCACCTTCACGCCACAGCGTTCCAGCGTGCGTGACAGGATGTCGGCGCTCATGGCCGCGATGGAGATGGGCCGCCCACGCATCGATCCGGAATTGTCGATCAGCAACGTGACGACGGTATCACGGAAATCGGTCTCGTTCTCGCGCTTGAACGACAGGGGCATGGTGGGGTTGATGACGACACGGGCCAGCCGCGCCGCATCCAGCATCCCCTCCTCCAGGTCGAACTCCCAGGACCGGGTCTGCTTGGCCAGCAGGCGGCGCTGCAGGCGGTTGGCCAGCTTGGAGATCACGCCCTGCAGGTTCTGCAATTGCTGGTCCAGCATCAGGCGCAGGCGCGTCAGCTCGTCGGCGTCGCACAGGTCGGCGGCGTCCACCACCTCGTCGAAGGCGGTGGTATAGGGCTTGTAGGCCCCGGCGTCGGGCTCGTTTCGGCCGCGTTCGGCCCGCGGCCTGGTGCCGGGGGGACCCGGTTCCTCCGATCCCTCGCCCTCGCCCAACTCGCCTTCGGCCTGCTCCCCCTCCTCCCCGGCGCCCGCCTCCTCCGACCGGCGCTGCTGCTCCTGGTCCTGCATGTCCTGGGACTGATCCTCGCCGGACTGCTGCTGCCCGCCCTGGCCGTCCATCTCCTTGTCGTCGTCGCCGCCGCTGTCGGGGTTGTCCGGTGCGTCGTCCTGCTCCCCGTCCTGGCTGTCGGGCTCGGCCCCCACATCCATATCCATATCGGACAGCAGACGGCGCACGGCCCTTGCATAGGCGTCCTGGTTCTCCATCACGGCGGCCAGCCCGTCCAGCCCGTGGCCCAGCTTCTCCGCCACCTTGCCGCGCCAAAGATCGATGGCGGTCCGCGCGCTTTCCGGCGGCCTTGCGCCGGTCATCGCCTCGCGCGCCAGAAGGCGCAGCACATCGGGAACGGGCACCTGTTCGGGATCGTTGAGCCGGTCGAAGCCCAGGCGGCGATATTTCTCCTCCAGCGCGGCGGCAAGGTTGCCGGCCACGCCGGCCATCTGCGTGGCGCCGATGGCTTCCACCCGGGCCTGTTCCAGCGCATCGAAGGACAGGCGGGCCTGTTCGCTGACAGGCATGCGGTTGGCATGCACGGCCGCATCATGGTGGCGCAGGCGCAGGGCCGCGGCATCGGCGGAACCCCGGACATTGGCCACCTCGCGGGGGTTCAGGTCGCGCGGCGGCAGGGGCACGCGCACACGCGCACCGGCCAGCCCCGGCGGCTCCGACGAGAAACCAACCACCAGATCCTTGCGGTCGGCCATGGCCCGCAGGGTTGCGGTGGTCGCGCGCTTGAAGGTCTCGACGGGGGATTCCTGGGTCATGGGTCCGCTTCGATGCTGGTCTGCTGCCGATGGCGGCCATGCCGCCGGCACAAACAATAACGGATGGGCAGCTTCCCGCCCATCCGTTTCACCCGGTCGCCCCATCAACCCGGTACTGCGCCGATCAGCGGTCAGTTGCCCGACTGGATTCGCTCATTCAAGGCCTCGTTCTGGACGCGCTGCGTGTCCTCACGCTGCTGGCGGACGAATTCGGCCCATTCCGTGCGGGTCTTGCATACTTTCTTGGCACCCACGCGCGTACCCGTCGGGTTGTCGGTGCGGCAGATCAGCTTGCCGTCATCCGGCTTCACCTCTTCTGTCTTGCCCGTCGGCTTGTCCTGCGCCATCACCGGCCCGGACAGCAGCGGAAGGGCGGTCAACATGGCCGCCGCGACCGCCAAAAAGCGCTTCGTCATCCTCGCATTCTCCCAAAGTCCGAAATTTCAGCCCCGTGGGTGACGGTAACGGAAATCGGGGAAGCGGACAATTGGCTGTTTTCCAGGCAATCGCGCGGAAAAAAGGGGGTAGAAGGGGGAAACCGGCCCCAGCCGGCACGGGCCGAACATCGGGGTCCCCCGCGGCCGACCGGTACCCGGGCACCGGCCGGCCCTCCGGCCGGCATCCGGTGCTGCCCCGCGCAGACCCCCTGCGTCAGACCAGCGTGCCCTTGAAGGCGCCCGTCGGCAGTTCCTGGCCGAAACAGCGCTGGTAATATTCGGCCACCGTCGCGCGTTCCACCTCGTCGCACTTGTTGAGGAAGGAGACACGGAAGGCGAACCCGACATCACCGCCGAAAATGGCCGCGTTCTGAGCCCAGGTGATGACGGTGCGCGGGCTCATCACCGTGGAAATGTCGCCGGCGATGAAGCCGCTGCGCGTCATTTCCGCGAGGCGCACCATGGCGGCGACGGTGCCGCGCTGCGCGTCATTGTCGTAATCCGGCACCTTGGCCAGGATGATCCGCACCTCGTCGGCATGCGGCAGATAATTCAGGGTCGCCACGATGTTCCAGCGGTCCATCTGGCCCTGGTTGATCTGCTGGGTGCCGTGATAAAGGCCCGTCGTATCGCCCAGGCCCACGGTGTTGGCCGTGGCGAACAGACGGAAGGCGGGGTGCGGGCGGATGACCTTGTTCTGGTCCAGCAGGGTCAGCTTGCCTTCCACCTCCAGCACGCGCTGGATCACGAACATCACGTCGGGCCGGCCGGCGTCATATTCATCGAACACCACGGCGCAGGGGTGCTGAAGCGCCCAGGGCAGGATGCCCTCGCGGTATTCCGTCACCTGCTTGCCGTCGCGCAGCACGATGGCATCCTTGCCGATCAGGTCGATACGGCTGATGTGGCTGTCCAGGTTGACGCGGATGCAGGGCCAGTTGAGGCGGGCGGCAACCTGTTCGATATGGGTCGACTTGCCCGTGCCGTGATAGCCCTGGATCATGACGCGGCGGTTGTAGGCGAAGCCGGCCAGGATGGCCATCGTCGTCTCGCGGTCGAAGCGATAGGCCTTGTCCCGTTCCGGCACATGCTCGGTGGCGACCGAGAAGGCGGGAACGCGCATGTCGCTGTCGATACCGAAAACCTCGCGCACGGACACCGTGATGTCGGGCAGTTCGGGATGGGTGGCCGTGCTGTTGGATACCATGTCAGAAGCCATTCTTCACGTTTCGATCGGATGCCGGTTCAAGGGGATCGGGGGGGCTATTGCGCGCCGCCGCCATGGGCGGCCTTCAGCGTGTTATAGGCCAGGTTGATGGATTTCAGCTTTTCCTCCGCCTCTTTGGCGCCGCCATTGGCATCGGGGTGATGCAGCTTGGCAAGCTGGCGGTACCGCGCCTTGATGGTGGCGAAATCGGCATCGGGCCCCAGGTCCAGGACGGCCAGCGCCTCTTCCTCCGGGGTGCGCGGCCGGTGGCGCGGGGGACGGCGGGCTTCCCCCTCCTCCCCCGACCATTCGGCGCCGAAGGCGAAGCCGCCATTGAAGACCTTGTCGCGCATGTTGCGTTCGCGCGTGCGCCAGTCGCCCATGGGCCAGGTCGGTCGCTGCCAGGTCGTATCCTGCCGGACATGGCTCTCGATCTCCGTCTGGCTCATGCCGGCGTAATAGTCCCAGGACTTGTTGTATTCGCGCACATGCCCCAGGCAGAACCAGAAATATTCGTTCAGCCGGTTGCGCCCCTTGGGGGCACGGTGCTCGCCCGCCTCCAGACAACCGGGATGATCGCACGTCCGCACCTGCGTGCGTGACGCCTCCCGGAAATCGAAACTGAGGTCGGGCCTGTTCTTATGCATCGGCGAAGTATGGGGGGACGCCCCGCGCCTGACAAGCGAGACCCGACGAAAAGCCGATGCGCAGGAAGCGCTATTGTCAGGCGCGGCGCGTGTCGGCCAGGGCCACGGCCGCCAGGCCGGCGCCGATCAGGCCCAGCCCCGCTAGGTTGGTCAGGGTCAGGGGTTCCCCTAGCCAGAGCGCCGACACGACCAGCCCCACCACGGGCACCCCCAGCATGGCCAGCGAGGTGGTGATGGCCGGCAGGGCCCGGTTGACGGTGACCATGGCCCAGAAACAGAAGGCCGTGGCGATAGGACCGTTATAGACCAGCAGCACCACCAGATGCCCCGACCAGTCGATGCGCGACACATCCTCCAGCGCCAGGGCCACGGCCGTGGCCAGCAGGGCGGCCATGCCCATCTGCCAGGGGGCCAGGGTCAGGGGCGTGCCGATCCAGCGGTGGGCACGCACATGCACGATGTTCACCGCCCAGATCAGGGCCGCCAGCATCAGCAGCCCGTTGCCCAGCAGGACCGGCGGGGCGGCCCAGTCGAAGGCCGACGGGTTGAACAGCACCAGCACCCCGGCCAGCCCCACCAGCAGGCCCAGCGCCTTCAGCCAGCCGACCCTTTCCCCCAGGAAGACCAGGGCCAGCGGCACGACCCACAGCGGCGTGGTATAGGCCAGGATGCCGGCCCGGCCGGCCGGCACATGCTGCACCGCGACCGTGACCAGCAGCGTGAACACCGTCATCTGCATGAAGCCGACCGACAGCAGCAGCGGCAGGTCGCCCCGGTGCGGCACACGCAATTGCCGCGTGGCCGCCGCAAAGGCCAGCAGCGACAGCGCCCCCAGCAGCAGGCGGGAGGCGGCGAAGGTCAGCGGCGGCATATGGCCCACCACCTCCTTCATCACGGGCCAGTTGACGCCCCACAGCAGAATGACCAGCAGCAGCAGGACCAGCGCCGTGGACCGCGGGACCGGGCCCCCGCCCTGCCCGGCATCCCCGTCGGCTGCGGTCTTCGGCAGGCTGGTATCCGGCATGATGTTCCACTACCTCTTCAACCATGACGCCATGAAGGCCCCGCCGCGCGGGGCCGCACCCGAACCAGACGCCGAGGACCAGGATGACGACCTATGCGACCCGCATGCGGGACAAGCTGACACAGGCTCTAACCCCGCACAGCATGACCATCAAGGATGTCTCCCACCAGCATGCCGGCCATGCGGGTGCCGACCATCCGGGCGGGGAGACGCATTTCGATCTGGTGATCGTGTCGGACCGGTTCCAGGGCCTGTCGCGCGTGGCACGCCAGCGCCTGGTCTATGGCGCCGTCGCGGACGAGCTGGCCGAGCGCGTGCATGCCCTGTCCGTCCGGGCCCTGACACCGGCGGAAGCCGGGGCCGGCTGACCAGGGTGCTGCTATCCCTGCCGCGATCCTTGCCGCGACCCCTGCCGCGGTCGGTGCCGCGGTCGGTGCTGTGACCGAGCGTCGCAGGGTATTTTGCAGCGCAACATGACACTCTGATCCCTCAGACGAAGGCGCCCGGTCATCGGGGCCGGCGCCGAAGCGATGAGGGGACGGCCATGGCCCGCAGGTCCGCACCACCCTTGGCTATCCGCGGCGTGGAAGTCGCCGCGGAAATCGCCACCACCGGCCTTGTCATCGGGGAGACCCTGTGGGCGGCGCAGCAGACCATGTGTCTGCGCACCATCCGCCTGGCCGCCGCGGGCTGCGACCCGGCACGGCTGAAGGACCCCGAATTCACCACCATGGTCTGGGAAAAGATGGAAGCGGCGCTGGAGGCCCAGCGCGCGCTGACGGCCGGCATGTGGTCGCTTTGCGACATCTGGCTGGAATGGGCGGCCCAGCAGGCCATGGCCCAGGCCAAGGCCGGCATGTCCCTGGCGGCACCACCCGATCCCGTCCGCTATGGCGGGGCGGCCGGCAATTATGTGGAGACCAGCCTGAACGCCGCGGAGATCGCCTGTGGCCGCATGGCGCTGGAAGCCAGCCGCCTGGGCGGGCGCGGCATCGCCCCCTATCACCGTGCAACCAACCAGAACGCCCGGCGCCTTCTGGCGGGCGCCATGCGGAGGTGAAGGCCCGTCCGGGGCGGGCGCAAGCAGGGTTTCGATAAAAATCAATGCAGGGAGAGGGTATATGGGGCTTCTCACATACGGAAGGACAAAGCCTTTCAGCATGTTTCGTGGCATGATGTCGCGCAGGGACATGCCCGGAAATGAAGAGATGCCCGATACGATCCCGTCCGCCAATCCGCCCGGCACCACCGGCCCGGTCAAGCTGCACCCCGCCTCCGCCCGCCGGGGCGATGGCGTGCGCCATCCCGCCATCCCTGGCC
Organism: Niveispirillum fermenti; assembly: GCF_052474395.1. Classification (NCBI taxonomy): domain Bacteria; kingdom Pseudomonadati; phylum Pseudomonadota; class Alphaproteobacteria; order Rhodospirillales; family Azospirillaceae; genus Niveispirillum; species Niveispirillum fermenti. The sequence continues at coordinate 885,408 of NZ_CP156681.1, read as the reverse complement.
GTGGCACCGTCACCAAGCGCCTGAACGCCCTGGTCGAACAGCATGATTGCAGCATCGACCGGCTGCGCCCGCCCGTGCTGGCCCTGCTGAAATCCGTGCTGGAGGAAGGGCGCGCCGCCATCCGGTCCCGGTTCGAGGCACGCCATCGCGGCGATGATTGCGTCCATCAGACGGCCAGGCTGACCGATGCCATCGTGCAGGCCCTGGCCGATTTCACGCTGGACCATGTCTATCCCACGGCCGAACTGACCAAGGGGGAACGGCTGGCCGTTGTAGCCATCGGCGGCTATGGCCGCGGGGAGATGGCGCCTTATTCCGATGTGGACCTGCTGTTCCTGCTGCCCTACAAGCGCACGCCGCGCGTGGAACAGGTGGTGGAGTACATGCTCTACCTGCTGTGGGACCTGGGCTGGAAGGTCGGGCATGCCGTGCGGTCGGTGGATGAATGCATCCGCCTGTCGCTGGAGGACATGACCATCCGCACCAGCCTGCTGGAAGCGCGGTTCCTGTGGGGGGAAGCGGTGCTGTTCAAGGAACTGCGCCAGCGCTTCGCCAGGGATGTGGTGGCCGCCACGGGAAGCGTCACCGCCTTCATCGAAGCCAAGATGGGGGAACGCAACGACCGCCACCGCAAGATGGGCGACAGCCGCTATGTGCTGGAACCCAACATCAAGGAGGGCAAGGGCGGCCTGCGCGACCTGCAGACCCTGTTCTGGATCGCCAAATACGCCTATCAGGTGGATGAGGTGGAGGGGCTGGTCGCCAAGGGCGTGCTTTTGGCAGAGGAAGCACAGCGCTTCGCCAAGGCGGAGTCCTTCCTGTGGGCCGCCCGCTGCCAGTTGCATTACCTGACGGGCCGGCAGGAAGACCGCCTGACCTTCGACATGCAGGCCGAGATGGCCCGCCGCCTGGGCTATACCGAGCATGCCGGCAGCAATGCCGTGGAACGGTTCATGAAGCATTACTTCATGACCGCCAAGGATGTCGGCGACCTGACCCGCATCTTCTGCGCCAACCTGGAGCAGGAGAACAAGCGCGTGCCGCGCTTCGCCTTCCTGCGCCGCGCCTTCGTGCGCGCCGATTTCGAGGGGTTCACCCTGGATGCCGGCCGCCTGAACGTGAAGTCCGACCGGCATTTCAAGGATCATCCCGTCGACATGATCCGCCTGTTCCATGTGGCGCAGGAAAACGAGCTGGACATCCATCCCAACGCCCTGCGGGCCATCACCCGCGCCCTGTCCAGCATCGGCACGAAGCTGCGGGAGGACAGGGAGGCCAACCGCCTGTTCCTGGAGATCCTGTCGTCGCGCAAGGACCCGGAAGTGGCGCTGCGCCGCATGAACGAGGCCGGCGTGCTGGGCCGGTTCGTGCCGGATTTCGGCCGCATCGTCGGCATGATGCAGTTCGACATGTACCATCATTTCACGGTGGACGAGCATACGCTGTTCGCCGTGGGCATCCTGCACCAGATCGAGCAGGGGAACCTGACGGGCGAGGTGCCGCTGGCGTCGGAGGTGATCCACACCGTCAATTCCCGCCGCGCGCTCTATGTCGCCATGCTGGTGCATGACATCGCCAAGGGCCGCGGCGGCGATCATTCCATCCTGGGCGCCAAGGTGGCGGAGAAACTGTGCCCCCGCCTGGGGATGAGCGAGGAGGAGACGGAGACCGTCGTCTGGCTGGTGCGCTGGCACCTGGCCATGTCGGCCACCGCCTTCAAGCGCGACCTGGATGACGAGGTGACGATCGGCAAGTTCGTCGACCTGGTGCAGAGCCCGGAGCGCCTGAAGCTGCTGTTGTGCCTGACCGTGGCCGATATCCGGGCCGTGGGTCCCGGCCGCTGGAACGGCTGGAAAGCCACGCTGCTGCGCCAGCTTTTCCGCCGGAGCGAGGAACACATGTCCGGCACCGTCGGCACCGAGGGGCGTGACGCCCGCGTGGCGGCGGCACAGGCCAGCCTGCGCACCGCCCTGACCGACTGGTCGGCAGACGATATCGACGCGCATCTGGCCCGTGCCTATCCCGCCTATTGGCTGGGCTTCAACACCCAGACGCTGGCCCACCACGCCCGCCTGATGCGCGAGGCCGAACGGACGCGCGCGCCGCTGACCCTGGATACGCGCATCGATCGTGGCCGGACCATCACGGAGGTGACCGTCTATACGGCCGACCATCCGGGCCTGTTCTCCCGCCTGGCGGGGGCGCTGGCCCTGGCCGGGGCGGATATCGTCAATGCCCGCATCTTCACCATGACCAACGGCATGGCGCTGGACGTGTTCACGGTGCATGCGGCCGGTGGCGGCGCGTTCGACAGCGGGGACAAGCTGGCACGCCTGTCGGTGATGGTGGACAAGGTGCTGGCCGGCGAATTGCGGCTGGCCGATGAGCTGGCCCGGCGCCGGCCGCCACAGACGGCGCGGACCCGCGCCTTCAAGGTGGCGCCGCGCGTGCTTGTGGACAATACCGCCACAGGCAACCACACGGTGATCGAGGTGAACGGCCGCGACCGGCCGGGCCTGCTCTATCTGCTGACCCGGACATTGACCCAGGCCAACCTGCAGATCGCCTCGGCCAAGATCTCCACCTATGGCAATGTCGCCATCGACGTGTTCTATGTGAAGGATGTGTTCGGCCTGAAGATCACGCACGAGCGCAAGCTGGCCGATATCCGCGCCTCCCTGCTGGCCGCCCTGGCCGAGCCGGAAGGGGAACCAGAGCCCGTGAAGCTGGCCAAGCCCCGTAGCAGGAAGGCCGCCTGACCGGCCGGCGGGCCGCGATCAGCCCGGGTCTGGCAGGGCCGCCTCCAGCCGGGGTGCGGCCCAGTCGATGAAGCGGCGCACGCGGGCCGACAGCAGCCGGGAATGCGGATAGACCATCTGGATGGGAATGTCCGGCGGCTCGAACGGCCGTAGCAGCCGGACAAGCCGCCCGTCGGCCAGCGCATCGGCCGCCTGGTAGTGCAGCAGCCGGGCGACGCCCAGGCCCTGCAGGCACATGTCGCAGTTCAGCTGGACCTGATTGGTGGCGACGCGGGCGGAAATGGCCGCCGCCACGCTGTCGTCCCCCACCTGGAAATGCCAGTGCCGGTCCTGCGGCAGAAAGGCGATGCAGTCCAGCGCCTGCAGATCCGACGGGTGTGCAACGGGTCCGGTGCCCTGCAGGAAATCCGGACTGGCGCAAACCACCTGCCGCGTGCGGCCCACCGTCTTCGCCACCATGGAACTGTCGGGCAGATGCCCGATCCGGATGGCCAGGTCCAGCCCTTCCTCCAGCAGGTCGACGACGCGGTCCAGCAGCAAAAGGTCGACGCGCATCGCCGGATGCTGCCGCAGGAAAGCCGCGACCAGCGGGGCGACATGGCGCCGGCCCAGTTCCACCGGCGCCGTCAGGCGCAGCAGACCGCCGGAACCCTGGCGGCGCGCATCGAACCGGTGTTCGACGGCATCGAACTCGGCCAGGATGCGCCGGCTCCATTCCAGGAACTCCGCGCCCTCATCGGTCAGCGCCAGTCGCCGGGTCGTGCGGTTCAAAAGCCGGGTACCCAGATGCGCTTCCAGCGCCGCCAGGGTCCGCACGACAGACGCCACCGATCGGCCTGTCTGCCCGGCCGCCGCACTCAGGCTGCCGGCATCGACGATGCGCACGAAGGTTGCCATGGCATTCAACCGGTCCAAACCATTCCTCCCGTCCGGGGCCGCCGACACCAACGCTGAAACATTTCGACCCTTGGTATTATTGCGCCAGCCGCACAGGTTCTGTCACCCCGCCGGCATTGGTCGCCAGCGCCCGGTCCGCCACATTGGGGACATCCGGAACCAACCGCAGGTCTTTCGATGAACATGCCCCTTTCCGGTCCGCCGGCCCCCGGCGGCAACCCGTCGCGCATCCTGGCCTATGATCATGTCGGCATCCGCGTCACCAACCGGCAGCGCGCCCTGGCTTTCTATGGGGCCCTGGGCTTCGTGCAAAGCGCCAGCTTCACCAGCCACGAAGCCAACGAGATGCTGAGCCCCGACGGGGTCCGCATCAACCTGATCTTCAACGGCGCCCGACGGCCGGAGGGCCGCAACGTCCTGCTGGACGAGCCCGTCAAGCTGCCCGGCATCACCCATCCCGCCTTCGTCACCGATGATCTGGATGCGCTGCAGGTGTGGCTGGGCCGGCAGGGCATTGCCATCACCGAAGGTCCGGTACGGATCGGTCCGCGCCGCGTGGCGCTGTTCATCCGCGACCCCGACGGCAACGTTCTGGAATTCAATCAACTGATCCAGCAGGAGGAAGCCGCGGCATGAGGCTCTACGATCTGGAACTGTCCGGCAATTGCTACAAGGTCCGGCTGTTCGCGGCCCTGGCCGGCATCGATCTGGACATCGTGCCCGTCGATGTCGCGGGCGGCGAGCATAAAAGGCCGCCGCTGCTGGACCTCAACCCCTGGGGACAGGTGCCCGTCCTGGTGGATGGCGACCGGATCCTGCGGGATTCCCAGGCCATCCTGGTCTATCTGGCAGGCACCCATGGCGGGGAGGCCTGGTGGCCGTCGGCACCCTTCCAGCAGGCAGAGGTCATGCAATGGCTGTCCACCGCTGCCAACGAGATTCAGCACGGTCCCTGCGCCGCGCGGCTGGTGGACAGGTTCGGCTATGCCATCGACAAGGCCGACACGCTGGCCAAGGCGGCGCGCATCCTGTCCCTGCTGGATGCCCATCTGGCCACGCATGACTGGCTGGCCGCCCGGCGCCCGACCATCGCGGAATGCGCCCTGTTCCCCTATGTGGCCCTGGCGCCCGAGGGTGGCATCGACCTGGCCCCCTATGCCCATGTCCGGCGCTGGATCGACCGGGTGAAGGCCCTGCCCGGCTATCGGCCCATGCCGGGCACGTGAGCCGGGCAGGGGCGTGGCGCGGACCATCATGTGAAAAGGCCGGCCGTCACAGGGGGGTGACGGCCGGCCTTTCCGACCTTCATCCGCAAAGCGCAACCGGGGTCAATGCCGGGCAGCCCCCGTGACCCACATGCCGACGATATCGGCGGCGGATGGCGCCATCGCCTCCGGATGGTGCCATTGATAGACGGCGACGGCGGCATCCATGCAATGGCTGTCGGGCACGCCGCGTGAGCGCATCTCCCGATAGGCGCGCGTCACGGCCGAGCGGCAGCAATCGCCGCTGCCGGCCGCGGGATGGTCAGCGCACGGGGGACCCAGGAATTCCTTCGGGATGCGGGTCACGGCGGATCAGACCTTGGAACCATGGCTGCCCGGCACATAGGTCCGCTCCACGATGGGACGGTCCTTGCGCACACCGTACAGCTCCAGCCGGTGGCCGATCAGGCGATAGCCCAGCTCGTCGGCGATCTTCTCCTTGATGAGTTCCAGTTCCTCGCTGGAGAATTCGACGACATTGCCCGTCTGCACATCGATCAGGTGATGATGGTGCTCATCGCGCGCCTCCTCGTACCGGGCGCGGCCGTCACCGAAATCCAGCCGCTCGATGACGTTGGCTTCCTCGAACAGCCGCATGGTGCGATAGACGGTGGCGATGGAGATGTGAGGGTCGATCTCCACGGCCCGTCGATACACCTGTTCCACGTCGGGATGATCCTGGCTGTCCGACAGCACACGGCTGATCACGCGCCGCTGTTCGGTCATTTTCAGACCCTTCTGGACACAAAGCTGTTCGAGGCGGGATGGCATGTCCGTCGTCTCCGATCCGGTCTACGGCAAAAATCATTTGCCCACATATGGACGATCCCGCCGGCCAGGGCGAGAGGATTTGCCATTATAATCCCATGCACCGGGATTATACACCGTCGGAATGGGTCATCCGGCCACCCAGCAGGGCCAGAAGGGCGGAAAGCTGGTCTGCCGACAGGTCGGCGATGCGGCGGGCCAGCAGGTTGGCGACCAGCGTATGGTCGGGCGACAGCCCGCCCGTGGCCACCGTCACGCGCGGGTCGCTCAGGGCTGCCAGCCGCTCCATCTCCTCCGCCTCGTCCCAGATCAGGCCGAAATAGGTGCAGATCTGACGCAGCAGCATGGGCGAGGGCAGGCCCTTGTGCCCATGTTCCAGCGCCGAGAGATAGGCGGAGGAGATTTCCAGCTCATCGGCCATCTGCTTCAGACTGACGCCCTTGCGGGCGCGCAGCAGGCGGACACGGTCACCAAAGGGGGTCATCGGCGCACAGGCGGGGAATGTTGAACCGGCTGGCAGCATAGCGGGGAATGCAGCGATCGGAAACGGCCGCAAGCACCGGCGGCGGGATGGGTACGGCCGGCACAACAACCCAGCGCCTTGACCGGACCCCTTCCCGTCCCTTACAAACCCACCCTTTTTGCCGGCAACGGGGATGGGTCATGGCGGCGTGCGGTCTGGATTTCGGCACCTCCAACTCCACCTTGGGCGTCGCGGATGGGCGGGGGCCGCGCATGCTGGCCCTGGAAGGCGGCCAGGCGACGCTGCCCAGCGCCATCTTTTTCGATTTCGAGGCGCACCGGCCCTGTTTCGGCCGGGCCGCCATCGCCGCCTATGTGGCGGGTGGCGACGGACGGCTGATGCGGTCCATCAAGTCGGTGCTGGGCACCAGCCTGATCGATGAGGAAACGTTGCTCGGCCGGCGCCGCGTCGGCTTCCGCGAGGTGATCGGGCTGGTCATCCGCCATATCCGCGAGGAGGGCGAACGCCAGTGCGGGCATGAACTGACCCATGTCGTCCATGGCCGGCCCGTGCATTTCGTGGATGGCGACGATGCCGCCGATGCCCGGGCCGAAGCCGCCCTGGCCGACATCGCGCGGGCCAGCGGCTTTCGCGACGTCAGCTTCCAGTACGAACCGATCGCCGCCGCCCTGGCCTATGAAGCGCAGATCAACGACGAACAGATCGCGCTGATAGCCGATATCGGCGGCGGCACGTCGGATTTCTCCATCGTGCGCATCGGGCCGGAGCGCGCCCGCCAGGCCGACCGGGCCGGCGACATCCTGGCCAATGACGGGTTGCGCATCGGGGGCACGGATTTCGACCGGCTGCTGAGCCTGGAAGCCGTGATGCCGCATCTGGGCTATCGCTCGCCCCTGCTGCGTGAAGGGCTGGTCACGCCCAACCATCTGTATGTCGATCTGGCGACCTGGGCCAAGATCAACTTCCTTTACGGTCCCGCCGTGCAGGCCGATGTGCAGCGGCTGGCCAGGGAGGCACGGCATCCCCACCTGATCCGGCGGCTTCTGACCGTGCTGGAGGAACATCTGGGCCATGCGCTGGCCATGAAGGTGGAGGAAGCCAAGATCGCCCTGTCGGACGCCGACACGCATGCCATCGACCTGTCCGTCGTGGAAGCGGGGCTGAAGGCGCCGGCGACACGCGCCCGCCTGGCCACCGCCGTCAGCGATCCCGTGGAGAGGCTGTCGGCCATGACGGCCGATTGCCTGCGCCAGGCCGGCCTGCAGGCCGATCAGGTGGATGCCGTGTTCCTGACGGGCGGGTCCACCCTGCTGCCCGCCGTGCGCGGCGCCATCACGGGCGCCCTGCCCGGCGCGCGCATCGTGGAAGGTGACAAGTTCGGTGCCGTCGGCCTGGGCCTGACCATCGAGGCGGGGCGGCGTTACCGCTGATACCGCTTCCCGGTGACCGCAACCGCTCGCCGGCCTTCAATCGCCAGCGCCCCCATCCCGTGAGATCGGCCACGCGCCACGGCACGAGTTGACGCACAGGCCGATGCCCCGGCCCCGGCGCCCTACATCGCAGCCCCACCCCTGCCGCCACCCGGCCGGCTGTTCAGCCCATGGGCGGAATAACGGGCCACGGCATCGAAGGCCGCCGACCTGAACTGACGCCGCCAGAGGACATAGGTGACAAGCACCACGGCCGCCATGAAGAGATAGGGATGGACCATCCATCCCAGGCTGGCGAAGGCATAATAATAGCCGCGCAGGCCGCGGTTGAAGCTGGTGATGGCCAGCGTCATCATCTTGGCGGCAGCCTTGGCCGTGATCATCGCCTCTTCCCCCGGTTCCAGGGGGGCGCCGCCGATCAGCGCGATCGTGTAGTTGAACTGCCGCACCGACCAGGTGAAGCTGAAGAAGCTGTAGATGAAGATACCCAGCAGCAACAGCAGCTTGCCTTCGAACACGGCCCGCGTCGTGGGCTGGGTGAAGCCGACATCCATGACGACATTATAGGCATTCTCCGACCCGGCCAGCACGCCCAGCAGGCCGGCCAGCACCAGCACCGTGGTGGAGGCGAAGAAGGAAATGCTGTGGATCAGGTGGCCGATCAGCATGCTGTCCATGACCCGGTTGTCCCGGAACAGCATGTTGGTCATCCAGCGGATGCGGATGCGCAGCATATGCTGGTTCAGGCTGGCGGGTGCCGCCTTCGCCCGGTCGGTCAGCCAGCCATAACCCCACCAGAACAGCCAGAACCAGGCCAGCGCCAGCCCGTCCAGCAGCGTCAGCGAGGTGAAAAGCGAGGGCATGGTGTGATCACCCCAGGCGATAGCGCGGCGCCACCAACCCGTTCAGATAGGATTTCAGTTCCGGCGTCAGCGGCTCGAACTTCAGTGACACGGAACGGGCCCCGCCGTCCAGCGCCATGACTTTGGCCTGGACCGGAACCGGGTCCCCGCCGCCCGGCGCCCCCACCAGAAGCGTGACCAGTTCACCTTCATGGTAGAGGCCGGGATCGGCGTCCAGCGAGATGCCGCCGAAGGACCAGTTGCGCGACCGCGCCGTGCCCTTGCGGCTGCCCACGGCGAGGGCGGGGTGGGTGAAACGGCGCAGGCGGCGGCGCTGCCGGGCATCGCCCTCCCCCGTGCGGGTGGCGCCGGCCAGATCCGCCCCGCGCATGTTCACGCCCGTGACAATGGCACCGGCCAGATCGGCCCGGCGCAGGATGGCACCGGAAAGCACGGCGTTGGTCAGGTCGGCCCCGCGCAGATTGGCGCCGTCCAGGTTGGCGGGCCAGGTTCGCCCGCCGGACATGGGCTGTGCCGTCAGTTGCACGCCGGCCAGATGCGCGTTTGACAGGTTGGCCCGGCGCAGCGTCGCCCCGGCCATGACCGATCCGTCCAGCACTGTGGTGGACAGGTCGCTATAGGAAAGGTCGGCCATTTCCAGCCGGTTGTCGGCCCAGTCGGCCGCCGACAACCTGCAGCGGCGCAGCCGGGCACCCGCCAGGTTGCGGCCATGCAGCATGGCGGGGTCCAGTTCCGCCATGTCCAGGTCCAGCCGCGCGCCCGTCGCACCGCTGCTTTCCACCCATTTCTCATGCGCGTCGACCAGGGCCTGCAGTTCCGCCGCGGGGATACGGCGGCGCGGCGGTTCGGCCAGCATGGTGGCCGCCCCGTCGGGCAGGTGCCGGCCGCGCGCCAGCATGTCGGCATCCACCACGGTGCCAGCCAGTTGCGCGCCCGACAGGTTGGCGCCCGACAGATCGACGCCCAGCATGACGCATTTCGACAGGTCGGCGCCCGACAGATCGGCATCCATCAGGTCGGCCCCCGTCAGGTCACAGCCCGTCAGCTTGGCCGAACACAGGATGGCGCGTTCCAGCCGCGCCTCCGTCAGCACGGCGGCCCCGTCGCAGCGCGTATTGCCACCATTGTCGGTCAGCGTGCCGGACCGGAAATCGGCCCCGCGCAGGATCACGTCGTTCAGGGTGGCCCGGTGCAGGTTCGCCCCGCGCAGATCGGCCCCCATCAGGTTGGCCCCTGTCAGTTCAGCCCCTTCCAGGTCGGCCCCGAACAGGTCGGCGCGGGCCAGGTCCGCCCCTTCCAGGTTGGCGCCGGACAGGCTGGCGCCGGCCAGCTTGGCTTCCGCCAGGCGGGCGCCCTTCAGCGACAGACCGGACAGGTCCTGGAACTGCAATTCCGCACGGCGCCCGCCCTTGCCGTCCAGCCATTGGCGATGAAGCTGGAATTCCTTGCGCAGGAAATCCAGGTCGCGGGCCGGCGGGGCTTGATCTTTCATGGCGGGGCACCCGGTTCGTGGTTTTTTCTTTCTGTTTCCACACCCTACGCTAGAGAAGGGTCGCCCACAATCGGGCCGGCGATGCATCCCGCGAATGGTTGACCCCGGCGGCCAATCGGCCATAATACGACCGTTCGTTCTTTTATGGAGCCTGCCAGCATGAGCCGCCGCAGCCGAACCTATGACTGGGATGTGACGCCCATCGACCCTGCCTTACTGGCGACACTGCCAGGGATCGATATCATCCGCCGCATCGCGCGCGGCGAACTGCCGCCGCCCAGCATGGCGGCCACGCTTGGCATGGACCTGGCGGAGGAGGAGATCGGCGAAGGTGCGGTCGTGTTCCGCGGGCGGCCCGGCGACCATGTGCTGAACCCGCTGGGCACCGTCCATGGCGGCTTCGCAGCCACCTTGCTGGACAGTGCCATGGGCTGCGCAGTGCATACGCTGCTGCCGGCGGCCGTGGGATACGGCACCGTCGAACTGAAGGTGAATTTCCTGCGCCCCCTCCTGCGCGATGCCGGCCTGGTCCGGGTGGAAGGCCGGGTGATCAATGCCGGCCGCACCCTGTACCTGGCCGAAGGCCGGCTGATCGGTGAGGATGATGGCCGGCTTTATGCCCATGGCACGGCCACGTGCATGGTGCATGCCGGCCGTTGACTGGTTACACTATTATTTATTCATCTTATGGTAGTTATCCTTGCAGCGGGCCGGGGGGACCGGCCTGCAGGTTCAGGGCGGCGGCGATGATATCGGGGCTGCCCGTGCCGTGGCCGGCGCGCACATGCCCTTCCTCCGTCGCGGCAAGCCGGTAGTAATTCACAAGGAACACGCGGATGGCCGCCGTCAGCGAGGCGGCGGCCGGCTTTCGTTCCACGATGCAGGTGCAGATATCGTGGACATTATAGCCTTCACGCGCCGCCACATCGGACAGCGCGTCCCACATTTCCGGTTCCATCCGCAGGCTGGTGCGCTTGCCCAGCACAACCACATTGCGGATGACCAGCGTACTGCTGCCGTCGGGCAGGTCTTCGCTGGTGAAGCGCTTGGAACGCGGTGGCAAGGGTGAACCTCCCGATCATTGGTCGTCGATGCCGGGCGTCGCCTGCGCATCAGCAACGCCCGCATAAACCAATATGCCAAGGCATATGACCTGTTCAATCAAAATCCGACCAAAGTCAGGATAAGGCAGGAATATTCCTGCATGCGCGCATCGGCACGCGGCGTTTCGGCGTGACGGGGCAGAGGGGAAAGCCACCCGAAGCGCCGGCCATCCCCGGCCCGCCCGCCATCGCAACCGGTTGCGGATCAGTCGCCCTGGGCTTCCAGCGCTTCCATGTCGGCGTCGCTGAAGCCGAAATGATGTCCGATCTCATGGATCAGCACATGGCGGATCAGATGGTCCAGATCCTCTCCGGTCTCGCACCAGTAATCCAGGATGGGGCGGCGATAGAGGAAGATCAGGTCGGGTTCCAGGCGCGGATGTGTCACGCTCTGCCACGGCATCCCGACCCCGCGATACAGACCCAGCAGATCGAACGGGCTTTCCAGGCCCATTTCGCGCTCTGTCTCCTCGTCGGGAAAATCCTCCACCCGGATCAGCACATTGCGCACATGGGCACGCAGCGCGTCGGGAATGGATTCCGCGGCGCGGGCAGCGATGCCTTCCATTTCGGACAGGGTCGGGGCGGTGGTGAAGCGGCGTAGCGAGGGCATGGGCATTTTCCGCGGGGTCTGCGGCGGTGGCGACGATCCGGCTTGACGCCGGACCCTCACCGGTCCACCAACGGACTAAGCAGGTTCCCCCAGATCGGGCCACACATGGCCCGGCCCGGAGCAGCCCGCTGACTCTATGATTTGCTGATCGTCCGAGCCCGCCCACGTGTGGGCGGCGTTCGGAAAATCTGCTTAGGCGATCCTGATCAGGTGGAACAGATGACACAATCCCAATTGGGCCGTCCAACCAAATTGGACAAGGAGGCCATCGCCGCATCGCTGGCCGGCCTGCCCGGCTGGACACTGCGTGCGGACGGGACGGCCATCGTCAAGGGCTTCCGGTTCAAGGATTTCAACGAGGCGTTCGGTTTCATGACGCGGGTGGCGTTGCTGGCCGACCGGATCGATCACCATCCCGAATGGTTCAATGTCTATAACCGCGTCGATGTGGTGCTGAACACCCATGATGCCGGCGGGGTGACCAGCCTGGATATCCAGATGGCCCTGTTCATGGAACAGGCGGCGGGCTGAGCGCCGGCGGCATCGCCGCCAGGAAAGCCATCAGCACCCTGGCGGCATTGCTGGCAGCCAATGCCATGAAAATGTGCATGCGGTTTTCGTCCGGGTCCGCGCCGGCCAGGTCCGACACGCTGCGGAACGCGATGAAGGGGATGCCGTTCTGTTCGGCCACCAGCGCCACGGCGGCACTTTCCATATCCACCACCTGCGCCCCGATCGTGCCGTTCAGATAGGCCCGCCAGCCTTCATTGTCGACGAAGGCCGGACCCGACACCCCGTCGCCGCCGACCAGCGCCCGCGGGGTGGTATCAAGGCATGTCTTGTTGGCGGCACACCGGTCCAGCTTCACACCCGGCACCACCTTGCCGGCCAGATCCATCAGGGCGGCATCGGCCTCGAACCAGAACTTACGCAGGGGTTCCGTCCGGCCCGGCACGCGGACATAGGCGTTGGAGGGCTGGATCGCCCCATGCGCCGGAAAGGGCAGGCTGGCCCAGGGCACGGGCCGCAGGGTGCCATCCGCGTCCTGCCGCACGAAATGGCTTTCCAGGAACTGGCCCCAGCGGCGCGGAACGGCCACGTCGCCGATATGCAGGCCGGCATCCAGCCCGCCGGCAATGCCGCTGAACAGCAGGGCATCCACCTGGAACCGGTCCAGCAGCATCTGCGTCGTCATGGCGGCATTGACCATGCTGACCCCCGACAGGACCAGCACGACGGGACGGCCGGCCAGCAGGCCCAGCGTGAAATCCACGCCATGCACGCTGACCATCCGCTTGTCCCGCGTGGCGGCCAGCAGCCCGACCAGTTCCGGAGCAAAGGCCGACATGATGGCCGTGCGCGGCACCTCATCCAGCCTTTCGGCCCGCGCGGGTGCCAGGAACAGCAGACAGGCTGCCAGGACGCAAAGCAGGCGTACCATCACCCTCACCCATGGTGCAGTGCAAGATGGCCTATGGTGGAAGGTGCCGGGGGCCGGCGTCAACCGGTAAGGAAACGATGCGCCAGGCGCCTGCCAGCCCATTCCACCCGCCCTTGTCCTGTCCCGGCCCCTGCCCGCCGCCGCCGTCAGGCCGCCTTCTTCACCCAGGCCTGCACCTGTTCGCCCAGCACATCCAGCGGCACCGCCCCCGTGCGCAGCACCACCTCGTGGAAGCCACGAAGGTCGAACTTGGCGCCCAGCGCCTTGCGGGCCTGATCGCGCAGGTCCAGCACGCGCAGCATGCCGACATAATAGCTGGTGGCCTGCCCCGGATTGACGATGTAGCGATCGACCTCCCGGATCACCTGGTCGCGGTTCAGCGGCGTGTTGGCCACGAAATAATCGATGGCCTGTCCACGGGTCCAGCGCTTGGCATGGATGCCGCTATCCACCACCAGGCGCACGGCGCGCCAGATTTGCGTCGTCAGCCGGCCAAAATCGGCATAGGGGTCCTGATAGAAGCCGAACTCCTTCGGCAGGCGCTCGGCATACAGGCCCCAGCCCTCGATATAGGCGCCGAAGAACGAATAACGGCGGAATTCCGGCACATCGCCCAGTTCCTGGGAAATGGCGATCTGCATGTGATGGCCGGGTATCGCCTCGTGATAGACGATGGCGTCGGCCTGCCATTTGGCCATTTCACGCATATCGGCCAGGTTGGCATAGAAGATGCCGGGACGCGAGCCGTCGGGTGCGGGGGAATTGTAGAAGGCCGGCGGGGCCGACCTTTCACGATAGGGCTCCACCCGCTTCACGATGACGGGCGCCTTGGGCTTGGTGATGAACCATTCGTCCAGCCGCTTGGCATAATCGGCAATCACCTGCTCGCAATGCGCCAGATAGGCGGCGCGGCCCGCATCATCATTGCTGAAATAGAATTGCGGATCGGTACGCAGATGCTCGAAGAACTGCGCCAGGGTGCCCTTGAACCCGACCTTCTGCATGATGCCATGCATGTCCTTCTGCAGAAGGTCGACATGCTCCAGGCCAAGCTGGTGTATTTCCGCAGGCGTCATGCGGGTCGTGGTCGAACGGGCCACGCAATATTGATAATAGGCCTCCCCGTCCGGCAATTTCCAAACGCCGTCATCATCCGTGGCCCGGGCCTCCAGCTTGGCCACGGCGGCGTCCAGCGCCTCATAGGCCGGCTTGACCTTGCCGGTCAGAATGGAAGCCGCTTCCGACACCAGCCGGGCCTTTTCCGCCTCGGGGATGGACAGGGCAGCGATCTTCTTCTTGAAATCGGCGTAAAGCGCGCTGTCCGGCCCCTGGTCGAAGGGAGCGCCGGTAATGACGGCCCGGATATCCCGGCGCATCTTGGCCAGGGAAAATTTCGGCGGGATGATGCCCCTGGCGGCGCTGTCCTCCCCGCGGTCGATATTCTGGCGGATGACGCGGGCAATGGCATTCAGGCGGGCCAGATAGGCCTGGGCGTCGGACAGATCGGCCACGGCATGCTGGTTGGCCAGAAAACTGGGCAGCCCGGTATGCCGGCCGTAAAGATGGTTCAGCGGATAATCATGCGCACGCCAGCGATGATCCTCGATGGCCTGCTCGCACCGCGCCTCGAACAGGCGGAAATTGAGCTGTTCGGCCGGGGGCAGCACCGCCGGGTCCCAGCCGGCGCGCAAACGGGACAGGGCCTGCTTCGTCCGTTCCGCCTCGGCATCGGCGAACCCGTCGCTGTCATCATCCAGCCGGTCGTAATTGGTCTTGCGGCCGCGGGCCGTCTGGGCCTGTGGGGACAGCGACAATTCCGCCTCATACACCTCCGCGAAGAAGGCATGCAGCGCCGCCACGTCGCCGGGCGATTTCGGCACGGCCGCATCGGTCAGCGCCAGCGGCCCCGGCGGCAGCAGAACCTGGGTCCAGGCGGGGCGGGACAAGGCCGTCAGTGAAATGGCGGCGGTGCCGGCCAGAAGCCGGCGGCGGGAAAGGGTGAGCATGATGGATTGCCTTTTTATCCGGTTATTGTCGCGCGCAGTGGGGTTCCCCCCTTGCCTCCCCCCCACGCCAGCCTGTCCGGTCGGGCGGCCCCGGGGGATCAATCTCAACCTTCAAACGGAAAAGGGGCCGGGCGATGTCACCGCCGGCCCCCGCCCCCTGCCCCTCACCGCGTGGCGGCGTAGCGGGCTTCCATCGCGTCCCACAGGGTGGCTTCGATGGCGGAACCGTCCAGCCGGTTGATCTCCTGGATACCTGTCGGGCTTGTGACGTTGATTTCCGTCAGATAGTCACCGATCACGTCGATGCCGACGAACAGCAGCCCCTGCTGGCGAAGCGTCGGGCCGATCGCCTCGCAGATCTCCTGCTCGCGTCGGGTCAGCGCGGTCTTGCCGGCACTGCCGCCGGCATGGAAATTGGCCCGTGCCTCCCCGTCCTGGGGGATGCGGGACACGGCACCCGCCGGCTTGCCATCCACCAGGATGATCCGCTTGTCGCCCTTGCGGATCTCCGGCAGGTATTTCTGGACGATCACCGGCTCACGGTAAAGCTGGGTGAAGGTCTCCAGCAGGGCGCCCAGATTCTCGTCATCGGGTTTCACGTGAAACACACCGGCCCCGCCATTGCCGTAAAGCGGCTTGACGATGATATCCTTCCATTCCGCCCGCGCGGCCAGCACCTCGTCACGGGATGAGGTGATGACGGTGGGCGGCATCAGGTCGGGAAAATGCGTGACGAACAGCTTTTCCGGCGCGTTGCGCACCGATGCCGGGTCGTTCACGACCAGCGTCTCGGGATGGATATGCTCCAGCAGATGCGTGGCCGTGATGTAGGCCATGTCGAAGGGCGGGTCCTGGCGCATCAGCACCATGTCCATATTGGACAGGTCCACCGTCTCTGCCGCACCCATGACATGATGGTTGCCACGCTCGCGCTGCACCTTCATGGGCCGGATGCGGGCGAACAGCCGGTTGCCGCGCAAAGCCAGGTCGCGCGGGTGGTAATGCCACAATTCATGGCCACGGCGCTGGGCCTCCAGCGCCATCATGAACGTGCTGTCGGTATCGATATTGATGGACTCGATCGGGTCCATCTGGATGGCGACCTTGAGGGTCATGGGGTCATCTCCGGCACGGGAAGGGGCGGACAGAATGGTATGAACAAGACATGGGGGCCGCACCCGCAGCGACGCCATGCGCGCCGTCACAGGCAAGGAGGTTCAATTCAGCCGGCTTCGCAACTGGCGCAGCAGCGCTTCGGTATTGTCCAGCAACCGGGCCGAGGCGCCCCGGTCGCGGCCCAGCCGCAGGAAATGCTCAAATGCCGCGATGCCGGCCGACAGATTGCCCAGATGCGCGTTCAGCAGGCCGGATTCCCGCCACAGCCCGATATGGTCCGGCGCGAACAGCAACATATCCTCCACCACAACCAGCGCCTTGCCGGGCTGGTCCGACGACAGGTGGCGGAGCTTCAGGTTGTTCTGCAGGCGCAAAAGCACTTCCCGGTTCGATACGGGTGCATAATGGTCGGGCGACAGTTCGGCTTCCAGCCCCTGGGACTGTTTCAGCAGGTCGCGCAGTTCGTGCGGTTCACGAGGCAGCATGCCATGGAACGGGTCCAGTATCTGCCGCCCGCCGCCATGGTCCAGCCGGATCAGAAAATGACCGGGAAAGTTCAGCCCCATCACAGTCCAGCCATTGGCCCGGGCCGCCACCATGGCCAGGATGCCCAGTGCCACGGGCAGGCCGCGGCGGCGGTCGATCACCCGGATCAGGTTGGCGTTCTGCAGGTCGGTATAGGTCTCGCTGTCGCCGGCATAGCCATGGGTTCCGGCCAGCACCTGTTCAAGCGCCGCCACCTTGCCCGCCAGGGACGGCAGATCGGGGCCCGATGCGACGGCACGGCCCAATTCCTCGCCCAGGGCCAGCAGATGGCGGCGATAGGCGGAAAGGTCGGCGACGGGGTGATCCAACAGGGCCAGCGCCAGGGCGACTTCACCCAGGTCGATCTGCTCATCCGCGATCCGGCCCGCATGGCGCAGGATCTCCAGGGCCTGTTGGCGTGACGTCACTGGCGGAACATGCTCATCCGATGGAGTAACCGCGTCTCCCATAGCGCAGCCGGGCCGGCAGTGTCGAGCAGAAGCATCAACCGGCCGGTTCCGTATTTCGGTAAAGGCGGATCAGACCCGGCGTCGCCATCTGTTGCGGCGGTGGGAAATTGCCCGTAAAAACTGCGTCGGGCCGATATATGGTTACCAAAACATTAATACCCCTTCTTAACATTGCCCCTGTGACCGGATACGATCGGCCCGGCAATCACGGCACAATCAGGCAGCGGAACGTCCCATGGTCAGCAAAGCCGTCATCGATACCGGCAATTCCCGTATCCGCCAGACGCCGAAAAGCATCGCCACACACCAGCGTATCATCGAGGCGGCAATCCGTTGCTTCCTGGAAATCGGCTATCACCGCACCACCACGTCGGAGATTGCCAAGCAGGCGCGGGTGACGCGCGGGGCGGTGCAATATTACTTCCCCACCACGCCAGAGGTGCTGCGCGCCACGGTGGACCATATCGTCCAGCATTTTCTGGATGATTTCCTGTCCCACACGGCCTCTTCCATCCATGAGGGGGGGGAGGGCCTGGACCAGGGGATCGACGCGCTGTGGAACGCGGCGCACAGCCCGCTATGGACCGTGTGGAAGGAACTGGAGGCTGCGGCCCGCACCGATGCCGAGCTTTCGGCCATCATGACGCCTGTCAAGGCCCGGTTCGCCGACCAGTGGGAAGAGATGGCCAAGGATCATTACGGCAGCTTCCTGGCCGCCGACCCCGTCAAGTTCGAGATGGGGCGTCACCTGACCTGGCAGTTCCTGCAGGCCATGGCCGGTAACCGGTTCGGGGAGGAGGACGAGGCGCTGAAGGCACGCATCCTGCCGGAATTCAAGCGCCTGATCCGCCATTACTGGGGCATTGCCGGCTGATCCTGGCCGATGGCTGCGGCGGGTCCGTGCGGTCATCGCAGGGAAAGGAACTTCAGCCCGCCGACACCGGCCAGGATCAACCCGACGCATGCCAGCCGTGCGGGGTCCGTCCCCTCCCCGTACAGGCGGATGCCGGCAATGACGCTGCCCACCGTGCCGATCCCGGTCCAGATGGCATAGGCGGTGCCCAGCGGCAGGCTGCGCATGGACAGCGACAGCAGCCACAGGCTGACCAGCATGAAGCCGATCGTCAGCAAGATGGGAAGCGGGCGGGTGAAACCCTGTGTGCCCTTCAGGGAGATGGCAAACGCGACCTCGAACAGGCCGGCGGTGAAAAGATAGACCCAGGCCATGGGAACCCCCATCACGCGCAGGGCCGTCCCCGCCTGTTCACCCGTTTCCGGGTGGTAAACCGTCCGGGGTCGTCCCCGACGGGCGCCGGCAGGCGTGCCGACGCACAGGGAAATGGCACCGGCAGGCAGGCCGTTCAACCACCCCGGACGGCATGGCATCCATGCCACCCCGCCAGACCAGCGGGCCACGTGATAAAAACTGTTTTGACAGAAAGACTTACTTGCGCACTTTCCTCGTGTTGGGCAATCTGGAAGCGTTGAATGAAGGCGGCCATGGGACCAGGCTTTCACCCCATCGCAAAACGTTATGGCGAAACGTTGGGGACGGCCGGTAACCGCCAACAGGCGCCGCCATCCCAAGGGGGACCCAAGGGGGGACAGACAGGCATGACCAAGTCGGAACTGATCCAGCGGCTGGCCGAACGCAATCCGCATCTTTACCAGCGCGATGTCGAAAAGATCGTCACCACGATCTTCGATGAGATAACCGAGGCGCTGGCCCGGGGCGACCGGGTCGAATTGCGCGGCTTCGGGGCTTTTTCCGTCAAGCAGCGTGATGCCCGCACCGGCCGCAACCCCCGCACCGGCGAAAGCGTGGAAGTGGATGAGAAGGTCATCCCCTTCTTCAAGACCGGCAAGCAGCTCCGCGAACGGCTGAATACCGACGAATGACACCGGCGGCACGGGGTCGGCGGCATGGGGTTTCCCTCTGCCATCCCTGCCATGATGCCGCCCCCCGGCGATCTCCGACGATCACCGGGTCAGGGACCTGTCACCCTGTTCGGGTCCTCCATGCTCGGGTAGGCAGCGGATCATACCATCGGCCAGAATATCTGACCGATGGTATGGCGGCGCCGGCGATCGAGGATGGCGATCAAAGCCAACAAGCGCTGACCGCCGCAAAACGGTATGCGTGGCCGACGATCACTCATTCATGCCGACAGTATCAGATGATCTCGCACACATCCTCGAAATCGAACCGGGGGCTGCGCGCAAACAGGGCGGCCGGGTCGCCATAGCCCAGATTGCACAGGAAATTGATCTTGTACCGGCCATCGGGGAAGAATTCCGCATTCACCAGTTCGGGATTGAAGCCCGACATGGGGCCACAATCCAGGCCCACGGCACGCGCCGCCAGAATGAAATAGCCGGCCTGCAGGGTGGCATTGCGGAAGGCGGTTTCCTGGGCGACGGCCGGGGCCGCGAACCAGGGGCGCGCATCGGTATGCGGAAACAGCCGCGGCAGATGGTCGGCAAACCGGCTGTCATAGGCCAGCAGCGCGGTGACGGGGGCCGCCATGGTCTTGTCCAGGTTGCCTGCGGACAGGGCCGGACGCAGCCTTTCCTTCGCCGCGGGCGTGGTCAGGAACACAGTGCGCAGCGGACTGCAATTGGCACTGGTTGGCCCCCACCTGACCAGATCGTGGATCTGCCGCAGCAGATCCGGATCGACCGGCCGGTCGGTGAAACCATTATGGGTGCGGGCGGCGCGGAATAGCTGATCCAGCGCCGCGTCTTCCAGCATATGCGTCATGACAGGTCCTTTCATGATCCCGGAACATGCCCGTGATATCGGGCCCTGCAACCGGGAACAAGTGGCAAGACCTTCACCGGCGCATGGATGCCGGCACCACCCCTTCATTGCGCGGAGCGGAAACCGTGGCGAGGGCAGGCTGCGGCCCGTCGCCGGCGGGCAAGGGCCCCAGCACCTCTTCCATCAGATCGGCGCTCAACATGGCCGCATCGAAATCCGACAGGCTGTTGACACGGATCAGGGACCGGATGGTGCGGACATAATCCTCCCCCCGTTCCGAATAGGCGGTCAGCGCCGTGGCCAGCATCAGGCCGCTGATCGGCTTTTCCTGGGCCCGCAGGCTGGCGCGCATCTGCCGGAACTGGGCATAGGCGCGGTGGGTGTTGAGATTATGGACATAGCTGTCGACGCTCCCCTTCGGGGCATCGAACGCCCGGAACCGGTGGGTCTCGCCGGGCTGGCGATTGCGGGGAACGATGCCGGCATGTTCGGTGTTCCAGGTAAGCTGACCGAACAGGGCATTGCCCCGCTGCGCGAAGCGGGAGGTGCCCCAGCCGCTTTCCTCTGCCGCCTGGGCCAGGGCCAGGGACGCCGGAATGACATCCACCCGCTGAAGAAGGCCCTTGATGTTGATTTCCGCACTGGGCTTCATGCCATAGTGTTCCGCCAGATCGGCCAGCCAGAGCCGGTCATGGGGGGCCAGCGCCTCCCCCGACTGCCGCACGGCAAGCAACCGTTCCAGACGGTGGCGATCCTGCTCGATCCGCTCGTTCGCCATCAAGATCAGCGGCAGCAGCGTCTTCACGAACAGTGCCTTGCGATCCTGTGTGCTTTCCAGGGTCGTGATGCCGGTGGGCAGGTCGGTCAGGACCAGGCGCGGCACGGTCATCTCCCCGCTGCGCACGGCATCGATCCGGTATTCCCGGGCATGGAAAAGGTCCAGCGTGGAACGCGCATCCAGCTTGAAATCCGGATCATGGCGAACGCTGGTGGCGATCTGGACCTTGAAGCCCGGATCAGGCCGCAGAACCGGCAACATGAATTCCCGTACCGCTCCACCAACCGACCAGCTCGACGCCGACAGGAAGATGGTGGAAGGCAGAATGGCAACCAGAAGCAGGAACAGGGCCGAAACGCCCCATATGCGGGCAGCCGTACCCCGGGGGCTGTCAAAGCCCTCGCTCGCGTCTGTCAGCATTTAAGTTTCAACCCCTTACAGTCCAAGCCGAAAGGACCTCCCGCGCTGCCATCCGTTGGGCGCGCGTCCAGTCCATTTTGCCGGAGCAAACTCCGCACTTTGGCCCTATGGCCCGTAATGGGGCCGGCCCTAAAGCGTCAGAGGCAACAAGCCCGGAACCGCCCCTTCCTGGGGTATCCTTTGTCCGGGCTTCATGCCGGCGGGGTCCATTCACCCCTGGGGGTACGCCCCCCGGCACTGCATCTGCCGGTCCATTGCGTCCAAATTTTGGCACCGTCAACGGACCGGAGGCGGACATTACCGGATTTGCTGTACCTCGACAACCTCCGGAATGTAATAGCGGAGCATGTTTTCTATGCCGGCCTTCAAAGTGGCCGTGCTGCTGGGGCAACCGGCACATGCCCCCTTCATGGCCAGATAGACCACGCCCTTGTCAAAACCATGGAACGTGATGTCGCCGCCATCCTGGGCAACGGCCGGCCGCACCTTGGCGTCCAGCAGTTCCTTGATCTGGGCGACGATCTCGTCGTCATCCTCGTTGATGGCGTTGTCGTCGGCCTGTTCGGACAGCAATACGGGCTTGCCCGTCGCGAAATGCTCCATGATGGCGCCCAGGATGCCGGGCTTCATCACATACCAATCGCGGCTTTCGTCCTTGGTCACGGTGATGAAATCACCGGCCAGGAAAACGCGCCGTACCCCTTCCACCGCAAACAGCCGGTCGGCAAGGGGGGAACGGGCCGCCGCATCGGCAGCATCGGTGAAGTCGGCCGTCCCGGTTCCCAGCACGTCACGGCCCGGCAGGAACTTCAGCGTGGCCGGGTTCGGGGTCTCTTCGGTCTGGATGAACATGGTCGATTATCCTGATCATGCCGTCGTCAGCATCGGCGACCCCGAAGGTGGGACCGTTCACCGGCATAATCAAGCGCCGACAGCGTGCTGCATGGCAGCCACCGCCATGCGTCGGTGGGGACAATGGTCCTGGCCGGCCGGACAGAACCGCTGGCCGAAACCCGCGCAGATGCCCGGTCTGCCAGCCAGCGCCTGACGGATCAGCGGGGCCAGATCAGCCCCGTCCAGGTCCGTCTCCGTCTCCAGCGACAGCGATATGACCCCCGCACGACCGGCCCGCTCCTGCCAGCCGGGCAGGAAATCGGCCCAGGCGGGACGCAGCAGGGGGCGGGGCGTGACGGGCAGGATGGCCAGGCCGGCCGCACGCACACCCCGCAGCACATGGTCAATGGCGGGCAACCCGCCGCCGGTGAAGCCCGGCACCGGCAGGTGGGTGGCCAGGACCTGCGCCGCCGGCAGGTTCAGCAGGCGGGCCAGTTCATCGGCCAGGCGCCGCATCTGCCAGCCCAGCGGATCATCCTTTGCCCGCCCCATGCCCGGTGCCACCAGCATCAGCATGGCCCGGCCCGCCGGATCGGCCGTGGCCAGGGCTCGTGCTGCCCGGTCCGCCAGGCGCCGCAGAAGGGCCGGATCGGTCGGATGACAACACAGGATGCTGGCCGGGGCCATCAGCCCGGCCTGGCGGGCCGCCTGTTGCCAAGCATCGATGGCGAGACCGTTCAAGCCCCCGCTGAACAGGGATGATGGCGGTACCACGATGATGCGGTCGGGCTGAAAAAGGGCGACATCATGGGCGATGGCCACCGCTGAAGGCGGTGCGAACAGGCTGGCTGCGAAGATGCGCAGCGCCCCCTCCTCCCACAAGGCGCCTTCCAGGGCCGTGGCCATCGGATCGTCAGCATCCTGTGCATCACCGACCGGATAATGCCGGGCCAGGTGGCGGGCCCGGATGGCCTGAAGGGCGCGGACCGGGGGTGATGCAAGGGGTGATGGCGGCCGCACACGCCGCGCCGCCATCAGGGCCATGAAATAGGCCTGAACCTGATCCTGCCCGGCAGGCTGGCCTGGCTGCACCAGCACGATGGCAATGCGATCACGCCTGACAGAAAGGGCCATCGGCAGAACAGGACAAAGGGTTGTTGCAGATCAGCCCCTTGTCGCAGCCCGCCAATCCCGGATCAACCCGGCCAAACGGGATACGTTTTCCGGTGGCGTTTCCTTGATGATGCCATGACCCAGATTGAAGATGAACGGACCCTTGCCCAGTGTCTCCAGCAGGGAGAGAACCGCCCTGTCCATGGCCTCGCCGCCGGCGATCAGCAGGACGGGATCCAGGTTGCCCTGCACGGCCACCCTGCCCTGCAGGTTGGTCGCGGCCCAGGCCGCAGGCACGCCCGGGTCCAGGGACACGCCGTCGATGCCGGCCTGATCGACGTAGGATTGGAGGTTCAGGCCGGCCAGACGCGGGAAGCCGATGACGGGTATGCCCGGATGCCGTTCCTTCAGTGCCGCTGTGATGCGCCGCGTGGGGGCGACCACGAAGCGCTGGAAATCATCGGCGGACAGTACCCCGGCCCAACTGTCGAAAAGCTGGACCAGTTCGGCGCCGGCCTTGATCTGCATGGACAGGTATTCGATGGTCGCCGTGACCAGGATGTCGATCAGACGGTCGAAGCCAGCCGGGTCGGTATAGGCGAAGCGCTTCACATGCGCATATTCCTTGGACCCTGCACCTTCCACCATGTAGCAGGCCACGGTCCATGGCGATCCGGCGAACCCGATCAGGGCCGTCCGGTCGTCCAGGGCGGCCCGGATGCGTGACACGGTTTCATAAACAGGTGCCGCCCGGCCGTGCAGGCTGTCCAGATCAAGCTTCGTCAGGCCCTGCTGATCGCGGATGGCATCAAGCTGGGGCCCTTCCCCTTCCGCGAACCGCAGCCCCTGGCCCAGGGCCCAGGGCACGATCAGGATGTCGGAAAACAGGATGGCTGCGTCCATGCCATAGCGACGCAATGGCTGCAGCGTCACCTCGCAGGCCAGTTCCGGGTTCATGCACAGGTCCAGGAAGCCTCCGGCCCTGGCCCGCACTTCCCTGTATTCGGGAAGATAGCGGCCTGCCTGCCGCATCAGCCAGAAGGGCGGGGTCTCCTGAGCGTGACCGGCAAGGGCTGCCAGCATCTTCTTCGGCGAGGGGGAAGTGGTAAGCGTCATGGCGAGAACCTGGATATCAAGGGAACCGGACGGGTCCGGACTTTATCCCATGCCCTTCCTTAACTCTTACTTTTTTTGAATAAAGGATTGGTGGTGTAGTAGAGCCTGTGGATAACGGGAATTCAGTTTTGTCCGCATGTTTTTCCACATCTTCCGGATTTTCGGCGGCATGTGGAAAAAACATGTGGACAAATGTCCGGGCAACAGGCTGAAAGGCCTGGATTTCCGCGGGTTCTGGCGATGGTTGCGAGATGGGGAAAAAATTCGTCCCACTTCCGATTCGTCCTTGATTCCCAGATGGACCCCCGCAACTAATCCCCTGACTGCAAACCGGCCTGACAAACTGCGCGCTTGCCAGGGATGGAATGGGCCGGTTACCCATCATCGGGTCGTTTGCGCACATTCCTCCCCCAGATATCCCCAGGAGCGGTCCCCAGGATGTATCCAGGCAGTTCCTTCGATCCCCCGCCTTCCCGTCCGCCGACGCCGAAGAGCTTTCACCTGCATCTCGTGTCCGATGCCACGGGCGAGACGATCAACTCTGTCGCGCGCGCCTGCGTCAGCCAGTTCGATCAGGTCGACCCGATCGAGCATTTCTGGAACCTTGTCCGCACCGAACGGCAGTTGGATATGGTGCTGGAGGGCATCCGGGAAAATCCCGGGCTCGTCATGTACACGCTGGTGAACGAGAAGCTGCGCCGCAAATTGCAGGAGACCTGCCGCGAACTGGCGGTGCCCAGCATTTCGGTGCTGGACCCGCTGATCAACGCGCTGGGCACCTATCTCGGCCTGCAGAGCCAGAGCAAGCCGGGCCGGCAACATGCCCTGACCGCGGAATATTTCGGCCGCATCGATGCCATGGATTTCGCGCTCAACCATGATGACGGGCAGAGCGCCTGGGGATTGCATGATGCCGATGTGATCCTGGTCGGGGTCAGCCGCACGTCCAAGACGCCGACCTGCATCTATCTGGCCAATCGCGGCATCAAGGCGGCGAACATCCCTTATGTACCGGGATGCCCCCTGCCCCCCGAACTGGACCAGTTGACCCGGCCCCTGATCGTGGGCCTGTCCAAGGACCCGGAGCGGCTGGTGCAGATCCGCCGCAACCGGCTGAAACTGCTGAACCAGGGCGACAACACATCCTATACCGACCCTGAAAAGGTGCGGGAGGAATTGCTGGAGGCACGCCGCCTGTTCACCCGCAAGGGCTGGGCCGTCATCGACGTGTCGCGCCGGTCGATCGAGGAAACGGCGGCAGAGGTGCTGATGCTGCTGGCCCGCCGCCGCCCGCATGTCGTGCCCGTCGGCCTGCCCCCGGTGCAGGGGGGCGGCTGATGCCTTCGTTCCTGACGACGGAACCCGTCATCCTGGCATCGGCCAGCGCGTCCCGCCGCCGCATGCTGGAAGCCGCAGGCGTGGAGGTGCATGCCGAGGCCGCCCGTGTGGATGAGGAGGAAATGAAGCTGTCCGGCAAGGCCGCCGGCATGACCCCGCCGGAGGTGGCGGAAGCGCTGGCCGATCTGAAGGCATCGAAGCTGGCCCGCAAATACGTTGCCGGCTATGTGGTCGGAGGCGACCAGATGCTGGAATGCGACGGCCGCTGGTTCGACAAGCCGGCCGACCGCGCCGATGCCGCCAGCCATCTGCGGCTGCTGTCCGGCCGGACCCATACGCTTTATTCGGCGGTGGTGGTTTTCCACAATGGTGCCCGCGTCTGGCACCATATCGATCACGCCACGCTGACCATGCGCACCCTTACGGATGCCTTCATCGAACGATACCTGGATGCGGCCGGGGATGCCGTGCTGTCCTGCGCCGGCGCCTATCAGGTGGAAGGGCTGGGCGCACAGCTTTTCAATCGCGTCCGGGGCGACCATTTCACCATCCAGGGCCTGCCCCTGCTGCCGTTGCTGGATTTCCTGCGCGTGCGGCATGTGTTGCCGGCCTGATCAGGGGATTACCATATGCTGACCGGCAAGGGTCTGATCGCAGGCGTCATGGGATGGCCTGTCGGCCATTCGCGCAGCCCCCTTCTGCATGGATACTGGCTGCGCCATTACGGGATCGATGGCGCTTATATCCCGCTGGCCACGCCGCCGGAGCGGGCGGAACAGGCCTTGCGCGCCCTGCCCGCCCTGGGCCTGCGCGGATGCAATGTCACGATCCCTTATAAGGAACTGGCCTTCCGCATCGTCGACCGGCTGGATCCGTGCGCCCGGCGCATCGGTGCCGTCAACACGGTGATCGTGGCCCCGGATGGAACGCTGGAAGGCCGCAATACGGACGGTTTCGGCTTCTGGGAGAATCTGGCGGCCAGTAGTCCCCCTGCCTGGTCCGTCACCCGGGGGCCTTCCGTCGTGCTGGGGGCCGGTGGTGCGGCCCGTGGTGTGGTTGTCGCCCTGCTGGATGCCGGGGCGCCGGAAATACGGTTGTTGAACCGCACACAGGCCCGTGCCGCGGAAATCGCGGCCGATCTGGGCGACCCGCGTATCCGGGTGGGTGACTGGAATGACCGGTCGCGCGCGTTGGACGGTGCCGTCCTGCTGGTGAACAGCACCAGCCAGGGCATGACCGGCTATCCGCCGCTGGAGATTGATCTGGCCGCCCTGCCCCCCGATGCCATTGTGACGGATATCGTCTATGTGCCCCTGGTCACCCCCCTGCTGCTGGCCGCACAGGCGCGGGGCAACCCGGTGGTGGACGGGTTGGGCATGTTGCTGCATCAGGCCCGGCCCGGCTTTCACGCCTGGTTCGGCACGGATCCGCAGGTGACGGACGATCTGCGCCGTTTCGTGCTGGATCCCCGATGATCATTCTGGGTCTGACCGGGTCGATCGGCATGGGAAAGTCCACGGCGGCAGCCATGCTGCGCCGGCTGGGCTGTCCCGTGCATGATGCCGATGCCGCCGTTCACCGCCTTTATGCGCGTGGCGGGGCGGCCGTGCCGCGCATTGCCGCCCTGTTTCCCCAGGCGATCAAGGATGGCGCGGTGGACCGTGTGGCCCTGTCGGCCGCCGTGCTGGGGCAACCGGCCGCATTGCGACGGCTGGAAGCCGCGGTCCATCCGCTGACACGGGCCGATGCCGATGCCTTCCTTAAACGCTGTGCCCGCCGGCGCGTGCCGCTGGTGGTCATGGATATCCCGCTTCTGTACGAAACGGGGGGGGAACGGCGGGTCGACGCGGTGGCTGTGGTCAGTGCGCCCGGCTTTGTCCAACGTGCCCGTGTCCTGGCCCGGCCCGGCATGGATCCGGTCAAGCTGGCCAATATCCTGTCACGTCAGGTGCCAGACCGCATCAAGCGCCGGCGGGCCGATTTCGTGGTTCCCACCGGCCTGGGCCGGCGCTTGACCTTGCTGCGCCTGGCCCGCATCGTGGCGGCGTTGAAGCGGCGTCGGGGCCGTGTCTGGTCCCCGCACCGTCCCTGGCCCGGCAGTCGCGGGCATGCCCCCCAACGGAAGGCCTGACCCTATGCGCGAGATCGTGCTGGATACGGAAACAACCGGCATCGATGCCCTGAACGGGGATCGGGTTGTTGAAATCGGCTGTGTGGAACTGTTCAACCATGTGGCCACGGGCAACCACTATCACACCTATCTGAACCCGGAACGCGACATGCCGGCGGAGGCTGAAGCCGTGCATGGCTTGTCGGCGACATTTCTGGCCGACAAGCCGCTCTTCGCCGCCGTCGCGGGTGATTTCCTGGAATTCATCCAGGACAGCCAGCTTGTCATCCACAATGCTTCCTTTGATATCGGCTTCCTGAACGCCGAGCTGGCGCGCCTGGGCATGCGCAAGCTGGGCAACCCGGTGGTCGATACGGTGAAGATCGCCCGCAAGCGCTTTCCGGGCGCGCCGGCCAGCCTTGACGCACTGTGCCGGCGCTTCAACATAGACAATTCCAACCGCACCCTGCATGGCGCCCTGCTGGACAGCCAGTTGCTGGCAGAGGTTTATCTGGAGCTTATGGGGGGCCGGCAGCCTGATCTGGTGCTGGCCAATAATCCGGCCCTGACCCAGCCCATGCTGGATACGCCTGCCGTGACTGCGGCCCGCCCGGTTCGTCCGGCCCGGCCGCACGCCCCCTCGGCCGAGGAGGTGGCGGCGCACGAGGCCTTCGTGAAAGGTATCAAGAACGCACTCTGGAATGCCGGTTGAGGAATGCGGTCGAGCGATGTTTCACGTGAAACATCGCTCGACCGCTCAGGGCAGAAGGATGGTGGCCCCCGTCGTGCCACGGGATTCCAACGCGCGGTGGGCGGCTGCGGCATCCCGCAGGGCGAAGCGCTGGTTGATATTCACCTTCACCTTGCCGTCGCGCACCATGACGAAAAGTTCCTCGGCCATGGCCAGCAACTCTTCCCGTGTGCCGGCATAATGCTGCACGGAAGGGCGGGTCAGGTACAGGCCGCCCTTCCGGTTCAGCAGACCGATATCGAAGGGCGGAACCGCCCCGCTGGCATTGCCGAAGCTGACCATCAATCCGCGCCGGCGCAGGCAGTCCAGGGACAGGTCAAACGTGTCCTTTCCCACCCCGTCATAGACGACATCCACCCCCTGCCCGTCCGTGATTTCCCTGACCCGGTCCACGACATCTTCACCCCGGTAGATGATCACGTGGTGGCAGCCATGGGCGCGGGCCAGTTCCGCCTTCTCTGCGGTGCCGACCGTGCCGATCACCGTGGCGCCAAGGACATTGGCCCATTGGCTGGCCAGCAGACCGACACCGCCGGCTGCGGCGTGGATCAGGATTCTGTCACCGGGCTGGACGCGGTGGGTCTGTCGCAGCAGATATTGCGCGGTCAGCCCCTGCAGCAGCATGGCGGCCGCCAGTTCATCCTCGATCCAGTCGGGCAACCGGATCAGCTTGTCGGCGGGAATCAGGCGCCGCTCGGCATAGGCACCAAGGGGTGACTGTCCATAGCCGACGCGGTCCCCGGGGGCGATATCCGTGACATCCTCGCCCACCGCCTCCACGATCCCGGCGCCTTCCATGCCGGGCACAAGCGGCAGCGGAGCCGGATAAAGACCGGTGCGGTAATAGACATCGATGAAATTGAGCCCGATGGCCGTATGACGGATCAGGGCCTCCCCGGGGCCCGGTGGGCCGACAATGACGGGCTCCCAGCCCAGAACGTCCGGGCCGCCGTGCTGCCGGATCACAATGGCATTGGTCATGGCATATCCTGAAAAAAAGGGCGGACCATCGGTCCGCCCCAGCGATCAGCAGCCGGATCAGGCCAGATGCTTCTTGAAGAACTCTGCCGTGCGCGTGTGGGCCAGGCTGGCATCCTCTTCATGATAATGCTGGCCGCCGATGCGGGTGAAGGCATGATCCCGTTCAGGATAGACATGCACTTCCACCAGGAAGTTGCCGGCGACGGCTTCCTTGATCACTGTCTGCGCCTCCTGCGGGACGAACCCGTCCTTGCCGGCGATATGCATCAGCAGCGGCTTGGTGATGGCGGGCACCTCCGCAATATCCTTGTCGATACCCACCCCGTAATAGGAGACGGAGGCATCGACATCGGTGCGGGTGGCCATCAGATAGGCCAGCTTGCCACCCAGGCAGAAACCGACACAGCCGACCTTGCCCGTCACACCCGGATATTTGCGCAGGTGGGCGAGCGTGGTGGCCAGATCTTCCACCCCTTTCACCTCGTTGAAGCCCTGATAGAGCTCGAACGCCTTCTTCCATTCGGCTTCGGTCTGGTCGGTAATCTGGATACCCGGTTCCTGCCGCCAGAACAGGTCGGGTGCGATGGCGAAATAGCCGTCCGCCGCCAGCTTGTCGCAGATGGCGCGGACATTGGCATTCACACCGAAGATTTCCTGGATGACCACCACGCCGGGGCCACTGCCGCTGGCCGGGGTCGCCAGATAGGCGCTGAAGGAGCCGTCATCGCTTTGGATCGAAAGGTCGGTCATGGACATATCCTTCTGCAAAAGACCTGCATGAAATGAAAGGCACTTTATCCGTCCAACAGGGCGGCAAGGTCTGTGGCCCGCGTCACGGGGGCCGAACAATGCTGTTCCTGACAAAGATAAGCGGTGGGACGGTTTTCAACCATTGTTTTACCTGCGGCAGGATGCTGCGGGGAAGAAAAAACCCTACCATCTGTATGGTGGATGAGGATCAGGTTGGGACGGGACCGTTTCTGCACTTCCTGCTTCAACGCTTCCGTGTCGGAATGGTTCATGTGACCAATAATAATAACAGTCTGCCCATGCAGGATCTGGTCGATGCCGTTCAGAAAACCGGCCAGGGGGAAGAAGTTGCGGCCGACCTCTCCGGCAAAGGCCGTGATCAGGGCATCGGCGCGCTGGCGCCAGAGATCATCGCCCGTGATCAGCCATAGCCGGCCGAACAGCCCGACCAGTGTGCCATTGCCGGCAGGCACGGCATTGTCATGTGTATGGCGTGGCCGGCGGATCAGATCATCGGCATCTGCGGCCGTGGTGAAATAGCCACCATCGGTCTCATCCCTGAAATACTCCTCCACCTTCTCCAGCCAGGTGATGACCCGGGTCAGATATTCCGGCCGGCCCGTCACTTCATGCAGGGTAAGGGCGGCGCGGGCCATGTTGGCATGATCCTCCAATGTGCCGCGGTGCCGGGCTTGCCCGTCGCGCCATCCATGCCACAGGCGCCCGTCGGTGGTGGTCATCGCGTCCACCACGAAGTCAAAGGCCTGTGCTGCCGATTGCAGCCATTCCGGCCTGTCGAACAGGGTCGCGGCGCGGGCCATGGCGTGGATCATCAAGCCGTTCCAATCGGCCAGCACCTTGTCATCCCAGCCGGGGCGCACCCGTCCGGCCCGGGCTGCCAGCAGGATATGCCGGCACCGGGCCAGTCTTCCTTCCGTTTCAGGATCGGCCAGCCCGTCCTCCCGCATCCGGTTGAGGATCGTATGCCCTTCCCAGTTCCCGTCCGCCGTCACGCCATAGATATGGCAGAACAGGTCGGCGTCATCGGCCGGCAGCAGGCGACGGATTTCACTTTCGTTCCAGACATAGAAGCGGCCTTCCTCTCCTTCGCTGTCGGCGTCCAGCGATGCGGCGAAACCGCCGCCCTCGGCCACCATTTCCCGGCGCACCCATTCCACCGTTTCGTGGATGCGCGCCGCAAGCAGCGGATCGCGCCCGTCCTGCCAGACGCTCAGCATCAGATCGACCAACTGGGCATTGTCGTAGAGCATCTTCTCGAAATGCGGGACCAGCCATTCCGCATCAACGGAATACCGGGCAAAGCCGCCGCCGAGATGATCGTAGATGCCGCCATTGGCCATGCGGATCAGGCTTTTCCGAACCGCTTCGGCATGATCGGCCCGCCCTGTGCGCCGGTGGGCGCGCCATAGCAGTTCAAGAATGCCGGGCTGTGGAAATTTCGGCGCCCCGCCGATGCCGCCCCATACCGGATCGATCTCCTGTACGAGCCGATCCGCCACCTGGTCCAGCGTATCGGCACGGATCGCATCACCTGGCTGCCCCGCCGCCAGATTGTCCATGGCCCGAGCCAGGGCCTGGACGTTGCGCCCGACCTTTTCGGGCTCGTCGGCATAAGTCTGGGCGACGGTGCGCAGCACCTCCGGAAAGCCCGGCCGGCCCCACCGCCGTTCGGGGGGGAAATAGGTGCCGCCCCAGAAGGGGTGACCGTCGGGTGTCAGGAACATGGTCAGCGGCCAGCCCCCCTGCTGACCCAGCAGGGCCAGTGCCTGCTGATAGATATGATCCAGGTCGGGGCGTTCCTCCCGATCGACCTTGATATTCACAAACAGCCCGTTCATCAGCCGTGCAATGGCTGGATTCTCGAAACTTTCATGTGCCATGACATGGCACCAGTGGCATGCGGCATAGCCGACGGACAGCAGGATGGGCTTGCCCTCCCGCCGGGCCTTCTCCAATGCCTCCGATCCCCAGCCCATCCAGTCTACGGGATTGTCCATGTGCTGGCGCAGATAGGGGCTGGTTTCAAGATGCAGTCGGTTGCCGGCACCGCGTTGGGTATCGGAATGGGGCGTTGCCATGGGTCATCCTCTGGCTGGACCGGGCCATCATGGTGTCGATCCGTGACGGGCTGATGAAGAACAGATAGTTTATCCTTGTGTCGAACCCAGGGTGGGGGAAAAATCCCGACGCGACAGGGGTCTGATCGGGAGAATGCCGGCATGAAGGTCACCATCGATATCGACTGCACGCCGCAGGAGGCCCGGACCTTTCTGGGCCTGCCCGACGTCCAGCCCATGCAGGAAGCATTGATGCGGCAGATGCAGGAGCAGATGTCGGCCAACCTGCGGGCCATGGACCCGGAAACCATGCTAAACACCTGGCTGCCCATGGGGCTGCAGGGGTTCGAGCAGTTCCAGAAACTCATGTGGTCGCAGATGTCCAATGCCATGGGCGGGGCGACCACGAAGGATGGCAAGAAGTGAGTGATACTGTGGAAATCAGTGACGCCGTGAAGGATGACCCGGCCCCCTATTACCGGGCGCACGTCTTCGTTTGCACGAACGAGCGGGAGCCGGGGCATCCCCGTGGCTGCTGTCGGGAAAAAGGCGGCGATGCACTGCGCGACTATATGAAGAAGAAGGCCACGGGCCTGGGCCTGGGCAAGGCCGTGCGCATCAACAATGCCGGCTGCCTGGACCGTTGCGAACTGGGACCGGTGCTGGTCATCTATCCCGAGGGCGTCTGGTATGGCGTGACCAGCAAGGCCGATATCGATGAGGTGTTGCAGACCCATCTGGTGGAAGGAAAGCGTGTTGAGCGGTTGATGCTGCTGCCCGGTGACAAACTGCCGGCGGATGTCGCGGCGCGCCGGGGGGCAGCGGCGGAATGATGTTTCACGTGAAACACGCCTGATGCGCGACGACACCATCTTTGCCCTGGCATCTGCCCCCGGCCGCGCCGGGGTGCAGGTGATCCGCATCTCCGGCCCCGGTTCCGGGCCGGCCCTGTCGGGCCTGACCGGGCGGTCGTTGCCACCTCCCCGGCTGGCGCAATTGGCGGGGCTGCGCGACCCGGCCACAGGTGAATTGTTCGACAAGGCGCTGGTGCTGTTCTTCGCTGCCCCTGCCAGTTTCACCGGTGAGGATGTGGTGGAACTGCATCTGCATGGCGGCCGCGCCGTGCTGTCCGCTGCCACCCAGGCCTTGTCCGGGCTGGGCCTGCGCGTGGCTGAACCGGGGGAGTTCAGCCGCAGGGCCTTTGAACATGGCAAGCTGGATCTGACCGAAGCGGAAGCCATCGCCGATCTGGTGGACGCCGAAACGGCGGCGCAGCGGCGTCAGGCCCTGCGGCAGATGGAAGGGGTGCTGGGCCAGCTTTATGATGGCTGGCGGCATCGTCTGACCCGCGCCCTGGCGCATCTGGAAGCCGATATCGACTTTCCAGAGGAGGATTTGCCCGGTGGCCTTTCCGATACCGTGCGCCCGCTGGTGGAAGGGCTGGCGGCGGAACTGACGGTGCATCTGGCCGATCAGGGGCGGGGCGAGCGGCTGCGCGACGGCATCTCCATCGCCATCCTGGGGGCGCCGAATGCCGGCAAATCCAGCCTGCTGAACGCCATTGCCCGACGGGACGTGGCCATCGTCTCCAACCAGGCCGGCACCACCCGCGATGTGATCGAGGTGCAGTTGGACCTGGGCGGCTATCCCGTGGTGCTGGCCGACACGGCTGGCCTGCGCGACGCCGCCGACCAGATTGAGAGCGAAGGCATTCGCCGGGCCCTGGACAGGGCGGCACGTGCGGACCTGAAGCTGCTGGTCTTCGATGGCAGCCGGGCGCCGGATGCCGCGACGCTGGCCCTGATCGATGACGACGCGCTGCTGGTGATGAACAAGCTGGATATGACGGATGACCTGCCCGCCCTGCCGGGCCGCGCGGCCCTGCGGGTTTCGGCGCGCACGGGTGATGGTTTGCCGGCCCTTCTTTCCGCACTGGAGGCGGCGGTCGCCGCCCGGTACGCACCATCCAGCGCCCCTGCCCTGACCCGTGCCCGGCATCGCTCGGCGCTGGAGGAATGCCGGGAGGATTTATGCCGGGCGCTGCAGGCCCCGCTGCCCGAACTGGCGGCGGAGGATGTGCGCCTGGCCGTCCGGGCACTGGGCCGGATCACCGGCCGGGTCGATGTTGAGGATCTGCTGGACGTGATCTTCCGTGATTTCTGCATCGGGAAGTGATGGCAGGGTCGGTCTTTTGTCCCTGGCATAAAATCCGGCGCGGCCTTATCTTCCGGGCCCATGCAGCACTATGATGTGATCGTGGTGGGCGGCGGCCATGCGGGATGCGAGGCGGCTGCCGCGGCGGCGCGTGCGGGGGCCCGCACGGCGCTGGTGACCCACAAGACGGAAACCATTGGCGAGATGTCGTGCAACCCGGCCATCGGCGGGTTGGGCAAGGGCCATCTCGTGCGGGAGATCGATGCGCTGGACGGTGTCATGGGCCGGGTGACGGACCAGGGCGGCATTCAGTTCCGTGTGCTGAACCGGTCGAAGGGTCCGGCCGTGCGCGGCCCGCGCGCCCAGGCCGATCGCAAGCTCTATCGCCAGGCAATGCAGAAGGCCCTGGCCGAACAGCCGGGCCTGGACATCATCGCCGCCGCTGCGGAAGACCTGATCATCGATGCATCAGGCGCGTGCGCCGGCATCGTCACGGGGGATGGCCGGCAGATCAAGGCCGGTGCCGTCGTGCTGACCACGGGCACCTTCCTGCGCGGTCTGATCCATATCGGGGAGGAGAAGATCCCCGCGGGCCGTGTCGGCGAGGCGCCGGCGGTGGGCCTGTCGCTGACGCTGGAGCGTCTGGGGTTCAATCTCGGCCGGCTGAAGACGGGGACCCCGCCGCGTCTGGATGGCAGGACCATTGATTGGTCCGGGCTGGAGATGCAGCCGGGCGACGATCCGCCGCCCCCCTTCTCCACCCTGACGGACCGGATCACGACGCCGCAGATCGACTGCGCGATCACCTATACCAATGAGGCGGTTCACCGGGTCATCCGGGAGAATATCCACCGCGCGCCGATGTATTCCGGCCAGATCGAGGGGGTGGGACCGCGCTATTGTCCCAGTGTGGAGGACAAGGTCGTCCGGTTCGCCGACAAGGAGCGCCACCAGATTTTTCTGGAGCCGGAGGGGCTGGATGACGACACGGTCTATCCCAACGGTATCTCCACCTCGCTGCCGCGCGACGTGCAACTGGCCATCCTGAAGAACATTCCCGGTCTGGAGCATGTGCGCATGATCCGGCCCGGCTATGCCATTGAGTATGATTATGTCGACCCGCGGGAACTGACCCGCACGCTGGAGACCCGCCGCCTGCCCCGCCTGTTCCTGGCTGGCCAGATCAACGGCACCACCGGCTATGAGGAGGCCGCGGCCCAGGGGCTGGTGGCCGGGGTGAATGCTGCGCTGGCCGTGGCCGGTTCCCCGCCCTTCGTGCTGGACCGTGCCGAGGCCTATATCGGTGTGCTGATCGACGACCTGATCACCCGCGGCACGTCGGAACCCTATCGCATGTTCACCAGCCGGGCGGAATATCGCCTGTTGTTGCGGGCCGACAATGCCGACCAGCGCCTGACGGACCGGGGGGTGGCCCTGGGCATCGTCGGTGCCGCACGCCGGACGCATTGGACGGAGAAGAAAGCCGCCCTTCTGACGGCGCGGGAGATGGTTACCGGCCTGTCGGCCACCCCGAACGAACTGGCCCGGCACGGGCTTCATATCAACAAGGACGGGGTGCGCCGCACGGCATTGGACCTTCTGCGCTATCCGGAGATCGACTTTCCCCGCCTTTGCACCATCTGGCCGCAGCTTTCGAGCCTGTCGGCCGACATTGCCGAGCAGGTGGAGATCGATGGCAAATATGCCGGCTATCTGGACCGGCAGGAAGCGGATATCCGTGCCTTCCGCAAGGATGAGGCTTTGGACCTGCCGCCGGACCTGGACCCGGACACCATCGCGTCCCTGTCGGCCGAAATCCGGCAGAAGCTGAAAACGAACCGGCCGGCCACGCTGGGGGCAGCTGCACGTATTCCGGGCATGACGCCGGCTGCTCTCACCGCTTTGTTGCGCCATGTGCGCAAGCGGGTCGGTGCGGCCTGATACCATGCGGCCTGTTAGCAGGCAGCCTGATACTATTGCCGCGAAAGGCTGTCGTGCCCCGGACGTTCTTCTGTCCGGGGCCGGGTGCTGTTATACAGGTCCCCTGTTCCTCATCCCAGCACGGGCCCGTTCCTTGTCCAGACCCGCACCGATGACACAAGCCCAGTTCCAGACCCGCTTCGATGTTTCACGTGAAACACTGGAGAGGCTGGAGGTCTATGCGGCGCATCTGCGCAAATGGAACCCCGCCATCAATCTGGTTTCCAAGACGACGCTGGACGATCTCTGGACACGCCACCTAGCCGACAGCGCGCAGGTTTTCGCCCTGCTGCCGGCCGGCACACAGGTGCTGGTGGATCTGGGGTCTGGTGCCGGCTTTCCCGGTCTGGTTCTGGCGATCATGGGTGTTCCGGCGGTGCATCTGGTCGAATTGGATGTTCGCAAGGCGGCCTTTCTGCGGGAGGTGGCAAGGGTTACCGCTGCCCCCGCGACGGTCCACCCCGTGCGGATCGAGGTTGCGGACACGCCGCCGGCCGATGTCGTCTCTGCCCGTGCGCTGGCCGAACTCGATCTTCTGCTGCCCTGGGCGCATGGCTTGCTGAAGCCGGGGGGTGCCTGCCTATTCCCGAAGGGCAGGACAGCGGAGGATGAATTGACCGCGGTCGCCAATTCCTGGAATATGCAGGTCGAGCGGTTCCCAAGCCAGACCGACCCGGCGGGAACCATCCTGCGGATCACTGGTCTCTCCCGGAAATGAACCGGCCTCGCCACCAGCCGAACGACAGAGGTTGAACGACAGTGCCGAGCGCCGCCATGCCCCTCCCCGCCCATCGTGCCCGTGTCATCGCCCTTGCCAACCAGAAGGGCGGCGTGGGCAAGACAACGACCACCATCAATCTGGCCACGGCCCTGGCCGCCGTGGGCAAGCGCGTGCTGATCATCGACAATGATCCGCAGGGCAATGCCTCCACCGGCCTGGGTATCCCGCAGAGCAACCGCGAGTTCGGCATCTATGACCTGCTGTTCGCCGACCTGACGGTGGAAGAGGTGGCGGTGGCCACGTCGGTCCCCGGCCTGTGGGTGGTTACGGCCAATGTCGACCTGTCGGGGGCGGAGGTGGAACTGGTCAATGTCGACCGGCGGGAATTCCGGCTGAAGGACAGCCTGGAACGCTCATCGGGCGGGTTCGACTATATCCTCATCGATTGCCCGCCGGCCCTGGGCCTGCTGACCCTGAATGCGCTGGCCGCGGCCGATGCCGTGCTTGTCCCTTTGCAGTGCGAATTCTATGCCCTGGAAGGGCTGTCGCACCTGATCCGCACCATCGAGCGCGTGAAACGCGCCTTCAACCCCTCGCTGGATATCAACGGCGTGGTCCTGACGATGTTCGACCGTCGCAACAACCTGTCCGACATGGTGGCCGCCGATGTGCGTGGCTTCTTCGGTGAAAAGGTTTATGAGACGGTGATCCCCCGCAATGTGCGGGTGTCCGAGGCGCCAAGCCATGGCAAGCCTGTGCTTCTGTACGACCACAAGTCGGCCGGGGCGCAGGCCTATATCCATCTGGCGGGCGAGATGTTGAAGCGCGAGCGGAAGCGGCAGTTGGCTTATGGATGAACCGAAGAAGAATGCGCGAACCGGTCTTGGCCGCGGCCTGTCGGCCCTGTTCGGGGAGGCGGTGGGAGCGGAGGAGGAGCAGCAGGTCGACCGGGTGCGTCTGACCCGCCTGTTGCCCATTGATCAGGTTCATCCCGGCAAGTTCCAGCCACGCCGCCGCTTCGATGAGGAAGCGCTGACGGCGCTGGTCGACAGCGTGCGGGAGCGCGGCATCCTGCAGCCGCTGCTGGTGCGCAAGGACCCCGGTGCCGGCCCCGGCCAGACCAGCTATGAGATCATCGCCGGCGAGCGTCGCTGGCGCGCAGCGCAGCTTGCCGGCCTGCACGAGGTACCGGTCCTGGTCCGCACCCTGACGGATCGGGAGGCGCTGGAAATCGCGCTGATCGAGAACATCCAGCGTTCCGACCTGACGCCCCTGGAAGAGGCGGAGGGGTACAAGCGCCTGATGGACGAGTTCAGCCACACGCAGGAGGACCTTGCCCGTTCCGTCGGCAAGAGCCGCAGCCATGTGGCCAACATGCTGCGCCTGCTGGCCCTGCCGGATGAGGTGAAGCAAATGGTGCAGGACGGCATCCTGTCCATGGGCCATGCCCGCGCCCTGCTGACCGCGCCCGATCCCGTGGCCGCCGCGCATGAGGTGGTCAAGCGGGAACTGAACGTGCGCCAGACCGAGGCGCTGGTGAAGCAGATGGCGGCGGAGCCGCTGGAGCTGACCCAGCCCGTCAAGGAGAAGGCGCCGGATACGGTGGCGCTGGAGCGTGAGGTATCGCTGGCCCTGGGGCTGAAAGTGTCGCTGAAGGGCGACGGCAAGAAGGGCACGCTGCAGATCCATTATCGCACGCTGGACCAGTTGGACGGCGTGCTGAATTGTATCCTGCGGCGGGGATGAGAGGGACAGGCGCTGTCCCCGTCACAGCAGGCATTACCGGGGCAGGCCTGCGCCCGGTGGAAACCACAAGCAATCCGGGGACGAGATGACCGAAAGCAGCCAGATCGGGGCAGAGGCCGCTTCCTTTTTCAATGGCTACAGCACGGCCTTCGCGGCCTATGATGCGGACCGCCTTGTCACCCTGTTCGATCGGCCGCTGACCGTTCTGGCCGCTGCCGGCTCCGCCATCCATGCCGATGATGCGGCGGTGCGCGCCTATGTCGACGGCATGTTCGACACCTATCATGGCATCGGCCTCGCCTGGCCTGTTCCGGCCGCCGTCTGGGCCTGGCCCTGTGGCGAAAATCTGGCGCGGGCCGAGGTCCTGTGGCTGCTTCGCTCCAAGGATCGTGAAGAGATCATGCGCTTTTCCACCTCCTATGTCCTGCGCCGCGCGGGTGCGGAGGGCTGGCGCGTTGCCGTCGTGATTTCATATGAGGAGCCGGTGAAGCTGCCGGCCGGTGGCAATGGTGCGGATTGATGCCATCCCTGCCCCTGGTGCTGCTGCCGGACAGGCTGGGCGTCTGCAGGCTGGCTGCTGAGGCGCCCCTGCCCGCCTGGGTCGCAGGGCCCGGCTTTGCCAGCATCACGCGCACGGCCGATGAAGTGTCCATCGTTGTGGACCAGGGCCGCGTACCGGCCGACGTGGCGATGGTGGGTGGCTGGCGGGCGCTGAAGGTCCGGGGCCCGCTTGATTTCGGCCTGACGGGTATTCTGGCCGCCCTGGCGGTGCCCCTGGCCGATGCCGGGATCAGCCTGTTCGCCATCGCGACCTATGACACCGATTATATCCTGGTGCAGCAGGATGCCCTGGACAGGGCCATCACCGCGCTGACGGCGGCCGGTCACCATATGGTGGCATGAGGCAAAGGCAGGTTTTGGCCCGGCTGGAATGGCCGGCTTTCAGCGCCGTGCCAGTTGCGCCAGTTGGAAGAAGGCGCGGGCGCAGATGGTTTCGTCGGGCATATGGGTGCGTTTGCACTCCGCCTCCGCCTCCACCAGCCGATCCAGGGCCTGATGCAGCTTGGGCAGGGTCCAGAGGCGTATCTGCGCCGTCAGGACGGGTTCCAGCTTGAAGAAGACGGGTGGGCGCAGCGCCTTCACGGCGGCCTGCGGGGTCTGGCCCTTGGCCACATGGGCCACGGCCATGTGCAGGCGCTGGAAATAGCGCTGGCCGGCGCGGAGCAGAGCCACGGTGGCCGTGCCATCGGCAAAAAGCCGCTGCAGGGCGCGGTCGACCTCCGCCATGTCACCGCCGGCGGCGGCCTGGGCCGGTTCGTCCAGGTCCAGCGCGGCGCTGTCACCGATGATGGCGCGGACATCGGCCATGGTCACCTGTCGCTGACCCAGCATGTACAGCGCCAGCTTGTCGATTTCCCCACGCGCCATGGCCCGGTCGCCCACAAGGTTGCCGGCCAGCCAGTCGCGGGCATCGGGGTCGATCTGCAGGCCATGATCAGACAGCATGCGTCCGATGGTGCCAGCCAGTTCCTGTTCCCCTTCAACATAGCAGGCGATGGCGGCGGCATGATCGCCGGCATCTTCCACGGCCTTGCGCAGCTTCGACCGGGCGTCCAGTTCCCCCGCCTCCACCACCAGCAACGTGTCGCCGGCGGGAAAATTCTTCAGCAAGGCGGTGATGGTGGGGGCCAGCTTGTCGTCGGCGTCCCGGATGCGCACCACACGCCGCCCGCCCGTCAGGGCGATGGCCGATACCTCGTCCCCCAACCGGGCCGGGTCGCCCGTGACCTGATCGGCCTTCATCTCCGTCACGCGGAACGGGTCGGACAAATCCTCGCAGGCCGACTGCGCCGCCGCCTTTCCCCGTTCCCGTACCAGGCCCAGGTCGGGGCCATAAAGCAGAACCAGCCGGGTGGCGGGCGGCGGGCGCTTGGCAAAGGCTTCGGCGTTGCGCGGCTGGACCTTCATCGCCCGGGTGCCCTCCCCTTACGGTTGCTGCTGTTCGCGCGCGAAATACAGCGACAGGCGCGTGCGGATATCGTCGGCCAGTTCCGTCAGGCCGCGATCATAGGCATCCTGGCGCGAGGCCAGCACCGCGAACTGACTGTCCAGCAGGTTGAAGCTGATCACCGACCGGGAGAAGGTGCGGTAGACCACCTGGCCGTTATGGGTGTCGATCAGTTCGTAGCTGGCCTGCAGGCGCAGGCGGGCGCGGGTGGCCGTGGCATCCTTCTGGATGCCCAGTTCCTCTTCCATGGCCGACAGGGAGACGGCCAGCCGGTAGCGCGGATCGGAAGGCCGGCCATCGGTATAGAACCGGTCGATCAGGTTGTTGCGCAGGATCTGGCCATTGCGATCGACGATGGGGTCGATCTGCACATTGGCCAGCGCGGCGCCGACGGGGCCCTGCTGGCCGGCTGTCCCATAGACCGGCTTGAACCCGCAAGCCCCCAGCACCACCGGCGACAGGGCGAGCAGCAGGGCGGCAGCGATGGAGGAGAGACGGTGGGACATGGGCGCGCCTGGCGTTCGAGTGGGTGCATCCTGTTCTATCGCCTTTCCGCCGAAACGGAAATCCAGACGATAGGCCCGGTAGGTTTGAGTCTTGGTCCAATTATTTTCCGGGTCTTTAGCCCCGGAACCGCCATAGTGCGGTGAAAACGGACCCGGAAGATTGAGGCAAGACTCAAGCTTCCGGGTCCTCGCTTCCCTACACGACGATATTGACGATACGGTTGGGCACCACGATGACCTTGCGCGGCTCCTTGCCATCCATGGCGCGCTGCACATTGGCGTCGGCCAGAGCGGCGGCCTTCGCCTCCTCCTGTGCGATGTCGCGGGCCAGTGTCAGGGTGGCGCGCAGCTTGCCATTGACCTGAACGGCCACGGTCACGCTGTCATCGATGACCAGCGAAGGGTCGGCGGCCGGCCAGGCCCTTTCGACCAGCAGGTCGGCATGGCCCAACGCCGCCCACATTTCCTGTGCCAGATGCGGCATGATGGGCTGGACGATCTGGGCCATGTATTCCAGCGCCTCGCGACCGGCCCAGGCCTCGTCGGCGGGAACCCCGTCCTTGGCCGCCTTCACCGTCAGCTTGGAGAAGGCATCCCCCAGGGCGTTGGTGAAGGTGCGCAGCTTGGCCACCGCACTGTTGAAGCGATAGGCCTCCACATCCTCGCCCACGGCGGCCGCGGCCTTGTGCGCGGCGCGGCGGATGGCCGTGGCGTCGGCGCCGAAGCTCTCCGGCGCGGCGGTTCCGGCGGCCGGCAGGGTGAAGCCCGGCTCCGTCACAAGGCGCCACAGGCGGTTGATATAGCGCCAGGCGCCGTCGATGCCGGCCTCCGTCCATTCCAGATCGCGGTCGGGGGGGCTGTCGGACATCATGAACAGGCGGGCGGCATCGGCGCCATAGCTGCCGATGATGCCTTCCGGGTCCACGACATTCTTCTTCGACTTGGACATCTTGATCACGGGGCCGACCGTGATGGGCGATCCGTCGGCGATCCGGGTGGCCTTGCCCCCCTGGATGTCGACATCGACCGGGAACACCCACTTGCCGTCGGTGTCCTGGAAGGTGGCGTGGGTGACCATGCCCTGGGTGAACAGGCCGCCGAACGGCTCCGGCAGGTCGAGATAGCCGCAATGCGACAGGGCGCGCGTCCAGAAGCGGGAATAGAGCAGGTGAAGCACGGCATGCTCGATGCCACCGATATAATTATCGACGGGCAGCCAGTATTTCACCAGTTCCTTGTCGAAGGCGACCTCCTCGTTGCGCGGATCGGCGAAGCGCAGGAAATACCAGCTCGACTCGATGAACGTGTCGAACGTGTCCGTCTCCCGCTCCGCATCCTTGCCGCAGCAGGGGCATTTCACATGCTTCCAGGTGGCATGGCGGGCCAGCGGGTTGCCGGCGGCATCAAAGGTGACATCGGCCGGCAGCGTGACGGGAAGCTGATCTTCCGGCACCGGCACCACGCCGCAATCCGGGCAATGGATGATGGGAATGGGGCAGCCCCAATAGCGCTGGCGCGACACGCCCCAGTCGCGCAGGCGGAACATGGTCGTCCCCTGCCCCCTGCCCAGCGTTTCGATCTTCGCGACGGCCGCCTTCTTGCCCTCTTCCACGGACAGGCCGTCCAGGAAATCGGAATTGCGGAGGCTGCCCGGGCCGGTATAGGCCTCGGTCCCTACCGCGAAACTGGCCGCGTCCTCCCCCTCGGGCACGACGACGGGCTTCACGGGCAGGTCATACTTGCGGGCGAAATCCAGGTCGCGCTGGTCATGGGCGGGGCAGCCGAAGATGGCGCCCGTGCCATATTCCATCAGCACGAAATTGGCGACATAGACGGGCAGGTTCCAGCCCTTCACGAAGGGATGCTCCGCCGTCACCGGCGTGCGCCAGCCCTTCTTTTCCGCCTGTTCCAGCGTGGCTTCGCTGGTGCCCATGCGGTTGCATTCGGCGATGAAC
Source organism: Niveispirillum fermenti (assembly GCF_052474395.1). Taxonomy (NCBI): domain Bacteria; kingdom Pseudomonadati; phylum Pseudomonadota; class Alphaproteobacteria; order Rhodospirillales; family Azospirillaceae; genus Niveispirillum; species Niveispirillum fermenti. Next base: position 842,076 of record NZ_CP156681.1, on the reverse strand, counting down.
GCGGCCAGGCCGGCATCGCTTTCCGCCAGCCTGGCGGCCAGCGGATGGTTGGGGCTGATGGCGACAAAGCTGGCCCCGAACAGCGTGTCGGGCCGGGTGGTGAAGACCTCAAGATCCTCATGCCCGTCCGACATCTGGAAGAAGAAGCGGCAGCCCGTGGACTTGCCGATCCAGTTCTCCTGCATGATGCGGACTTTTTCGGGCCAGCGATCCAGGGTCGTGATGGCCGACAGCAGCTCGTCGGCGAAATGGGTGATCTTCAGGAACCACTGGGAAAGCTTGCGCTTTTCCACCAGCGCGCCCGTGCGCCAGCCGCGCCCGTCGATCACCTGTTCATTGGCCAGGACGGTATTGTCCACGGGGTCCCAGTTGACCCAGCTTTCCTTGCGATAGGCCAGACCTGCCTTCAGGAAATCCAGGAACATCTTCTGTTCGAACCGGTAATATTCCGGCCGGCAGGTGGCGATCTCGCGTTCCCAGTCGATGGCCAGGCCCATCGTCTTCAACTGGGCGCGCATGGCCTTGATGTTCTCATAGGTCCAGGTGCCGGGGTGGGTATTGCGCTCCAGTGCGGCGTTTTCCGCCGGCAGGCCGAACGCATCCCAGCCCATCGGGTGCAGGACGTTGAAGCCCTTGGCCCGCTTGTAGCGGGCGATCACATCGCCGATCGTGTAATTGCGCACATGGCCCATATGGATGCGCCCCGACGGATAGGGGAACATCTCCAGCACGTAGGTCTTGGGCTTGGACGGATCGGCGGTGACGGCGAAGCTGCGGCGCTCGTCCCAGACGGATTGCCACTTGGCTTCGGTTTCGCGGACATTGTAGCGGGACATGGGGATAGGCCTGTCGAACGGGTGTCGCTTCGCCGGGCGTCACCCGTGACAGGGGCCGATGCCCGGCGCTGATGCAAAAGCCTCAGGGCCGGTGACCGCGGGCCCGGCACCGTCCCGGTGCCATACCGTTGCGGTGCCATGGGCCGGGGGCACGGGGATGCGCCCGCCCGGCGCCTGAGGGTAAACCTTAATTCGTCGGCGCGGCCGACTGCTGGCGTAGCTGACGGGCGCGGGTCAGGATGCTGTCTTCCAGTTGCGTGCCGGTTTCGGCCGCGACGGCCACATCCGTCCACAGGCCGTTGCGCAGTTCCTGGCGGAACACGGTGGCGCGCACGCCATCGGCGCGAAGGGCTGCGTCCAGGATATAGAGATTGACCTTGAACCGCTCGCTGGGGGTGGCCGGCGGGCTGTACCAGTCGGTCAGGATCACACCGCCATAGGGGTCGGCCTGCACGATGGGCATGAAGGTCAGCGTGTCCAGTGCCGCGCGCCACAGGAAGGCGTTCACGGTCACGGTGCCGGCGGGCCGTGCCGCGGCATTCATGCCGGCCTGGCCCTCGCTGTTCTGGCGCAGGATCTGGGTGTCGGGCGCCTCGGGCTCCCCGGACCCCAGGCCCAGCCAGGAACAGCCGGCAAGCCCCAGCACCAGGCTGCCCAACAGGGCGGAACGACCAATCACGGACAGGGCACGCAAGGACATGGGATGACCACCTGGATAACGCCAGCGGAGGAATTGAGCCATCCTTAGAGCAAAAAAGCCGGCACTAGGCAAGGCCGGGCGGTCGCATCCAGGAAGGTTGACGCTGCTTACACGGCAATCAAGGCGGGATTCTGGCGCCGGAAACCGTAAAAGCCCGGCAGACGGGCCGCTTCGCGCCACCATGGGCCGCCGGCCTACAGCAGTTCGGCATAGACCGCCAGCGTGGCGGCGCACATGCCGGCCTTGGTGAAATTGGCGCGCACATGGCGCATGCCATCCATTCCCACCGCCTGGCGCTGCAAAGGGTCCAGGTCCAGGGCGGCACGGATGGCACCGGCCAGGGCCTCGGGATCATTGGGGGGCACGACCAGCCCCGTCTCCCCGTTGATCACCGTCTCCTTCACCGCACCCAGGTCGGACACGATGACGGGCCGGCCCATGGCCTGCGCCTCGGCGATGACGCGGCCGAAGGCTTCCGGCTCGATGGAGGCGTTGACCACGATGTCGGACAGCATATAGGCCGCCGCCATGTCATTGCAGTGGCCGGCGATGGTGACCTGCCCGCCCAGGTTCAGCATGCGGATATGGTCTTCCAGTTCCTGGCGGTAATTGTTGCGGCCCTGGTCGTCGCCGACCAGCACGGCGCGCACATCGGGGCGGCCCAGCCGGGCGATGGCGTCGATCAGCACCCCCTGGCCCTTCCAGCGCGTCAGCCGGCCCGGCAGCAGCACGATCCGCTGATGTTCCGGCAGGCGCCATTGCTGTATCAGTTGCGCCATGCGGGCCTGCGTCACCTTGTCGGGCGACATGATGTCCACATCGACGCCGCGATGGATCAGGCGCAGCCGGTCGGCCTCCACGCCATAGCTTTCGGTCACGTGTTGCTGGACAAAGCCGGACACGGCGATGATCCGGTCCCCCTTGGCCATGACGCTGTTATACCATTTCTTCAGCCGGCCCTTGTAATTGTAGGGGGCGTGGAAGGTGGTGACGAAGGGGATGCGGGCCCCGCGGGCCGCCCACCAGGCGCTCCAGGCCGGGGCGCGGGAGCGCGCATGGATCAGATCCACGCCATGTTCGGCGATCAGTGCGCGCAGCCGCCCGGCATTGCGCCACATGGTGAAGGGGTTCTTCGACTGCACCGGCATCTGGATGTGGCGGGCGCCGTGACGGTCCAGCTCGCGCGCCATGGGGCCGCCGGCCGACACGACGATGGCCGTTCCCCCGGCGCGCTGGATGGCCGCCGCCATGTCGATGCAGCCGCGTTCCGCCCCGCCGGTCACCAGGGTCGGGATCACCTGCAGGATCACGGGCTTCCCGCCGCCGAACAGGGTGGCGACATCGTGGCCGGGATTTACCGGATGCTGTTCGCCGTGTAGGGTGCCGGCGTCTTCATGGGGTGGCATGGGTACAGTCGCAACAGGGGAAAATAAAAAGGGAAAGGGGCCATGGGCCTGGAACCGCCGATACATAGCCTGGATCGGGCCGATACCACCATAGCCTATCGCCGCAGCCCTGGGTGCGGGCCGGGGCTGGTCTTCCTGACGGGTTTCCGGTCCGACATGGGCGGCATCAAGGCGGTGGCCCTGGAACGCTGGGCGCGCGACCAGGGCCGGGCCTTCGTGCGCTTCGATTATCACGCCCATGGCGCCAGCGGCGGCGACTGGGCCGACGGCAGCATCGGCCGCTGGCGCGACGATGCGCTGGCCGTGCTGGACCGGCTGACGGACGGGCCGCAGATACTGGTCGGCTCCTCCATGGGGGGCTGGATCGCCCTGCTGCTGGCGCTGGCGCGGCCGGATAGGGTGGCCGGCCTGATGGGCATCGCCCCGGCCCCGGATTTCACCGAACGGATGATCCGCCCGCGCCTGGGCGATGGCGAGCGGACGGCCCTGGAGCGCGACGGCAGGTTCATCGCCCCGTCGGCCTACGATCCGGCGGGATATCCCATCACCCGCCACCTGCTGGAGGAGGCGCGGGCCCATCTGCTGCTGCCGGGGCCCGTCGGCGTGGGCTGCCCTGTGCGCCTGCTGCACGGGCAGCGCGACCCGGATGTCCCCTGGCAGACCAGCCTGGACCTGGCCGCGGTGCTGGAGAGCCCCGATGTGCAGGTGACGCTGGTCAAGGATGGCGATCACCGCCTGTCGCGCGACGGCGACATCGCCCTGATGCTGCGCCTGGTGGAAGGGCTGGTCCGCGACGTGGCGGCCGATCCTTGCGGGATCTGACCGCCGGCGCGCATGCCGCCTGCCCCCGTCAAAGATCCAGATCGACCATGACGGGAACATGGTCGCTGGGCTTGGGTTCCCAGCCGCGCGCCTCACGCAGGGCCATCTGGCCCTTCAGCTTGCCGGCCAGCGGCGGGGTGACCCAGATATGATCCAGCCGCCGCCCCTTGTTGGAAGCGTTCCAGTCCGCGGCGCGGTAGGACCACCAGCTATAAAGCTTCTGGTCGGCCGGCACGAAATGGCGCACGGCATCGACCCAGTCCAGGCCGGCCTGGACGCTGCCCAGCTTCTCCACCTCGATCGGCGTGTGGGACACCACGTCCAGAAGCTGCTTGTGCGACCAGACATCATGTTCCAGCGGGGCGATGTTCAGATCGCCCACCAGCACCATGGGGCGGTCCCTGCTGCGCGTGGCGGCGAACCAATCGCGCATCTCGTCCAGGTACTGGAGCTTGTGCGCGAACTTGTCGTTCAGCGCCGGATCGGGAATGTCGCCACCGGCCGGCACATAGAAATTATGCACCTCCAGCCCGCTTTCCAGCGTGGCCATGACGTGGCGGCAATCCTCTTTGCCGCAGCTATGCCGGATCTCCTGCCCCCGGAAGGGCAGGCGCGACAGGATCGCGACGCCGTTATAGCTTTTCATGCCGTTGATATGCTGGTGGATATAGCCGCGGTCGGCAAAGGCGCCGCGTGGAAAGGCATCGTCCACCACCTTGGTTTCCTGCAGGCACAGGATGTCGGGGGCATATTCGTCCAGCAGCTTCATCACCAGATCGATGCGAAGACGGACGGAATTGATGTTCCAGGTGGCGATACGCACGGGCGGCAACCTTTGTCCAGGGCGGTGATCTTATCCGCAAAGAGCTTTAGGCGGGCGGGCCGCCCCTGTCCAGACCGGCGATTGGCCGGAACCGGACGGGATTGCCGCCCCTGTCGCAGGCGTGATATCGCTTGGCGCACGCGGCCACGGCCGCGCCGGGCCGTGATGTCATGCCCGCCATCGTCCAGCACCCCGGATCATGACCCCTGCCCGCCCCCGCCCCGCCATATCCGCCACCCTGATCGGGATGGCGTTCCTGGCCTTTGTCAGCCTGGGCCTGCCCGACGGGCTGCCGGGCGTCACCTGGCCCTTCATCCGGGAAAGCTTCGACCGGCCGCTGGGCAATCTCGGCATCCTGCTGGTCTGCGCCACGGGCGGCTATCTGTTCAGCGGGCTGGCCGGGGGCAGCATCGTGCGGCGTACCGGCCTGGGGCTGGTGCTGGTTCTGTCCAGCCTGGCCATGACGCTTTCCCTTCTCACCTATGCCCTGTCGCCCTCCTTCCATGTGCTGATACCGGCGGCCGTGCTGGGCGGGCTGGCCAGCGGGGCCATCGATACGGGCATCAACCTGTACGGGGCGCGGCGCTTTTCCCCCCGCGTCATGAACTGGTTGCACGGGTCCTGGGGGCTGGGGGCCACGGCGGGGCCGCTGCTGGTGACGGCGGCCATCACCACGGGGGCCGGCTGGCGCTGGGGTTATGGCGTGATCGCGCTGATCATGGCTGCCATGTCGGTGATGTTCCTGGCGACCATGCGGCGTTGGGGGGAAGGACGCGGGGGGGCCGGCGGCGGTGACGGCACCACGCCCGTGGCGCCCTTCACGGCGGCCCTGCGCCATCCGGTGATCTGGCTGAACGCCGCCCTGTTCATGGTCTATTGCGGGGTGGAGATGGCGGCCGGCCAGTGGCTGTTCACGCTGCTCACCCGCCAGCACGGGATCGAGGTGGGGATGGCCGGCACCATCGCCGGCCTTTACTGGGGATCGCTGACCTTCGGACGGCTGGTGTTCGGCCAGGTGACGGCTCGTGTGCGGCCCCTGACGGCGCTGCGCATCGGGCTGGGCATTGCCCTTTTCTGCGCGCTGCTGTTCGCCTGGTTCCCCACGCCGGCTGTGGGCATGGCGGCGGCGCTGGGCCTTGGCTTCGGACTGGCCCCCACCTTTCCCATGCTGGTGTCGCTGACGCCTATCCGCGTGGGCGATGCCATCGCCCCGCATGCCGTGGGGTTCCAGATGACGGCGGCCGGCACGGGTGCGACCGTGCTGCCGGGCCTGCTGGGCTGGCTGGCCCAGCATCTGGGCCTGATCGTCCTGCCCCTGTGGCTGGTGGCCGGCATGGTGATCCTGATCGCCCTGCAGGAATTCACCGAACGGGTCGTGCGCCGGCGGGCCCTGGCCGCGTCGCGCGCGGCGGCTTCGGCCTGAGCCGCCACCGGATGGCGGCATATACGGGTTGCAGGAATGGTGGATGCGCCGGGGCGGCCGCACCTTTATCATTCTGTCCCGTTGGTGCCCGTTTTTGTAATCTTTTATCGCGCACCGTCTTTTATCGTGAACCGGTTGAAGGAAGACCCCCGTGCCGCAGCTTCGTTCCCGCAAGAGCACTCATGGCCGCAACATGGCCGGCGCCCGTGGCCTTTGGCGCGCTACCGGCATGAAGGACGAGGATTTCGGCAAGCCCATCGTGGCCATTGCCAATTCCTTCACCCAGTTCGTACCCGGCCATGTGCATCTGAAGGATCTGGGACAGCTTGTGGCCGGCCAGGTGGAGGCGGCCGGCGGCGTGGCCAAGGAATTCAACACCATCGCGGTGGATGACGGCATCGCCATGGGCCATGACGGCATGCTCTATTCCCTGCCCTCGCGCGAGGTGATTGCGGATGCCGTGGAATACATGGTCAACGCCCATTGCGCCGATGCGCTGGTCTGCATCTCCAACTGCGACAAGATCACGCCCGGCATGCTGATGGCCGCGCTGCGCCTGAACATCCCCACCATCTTCGTGTCGGGCGGCCCGATGGAGGCCGGGAAGGCCAATGTCAAGGGCAAGGACATCGCCATCGACCTGATCGACGCCATGGTCGCCGCAGCCGATGACAAATATACCGATGAGGAGGTGCAGGTCATCGAGCGGTCGGCCTGCCCCACCTGCGGTTCCTGCTCGGGCATGTTCACGGCCAATTCCATGAACTGCCTGACGGAGGCTCTGGGCCTGGCGCTGCCGGGCAACGGCACCGTGGTGGCCACCCATTCGGCCCGCCGCGCCCTGTTCGAGGAAGCGGGCCGCCGCATCGTCGGCCTGGCCAAGCGTTATTATGAGGGGGACGACGAGGGCGTGCTGCCCCGGTCCATCGCCAGCTTCAAGGCATTTGAGAACGCCATCGCGCTGGACATCGCCATGGGCGGGTCGACCAACACGGTGCTGCATCTGCTGGCCGCCGCGAACGAGGGCGAGGTGGATTTCACCATGGCCGACATCGACCGCCTGTCGCGCCGCGTGCCCAACATCTGCAAGGTGGCTCCCGCCGTGGCCGATGTGCATATCGAGGATGTGCATCGGGCCGGCGGCATCATGTCCATCCTGGGCGAGCTGGCCCGCGGCGGCCTGCTGCACACCGATGTGCGCCGCGTCGATGCCGACAGCCTGGCCGACGCACTGGCCCGCTGGGACGTGGCCGTCACCGACAATCCCGAGGTGCATCAATTCTTCAAGGCGGCACCCGGCGGCGTGCGCACCACCATCGCCTTCAGCCAGTCCAGCCGCTATCACGACCTGGACCTGGACCGGGCCGGGGGCGTGATCCGGTCGGTCGGCAACGCCTTCAGCAAGGATGGCGGCCTGGCCGTGCTGTTCGGTAATCTGGCGGTGGATGGCTGCATCGTGAAGACGGCGGGCGTCGACGCCTCCGCCCTGGTCTTCGCCGGCCCCGCCCGCGTGTTCGAAAGCCAGGATGCGGCCGTCAGCGCCATCCTGGGCAACCGCATCAATGCGGGCGATGTCGTGCTGATCCGCTATGAAGGGCCCAAGGGCGGGCCCGGCATGCAGGAGATGCTGTATCCGACCAGCTATCTGAAGTCCAAGGGGCTGGGCAAGGTCTGCGCGCTGATCACCGATGGCCGCTTCTCCGGCGGCACGTCGGGCCTGTCCATCGGGCATGCCAGCCCCGAAGCCGCGGAGGGCGGCACCATCGGCCTGGTGGAGGAAGGCGACCGGATCGAGATCGACATCCCCAACCGCCGCATCCATCTGGCCGTGCCGGATACCGAACTGGCCCGCCGCCGCGACGCGATGGAGGCCAGGGGCCTGGACGCCTGGCAGCCGGCGGCCCCCCGGGAACGCCATGTCAGTCAGGCGCTGAAGGCCTATGCCGCCCTGACCACCTCGGCGGCCCGCGGCGCGGTGCGCGATGTCAGCCAGCTCAACCGCCGCAAGTAATACTATTTTGCGGTGACCAGAACCTATTGGTTCTGGTCACCGCCCTCAATTGCCGGCGCCAACATTCGTTGGCTTGGCTGCGCCGCACGAGCGGCGCGGCGGCAGTCGCCGCCGGACCAACTTGCGATGAGTTCTACTCATCGCAAGTTGGTATAACGCTTCGGCCGGGTTAGGGCTTCGGCCGGGTGCCCCCGGACGTCTGCCGGATGTCAGGGAGCGCCCTGTCCGCCCGTCACGGGCGGCAGGCCGATGGCGGTCAGTTCCCGGTCCAGAAGCCGCCATTGTTCTTCCGCCGGCCAATGGTCGCGGTCGAAGAATGCCTGGGTGGCCACCCCATGGACCAGGATCAGCAGGCGGCGCGCCCCGGCCCGCGCCTGCGCCTCGTCCAGCCCGTGATCGGCCAGCAGCGCGGCGAGCCGGTCGGTGATCTGACGGGTGACCCGCTTCTGTTCGGCGGCAAAGGCCGGGTTGGCGATGGCCATGGACCAGAAGGTGACCCAGACCCGCCAGTTGCCCCGCTGGTCTGCCGTCAATGGCAGCAGGGCCGCGAGATAACCGCGCAGCCCGCCCCCTTCCGGCGCCGTCAGGGCCGCTTCCATCCGCTGTCGTGCCCGCATCAGCGTGGACCGGTAGGTGTGGGACAGCAGGTCGGCCCTGGATGTGAATAAATGGCTGATGATGGCCGTGCTGTAGCCGGCGGCCCGTGCCACGTCGCGCACCGTCACCGCGTCGATCCCCCGGCACGTGATTAGCTCGGCCGTCGCTTCTGCCACGGCGCGTCGGCAGGCTTCGTGATCCACCACAGCCGGCATCGCAGTTCCTGTAACGCTGGTTATATCAGACATTCGTTATACAACGGGTGTCGGACAACAATGCCGTCCGGGGAACCAGGATGGAAGGCCGGAACCTGTCCGTCAGACATGGTGTCCACCCCGCAGTAAACCCCTGTTCCGGGCGGGGCCTTGCTGCTATGGTGGCGCCCCCTCCGGCCAGCCGGCGGGGGAGATTGTCGCCAACAGCAACGTTTCCGGACATCGCCCTTGCGTGGGATATTTCCGGGGACGACAACCAACCGGACCCAGGATGAAGATCACCATCGAACGTGCCGCCCTGCTTCGCTCCCTCGGGCATGTGCAGAGCGTTGTCGAACGGCGTAACACCATCCCGGTCCTGTCCAACGTGCTGTTGCGGGCGGAAAACAGCGAATTGTCGCTGATCGCCACCGACATGGATCTGGAGATCGTGGAGAGCGTGCCGGCGGAGATTGCCCGGCCCGGATCGGCCACGGCCCCCGCCCACACGCTCTATGACATCGCCCGCAAGCTGCCGGACGGCAGCCAGGTGGAGCTGGATGCCACGGGGGACGTGCTGACGCTGCGGTCCGGCCGGTCGAAGTTCCAGCTTGGCACGCTGCCCGTGGATGATTTCCCGCAGATGACGCAGGGTGATCTGGCGCACCGATTCGAACTGCCGGTATCGGCCCTGAAGGCGCTGATCGACCGGACGAAGTTCGCCATCAGCACCGAGGAGACCCGGTATTACCTGAACGGCATCTATGTGCATGCGCCCAAGCCCAAGGGCGGGGAAGGTACCGCCCTGCGCGCCGTGGCCACCGATGGTCACCGCCTGGCCCGGGTGGAGGTTCCCCTGCCGGAGGGGGCGGCCGCCATCCCCGGCGTGATCGTGCCGCGCAAGACCGTGCTGGAAGTGCGCAAGCTTCTGGACGAGGTGGCGGGCAATATCCTGGTGCAGCTTTCCGAAACCAAGGTGCGCTTCGCCTTCGACAGCATCGTGCTGACCAGCAAGCTCATCGACGGCACTTTCCCCGATTATGAGCGGGTCATCCCGGCCGGCAACGACAAGGTGCTGGAGGTCAAGGCCAAGGAATTTGCCGCCGCCGTCGACCGCGTCGCCACCATCTCCACGGAGAAGTCGCGGGCCGTGAAGCTGGCGCTGGGCGCCCAGACGCTGACCCTGTCGGCCAGTTCCGCCGATGCCGGTTCCGCCACGGAGGAACTGGAGGTCGCCTATGACGCGGCCCCGATGGAGATCGGGTTCAACAGCCGTTACCTGCTGGACATCACGGGCCAGATCGAAAGCGACAAGGCCCGGTTCCAGATGGCCGACGGCGCCTCGCCCACCATCGTCAGCGATGCCGATGACGCCTCCGCGCTCTACGTGCTGATGCCGATGCGCGTGTGACAAGGGGCTTTGCGGGGGCTTTGCAGCCGGAGCCGGGGTGGCCCGCTGGCGGCCGGCGGATGCATGTTCTGCCGGCTGAACCCCACCCCCTTCCGGCGGCCTCCCGAATGACAAGGTCATGAGCCTTCCCAGCCTGGCCGTCACCCGCCTGACGGTGACCCGTTTCCGGTCCTATGCCAGCGCGCGTCTGGAATGCGATGCGCGGCCTGTCGTGCTGACGGGGGAGAATGGCGCCGGCAAGACCAATATCCTGGAAGCCGTCAGTTTCCTGGCGCCCGGCCGCGGCATGCGCCGGGCCAAACTGTCGGAGGTCGAGCGTGTGGGCGACAGCGCGGCCGCCGACTGGACCGGCGGTCCCGGCTGGGCCATCGCGGCCAGTGTGGCGACGGCCGCCGGCCCGGTGGAGATCGGCACGGGCCGCGACCCCGGCGCGGGGGAGAGCGAGCGGCGGCTGGTCCAGATCGATGGCCGGCCCGCCAGGGGCCAGATCGCGCTTGCCGACCATATCTGCGTCGTCTGGCTGACCCCGCAGATGGACCGCCTGTTCCTGGAAGGCTCGGCGGGGCGCCGGCGCTTCCTGGACCGGCTGGTCTTCGGTTTCGATCCCGGTCATGCCGGACGGCTGACCAAGTACGAGAATGCGATGCGGGAACGCTCCCGCATCCTGCGCGACGGGCCCGTCGATCCCGCCTGGCTCGGCACGCTGGAAGGCCAGATGGCGGAAATGGGCGTCGCGGTCGCCGCCGCGCGTGCCGATATGGCAAGGCGTCTGGAAGTGGCGGCGGCGCAGGGGGTGGGGCCCTTTCCGGCCCCCGGCATCGCCATGACGGGGGCCATCGACGCCCTGCTGGCCGGCCGGCCGGCGCTGGAAGCCGAAGAGGCTTTCCGCAGGGCCCTGGCCGAGGGAAGGCGGGTGGATGCCGTGGCCGGCGGTGCCACCATCGGCCCGCACCGTTCCGACCTCTCCGTCACCCATCGCGCCAAGGACATGCCCGCCGAGCTGGGCAGCACGGGCGAGCAGAAGGCGCTGCTGATCGCCATCGTGCTGGCCAACGCCCGGCTGATGCGGGCGGAAACGGGCAAGGCCCCGCTGCTGCTGCTGGACGAGGTGGCCGCCCATCTGGATGAAGGCCGCCGCCTGGCCCTGTTCGACGAGATTCTGGCCACCGGCAGCCAGGCCTGGATGACGGGCACCGATGCCGCCATCTTCCGCCCGCTGGGGGCGTCCGCCACCCATGTCACGGTCGCGCAATCGCGGCTGTGCCATGCGGAATTCTGACAGCGATAATACGCTTTTACCCCTGTTCAACGGTACTTTCTGCTACACTCCGGCACCATGACGAATACCGAACACACCCCCTCCGCCACCCCCTCCGTTTCCGCCGCTGCCGAGGAATACGGGGCCAGTTCCATCAAGGTGCTGAAGGGGCTGGACGCCGTCCGCAAGCGCCCCGGCATGTATATCGGCGACACCGATGACGGGTCGGGCCTGCACCACATGGTGTATGAGGTCGTGGACAATGCCATCGACGAGGCGCTGGCCGGCCACGCGGACAAGGTTGAGGTCTGCCTGAACGCCGACGGATCGGTCACCGTGCGGGACAATGGGCGCGGCATCCCCGTGGGTATCCACGAGGGGGAGGGCGTGTCGGCGGCAGAGGTCATCATGACCCAGCTGCATGCCGGCGGGAAATTCGACCAGAACAGCTACAAGGTATCCGGCGGCCTGCATGGGGTGGGCGTGTCGGTGGTGAACGCGCTGTCGGAAATCCTCGACCTGCGCATCTGGCGCCAGGGCCGGGTCTGGGAAATGCGTTTCGCCCATGGCGACGCCACGGCCCCGCTGGCCGATGTCGGCCCCGCACCCCTGATTGCCGACGGCAAGCGCGCCGGTCAGGTCCTGACGGGGACGGAGGTTACCTTCCTGCCGTCCAAGGCCACCTTCACCAGGACCGAGTTTGATTTCCAGACGCTGGAACACCGGCTGCGGGAGCTGGCCTTCCTCAATTCCGGCGTGCTGATCGTCTTCACCGACGCGCGCGGGGTGGAGCCGAAGACGGTCGAACTGTTCTACGAGGGCGGGCTGGAGGCGTTCGTCGCCTATCTGGACCGGTCCAAGACGGCCCTGCACAAGCCCGGCATCTATACCAAGGGGGAACGCGCGTCGGAGGCGGGCGTGCCCATCGGTGTGGAAGTGTCGCTTCAGTGGAACGACAGCTATCACGAGACGACGCTGTGTTTCACCAACAACATCCCGCAGCGCGACGGCGGCACCCATCTGGCCGGCTTCCGCGCCGCATTGACCCGCACGGTCAACAAATATGCGGAAGAAAGCGGCATCCTGAAGAAGGAGAAGGTGGCGCTGTCGGGCGACGACATGCGCGAAGGCCTGACCTGCATCATCTCCGTCAAGGTGCCGGACCCCAAATTCTCCAGCCAGACCAAGGACAAGCTGGTCTCGTCCGAAGTGCGTCCGGTGGTGGAGGCGATCTGCGCCGATGCGCTGTCCACCTGGTTCGAGGAGCATCCCGGCGATGCCCGCAAGATCGTGGGCAAGGTGGTGGAAGCCGCCGCCGCGCGCGAGGCGGCCCGCAAGGCGCGCGAACTGACCCGCCGCAAGGGGGCCCTGGACATGGCCAGCCTGCCCGGCAAGCTGGCCGATTGCCAGGAACGTGATCCGGCCCTGTCCGAACTGTTCATCGTGGAGGGGGATTCGGCCGGCGGGTCGGCCAAGCAGGGCCGGTCGCGTCAGAACCAGGCCATCCTGCCGCTGCGTGGCAAGATCCTGAACGTGGAGCGGGCGCGCTTCGACAAGATGCTGTCCTCGGCCGAAATCGGCACGCTGATTGCCGCACTGGGCACCGGCATCGGGCGTGACGAGTTCAATATCGAAAAGGCGCGCTACCACAAGATCATCATCATGACGGACGCCGACGTGGACGGCGCCCATATCCGCACCCTGCTGCTGACCTTCTTCTACCGGCAGATGCCGGACATCATCGAAAAGGGTTACCTGTACATCGCGCAGCCGCCGCTTTACCGCGTGAAGCGCGGCACGGCCAAGGAACGTTACCTGAAGGATGACCGCGCGCTGGAGGATTACCTGATCAACCAGGGCACGGACGATGTCTTCCTGGTCGCCCCCGACGGCAATGCCAGGGGCGGCGACGAACTGCGCGGTCTGGTCGAACAGGCCCGCGCCGCCCGGTCCGCGATCCAGGCCCTGTCGCGCAAGGCCGGGAACCGTGACGTGGTGGAACAGGCGGCCATTGTCGGCGCCCTGTCGCTCCGCCTGCTGGACGACCCGGCGCGTACCGCGCTGCTGGCCGACCGGGTGGCCGAGCGGCTGAACATCCTGGCCCGCGACCGCGCCCTGGCCATGGGCGACAGTGTGGCCAGCGATGCCACGCCGGCCGCCATCGGCGGCTGGCAGGGCACGGCGGACGCCGACGGCATCGTGCTGCTGCGCACGCGCCGCGGCGTGACCCATCGCCATGTGCTGGATGCCGACCTGCTGAAAAGCGTGGAGGCAAGGCGGCTGGACGCCATGCAGGATTATCTGTCGACCACCTATGGCATCGCCGGAACGCTGCGCCACCGGGTGAAGGACCTGCGGCTTGTCACCGGGCCATCCTCTCTGTTCGAGGGGGTGATCGACCAGGGGCGCCATGGCATGACCATCCAGCGCTATAAGGGCCTGGGCGAGATGAACCCCGACCAGCTGTGGGAAACCACGCTGGACCCGGCCGTCCGCTCGCTTCTGCAGGTCAAGGTCAACCATGCCGATGATGCGGAGGATGTGTTCAGCACCCTGATGGGCGACGTGGTGGAACCCCGCCGTGCCTTCATCCAGGAAAACGCGCTGAAGGTGGCGAACCTGGACGTCTGACCAGCGGCGGGCGGGAATGGGCCGCAGGCGGCCCGGGCTGATTGCCCGCACAGGCGCAAATTCGGATGACAGAACAGGTGTCCCGCGACCGGGACGGCTGTGGCAAGGATGATGGCAGATGGCGAACGGCTGGTCCGAAGGGTATATGGCGGAAACCAACTATACCCATGGCTTTTACCGGGAGCTGAGCCCGAGCCTGCTGGCCGTCGCGGCCCTTGCTGCCAACCAGACGGCCCCCGATCCGGCCAAGCCGCTGACCTATTGCGAGCTGGGCTGCGGACAGGGGGTCACGGTGAACCTGCTGGCCGCCGCCAACCCTGATATCCAGTTTTATGCCAATGATTTCAATCCGTCGCAGATCGCCGATGCCCAGGCGCTGGCGGCGGAGGCCGGTACGGCCAATATTCATTTCCTGAATGACAGCTTTGCCGAGATGGCGGCGCGCACGGACCTGCCGGATTTCGACATCATTGTCCTGCACGGCATCTATAGCTGGATCAGTGCCGAGAACCGGCGCCACATCGTGGCATTCATCGCCCGGCGGCTGAAGGTCGGCGGGCTGGTCTATATTTCCTACAACACCCTGCCGGGCTGGGCGGTGATGCTGCCCCTGCAGCGGCTGCTGATGGATCAGCCCCTGGGTGGCGATATACCGGTCCTGGCCCGGATCGAACAGGCGTTGAAGGCCGCGGAAACGCTGGCCGATGGCAATGCCCGATATTTCCAGGCCAATCCCGGTGTCGCCGCCCGGATGAAGCAGATCAGGACCCAGCCGCGCGCCTATGTCGCCCATGAATATTTCAATCGGCACTGGACCCCGATGTACCATGCGGACGTCGTGGAGGATTTGGCGGCGATCAAGCTGACCTGGATCGCGACGGCGCGTCCCCTCGACGGGATCGATAATCTGCAATTCACTACGGAGCAATTGGCTCTGCTGAACAATGTGGAGAACAGGACGCGGCGCGAGGGGCTGAAGGATTACATCCTGAACCAGCAATTCAGACGCGACCTGTTCGTGAAGGGGCCCATACCCCTTCATGGTCTCCGCAGCGAGACGATATGGCGGGAAACACCCTTCGTCCTGACGGTTGGCGAAGCCAGCCTGCGGGATCTGAAGATCGCGACCCCGATGGGTGAGTTGAGCGCCAGTTCTTCGATCTTCCCGCCCATCATCCGGCATCTGGCCACCGGTCCCGTCACGGCGGGGGAACTGGCGGCTGCGCTCCCCCAACTCTCCTTCGGACAGATCTGCCAGACCCTGACCATTCTCGCCTCTCAGGATAATGCGCATCCCTGCGTCGCGCCGGAAAAGGCTGCTGCGGCCAAGCCGCACACCGATCGTTTCAACCGGGCCGTGCTGGCGCGGGCCCGGTTCTCCGCCGATATCGGTGTGCTGGCCTCTCCCCTGACCGGGGGCGGCTTCCTGATGGATCAGATGACCCAGATGCTGTTCTCGGCCCATCTGGCGGGCGTTGACGCCGTGGCATCGGTCTGGAGCCATATGCGCGCAAGCAACCAGCGCTTCTCCCAGGACGGCCAGATGATCGTGGAGGAGGAGGCCAATATCGCCGAACTCCGCCGTCGCGACGCCACGTTCACGAATGAGACCTGGCCGGTCCTGAAAAGGCTTCAGATCGTCTGATACCAGCTTGTGATACCAGCTTGCGATGAGTGGAATTCACCGCAAAACGGTATGATATGCCCCCCGACGTCCTGGCCGTCGCCCGGCATCATACCCGGCGGAACAGGTCCAGCAACCGTCGGGCGGCGGCGCCCGGCGTGATCGCACCGGCGGCCGTTGCGGCTTCCAGCCCCGGCAATTCGGCGCGGACCGCCCCGTCCGCCTGGAACGCGGACAGCAGGTTCTCGCGGATCTCGTTCCACATCCAGGCCCGGGCCTGATCGGCGCGGCGGCGGTCGATATCGCCGCTGTCATCCAGGATGCGGCGATAATCGCCGATGCTGTCCCAGACCCCGTCGATACCGGCATTGTTCAACGCCGAACAGGACAGAACGGGCACCCGCCAACTGGCATTGGCCGGGCGCAGCAGGGCCAGCGCATGACGATACTCAGCCACGGCGTGGCGTGCGGCATTGGCCAGATCGCCATCGGCCTTGTTGACGACGATCATGTCGGCCAACTCGACAATGCCCTTCTTGATGCCCTGAAGCTCGTCCCCGCCCGCCGGCGGCAGCAGCAGCAGGAACAGGTCGACCATGTCGGCCACCGCTGTTTCCGACTGCCCCACGCCGACGGTTTCGATGATCACGACGCCGAAGCCGGCCGCCTCCACCAGCAGCATCGCCTCGCGCGTGCGCCGGGCCACGCCGCCCAGCGTGGCCCCGGCGGGTGACGGACGGATGAAGGCGCGGGTGTCGCGCGACAGCATCTCCATCCGGGTCTTGTCGCCCAGGATCGATCCGCCCGTGCGCTGGCTGGTCGGGTCGATGGCCAGCACGGCAACCTTGTGCCCCTGGCCGATGACATGCAGGCCGAACGCCTCGATGAAGGTCGATTTGCCGACACCGGGCACGCCGGAAATGCCCACCCGCACCCCCTTGCCGGTATGGGGCAGCACGGTGGCCAGCAAGGATTCCGCCTGGGCGCGGTGATCGGGCCGCGTGCTTTCCACCAGCGTGATGGCCTGTGCCAGGGCGCGGCGGTCGCCGGCCAGGACGCGGTCGGCCAGATCGGCAACGGGCAGGGCATCGGGCATCGGGGGCCTCCTGTCATCGGACGGGCGCCATGCGGCGGCGGGCGGGGCGCGTAATGTGGCGCGCCGCATCGGCCTAGTCAAATCGCATGGGGGATGCGGAACATGCATCCACCTTTGTACATGGCCGTCTGTGTGGGTTTTCCCGGCACAGCACCTGTGTTCTGCTGGGCAAGTCGCAAACCGTGCCGACGGATCGCCCCATGGTCATTTCCGCCGCCAGTACCAGCAGCAATGCCGCGATCGGCCCGGCCCGGCCCGTCGCGCTCCCGCCGCTGCGCCATTGGCTGGCCCGGCTGTTCCGCCGCCGGGTGCGGGCCTGCCCGCCGCTGGCCGGTGTCGCGGCCCGCATCAATGAACAGGTTTTGGCCGTCACATCCGTGAACGGGGCCGGTTTCAGCGTGCTGGGCTATCGCGGCCTGCTGAACCCGCAGGACCGGTTCAGCTTCACGCTGACCCTGGACGGGCTGGATATTGCCGGTGATGCGGTCGTTGCCTGGCGCCGGGATGGGCGCCGCGATGGCGGCATGGGCATCGCCTTCTACGGCCTGTCCGCGGCCGAACGCGGACGGCTTGCACAATGGCTGACCGGTCGGGATGGCTGAACGCCGTGGCGGCTGGCCGGCCCGGCACCGCCGTCATCGCCGATGATAGTGCCGTTCACGGCACCGCGGCGGCACGGCGCCGGTCGCGCGCGATGTCCAGGAACACATCCTCCAGATTGCCGCGCCCGTAGCGGGCCAGCAGGTCGGCCGGCGTGCCGCGGTCCACGATGCGCCCGCCCTTCATCATCAGCACCCGGTCGCACAGCCGCTCCACCTCCGCCATGTTGTGGCTGGCCAGCAGGATGGTGGCGCCCGTGCGCGCCCGGTAGCGTTCCAGGAAGCCGCGCACCCAGTCGGCCGTGTCCGGGTCCAGGCTGGCCGTCGGCTCGTCCAGCAGCAGCAATTCCGGATCGTTCAGCAGCGCCTTGGCCAGGGCCACGCGCGTCTTCTGCCCCGCCGACAGGTTGCCGGACGGGCGCGACAGGATGGACACCAGGTCCAGTTCCTCCGCCATGCGGCCGATCCGCTGCTTCAGGCCCGTCAGCCCGTACAGATGACCATAGACGGTCAGGTTCTCCCGCACGGTCAGCCGGTGGGGCAGATCGACATAGGGGCTGGAAAAGTTCATCCGCGGCAGCACGCGATACCGTTCCGTCAGCATGTCATGGCCCAGCACCCGGACGATCCCGTCCGACGGCAGCAGCAGGCCCAGCAGGATGGAGATGGTGGTCGTCTTGCCGGCGCCGTTGCCGCCCAGCAGCGCGACCGTGCTGCCTGCCGGCACATCGAAACTGATGGCGTCCAGGGCTTTATGGGCGTCGAACCTTTTGGTCAGGCCTTCGACATGGATGGCGGGAACGGCGGAACGGTCATCGGGCGGCATGGAACGTCGTATGGCCTTCTGGCGGGCGGGAACGTAGAGTGCGGGGCCCCGTCTTGGTGGTTACCGGTTGAGCATGGGATATAGGGATGAGCGAGGCAATCACCAACAGCACAACGCCCCGGCCGGCCCCGCATCTGGCCGCGTCGGAAGGCCGCGTCAGCGCCCGGACCCTGATCACCATCCGCTGGATCGCGGTGGCGGGCCAGTTCGCGACCCTGACCACGGTCATGACCCTGTTCGAGTTCGACCTGCGGCTGGTGCATGCCCTGGCGGGGGTCGCGGTGTCGGTCCTGATCAATCTGCATGCTGCCCGGCGGCTGGCGGCCCATCCCTTCCTGGGCGACCGCGAGGCGGTGCTCTACCTTGCCTATGACATGGTGCAACTGGCCGTCCTGCTCTATCTGACGGGCGGGCTGGACAATCCGTTCGCGGTGCTGATGCTGGCACCGCTGACCGTGGCGGCCAGCACGCTGGGCCGCAATGCCGTCATCCTGCTGACGGCGCTGGCCGTGGCCTGCTTCACGGGGCTGGCGCTGGCCGCCTTGCCGCTGCCCTGGCCGGGGGCGGAGCCGGCGGGGCTGCCGGCGCTCTACCGGTTCGGGGTATGGGCGGCGCTGACCCTGTCGGCGGGCTTCATCGCCGCCTATCTCTATCAGGTGGCCGACGGTGCCCGCCGCCTGTCGGCCGCACTCAACGCCAGCCAGGATGCGCTGGCCCGGGCGCAGCGTGTTTCGGCGGTGGGCGCGCTGGCCGCCGCCGCCGCGCACGAACTGGGCAGCCCGCTGGGCACCATCGCCGTGGTGGCCAAGGAACTGGCCCGCGACATTCCGTCCGACAGCCCCATCGCGGAGGATGTGGCCCTGCTGCAAAGCCAGGTCGCCCGTTGCCGCGACATCCTGGCCGAATTGTCGCGGCGGCCGGGCGATCGGGGCGGGGCGGAACCCATCGTGCCGCTGGCCGCGCTGATCGAAACGACGGCCAGCCCCTATGCCCGCCACGGCATCGATCTGGTCATCGATACAGTGGGGGAACCGGAAGACGGGGCCCCCCAGGTGCAGTCGGTGCCGGAAATGGTGCATGGGCTGGCCAATATCCTTCAGAACGCCATGCAGTTCGCCGCGTCCCGCGTGACGGTCACGGCCGATTGGGCGCCGCCGGGCCTGACGCTCACGGTGCGCGACGATGGGCCGGGATATCCGCCCACGCTGGTCGGCCGGCTGGGCGAACCCTATGTCAGCGGGCGCAATCCCCAGGCGCGCGAAGCGGCCGGGAACATGGGGCTGGGCCTGTTCATCGCGCAGACCCTGCTTGAACGTTCCGGGGCCACGGTCCGATACGCCAATGGCAAGTCGGGCGGCGCCGTGGTAGCCATCCGCTGGAAACATCCTACATTCACCGTGTAGAAACCTTTGCTGATCTAGAAGAGCCCAACCGAAAAAGGGGGGACCCCGTGATGACGGACCAATCGCTGGAAACGGCGGAGCAGCCGAAGCTGACCTTCACCGGCGATGCCTCGCGCAGCCTGCTGATCGTCGATGACGACGCGCCCTTCCGCACCCGCCTGGCCCGGGCCATGGAACGGCGTGGCTTCGATGTGGTGGCCGTGGATGGCGTGCATCTGGGGATCGAGGTGGCGCATGAAAGCGCACCGCGCTTCGCCGTCGTGGATCTGCGCCTGGGCGACGGCTCGGGCCTGGACGTGGTCAAGGCCCTGCGCGATGCCCGGCCCGATGCCCGCGTCGTCATGCTGACCGGCTATGGCAATATCGCCACGGCCGTGGCCGCCGTGAAGTTCGGCGCCGTGGATTACCTGCCCAAGCCCGCCGATGCCGATGCCGTGGAAGCGGCCCTGCTGACCGATGGTCCCCTGCCCCCGCCGCCGGAAAGCCCGATGTCGGCCGACCGCGTCCGCTGGGAGCATATCCAGCGCGTTTTCGAACAATGCGACCGCAACGTGTCCGAAACGGCCCGCCGTCTGAAGATGCATCGCCGCACCCTGCAGCGCATCTTGAACAAGCACGCGCCCAAGGCCTGATACCGCCCTGCGATCCGTCCCGTTCATCGCGGTCCGGTCGGGCAGGGTGGCGCCTGATAGGTGGGCGACCGCCGGTCCGCACATAAAAAAAGCCCCGGCGAAAGCCGGGGCCACGAAGGTCAGGGAGGAGAAGCAGGGAGCTCGTATACCGGTAACGGCTGACGTGCCGTGCCGTTCCCGACATCTCCATGAAACCCCTCAAAAATGTTCGCGATTGGACCCGTGCGGGGACAAACGAAGACAATATGGCGGCCCCGCGCCGTATCGCCGCCATATTTCCGCCGGCTGTGGACGGGGGGCGCCCGGCCAAACGGGGCGTCATACTGCGTTGCGGTGACCAGAACCTGTTGGCTCTGATCACCGCCCTCAAATGCCGGCGCCAACATCCGTTGGCTTGGGCACGCCGCACGAGCGGTGCTGTGGCGGTCGCCGCCGGACCAATTTGCGATGCGTTCCACTTACCGCAATCTGGTATCATTCCCCGCGCAACAGGCGCCGGATGGCCCGGGCCAGCATCTCATACGGGTCTTCGCCCCGGTCACGGGCCGCGCGCTTCACCTGGTCCTGAAAGCCGCGGTCGGCCGCCTGGCGCCGCATCCGCTCCACTTCCGCCTGCCGGATGCGCCCGTCCAGTTCACCGGCGGCCGGCGGTACGGGCGATGCTGCCGGCGGCTGTCGTGAAGGGGGGCGGCGGACGGCCATGCGGGTGTCCCCCTATCCACCCTCATTCCCCGACATAGGTCGTGCCGGAACCGGTATTGCGCACATTGGCCTGGCCCTGATGTCGGGCGATATAGACATTGCCGGATCCGCTGGCCGAAATGCGGGGATCGTGCGCCGTGCCGTTGAACTCGAACTTGCCGGACCCGGTCAGGGTAAGCTGCAGGGGTTCGGCATCACCCTCCCCGATGCTGACGCGGCCGGCGCCGGGGAAATCCGCCTTCACGGCCCCGTTGACGCGGCCGATATCGATTTCTGCCTGGCCCGGCAGCGACAGGGTCAGCCCGTCATTGACCCGGCCCAGCGACACGGTGCCACGGCCCCGCACCTCGATCTGTGCGGTTTCCACCCGTTCCACCGACAATTCGCCCATGCCGGAAACGCCGAACCGCAACGGCCCGTCAACGCGCTGCACGGAAACCGATCCCCGTTCCTGGATATCGACCGACAGGGCATCGACCCGCTCGGCCGAAATGTCGCCGCGCTTCAACTGCACGGTCAGCTTGCCGCCCGACCGGCCGCCGACATTCAAGTCACCGGTCAGGCCGACCACGGTCAGGTCCCCCTTGTCCGGCATGGTCAGGTTGATTTCCGCCGGCCGGCCACCCTCGATCGCCCGTACCGTCAGCACCCCGTCGCGGACCTCGGCATTCATGCCGCCGCCTTCCACCTCCAGCCTGACCTTGCTGGCACGGCTGGACCGTTCGACGGTGATGTTGCCGGTGATGTTGGCGAACTGCACGCCCTTTGGCGCGTCGAAGCTTTGCAGGAAGCTGCCGCCTTCCGGGTCGCTGTTGATGTTCACGCCGGTGCCGCCACCCGCACCGGATGCGGCGCCGGACGCGGCGGCGACCCCCATTTCAGCGATGCGCAGGGCGCCCTGGGCGATGGCCGGCATCTCCCGCCCCTCGGCCTGAAGGCGCTCGCGCGCCTCGGCCAGGCCGCGCTGGGCTTCCGCCAGCCCTTGCTGTGCGGCGCGCAGCGCCTCCATGCGCGTGGCATCCATATCGACGCCGCGCATGGCCTCCTGCACGGCCCGCTCGATCTCCGCCGGATCCACATTCGCCCGCACATCGGGGCTGCGCGGGGCGGCCGGCATCGGGGGCAAAGGGGGCATCGGCGGAGCGGGCGGTATCGGGGCGACGATCCGGAAAGGCGAGTTGCCCTTGTCACCCGCGTCGCCGGCCAGCACGCTCCACCCCATGACGCCCAAGGCGACCAGGATGGCGGCGATGCCGCCCGCCGGTATGCCCGGGGTAAGGCGCGGCCGGCCTGAAGGGCTGGGCGGCGGGTTGCTGGACAGGGTGCCATCCATGGGTCGCTTCCTGTGTCTCATCGCTTCCGGTATCTCGCCTTGGGACTATGCGGCTGCCCGGTGCCCCCTGTCCGCCGCATTTGCAGGGGGGTTACAAATTTCCGCGCGCTGTAACCGATGATAGCGCGCCTGTTACCGTCGCTTAACTCTTCATACGCCAGCCCGATGCATAAAGCCGTGTCGCCAGCGCATAGAGCAGCACGATGCTGGCCAGAAGGAACAGGGCCGACAGGGCGGGGGATTGTGACGCGGCCCCCAGCATGCCGTGCCGGAACCCCTCCATGGCGTGATAGATGGGGTTCAGCTTCACGATCGTGGCCAGCAGGGGCGGCATGGCGTCCACCGGCGCGAACAGGCCCGACAGGAAGGAGAGCGGCGTGAACAGGAAGGTGAAATAGGCCGAGATATGGTCCCATTTCGTGCTGGCCAGCCCGCACAGAAGACCGCACAGCGCCATGAACAGCGCCCCCGCCAGGGCGAAACCCAGGGCCATCAGCGGATGCTCCACCGGCAGCGGCCAGAACAGCAGGGAAGCGAGCCAGACCACCAGCCCGCTGCCCATGCCCGCCACCACACCGGCCAGCAGATAGGCCGGCACCGTTTCCCGCGCGCCGATGGGGGCCATCAGCTCGTCGATGATATGGCCTTCGATCTTGCTGTATAGCAGCATGAAGCCGCCATTTTCCGCCGCGCGCAGCAGGATGGACAGCATGATCAGGCCCGGCACCAGATAGGTCAGCACGGCATCGCCATGCGGCGTGCCCCGCTGCGGTCCCAGCCCGAACAGGAAGCAGACGAAATAGATCATGGCCATCAACGCCGGCGCGATCAGGAAGGCGGCGGCCATCTTGACCATGCGCCGCAGTTCCCGCTGGCATAATGTGGCGAAGGCGACCCAGTGGAATGGCGGCACCCGCCGGTCGATGCCGGCATTGAAGGCCCCGGCCGGGCGGTGGCCCTGATCCATCGACATGAAAGGCGCGCTCCTGGTCCGGTTGCGGCCGTCAGGCCTTCAGCTTGTATCCGCGGGCGATCATGCGCCAGGCGACAAGGCCCAGCAGCAGGTTGATGCCCAGCATCACCAGGATGCCCGTGCCCAGCGTGCCGTCCGTCTGGCCGATGAAGCCATAGCGGAACCCGTCGATGAAATAGAAGAACGGGTTCAGATGGGCGATGAAACGGAAGGTCGGTGGCACGCTTTCGATGGAATAGAAGGTGCCCGACAGAAACGACAGGGGCGTGACGATGAAATTCGTCACCACGGCCATATGGTCGAACTTGTCGGCCCAGATGCCGCCGATCAGGCCCAGCAGCGCCAGCAACGAGGCGGCGGCCACGCCATGGAACAGGATGAACCCGATCGAATGCACCGTCAGCGGCACGAACAGCGTGATGGCCAGCGCCGTCACCAGCCCCACCATGGCCCCGCGCACCACCCCGCCGATGACATAGGCCGCCGTCAGTTCCAGGGCCGAAATGGGCGGCATCAGCACATCGACGATGTTGCCCTGCACCTTCGACACCAGGACGGAGGAGGAGGAATTGGCGAAGGCGTTCTGCGCAATGGCCATCATGATCAGGCCCGGCGCCAGGAACAGCAGGAAGGGCACATCCCCCACCGTCCGCACCACGCCCCCCAGGGCCAGTGCGAACACGGCATAGAACAGCAGCGTGGTGACCACCGGTGCCGCCACGGTCTGGACCCAGACCTTCAGGAACCGGTGGATTTCCTTGCGGATCAGCGTGGCTAGGCCGATCCAGTTGACGGCGCCGACATGGCGGGGCATGGGGATTGTCGGTTGCGACATGGGACGGTCGGAACTTTCGTGTCGGATCGCGGGCCGGGAACCGGCAGCGTTTCGGGGGACAGTATACGGGCAGCACGCCGTCGGCAACGCTACCCCGTTCAGCAGGGGCATGGCAGTGACGGACGACACGCGCAAGACGGCCGGCGGTCAGAAGGTGAAACGGGTGACCCCGGCCTATCTGGACCGGGCTGCCCTGCATTACCTGGAACGGTTCGCCAGTTCCGCCGCCAATCTGCGCCGTGTGCTGTTGCGCCGGGTCGATGCGTCGGCCCGTGCGCATGGCACCGACCCGGCAGAGGGCCGGGAATGGGTGGAGGCGCTGATCACCCGTTACCAGTCCAGCGGCCTGCTCAACGATACGCTCTATGCGGAGATGAAGGCATCCGGTCTGCAGCGCCGCGGCGGGTCCACCCGCACGATCCGGCAGAAGCTGCTGGCCCGGGGGCTGGCGGAGGAACAGGTCACTGCCGCCCTGTCCGGCCTGGAAGGATCGCAGGACGGGCAGGCCGATCTGATGGCCGCCATCGCCTATGCCCGCCGTCGCCGGCTGGGCGCCTTCCGGCCCGACCGCGACGGCACGGGCACCGCACGGGAAGACCGCCGCAACAAGGATGTCGCGGCCATGGCCCGGGCGGGATTCGATCTGGAAACGGCGCGGCGTGTCATCGACGCCGATGATCCGGAAGGGCTGGCACCCTGACGGGCGGCGCCCTGTCACCGGCCGCCTGTCTCAGCAGACCGGTTTCAGCAGCGGTTTCACAGTGATGGTTTCACAGTGAAGGTTTCACAGTGATGGTTTCACAATGGCGGTTTCAGGGAAGGGCGGGGGCTCATGCCCCCCAATAGCGCACCTTGCCCGTATCGACATGCACGAAGCCGGATTTCGAATAGATGCCGACGCCACCCAGGCGCAGGCCCGCGGCTTCCTGCCGGATGCGGGCCAGCTGCCGGCCCGGCATGGTGATGTCGATGGCCTTGCCGACCATGTGCAGGCTCTTGGTCGCCACCCCGTCGGACTTCGACGCCAGCATGGCGTTGGTCTTGGGGCAGCGATAGCCGGAAATGACATGGAACGGGTCGTCGCTGCGCAGCCGCTGGCGCAACTGGAACAGCAGGTCCATCAGCTTGGGGTCCATCGTCCCAACCTCGCCCGTGCGCCAGTCCCGCAGCATCTGGTTGATGTCGGACAGGGCGCCCTTGTCATAGGTGCCGTTGGCGTAATAGGTGACCCGCAGCTTCTCCTTCGTGTGCAGCGACATGAAGGACAGGGACCGGCGCGCGGCATTGACCGACGCGGCGTCGGCGGGGCTGGTCAGGATGGTGGGGGCCGCGATGGCCGCTCCGGCGCCCAGGAAAAGACCCCCCAGGCCGCGCAGGAAACCGCGCCGGCCGGACATCTCGTTCAGGGCGAGGGGGTCACTGTGAGAGGGAGCTGTTCCGGCGGCGGATGAAAGGTCCGCACCGCTTTCGATGGTCAGGTCGCCAGTGGGTCGGTCGCCAATGGGTCGGTCGGTCTTCAGCGGCCGTGCCACCATGCCCCCAATCTCCTCAAACGCTGGACGGCACCCCCTGCGTCCGTTGCGCCGGGGACACTCTCTTTCGCAATGTCATCGAATGTTCCCGCGCCACAAGCAGGACACAATTGCACTCATGGCAGAACAGCCGGACCGGTGCAAGGGGGAAATGCCCGGTCCGGCCGGTGGTTCAAAGGGGATCGGCCGGGGTCTGGCCCGGTGCCGATCCGCCGGGCGCCATGCGGGCCTCGGCCTCCACAGCGTCCCATTTCACCTGGGAAGCGCGCATCGCGGTGGCCAGCTTGCGATCGCGGCCATAGATGTCGGAGCGGAAATGGGTGCTTCCATCGTCGGCAACGAAGGCTGTGACATATGAGATATGGATGGGGATCGGCTGCTTCAGGCGCACCACCGTGCGCTGGCCGCTGGCCAGGGCGGTATCCAGCCGGGCGCGGGGCCAGTCGACCGTGCCGGTCAGCCGCAGTATGGTTTCCGCCACGTCGAACGGATGCTCCACCCGGATGCAGCCATGGCTGAAACTGCGGCTGGCGCGGTTGAACAGGCTCTTGGCCGGCGTGTCGTGCAGATAGACGTCGAACTGGTTGGGGAACATCATCTTGATGCGCCCCAGGCTGTTATGGTCGCCGGGTTTCTGTCGCACGCGGTAAGGCAGGCTGGTCATATGGGCCCAGTCCAGCGAGGCGGGATTGATGGGTACGGCCGTTTCCGACCAGTCGGACAGCAGCTCGTACCCGTGCGCGGCAAGATAGGAGGGGTCGCGCCTGGCCTTGGGGAATATCTCCTTGCGCACGATGCTGCTCGGCACGTGCCAGTAGGGATTGACCTCCAGATAGCTCATGTTGCGGGAAAAGACCGGCGTGCGGGTCGAACTGGCCCCCACCACGACCCTGGCCTCGTGGACCACATTGCCCTGGTCGAAGATGGACAGGTGGAAGGCGGCCAGATTGACCAGGATATAGGCCCGGCCCATATCCACGGGCATCCAGCGCCAGCGTTCCATGTTCAGCGCGATCTGGGCCACCCGCTGGTCGGCCGTGATGTTCAGCGCCAGCAGGGTCTGCCGGCCCAGCACCCCGTCGGGCTCGAGCCCGTGACGCTGCTGAAAGCGCTTCAGGGCCGCCACCGTGGCATCATCGAAGAAATCGGCATCGGCCGGAACCGGGGCGCCGGCCGGCAACTCGCCCGTGACGCGCAGCCGGGCCCTGAGGGCCGGCAGGCGCGGATCGCTGTTGCCGGGCTTCAGCGAGGCATCGGCCGGGGGCACGGGCTTCCAGCCGCCCGCGGCGGCCAGTTCGCGATAATGCTGCAGGGCGGTTTTCAGCCGCTGATACTCGGCCCGGCGCGGGGGCAGGCCCGCCAGTTCCGCAGCGGGGTCCTCCACCCCGGTCAGCCGGTTCAGCAGGGCCAGCGGGTCGATCTCGCGCTTTTCGACGTAAAGCTCGCTGTCAATCGACATGGGCGCCAGCCGGCCCGTGGCCAGGTCGCGGCCGTAATCCAGCGCGCCGTGCGACAGGAGCACTTCCAGTTCGGCCAGCGCATCGGGGCTGTCGCCGCGCTCCATCAGGTTGCGGATACGGGCCACACCGTAATCGGCGGGGTTCAACCCTTCCGAGGGCGCCTTCTGCAGCGCGACCAGCAGCAGGCCGGCACGGGCCGTGGGCCGGCCCTCCTCGATCCAGGCGGGCCTGTACTGGCGCTGTTCATAGAAGCGGTCCAGCGTCAGCAGGTCCTGGCTGTCGCGGTCGGTTTCCGGCGTGCCGATACCGCCGGTCAGCCTTTGCTGCAGGGCCTGGGTGAAATCCCTGGCGCCAACGGGGGCCGGGCTGGAAAAGGACAGCAGGACGGCCAGCAGCCCGGCCCCGACACAACGCCATGCAACAGAACGCACCCTCATCTCCGCCGGCTGTTCCGCAATCGCAACAGCCTAGCATCGGTGGGGCTGGTTGGTACAGGTGACCGTCCGGCCAAGCCGGTACTACGCCCGATGGCCGCCCCCGATGATCAACCCGTCGGCGGGTGATCATCGGGGGCGGCCATCGGGGGCAGCGGTTGATCACCGTGTCGGGCGCGGGGTCGGGCCGGAATAATCGTAGAAGCCACGGCCGACCTTGCGGCCCAGCCAGCCCGCCTCGACATATTTCACCATCAGCGGGCAGGGGCGGTACTTGCTGTCGGCCAGCCCTTCATAAAGGACCTGCATGATGGACAGGCAGGTGTCCAGGCCGATGAAGTCGGCCAGTTCCAGCGGGCCCATGGGATGATTGGCGCCCAGCTTCATGGCCGTGTCGATGGCCTCCACCCCGCCCACGCCCTCGTAAAGGGTATAGACGGCTTCGTTGATCATCGGCAGCAGGATGCGGTTGACGATGAAGGCCGGAAAATCCTCCGCGATGGCGGCCGTCTTGCCCAGCTTGACCGTCAGCGCCTTGATGGACTGGAAGGTCTCGTCATCGGTGGCGATGCCGCGGATGATCTCCACCAGCTGCATCACCGGCACCGGGTTCATGAAATGCATGCCGATGAACCTGGCCGGCCGGTCGGTGGCGGCGGCCAGACGGGTGATGGAAATGGAACTGGTGTTGGTGGCGATGATGGCCGTGGGCGACAGGTTCGGCACCAGCGCCTTCAGGATCATGCGCTTGACCTCTTCGGCCTCCGTCGCCGCCTCGATCACCAGATCGCTGTCATGGAAGACGGACAGGTCCGTGCCCGTGACGATGCGGGCGAGTGCGGCATCCTTGTCCGCTTCGGACAGCTTGCCCTTGGCGACCTGCCGGTCGAGGTTCCGGGCGATGCCGGCCACCGATTTGGTGAGCTGTTCGGCATTGATGTCCGACAGGACGACCGACAGGCCGGCCACGGCGCATACCTGCACGATGCCGCTGCCCATCTGACCGGCCCCGATCACGCCCACTTTCTCGATCATCGCAAGTCCCCATGAAGGGTTGGAAGCCAGAAGAACCCCCCATGCGCGGGGGGATAGTCCAATGTCGCACGGGCCGGACCCGACCGTCCCGCAAGACATTTGTCACATAATGATTATCGACAGGGGGGGCGCGGCCGGTTCCCGTCTTCCGGGCACCCGGCCGCTTTCCCTCAGCCTGCGATTTTCTCGGTGAGTTCGGGTACGATCTTGAAGAGGTCGCCGACGATTCCATAGTCGGCGACCTGGAACATGGGAGCCTCTTCGTCCTTGTTGATGGCGACGATGACCTTGCTGTCCTTCATGCCGGCCAGGTGCTGGATGGCGCCGGAGATGCCGACGGCGATGTAGAGTTCCGGGGCGACGATCTTGCCGGTCTGGCCGACCTGATAATCGTTGGGCACGAAGCCGGCATCCACCGCCGCGCGGGAGGCGCCGACGGCGGCGCCCAGCTTGTCGGCCAGCGCGTCCAGCAGCGGGAAATTGTCGCCCGACTGCATGCCGCGCCCGCCCGACACGATGACCCGCGCGCTGGTCAGTTCCGGCCGTTCAGACTTGGTCAGCTCCGCCGACACGAAGCGCGACAGCCCGGCATCGCCCGTGGCAGCCAGGGCCTCCACATGGCCCGAACCGCCCGTCTCCGCCACCGCCTCGAACGCCGTGCCGCGCACCGTCACCACCTTGATCGCGTCCGACGATTTCACCGTCGCGATCGCGTTGCCGGCATAGATCGGCCGCTCGAACGTGTCGCCATCCACCACGGCGCTGATCTCGCTGATCTGCTGCACGTCCAGCAAGGCCGCCACACGCGGCGCCAGGTTCTTGCCAAAGGTCGTGGCCGGGAACAGCACATGGCCGTACCCGCCCGCCTTCACCGCCGCCACCACCAGCGGCGCATAATTCTCCGCCAGCGGATGGGCATATTCCGCCGCATCCGCCACCAGCGCCTTCGTCACGCCGGCAGCAGAAGCCGCCGCCGCGCCCGCCGCGCCCACGCCCGATCCGGCCACCAGCACATCCGTCTGACCGCCGATCTTCGCCGCCGCACCCAGAACCGTCAGGGTCGGCTTCTTCACGGAACCGTCCGACGGCTCCGCAACAACCAGAATGCTCATGTCGCTTATCCTTTGAAGACGGTATCGCGGATCAGATGACCCGGGCTTCGTCGCGCAGCCTGGCCACAAGCTCGTCGACGCTGGCGACCTTCACCCCGCCCTTGCGCTTGGGCGGCTCCGTCACCTTCAGCACCGTCAGGCGCGGCGCAATGTCAACGCCCAGCGCATCCGGCGCCAGCGTCTCGATCGGCTTCTTCTTCGCCTTCATGATGTTCGGCAGCGAGGCATAGCGCGGCTCGTTCAGGCGAAGGTCCGTCGTCACAACCGCCGGCAGCGTCAGATCGACCGTCTCAAGACCGCCGTCGATCTCCCGCGTCACGCCGATCCTGCCATCGCCCGGCTCAACCTTCGACGCGAACGTACCCTGGCTCCACCCCAGAAGGGCCGCCAGAGCCTGGCCCGTCTGGTTGCTGTCATCGTCGATCGCCTGCTTGCCCAGGATCACCAGATCCGGGCTCTCCTTCTCAACGACCGCCTTCAGAAGCTTGGCAACCGCAAGAGGCTGGACCTCCCCGTCGGCCTGCACCAGCACACCACGGTCCCCACCCATCGCAAGCGCCGTCCGGATCGTCTCCTGCGACGCTGCAGGACCAATCGAAACAACCACGATCTCAGAGGCCTTCCCAGCCTCCTTCAAACGAACCGCAGCCTCAACCGCGATCTCGTCAAACGGGTTCATCGACATCTTGACATTCGACAGCTCAACACCGCTGCTGTCGGGCTTAACGCGGATCTTGACGTTGTAGTCAACGACACGCTTAACGGCGACCAGTACTTTCATTGGCGATCCCCTCGCATGATACCGGACGGTGGATGGTCCCCGCCCCTTTCACTCTCGGCGTTCAGCCGTTCATTCAACCTGGGCATAAGATTGGGCATTCACCGCCCGCCGTCCAGCCCGCAGATCGGGCAGGGACCTTAGATTTGCTGCAGCGCACATGTCAATAGAGTGCGTCCGGTAGTGCTGAAACGAAATTTCATTACCCAGCGCACACGAACGCATGGCTGCAGGACAGAAACAGATTTCCCTTTACGTAATGGTAAGATACCGGACAGGGGCAGGATTTCAAGGGCTTTCACCCCCTTCCCATGATGCCAGACCCCGTGTCGGCCCCGCCTCACCCCCGCGTCAGGCCGGGTACCCACAGCACATCGGCGGCCCCCTTGTCGTTCAGCCAGCGGCCCAGAACGAACAAGTGATCAGACAGGCGATTGATATATTTGAGCGCAGGCGCGCCCACGGTCTCGGTGAGTGCCAGTTCGGTCATCTCCCGCTCGGCCCGGCGGGCCACGGTGCGGGCCTGGTGCAGATAGGCCGCCGCCGGCCGGCCGCCGGGCAGGATGAAGCTGTTCAGCGGGGCCAGATCGGCATTCATGCGGTCGATCTCCGCCTCCAGCCTGTCCACCTGCACATCAACGATCCGCAGGGGCGGGTAAGGGGGATCGTCCGCCTCCGGCGTACACAGGTCGGCCCCCAGATCGAACAGGTCGTTCTGGATGCGCCCCAGCATGGCATCGGCATCCGCCAGGACGGGATCGTCCCCCGCCTTTGCCCCCGTATGCAGCCGGGCAATGCCCAGGATGGCGTTCGCCTCGTCCACCGTGCCATAGGCGGCGACGCGCAGGGCGTGCTTGGCCACGCGGCTGCCATCCCCCAGCGATGTCTGTCCCTTGTCGCCGCCACGGGTATAGATGCGGGTCAGGCGGACCATGGGGAAAACCTTTCTTGCGCGGGGGGCAGACAAAAAGGGGGCGTCCCGGCAGGGCGCTCAGGAGGCCAGGAAGACCAGGATGAACAGCAGGATGGCGGCGACCTGCAGGCGGATGCGCCACCACATCAGCCGGTTGCCGTACCTGGCATTGAATTCGCCGCCGCGGGCCATGGCGAACAGGCCGATCACCAGCACAGCCAGCGTGGCGATCATGGCCAGGACCATGAGGAAGATCAGAAAGCCGTTCATGCCGGCAGATATAGCGCGTCGGGAGCGGCCCGCACAGGGGGCATGAAAAGGGAAAACGCGCTGGCGGGCCGGCGACAGCCGGTCTCCGATCCTGCTATAGCTCCCGCAGGGCCGAACCATCGGAAAGACAGCATGTCCCGCACCGAAGCCGCCACCCCGTCCCGCCGCCAGGCCGGCATTCCCTTCATCCTGGTGACGGTGTTCCTGGATGTGCTGACCTTCGGTCTGGTGATCCCCGTCCTGCCCGGGCTGGTCCGGCATTTCAGCGGGGATGAGGCGTCGGCGGCGTGGTGGATGGGGCTGATGGTGGCCAGCTTCTCCATCATGCAGTTCCTGTTCGCGCCGGCATTGGGTGCCCTGTCGGACCGGTTCGGCCGTCGCCGGGTCATCCTGGCATCGGTGGCGGGGGCGGGCATCGACCATCTGTTCATGGCCTTCGCGCCGGGGCTGGGCTGGCTGCTGGCCGCCCGGCTGGTCGCCGGACTGACGGCGGCCAACATCACGGCCGCCAATGCCTATATCGCCGATATCAGCGGACCGGCGGACCGGGCCCGCAATTTCGGCATGATGGGGGCGGCCTTCGGGCTGGGCTTCATCGCGGGGCCGGCGCTGGGCGGCCTGCTGGGGGAGATCGACCTGCGCCTGCCCTTCATGGCGGCGGCCGGGCTGGCGGGCCTGAACTTCCTTTACGGGCTGTTCGTGCTGCCGGAATCGCTGGACCCGGCCAACCGCCGGCCCTTCCGCTGGGCGCGCGCCAATCCGGTGGGCAGCCTGAAGGCGCTGGCCCGCCATCCCGTCGTGCTGGGTCTGGCCGCTTCGCGCACCTGCATGGTGCTGGCGATGGGGATCATGCAGACGGTCTGGGTGCTTTATACGAGCAATCGCTTCGGCTGGAGCGAGCTGGACAACGGCCTGTCGCTGGCCGCCGTCGGTCTGGCGACGGTCGTGGTACAGGGGGTGCTGATCGCGCGCATCGTCCGCCGCCTGGGCGAGGCGCGGACAGTGCTGCTGGGCATCACGCTGGAAATGGTGGCCTATATCGGCTATGGCACCGCCACGGCAGGTATGGTCTTCTACGGCTTCATCCTGGTCCATGCGTTCAGCGGGATCAGTTCGCCCGCCATACAGAGCGTCGTGGCCCGCACCGTCGGAGCCGACGAGCAGGGGGCCGTGCAGGGGGCGTTCGCCAGCGTGCAGAGCCTGACCTTCATCGTGGCCCCGCTGATCGGGGCCGATCTGTTTGCCCGTTTCACGGCGGCCGGGGCCGTGGTCCCCGTGCCGGGCATGCCCTTCTATGTCGGGGCGGCGACACTGGCGCTGGCCGGGCTGATCGCCGCCTGGGCCCTGCGCCGCGCCCCTGCCGCCGGCCCCACCAGCCCCCCGCGGGAGACCGCCTGATGTCCGCCGATGCCATCCTTCCCGGTTTCCTGCGCCATGTGCAGGCCTGCAACCGGCATGACCTGACGGGTTTCCGGCCCTTTGCCGTCGGGGGCCGGACGGTCGGCCATGTGCGGCCCGGCTTTTTGCGCAAGCTGTCGGCCATGGGGCCGCCCTTCGTTGCGGATGGCGACGGGCTGGCCCTGCATCCGGGCCTGGAAAGCCCGGCCGGCCGGACGCGGGCAATGTCGCAGGCGCTGGCCCGCCTCGTGGATGAAGGGGAAATCCCGCCGCTGCGGGGGGAGATGTATGCCGTCGGTCCGGGCTGGGGCCGGCCCGCGCTGATGGAGATGGACCGGGCGGCGGTGCCCTTTTTCGGGGTCACGGCCTATGGGCTGCATGTCAACGGCTTCGTCCGCCGGCCCGACGGCATCCATCTCTGGGTCGCCAGGCGTTCCGCTGACCGGGCCGTGGCGCCCGGCCGTTACGACAATCTGGTGGCAGGCGGGCAGCCGGCCGGCCTGAGCCTGGCGGAAAACCTGGTGAAGGAGGCGGGGGAGGAAGCCGCCCTGCCCCCGGCCCTGGCCCGCCGGGCCGTGCCCGTGGGAGCCGTCACCTATCTGATGGAGCAGCCCCATGGCCTGAAGCCCGACGTGCTGTTCCTGTACGACCTGGAACTGCCGGCCGATTTCATCCCGCACAATACCGACGGGGAGGTGGAACGGTTCGAGCTCTGGCCCCTGTCGCGCGTGGCGGCCAGCGTGCGCGACAGCGACGACTGGAAGTTCAATGTCAACCTGACGGTCATCGACTTTCTGATCCGCCATGGCTGGCTGACCCCGGCGCATCCCGAATATCTGGACCTGTGCCAGGGTTTGCGGCGGCCGCTTTTCCCGGTAGCTCCGGATTATACCAATCCGCCGAAGGTTTGACCTTTGGCGGATTGGAGGCCGCCGACCGGCGGCCCGGCGCCCATGCGCCGCAAGCCAAGCAACTGTTTTCATGCGGCGTAAGTTCTCTGATCGCGGATGATGGCATTGGCGAGGACGACGATCTTTCGCATGATGGCAACGAGGGCAACCTTTGGCTTCTTTCCAGCGGCGATGAGTTTTTTATAGAAGGCGGCCAAGGGTGGATTTCGCCGACTGGCGACGACGGCAGCCATGTAAAGGACGGTTCGGACAACGGGCCTTCCACCGTAGATGCTGCGCGGGCCATCGCGTTTGCCGCTCTGGTTATCCATCGGGGCAACGCCGGCCAGGGCGGCGACCTGATGTCGTGTCAGTGTGCCCAACTCCGGCATATGGGCCAGCAGGGTGGCCGCCAGCACCGGCCCGACAGCAGGAATGGACTGGAGCAGGTTGTCGTTGACCTTCAAGGTTTTGGATGCCGCGATCTGCTCGGCAATGCGCTTGTCGAGGCGCAGGATCAGCAGGGCGATGGCATCCAGGCGCCGCTTGGCCAAGCGGCGCAGTTCCGGATCCGCCAGGGTCTGGGCCTGGTTCCTGACCATGGTCTGCTCGTCGAGCAACTGGCGCCGGTAGGTGGCCAGTTCCGCCAGGACCTCCCGTTCCGGATCGGGTTGGTAGGCGGCTCCGGGGATCGCCTGGGCATAGGCGGCGATCATCCGGGCATCCAGCCGGTCATTCTTGGCCCAGCGTCCATGCGCCCTGGCAAAATGCCGGACCTTGCGAGGATCGACGAGGCGGACGGGAATGCCGGCTTTCGATAAAGCCTCCATGACCGGCCGCTCATAGCCACCACTGGCTTCCAGGACGACCTGCACGGCGCGCTTGCCACACCGTCGCCGAAGGAGACTGTAACCAGCCTCGGCATTCTCGACTTGGAAAGCCTCTCCTGTCTCGGCATCCAACCCGTCCAGACGGGCCTTGCTGACGTCCAGGGCGATGATAGAGTCCTGTTGTGCCATCTTCATACTCCCTGCCTTGCACGTACGGGGCTGCAACCCCAAGCAACTGTTCGGGTCAATGAAGGGGCCGACCGGAGAACCATGCTTGGCTACGGTGTATGATCTACCTTTCCACGGAGCGGTCTTCCGGACGGATCGCCGGCCGGGGCATGCCCCGGCCGGCGATCACACATCTTACTGACATTTCGAAAACACAAGCCGACGGATGTCGGCGCCCGGCGATTGAGGGCGCACGAAGTCTCCGTTGATCGGTCACGATCAAGGGAGATTGGTATTAGAGCTTATACCATCCGTCAAAGGTCAAACCTTCGGCGGATCGGTACTATCGGTTCCACGAAGCGCCGCGGCGGCAGTCGCCGCCGATACCAACGGTCGAGATATTTCGACCGTTGGTATTACCCCAGCGCCTCGTTGAAATCGTCCAGCAGGGCGGCGATGCGGTCGCCATCGGTCTGGCCCATGATCATGTCCGCGCGCCGCGTGGCCTCCCCCAGGTCCAGGCCGCGCACGCGGCGCTTGACCAGCGGCAGGTGGGCGGGTGCCATGGACAGTTCGCGCACACCCAGCCCCAGCAGCAGCGCCGCATAGCGCGCATCGCCGGCCATCTCCCCGCAGACGGAAACCGGGATCTTCGCCCGCCGGGCGGCATCCACCGCGAACTGAACCAGGCGCAGCACGGCCGGATGCAGCGGGTCGTAGAGATAGGCCACCTGCTCGTCGCCGCGATCGATGGCCAGCGTGTACTGGATCAGGTCGTTCGTCCCGATCGCGAAGAAATCGGATACCGATGCCAGACTGTCGGCCGCCAGGGCGGCGCCCGGTATCTCGATCATGGCCCCCAGCGGCGGCAGCGGGTCGGCGATGGCATGACCGCGCCGGACCAGCCGGCGGGCCACGGCGCGCAGCAATTCCCGCACCCGCCGCATTTCCGACGGCTGCGAGATCATGGGCACCAGGATGCGCAGCGGCCCGTGGGCACTGGCCCGCAGCATGGCGGCCAACTGCGCTTCCAGCAGTTTCGGTTCCTTCAGCCCCAGGCGGATGGCGCGCAGGCCCAGTGCCGGGTTGGCCGGCGTGGCGAACCGGTCGGCCAGCGCGCCGGCCAGCTTCTCCCCGCCCACATCCAGGGTGCGGGCCGTGACGGGCCGCCCCTCCATGGCGATGACCAGGTCGCGCAGCACCTCGTACTGCTCCTCCTCCCCCGGCAGGTCGTCGCGGTTCATGTAGAGGAACTCGGTCCGCAGCAGACCGATGCCCCCGGCCCCGCCATCGCGCGCGCCATCCAGCTCCCGCGGCAGTTCCAGATTGGCGTGCAGGGTGATCGCGGCGCCGTCCCGCGTCACCGACGCCAGGCCGGCCATGGCCTTCAACTGTTCCCGCTCGGCCCGCCACAGGCTCCGGCGCTGGCGGTAATCGGCAAGCACATCGGCCGGCGGATTGATCAGCACCCGCCCCGCGCGCCCGTCGATCACGACGAGGTCGCCCGTCTGCACGCCCTGCAGCAGACCGGCCGCACCCAGCACCGCCGGCAGGCCCAGCGACCGGGCCATGATCGCCGTATGCCCCTCCGCCCCCCCCAGCACGGTGGCGAAGCCGCCGATGCGGCGCGGGTCCAGCAGGGCCGTGTCGGACGGCGACAGTTCCTCCGCCAGGATGATGGCGCCGTCGGGCAGGCGGGAGAAGGCCTGGTAGGGGGTTTCCATCAGGTTGCGGATCAGCCGTCGTCCCACCTCCCGCACATCGGCGACGCGGGCGGCCAGATAGGCGTCGTCCATCGCGGCGAAGCTTTGCGCCAGGACGGTGATTTCCTGCTGTACGGCCAATTCGGCGTTCTGCCGCTCTTCCCGGATGCGCCGTTCCACGCCCCGGATCAGGCGGGAGCCGGACAGCATGGCCTGATGCGCATCCAGCAGGATGGCAATGTCCGACGCGGCGTCCGCGGGCAGCGACCCGGCCTTGGATTTCAGCTTGCCGATCTGGCGGCGCGCCTTGTCCACGGCCTCGTGAAAGCGCGCCACCTCCTCTGCCACGCCATCGGCGGCCAGGCAATATTCGGGCACCTGAAGGGCGCCCGCCTCCATGACATGGGCCGGGCCGATGGCGATGCCGGCGGACACGCCCAGGCCGCGCAGCATGCGCTGGGCCGTGGGGCCATCCCCCGCGCCGTCGCGGGGTGGATGGTTTCGCGTCGTCATGGGCGGGTCACTCCCCGAAAAATCCTCAATCCTCACCGAACTTGTCGTCGACCAGGATGGTCAGCGCGTCGAGCGCCTCCCGTGCCTGCCGTCCGGCGGCGCGGATCTTGATGGTGGTGTCGATGCTGGCCGCCAGCATCATCAGCCCCATGATCGACACGCCCGACACGATGTTGTCACAGCGCTCCACCTCCACCTGCGCGTCATATTCGCCGGCCAGCCGCACGAATTTGGCGGCGGCGCGGGCATGCAGGCCCCGGCGGTTGCGGATCAGGACGGTGCGGGACAGCGCGTCGGGGGGCAGGGTGCTTTCGCTCATGGGAGGAAGGGTTCCGTCAGGTCAGTCGGACAGCAGGGCCGAGGCGACATTGATGTATTTACGCCCCGCCTCCTGGGCGGCGGCGACACTGTCCTTCAGGCCGGCGCCCGTCTTGCGGACGGAGGCCAGCTTGATCAGCATGGGCAGGTTCATGCCGGCGATCACCTCCACCTTGGCGCGGTCCATGATGGAGATGGCCAGGTTGGACGGCGTGCCGCCGAACATGTCGGTCAGCACGACGACCCCGTCGCCCGTATCGCATCCGGCGACATTGGCCAGGATGTCGTTGCGCCGCTGTTCCATATCGTCTTCCGGGCCGATGCAGACGGCGCAAACCTGCTTCTGCGGGCCCACCACATGTTCCAGGGCGGCAATGAATTCCACGGCGAGATTGCCGTGGGTGACCAGGACCAAGCCAATCATGCGCTTTCCCTCGGGTTCGTGCCGGTTGCCGCCCTGTCCTCCGGGACGGTCGCGGCCTGTTCCTTGCGGTCGAGATCGCGATGCGCCTCGCCCACCTTGTATCCCCGTTCCTTCAGCCAGTTGGCAAGGCCGTGGGTGATGAAGACCGACCGGTGCCGCCCGCCCGTACAGCCGATGGCGATGGTCAGGTAATGCTTGCCTTCCCGCACATAGCGGGGCAGCAGCGGTTCCAGCAGCCGGGTCAGGTTGCCGAAGAATTCCGCATAGTCGGGATCGCGGGTGATGTAATCCGCCACGGGCTGGTCCAGGCCCGACAGCGGGCGCAGGTTCTTGTCCCAATGCGGATTGTCCAGGAAGCGGACATCGAAGACCAGGTCGGCCTCCCGCGGGACGCCATGGCGGAAGGAGAAGCTGGTGACGAAGATCTTCAGCCCCGGCCCGCCATTCAGATGGAACAGCCCCGCCAGATGACGCCGCGCGTCATGGACGGAGAAATGGGTGGTGTCCAGCACCTCGTCCGCGGCATCGCGCAGGGGCTGCATCAGCACACGTTCCACCGCCACGCCGTCCAGCACGGGGCGGTCGGCCGCCAGCGGATGGGGACGCCGCGTTTCGGTATAGCGCCGCTGGATCGCGTCGGCATGCGCATCCAGGAACAGCAGGCGCACATGCAGATCGGCCCGTTCCCGCAAGATGGCAATCTGCGCCAGCAGGTCCTGGGTGTCGAAATCGCGGGTGCGGCTGTCGATGCCGATGACCAGCGGCCGGTCATGCGTCTGGCTGACCAGCGGCTGGAGCAGCGACAGGCGCAGGTTGTCCACCGCCTCGTAGCCCAGATCCTCCAGGCATTTCATGGCCGTGGACAGGCCGCTGCCCGACATGCCGGTGACGACGACGACGGG
The DNA here is from genome assembly GCF_052474395.1 of Niveispirillum fermenti. Lineage (NCBI taxonomy): Bacteria > Pseudomonadati > Pseudomonadota > Alphaproteobacteria > Rhodospirillales > Azospirillaceae > Niveispirillum > Niveispirillum fermenti. The sequence continues at coordinate 803,261 of NZ_CP156681.1, read as the reverse complement.
CAGCCGGCCGTCGGGCCCCAGGGGGGAGGTGCCGTTCATGCCCGCCCCCCGGCGCCGGTCCTGGCCCCGGCGAGGGTCCCGGCCTGCCAGGCCGCCTCGCCCGGGACCAGGGGCCAGCCCTTGGCCAGCGCCGCCATGGCCAGGCGCAGCTTGGCAGGGGTGGAGGCGTGGAAGGCGTCCAGGGTCAGGCGCGGCAGGATCACCCCGGCCAGGGTCTCGCATGCGGGCAGGGGCAGGCGTTCGCCGGGCCCATCAAGATCCACGACCAGGACAAGCGGGGCCCGGTCGACCGACGGCACCGGCAGGATGCCCAGCCCCCGCACCTCGATCAGGCCGGCGAGCGCCTGCGGGGCGCGGGCCAGCAGACGGCCGTCGCCGCCGCGAACCAGATCGACCCTGTCATCGGCAACCAGTTGTGCCCCGGCATCGATCAGCCGCAGGGCCAGATCGGATTTGCCCGCCCCCGATGCACCCCGCAGCAGCAGGGCCATGCCATCGATGGCGACACAGCTTGCATATATCTGGACCATGATCACCCGCGCGATCGGATCAAAAGCCAGGGCCGGCAATGCCCCGCCGCCCATCCGCAACACGTCCCGGCATCCGTGCCATCCCGCCCGAGTTCGACTGGAACGATCTTCTTAGCAAACCCGGGCGCCGGGGGCGAGGGTTATCGGCGGCACGGCCGCACGTGCCGCAGGAAGGTGGTTGTATCCTTTGCGGTTTCCCGCAATAGCCCGATGGGCCGTCCGTTATCCGGCCGCAAGCGCGGCCAGGGAAACGGCCGCCTGGGCGGGGTGGGGCTGGTGCGCGTCCAGCCCCCCTTCCCTGGAAGGTTCGCACGGCCTATCACTGGGGCCGCCTTTCTTCGTTCAGCAGGCGTCCATCTTGCCCGAGCTACTGCCCACCGACATCCTCGCCTTCCTGGCCATCGCAGCATTGCTGGCGGGCTTCATCGATGCCATCGCGGGCGGCGGCGGGCTGATCACCATTCCGGCCCTGCTGTCGGCCGGCATCCCGCCCGCCGCGGCGCTGGCCACCAACAAGCTGCAGGGCAGCTTCGGCACGGCCATGGCCACGCTGACCTTCTGGCGGGCGGGGCAGATTGAACTGAAGACCATGGCCATGCCCGTCGCCTGCGTCTTCGTGGGGTCCGCCACGGGCACGGCGCTGGTCCAGGTGACGGGCACGGGCTTCATGACCGCCGTGATTCCCGTGCTTCTGGTGGCCATCGCCGTCTATTTCCTGCTGAGCCCGCGGGTGGGGGACATGGAGGCCAGGGCGCGCCTGTCGCTGCCGGCCTTCAGCCTGACCGTGGGCCTTGCCGTGGGCTTCTATGACGGGTTCTTCGGTCCGGGCACGGGCAGCTTTTTCGCGCTGGGCTGCGTGGCGCTGCTGGGCATGAACATGCGCCGCGCCACGGCCAACACCAAGCTGCTGAACTTCACCAGCAATGTCGTCAGCCTGGGCGTCTTCGCGCTGGGCGGGCAGATCGTCTGGACGGCGGGGCTGGTGATGGCGGTGGCGCAGGTGGCCGGGGCCTGGGCCGGCAGCCATGCCACGATCCGGTTCGGCACGCGGCTGGTCCGCCCGCTGCTGGTCATCGTCTGTCTGGCCATGACCATCCGCCTGGTGGCACAACCCGATCATCCCCTCTATCTTCTGCTGCGCGGCCTGTTCGCCGCCTGACCGACCGGAGCCCTGGCCCATGCTGGACCTGACCGACAGCCAGATCGACCGCTATGCCCGCCACATCATGCTGCGGGAAGTCGGCGGGGAGGGGCAGTCGAAGCTCCTCTCCTCCGCCGTCCTGGTCGTGGGGGCCGGGGGGCTGGGGGCACCCCTGCTGCTTTACCTGGCCGCCGCCGGGGTGGGGCGAATCGGCATCGTCGATGATGACGTGGTCGACCTGTCGAACCTGCAGCGCCAGGTGATCCACGACACGGCCGGCATCGGCGTGTCCAAGGTGGACAGTGCGGCTGCCCGCATCGCCGCCATCAATCCCGACGTGAAGGTGGATATCCACCGGACACGCCTGAACCGGTCCAATGTGCTGGATATCCTGGCTGGCTATGACGTGGTGGCCGACGGCACCGATAATTTCGCCACCCGCTTCCTGTTGAACGATGCCTGCTTCCTGGCCGGCAAGGTGCTGGTCAGCGCCGCCATGCTGCGCTTCGACGGGCAATTATCCACCTTCAAGGCGCATCTGGGCGACCCGCACCCCTGTTACCGCTGCGTGTTCCGCGAGCCGCCGCCCCCCGGCATGGTCCCTTCCTGCTCCGAAGGCGGGGTGCTGGGGGCCCTGGCCGGGTCCATGGGCAGTTTGCAGGCCGTGGAGGTGCTGAAGGAACTGTTGGGCATCGGCGACAGCCTGTCGGGCCGGCTGCTGATGTATTCGGCCCTGGAAACGGGATTCCGCAGCGTGAAGATCCGGCGCGATCCCGACTGCCCCACCTGCGGCACAAATCCCGCCTACAAGGACCTGTCGCATCATCCGTTCTGAACAGCAGAGGGAGTGATCCCCATGTCCGCAAGCCTGCAGGGTCTTGCCCTGGTCATCCAGTCCGGCGGCTTCGACCGGGTGCATTACGCCCTGGTCATGGCCGCCGCCGCCGTGGCCACCGACCGGCCCGTCACCCTGTTCTTCACGGGCCGCGCCCTGCCGTCGCTGCTGGCCGGGGACGGCTGGAAGCGGCTGGACTTTTCCGATGATGGCACCAGCCCGGAGGCGCGTGACGCCACCCTGGCGCATCGTGGCGTCGGCACGTTCGATGAATTGCTGACGGCCTGTGCCGAACTGGGCGCCCGCTTCCTGGCCTGCGAGATGGGCTGGCGCGCGCTGGGCATCCGCGAACCCCGCCTGCGCCCTGACCTGGCGGTGGAGACGACAGGCATGGTCACCCTGCTGGGCGGGGTACGGCCGGGGGACCAACTGGTCTTCATCTGACGACCGGGCCAAATGCAAGACGCCCTGCGGGCGGCGACACTGTCCCCACGTCCCGCCCTGCGGGCGGCGACACTGTCCCCACGTCCCGCCCTGCGGGCGGCGACACTGTCCCCACGTCCCGCCCTGCGGGCGGCACATTCCGCCCCTGTGGCAAAACCGGTTTCCCCACCGGCTGCCGGCACGATAGGGTCGCACCCGGTTTTCCGGTTGCGGCAGGGGTGGGGGATATGGTGACGGCAACGGATGTGACGGCATTGACAATCGTGCCGCCGGCCCATCCGCTGGTCGGGCGCGTCGTGCCCCCGGGGTCGAAATCCATCACCAACCGCGCCCTGCTGGTCGCGGCCCTGGCAAGCGGCACCAGCCGCCTGACCGGCGCGCTGAAAAGCGACGACACAAGCCACATGGCCAATGCCCTGCGGCAGATGGGCGTGACGATCGCGGAACCGGATGCCACCAGCTTCGTCGTGACCGGCACGGGCCGCCTGACGGCGCCAGAGGGGCCGCTGTTCCTGGGCAATGCCGGCACGGCCACCCGTTTCCTGACGGCCGCCGTGGCCAGCGTGGAGGGCACGGTCGTCGTGGATGGCGACACGCACATGCGCAAGCGGCCCATCGCACCGCTTGTAACCGCGCTGACGGCACTGGGGGTGGATCTGGTGGCGCCGACGGGGTGCCCCCCCGTCACGGTGCGTGGCACGGGTGCGCTGCCCGGCGGGCGGGTGGAGATCGATGCCGGCCTGTCCAGCCAGTATGTCAGCGCCATCCTGATGGCGGCGGCCTGTTCCACCGGACCCGTCGATATCGCCCTGACGGGGGCGGAGATCGGGGCCCGTGGCTATATCGACCTGACGCTGGCCACCATGCGGGCCTTTGGCGCCGATGTGGAACAGGTGGATGCCGGCACCTGGCGGGTGCGGCCCACGGGATACCGCGCCGCCGATTACGTGATCGAACCCGATGCGTCGGCCGCCACCTATCTGTGGGCGGCGGCGGTGCTGACGGGCGGGAATATCGACCTGGGCGTGCCGGCCGATGCCTTCACCCAGCCTGATGCCTGCGCGCGCGACGTGATCGCGCGCTTCCCCGACATGCCGGCCGTCATCGACGGCGCGCAGATGCAGGACGCCGTGCCGACGCTGGCCGTGCTGGCCGCCTTCAACAACAATCCCGTCCGGTTCGTGGGCATTTCCAACCTGCGGGTGAAGGAATGCGACCGCATCCGGGCGCTGTCGACCGAACTGGCGAAGATCCGCCCCGGCCTGGCGCGGGAGGAGGGGGACGACCTGATCGTGGCGGCCGATCCGGCGCTGGCCGGACAGGACCTGCCCGCCGATATCCATACCTATGCCGATCATCGCATCGCCATGTCCTTCGCGCTGGCCGGCCTGAAGATCCGTGGCATCACCATCCTGGACCCCGGTTGCGTGGCCAAGACCTATCCCGGCTACTGGGACGCGCTGCGGTCGCTGGGCGTGGAACTGAGCCTGCGTGGCTGATCCAGCCGCTCGGGGTTGCACCCCGGTGCCATGGCATGTGCGCGCCGGGGCGGGCCTGTGCTATCACCGGTGTCCCGTTCCACCTGGAGCCCCGTGCCACCATGCCCGAATTGCCCGAGGTTGAAACCGTCCGCCGCGGCCTCGCCATGAAGCTGGAGGGGCGGCGGCTGGTGCGGGTGGACCAGCACCGGCCCGACCTGCGCTTTCCGCTGCCTGCGGATTTCGCCCGGCGCCTGACGGGGCGACAGGTCCTGTCGCTCGACCGGCGCGCCAAATACATCCTGATCCGCGTGGAAGGCGGGCTGGTCTGGATGATCCATCTGGGCATGTCGGGCAGCATGGTGGTGAAGCCCGGCCCGGCCGCCGCCCCGGCGGCGCACGACCATCTGGTCTTCCACACCGATGATGGCTGGGTCGTCACCTATAACGATATCCGGCGTTTCGGCTTCATGGACCTGTTCGACGAAACGGGGATGGAGGCGCACCCCATGCTGTCCGCCCTGGGGCCGGAACCGCTGGGCAACGGCTTCCATGCCGCGGGCCTGTCGGCGCGGCTGGCAGGCCGGGCCGGGCCCATCAAATCATTGCTGCTGGACCAGAAGGTGGTGGCAGGGCTGGGCAACATCTATGTCTGCGAGGCGTTGTACCGGGCCGGCATCGACCCGACGCGCACGGGCGCCAGCGTGGCCGGTGCCGATGCCGAACGGCTGGTGCCCATCATCCGCGACGTGCTGAACGAGGCCATCGCCGCCGGCGGATCGAGCTTGCGCGATTTCGTGCAGTCCGACGGCGAACTGGGCTATTTCCAGCACAGCTTCCAGGTCTATGGCCGGGAGGGGGAGGGTTGCGGCCGGTGCGACTGCGATGTCGGGGTCACCGGCGGCGTGGCCCGCATCACCCAGGCCGGGCGGTCCACTTTTTTCTGTGCGCGGCGGCAGCGGTAAGGTATCCAGTTGGATACCATGACGCACCTGATCCGGGGGCCGCGCGCCCTGCTTTCCGCCGTGCTGTTCATCTTTGCCTGCGGGCTGGCGCCCGTCCCGGCCCTGGCCGCTTTCGTGCCGGGGACAGAGGATGTGCCCCTGGCGCCGGGCCTGGTCGCCGCACCCGACGATGCGCTGGTCTTCGACAATCCGACCGGCCGCATCGTGCAATCCACCGCCACGGGCCAGGCCGGCATCGACGCCGTCACCCGCTTTTATGCCGAAACCCTGCCCCAGCTTGGCTGGACACGCGGGGCCGATGGCCGCTGGACCCGCCAGGCCGAGGTGCTGGATATCGCCATCCAGCCCCAGGGCGGGCGCCTGACCGTGCGCTTCCAACTGTCCCCGCGCGACCCCGCCCCCTGATGCAACCCGGTCCGATCAACGGGTGGGGTGGTCAAATGAAGCGGGCAACAATATAGATTGTTTTACTGGCCGGCTTCTGATGCGCATGCGCCGTGGACTCCGGTTCGACTCGGGGTGCCGCCGGCTGCTGCTTGCCAGACAAGCAAGTTTCGTATGGTGGCTTTGCGGGCGCCGGCTTGACGAGGGCGTGGGCCGCCTGTATAAGCGCCGCTTCCTACGGCACTTCCATGTCCCGCGTAAAGGTTACCCATGGCCAATCATAAGTCCGCTGAGAAGCGCATCCGTCAGACCGCCACCCGGACTGAGATCAACCGCGCCCGCGTCAGCCGCATCCGCACCTTCCTGAAGAAGGTTGAGACCGCCATCGCGTCCGGCGACAAGTCCGCCGCTGCCGAGGCCTTCAAGCAGGCCCAGCCCGAGATGATGCGCGGCGCCTCCAAGGGCGTGCTGCATGCCAACACCGTCTCGCGCAAGCTGTCGCGCCTGTCGGGCCGTATCAAGGCCCTGGGCTGATCCTTGTCGCCGTAGAGAGACCCGCGCGGTGCGCTTCGCCCGCGCGGTTTTCTTTGTCGGCATGCAGGGTTCGGTATCAAGGGGCGAGGCCATGCAGACCCGCGCCGAAATCGTGACGGCCGGCTGAAGCCGGAGCGAACGAATTTTGCTTTTTTCGGCGTTCCCCTTTCAGTCCCGTTGCGACTCTGCCCCCACCCCTCTAGCATCCCTGCTCCGCCGGTTCGCGCGGGTAATGGAAGCAATGCAGACGGGTGCATGACGCCTTTGGATAGCAATCCAGTCAGGCATCACTGGTAATCGACCCGTAATCACGGTTCAATGCCGGTTCCCGCCAGTGTGCGGCCATTTCTTGAAATTCGCCTATACGAAGGGGGTATTCCACTTGGTGGCTCCCGTCGTTATGGTTTTTTATTTCCGCCACCGTCCAGATTACCCGCCAAACAGGGTGAACCGAACATAAGGATGGGGCAAGGTGCCGGATGATCGGTGCCAGAGGGGAACTGGGAGCTGATTGTCGGGTGACGCCGGGTGGGCGGCATCGGCAGGGGACCGTCGGGAACGGTGCCGGCCTGATGCCTGTTCGCAGGGTGATGCCTATTCTATTATGGATGGCCGTTCCGCCGGCTTTGTACGGCGGGCGTCCATGTTGGGCCTTGGGGCGGGGAGCAACGGACGAATGTCGGTGCAGGGTTCGCTGGATCAACAGTGGGCGCGGGTGCGGGGCCGGTTGAAGGACGAGGTGGGGGAAACCGCCTACCGTTCCTGGCTGAAGCCGCTGACCGTCGGCTCCCTGGATGGCGGACAGCTTCGCATCCTGGTGCCGACGCGCTTCATGCGCGACTGGATCCGCACCCATTATGCCGACCGTATCCGCGTGTTGTTCGCCAACGAGAATCCGGGCGTCCAGTCGGTGGACATCGTGGTGGCCAGTGCCGCCCGGTCCGAACCGGCGCCCGCCGTCGCCGCCAACGATGCGCCCCTGCCCCCCGCCGCGCCGGCCCCGGAACCCGTGACCGAGCTGGTGATCGAGCCGGTGGCCACGCTGACCGTGACGGAAGACCGCACCGACGAGATGTCGGCCCCGCTGGATCCGCGCTTCACCTTCGAGAATTTCGTGGTGGGCAAGCCGAACGAGCTTGCCTTTGCCGCCGCCCGTCGCGTGGCCGATGCGCAGGCGGTGCCCTTCAACCCGCTGTTCCTTTACGGTGGCGTGGGGCTGGGCAAGACGCACCTGATGCATGCCATCGCCTGGGCCATCCGCAAGAAGGACCCGGCACGCCGTGTGATCTATCTCTCGGCCGAAAAATTCATGTACCAGTTCATCCGGGCGCTGCGCTTCAAGGACACGATGGCCTTCAAGGAGCAGTTCCGCTCGGTCGACGTGCTGATGATCGATGATGTGCAGTTCATCTCCGGCAAGGACAGCACGCAGGAGGAGTTCTTCCACACCTTCAACGCCCTGGTGGATCAGAACCGCCAGGTCATCATCAGCGCCGACAAGAGCCCGTCGGACCTGGAGGGCATGGAGGAACGGCTTCGCTCGCGCCTGGGCTGGGGCCTGGTGGCCGATATCCACCCCACCACCTATGAGCTGCGTCTGGGCATCCTGGGCCAGAAGGCCGACCGGATCGGGGCCAAGGTGCCGCCGAAGGTCCTGGAATTCCTGGCCCACAAGATCACCAGCAATGTGCGTGAGCTGGAAGGGGCGCTGAACCGCATCGTCGCCCATGCCGAACTGGTGGGGCGTGCCATCACGCTGGAATCGGCGCAGGACGTGCTGCACGACCTGCTGCGCGCCAGCAACCGGCGCGTGACGATCGAGGAGATTCAGAAGAAGGTCGCCGAGCATTTCAATATCCGCCTGGCGGATATGAGCAGCGCGCGCCGCGCCCGCGCGGTCGCCCGGCCGCGGCAGGTGGCCATGTATCTGGCCAAGCAGCTGACCCAGCGCTCCCTGCCGGAGATCGGGCGGAAGTTCGGTGACCGCGACCACACCACCGTCATGCATGCCGTGCGCAAGGTGGACGAACTGTGCGGCACGGACCCGGCCTTCGCCGAGGATGTCGAACTGCTGCGCCGCATGCTGGAAGGCTGACCGGCAGCCGTTCTGCCACCCGCGGTGCCGCCGCCAATTCCCTTGCCAACCCTGCGGGGCGGTGCTTCCCTTTTTCAAGGCACTGGGCTGAAAATACCAGGAGAGCGGAAGATGCGGGGACCCTTGTCCCGCTGGCTTGGGTCCCGCTGGCTGGCCATGCTGCTGGCCGTGTTCCTGCCGGCATTGCAGGCCGGGGCGGAGGAGGGCAGGGCCGCAGGGCCGGCCGTCGTGCGCGTCTCCGATTGGCGCGCCCCGGGGGAGGAGCAGCGGCCCGACTATTTCCACGACCTGTTCCGCCGCCTGATGGCGGAGACCGCGGCCGAACATGGCCCCGTGCGTATCGAACCCGTGCGGGACCGGCTGTCCCAGACCCGGCTTCTGGCGGAAGTGCGGGCCGGGCGCATTGATGTCACCTGGAGTGCCACGAGCAGCAGCCGGGAACGGGCGATACGGCCCGTGCGCATCCCCATCGACATGGGATTGATCGGCCAGCGCGTGCCTGTCATCCGGGCAGACCGGGCCGCGGATTTCGCCCGTGTCCACACGCTGGAGGATTTGCAGCGCTTCACGGCCTGCCAGGGCGCGCAATGGCCCGACGCCGACATTCTGGCGGCCGCCGGGCTACCGCAGGTGACCAATGTGCATTTCGACCAGCTTTACGCCATGCTGCGGGCCGGCCGCTGCGATTATTTCGCGCGCGGCGTGGCAGAGGTGGCGGGCGAGGTTGCCATCTGGGGCGGGAAAGACCTGCTGGTCTTTGATCGGCTGGTCATCGCCTATCCGATGCCCGTCTATTTCTTCGTTGCGCCGGGGCGTGAAGAACTGGCGCGGCGGCTGGAACAGGGGCTGCGGTCCATGCTGGCCAGCGGTGCGCTGCGCGATATGCTGTCCACCCATCCGTCCACGCGCGGTGCCTTCCCGCTGGAACGGTTCAACGAGGCCGTGGTGATCCGCCTGCCCAACCCGACCCTGCCGCCGGAGACGCCGCTGGGGGAGGCCGGGCTATGGCTGGGCGTGGGCAAGCAGGGGGCGTCCTGAACGCGCTTGCGTCGGGGCGGACCCTGAACGATCATGGAACATTGCCTTCACCCGAACCCGTTCCGCCCCGCCTTGCCCCGTCCCGTTCCCCCGCCGCCGACGGCCTCGCCGGCCCGCCCCGCCGCCCCCGATTCGGGGGCGTTGCTGTTGGCTGCCGTGACGGCATTGTCGGCCCAGCACGGGCGGCAGGGCGCGGCGCTGGTGCAGATGGTGGTGCGCGCCTGGTGGCAGGCGCTGGACACGGGCCTGGACCTGGCGCCGCCGCCGGCCCTGCGCGGGGCGGTGGCGCTGGATGCGGGGGTGGCGGCGGTCGCCCGCGATTATGCCACCGTCCTGGCCCCCCTGCCTGTCGCCCTGGTCGCCGACCGCATCGGGGCCCTGCATGCCGGCCTGATGCCGGCGGAGGAACGGGCGCGCGCCGGCGTCTATTACACCCCGCCGGCCCTGGCGGACCGGCTGGTCGATCTGGCCGCAGCGGGCAAGGTGGACTGGACGACCGCCCGCGTGCTGGACCCCGCGGCCGGCTGCGGCGCCTTTCTGGTGCCCGTCGCCCTGCGCATGGCGGCGGCGCTGAAGGGGGTGGAGCCGGCCATCGCCGCCCGGTCCATCGCCACGCGCCTGCGCGGGCTGGAACTGGACCCCATGGCGGCCTGGATTTCCGGGGTGATGGTGGAGGCGGCGCTGCTGCCCCTGCTGCGTGGCACGGGCCAGCGCCTGTCCCCCTGTCTGGCGGCGGATGCGCTGGCTGTACCGGAACGGGCCGAATTCGACCTGGTGATCGGCAACCCGCCCTATGGCCGGCTGACGCTGGAGCCGGCATTGCGCGCCCGGTTCGCGCGCAGCCTTTACGGCCATGCCAATCTCTATGGCCTGTTCATGGATCTGGCCGTGCGCCTGGCCGCACCGGGCGGGCTGATCGCGTTCCTCACCCCCTCCTCCTTCCTGGCGGGGGACTATTTCAAGCATCTGCGCCGCACCCTGACCGAACTGGCCCCGCCCGTGTCGCTGGATTTCGTCGATGAGCGCCGGGGCGTGTTCGACAATGTGCTGCAGGAGACGGTGCTGGCCACCTATCGCCGGGCCGGCGGTCGCCGCCGGCGGCCGCCCCGCGCCCTGGTCAACATGATCCGGGCCGGCGGGGGCGGGGGGGACTGTCCATCCGGCCGGCCGGGTCCTTCACCCTGCCGGCGGAACCGACGGCCCCCTGGATATTGCCGCGCCATGCGGGGGAATCCGGGCTGGCGACGCGGCTGCGCACGCTGGACAGCCGGCTGGCCGATTGGGGCTATCGCGTGGCCACGGGCCCCCTGGTCTGGAACCGTTACAAGCCGCAGATATCGGACCGGGCCGGCCGCGGTGCCGTGCCCCTTGTCTGGGCGGAAAGCGTCACGCCGGATGGCCGCTTCGCCTATCGCTGTGAAAAGGCCAACCACAAGCCCTGGTTCCACCCGGCCCCGTCCGGGGATGAATGGCTGCTGGTCCGCCGGCCCTGCGTGCTTTTGCAGCGCACGACGGCCAAGGAGCAGGCGCGCCGCCTGATCGCGGCCGAAATGCCCGCCAGCTTCCTGAAACCGTACCCGCGCGGGGTCGCGGTCGAAAACCATCTCAACATGCTGTTGCCCACGGGCGACGGGGTGCCGCCGGTCAGTCCGGCTGTGCTGGCGGCCTTCCTGAACAGCCGGGCGGCCGACCGCGCGTTCCGCTGCCTGTCCGGTTCCGTCGCCGTCTCCGCCTATGAGCTGGAGGCCCTGCCCCTGCCCCATCCCGCCATGCTGAAGGAACTGGCGGCGCTGGTGGCGGCGGGTGCGCCGCGCGACCCGCTGGACCAGGCGGCCGACCGGCTTTACGGGCTTTGAGGCATGGATGTTCTGCCGCCCCTGCTGGACCGGGCGGAGGTGGCCCGCCGCCTGCGCCAGATATTTCCCGACGGCACGCCGGAACGCGACAAATGCATCCGTGACGCCGCCGCGGCGACCGTCGCCGCCTTTCTCTATGTCGGGGCGGTGGAAGGGACCGATATCTGGCTGAACCCCGTGCATGTGGTGCGCCTGGGCGATACGCGCATGCTGTTTTCGGCCGATCCCTTATCGCGTGCCGACTATGCCCGCGCGCCCAAGGCCAGCGGCGAACGCTGGTACCAGGACAATAGCCGCGAGCAGGTCCGCGACGAGGTGATCCGCCAGGGCCTGATCCCCAACGGTGCCGTTATCGAGCGGCAGGGCGTGCCCACCACTTCTTCCAAGCCGCGTTATGCGCTGACGGCGGAATTCGCGGCCCTGTTCGATCCGGGGCTGCGCGATGCGGCCCTGGCCGCCGCGGCGCGGGCCTGGGCCGATGCCACGCTGAACCCCATGGCGCTGGCCCGCATCGTCAGCCTGCGCGGCTCGGGCGATCGCGACGGGGCCGACGTGCTGGTACGCTTCCCCAACGGGGAGACGCGGCTGCTGGCGCCGGGCCCCAGCAGCCGCATCGCGCGCGCCGTGGTGGAGGATTTCGCCCCCCGCTTCCTGGCCGATCCCGTGGTGCTCTGGCTGTCGGAAAGTGCCGCGAAGGTCGCCGCGCGGGACGAGGGCTGGATCCGGCGCCTGCGCCTGCGCATCACGCCGGACCGCACCCTGCCCGACATCATCCTGCTGGACCGCGGCCGCAGTGCGGCCGACCTGATGCTGGTCTTCGTGGAGGTGGTGGCCACCGATGGCCCCGTGACGGAACAGCGGGCCCGCGCCTTTCTGGAGATCGCGGCGGAGGGCGGGTTCGATCCGTCCCGCGTCGCCTGCATCACGGCCTTCCTGGACCGCGACCGGCCGGAGGTGAAGAAGGCGATGCCGTCCCTGGCCTGGGGCGGGCATGCCTGGTTCGCGTCCGAGCCCGACCGGTTGCTGCGCCTGTTGCCGGCACCGGGCCGGCTGGCGGGCATGGGCTGATCAGGCGCCCTCGGCCAGTTCCTGCAGGCTCTCGATGTCGTTCAGGCGGACCTTGCCGCCTTCCAGCAGCGAGATGGCGCGGCTGGTCTTCAACTGTGTGAAGGTGCGGCTGACCGTTTCCGTGGTCAGGCCCAGATAATCGGCGATGTCCGACCGGCTCATCGGCACATGCACGGGGTTTTCCTTGTAGCCGCGGCGCCGGGCGCGCTCCGACAGCATCAGCAGGAAGGAGGCGATGCGCTCCCTGGCATTCTTGCGGCCCAGCAGCAGCATCTGGTCCTGTGCCGCGGCCAGCTCGCTGGACGCCATGGCGAACAGGCGGCGCTGCATCTTGGGATAATCCTCCAGCAGCGATTCCAGCCGGCGACGGGGGAAACGGCACAAGGTGGCCTGCGTCACCAACTCGGCCGAATAGGCATAGGTGTCGTTGATGGACAGGCCCAGGAAATCGCCGGGCAGAAGGAAGCCCGTGATCTGCCGCCGGCCGTCGGGCAGCAGCTTGTAGAGCTTCATGGTGCCGGCGGTGACGTTGAACAGCGCATCGGCGCAGTCGCCTTCCCCGAACAAGGTGTGGCCCGCCTCCACCTTGACCGACACCAGGATGTCGGCCAGGCGTTTCAATTCGTCGGCTTCCAGCGCGGAACAGACGGACATGCTGCGTACGGGGCAGACATTGCAGGGGGAGACGTCCACCTTCGCCGCAATCGCGCCGTCGCGCGTGCACGCATGTTCCGCCAATGCCATGTCAGGCCCCCCGATTAAGCATCACCTCCGGGATATCATCCCCGGCACAGCATGCGCCCAAAGAACATGTCCCCGCAACACAGCTTGATGCGCGAGTATGTGCCCTTCTTGTTCGCCAGCCAATCGAAGGATTTCATAATGATTGGCTGATGAACATATATCCGAAGGACTAGGCGCATCGTGGCGACGGCGCCTTGATCCATATCAAGGCGGGGGCGCGGCATTATCGGTTACCCGTTGCAAGCCGCCGTCATAAACCCCGCCGGCGGGACCGTTCAAGCAGACAGAGACATCGCCGTGCTTATATCGCCGGAACGGGTGACCATGTCCGACCGTTTTTCCGTCAAGCCGCTGGACCGCCGCCGGGTCGACCAGGCCTGGCCCCTCGTGCAGACAGGCAGGGCCGCGCACGACCGGGATGCCTGGCGTACCTATGCGGGAACGCTTCTGGCCCTGGCCGACAGCGGCCTGCGCACCGTGGAGGGCGACCATGGCTATATCCATGGCATCTATGCCTTCCAGGCGCTGCCCAGCCCCAAGCATGGCAAGGTGCTGCAGGTGGACATGTTCCTGGCGCTGGACCTGATCGAGCCGGAGGCCGCCATCGACCTGCTGCTGAACGACATGGATTCGGTGGCGGCCGATCTGGGCTGCGGGGCCGTGCATCTGCACCTGCCCCAGCGCGAAGGCATCGGAGCCAGCGTGTCCATGGCCCTGGCCCGCGCCCTGGACCATGGCCATTACCGCGAGGATCTGCGCCTGTGCCGGCCGCTGGTCTGACCGGCATGGCCGCCGCTTGAGCCAGGGGAGGTGCGGCGGTATTTTCCGCGCCACCTTGTAAAGCTCTGCCCGCCGGGACCGCCCAGACCATGTCCGATGCCACCAAACCCGCCGCCCTGCCCGTGATCCGCATCCAGGCCGGGCGGCACAAGCGTGCCCAGCACGGCCATCCCTGGGTCTATTCCAACGAAGTGGACATGGACAAGGCGGCGAAGGCGCTGCCGGCCGGGTCGGTGGTGCGTGTCACCGATGCCGGCGGGGCCACCCTGGGCATCGCCACCTTCAACCCGCATACGCTGATCGCCGCGCGCTTCCTGTCCCGCGACCCGGCGGCGGTGATCGATACCGGCTTCTTCGTGCGCCGCATCCGCCGCGCCCTGGAAATCCGCGAGCGGCTGTTCGATCGCCCCTATTACCGGCTGGTCCATGCCGAAAGCGACGGGCTGCCGTCGCTGATCATCGACCGGTACGGCGACGTGGTGGTGGTGCAGGCCAACAATGTGGCCATGGACCGCCGTATCCCCATGATTCTGGCCGCACTGGACGAGGTGTTGAACCCACGCGCCGTCGTGCTGCGCAATGACAGCACCGCCCGGTCCTATGAAGGGCTGGAGGAAGAGGTGCGGGTGGCCAAGGGCAGCGTCGACGGGTTGATCCCGGTGGAGGAGAACGGTGCCACCTTCTTCGCCGACCTGTCGGCCGGGCAGAAGACGGGCTGGTTCTTCGACCAGCGCGACAACCGCGCCTTCATCGCCGACCTGTGCCGGGGCAAATCGACGGTCGACTTCTACACCTATGCCGGCGGGTTCGGGGTGCTGGCCGCCCGGCGCGGGGCCAGCGAGGTCACGCTGGTCGACCGGTCCGCCCTCTCATTGTCCATCGCCATGAAGGCGGCAGAGGCCAATGGCGTGGCCGACCGGGTGACGGCGCAGAAGGGTGACGCCTTCAACCTGATGGACCAGTGGGTGGCCGAGGGGCGCACCTTCGACGTGGTGATCGCCGATCCGCCGGCCTTCGTGAAGTCGCGCAAGGATCTGGCCGTGGGCAGCCGCGCCTATCGCCGCATGACGAAGGCCGCGGCAAGGCTGGTGGCGCCCGGCGGCATGCTGCTGGTGGCAAGCTGCTCGCACAACATGGAACCGCCCCTGTTCCATCAGGAGGTGGCGCGCGGCCTGGGAGAGGCGGGCCGCCAGGGCCGCATCCTGCGCTTTGCCGGGGCCGGTCCCGACCATCCCGTCCATCCGCTGCTGCCGGAAACGCAGTACCTGAAGGCCATGGTGTTCGCGCTGGATTGACACGCGCCGACGAAGGCGCGTGTCGGGGAAAAGTTGATGCGGGTAAATCTTCGTTAAAACTTTTCAACCGATATTGGGGGGGAGCCGGCGTGTGGACCGGTGGCACGGAACCGCACGCCTTCCCCCTGTCCCTGGTCGGCGGACAGGGGTTCGACCCCCTGGTCGGCAAGGGTCTGCAGCAGCAGCGCAATGCTGCCGCGGTGGGGGTCGTGGCGCCCCGACTCGAAATCGCGCACCGTGCTGCGCGACAGGCCGGAAGCCTGCGCCAACTGTTCCTGGCTCCAGTCCAGAAGCCCGCGTGCCGCCCGGCATTGCGCCGGAGAAAGTTCATGAGGCACCGGTTGTAATCCCGATTATCTCAACCATATTGGGCGATATTGTATTAAAAGGTTGAAAGGTCAAGGGCGGGGGCGCCGGAACCGCACCGTTGGCCCGGATGAAAGGTAGTCTCGACAATGCATGACGTGCCCCTGATCACCATGATCGTGACGGCCCTGGCACTGGCCTTCATTTTCGGTGCCCTTGCCCAGAAGCTGAAGATTTCACCGCTGGTGGGCTACCTGGTGGCGGGGGTCGTGATCGGGCCGGGCACGCCGGGCTATGTCGCCGACATGAACATCGCACCGCAACTGGCGGAGATCGGCGTCATCCTGCTGATGTTCGGCGTGGGCCTGCATTTTTCGGTCAAGGATCTGATGTCGGTGAAGGGCATCGCCATCCCCGGCGCCATCGGACAGATCGGTCTGGCGACGCTGATGGGCATGGGCCTGTCCTGGGCGCTGGGCTGGACAATGGGGGCGGGTCTGGTGTTCGGCCTGGCACTGTCGGTGGCGTCGACCGTGGTGCTGCTGCGCGCGCTGCAGGAACGGCGTCTGGTGGAAAGCAAGCGGGGCCGCATCGCCATCGGCTGGCTGATCGTGGAAGACCTGGCCATGGTGCTGGCCCTGGTGCTGCTGCCGGCCCTGGCCGGCCTGCTGGGTGACCAGGCCGGGGCGCCGGGAACGGACGGGGTCGCGGCTGCCCGCCTGTCCGGCAGCGACCTGCTGACCGTCATCGCCATCACCCTGGCCAAGGTCGCGGCCTTCGTGGTCCTGATGCTGGTGGTCGGCAAGCGGGTTATTCCCTGGATCCTGCACGAGATCGCGCATAGCGGCTCGCGGGAGCTGTTCCGGCTGGCCGTGCTGGCCATCGCCCTTGGGGTGGCCTATGGCGCCTCCGTCCTGTTCGGGGTGTCGTTCGCGCTGGGCGCCTTCTTTGCGGGCATGGTGCTGTCCGGGTCGCCGCTCAGCCATCGCGCGGCGGAGGAATCGCTGCCGCTGCGCGACGCCTTCGCGGTGCTGTTCTTCGTGTCGGTCGGCATGATGTTCGATCCGGCGATCATCCTGGAACGGCCGCTGTCCGTGCTGGCCACGGTGCTGATCATCGTGGTGGGCAAGTCGATTGCGGCCTACATGATCGTGCTGGCCTTCGGCCATCCGCGCAGCACGGCGCTGACCATTTCCGCCAGCCTGGCGCAGATCGGCGAATTCTCCTTCATCCTGGCGGCGCTGGGCGTGTCGCTGGGCCTGTTGCCGACGGAAGGGCAGGATCTGGTGCTGGTCGGTGCCATCCTGTCGATCCTGTTGAACCCGGTCATGTTCACGCTGATCGACAAGTTCGGCCACCGGCTGGAACCGGGCGGCGATCTGGCGGCCCCGGTGCCGGTGGAGGCGACGCGCGAGCCCATCGCCCCCACCAGCCTGACCAACCATGCCATCATCATCGGCCATGGGCGGGTCGGCAGCCTGATTTCCGCCCATCTGCGCGACCAGGGCATCCCCTATCTGGTGGTGGAGGACAACCAGAAGCGGGTCGATGCCCTGCGCGAGGACGGGGTGGAG
This sequence comes from Niveispirillum fermenti, assembly GCF_052474395.1. Classification (NCBI taxonomy): domain Bacteria; kingdom Pseudomonadati; phylum Pseudomonadota; class Alphaproteobacteria; order Rhodospirillales; family Azospirillaceae; genus Niveispirillum; species Niveispirillum fermenti. The sequence goes on along the minus strand of NZ_CP156681.1, from coordinate 786,194 downwards.
GTTCTGCAGGGCAATGCGGTGCTGCCGGAGATGCTGCAGGCCGTCAATATCGGCGGCGCCCGTCTGATGTTCATCGCCATCCCCGGCTCGTTCGAGGCGGGGCAGATCATCCGGCAGACGCGGCTGGCCAATTCCAGCCTGCGGATCATCGCCCGCGCCCATGCCGACGAGGAGGTGACCTATCTGACCCAGAACGGCGCCAGCGTCGTGGTCATGGGCGAGCGGGAGACGGCGCGCGGCATGATCGCCGAGGGGCTGGCCGAGCCGCCGGCCGACGAAGCGCCGGCGGGCCCCGCCCCCATCAATCCGGCCCCCCTGCCATCGCCCGCGTGACGGCAGTCGCTGCCGGGTGCCGCCCCCCGGCGCATGTGCAGGGCCGCTTCAGAAGCCGGCGGCCGACGCCACCGTGAAGGCGGGCGGCGGCGGGGTCTGCCGCCGGGGCACGGGCACGCCATCCTTCCACAAGGACAGATGCCGGGCGGCGTCGGCCGCGGCCTGGATGTCGGCGACGGGGTCGCCCGGCACCAGCAGCAGGTCGGCGGCGGCCCCGGCCACGATCCGCCCGCGATGGGGGAAGTCCAGCAGGTCGGCGGCCACGCTGGTGCCCGCCTTCAGGGCGGCCAGCGGGTCCATGCCCAGGGTCACCATGTGACCCAGTTCCCGGGCATTCTCCCCATGGTGGTTGCCGGGCGTGCCGGCATCGGTTCCCATGGCGACCACGCCGCCGGCCGCCACGAAACGCCCGAAACTGTCGAAATGCATGGCACCGAACCGTTCGGCCTTGTCCCGCACGAAGGCAGGCAGCCGGTCCTTCATCTCCAGCAGCGCCATCATGGCCGACAGGGTGGGGACCAGCCGCACCCCCTGATCGATCATGATGGCGATCTGTGCATCGGTCAGTTCGAACCCGTGTTCGATACTGTCTACCCCGGCCGCCACGGCCCGCGCGATGCCGCGGGCGCCCTGTGCATGGGCCGTCACCTTCAGGCCGAAATCATGGGCCATGCCCACGGCGGCGGCCATTTCGGCCTGCGCGGGATGCGGCGCCATCGGATCGACGCCGCCCGTCAGCACGCCGCCCGTGGCGATCAGCTTGATGCAGTCGGCCCCGTGCTTCACGTTGGCGCGCACGGCGCGCAGCCAGTCGGTTTCCCCGTCGCATTCAAAGCCCAGCCAGGCCCCGTGACCGCCCGTGATGGTCAGCACCTTGCCGGCACAGCGCATGGCGGGACCCTGGTGCCGGCCGGCGCGGATGGCGTCGCGCACGGCGATTTCAAGCCATTCCACCCCGCCCAGGTCGCGCATGGCGGTCACGCCGCCAGCCAGGGTCGCCTGGGCATTTTCCAGCAGGCGCAGCGTCAGGTCGCCCATCGGGCGTTGGCGCAGGGTCGTGACCACATCCCCCGTGGCTTCCAGGGCCAGATGCACATGCGCATCCACCAGCCCCGGCATCAGCGTAGCCCCCGTCGTGTCGTGCCGGGGGCCGGCATAACCGGCGAAATCCGCCAAGGGCGACACCGAGGCGATCCGCCCGTCGGAAACCAGCACGCCCAGCCCGTCGCGCGGGGCCGACAGCCCGTCGAAGACGCGGCCGCCGGAGAAGAGGAGCTGATCGGACATGACGGGTACCCTGCCGTTATGGATGGACGGCCGGCACTGTAGCGGCAAACGGACCCGAAATCACGGACCGGGGACCACCAGCGCCGTCACCCGGTCGACGGGGGAGGCGGCGATCATCAGCACATGCCGCCCGGCTGCCAGGGGAAAATCGACGATCTTGCGGATGCCTGTGCAGGCCGGCCCATGGCCATGCGCGACGGAGGCGATGGAGGCCCCGTCCCGCACGATATCGACCCAGGCGGCACTGCCCAGCGCCACGCGATAGGTGCCGGCCCGCGCGATATCCAGCGTGAGCAGGCCGGCATGGCTTTCCGGCTTGCCGTCCCGGCCGGGTGTCACGGGGAAGTCCACGGTGCCGGACGGGCGCAGTGCCAGTTCCACGGCGGTGCCGATCATGACGGCCGGGGCATCGGCCACGGTCACCGCTGCCGGCAGGCCGCCCTGCGCCGGCGCCGTCCAGGCTGCCAGTTCCGGCGGGGGCGGCACGGTCCCGCCCGCGCAATCCGCCGCTTCCCCGGCGGCCAGCGGGGGAGAAGCCAGGATGGTGACGGCCAGTGAAAGGCCCCGCAACATATGGCGCAAGATCCGTCCTCCCTCATCGATATATCTGCATGGATATAACGATATCCGGACGATAAAATCCAGGCTCAACCGCCATCGGGGCAGGCGAGGGGCAGGGAGGGGGAACGGGTGTGGCCGGTCAGGCCTTTGGCAGCATCACGGGCGTGGCATAGGCGCCGATGGGCAGCACATGGGACGCCGCCTCGCCCAGGCGCTGCCGGACGGTGGTCAGGCGGGGATCGTCGCCCGCGACGAAGCTCTCCACCTCCACCAGATGCACCGATCCGCCGCCGTTGGGCTGGTGATGGGTGCGGAACTGCAAGGTGGTAAAGCCCGCGGCCTCCAGCACGTCCTTCAACCGGCCGCGGCTGACATCCTGGGGCACTTCCAGGGCCAGCAGGGTCCGGTCGTCGCCCGTTTCCTCCATCGGGACGGCGGCCAGCACCAGGGCATCGCCGCCTTCGCGGCCGACACTCTGCCCGGTCGTGCGCAGGAAGGGCAGGCGGGCGACGACACGCGGCGTCTTGCCGTCGGGCGACAGGATGAAACGCCACCAGGGGTCGTTATCATCCTCTTCCGGCCAGGGCACGACGGCGAGCGTCGCGGTGCCGTCGGAGACGGCACGCAGCGCCGACATAGGGGTGTTCACGGCAATCGCCGGCGTGGTGCTGCCGAAATGGTCGCGGGCATTGTCCCACAGGGCGCCGCGCTCCTCGTTCGGGCAGACGACGGCCATGGCCAGTGGCCCCTGGATGCGGGTCAGGGCGGCGATCATTTCCCGCCACATGCGCACGATGGCGTTCACCGGGAAGGCACCGCCATGGCGGGCAACCAGGTTGCGCACGATCTCCGCCTCGCGGGCGGGGCGGATGAAGGGGCGGCCGGGCGGCTTTACCTTGGCCACCTCCTCCACCACCTGTGCGCGACGCATCAGCAACTGATGGATGGTGGAATCGATCTCGTCGATCTCGCGGCGCAAATCGTCCAGGGTGGGTTTCGCAGGCATGGAGGGCCGGGCATGGTCCTTTAAGGGGCGGATAGTATTAGGCGGGATGACCACCCGAAATCAAAGGAAACATTGCCGCGCGGCGCCCGCCCGCACCCGGCCCGGCACCTCGGGCCCGGTACGGGCGGGCCGTCCGGGTTCCCGGTCACGCGCGCCTTGGGCGGATTTTCCAAACGCCGCCCCCAAAGGGGCGGGCCCGGACGATCTGTAACCCTGCTGAGGGCCGCCCGGCCCTGCGCCGGTGCGATATCGTGGCTGAGCAGCCCCTTCGTGCGCCGGCCGCGCACATCGCCTGGCGGATCGGGGATGATGGTGTGCCGCCCGGCGCCCGGCCGCATCGGTGGCCCGGCATGGGCCTGTGCGGGTCTGCCATGCGTGTCCGGGGGGCAGAGGGTGTGGCTGGCTCCACCTTGCATTGCTGCGGTGCGGCTAAGGAAATTTCGTATAGTCCATACAGAAGGTTATAAATGAACTTTTCCCCTTGTTCGCCATCCGGAATGGATGCACAGTTTTTTTACGGTTCGGTGGCGATCGGATGACAAACAGCCCCCCAGCGCATTCCCCATCCGGATTGTCGCCGGACCGGCCCTTTTCCTTGGACCCCGCGCGTTCCCTTCGGGGGCGCGCCCTGTAATGGGAGGCCGTGACGTGATCCAACCCAAACGCGCCTATGCCGAAATGGCCGGCAATCTGCGTCAGGCGCGTCAGCGCCTGGAAAGGCTGGAATATGTATCGACGGCCCTGATGGGATTGTCGCTGGCCCTGCTTGTGGGGGCGGCGATGATGTGAGGGCGGGCGGTCTCTCCGTGCCGCCCGCCCGATTGCCCTGTTCCGCGTATTTTCTGCTAACCTGTACGGCCCCGGCATCGTCCGGGGCCGTTTCTTATTCCATATCCTTGATCAGTCCTGCCATTCGAAGAACGGGAAGTGAAGCCGTGCGATACCTGTCCTGGATCCTGACCCTGCCGCTGACGGCCGTGGCCATTTCGTTCGCCGTCAGCAACATGATGCCGGTGCAGCTTGGCCTGTGGCCTTTCGTCGGCACGGTGGAGGTGCCGGCCTTCGCGCTGGTCCTGGTCACGCTGGTTGTTGGCTTCCTGGCGGGGGGGATCACGGTCTGGTTCGGCCAGCACGGCCACCGCAAGGCCGGGCGACAGCATCAGGCCCGCGCCGACCGCCTGCAAAAGGAACTGGACGCGCTGCGCGCCACGACCGGCAGCGTTCCGCCGGCCGCCAGCCTGCGCTGAACGGGCGTCGGCCCCGGCAATGCCTCGGGCGGTTGCCATCCGGCCGTCCTGCACGCACAATGCCCTGGAACAAGTGTTTGAATTTCGGTTTCTTCCGGGGAGGGGAAAGGCATGGACGAGGCGGCCGGTCGCGCGACGCTGACATTGGCGGAATATCAGGCGGCCCTGGGCACGGAAATGGGGGTGTCGGACTGGCTGGTGGTGGATCAGGGCATGATCGACCGGTTCGCCGACCTGACGGGTGACCACCAGTTCATCCATGTCGATCCGGTGCGGGCCGCGGGCACGCCGCTGGGCGGCACGGTGGCGCATGGTTTCCTGACCCTGTCGCTGCTGGGCCATTTGGGCCAGCAGATGGTGAAGCCCCTGGCCGGGGCCGCCATGATGCTGAATTACGGCTTCGACCGGCTGCGCTTCCTGGCGCCGGTCCGCAGTGGCCGGCGGATTCGCGGCCGGCTTTCCCTGCTGGGCATGGAAATGAAGGGGCCGGGCCAGTATCTGGTCCGCTATGGCGTGACGGTGGAACTGGAAGGGTCGGAAAAACCGGCGCTGGCCGCCGAATGGCTGGTCCTGATGGTGACGGGGCCGGCGGGGTAGGGCTTGCGGGGGGCTGGCTTCCGTCCCCCTGTCGCCGCTATCCTGCGCGGGCGCGAGATTTCTGCCAGGAAAGCGGCCCATGACCAGCGATTTTCCCAACCTGTCCGTCCTGAACCATCCGCTGATCCAGCACAAGCTGTCGATGATGCGGGACAGGACGCGGTCGACCATGGGGTTCCGGCAGTTGCTGCGCGAGATCGCCCTGCTGATGGGGTACGAGATCACGCGCGACCTGCCCCTGACCACCGAGCGGATCGAAACCCCGCTCTGCCCCATGGACGCCCCCGTGATCGAAGGCCGGAAGCTGGCCGTGGTGCCCATCCTGCGCGCCGGGCTGGTGATGGCCGAAGGGTTGCTGGAACTGGTGCCGGCGGCGCGGGAAGGGCATATCGGCCTTTACCGCGATCATGAAACCAAACGCCCCGTGGAATATCTGGTGAAGCTGCCCGACCCGGCCGGGCGCCTGTTCATCCTGGTCGATCCCATGCTGGCCACGGGCCATTCGGCCGTGCATGCCGTGGATGTGCTGAACCGTCACGGGGTGGATGACAGTCAGATCCGCTTCATGGCCCTGGTCTCCGCCCCGGAAGGGGTGCGCACCTTCCACGCCGCGCATCCCGACGTGCCCGTCTTCACCGCCGCCCTGGACAGCCACCTGAACGAGAATGCCTATATCGTGCCGGGCCTGGGCGATGCGGGCGACCGGCTGTTCGGAACCAAATAGGGAACCACCAGCGGGATTCGGCCCGCGAATCGATGTTCGCCTATTGTTCCGGGCGTCCGTGTCCGGCATGCTGCCGCTTCGGTTCCACCGGACAAGATGCGTATCCATGCCGCCCATCACCATGGCCCAGGCCCTGGCCTTCCGCCTGGACCGCCAGCACCTGACCCGGCCCGCCCCCGACGCGCTGGCCGCGGCGCACAGCCTGATCGGGGCGCAGGCACAGGTACAGTCGGCGGCCCTGCTGCAATTGCGGGCGCGGGCCGACGGGGGGGGCCGATGATGCGGCCATCGGCCGGGCGCTGTTCACCGACCGGACCCTGGTGAAGCTGTGGGCCCACCGGTCCACCCTGCACCTGATGCCGGCCGCGGACCTGCCCATGCTGCTGGGCGTGCGCCGGCAGCAGGTGGCCGGGTATCACAGTTGGTACGCCAAGGAGGGGTTGAGCCGGGAGCAGGTGGATATCCTGGTCGGTGCGGTCGTGGAACAGCTTGTCCAGGGGCCGCACAGCCGCATGGACCTGTCGCGCCGGCTGGTGCCGCGGCTGGGCGAATGGGCGCGGCCCATGCTGGAACATAGCTGGGGCGGCATCATCAAGCTGGCCTGCGCACTGGGCCACGTCTGTCACGGCCCGGCGGAAAAGGAACAGGGCGACGGCGCGCGCGAGGCACTGTTCGTCGGCCTGGATCATTGGCTGGGCCAGCCCCTGCCGCCGGTCGACGGGCGGCAGGCCATGGCCGATCTTCTGCGGCGATACCTTGCCGTGTTCGGCCCCGCCACGCGCGCGGATTTCCGCAAGTTCGCCGGCGGCTATGCCGAACCGGTGCATAACGCCTTTGCCGACCTGGCCGGGGAGATGGCGGTGATCGACCTGGATGGCAAGCCCGCCCATATCCTGTCCCGCGATCTGGACGCGCTGGCCGGGGCGGCACCGGCGCCCGGCCAGATCAACGTGCTGGGCCTGTTCGACCCCTATCTGCTGGCCCATAATGATACGCGGCAATATCTGGATGACCGGTTCCGGCCGGCCGTTTATCGCACGGCCGGCTGGATCAGCCCGGTCATCCTGCGCCAGGGCCGCGTGGTTGCCACCTGGACGCACCGGCGCGTGGCAGGACCCAAGGGGTGCGGCGCCTGGGAGGTGACGGTATCCCCCCTGGAAAGGGTCTATCGCAAGGAACTGCCGGCCATCACGCGCGGCCTTCGCCGCCTGTCGGGCGGGCTGCCCGTCACCGTCACCGGGGTCTGATGCAAGGGGCCATGCCCCCCATCAGGCCGCCACGCCGGGCAAGGGCAGTTCCGTCGTCTCCTTCACGGTGGAGACGGCGATCATGCTGTTGATCTCGCGCACGCCCGGCAGCTTGGACAGTTTTTCGAAGAACAGCGCCTCATAGGCTTCGATATCGCGCGTCACGATGCGCAGCAGGAAATCCACCTGCCCCATCAGCACGAAACATTCCTGCACTTCCGGGATGCGGCGGATCCGCTCGCGGAAATCATCCAGCAGGTCGCCGCTATGCGCCTCCAGCTTCACATGGCTGAAGATCAGCACGTTCAGCCCGATGGCCTTGCGGTTCAGCAGGGCCACGCGGCGGGTGATCACCTCCTCCTGCTCCAGCCGCTGGATGCGGCGCCAGCAGGGGCTCTGGCTCAACCCCACCTTCTCCGCCACCTGGGCGGCGGTGGCGGAACCGTCCTTTTGCAGGCAATCAAGAATGCGCCAATCCAAGGCATCCAGGGGCTTCTGCATTTTTCTTCTCCTGAAATCACATATCAAGCATTGATCATGCGCAGACTATGATGGGCGGGCCAAACTTGCAAAGAAATGCCCCGGTCTTTGCCCTATTGTCCGGGTGACCGCGAAAGGCGGCACCCACCCCAGACCGGAGCCACGGAGATGAGCACCCCCTACCCCGCCAGCCTGACCGTCTATCGTGACGAGGCGACCGGCGCGCAGATTGCGCTGGCCGTTCACCGGCCGGCCGGCGGGGCGATTACGCCCGTGCCGTGGCAGCGGCTGCCCGGTGCCGATCTGGAAGAGGCGGTGGACGCCGCCCTGCGCGCCGCCCGCGCCAACCGGGCCTTCGCCATGGTCGTCCCCGGTGATCGGGGGCGTGATGTCGCCGATCCCGTCGGTGTGCTGTCGCGCTGCCTTGTCCGGGCCGACCTGGACCGGCTGTCGATCGGACCGGAGATGCGCGGGGCCAGCAAGCAGACCCCCGCTCTGGCCCCCGTCCTGGCTGCGGAGTGAGCATGATGAGCGTTGTTCCCGCCCTGGCCCCGCCGCCGGCCGAAGCCCGGCCGACCGATCCCAACCGCACGGCCTGCTTCGCCGTGCTGGCCGAACCCGATCCGGCCAGCCTGCCGCGCGTGCTGGAGTTCTTTGCCAAGCGCGGGCTGGTGCCCGCCTCGGTCCAGTCGCGCCTGTTCGAGGCGGATGAAAGCCTGCATGTCGATGTGCAGGTCCGCACGCTGACGCGCGACGAGTCGGACTATATCGCCCGCTGCCTGCGGGCCATGCCGCTGGTCCGGCAGGTGCTGACGTCGGAACGCCACCGCATGGTCGAAGCCGGTGCGCTGTCCGCCTGACACCCCTCTGCCTTGATCAGAATCTGGTGTTCTGATCAAGGGCATCCCCAGGTGCCGGGCGCCGGGCCGGCAGTCGCCGGCCTAGTGTCGGGCGCCGCCATCCGGCGGCCTAGTGTTGGGCGCCGCCATCCGGCGGCTTGCGGCGCATGGGCGCCGGGCCGGCAGTCGCCAGCCTATACCAGGAGCATGAGTGATAAATTCATGCCCCTGGTATTATTCCGCATACAGCGCCAGACAGGCGGCCGGGGGTGGCGGCGGTGGTTTGGGCGGGCCCGTGGATGGGGGCGGGGGCAGGAACCAGCTTGCCAGTTCCTCCCCGCAGCCATCGCCGGGGGGCGGCTCTTCCTGCCGTTCACATTGCACGGCATCGGCGGGACAGGCCAGCCGCACATGCAGGTGGGCGGCATGGCCGAACCAGGGCCGCAGCTTGCGCAGCCATGACCGGTCGCCCGTCGCCTGTTCGCAGGCGGCCTGTTTTATGGCGGGGTTCACGAAGATGCGGGTGACCTGCGCATCCATCGCCGCCAGTTCCAGAAGCCTTTGCTGCGCCGGGCCGAAACGGGCCGGGTTCACCCGCTGGTGCCGGGTATCGACCATGCCGGGCAGGTCTTCCCGTTCCCGTTGGGCGATGGGCAGCAGAGGCAGGTCGAGAGCGAACCAGATATCGGCGTCCAGGCCCGACTGGTGGCTGGCATGCCCCGTCGCCATGCGGCCGCCGCGCGGCATGGACATGTCACCGATGGCCAGCCGGCCCATTCCGTCGGCCTCCACCCGCGCGCCCAGGCGCGTCAGATAGGCGATCAGGTCGGGATGGCCCCAGTTGCGGCGGCGCGACAGGTTCAGGACCTGGAAACCCGGCCCGTCGGCCGGCAACGCCACCGCCCCACGCACGCAGCCATTGGCATAGGCGCCGATCGGCTCGGCGGGGCCCCCTGCCGGCTGGCGCAGATGTTCGGGCCGGACAGGAGCCGGCGGCTGTTGCCCGCTCTCGTCCCCGGCGCCACCCCGGCCCCCTGGCCCCCCAGCCACGGCCGGGCAGGCGCCCAGCAGCAAGGCCAGCAGGCCCAGGAAGCCGGCACGCGGCCCCCCTTTCCCATTGCGACCCTGGTGCTGGCGGCGTGCGGTGGCCATGGAGGCTCAGGCCTGCTTGGCGTCGATGATCGACCGGCGAATGGCGCGGGTCCGCGTGAACAGGCTTTCCAGCTTCTCCCCCTCGCCCCAGCGGATGGCGCGCTGCAGGGCCGTCAGGTCCTCGGTGAAGCGCTGGATCACCTCCAGCACGGCTTCGCGGTTGTTCAGGAAGATGTCGCGCCACATTACCGGATCGCTGGCCGCGATGCGGGTGAAATCCCGGAAGCCCGAGGCGGAGAAGCGGATCACCTCCGACTTCATCTGTTCTTCCAGGTCGGTGGCCGTGCCGACGATGGTATAGGCGATCAGGTGGGGCAGATGGCTGGTGATGGCCAGCACCCGGTCGTGATGGGCCGGCTCCATCACCTCCATCTGACTGCCGCATCCGGCCCAGAAGGCCGTCAGCCGGTCCAGCGCCTCCGGGTTGGTGCCCGGCAGGGGGGTCAGGATGCACCAGCGGCCCTTGAACAGGGCGGCGAAGCCGCTGTCCGGGCCGGAATGTTCGGTGCCGGCCAGCGGGTGGCCGGGGATGAAATGCACGCCGTCGGGCACATGCGGCCCGATATCGCGGATCACCGACATCTTGACCGACCCGACATCGGTCAGGATGGTGCCTTCGCGCAGATGCGGCCCGATCAGGGCGCCCAGGTCGGCGAAGGCACCGATCGGCGTGGCCAGCACCACCAGATCGCACTCCGACACCAGGGCGGGGTCGGTGCCGGCCTTGTCGGCCAGCCCCAGTTCCAGCACCCGGTCGCAGACGGCCTGTGCCCGGTCCACGCAGGTCACGGCCCCGGCCAGCCCCGGATATTCGACCACGCAGCGGGCGATCGAGGAACCGATCAGGCCGAAGCCGACGATGGCGACACGGGCGAACAGGGGCGTGGTCATGGCAAAGGGCCTTGGGTGGAAAACGGAAGCCGGTCCCGTTCACTATCACGCGGGCAGGCGGGCGTCCAAGCCGAAGGCGGTGGAGTGCCCGAGTCGAAGGCGGTGGAGTGCCCGAGCCGGAGGGGGCGGTCGCGGCGGCAGCGCCGGGTTCTTTGCTGATCGTTTGCAATCAGGCGACGCTTGCGTACCAGCGGTTGCGGGGCGTTTGGCGCCGTCCCATACTGACCCTCTTCTTGGGGGAGGGAAGGGGAAGAACCATGTATAACGACGATGATCTGGATGCAGCGGTCGCGGCCGGCGTGCTGTCCCGCCAGAATGTGGAGGGTCTGCGCCATTTCATGGCGACCCGCCGCGCCGACCAGCAAGGGGGGGAACATGAGCGGTTCCGCCTGCTGACCGGTTTCAACGATATTTTCGTATCGGTCGGCGTGGTGCTGATCCTGGCGGCCGTGGGGTTCCTGGGCGGCCGGGTGCATGGCGCCCTGGGGGCGGCCGGAATCGCGGCGGCAAGCTGGCTGCTGGCTGAATATTTCACCCGCCGCCTGCGCCTGTCCCTGACCAGCATCGTGCTGCTGCTGGGCTTCGCCTCGGGGCTGCTGATCGCCACCCTGACCGGCCTGCTCGACCTGTTCGGGCTGAAGAATATCAGCAGCCCGCTCGATGCCACGGGCGCCGCTGCGGTGGCCGCCATCGTGGCTTGTGTCGGCGTCTGGCTGCACTGGCGGCGTTTCATGGTGCCCGTCACGGTCGCGGCCGGCACCGCCATCGGGCTGCTGGCCTTGCTGGCCCTGCTGCTGACCCTGGCGCCGTCGCTGAAGGAGATGCTGCTGGTTCTGGTTCTGGCCGCCGGGCTGGCCATGTTCGCCGTCGCCATGTATTGGGACGGCCAGGATCGCGGCCGGCAGACGCGCCGGTCCGACGTGGCTTTCTGGCTGCACCTGTCGGCAGCACCCCTGATCATCCACCCCGTCTTTTCCTGGGTCGGGGTGAACGGGGCCGTGCAGGCGGTGGACCCCGGTCTGGCGCTGGTCACCTGCATCGGCACCTATGTGGCGCTGGGGCTGGTGTCGCTGGCCATCGACCGGCGGGCCATGCTGGTGTCGGCCCTGGTCTATGTGATCTATGCGTTGATGGGCCTGTTTTCCATGGCCGGTGCCGCCAACGAGGTGACCTTCGCGCTGGCGGCCCTGGTGATCGGTTCGGGCCTGCTGCTGCTGTCGGCCCGCTGGGATGCCGCCCGCCGTCTGCTGGTCGGGCATATGCCGTCCGGGCTGCAGGGCCTGCTGCCCGTGGTGCGCTGAGGCCGGGGGTGGGGCTCAAGCGGCCGGGTTCAAGAAGGGTGGGGCGCCCGGGGGCCGCCACCCTCACCCGCAATAGTTCCCTGTCTCCCGCCGTCGTCGCCGTGCTAGGCAGGTTCCTCCAGGCCGGGCCATGTGTGGCCCGGCCTGGAGGAACCTGCCGACTCCATGGTTTGCAGATTTTCCGAGCCCGCCCATCTGTGGGCGGAGTTCGGAAAATCTGCTTAGGCACGATGCCCGGATGCATTTTGTGTGAAAGCCCGGTCTTCGGGGTCCCATCCCCCGCCAGGCATAAGGATTGATGTGATGAGCAAGCGACGTGACGGCGGCAGCCATGCCGCCAAGGGCCCCAGCCAGCGCCAGTTGCGCGTGGGCGAGGAAATCCGCCACACCCTGGCCGATATCTTCCGCCGGGGGGAATTCCGCGATCCGGAACTGATGGATCTGAACGTCACCGTGTCGGAAGTCCGGATCAGCCCGGACCTGAAGAACGCCACGGCTTTCGTCATGCCGCTGGGCGGGGCCAAGCCGGAACTGGTCGCGGCGCTGAACCGGGCCGCGGCCTTCCTGCGCACCCAGGTCGCGCATGAGATCCGGCTGCCCTATGCCCCGCGCCTGTCCTTCCAGCTTGATACCAGCTTCGATTACGCGGAGAAGATCGACCGGCTGCTGCACGACCCGCATGTCGCGCGTGACATGGGCGCGGGTGCCGCCGGCATCGCGGACGCGGACCCCGACGATGGGGATGCGCAGGACCGGGATACGCGGGAGGACGGGGCCGGGGACGATCATGGCGCGTAAGCGCAAGGGCGTTCCCCGCCATGGCTGGCTGGTGCTGGACAAGCCCGGCACCATGACCAGCACGCAGGCCATGGCCAAGGTCCGCTGGCTGATGAAGGCGGAGAAGGCGGGCCATGGCGGCACGCTGGACCCCATCGCCACGGGCATCCTGCCCATCGCCTTCGGCGAGGCGACGAAGACCGTCCAATATGCCATGGACGGACACAAGACCTATCGATTCGTCTGCAGGTTCGGGGAGGCGACGGACACCGACGACCGCGCCGGGCAGGTCATCGCCACCAGCCCCGTGCGCCCCACCGATGCGCAGATCGAAAAGGCGCTGGAGGCGTTCCAGGGTCTGATCACCCAGGTCCCCCCCAATATTCCGCCATCAAGGTCGATGGCGAGCGCGCCTATGACCTGGCGCGGGAGGGGGAGGCCGTGGAACTGGCCGCCCGCACCGTCCGCATCGACGGTTTCCACCTCACCGGCCGGCCGGATGCCGACCATGCCGAATTCGAGGTGGAATGCGGCAAGGGCACCTATATGCGGTCACTGGCCCGCGATCTGGCCCGGGCCGTCGGCACGGTCGGTCATATCACGGTACTGCGCCGGCTGTCCGTCGGGCCCTTCAGCCTGAAGGACGCGGTCACCCTGGAACAGCTTGAACAGGTCGTGGCGGATGGCGTGCCGGACAGCCTGCTGCTGCCCGTGGCCGCCCCGCTGGACCGGCTGCCCGCCATCGACCTTACGTCCGTGGAGGCCGAACGGCTGCGCCATGGCCAGGCGGTCTCCCTGCTGCGCCGGGCCGACCTGACCCGGCTGGAAACCTTGCGCGACGGGGCGGGCGGCGACGGCGCGGCACTGGCCCTGTGCGAGGGATTGCCCGTCGCGCTTGTCCGGCTGGACGGGGCGGAAATCCGCCCGGCCCGGGTACTTAATCTCTAACCCTCCGGCTCTGACCCGGCGGTCCGCTGGCCAGGACGGGTCGGCGATATGTTATTCCCTATAATCTTTCCCTGATCGGTTGTCTCCCGTCCCCATCCATTGATGGCGGTGGATGGGAGAACCGCAGGCGGCGGGCGGTTCGGGACGGGGCCGTGCCGCGGCACAGCCCGGCGCGCCCGCCAGGATGGCCGCACCGACATGGGGGGCATGGGAAGGGCCCCCCGGTGATGCTTCTTGGTTAACAAGGCTTTCGGCCGTTTGCGCCCTTTGCCGTTCCTTGTCCCGATGCTTCCCCCGGCCCGCCGCCTGCCGCGCGCCCACGCTATCGCCGGGCTGCTGCGACGGCTATGCCCTGCCGGGCCGGCTTGTGACGGTCTTGCGGCCGGGCGATTCCAACCCTTCACCGATCGTCCCTGGTCAGTATTTTTGTGCAATTTTGGTTCCGCCGAGCGATCATTTGCGTAACTATCTGAAAAATATGGATTTGATCAGAAACCTTTCGGTTATCGACTGGTATTGATATGGGGCATAATTACTTGTATAACCATACTCACAAAACATAAACACAGGGGGGAAAGATGAATACCCGGCTTCTCGGCACTAGCCTGCTCACGATCGGCCTGCTGTCGCAGGCCCCTGCCGCCATCGCGCAGGCATCCGGCGAATTCGAACTGGAAGAAATCATTGTCACGGCCCAGCGGCGGGCCCAGGGGCTGGCGGAGGTTCCGATCTCCATCAGCGTCGTCGACGGGCAGGAGCTGGAGCGTGCCGGCATCAGCAAGGTCGAGGACCTTTACGCCATCGCGCCATCGCTGTCCTTCTCCCCGGCCCAATCCTCCTCCGGGGCGGGCCTGCGCATCCGTGGTGTCGGCAGCGCGGCGTTCGGGTCGGCGACGGAACCCAGCGTGTCGACCATCGTGGACGGCATCGTCGCGGGGCCCGGCGGATCGGCGCTGGTCGATTTCTTCGATGTCGAGCGGATCGAGGTGCTGCGCGGCCCGCAGGGCACGCTGTTCGGCAAGAACTCCTCCGCCGGTGCCATCAATATCGTCAGCCGCGCGCCGACCAATGAATTTTCCGGCTATGTGAATGCCCGATACGGCGCCAAGCTGCAGGAAACGCGGCTGGAAGGCGCCCTGAGCGGGCCGGTCAGCGAGAATGTCCGGGCGCGCATCGCCGGTTACCGGATGAACCAGGGCAAGGGACAGGTCTATAACCCCGTCCGCGACACCGACGAGAACAAGCGCGAGCGCTGGGGCATCCGCCTGCGCGGCGACATGGATGTCGGCGCCACCAGCATCCAGCTGATCGCCCAGTACGAGGAGCAGGACAATGCCTGCTGCCGGACCAGCTTCTATGGGCTGGACCCCCGCGCCTACGGGGCGCTGACCCGGCTTTATCTGCTGCCCCGGCTGGCGGCCAACGGCGTGGTGCCCGGCCCGGACAACCGTGTCTCGCTGGCCGATGGCCCGCTCAACGAGCAGACGGAAACCATGCAGTTGACCGGCACGGTCAGCCACCAGTTCACCAATGGCGTCACGCTGCGCTCCATCACGGGCTATCGGACCTGGAAGGAACTGGACACGATCGATGTCGATGGCGTCGATGTGAATATCGGCAACGACCCCCGCCAGCAGCGCGACCTGGAACTGTTCAGCGAGGAAATCCAGCTTCTGTCGCCGGACGGGGACCGGTTCGGCTGGGTGCTGGGCGCCTACTACTACCATCACACGCTGAAATCCAACACGATCACGGCCGGCGGCGGCGGCACGATCCTGGGCCAGACATCGACCCAGGGCATCGGCACGACGAAGACCAACAATTACGCCCTGTTCGCCGACGGTACCTATGATCTGGACGATCAATGGCAGATGTTCGCGGGCCTGCGCGGCCTCTACGAGGACCTGTCGGTCAACTCCTATCGCAGCGGCAACTATTTCGCCTTCACGCCCGGCACGTTCCAGGGATCGATCAAGACCGACGACACCAACTGGGTCGGCCGGGCCGGCATCCGCTTCACGCCCGAACGGCGGCAGAGCTTCTATCTCTCCGTTTCCCGCGGGTACAAGGGCCGGGCCATCGACAACAATACGGGCAATGTCTTCTTCCTGAACCCCGAGCGGGCCGTGCTGGACCCGGAAACGGTCCTGTCCTATGAACTGGGCGCCCGGACGAGCTGGTGGCAGAACCGTGTGACCTTCAACGCCACCCTGTTCTACAGCGATTTCAGCGACTATCAGGCCTCCTCCTTCGACAATGTCACCTCCTCCCAGATCCTGCGCAACGCCGGCAAGCTGCGCAGCAAGGGGGTCGAGATGGATTTCTCGGTGAAGCCCTGGGAAGGCGGCAGCCTTTCCGGCGGGGCGGCCTTCGTGGACGCCATCTTCAAGGAATATCGCGGCGCGCCCTGCACCTCGGTTCAGAACGCCACGGCCACCTGCCCGGTGGGCGGCCAGGACCTGTCGGGCCGGCCGCTCTCCAACAATCCGCGCTGGCAGTTCAGCGTGCGCGGCCAGCAGGATTTCGAACTGGGCGGCGGCCAGGAAGCCTATGTGCGGGGTGAATATAACTGGCGCGATGCCGTCGTCTATGGTGGCGACCTGAATCCGGCGACGCGCCAGGCCGCCTTCGGTGTCGCCAATTTCCGTGCGGGCGTCAGCTTCGCCGATGGCCAGTACGAACTGTCGGGCTTCGTGGAGAATGCCTTCGACAAGAGCTATGCGCTGCGCATCTATGACTCGCCGGGCTTCACAGGCTCCTATTCCGCCTTCTTCGGTCCCTCGCGGACCTGGGGTGCCGAATTGCGGGCGCGGTTCTGAACCAGGGATAAGGCAAAGAAAGGGTTTAGGGATGGAAGACAATCCGGAAATGACCCGTCGCACGTTGATGGGTGCCTCCATGGCGGCGCTGGGCCTCTCGGCGATGCCGCTGGCCGGTGCCGGCGCCGCGACCGAGCGGCCGATCCGCATCCGGCACTATGTGCTGGCCACCCATGACATGGAATTCGTGTGCGACCAGATCTATGAGGTGCTGGGCCTGCCCCCCATGCCCAGGAAGGAAGGGCCGGGCGTCACGGAGCAGTATGGTTTCTACAGCACCATGCTGAAGGTGGGGACGACCATGATCGAGGTCGTCCAGCCCATCAAGCCCGACCATCTGCTGAACCGCTGGTTCGATGAACGCGGCGGCGATGGCGGCTTCATGGTGGTGATGCAGACCTTCGACCCCGACGCGCTGAAGGCGCGCGCCGCGGCGGAGGGGCTGGCCCTGACGCGGGACATGATGTTCAAGGGGCAGCACATGCTCCAGTTCGACTACAAGCATTTCGGCACGCATTTCGAACTCTACAAATACACCCCCGAGGAGGATTGGTGGGGTGATCCGCGCAACCGCCCCTATCCCGACGCCCGCGTGGCGTCCGACGTGGTGGGCGGCGAGATCGCGGTGGAGGACCCCGAGGCCATCGCCGCGCAGACGGCCCGGCTGTTCCTGGCCCGGCAGGAGGGGACGCGCGTCCATTTCGAGGACCGGACCCTGAATTTCGTGGAGGCCAAGGGCCAGTGGCGCGGCCTGGTGGCGCTGGACCTGAAGGCGCGGGAAAAGGTGCGGGTCGGTGACTGGGCCCGCATCGGCGGCGTCAAGCTGCGCTTCGTATAAGGGAGGGACGGATGAGCGAGACCAAACCGCACGTGATCCGCCACTATGTCCTGGCCAGCCCCGACATCGATGCCGTATCGGCCCGGATACAGTCCTTCCTGAAGATCGCGCCCGGCCACCGCCACGACATGGGCGAGATTCTGGGCTTCCGCAACGAGATGATGATGATCGGCCCGACGATGTTCGAACTCGTCCAGCCGGTGAAACCCGACCACCGCCTGCATCGCTGGTTTGCCGAGAAGGGCGGGGAGGGCGGCTACATGATCGTCTTCCAGACCTTCGACGCCGAGGCCTTCCGTGAGCGGGCGGCGGCGGAGAAGCTGCGCCTGACCCGCGACATGCTGTTCCGTGGCCAGGATATGATCCAGTTCGATCCCAAGCGGTTCGGCACCTATCTGGAAACCTACAGATATTCGCTGCCGAACGGCTGGTGGGGGGACCCGGTGGGCCGTGATTATGCCCGCAGCGGTGTGGCGTCGGACATTGTGGCCGCCGATGTCGCGGTTGATGCCGCCCCCCCGGCGGAAATCGCCGCCCAGGTGGGCCGGGTGTTCCAGTCCCCCGTGGAAGGAAGCCAGGTGCATTTCCAGGGCAAGCGCGTCCGTTTCGTCCCGGCCGCGGGACGCACCGGCCTTGCCGCACTGGATTTCCAGGCCATCGACCGGTCCGCGGCCGGCACGACGGCCCGCATCTGCAACCTGGATTTCCGTCTGGTATAGTTTCGGCCCGGTCCGCCGATGGTTCTGGCCCAGGGGGGGCCGGAACCAGTCATCCCCCTTCACGCGCAAGGTATCCGTTCCTTGCGCGTGCTTTTTCATGCCTGGCGACAGGATGAAGGCTTCGGCTGCATCAATCATCCTGGAAAATTGCCTCGATCGGCTGGCCGAACAGCCGGGCGATGGCAAAGGCCAGCGGCAGGCTGGGGTCATAGCGGCCATTTTCCAGGGCATTCACGGTCTGCCGCGATACGGCGAGCTTCTCGCCGAGATCGCCCTGCGACCAGCCGCGCTCGGCCCGCAGATCCTTCAATCGGTTCTTCATGTCCCCACCCGTCAGCGATAGCGGTAGCGGGCAACGCCCTGGCCGATGACCCAGAGGCCGGCCATCAGGGGCCAGATGACGAACATCGACAGTTTCGGCAAGCCGGCACCTTCCAGGAAGCCATAGCTGAAGGTCAGCATCGCGGTGGCGGCGAAGGAAAAGGCAATCGCCTCGAACTGCAGCCGGCGCTGGAACTCGTCCATCCGGCGGATATGCCGGGTGATCGCCCACAGGATGGCCACACAGGGCAGCATGGGTAGCAGGGCCGTCGGCACCAGCCATGCATCGGGCACCATCCCCGATTTCACCGCATGGTTGGTGCCCAGCAGCATGCCGGCATAGGCGATGCCGGCGATCAGTTCGATGGCGCAGCGGCGCAAAACAAGCATTGTCCCCTCCATATGTAAAGTATGTTTTACATATGGAGAATGTCGCTCCGGCTTGTCAAGCATGCTTTACATGGAAAGTGTACTTTCCATCAATCCCCCTGTGCCGGCGGTTCCAGGGTCAGGACCCAGCGCGCCTCGCCGGGCAGGAACGGGGTCGGCCGCCCTTCCTGCCAGTCGGCATGACCCGCCAGATAATAGGGGGAGAGCGGGTGGCCGCTCTGGCTGCCGGGCATATGGAAATAGCCGTCGGCCTCGTGGCCGGGGGACACGGCGAATCGCTCGCTGGCCCCGAAGCCCGGTCCCTGGACGCGGGGCATCAGGGTGTCGCCGGGCAGGCTGCGTTCCGGGGGATCGGTCAACCAGCCCACGGGTGGCAGGATGCGGGCCAGCGGATGCTGCACGGCCGACACGTTGCGCTGGCCCCAGGTGAAGCGGTCCAGACCGCCGGCCGTTGCGACCTCCGTCTCCATCCGGGCCAGGGCGGCGTCGATCAGGGCATCCCAGTCATCATATCCCGGCGGCACCAGGCCGGCCGGCCGTTCCACCAGCAGCCGGCGCAGCGGCGCCTCCTGCTGACGGGCCGCCCGGTTGCGGGGCGCTTCCTTTTCCAGCCCCAGATAGGCGCCATAGGTGGTCCCCGCCAGGGCGGAACGGAAGGCCCGCACCAGGCGGTAGCCCGTGCTGTCCGGTATGGCCCGTCCGCCCCAGTTCTCCACGGCTGCCTGCCATCCCGCCAGGCCGGGCCGGTCCTGGCGCGCCCGCAGCGCGGCCAGCAATTGCGCCTGCCAGAAATCCAGGGTGGCGGCGCGGTCGTCCAGTTGGATGGCCAGCATGTCGGTGGGCAGGAAACGGTCACGCGCGAACAGCGCGTCGCGGATCTGTCCCTGGCGTCCGCCCATGTCATAGCCGCCATCGCCCAGCAGGGCATAGGCCTCGCCCCCCACGATGCGGGCATTGGCGGTCCAGATACGGCCATCTTCCGGATTGGCGATGACGGGCACCTGTTCGGGCGGCAGCAAGCCGTGCCAGCCGCGCGTGCCGTCGGCCCAGCTTTCCGGTTGCTGCCCATCGGTGCCGAACCGGGCCGGCACGGCCCCCATGATGGTCCAGGCGACATTGCCGTCCGCATCGCCCACGATCAGGTTCTGCTGCGGCTGCCGGGCGGCGTGGGCCTGGATGATGGCATCGGGGACCGACGCGGCGCGCTCCAGCCCCAGCATGCCGGTCATGTTGATGGCATCCGGTTCATGCGCCGTCCAGCGCAGGGCGATGCGGGTTCCGTCCTCCCGCGTTTCCACCACGGGGCCCCAGATCGTCTCCTCGATCACCATCGGTTCGCAATCGCCCCAGGCGGGGCAGATTTCCTCCGTCACGCGGGTCAGCGGCTTGGGCCCGCCGGGCGTGCGGTACTGGTCCGGCGCGCCGTCCACGGGTTCCAGCACGATGGCGTCGGCCGTGTCGATATAGGAATTGGTGTAGCCCCAGGCCACCTTGCCATTGCTGCCCGCCACCACCAGCGGCATGCCGGGCAGGGTGACGCCCGTGACGTCCAGCGGCTCCGGCCCTGTCTGGCGCAGGCGGGCGCGGTACCAGATGCCCGGCACGGTGACGCCCAGATGCATGTCATTGGCCACCAGCGCCGCCCCGGTGGCGGTCAGCGCCCCGCCCACGGCCCAGCCGTTGCTGCCGGGGCTGGGACCTTCGGCGGGCCAGGGGGTACGGGTGCGTGCCTGGCGCAGATGGTCGGGCAGGCCGGCCGGCATGTCGGGTTGCGGCAGGGCGCTGCCATCCAGGGCGGAATCCAGCGGCGTGCCGCCCGGATAAAGGAACGCCGCCAGCTCGGGCCCCAGCCTTTCCCACACCTGGGCGCGGATGCGGTCGCCCAGTGCCTTGTCGTCCTGAAGGTCCAGATACATGGAATAGACGGCCAGGATGCTGTCTTCCACCTGCCAGGGCCGGGGAGAGGACAGCAGCAGCGTATATTCGAAGGGCCGCCCGCCCAGCGCGGCAAGCCCCTGGTTGACGCCATCGGCATAGGCTTCCAGCAGGCGGCGATGTTCCGGGGTGGCGGTGGCCAGCGCCTGCTGGGCGCGATGGCGGAACCGGTGCAGCCGGCGCTGCCGGTCGATATTCTTCACCACCTCCACCGGGCCCAGCAGGGCCGACAGCTCGCCGGCCGAGGACCGGCGGATCAGGTCCATCTGAAAGAACCGTTCCTGGCCATGCAGGAAGCCCAGCGCCCGGGCCAGGTCGTCGCGGCTGCCGGCTTCCAGCACGGGCACGCCCTGGGCATCGCGGCCGATGGCGACGGCGCCCGTCAGGCCCTGAACCGGATGCGCGCCCTCCAGCAAGGGTCGGGAAGCGTAAAGATTGATGGTGAAGGCCCCGGCCGTCAGGGCCACGACGCCCATAAGCCCCACGACACCATAGCCCAGGCCACGCACCCAGCCGCGTCCCCGTCCCCGTCTCCTTGCACGCGCCACCATCGCCCCCGTTGCGGTTCCGTCGTCGGTGAAGGGCGCAGTTTCCATTTTGGTTAAGGGCTCGGCAAGGAATTAAGGCGTCCTGCCCATGAATGTATCCATCACCCATTTTTGCGATTGATTCTCATTTCCATATTCATTATGCAATTAAGAACTGTTCGCAAATGAGCGCGGAGTGGGAAGTGAAGCGGTTGACGATGACGGCGCTGCCCGTGGTGATGGCGGCCATGACGATGCCGGCCTGGGGCCAGGCGACGGAAGTGGCGATGGCGGGCGCCGATATGCAGGTCAGTGAGATCACGGTGATCGCCACCCGCACGCCCAAGGAAACGGTGGACGCTCCGGCCACGGTCAGCGTCATCGGCGAGGAGAAGGTGAAGGACCGGCTGGTCACCGACATCAAGGACCTGGTCCGCTACGAACCCGGCGTGTCCGTGCGTTCCTCCCCCGCCCGGTTCACGGCGGCCGGTGCCAGCACGGGCCGCGACGGCAACAGCGGCTTCAACATCCGCGGCCTGGAAGGCAACCGCGTGCTGATCCAGACAGACGGCATCCGCGCACCCGACGCCTTCGCTTTCGGCGGCCAGTCGGTGGGGCGCGGCGACTATGTTGATCTGGATCTGCTGAAGTCGGTGGAAATCCTGCGTGGCCCCGCCTCTGCGCTTTACGGATCGGACGGGCTGGCCGGTGCCGTCAGCTTCGTCACCAAGGACCCGGAAGATCTGATCCGGGACGGCAAGGCCTATGGCGGCGAGGTGAAGGTCGGCTACAGCGATGCGGACCGGAGCTGGGGCAAGGGCTTTGTCCTGGCGGGCCGGGCCGGCCAATGGTCGGCGATGCTGGCCTATAACCGCCGCGACGGCAAGGAGACGGAGAACCAGGGCACGATCCGCACGGGCGACAGCACCCGCACGGCGGCCAATCCGCAGGATATCGGCGACAATTCGGCGCTGGCCAAGCTGGTCTGGCGGCCCAATGCCGACCATGTGCTGCGCCTGACCTATGAATTGTTCGACCATGACATGACGGCCGACGTGCTGACGGCCGTGGCGCCCGTGCCGACGGCATCGACAAGCACCCTGTCATTGCAGGCCCATGACACGGCCCGGCGCGACCGGGTCAGCCTGGACCATCGCTATGACCCGGCCGATGGCGGCTTCATCGACAGCCTGCACTGGACGCTTTACCGCCAGGACAGCGAGACGCGCCAATATTCGGCCGAAGACCGCTACACGGCGGCCGACCGGCTGCGCATCAACACTTTCGACAACAAGGTCACGGGCATCAATGCCGATGCCACGACGCGCTTCACAGGCGGCGGCATCAGCCACCTTCTGGTCTATGGCGGCGATTATTCGCTGACCCGGCAGGTGGGAACGCGCGACGGCACCATCCCGCCGGCCGGCGAGACCTATCCCACGCGCGCCTTCCCGACCACCGACCATGTCCTGGCCGGTCTGTTCATCCAGGATGAGATCAGCCTCCTGAACGGCTCCCTGTCACTGTATCCGGCCCTGCGCTACGATTATTACAAGATCGACCCCAAGAATGATCCGCTGTTCATCGGCACCCCGACGGGGCAGAGCGACGACCATTTCTCCCCGAAATTCGCCGCCCTCTACTGGCTTTCCGACGGGGCCGGGCTGTTCGCCAATTATGCGGAAGGCTTCAAGGCCCCCGCGCCCAGCCAGGTGAATAACGGTTTCAGCAATCCCATCCAGAACTATCGCTCCATCTCCAATCCCGACCTGAAGCCGGAAAGCAGCCGGACGGTGGAACTGGGCGTGCGCCTGCGGGGCGGCGGCTGGCAGGCTTCCGTCACGGGCTTCAAGGGCTGGTACGATGATTTCATCGAACAGATCTTCGTGTCCGGGAACTTCACGGCCGCCAACCCCGCCACCTATCAGTATGTCAACCTCAGCAAGGTCACGATCCGCGGGGTCGAGGGCAAGGCGACGGTGGAACTGGGGGAGGGTTTCGGCCTGCTGGCCGCCGCCTCCTATGCCAAGGGCGACCAGACATCGGGCGGGGTGAAGGCGCCGCTGGACAGTATCGACCCCGTGAAGGTCACGATGGGCGTAAGCTGGGAGGAGCCGGAGGAAGGCCGCTTCGGCGGCGAAATCTCGGCCGTCTATTCGGCATCCAAATCGGCGGGGCGCATCGCGGCGGCCTGCACCCCCTCCTGCTTCACGCCCGGCGATTTCATCGTGCTGGATGCCACGGCCCGCTGGCGCATCGGCGAGGCGGCGACCCTGCGGGCCGGCATCTTCAACATCACGGACCGCAAATACTGGTGGTGGAGCGATGTGCGCGGCCTGTCCTCCACCTCCGCCGTGCGCGACAGCTATACCCAGCCTGGCCGCAACGCCAGCGTCTCGCTGACCATCAAGATCTGACCGACCGGCCGAGCGATAAGGACGACCCCCGATGAAGACCCGTTTCAAATATGGATTGGCGGCTTTGGTGCTGCTGGCGGCGGCACCGGCCTTCGGCCAGACGGCCGTGGATTGCGGCAAGGCGGACTGCACCGCCTTCAACGCCGACCGTGCCGCCATTCTGGGCATGGCCGGCACCTACCGCGTGAAGTTCGACTTCCGCGAGACCGTGGCCTTCGTGCCCGATTACGAGCCGATCGAGCCCAAGCGCAGCGGCGGGTTCGAGGCCGTGCGTGTCATCGAGGATACCGGCCGCGTCATCCGCCTGCAGCACCTGCTGGTCGTGAAGGACGAGGAGGACAAGCCCTTCATCATCAAGCATTGGCGCCAGGACTGGACCTATGAGCCGGAAACGGTGCTGACCTATGAAGGGCCGGACCAGTGGAAGCTGACGCCAGTGCCCGCGGCCGACCGTGCCGACGCCTGGGCGCAGACTGTCTGGCAGACCGACGACAGCCCGCGCTATGGCGGTGTCGGCCAATGGAAGCACGACCGGGGGGAGCATCGCTGGATCAGCGGGGAGACGGCCCGGCCGCTGGCCCGCCGCGATGCGATCCGCAAGCCGATCTATGACCGCTATGTCGGCACCAACCGCCATGCCCTGACCCATGCCGGCTGGGTGCATGAGCAGGATAATGCCAAGGTCGGGACGCGCGGCGGCACGCTGGCGACCATCGTGCATGAGGTCGTGCTGAACAGCTATGTCCCGTCCACGGATTTCGATTTCGGGGCGGCCGACGATTATATGCGGAAGACGGCCGGCTTCTGGGCCGCCGTGCGCCGGCAATGGGACGACGTGGCTCTGCGCGATGGCGGCATCCATCTGATGCAGGAGGCGGAAAACGGCTCCAGCACGGGCAAGCAGCTTATGGAACTGGCCGACAGGCTGGCCAAGGAGGAGGTGACGCTGGGCGACGCCGTGTCCCGGGCCCGCTTCCTGATCGACGGTTCCACGAAACCGGCCGCCGCCACGGCCGGCGCGTCGCGGGGGTGACGCGCACCCGGCGGGGATGCCGACAAAGCGGGCCGGCATCCCCGCCGGGCAGATTTCCGAACAGGGCGGATGGTGAAATTCAGGCGCCATCCCGCCCTTCGGGGCCGGTTCCCATTGGGGCCGGCCCCCCAGGACCGGCCGCCGCCACGGCCGGCGCGTCGCGGGGGTGACGCGCAAGCGGCAGGGGGATGCCGACAAAGCGGGCCGGCATCCCCCTGCCGCCAGAACAGGGAAAAGGCCTTTCCGGTTGCCCGGAAAGGCCTTTCCTCATGCATGCCGCTTTTTCATGCATGCCGGTGTGGCACGGTGCGGCGGCCGGTCAGTCGGCCGCCAGCACGCCGCGTTCCACCTGGTCACGCTCGATGCTTTCGAACAGGGCGCGGAAATTGCCCTCGCCGAAGCCTTCATCCCCCTTGCGCTGGATGATCTCGAAGAAGATCGGTCCGATGACGGTGGAGGTGAAAATCTGCAAAAGCAGGCCGCCGCCCGGCGCCCCGTCCAGCAGGATGCCGCGCCGGCGCAGTTCCTCGGTCGGCTGGCCATGGCCGGGCAGCCTTTCCTCCAGCATGTCGTAATAGGTGCCCGGCGGCGGGGTCATGAAGACCACGCCGTTTTCCTTCAGCGCGTCGAAGGTCTTGATGATGTCGTTGGTGGAAAGGGCGATATGCTGGATGCCCTCGCCCTTGTATTCGCGCAGATATTCCTCGATCTGGTCGACCCGGCCCTCGGCGCCGGCGCTCTCGTTGATCGGGATGCGGATCCTGCCGCACGGCGCGGTCAGCGCCCGGCTTTTCAGGCCGGTCAGCTTGCCTTCGATGTCGAAATAGCGGATCTGCCGGAAATTGAACAGCTTGGCATAGAAATCATACCAATTGTCCATCCGGCCGCGGAAGACATTGTGCGTCAGGTGGTCCACCTCCACCAGGCCGCAGCCGGCCGGGTTCTGGTCCACCCCGTCCACGGGCACGAAATCGATGTCGTAGATGGAGGCCGGCGACTTGTACCGGTCCACCAGATAGATCAGGCTGCCGCCGATCCCCTCGATGGCGGGGATGTTCAATTCCATCGGGCCGACCGTGCCCTTGACATCCGTGGCCCCCAGTTCCAGGGCGCGCCGGTGTGCGGCGGCGGCATCCTTCACGCGGAAGGCCATGGCACAGGCACTGGGCCCGTGATCGCGGGCGAACTGCCGGGCCAGGCTGTCGGGCTCGCCATTGACGATGAAGTTGATATTGCCCTGGCGGTAGAGGCTGACATTCTTTGACCGGTGCCGGGCCACCTTCGTGAAGCCCAGGATCGTGAACAGCGCGTCGAGCTGTCCGACATCGGGGGCGGTATATTCGACGAATTCGAAACCGTCGGTCCCCATGGGGTTGTCCCACAGGTCGCCCACCAACTGCCCGTTTTCCACGCGCGCCGCGCCGCCGTCCGCCATCGTCAACTCCATCATTCATCGGATTGGTTGGGGAATGGTTCGATGATAGGGCCGAAGGGCGGGGCATGTCCTTGCGAACTGTCGCCGGAATCTGGCAGTGTCTGGTGAGAAATTGCGCGATATTTTGAATAAGGGGCAGATAATGAGTGCTAGCGGTTTGGATGCAGCAGATATCCGCATACTTGCTGCGTTGCAGCGCAACGGCCGGCTATCCAATGTCGACCTTGCCGACCAGGTGGGCCTGTCGCCCAGCCCCTGCCTGCGCCGGGTGCGCGACCTGGAGGAAAAGGGCTTCATCCAGGGCTATACGGCCATCCTGGACCGGCGCCGGCTGGGTATGGGGGTCGTCGCCTTCGTGGAGGTCAAGATCGACCAGAACGCGGAAGGCGATGTGGATTTCCGGCGGGGCATCCTGTTGCTGCCGGAGGTCGTGTCCTGCTTCGTCATGACCGGCGCCATGGATTACCTGCTGCAGGTGGTGGTGGAGGATCTGGACAGCTTCGCCGATCTGTCCATGCGCAAGCTTCTGTCCATCAAGGGCGTGAAGGAGGTGCGATCCAGCTTCGTGCTGGATGTGGTCAAACATTCCACCAACCTTCCATTGCCCAAACCGACATGATCGGGGCATGATATGCCCTAATTTGCCGAAACGGCAGTTTGAATATTGCGGGAGTCCCTTTCCGGTTTTTAACTGCGCAAGGAAATGCCCCCGGTTCGGCGCTATCATCCCTTCCAGGAAATCCGGCTTGCGGGAAGGGGAACGGCATGTGCGACCAGAACCGGGATGTGGCCATCCTTGTCACCGGTGGTGATGGCCAGGGTGCGGCACTACGCGGCGATTATGCCCGTTCCGGGGCCGGCTTCATGGTCGATCAGGGGTGGGACGGGTACAAGGCGGCCGATCACGCCCTGTGGCGCGCGCTTTACGACCGCCAGTCGGCGCTGATGGCGCGCTATGCCGCGCCGGCATTCATCGACGGGCTGAAACGGCTGGACGCACGCGACGGCATCCCCGATTTCCGCCGCACCAGCGAGGTGCTGCACCGGGCCATGGGCTGGACGCTGGTGGCGGTGCCCGGCCTGATCCCGGAGAAGGATTTCTTCGACCATCTGGCGGCACGGCGCTTTCCCGTCACCAACTGGCTGCGCCGGCCGGAGGAGATGGATTATCTGGTGGAACCGGATGTGTTCCATGATTTCTTCGGTCATGTGCCGCTGCTGACCCACCGTGTCTTTGCCGACTATCTGGCCGCCTATGGCGCCAAGGGGGCGCAGGCCATCGCCCTGGGCGGGCAGGAGGCGTTGGCGCGGCTTTACTGGTACATGGTGGAATTCGGGCTGATCGCCACGCCGGACGGCCTGCGGGCCTATGGTGCCGGCATGCTGTCGTCGCGCGGGGAAACGCGCTTCTGTCTCGACAGTCCCGAACCCCATCGCATTGGCTTTGACCTGGAACGGGTGATGCGCACCCGGTACCGCATCGATGATTACCAGCGGACCTATTTCGTCCTGGACAGCTATGACCAGCTTTTCCAGGCGACCGGGGCGGATTTCGCCCCGGTCTATGCCCGCCTGAAGGGCCTGCCCGATATCGCTCCGACCACGCTGCTGCCGACCGACCGCGTCTTCACCCGCGGCCGGCAGGTGGGCTGCCCCCGCGCCGCGTGACCAGGCCGGGGCGATCCGGATCAGCCGGCCCGGACCTTGGCCACAAACTGGGCGACCTGACGGTTCAGCGCCTGGCTCTCCCCGACCAGATCATTGGCCGCGCTCAACACGTCGCCCGCCATGCTGCCCGTTTCCGCGGCCGCGCGTGTCACCTCGCCGATGGTGGCGCTGACATTCTGCGTGCCCGTGGCGGCCTGGGCCACGGAACTGGCGATTTCCCGCGTGGCTGCCCCCTGTTCCTCCACCGCCGTGGCGATGGTGGCGACGATGCCGCTGATCCGGCCGATGGTGCCCCCCACGCCGCGGATGGCATCGGCGGCGTTGCCTGCGGCCGACTGCATGGCGGCGATCTGGTTGCCGATCTCGTCCGTGGCGCGGGCCGTCTGGGTGGCAAGCTGCTTCACCTCGCTGGCGACGACGGCGAAGCCCTTGCCCGCATCACCGGCGCGTGCCGCCTCGATCGTGGCATTCAGCGCCAGCAGGTTGGTCTGGCTGGCGATGTCACCGATCAGGCGCACGATTTCCCCGATCCGCTGGGCGGCATCGACCAGCCCCGCCACGGTGCTGTTCGACCGGTCCGCCTCGGCCACGGCATCGCGCGCGATGCCGGCGCTTTCACTGACGCGGCGGGAAATCTCGTTGATGGAAGCGGTCAGTTGCTCTGCCGCCGCCGCGACGGTGTTCACATTCTCCGCCGCCTGCTCGGCTGCGGTGGCCACGGCCTCGGACTGGCGGTTCGTCTCGTCGGCGACGCTGTTCAGCCCCTGGGCCGTGCCGCGCATGCGGTTGGCGGCCCCGCCCACGGCGCTGACCACGGCGTTCATGCCGCTTTCGAAATCGTCGGCCAGACGGACCAGTGCCTCGCGCTTCTCCATTTCGACCCGTTCCTCCATCGCGTCCTGCTCCTGGCGCATGCGTTCGGCGTCGCGCATGCCCTGCTGGAACACGGCCAGGGCGCGGGCCGTGGCCCCGATCTCGTCGCGCCGGTCGCCCCCGCGGACGGCGACGGACAGGTCGCCATCGGCCAGCCGGGTCATGGTCGCCACGATGCGCCGCAGGGGCAGGGAGATGCCGGCCATGCCCATGGCGATGCCAAGGCCCAGCACGACCGCCGTCCCCGTCAGGCCGACGATCAGCGTGACGGCCAGCGCCTGGTCGTACCGGTCCTGTGCGGCCTCCTTCCCGGCATTCATGGCGGTCTGCACGTCGGTGGTCGTGACCTCCAGCCGGTCCAGCACGTCGGTCAGCTTGATGTCGAACCGGTCGACCAGGACGGAGGCCGCCTGCTCGCCCTTGCCGTCCATGGCCAGGCGCCGGGCCTGTTCCACGATCTCCAGCATGCGGTGGCTGTCCTCGCGCACCTGGTCGATATCGGCCTTGCGCTCCGGCAGCAGCCGTTCGACCTGGGCCAGGAAGTCCAGCAACTGGTCGCGCTTCAGCGCCACCTCGTCTTCCATGCTTTCCAGGATGAAGCTGTCGGTCTCCGCCACCATCGTGTAGCCCAGCCGGCCCAGATCGGTCGCTGCCTCCCGCGCCATCAGGATGGCCTTGCTGCGTTCCGACCGGTCCAGCATGGCGCGGTAATCACCGCCCACCACTTCCATCTGCGACAGGGCGTAAAGCGAAGTGCCGATGGTCAGGCCGCCCATGAGCAGCAAGGGCAGGATCAGCTTCCACACGATGGGAAGATTCTTCAAAGCGCGCATATGCCCTCCCAAGCATTTCAATGGCCCCGTCGTTATCTTGCGGGGCCTTGGCTTTTCGTCAGGATGCAAGGATGCTATCAGTAAACTGACGGCTTTCCTAATCTGGAAGACGAAGGATTCTTACGTTTCTCAGGGGATGTGACAGAGATGTTTCGCTTTTTGTTGGTGCTGATTTTAGGTATGTCGAGAAAATGAAATTTATTGATTGGGTATAATTTGAAAATTACGATCATAATATCTAGTGATATTGATGCTTATCTAAGTCAATATTGCTCTTCGGGTAAGAAATTTTTCGACCTCCCTTAATGAAAGAAGGAGGATTTGATACGTTTTGTCGCAGGTGAACTGACCTTACGTAATCGTCAAGTAAGTGTGACGACTGCGGAAACCGGGGGTTTTAACCTGCAATTCGCGCATGGATGGATTGAAAATAAAAGGGGCGCCGCCATTGGCGACGCCCCGTTCGACCCGGTCGGATGATGCCCCCGCCAGGGGCCGCGGCTCAACTGCGCAGGGATGCGCCCGTGGCCTTGGCCACAGCGGCCACGACCTTGGCGGCGACGGCGTCGATTTCCGTGTCCGTCAGGGTCTTGCCGGTGGGTTGCAGGGTGACCGACAGGGCAACGGACTTGAAGCCCGGTTCCACGCCCTTGCCCTCATACACATCGAACAGGCTGACATCGCTGATCAGGGTCTTGTCCGCACCCCTGGCGGCCTTCACCAGCTTGTCGCTGTCGGTCGTGCTGGCCACCAGGAAGGCGAAGTCGCGGTCCACGGGCTGGAATGCCGACAGGACCAGCAGCGGCTTGGCCGTGCCGCCCTTCTTCTTGGGCGCGGGGATGGCGTCCAGGAAAAGTTCGAAGGCCACCACGGGGCCGGCAACATCCAGTACGGCCAGCAGGGCCGGATGCACCTCGCCGAAACGGCCCAGGATGGTGGGACCCAGGCGCAGCACGCCCGACCGGCCCGGATGGTACCAGCCCGGCGCATCGCGCGTGACCTGCAGGTTGGCCGTCGGTGCCCCGGCGGCTTCCAGGATGGCCATCGCGTCCCCTTTGGCATCGAAGGCATCGACGGGGCGCTCGCCCTTCGCCCAGTTGCGGGGCACCGCCGCACCGGCCCGCACGCCGGCCACCATCAGGTCCTGGCCCTTTTCCGATCCATCGCGGAAGGCGGGGCCGACCTCGAACAGGCCGACATCCTTGAATCCCTTGGCGGCATTGCGGCCGGCCGCGGGGATCAGGGTGCCCAGCAGCGACGGGCGCATGACGGCCAGATCGGCGCTTATCGGGTTCAACAGGCGCAATTCGTCCTTGTCGCCATCGAACAGGGCCGCGACCTTGGGATCGACGAAGGACCAGGTCACCGATTCGAGCAGGCCGCGCTCCGCCGCTGCACGGCGGGCGTTGAAGCGGCGGCGCTGGTCGGCGGTCAGGGCCGGGACGGGCGTGCCCACCGCACGCGGCAGCGGCGTGGCCGGAATCTTGTCGAAACCGGTGACGCGCAGCACCTCTTCCACCAGATCGGCCTCACCCTCCACGTCGCGGCGCCAGGACGGGACGTCTGCCGCCAGCACGCCGTCGTCGCGGCGGGCGACGGTAAAGCCCAGGGCGGTCAGGATACGGACCTGTTCATCGACCGCGACATCGACACCGCCCAGGGCGGCCACGCGGGCCGGTCGCAGGGTCAGCGTGCGTTGCCATGCGGGTTCGGCGCCGGTCAGGCTGACGGCACCGGCGGAACCGCCGCACAGGTCCAGGATCAGGGCCGTGGCCAGTTCGACCTTTTCCACGATGTTGGCGGGATCGACCCCACGCTCGAACCGGTAGCGGGCATCGCTGTCCAGTTGCAGGGCGCGGCCCGCCTCGGCGATGCGCACCGGCTCGAACGTGGCGACCTCCAGCACGACATCGGTCGTGTCGGCGGTGACGCCCGTCGTCTCCCCACCCATGACGCCGGCCATGGAGATCATGTGCGCATCGTCATAGATGCCGATCAGGCCGGCGGGCGGGGCATATTCCTTGCCGTTCAGGGCCAGCAGCGTGTCGCCCTCTGCCGTGGGGCGCAGGGTGATGCCGCCGGTCAGCCGGCCCGCGTCGAACACATGCAGCGGGCGGCACAGGTCCAGACTGAAATAGTTGGTGATGTCAACCAGGGCGCTGATCGGGCGCAGGCCCACGGCCAGCAGCCGGTCGGCCAGCCATTTCGGGCTGGGGCCGTTCTTCACGCCCCGGATCAGGCGGAAGGCGATCTGCGGGCAGCCGGGATGATCCAGCGTCACCTTCAGCGGATTGTCGAAGGCGGGGGCCACGGGCGTGGCGGCCAGCGGCTTCAGCGTGCCAAGGCCGGCGGCCGCCAGATCACGGGCCACGCCGCGCACGCCGGCGCAATCCACGCGGTCGGGCGTCAGCGCGATTTCGATCACCGGGTCGGACAGACCGCGCCAGTCGGCGAAGGAGCCGCCGACCGGGGCATCCTCCGGCAGCTCGATGATGCCGTTATGTTCGTCCGACAGCAGCAATTCGCGCTCCGAACACATCATGCCCCGGCTTTCCACACCCCGGATGGTGCCGATGGACAGGGTGTCGCCTGACACGGGGATGACGGTGCCGGGCGATGCGAAAACCACCTTGATGCCGGCCCGCGCATTGGGCGCGCCGCAGACCACCTGCACCGGGTCCCCCGCGCCGGTATCGACCATGCACAGGCGCAGCTTGTCGGCGTTCGGGTGCTTTTCGGCCGACACGACATGGGCGATGCGGAAGGCGGCCAGGGCGGCGCCGCGATCCTCGACCCCCTCCACCTCCAGCCCCAGGGCTGTCAGCGCGTCGGTGATCTGGTCCAGCGTGGCATCGGTGTCGAGATGCGTCTTCAGCCAGGAAAGGGTGAACTTCATTTGAACGTCCTTGGTATCCGGTCGTGGCTGATCAGCGGGAAAGGCCCTGGGCCAGGTTCGGCTGGTCCAGCGGCACGAAGCCGTAATGGCGCAGCCAGCGCAGGTCGGCATCGAAGAAGGAGCGCAGGTCGGGGATGCCGTATTTCAGCATCGCCACGCGCTCGATCCCCATGCCGAAGGCGAAGCCCTGGTACTTGCTGCTGTCGATGCCGCAATTCTCCAGCACCTTGGGGTGGACCATGCCCGAGCCCATGATCTCCAGCCAGTCGCCATGATTGCCCAGCTTCAACTCGCCCCCCTTGCGCGAACAGCCGATATCCACCTCGGCCGACGGCTCGGTGAAGGGGAAGAAGCTGGGGCGGAAGCGGATGGGCAGGTCATCGATCTGGAAGAAGGCGCGGCAGAATTCCAGGATGCAGCCCTTCAGATGGCCCATATGGATATCCTCGCCGATCACCAGGCCTTCGATCTGGTGGAAGACGGGCGTGTGCGTCTGGTCATAGTCGGAACGATAGGTGCGGCCGGGCGCGATGATGCGGATCGGCGGCTTCTCCTTCAGCATGGTGCGGATCTGCACCGGGCTGGTATGGGTGCGCAGCACGCGCGCCGCCCCTTCCGCCGACGGCGGCAGGTAGAAGGTGTCGTGCATCTGGCGCGCCGGATGCTCCGGCGGGATGTTCAGCGCCGTGAAATTGTTGAAGTCCGTCTCGATATCCGGACCTTCCGCGACCGTGAAGCCCATGGCGGCGAAGATGGCGACCATCTCGTCAACCGTCTGGCTGATCGGGTGGATGCGGCCCTGGGTCTCGGGTCGGACGGGCAGCGTGACATCGATGCGCTCGGCGGCCAGCCGCCTTTCCAGTTCGATGCCCTTCAGTTCCGCCCGGCGGCCTTCGATCGCGGCCTCCACGGCGGTCTTCACCGCGTTCAGGGCGGCACCACGGGCCTTGCGCTCGTCCGGCGTCAGGGACCGCATGTCGCCCATCAGCGCCGTGATGGAGCCCTTCTTGCCCAGGACGGCGACCCGCACCTCTTCCAGGGCGGCGCTGTCGGTGGCAGAGGCGATGGTGGCCAGCGTTTCGGCCTTGAGCGTATCGAGCGTGTCCATGATGGTCCTGGTTGGATCAGGCAGGGGAGGGGGCGGAAGCGCCCGGTTGGAATTCGGTGAGTGACGTGACGAGGCTGGCCCAGGGCGGGCGGGGAGTGATCTGCCTGACCTTTTCTGAGAGCCGCCGATCCGCGGTGATCAACGGTGCCGAAAGTTCCTGTGCCAGGGCGACATAGAACATGTCGTAAGCGGGATGCCCCGCCGTCCGGGCCAGCCATGCCGCATCCGTCAGAAGTACCTTCGACGGTGTGATGGACACTCTCAATTGGCCAATGACATCAAGTGCTTGAGCGGCAATGGCGTCTGTCAGTTCCTCACGGGCCAGCTTCTTCCACAGGATGTTGGCCACCTCGGCATACAAGAGATCGGGTGCATGAAGTTCTGCACGCAGCAAGGGTTCGGCCAGATGAGAATCCGGCTCCGCAATGGCCAGTTTGATGGCAACGGAAGCGTCCAGCTCGTATTTCATCGATGCTCGCCATCGCGGTCTTCCCGAAGCAGCACTTCCGAGGGGGTGCGGCACATGCCATGCGTGGCGGCACGCAGAGAGGCGAGACGGGCGATCAAATCTGGTGACTGGCCACCGCTGCCGACCTGTGCCGCAAGCACGGCAGCCGCCTCTTCCTCAATGGTGCGACCGGAACGCATTGCGCGGTCGCGCAGGCCCTGCAGCAGGCTGTCGTCAAGATTGCGGATGGTGAGCGAACCCATGGCGTCCTCCGGTCCCGGTGCGGTCCCGATGATAGCACAGATGGCAGACGCACAAGCAAAAGGGGGAGCGGGCCCGCCGGGCCTGCTCCCCCTTTCAACTTGCAACCGTTCTGAAATCCGTTACCGGAAATCAGGCGGCCTTGAGAGCAGCCTGGGCCTGATCGCACAGGCTCTTAAAGCTCTCCGGCTCGCGGGCGGCCAGATCGGACAGGACCTTGCGGTCCAGCTCGATGCCGGCGCGCTTCAGGCCGTGGATCAGGGTGCTGTACTTCAGCCCGTGCAGGCGCGCACCGGCGTTGATACGCTGAATCCACAGACCGCGGAAATCGCGCTTCTTGTTGCGACGGTCGCGATAGGCGTAACGAAGCGCCTTCTCGACCTTCTCGATCGCAACGCGATAGCACGTGGAACCGCGGCCGCGATAGCCCTTGGCCAGCTTCAGGATCTTCTTGTGACGGGCGTGGGTGGTGACGCCCCGCTTAACGCGTGCCATTGGTCAGCCTCCTCACTTAACCCGCAGGAAGTTTTCGGCGATCTTCTCGCCATCCGCCTTGAACATGACGAAGGTGCCGCGCGCGTTGCGCTTCATCTTGTTCGGACGCTTGCTCATGCCGTGGCGCTTGCCGGCGGCCTGGGCCTTGACCTTGCCCGACGCGGTAAACTTGAACCGCTTCTTCGAGCCGGAGTGGTTTTTCAACTTGGGCATTTTCGGTCCTTCTAACATATGAACGGCGGGCATGCCCCGGGCATCTCGCCCGGCCTCGCCGTTCGATAGAGCGGGTGTGTATAGTGGACCGGCCCCGGAATGACAAGGCTGAACAAGGGCGCCAGGCACGCAACGCCGGCATGGCCGCCCGGCAGGAGACCAGGACATGACATTGTTCACCATCGGGTACGAGGGTGCATCGCAGGGCGCGGTCATCGCGGCGCTGAAGGCGGCCGGGGTCCGGCTTCTGCTGGACGTGCGCGAACTGCCATCCTCCCGTCGGGCCGGCTTTTCCAAGTCCCCCTTGCGTGCCGGGCTGGAGGCGGAGGGGATCGGCTATCTGCACCTGAAGAAGCTGGGCACGCCGAAGGAGGGGCGGATCGCCAACCGGGCCGGGCGGATGGCGGCATTCTGGTCGATTGTGGAGGACGGGCTGGCCCGCGGAGAGGCGCAGTATGAACTGGCGCTGGCCGGCAGTCTGGCCCTGGAACAGCCGGCCTGCCTGCTGTGCTTCGAGGCGGATCACACCCATTGTCACCGGCTGGCCGTGGCCGACCGGCTGGTGGCCGCCCACGGGCTGGATGTCGTCCACCTGCGGCCCGACCCCGGATTCTGATCCCGCCGCCGCCTTTTCCACTGCGCCGGCGCCGGTTGGCGGGGCCTACTGTGCCGGCGCCGGCCGGCGGGGATAATCCAGGCGCGGCGGCAGCCGGTGATGCAGCATGGCGTACAGCGTCATGGCCAGCGACCCGGCCATGGCGATGGCCAGCAGTTCCAGTGCCGGCATGGCCGATCCCGCCACCACGACGGGCATGGCACCGGCCGGCGGATGCGTCAGGCGCAGCAGCGACATGGCGGTGATGGACAGGCCCACCGCCAGCCCCACGGCCCACCAGTCCGCAGGCAGCAGCAGATGCAGCGCCAGCGTCACCAGCCCGGCCAGCAGATAGCCGCCCACCACATTGACGGGCTGGGCCAGGGGGCTGGTGCCCTGCGCGAACAGCAGGACGGCGCTGGCCCCGAACGGCGCCAGCAGCAGGGGCAGATGCGTGACCCCCGCCAGCCAGCCGGCCGCCGCGATGGCCAGGGCAGCACCCAGGCCGGCCTTCAGATGGGCGGCCAGGCGGGGGTGGGGCTGTTCGTGACGGGTCAGCAGATGGCGGGGCATGGGGAATCCTGTGCGTTGGATGCCGGTTTTTCTTGCCGCTGGCTGCGCATTTTGCAATCAGCCTCTGCGATGGTGCCCGGTTGACGCCGATGCATGGCTTGCGACAAATTTCCATCGATTTCGGAATACATGCATAGTCGGATTTGTTTGGGCCGGTGCAGGAGTGGTGATGATGATGCGGGTAGTGATCTGCGGCCTTCTGGTGATGGGCACGTTGCTGGGCATGGCCGGCATCGACCTGATCCTGCCGGCCGTGCCCGCCATCGCCCAATGGCCGGGTGCCGGCCCGGCCCCGGCCCAGCTTGTCATCGCCGCCTATATCGGCGGGACGGTGCTGGGCCTGCCGCTGTTTGCCATGCTCAGCCAGCGCTTCGACCGGCGCTGGCTGCTGGTGCTGTCGCTGGCGGGCACCGCATTGCTGTCGGCGGCGGCGACCTGGCGGCAGGACATATGGATGCTGGTGGCCATCCGCTTTGTCCAGGGGGTGGTGGCATCGGCCCCGGCCGTCTTCGCCCCCGGCATCATCCGCCGCCTGTTCGACGAGATCGGGGCCATGCGGGCGCTGGCGGCGCTGGGCAGTATCGAGGCCATCGTGCCGGGTGCCGCCCCCATCGCCGGTGCTGCCCTGCTGGTCTGGGGCGGATGGCAGGCGCCGTTCCTGGTGACGGCCGTGCTGGCCGTCTTCGTGCTGGCCTGCCTGCTGGCCGGTTTCCGCGTGCTGCCGGCCGGCGGTGCGGAGGCCCGGCCGGATGGCAGCTACCGGCGCCTGCTGACCGATCCCGTGTTCCTGCGCTATGCCCTGTCGCAATCCTGCGTGCTGGGCGGGTTGCTGATCTTCGTGTTCGGCGCCCCCCTCACCATCACGGCCACCATGGGTGGGGAGATGCGGGACTTCATCATCATGCAGGCCATTGGCGTCACCCTGTTCGCCGTCACCGCCAATCTGGCGGGCGGGCTGGCGCGCCGCTGGGGGATCGAACGGATGATCAGCATCGGCACGGCGCTGGCGCTGTTCTCGTCGCTGTTGCTGCTGGGCGCGGCGTTGGCCGGCCTGGCGGAAGTCTGGATGCTGCCCCTGCTGATCGCGCCCCTGAATATCGGCCTGGGCCTGCGTGGCCCGCCGGGCTTCCTGCGCGCCATCATGGCCGGGCGCGGCGATGATGACCGGGCCTCGGCGCTGGTCATCCTGTTCATCACGGGCATGGCGTCGGGCGGCACGGCGCTGCTGGCGCCTTTCATCATGATGGGCCTGCCCGTTCTGGCTGCTGCCGTGTTGTTGATGCAGGTGCTTGGAATGGTCTGCCTGCTGACACTGCCGCGGCTGAAGGCGTGAGGCTTGTGCCTGCCGTGGCTTTGGCCCACGCTGGCGGGCGAGAGCAATGTTTCCGGTCAGCGGAAATACGCTGGAAAGCGCCGGCGCCGCATCCGCGGCGTGGGTTTCACGCGGCACGGGTCGCGCGGCGGCAGACCGCACGGGCTGCGCGGCGGCAGACCGAAGGATCGGAGTGGCGGGCGCATGGCCTGGAGCATGGGATTGGCGGGACGGTTGGCGGACTGGCGGCAGGCGGGCCTGATCGATGCCGATCAGGCCGGGCGCATTGCCGCGTTTGAAGCCGCCCGCGGCCGGCCGCGTCTGGCCATGGCCCTGGGTGTGCTGGGCGCCTTCACGGTGGCGGTCGGCATCATCGCCATCGTCGCGGCCAATTGGGATGCCATCCCTATCGTCCCGCGCCTGGCCGTCCATGTCCTGGCCAACCTGGCCCTGGGGCTGGTGGTCTGGTCCTGGGCGGGGCGGGGCGGGTCCGACATGCGGGTCGAAGGCGGGGTGCTGGTCCTGTCCCTGTCCACCCTGGCGCTGATCGCCCATGTCGGGCAGAGCTTCCAGTTGCAGGGCAGTGCCGCCGGCCTGATGGGCGGCTGGCTGCTGCTGGCCACGCCCTTCACCTTCCTTTGCGCCCGCGACGGCTTGAACCGCTGGGTCTGGGCGGCCGGGCTGTTCACGTGGATGGGGCTGCTGCTGGGCGACCATTGGCGCTGGCTGCACGAACATCGCCTGTCGGCCACGGCCGTCATGCTGTTCCTGGCACTGGTCTATGCGGCGCGGGCGGCTGCCCCCCGCTGCCGCCCGTCTGGGCCCGCCATCTGGGCCTTGTGGCGGCCGGCAGTGTCGTGGCCTGCCTGACGGTGCTGCTGCTGATCCTGCGCCCGCTGTTCGACGGCACGCCCGACGGGGCCACCATGACCGATGCCGCCATCGGCGGCGGCGTCGGGCTGCTGGCCCTGGGCGTGGCGCATCTGCTGGTGCCGGCCGACCGGCGCGGCGCGCGGGCCGGTTTCGGCCTGATGCTGGCCTTGTCGCCGCCGCTGGCCGTGCTGCCCTTTCTGCTCGACGGCACCTGGGCCGCCATCGTCACCGGTGTGCTGTTCTGCCTCTACTGGATCATTCTGGCGCGCCTGGCCCTGCTGGCGGAAAGGACGGGCTGGTTCCGCCTGGCCGTGGCGCTGATCGCCATCCGTGTCTTCGTCGCCTATCTGGATGCCACGGGCGGCCTGCTGGCCACCGGCTTCGGGCTGGTGCTGGCGGGCCTGCTGCTGCTGGGGCTGGCGCTGGCCGCCCGGCGCGTCATGGAATGGGGCACGGCCCGCCGGTCCGCGAAGGAGGGGATGTGATGAAGGCGTCCTGGCTGCGTGCCGTCCTGCTGCTGGTCCCCACGCTGGTTCTGGCCGGCTGGGCCCTGTCCATTCCCGTGTTGCGGGCCGGCGATCCCGTCATGCGCATCCGCCTGCTGGG
Source organism: Niveispirillum fermenti (assembly GCF_052474395.1). NCBI lineage: Bacteria > Pseudomonadati > Pseudomonadota > Alphaproteobacteria > Rhodospirillales > Azospirillaceae > Niveispirillum > Niveispirillum fermenti. The sequence continues at coordinate 747,616 of NZ_CP156681.1, read as the reverse complement.
CTATGATCCGCGCGATTTGCTGCGGGGCCATTACCTGTTGGCCCGGCTGGATATTGACGGGCTGGTGCCCGGCCGGCACGGGCCGGCGGATTGCGTCTGTGTGACCGCCCGCCCGGCCGATCCCGGCCGTCCGGGTTTCACGCCCCTGCCATCCTGCCGGCCGGCGGACCTGGCCGCCTGCCCCACGCCGCTGGCCGATCCGGGGCGTGAATTGCGGCTGTACCAGCCACAGGCCCGCGCCCTGCGGCTGGAACAGTTGCTGCGTGATGATGGGGTCGCGGTGGATATCGGTGTGCGGTTCGATGGCCGCGGCGGCATCGCGCTGGAGGATATCCGGGTCGATGGCCGGCCTGTGACGGATTGAAGACAGTATAAAATCACAAGGGGAACAGTGACATGGCGCGACAGGGCAAGTTGATCCGGGTGGAGGTGGCCCCCACCCATCTGGCGGATTTCCTGCGGCATTTCGGTGACAACATGCGCCACAGCCGGCAGGAACCGGGCTGCGTGCAGTTCCACGCGGCCCGCAGCCCGACGGAGGAGAAGCCCGGCGGCCCCGCCATCTTCCATGTGTGGGAGGAATTTGCAGACGAAGCGGCGGTGCAGGCCCATCATGACAGCCCGCATTTTCAGCGCTGGAGCCGGTGGCGCGCCGATCAGGGCGACGCCGTGGTCAGGGTCGGTCTGGCGACGGTGCCGCTGGATCCGGGTTGAGGGCGACCGCATCCTCCCCCGCCCAGCCGCAGGCCGTCAGGGCGGCGCGCATGTGCGGTGGCACGGGGGCCGTCACCGTCACGGGCGGCTTGGTCGCCTGGATGGGCAGGGTGACGGCGCGGGAATGCAGGTGCAACGCATCCCCGGCCCGGCCCGCCGCCCCGGCCGGCAGATAGATCGGGTCGCCCAGCAGCGGATGCCCCAGATGCTGCATATGCACGCGGATCTGATGCGTCCGGCCCGTCTTGGGGTTCAGCTCCATGAAGGCGACGGGGCCGATGCCGGGCAGTTCCCCCCGGCCACGCACGCGCCACAGCGTGACGGAAGGCTGGCCGTTCTCCTTGTCCACCACCATGCGCCAGCCCCGCCGGGCATCGCTGATCTTGGTCAGCCCGGCATCGACCTTGCCCGTATTGTCGGCCGGATGGCCCAGCACGATGGCCCAATAGGTCTTGGCCACCCGCCCTTCCTGGAACAGGATGCCCAGCCGGCGCAACGCCTTGGGATGCCGGCCCAGGATCAGGCAGCCCGACGTGTCGCGGTCCAGGCGATGGGCCAGCGACGGTGGCCTGGGAAAGCCGAAGCGCAGCGCATCGAAATGCCGTTCCAGATTGTCCCCGCGGCCCCGGCCCGTGTCGGGCCCCGCATGCACGGCGATGCCGGCAGGCTTGTCCAGCACCAGCATCAGCCCGTCACGGTAAAGGATGCGGGACAGGAGATCGTCGGGGGTCATCTTGGGCGGCGGCCTTGGGCGCAAAAGCTACAGGAACAGCGTCAGGACGCCTGTATAGCCATAAAGCCGGGCGTTGGATATTTCCCCGCCGGCAAAAAAGCCCGTCAGCGGAAAATCCCCCAGATGGTCGCGGATCAGCGCGGTTTCCGTTCCTTCCTCCCCGAACATCCGGGCCCCGCGCGCCACACAGGTGACATAGAGGCCGGCCTTCGGCGGCCCGGACAGCCGGCGCTTCAGCCCCTCCAGCATGCGCACCATGTCGGCATGGGCGGCATCGGCATCGCGGCGGCAGAACTGGACGGGCTGGCCATCGGCGACAGTCTCGCCAATGGCGATCCAGCCGCGTTCCAGATCGATGGCCGTCAGATCGCGCATCAGGCGGTCGCCGCGATCATCGCCGGCCACGGGCAGGCCGGCCTTGATCAGCCCGCCCGCGCGGCGCAGGTCTGCCGACAGTTCGGGGCCGATATCGGCCTTCAGCGCCGCCAGTGCGGGCTCGCCGTCGATCTCCATCACGACATGGGCGTCGGCGCGGGTGATGGTGCGCACCGGCCCGATGGGGGTGCAGCCCTGGGTCAGGCCGGTGGCCACGGGCAGGTCGGCATCGAACATGACGCCCGACAGGCCGGGCCCGTCCGCATGCCCGCACAGCACGGCCTGTTCGCCGCGTGATGCCGTCAGCCCGCCGACGAGAAAGCCCCCCGTGCGCCCGGCCACGTCGGTCAGCAGCCCGTCGATGCGCGCATGCCGGGGGTCGCCATGCATCAGCATCAGCAGCGGCGCATGGTCGCGCAGCCAGGGCTGCACGGCGTCCAGCGGCGCCAGCCCGTCTGCCAGCGGCCCCAGCAGGCAGAAGCCGTCATCGGGCAGGCGCGCGGTCAGGACGGAGACGGCGGGCCGGTCGTACAGCTCCACGCCCGTGCCGATCACGCCCAGCCCCACGGTGCCCACCCAGTGGGTAATGCCGGTCACCCCCCGCAGCAGGGTGGCGATGCTGCCCAACTGGTCCGCCAGATGGTCGGTGACGTAGAGCATGCCGAAATTGGCGCCGGGCAGCGGGGTCAGCGCGTCCAGGCAGGCCTTGGCCGCCCCCGACCAGTCCGCCCCGGTCCCTGTGGCGCTGGCGAAGGCGGGTGTGGGGGCAGGGATGCCGGTGCCGGTCATCACGGCGTCCCGGCCTTGATACGGTCCAGCGCCTGCGTGATGGTGGGCAGGATGCGGGTGACGATCACGGCCACCCCCTCGGCCGTGGGGTGCATCCCGTCTTCCTGGTTCAGCTTGGGGTCCATGGCCACGCCGTCCAGGAAGAAGGGATAAAGCGGAACATCATGCTTTTCAGCCAGTTCGGGATAGATGGCGTCGAACACCCGGCCATATTCCTGGCCCAGGTTGCGGGGTGCCATCATGCCGGCCAGCACCGCGGGGATGCCGGCTTCCTTCAACCTCATCAGGATACGGTCCAGATTCTCCCGCGTGCGGGCCGGGTCGATGCCGCGCAGCCCGTCATTGGCCCCCAGTTCCACGATCATCAGCGACGGCTTGTCGGCGAGCAGCCAGTCCAGCCGCGACAGGCCGCCCGTCGTGGTTTCCCCCGACACGCCCGTGTTGGGAACGGCGACATCATAGCCTTCCGCCTTCAGCGCGGTTTCAAGCTGGCTGGTGAACGCCGCCTCGCGCGGCAGCTTGTAGCCGGCCGACAGGCTGTCCCCCAGCACGATGATCTTCAGCGGGCCGTTTTTCTGCCCGTCTGTGACCTGCGCCACGGCGAAGGACGGCGTGCCAAGGCAGAAAAGCAGCAGGATCAATGCCCCGATTCGGTTGAAAGCCGTTCTCCAGGGGCCATATCCGTCCAGGTCCCCCCTGCTGAAAGAGTTCGTCATGGCGATGCCCATTGTCCCGGCCGATCCCGTTGTCCAGTTGCGCGATATCCATCTTAAGCTGGAGAGTGAGGCGGGCAGCGTCAACATCCTGAAAGGGATTGATCTGCAGGTCGGGCGCGGGGAGAAGGTGGGCGTGGTCGGTCCCAGCGGGTCGGGCAAGTCCTCCATGATGATGATCCTGGGCGGGTTGCAGCCGCCCACCACGGGATCCGTGAAGGTCAAGGGACACGAACTGACGCGCGTGAACGAGGATGCGCTGGCCCGCTTCCGCCGGGACGAGGTGGGGATCGTCTTCCAGTCCTTCCACCTGATCCCGACCATGACGGCGCTGGAGAATGTGGCCATTCCGCTTGAATTCGCCGGTGCGCCCGATGCGTTCGACCGTGCCCGCAAGGGGCTGGAGGCTGTCGGCCTGGGCCATCGCCTGACCCATTATCCGGGCCAGCTTTCCGGCGGGGAACAGCAGCGCGTGGCCCTGGCCCGCGCCTTCGCGCCCGAACCGTCCCTGCTGCTGGCCGACGAGCCGACGGGCAATCTGGACGGCGACACGGGCAAGCGCATCATCGAACTGATGTTCACCATGGCCGACCGGGTGGGGACGACCATCGTGCTGATCACCCATGATCCGGCACTGGCACGGCAATGCGACCGTGTCATCCGGCTGGTCGACGGGCTGATCGTCGATGATGCCCGCGGCGATGCCCGCATCCAGGCGGCGGCGGGGCGGTGATGACGGCGACGACCCTGTCGGGCCCGGCCCGCACGCCCGCCCCCGTCAATGGCGGCTGGCTGTCACAATGGAAGCTGGCCTTCACCATCGCACGGCGTGAATTGCGCGGCGGCCTGTCCGGCTTCCGCATCTTCATCGCCTGCCTGGCCATCGGCGTGGGCGCCATCGCCACGGTGCAGTCCATTTCCAGCGGCATCGAAGATGCGATGCGCAATGACGGGCGCGCCATCCTGGGCGGCGACGTCGCGGCGCGCATCCTTTACCGCGAGGCCACGCCCGAGCAGTTCGCCTTTCTGGCCGCGCGCGGCGAGGTGATGACCTCGGCCGAGATGCGCGCCATGGCCCGCGACCCCGAGGATGAGGGGTCCAGCACGCTGGTCGAACTGAAATCGGTCGGGCCGAACTATCCGCTCTATGGCACGTTCGCCATCCAGGGGCCGGACGGCCAGCCGCAGGCTGTGGATGTACAGACCCTGCTGGCCGAGCGTGACGGCCGTTTCGGCACCGTCATCGAGGATACGCTGGCCACGCGGCTGGGGCTGACGGTGGGACAGCCCGTCAGCATCGGCGGCATCCATCTGGAGGTGCGCGGCCTGATCGCGGCGGAACCGGACAAGGCCGGGTCCGGCAGCTTCACGCTGGGCCCGCGCCTGATGATGTCGGACGCCGCCCTGGCCACCACCGAACTGGTGCAGCCCGGCAGCCTGATCACCTGGTCCTATCAGGTGAAGCTCAATCCCGGCCTGACCATCGAGGAATTCCGCGAGCAGGCGAAGTCGGCGGTGGCCGACGCCCCGTGGCGCCTGCGCGACTACACCAACGCCGCGCCGCAGCTTTCCCGCTTCATCGACCGGATGACCCTGTTCCTGACGCTTGTGGGCCTGACGGCGCTGCTGGTGGGTGGTGTCGGCGTGGGCAATGCCGTGCGGGCCTATCTGGACACCAAGTCCAATACGATCGCCACGCTGAAATGCGTGGGGGCCGCCGGGTCGCTGATCTTCAAGGTCTATCTCATCCAGATCCTGGCGCTGGCTGCCATCGGCATCGCCATCGGGCTGGCCGTCGGCGCGGCCGGACCGCTGGCCGCCGGCAAGGCGCTGGCCGATCTTCTCCCCATCACGGCGCGCATCGGCGTCTATCCCTCCGCCCTGGCCATTGCGGCCGGGTTCGGCTTCCTGACGGCGCTGGCCTTCTCGCTCTGGCCGCTGGGCCATGCGCGGGAGGTGCCGGCCGTGGCCCTGTTCCGCGAACGGGTGCAGAAAGCCAGCGGCCGGCCGGCCGCCGCCTATCTGCTGGGCATCGCCGCTTCCGGGCTGGCACTGGCCGGGCTGGCCGTGGCCACGGCGCAGGAACGGGGCTTCGCCATCGCCTTTGTCGTCGGTGCCGTGGCCGTGCTGGGCCTGTTCTGGCTGGCCGGGCTGGGGGTGACGGCCCTGGCGCGGCGTGCCGGCCGGCCGCGACAGCCCGTGCTGCGTCTGGCCCTGGCCAATATCCACCGGCCCGGCAACCCGACCAGCGCCGTCGTGCTGTCGCTGGGCCTGGGCCTGACCGTACTGGTGGCCATCGCCCTGATCGAGGCCAATTTCCAGAAGGAGGTGGAGGACCGGCTGCCCGTCAACGCGCCCGCCTTCTTCTTCGTGGATATCCAGCCCGATCAGGTGGAGGATTTCCGCCAGACGGTGCTGTCCGTTCCCGGCACGTCGGACCTGCAGCTCGTGCCCAACCTGCGGGCGCGCATCGTCGCCATCGACGGGGTGGAAGCGGAAAAGGCGCTGAAGACCCGCGAATATTCCTGGGTTCTGAACGGCGACCGCGGCATCACCTACCGCGCCGACCGGCCGGAGAACGACAAGGTGCTGGCGGGCGAATGGTGGCCGGCCGATTACCAGGGCCCGCCCCGGCTGGCCGTGTCGAAGGAGGTGGCGGACAGCTTCGGCATCGGGCCGGGCAATGTCATCACCGTCAATGTGCTGGGCCGTGACATCGATGGCGAGGTGGCCGTGGTGCGCGACCTGGACTGGGACACGATCACCATCAATTTCACGCTGGTCTTCTCCCCCGGCGTGCTGGACGGCGCACCGCAGACCTTCCTGGCCACCGTGCGTGCCGAACCGTCGGCCGAAGCGGCCGTGCAGCGCAACGTTGCCGTGCGGTTCAGCAATATCAGTGCGGTGCGGGTGAAGGATGCACTGGATACCGTGTCGGCCATCATGGTCAATATCGGCGTGGCCGTGCGCCTGACGGCCGCCGTGACGCTGGTGGCGGGCACGCTGGTGCTGGCCGGCGCCGTCGCGGCGGGCCATCGCCGCCGCGTCTATGACGCTGTGGTGCTGAAGGTGCTGGGGGCCACCCGCACGACGGTGCTGCGGGCCTTCCTTTTGGAATATGGCCTGCTGGGCCTGATCACGGCGGCCGTGGCCGGCATGTTGGGCACCGTCGTGGCCTGGGTCGTGATCCGCGAGGTGATGGATTTCGACTTTGTTTTCATACCGCAAGCGGTATTCGCGACCACCCTTCTCTGCACCGCGATTACGCTGACCTTGGGTTTCATTGGAACCTGGCGTGCGCTGGGCCAGCCGGCGGCACCTGTCCTTCGGATCGATTGACGGGGACTGCCGGTTGCTGGTCTAAAATACCCCTGACCTTTGCGGCACGCGCCTTATCACGTGTGGGCAACGGATCGCAGGCATGTTCAGCCGATATTTTCAGCGAACATGTCCAGGGGGTGCATTGGAAACCGGACGGGGCGGCGGATGCGGGCGGCGATGAAGGAACCGGTGCAAGGAACGGGCGGTGATGGCCCCGAACCCGACGAGGCCCTGAACGCCAAGCTGCTGGCCTGCTGGCAGGCCGCCCTGAACACCGATGATCCCCAGGAAAGCCAGCGATGGGTGGAGATGGCCGAATGGCTGGCCCGTCGCGGTGGCGGGTTGCCGCCGGTTGCTGGTGGTGGGGTTCTGCCGGCTGGTCGGGATGGCGCGCCCGCTTCCGGCACCCCGGCGGCTGGGCCGGGCCCCGATCGCCGGCGGTTCCCGCGCGTGCCCCTGCGTAGCCCGGCCCTGCTCTCCCTTGGCGACCGGGTGATGCGGGGGGAGACCGTGAACCTGTCGCGCACGGGCGCCTGTTTCGCCTGTGTCGGCCCCGTGGGGTTGAGCCTGGGGGACACGGGCAGCTTTTCCGTCCGCGGCTGGGTGGAGGACAGGCCCGCCCGCATCGTCGGGCTGGAACCCGGACAGATCCGGCTGGCCTTCGGCTGATACAACCCCACCCCTTGCTGCTATTGGCTGCGTGCCAGCATGGCCCGGAACTGCGACAGCGCGGCGGACAGGAACAACCCGCCCAGCGCCGCCAGCACCAGCATCTGCGGCCAGACCAGATCCAGCCCCGCCCCCCTGTAAAGCACGGCCTGGGCCAGCTTCACGAAATGCATGGTGGGTGAGGCCTGGATCAGCCATTGCATGAATGGCGGCATGCTTTCCAGGGGCGATGTGGCGCCGGACAGCATGTTCAGCACCATGAAGACGGGAATGGCGATCAGCGAGAATTGCGGCATGGACCGTGTGACCGTGGCCAGCAGGATGCCCAGCGATGTGGTGGCGAACAGGTAGAGTGCCACACCGGCCAGGAACAACGCCAGCGACCCCTGCACTGGCACCTGCAGCCACAGTTCCACGACGAATTTCAAGGACAGGCCGGATGCGACCAGGATGACCAGGCCATTGGCCCAGATTTTCGCGGCGGCGATTTCAGACGCACCCAGCGGCATGACCAGCAGATGTTCGATGGTGCCGTGCTCGCGCTCCCGGATCACGGCGGCCCCGACCAGCAGCACGGACAGGATCGTGATATACTGGATCACGGCCATCACGGCCTGGAACCACATGCCTTCCAGATTGGGGTTGAAGAAGGTGCGCGACACCAGGGTGACGGGCGCCGGGCTTTCCCCGCGCGGGTCCAGCATGCCTGCCACCTCCTGCGCGATGATCTGTTGGATATAGGCGCTGCCGATGCCGGCCTGGGTCATGGCCGTGGCGTCGATATTGAGCTGGACGGTGGGGGAATGGCCGCGGCGCAGGTCCGCCTCCATTTCCGGCGGCAGGTCCAGCACGAAGGTGTATTCGCCCCGGTCCATGGCGCCATCCACCGCCCCCCGGTCCAGCCGGTCGGGCGGGCGGAAATAGGGCGGCAGCAGCGCATCGCCGATACGGTGGGACAAGGCCGACCGGTCATTATCCACGATGGCCACCCGCGCCTTGTCCACATCGGTCTTCACACCCGTGGCGACCGTGTGGACCGACAGGGTGAAACTGTACAGGATCAGGGCCAGCAGCACCTTGTCGGCCAGCAGGCTCGACAGTTCCTTGCGGCCCAGATACCAGACATTGGCCAGCCAGTGCCGCATCCTACACCTCCTGCTTGCGCAGAAGCGCGCAGGCCGCCGCCATGAAGCCCAGGGCGAACAGGGCCAGCATGATGAATTCCAGGTGGAAGGCGGAAAAGGCGCGGGCCTTGGCGAAGCTGCCCAGGCTGATGGTCTGGAACCACAGGGCGGGGAAGGACAGGCCGAACAGGCGGGCCCCGCCTTCCAGCGAGGCGGCGGGATAGAAGAAGCCGGAGAAGTTGATTGCCGGCACGGTGCAGACGATGGCCGTCACCACGATGGCGGCGACCTGCGTCTTCACGAAGGTGGAAACCAGAAGGCCCAGGCCCGTGCCCGCGAAGACATAAAGCAGCGCGCCCAGACACAGCGCCGCCAGCGACCCCTTGACCGGCACGCCGAACAGCAGCCAGGCTACGGTTGTCATGATCAGGAAGCTGATGAAGCCGACCAGCACATAGGGCGCCTGCTTGCCCAGCAGGAATTCCCCCACGCTGGCCGGCGAGGCGTAGAGATTGGCGATGGAGCCGATTTCCCGCTCCCGCACGACGCCGATGGCCGTCAGCATGGGCGGGATCATGATCAGCAGCACCATGATGACACCGGGCAGAATGGCCGGCGCGCTGCGGAATTGCTGATTGTAGCGGAAGCGCGGCTCCACATCGACCGTGGGGGTAACCGTTTCCGCCGCCCGCGACCGCCGCGTCAGGTCCTGGACATAGGCCAGCGCGATGCCCTGGACATAGCCCTTGGCCGTTTCGGCCCGGAACGGCATGGCCCCGTCCAGATAGACGGCCAGTTCCGGCTGCCGCCCCTGCAGAAGATCGCGCCCGAAGGATGGCGGGATGGACAGGACCAGCCGCAATTCGCCCGATTTCAGGCGCCGCTCGATCTCCGCTTCCGTATGGACGGGGGGACGTTCGGTGAAATAGCGCGAGCCCGTCAGGTTCTCCACCAATTGCCGGCTTTCCAGCGTCTGGTCGCGGTCATGCACGGCGAAGGGCAGTTCCTCCACATCGAAGGTGATGCCATAGCCGAAGGTCAGCAGCAGGACCAGCGGCCCCAGCAGGGCAAAGGTCAGGCGCACGGGGTCGCGCAGCACCTCCACCATCTCCCGCCGGGCGAAGGCCCAGATGCGGCCCAGGGAGGTGCGCAGGCCGGTGCGGTGCGCCGGCCCCGCTCCCGTGATCTCTCCCGCGCCCGCTTCCCCGTTTCCGGCCCGGGGGGCGGGTGTGGCGGGTGCCGCATCCTCCGTCAGGCCGCTGGCCTGTTTCAGCACATCGATGAAGGCGTCCTCCAGCGTGTCGGCCCCGCGTTCCCGGCGCAGATCGTCCGGCCGGCCCACGGCCAGCACCTTGCCGGCATGCATCAGGGAGATGCGGTCGCAGCGCTCCGCCTCATTCATGAAATGGGTGGACACGAAGATGGTCACACCGTCGCGGCGCGACAGATCGGCCAGATGGCGCCAGAAAAGGTCGCGCGCGCCGGGGTCCACCCCCGATGTCGGCTCATCCAGGATCAGCATTTCCGGCTTGTGCAGGCAGGCGGCGGCAAGCTGCAGGCGCTGGCGGATACCCAGCGGCAGGGCCGATGGCAGCGCCTCGGCCACCTCTACCAGCCCGAAATCGGCCAGGGATCGCCGGGTCCGCTCCTCCACCTCCGCCGCCGGGATGCGGTAGAGGCGGGCATGCAGCAGCAGGTTGGCGCGGACCGTCAGTTCCTCGTAAAGCGAGAAGCCCTGCGACATGTAGCCGACGCGCAGCCGGGTGGCCATGTCGGCCCGCCCCACCGGCCGGCCCAGCAGGGTGGCCGTGCCCGATGTGGCCGGCAGCAGGCCGGTCAGCATCTTCATGGTGGTGGTCTTGCCGCAGCCGTTGGACCCCAGGAAGCCGAATATCTCCCCACGGCGGATGCGGAAGCTGACATCATCCACGGCCGTGAAATCGCCGAACCGGCGGGTCAGCCCGTCTGCCACGATGGCATCGGGGCCGTCGCGCTCCACGAAGGCCGGCATGACCATTGGGGCGCCCCTGCCGGTATCCCCCGCCTGAAGGGCGGCATAGGCCTGTTCGGGGGTCGCCGCACCGGCCGCCGCCAGCACCTCGGCCTGCGTGCCGGCGGCCAGGATGCGGCCGCCATCCATGGCGACCAGATGGCCGAACCGCCCGGCCTCCTCCATATAGGCTGTGGCCACCACCAGGGTCATGCCGGGGCGCTCGGCGCGGATCGTGTCGATCAGGGTCCAGAACTGCCGGCGCGACAGCGGGTCCACACCCGTCGTCGGCTCATCCAGGATCAGCAGGTCGGGATCGTGGATCAGCGCGCAGCAGAGCGACAATTTCTGCTTCATGCCGCCCGACAGCTTGCCCGCCGGCCGGTCGGGGAACGGGTCCAGGCCCGTGGCGTGCAGCAGCCGGTCGATCCGCGCCCGCCGTTCCGTGGCGGACTGCCCGTACAGCCGGCCGAAGAAATCGATATTCTCCACCACGGACAGGGTGGGGTAAAGGTTGCGGCCCAGCCCCTGGGGCATGTAGGCGATGCGTGGCGAGACCGCCTCGCGGTGGCCGGCATCCCCCATGTCGCCGCCCAGCACCCGCACATGGCCCGTTTGCAGCCGGCGGACCCCGGCCATCAGGCCCAGCAGGGTGGATTTGCCCACCCCGTCCGGCCCGATCAGGGCGACGGTGGCGCCGGCCGGGACCGACAGGCCGACATCGTCCAGGGCGGGCTTGCCGCCATAGAGATGGCGCACGCCTTCCAGCAGGATGGCCGGTTCCGGCGCGGGCGCGTCAGCGGCCGGCATCGCTGGGCGCCGCCGGCAGTTTCGGGGCCAGCCGGTCCGGCCACGGCACCGCCGGGTCCAGCCGCACATAGGCCTGACCCGTCAGGCCGGCCCGCACATAGTCGCGATAGGTCGTCAGCAGGGCGGGGTCGATGGACAGTTTCACCCGGTACATCAGCTTTTCCCGCTCGTCGGCCGTTTCCACGGCCTTGGGCGTGAACTGCGCCTCGGCCGCCACGAAGCTGACCGTGGCGGGGACGACAAAGTCCGGGGCCGCGTCCAGCACGATGCGCGCGTCCGACCCGTGGGCCACCCGGCCCGTCTGCCCCGTGGGCAGGAACACGGTCATATAGACGTCCGACAGGTCCAGCAGCGTCGCCACGCGACCGCCGGCGGCCAGCACCTCTCCCGGATGGGCCAGGCGGTATTCGATCCGCCCGGCGACGGGACTGGTCAGATCGGTTTCCGCCAGATTGGTGTCGACCTGCAGCAACTGCGCCTTCGCCGCCTCCAGCGCGGCCTGGGCATCGCCCACGCTGGCGCGTGCGGCCTGCAGCGTGGCTCGGTCCACGTCATTCTGGGCGCGGCGGCGGTCCACCTCGCTGGCCGGCACGGCGTTGGTGCGGGCCAGGTCCATGCCGCGTTTCAGTTCCACGCCCGACAGCCGGAACGTGGCCTCATGCACGCTCACCTGCGCCTCGGCCTGCAGGATGGCCTGTTCCGCCCGGCGTACCGATGCCGCCGCCGCCGCGCGCTGGGCCAGCAACTCGGCCTTGTCCATGCGGGCGACGATGGCGCCGGCCGCCACATGGTGCCCCTCCCGCACGCCGATTTCCAGCATGCGACCCGGCAGCTTGGTGGCGATGTCGATCCGCTCCACCTCGATACGGCCATTGGCGCTGGCCAGGCCCGGCGGCAGCTGGCGGGCCTGGGCGTTCCACCAGTAAAGGCCAAGGCCGACACCGACGATGGCAATGGCCGCCAGGGCGAACAGAGGGGGCGCGCGCATGGGTTCAACTCCGCCTTTCCCGCGATGATGCGGTCACCATACCGTGTGGAAACGGCATTGGCATTGCGGCATGTCAATGCCGCAGGTGCGAACAGGCGGTTTCCCTTTTCAGCCCTTGCCCGTCAGCCCCTTGAACAGGCCTTCCGGCGTGTCGGTGAACACCCCCGCCACCCCCCACTGGAAAAGCTGCCGTGCCTGCTGTGCGTCATTAACGGTATAGGCCAGGACGGGCCGTCCCGTGGCGCGGAAGGCGGCGATGCTGCCGGCCGACTGGCGCCTGGCATCGATGTTGATGGTGGCGGCGTCCAGCCGGTCGGCGATGGCGGCCCAGTCGGCGGGCTCCTCCTCCATCAGATAGCCGCGCGGCCAATGGGGGGCGACCGTCCTGGCCATGGCCAGCGCCTCGGTGGAAAAGCTGGAGACCAGCGGCGGCGGCCGGTCGGCCGGCCACAGGTTCAGCGCCATGGACAGCGCGATGCCGGCCGTCTGCTCCTCGCGCCCCGGACAGGGCTTGATCTCCAGGTTCAGGTTGATATCCAGGAAACGTGCGGCCTCGATCGCTTCTGCCAGCGTGGGCACCCGTTCCCCCCGGAAATCGGGACCGAACCAGGACCCGGCATCCAGTGCGCGGACTTGCGTGAAATCCATGTCCGCCACCAGGCCATGGCCGTTGGTGGTGCGGTCCACCTTATCGTCATGCATCAGGATGGGTACGCCGTCGCGCGTGATCTTCACATCCACCTCCACCCACAGCGCCCCCTGCAAGGCACCGGTGCGCATGCCGGAAAGCGTGTTTTCCGGGGCATGGCGGGCGGCACCGCGATGGCCGATCAGGCGGGGGATGGACAGGGTCATGGGACAGGGCCTCGGGCTTTCTGGACAGATGCCGACGATAGCGTATTTCCGCCCCTGGGGCATGTCCGGCAGGGATACCCGCATGTTCCATGTGCGCTGCTGTGACATCGGGGATGCCGACCGGGTCCATGTCTGTCAGGCTGGGGGGCCCTTGCCTTTGGCAGGAAATCCCCAACCTATTTCCAATGTCCATCATGTCCATGCCTCCGCAAACAGCCCCGACCCGCCTGCGCCTGTCCGTTCTGGCGCATCTGGCGGGCTGCGTGGCCGGCGTGGCGCTGGGCGCCTGGGCCGTGATGCAGCATCAGGAATGGCCGGAAACCTATATTGCAGCCTGTCTGGTGGCCTTGCTGCCGGTCGCCTGGCTGGCACTGACGCGCCTGCAGGGACACGGGCATGGTGCCTGGGGCCATGCCAATCGCGTAACCCTGCTGCGCGCCGGGTTGCTGGCGCTGCTGGCCGGGATGCTGCCTTTCACGCCGGCCATCGCGGCCGATGCCCTCTGGCTTCCGGCCCTGATCGCTGTCGCGGCCCTGGGGCTGGACGGGGTGGATGGCTGGCTGGCCCGGCGCCAGGGGCTGGCCAGTGCCTATGGCGCGCGGTTCGATATGGAGGTCGATACGCTGGCCATCCTGGTCCTGGCCCTGCTGCTCTGGCGGACGGGGGAGGTGGGGGCCTGGGTGCTGGCCCTGGCATTGCCCCGGCCGCTATTCGTGCTGGCGGCCCGCATCCGGCCCTGGCTGTCGGCGCCGCTTCCCCCTTCGCAGCGCCGCCGCGTCATCTGCATGCTGCAGGTCGCGGTGCTGGCCTTCTGCCTGACGCCCGTTGTCGGCCCACCGCTGACCGGCTTTGCGGTAGGTGCAGCGCTTGCGCTTTTGCTTTTCTCCTTCGCGGTCGATACGGTTTGGCTGGAAAGCCGCCGCGATAACGCCGGTGGAACGAATAATGGATAACATGGTTCTGGAATACGCCTCCGACGACCTCGCCACCCCGCTGGACCATGCGGCCCAACGTGCCGTCGATCGCGCCTTGTCCGACCTGCGGCGCGGCGAGGCGGTGGTGATTGCCGGTGCCAATGGGCGCGCGCTCCTGGCCATGGCGGCGGAGGCGGTGACCACCCGGACGCTGAACCAGCTTGCCGCCCTGGCCGGAACGCCCGTGGCCCTGGTGCTGACGGGGCAGCGGGGCCGGGCCCTGGGCCTGGAGGTGCCGGCCGACCAGCCCGTGCGTATCGATCCGCCCGCCGGCCTGTCGGCCGATCTGGTCCGCGACCTGTCCGACCCCACGCGCCCGGCCCGTGCCGGCCGTCCCGCCGGTGCCGCCAGCCTGGGCGGTGGTGCCGGGCCGGAAGGTGCGGCCACCATCCTGGCCAAGATCGCCCGCCTGCTGCCGGCGGCCATCGTGGCTGACCTGCCTGCGGCGCGCGGCGGCGCAGATGCCGCCGGCTTTGCCCGCCGGCACGATCTTCTGTGTGTGCGTGCCGCCGATATCGTGGATTACCGCCGCCGTTCGGCCCGCAGCCTGGCGCGCGTGGCCGAAGCCGCGGTTCCGCTGGAGGATGCGGAGCGGACCCGCATCGTGGCCTTCCGCCCCAGCGATGGCGGCCCGGAGCATCTGGCCATCATCATCGGCGACCCGGCCCCCGGCCAGCCCGTCCTGGCCCGCCTGCATTCGGAATGTTTCACGGGCGACCTGCTGGGCAGCCTGCGCTGTGATTGCGGCCCCCAGCTTCGCGGCGCCATCCGGGAAATCGCGTCGGCCGGGCAGGGCATCGTGCTGTATCTGGCCCAGGAAGGGCGCGGCATCGGCCTGATGAACAAGCTGCGGGCCTATCGCCTTCAGGATGGCGGGCTGGACACGGTGGATGCCAATACCGTGCTGGGCTTCGATGCGGACGAGCGTGTCTATCTGCCCGCGGCCGGCATGCTGCGGCAGATGGGGTACGGCCAGGTGCGGCTGATGACCAACAATCCCGACAAGATGGCCCAGCTTGCCGCCTGCGGGGTGGAGGTGGTGGAGCGCGTGCCCCACATCTTCCCCGCCAATGGCCATAATGAGGCTTATCTGCGGACCAAGGCGGAGAAGTCGGGCCACCTGTTCTGACCGGTGCGGATCGGCCCGCCAGCCACCCGGCAAAATTGGCCGCCTTTCCGCCCGAGAGGCTTGGCACGGTGCCTGCATATTCCCTGACGAACCAGGGAGGACCGTCATGCCGCCGAGCGCCATCCATATGGACCATGTCCGCAGCCAGCATCGCCATCACCAGATGGCGGCCCTGGAACGCCATGGCATGGAGGCATCCGGAGCGGCCCGCGAAACCCCGGAAACCGGGGCTTCCCGGCCGGCTGCGGCAGAGGGGGACACGGGCGGGGGCATGTCCTTCTGGGATGTGCTGGATGTCATCAACCCGTTGCAGCACATCCCCGTCGTCAACAAGATCTATCAGGCCGTGACGGGCGACACGATCGGCACCCCGGCGAAAATTGCCGGGGCCGCCCTGTTCTTCGGCCCTGTCGGCGTGGCGCTGGCCAGTGCCGATGCCGTGGTGGAAAAGACCACGGGCAAGGACACGCTGGGCCAGGTCGCCGACCTTCTGGGACTGGACACGGACAAGCCGGCGGCAGCCCCGGCCGGGGAAGATGATCCGTTCACCGTCACGGCCCCGCGGCCCCGGCGGACGGCCGATGCGGAAGGGGTTCCCGCTGCCCCGGTTGCCGGTGCCCCCGCCACCCAGCCCGTTCTCGAACTGACCGATGGGCAGGCCGCCCTGCTGGAAAGCCTGATGGCGCAGCAGGGGGCCGCCGTGACGGCCGCGTCGGGCGCCACGCCATCCACCGGCAGCGCGCCTGCCGGCGCCCTGTCCGCCAGCGCCACGTCCGCCAGCGCCACCTCTCCGGCCGCCGGCGGGATCGCCACGGCCGGGCAGTTGAAGAAGCTGGAATCCACGCCCGGCGCCGATGCCGCCCTGGCCGCGGCGCGCGGTGTGGGCCTGACGGGTGTGGTGGCCAGCCTGCCGACGCCGGGAGCGCCCGCCTCCGGCAGCAACCTGCTGACCGCGATGAGCCAGGAGCAGCAATCGGCCCAGCCCGCCCGGACCGGCCGCAGCCTGGCCGATTACCGGGCCAACGCCGTCCATTCCGGCAGCATGGTGCCCAAGCCGATGCTGACCTCCCGGTCTGAACAGATGGTTCGCAACATGGGCGGCGGCATGCCCGGCGCCGCCTTCACCCCGGCCGCCGCCGCCGCGCCCAAGCCGCCGGCCGCATCGCAGGATGGCGGGACCGCCACCCGGCAGGCGGCGGCCTGGCCGCCCGAAGGGCCGGCAGCACTGCCCAAGGAACTGATCGCCGACATGATGGCCCAGGCCATGAACAAATATGAAAGCCAGGCCCGCCGCCGCGCCGACGCGGCCGCCGCCGGCACAGGCGGGACGACGGTCCACTGATGGCGGGCCGCTGATGGCAGGGGCGCGCCCCTGTCGCCGGCGGATGCCGGTCCGTTCAGGCGCTCAGGCGCTTGGCGGCCAGGTCGATGGGGGTCGGCGGCGGGGGCGCCGGGAGGTCCCCGGTCGCCGCCAGGGGTGCCTTGGCGGGGAACCGGGCCGTGAAGCAGGTGCCCTGGCCGGGCGTGCTGGCCACGCTCATGCTGCCGCCCAGCTTCTGCACGACCTGGCTGTAGGCGAGGTACAGGCCCAGCCCGCTGCCGCCCCGGTCGCGGCGGGTGGTGAAGAAGGGCTCGAACACGCGATGCATCTGGTCCGGGGCGATGCCGCTTCCATTGTCGCTGATGCGCAGTTCGACCCAGCCCTGCTCGTCGCCGCGCAGGTCCAGTTCCACCCGCCCCGCCCGGCCGTCGGGAAAGGCGTGGGTCACGGCGTTCACGACCAGATTGGTGACCAGTTGCGCCACGGCACCGGGATAGGTATCCACCGTCAGCCGGCTGGCCCCGGTCAGCGCGATGGCATGCGGCGTCTTGCGGGTCTGGGGGCGCAGGGAGATGACGATCTCCTCCAGATATCCGGCAAGGTCGAAGCGCCGCCGGTCCTGCCGCGTGCGGTCCACGGCCACATGCTTGAAGCTTTCGATCAGCCGGGCTGCCCGTTCCATGTTGGATTGCAGGATACGGGCGGCCAGCGAGGTGCCGTCGATATAGTCGTTCATCTGTTCCCGGCGCAGCGTGGCGCCGGCCAGGGCCTGTTCGATGCCGCGCGTGTCGTTGGCCAGCCGCGTGGCGGCCGACAGGGCGGTGCCCACGGGCGTGGCGATCTCATGCGCGATGCCGGCGACCAGCCGGCCGAGTGAAGCCATCTTTTCCGCCTGCACCAGATCGTCCTGCGTCTGCCGCAGGCGGGTCAGGGCCTGTTCGGCCTGCTGTCGGGCCTCCCGCTCGGACAGGATGGCGCGGCGCAGTGTGGCCATCGTGGTGGCCAGGATCAGGCCGGCCACGGCCAGCACGGCCAGCGCCGCCAGCAGCGTGGCGAAACTGGTGTGGTAGCTGTCGCTGGCGAAGGGGCCGGCGCGCTGCGCCGTCATCGCGGTCAGCCCGGCGGCGACCAGCAGGGTGTAAGTGGAGGTGCCCAGCAGCCCCAGCCGCAGCCCCGCGCCCAGCGTCAGGCAGAAAAGCGCCAGACGCCCGGCCTCGTGCAGCCAGACCGCCTGCGGCAGGGACAGGCCCCACAGCAGCAGGCCGGCGGCCAGGACGAGCGCCAGCGCTTCCCGCCAGCGGCGGCGGATCAGCGACAGGGCACCGGGTGCCGTGGCCAGGATCAGCGGCGGCGCCACCAGCAGCACACCCATGGCATCGCCCAGCCACCAGCTTGTCCAGCCGCTGGCCACGCTTTCGCCCAGACCCGTGCCGCCCGCCAGTGCCGCCAGGATGCCCACGCTGGCGCTCAGCATCGGGGCCAGCAGCACGGGAAGGATCAGGAAGGCGACCAGGCCGCGGACGCCATCAAACAGCGGACGGTGCCCGCGCAGCCGGCGCAGCAGCGCCCAGGCGACCAGGGCGGGCAACCCATTGCCGACACCCACGGCCAGCGCGAAAAGCGGATCGCCGAAATTCAGATAATTCAGGCCCGCCGCCGCCAGCATGATCCCCGGCAGCAGGGCGGGACCACCGCACCATAAGGCGGCGAATGCGATGCCGCTGGGCGGCCATACCAGGGTTACGGCCTCTCCCGAGAACGGAACCAGCAATCCAAGTTGACCACTGCCGGCATAGGCCAGGCCCAATGCCAGGTTCGCCATCACCAGCCTGAGGCTGTACGCCATCAGCCACCCCCGTGAAGCCATGCCTTGCAAGCATGGACTGTTCACCCCGCATTCACATACTGGCTGAAGTCGGTCCCGGAATGGAAGTCTTCTATTACGGGCGGATCGTGTTCGTTGCGCCGCACCATGTGATGTAAATGTTACATCCATTTCAAATGACGGGCCGGGCGGATGTTCCGGGCTGGCGTGGGGCGATGTTTCGCGTATTGTCCGCCGTGCCGTGTGGCGTTCGGTTCAACCGCGCCACACCGGGATGAACCCTGGACGTGTCTCGCCGATCCGGGGATGATCATCTACAGCCGGCGTGCAAGGCACAGCCGGCTTTTCTTTTGCCTGCATCCTTTTTGTCCCACATCCCTTTTGCTTCGCATCGCCCGTCCGCAATTGCGCTATGCTGGCTGCATGTACAGCGATGTCCTCGACCTGCGTGAATTCTACCGCGGCAGCACGGGCCAGATGGTCCGCCGGCTGATCCGCCGCCGCATCCGTGCCATGTGGCCCGATATGCGCGGGCAGCGGGTGCTGGGCATCGGCTATGCCACGCCCTATCTGGGCATGTTCGCGGAGGAGGCGGAGCGGGTATTGTCCGTGATGCCGGCCAGCCAGGGCGTGGTCTTCTGGCCGCCGGAGGGGCCGGGCCGCGTCACCCTGGCCGACGAGGCGGAACTGCCCTTTCCCGACATGTCGGTCGACCGCGTGCTGCTGGTTCATGGGCTGGAATGCACGGAAGAACTGCGCCCCCTGATGCGGGAGATGTGGCGCGTCCTGGCTGGCGGCGGCCGGCTGATCGCCGTGACACCGAATCGCTCGGGCATCTGGGCAAGATCGGACCGCACCCCGTTCGGCCTCGGCAGCCCCTTCTCCCCCTCCCAGCTTCGCCGCACCCTGAAGGACAATATGTTCGTGCCGGAGCGGGAGGATTGCGCCCTGTTCCTGCCCCCCACACAGCGGCGTTTCCTGCTGGCCTCCGCGCCGGCCGTGGAGGAGGTGGGGCGCCGTTGGTTCCGCGCCTTCGCCGGCGTCAACATGGTGGAGGCATCCAAGCAGATCTATGCCAGCGCCGCACGGGCCAAGGGCCGGGAGCGGTCGCGTGCCCTGTCGCCGCAGGCCCAGCCCGTGTTCGGTCGCATGGCCGCCGAACGCCGCCGCTCCACGGAGCCCTGATCCATAAATCCCTGTTGCGGGGTCCCGGACCGCCCCCCCGGCAGTACGGCTTCCGCCAGTACCTATCAGGCGATGTCGCCTGCCAGGTTCGCCGGATGGGCGGCATCATGGCAGGTCAGGCACCAGATATGGCCGGCGCCGGCATGGCTCCTGTCCCGGCCGGCCCCCCCTATCGTCGGGCTTCCGCTGTCGCATGGATGGCCGGAATAAATCAAATCTGGCCGTTCTACGGACCAGACAGGGCTTTTCCCGAAGGATGCGGGTGAAAATGACTGTATCCACGCCCTGTGGTGGTGGTGGATTCCTGCCCCGGACTGACCTTCTTCGGCGATGGGACTTGGCACGGCGGAAAGGCCTGCCGCTACCGCACCCCATACAAAGGGTTAGGTTGTGCTGGTGGCACGGCGACCGTTGCAGATGGCAATGGTCGTTGCATTATGAGTTATGCATTTCGCAGTTTTGCATAGTGCAATATGGCCCACACCCGCTTGGACATACCGGAAAGGCGCAGTTTCCCTCAACCGCAACGTCAATCACCAACTTGGCATCGATCCTGCTCTCCTCCCTCGGCATGACGGCGACAACGCCGCATCACAACGAACCGACGGAGCCCGATCATGAACAAGTTCTTCGCCAAGACCGCCGCCGCCTCCCTGCTGGTCGCCGCCATCGCCGCACCCGCCTTCGCACAGAACGCCACCGGCACCATCCAGTTGCGCGGCAATGTCGCCCAGTCCTGCACCATCACCGTCCAGGACCAGGGCCAGAACCTCTCCCTGAAGAATGGCGAGAACAACAAGACCATCGGCTCCGTCACCGAAAGCTGCAACGCCGGCAACGGCTACAAGATCACCCTGGCCTCCACCAATGCCGGAAAGCTCAAGTCCGGCAATTTCGAGATCGCCTATCAGGTCAATTATGATGGCCAGGGCGGCAACCTCAACAGCCAGATGGTCATCGACCGCGCCAACGCCCAGTTCAACAAGAAGGCCGACCTCAAGGTCACCATCCCCGCTTCCGAGCAGTATATCGCCGGTGACTATGCCGACACCGTCACCGTCACCATCGCTGCAAAGTAAATACTCCAACCCTTCCGAACACCTTCATCGGGCAGTTCCAGCCTGAACCCCCGCCCGGCCTGCCGGGCGGGGGATTTTTAATTGCGCGTGACCGCCGGGCCCCCGATCGCCTATATCGACAAGTCCAGGGCGGGTTTCGTGGCGCACGGGTGCATCCTTGTCGGACTTTGAACAGAGATTTGGCGAGCCGCTCGCCAAGGTGATGATGCGGTTCGAGGAACTACGTGATGGGCTGGCGTCGGGCGCGCTGGCCGGTGACGCCTATGTCAAGGCCAGCCAGGAATATGCCGAACTGGAGCCCGTTGCCGCCGCCATCGCCCAGATGCGCCGCGCCCATGCCGACATGGCCGACCTTGAGGCCATGGCGCGGGGCGACGACAGGGAGATGCGCGCCCTTGCCGAGGAGGAACTGGCCGAGGCCCATCGCCGCCTGCCGGAGCTGGAGCGCCGCATCCTGCTGGCCCTGCTGCCCAAGGACGAGGCCGACGAGCGCAACGCCATCCTGGAAGTGCGCGCCGGCACGGGCGGGGACGAGGCGGCGCTGTTCGCCGCCGAACTGTTCGAGATGTACAAGCGCTATGCCGCCGGCCAGGGCTGGCGTTTCGAGGTGATGGAGATCTCCGGGACGGGTATCGGCGGGTACAAGGAGGCCAGCGCCACCATCACGGGGCGCAGCGTGTTCCGCCGGCTGAAATTCGAATCGGGCGTGCATCGCGTGCAGCGCGTGCCGACCACGGA
This sequence comes from Niveispirillum fermenti, assembly GCF_052474395.1. Classification (NCBI taxonomy): domain Bacteria; kingdom Pseudomonadati; phylum Pseudomonadota; class Alphaproteobacteria; order Rhodospirillales; family Azospirillaceae; genus Niveispirillum; species Niveispirillum fermenti. The sequence continues at coordinate 726,284 of NZ_CP156681.1, read as the reverse complement.
GACACAGGGCCGCATCCACACATCCGCCGCGACGGTCGCCGTCCTGCCAGAGGCGGAGGAGGTCGATGTGCATATCGACGAACGCGACCTGCGCATCGATGTGTTCCGTTCATCCGGCCCCGGCGGGCAGTCGGTGAACACCACCGACAGCGCGGTGCGCATCACCCACCTGCCGACCGGAATCGTCGTCAGCCAGCAGGACGAGAAAAGCCAGCACAAGAACAAGGCCAAGGCGCTGAAGGTGCTGCGCGCCCGGCTGTACGAGGCGGAGCGCCAGCGCCTGGCCGCGGAGCGCGCGGCCGACCGCAAGAGCCAGGTCGGCTCCGGCGACCGGTCCGAACGCATCCGCACCTATAATTTCCCGCAAGGGCGTATCACCGACCACCGCATCAACCTGACGCTTTACGGCAAGATCGACAGGTTCATGGCCGGCGAGATGGACGAGGTCATCGACGCGCTGATCGCCCAGGAAGAGGCGGAAAGGCTGGCCGAGTTGCAATGACCGGCCCCCGACGGCGCCGTCCCCGTTGCGGTCAGCGCAGTTCGAACACGAAGCGCAGCGTGTCGGTGACCGATCGTGCCGGCACGCTCATATGCCCTTCCTCCGGATAGCGCAGCAGGCGTGTGCGCAGCCCATGGACGGACAATTGCTCCATCCGCCTGACGAAGATGGCGGCCGGTTCCGGGTCGTCATCGATGTCGCGGTCCCCCACCACGACCAGCAGCCGGCTGGTCCTGCCGACCTTGCCGCTGGCCATCCGCGCGGCGAAGGTCCGTTCGTCCGGCAGCATCCCCTGTTCGTTCCAGTCGAAGGACGGGCTGGCAGCGACGATGGAATGGAAGGCCTGGGGACGGGTATAAAGCGCGTGCAGCGCCAGCAGCCCGCCCAGTGAATGCCCGAACAGGGACTGGCGTTCCGGATTGATCTTGTAACGGTTCCCGATTTCCGCGCGCAGCCGGCCTGTCAGGAAATCCAGGAACATGTCGCGCCCGCCGCTCTTGTACTGCGCCAGATGGCGTACATTGGACGGCGGCGGGTCCAGCAGCGGCTGGGTGTAATCGTTCAGCCGGCGCACATCATAGGCCTGGTCGGTGGGATAGCCGACCCCCACCACGATGCCCTTGCCCGCATCGGAATATTCCTGGATGCGCCGCGCGTCGGCGAAGCCGGCGAACATCGCGTTGCCATCCAGCACGTAAAGCACGGGATAGCCATCGGCCGGCATCTCCGTGCCGGGGAAGGACACCATGATGCGGTAAACCTCGCCCTGGTCGGACGTCAGGTCCCAGACATGGGTGGACGGCATCACATAGCCGGGCGGGGCCGGCGGGGTGGTTTCCGCCCGTGCCGCCTGCTGCGTCATCGCGGGCAGGGCCACGGCCATCAGGGCGACCGGTGCCATCCGCTTCCATTTCCTGGCCAACCGCAACATTCCTGTCCTCCCGTCATCGCCTGTGCCGTTCGGCGCCGGGGCACCGGAACCGGTGGCCCCCTATGGCCCGCATGGACCGATGGAACCGTTTCCAGGGGCGGGGCGCCAGACTGCGGGGCGGGTAACGGACCGGGCAATCGGGTAATGCCAAGGTGCGGTGAGTTGAACTCATCGCAACATTGGTTGGCGCGTTGAGCGCCCGCGAAGATCGCACTGGGCCTACAAGACAAAACGCCGCCCGGCTTGCACCGGGCGGCGTTCCATCACTGACCTGGCAATACCGGGGACCGGATCAGAGATCCTTGGCGATGTTGTTCAGGCGCAGGCGCAGGGCGTTCAGCTTGATGAAGCCCTCTGCATCCTTCTGGTTATAGACGCTGTCGGCCTCGAACGTGACGTAATCCAGGCGGTACAGGCTGTTGGGGCTCTTGCGGCCGACGACGCGGGCCGAACCCTTGAACAGCTTCAGCCGGACGACGCCGTTCACGCGCTCCTGCGTCTTGTCGATCAGGGCCTGCAGGGCCTCGCGCTCCGGGCTGAACCAGAAACCGTTATAGATCAGCTTGGCATAGCGGGGCATCACCTCGTCCTTCAGGTGCATGGCCTCGCGGTCCAGGGTGATGCTTTCGATCCCGCGATGGGCGACCGACAGCAGCGTGCCGCCCGGCGTCTCGTACACGCCGCGGGACTTCATGCCCACGAAGCGGTTCTCCACCAGATCCAGCCGGCCGATGCCATGCTTGCCGGCCAGGCGGTTCAGTTCCGTCAGGATGGTGGCCGGGGTCATCTTCTGGCCGTTGACGGCCACCGGGTCACCCGCCAGATACTCGATCTCGACATACTCGGCCTCGTCCGGGGCCTTTTCCGGCGCCACGGTGCGGGTGAACATGTCCTCGTCCGGCTCCACCCACGGGTCCTCCAGCGCCTTGCCCTCGTAGCTGATGTGCAGCATGTTGGCGTCCGTGGAATAGGGGGCCTCGCCGCGCTTGTCCTTGGCGATGGGGATCTGGTGGCGCTCTGCGAATTCCAGAAGCTGGGTGCGGCTGTTCAGGTCCCATTCGCGCCAGGGCGCGATGACCGTCACGTCGGGCTTCAGCGCGTAATAGCCCAGTTCGAACCGGACCTGATCGTTGCCCTTGCCGGTGGCGCCATGGGCCACGGCGTCGGCGCCGACCTGACGGGCGATCTCGATCTGGCGCTTGGCGATCAGCGGCCGGGCGATGGAGGTGCCCAGCAGATAGGTGCCCTCGTAAAGCGTGTTCGCCCGGAACATGGGGAACACGAAGTCGCGCACGAATTCTTCCCGCAGGTCATCGATGAAGATGTTTTCCGGCGCGACGCCCAGCAGTTCGGCCTTCTTGCGCGCGGGCTCCAGCTCCTCGCCCTGGCCCAGGTCGGCGGTGAAGGTCACCACCTCGCATCGGTAGGTCTCCTGCAGCCATTTCAGGATCACCGAGGTGTCGAGGCCGCCGGAATAGGCCAGCACGACTTTCTTCACGCCGCTCTTCATGGGAAATATCCGTTGCGGTTACAGGTTGAACCGGGCAGGGAAGGTATCGGGGGCGGGTAGCGCTGTCCAGACCATGGCGCCCGCTTTTGCCGGGGGGCTGGGCGGCGATGGTGACAGACCCCATATGGACTGCGATGAACCGCGGGAGTTCGAGGGGATGAGCCGGGGTGGCCGATGGATGCTGATCTGCCTGCTGGTGCTGCTGCTGCTTGCGGCGGGGGCCGGCATCTGGGCCTGGAATGTGGCTGGCGGCGGCGGGGATGCGGGGATCAGCCTGCATGGCTTCATCGCCCTGGTGCTGGGCGTCATCGGATCGCTGGCCGTGGGCGGCGGGCTGATGGCGCTGGCTTTCTTCTCCAACCGCAGCGGCCATGACAAGGCCGTGCATGAGGAAACCAGCCGCCACTTGCCGCCCGACCGGCATTCGGACTAAAAGATGCGTAGGTGCTTTTAAGCGGATGACGCTACGGCCGTTCGCTCCTATGATTATAACGATATGTTAATAATGGCCCCGCATGTTCGGCGGGGCCGCGTCCGGCCCGTCCCACCCCTATCGGAAGAAAACCCGGTTCATGGCGCTGTTATTGGCGATTGAGACCGGAAGACGATCTCCCGTCTTCGCCTATGGGTTCGCGCTGGCCTCCTTCGCGGTGGCCGTGATGGTGCGTTTGTGGGCGGATTGGGGTCTGCCGCCGGGTTTTCCGTTCCTCACCTTCTTTCCTGCCGTCATCCTGACCACCTTCTTCGCGGGTCTGTGGCCGGGCGTGCTGGTTGCCGTGCTGTCGACCCTGGCCGCCTGGTATCTCTTCATCCCGCCCGACGGTTTCGGCCTGAACGGGCCCGGCGCGCTGGCGCTGGGGTTCTTCGTGCTGATCGTGGTGATCGACATCGCCGTCATCCATGTCATGAACGTTTCCCTGACGCGCGTGCGGCTGGAACGCGCTCGCGCCCAGCGGGCGGAACAGGAAGCTTCCGACCTTGCCGCGCACCGGGCGCTGCTGTTCACCGAATTGCAGCATCGGGTGTCGAACAATATCCAGATCGTCTCCGCCCTGCTGGCCCTGCAAAAGGCCGATGTCACGGACGAGAAGGCGCGCCGCGCCCTGTCGGATGCCGCCAGCCGGTTGGCCACGATCGGCCGCATCCAGCGGCGCCTGCACGATCCGGGCATGGCCCACAGCAATTTCGCCGGGTTCCTGTCGGAACTGGTGGAGGATGTGGTTCGGGCAGGCGCACCGGCCGGCATCGATGTCCAGGTGACGGCACCGTCCCTGCCCCTGCCGCCGGAAAAGATCATTCCGGCCGCCCTGATCGTGGCCGAACTGGTCAGCAACAGCCTGGAGCATGCCTTCATCGGCCGTCACCAGGGTACCATCAGGGTGGATGCCAGACAGGCGGCGGACAGCCGGATCGAACTGTCGGTGTCCGATGACGGCAACGGCCTGCCACCCGGCTTCGATGCGGCCACGGTGTCCAGCCTGGGACTGCGGCTCGTCCGGCTGATGACCCAGCAACTCGGGGGCCATTTCTCCATGGATGAGAATGGTGGCCGGGGGGCGATGGCCCGCATATCCTTCGCCGCCGCCTGACGGCGCGGTAGCGGCCGCGGATTTCCGCAAAACCGGCTATCAAAGCGACAGGCCGCGCCCGGCCATGACCTGGCGCAGCAGGGTGGGGCGGTCGCTGATCAGGCCGTCCACGCCCATGTCCAGAAGGCGGTTCATCTCGTCCGCCTCGTCCACCGTCCAGACATGTACGAAAAGCCCGCGCGCATGGGCGGCGCGGACAAAGCCGGGGGTGACCAGCGGCACGCCGCGCCAGCGCACGGGGACCTGCAGGCAGTCCGGCGCCCGGGGGCCGGGCAGGGGCAGGCCATGGCCGGCGGCCCAGACCCGGGCCACCTCCCCCGGTCCGGCCGACGAACAGAGATCACCACCCAGTTCGGCGCGCAGCCGGGCCAGCCGCGCCCCGGAAAAGGACCCGACGCAAACCCGGTCCAGCGCCCCGTGATGCCGTAACGCCGCCGCCAGCGCCCCGGCCGCAGCATCGGATTTGGGATCGATGTTCAGCCGCAATCCGGGCCAGCGCTCCAGGATCTCGTCCAGCAGGGGGATGGGTTCCCGTCCACCGATGCGGGCCTGCGACACGGCCGACCAGGGCAACTGGTCCAGGCGGCCCTGTCCGTCGGTCAGCCGGTCCAGCTCGCCATCATGGAAGACGACCAGCCGCCCGTCGGCGGTCAGTTGCACATCGGTTTCGATATAGCGATAGCCCAGATCGATGGCGTGCGCGAACGCGGCCACGCTGTTCTCCACCGCTTCCAGTCCGCCGCCGCGATGGGCGAAGGCGATGGGGCCGCCATGGTCCAGATAGGGATGATCGGGCCGTGGTCGTGCCGTCATGGCTTGCGGTCGAGCCGCGGCCAGCGGGACAGCGCCACATACCAGAGCCCCAGGGTCAGCAGCGGAAAGAACACGAAGACGGCCAGGGCCCAGAGCGGGTTGCGTCCCGTCTTGCCGAGCGCCAGCCCCGCCATGCAGACGGTCCAGGTGATGGTCAGCACCACGATCAGCATCGACAGCCAGTGGGGCAGGAAGGCCAGCATGTCCAGCAGGTCACCAAAGCGTGGCATGGATCAACCCTCCCCGGCGGCAGCGGCGGCCTTGCGCGCGCGTTCCCGCTTCAGCCGCTCGCGCGGGTGCAGTTTCTCCGGCCGGGCCGGCAGGGCCGGCCAGGGGCGGAAGGCCAGCAGGGTGGCGAAGACGGCCCAGCCGAACAGCGGCAGGGCCAGCCAGCCCATCCAGCCGGCCGGCAGGCCGGCACGGCGCAGCAATTGACGTGCGGGCCACAGGGCCAGGATCGTCAGGGCGGCATGCACCCCCATGGCAATCTGCCAGCCCTCGATACTTGCATGCGCCGCATCCATCGCGCGATCCGTTCCTGATATCCGTCAGGGGGAGATAGCATGAAACATGCTCCCGTCAATATAAACGCCCACCTTCAACGGTTCGGTCCACTGGCGGCGGAAACAAAAAGGCCCGGCTTCCGCGCGCCTTTCGCGGAAACCGGGCCGAACCGCGACCGACCGGGCAGCGGCAAGGAGGGTTCAGGGTCGGAAAACCGGGATCAGAAGCGCACCCGCGCGCCCGTCATGACGGCGGTCACATCGTGGAAATTGGTGGTGGGCGTCTTGTATTGATGGTTGCGCACGCCGGCGTAAAGGTCGGTGGCCAGTCCGTCGATGACCTGCACGATCCAGGCGCCATAGGCATCGCCCTCCGACCCGCGGACGCCCAGGTCGTCCTGCGTGAAGTAATCGATGGAGAAGGCGGTATTGCCCAGGCTGTTCATCTTGGCCATGTAGCCCAGCTTGCCGTACCAGAAATTGGTGTCGAAGCCGGCCTTCTGGTCGCGCGTGCCGCCCGCAACGGTCACACTGAACCCGTTCTCCAGCCGGACGGAGATGGAGCCGTTCACCTGGTCGCCGAAATCGAAGCCGGCCAGATCGCGGCTGTCGGAGTTGGAATAGGCCAGCGCGCCGGCCACCGTGGCCCCACCCATCTTGCCACTGTAGCGCAGCACGGCATCCATCGCGCCGCCTTCGGTCACGCTGGTCGACCCCACGAAGCCGCCGCCGAAGGTGGGCGTGTCATAGCGCACGCGGTCCTCGCGGTGCAGGCCGTCCAGATTGCTGAACAGGGCGTTGATGGTGCCGCCGAAGGCGCCCGTTGCCTTGTTGCGCATCTGGATGCCGCCGAAGGTGGCGCCGATATCGCTGTAGCCGCCCAGGTTCGCGGTGCCCGACAGGTCGACTTCCGACGCGATGTTGGACGCCGTGTCGCCCTGGCCCACCGTCAGCCGGCCCAGCCGGGTGCTTTCGATGTAGAACTCGATCTTGCGCTCGTTGAGGGAGAAGCTGCCGCTGTCGGTGTAAAGGCCGGAGGAGCGGGAATTGGCGGAGATCGCCTCCAGCTCCAGGTCGGTGCCGGCCGACCATTCGTCGTTCAGCTTGGCGGCGCCCGTCAGGCGGAAGCGGGAGGAGGCGCCATTATTGTCGGTGAAGGTGAAGTCGTTGTCGACGCCATCATCGGCATAAGTGACCATGCGGTTGACCCAGCCGGTCAGGGTCAGCTTGTACTTGTTGTTCCCCGACTGCACGATCTGCGGCGCCTTATAGGCATCGGCGGCGACCATCGGCGCGTCCTTGCCGGCCGGCGGGCCGGCGGGGGTGCTGGGCGCCCGCTCCAGCTTTTCGATCCGCGCCATCAGCGCCTGCACCTGGGCACGCAATGCCTCCACCTCGCCGGCCGGCGCCTGCTGGGCCATGGCCGGCGCGGCGCCGACGGCCAACAGGGCGGCACCGGCCAGAAGCGCGGATGCAATCCGGGACGAAACTCTCATAAGCCAATCCTCCCATGGGCGGACCCCCTTCGGGGGTACTCGTTCGTTTGCGTTCGGGGGCCAGGCCGGCCATGGTCACACCCAAGAAGCGGGAAACTGTCGGGTTCTTCCCCGAAATGTGACCAGAATCCAGCAATGCCTGTAGTGATATGCCGCACGAATAGCTGCGCCGATGATGGGATCGGCGCCGAATACTGGCCAGCACATCGGAACAGGCCCAGAATGAAGGTTAATTTCATGAAACTGTAACCCCGACCTTTGGCGAGGGCCTGACAGGGGAAGTGGGGCGTGCCTTTTTCGCCACAGGCATCAGGCATGGCCCGGCCGGGGCCGGCGGGCATGGCACCCTGTCGGGGCCGGCACTGGTCAGCGCGACCGCTTGCCCTTATGGTCCGCCCGCCTTTCCCGCCACCCTTCAGCGCCAGGGCCGACGACCATGATCCCCCGCTACTCCCGCCCCGAAATGACCCGCATCTGGGACCCGGAGAACCGGTTCCGCATCTGGTTCGAGATCGAAGCCCATGCCTGCGATGCGCAGGCCAAGCTGGGGGTGATCCCGGCCGAGGCTGCCAAGGCCGTGTGGGAACGCGGCGCCTGGGAGATCGACCGCATCGACGAGATCGAGCGGGAGACCAAGCACGATGTCATCGCCTTCCTGACCAACCTGGCCGAACATGTCGGCCCGGAGGCGCGCTTCGTCCATCAGGGCATGACCAGTTCCGACGTGCTGGATACCTGCCTGGCCGTACAATTGACCCAGGCCGCCGACCTGCTGCTGGCCGATCTGGACCGGCTGCTGGATGCGCTGAAGCGCCGGTCGCTTGAACATAAATATACGCCCACCATCGGCCGCAGCCACGGCATCCATGCCGAGCCGACCACCTTCGGCGTGAAGCTGGCCGGCCATTACGCCGCCTTCGCCCGCAATCGCAAGCGTCTGGAAGCGGCCCGCGCCGAGATCGCCACCTGCGCCATTTCCGGTGCGGTGGGCACATTTGCCAATATCGATCCGTTCGTTGAGGAATATGTGGCGGAAAAGCTGGGCCTGTCGGTGGAGCCGCATTCCACCCAGGTGATCCCGCGCGACCGCCACGCCATGTTCTTTGCGACCCTGGGCGTGATCGCCGCCAGCCTGGACAATCTGGCCACCGAGGTCCGGCACCTGCAGCGCTCCGAAGTGCGCGAGGCGGAGGAATATTTCTCCCCCGGCCAGAAGGGCAGCAGCGCCATGCCGCACAAGCGCAACCCGGTTCTGTCGGAGAACCTGTCGGGCCTGTCGCGCATCGTGCGCGGCTATGTCACGCCGGCGCTGGAGAATGTCACGCTTTGGCATGAGCGTGACATCTCGCATTCGTCGGTGGAACGCATGATCGGCCCCGACGCCACCGTCACCCTGGATTTCGCGCTGGTCCGCGCCACGGGTCTGGTGGAAAAGCTGGTGGTCTATCCGGAGAACTTGCAGAAGAACCTGGACATGCTGGGTGGCCTGCACAATTCCCAGCGCGTGCTGCTGGCGCTGACCCAGGCGGGGATGAGCCGGGAGGATGCCTATCGCGCGGTGCAGCGCAATGCCATGCCCGTCTGGCTGGAGGGCAAGGATTTCCGCACCATGCTGAAATCCGATGCCGATGTGATGAAGCATCTGACGGCGTCGGCCATCGATGATGCCTTCGACCTTGGCTATCACACCAAGCACGCGGACACGATCTTCCGCCGCGTCTTCGGCGTGTGATCCCGGGGAATACGACGGTCGAAACATTCGGCCGTTGATATGGCGGCGGCGGTCGCCGCGCGGCCCGTGCCGCCGAGCCCTTGCCGGGGCATGCCGGCACCGGCGACTGTGGCGCAATCGATAGGCCGAAGGTCGATCAATTGTGCCAGCAGTATGAAAGGGCCGCATCGCCCGGACATCGTTGTTCCGGCCCGTGCGGCCCTTCCCCCCTCGGGCGGCGCCACCGGCACTTGCCAGCACCACCGCGTCTGCTACGCTTTCACCCCGCACGGCACGGCACGGCAGGGGGTGGGCATGGCCTACAGCGCGACCTTGGCAGGGACGGTCCATCGCTTCGATGACCTGGCGTGCCTGCTGGCCCGCGCCACGCCGGCCCGGTCGGGTGACCATCTGGCCGGTGTGGCGGCCCGCAGCGACGCCGAACGGGTGGCGGCGCGCCTTGCGCTGGCCGACCTGCCGCTGGCAACCTTCCTGTCCGAACCGCTGATCCCCTATGAAAGGGACGAGGTGACGCGCCTGATCATGGACAGCCATGACGCGGCCGCCTTCGCGCCCGTGCGCGCCATGACGGTGGGGCAGTTTCGCGACTGGCTGCTGTCCGACGCGGCCACGACGGGGGCACTGGGCGCGCTCGCACCCGGCCTGACGCCGGAGATGGTGGCCGCGGTGTCCAAGCTGATGCGCAATCAGGACCTGATCGCGGTGGCGCGCAAGGTCCGGGTCGTCACCGCCTTCCGCACGACGATCGGCCTGCCGGGCCGCCTGTCGGTTCGCCTGCAGCCCAACCATCCGACCGATGATCCCAAGGCTATCGCCGCCTCCATCCTGGACGGCTTGATGTATGGTTGCGGTGATGCCATCATTGGCATCAATCCGGCCACCGATTCGGTGGGGCGCTGCCTGGACCTGCTGTCCATGATCGATGAGCTGCGCCACCGTTTCGATGCGCCCGTTCAATCCTGCGTGCTGGCCCATGTCACCACCCTTTTGCAGGTGATGGAACAAGGCGGGCCCGTCGATCTGGTGTTCCAGTCCATCGCCGGGTCGCAGGCGGCAAACCGGTCGTTCGGCATCGACCTGGCGATCCTGCGGGAGGCGCACGCGGCGGCACAGGCGCTGGAACGCGGCAGCATCGGCCGCAATGTGATGTATTTCGAGACGGGGCAGGGCAGTGCCCTGTCCGCCGATGCCCATCACGGCATCGACCAGCAGACGATGGAGGTGCGGGCCCAGGGCGTGGCGCGGGCCTTCGACCCGTTGCTGGTCAACAGCGTCGTGGGCTTCATCGGCCCCGAATATCTCTATGACGGCAAGCAGATCATCCGGGCGGGGCTGGAGGATCATTGCTGCGGCAAGCTGCTGGGCCTGCCGATGGGGGTGGATGTCTGTTACACCAACCATGCCGAGGCCGATCAGGATGACATGGACAATCTGCTGACCCTGCTGGGCGTGGCCGGCTGTTCCTACATCATGGGGGTGCCGGGGGCGGATGATGTGATGCTGTCCTACCAGAGCACATCCTTTCATGATGCCAATTATGTCCGCGCCGCCCTGGGCCTGCGTCCCGCACCGGAGTTCGAGGCGTGGCTGGGGCGGATGGGCGTGATGGACGGCCGGGGCTGCATCCGTCCCAGCCTGTCCGATGACAGCGGGGCCCGGCGGCTCATCGAAGGGGTGATGCCATGAAGCATGGGGATGCCGGCGGTTTCGACTTCGACCCTTGGGCCCGACTGCGCCGCTTCACCCCGGCCCGCATCGCGCTGGGCCGGGCGGGCGACGGGCTGCCCACGGCCCGGCTGCTGGAATTCCAGGCCGCCCATGCGCTGGCCCGCGATGCGGTCCACCAACCTTTCGATGCCGATGCCCTGGCCGATGCCCTGGCCGGCCATCCCGTTCTGACGGTGCGCAGCCGGGCGCCCGACCGCGCCACCTATCTCCAGCGGCTCGACCTGGGCCGGCGTCTGCATCCGGATGACGGGTTGCTGCTTTCCGGGGCGCGCTGCCAGGGGGATGGCACCGGCAGAACCTCTTATGACGCCGTGATCGTTCTGGCGGATGGCTTGTCCGCCCATGCCCTGCAGGATCACGGCGCGGCGCTGGTGGGGGAATTGCTGGGCCATCTGGCGGGTTGGGACCTGGCGCCCCTGGTCATGGCGCGGCAGGCGCGGGTGGCGCTGGGCGATGATGTCGCCGCCACCCTCAATGCCGCCATGGCGCTGGTGCTGATCGGGGAACGGCCGGGCCTGACGGCGGCCGACAGCATCGGCGCCTACCTCACCTTCGCGCCGCGGCCGGGCCTGACGCGGGATGCGGATCGCAACTGTGTTTCCAACATCCGGCCCGACGGCTATCCCCCGGTTCCGGCTGCGGAGATGATCGCCTGGCTGATGGGGCAGGCGCGCCGCCTGGGGTTGACGGGGATCGGGCTGAAACAGGACCGGCCGGCCGCCTTGGCCGGCGCCTGACGGCCGGGATCAACCGCCCGAGGACCCTTTCATGGCGGCCCGCACGCGATGGCTGATACCGGCATCCTTGGGCAGGCGGCGTTCCAGGGCCCAGATCAGCGGCGGGGCCAGCAACGTGACACCCAGGGCCACCAGGGCCACCACCTCCATATGCCGTAGCTCGCCCTGCGGGCCGGTATCCAGCACGGCGGAGGCCAGCAGGGCGGCGGAACCGCCGGCAATCTGCGTCACCGATTGCACCAGCGCCATGAATCCCGCCCGGTCGGCCGGTGCCGGCACCTTCGATATGGCGGCACTTTGCGCCACCATGCGGGCGCTGTTGAAGATCATGAAGCCGGGGACAAGCGCGATGATGGGCAGTGCCGCCCACTGCCAGTCATAATAGAGCAGCCAGATCAGCATCGACAGGCCCAGCGCCGTGCCCGTCGTCACCGGCGTCGACCCGTAACGGTCCACCAGGCTGCCGGTGGCGCGCATGCCGAAGAAGCTCAGCACCCCGCCCACCATGTAGAGCATGCCAAGCTGTTCGCGCGGGAAGCCCAGGTTGAACTGCACGAACACGGCCATATTCGTGATCAGCATGAAGCTGGGCACGATGGCGATGAAGGACAGTGCGAAGGCCAGCGTCGGCAAGGGGCCGCGCGCGATGCGCCACAGATGGGCCGGGGCCTCCGACAGGGTGATGGGCGGCCCCGTCATGTGCAGGCGCTGCGGGCCCAACAGGCGCACCGCTGCCACGATGATCACCAGGCCCAGCCCGGCCACGGCCAGGAAAGGCACGCGCCAGCCGAACAGGTGTGACAGTTCCAGGGCGACCGGAACCCCCAGCACGGCACTGATCGACAATGCGCCCATCACCATGCCCATGGCCTTGCCCCGTCGCTCGGGCGGGACATTGTCGGCCACGATGGCGACCGACAGGGCGCCGGCCGGCCCGCCGAACAGCCCGGCCAGGGCGCGGGCGGCCATCAGGGTCCACAGATCCACGGCGAAGGCCGCTGCCACATTGCACAGCACCAGCCCGATCATGCAGAGGCCCAGCGCCGGGCGCCGGTCGAACCGGTCCAGCACCGTGGCCGCCATCAGCCCGATCACGGCCGATGATATCGTATAGGAGGCCAGGACCCACCCGACCCGGGATGCGTCGATGCCCAGGTCCAGCGCATAGTCCGGCCCCAGCGGCATGACCACCATGAAGGACAGCACGCTGACGAACTGCACGGCCGTCATCAACCAGGCGACACGGCGTTCTTGCGCGGGAAGGGCGGACAGGGCGGGGCTCCACCGGTTGCAACGCGGGGTAGGCGTCTTGATAGACCGCAGGCGCGGGCGCGTCCATCCCGCTTTGCGCAACTTGCCCCCGCTCCCTTGCCCCCGCTCCCTTGCCCTTACCCCCTTGTCATACCAGCTTGCGATGAAATCAACTCATCGCAAGCTGGTCCGGCGGCGACCGCCGCCGCGCCGTTCGTGCGGCGTCGCCCGCGCCAACGAATGGTGGCGCCGGCGATTGAAGGGGATCATCAGAACCAATTGGGTCTGATCACCGCAAATAGTATCAGTCCATGCCCTGTCCGTTCCACCGGCGATGCGGGTCCCATACGGCACTCATCCCCAGGCCAAGGAAGCGGTCGGCCGCATCGGCCATCAGGGCCAGGCCGACCAGTATGGCGATGATCAGCAGCAATTCGCGCAAGGGACGGGGCGGAACGGCGCCAATCGCCTCTGTGGGGAAGGAGGGGGAGGGCCGCCGGCTGGTGAAGCCCGTGGCCGTGGCCAGCACGGCCGTGCGGCCGGACCCCATCTCGATATGGACATATTCCAGCCCGGCCAGGATATCGGCGCCCCGGTCCACCGCCGCCCGGCGCAGACGCAGCAGTGTCTCTCGCCGGGCGCGCTCGACATCGCGCTGCCTCGTCACGATGGGGCCGCCGATCATGCGGCGCAGCAGGACGCTCAGCCGGCCCAGCGGGGGCGATGCCAGAACCATGATTGCCTGCAGAAGGATGGGGTTGCCGGCACCGGCCGGGGGCCGTCCCGACAGAAGCAGGATGCCGGCCGTCGGCGTCGCTATCTCCGTCAGGCGCCGGTGGTGGCGTCGTTCCAGCCAGAAACTGGTGGAAAACCAACTCACGTTGAACAGCAAGGCCAGGGCCACGCCGGCCAGCCACCATTCATCAAAGAACCGGCCGGCCGTTTCCAGCCATTCCAGCCATTCCATGCCAGTCGGCGGCCGGTCAGGCGGCTGATCGGGCATCAGGCGGCTCCATCGGTCAGCATCTCCAGTTCCACGGCTGTGCCATAGGCCAGGATCTCCGCGGCCCCGCTGCCGATGCTGGCGCTGCCGAACCGGATGGACAGGATGGCATTGGCCCCCATTCCGGCGGCCGCCGCCCGCATGCGGGCGGTCGCCTCTTCCCTCGCCTCGTTCAGCAGCTCGGTGTAGCCGCGCAGTTCCCCGCCGATCAGTTCCTTCATGGCCGCCGCGATGTCGCGTCCCAGATGCTTGGACCGCACGCTGCTGCCCTGGACGAGCCCCAGGTGCCGGATGATGCGGTATCCCGGCGGTGTGTCCAGGGTCGACAGGATCATGACCGGCTGCTCCTCCAATGTTATGCGGGGGGAGCATGACAGTGCCATCGGGGCCGGACAAGGCATCCCCGCCGCCGGTGCTTCCGGCGACGGGGAAATCGGCTCTCCTCTGCGGACCTGGTGCAGACCTGGCGGGTCAGGCCGCTGCCGGCGTGCGCGGATGCAGCCTTGGCGCCAGATAGTGGATCAGGGTCCGGGCATCGGCAGGGGGTGCCCGCTCGATGCGGCGATAATCGCGGCAATCGGGGGTGCGGCTGACCAGCCCCTGTTCGACCAATTCGCGGCGCAGCAGCGCGAAATCGCCGAACAGGTGTTCTGCCTGGATGGCTTTGCTGATGCCGCGCTCGGTGAAGCTGGTCCGCGCCGGCAGCCGCGACCAGATCACCCACAGGCAGGTGGCCTGCTCGTTGAACTTGTTGGGCCAGCGGACCAGCCGCCCCTGTTCATCGAAATGGCGCAGCAGCCGCCTGATGCGCCCCAGATCCACCTCCGGACCGGGGGCCACAGGGGATGGGGGCTGTTCCAGCCGTTCCAGCGCTACGGCCTGGGTCCGGTAATGCTGGAAATTCCGGTAACCGGCCCCGCGGGCAAGCATGTTCAGCAGATGGACATGACCCAGCGGCCCCTCATGGACACCGATCTGGGATTTCAACGATTTGGCCAGGGCACCAATATCGGTCACCTGGAAGGAAAGATGTTGCTTCGACATGGGAATCCACCATCTGCGCGCCTTTATCCATCGGGAACCGTCGGTGGTCGCCATCTTGCCGACGCGGCACGCCTGGGTGACGGGTCGAAACGGGTTTGGGACGGGATTGCGTCTCAAGGCAGGTTTAGCGGCCCGATGGACGGGCTGGCGACGCCTGGGTGAACTGCCGACCGATGAACGGTTTCATATCATGCTGACGGCCCCTTGACCAGCGGACGGCTGCGCGCAACTCAGGCATAGAGCTGCGGGCACCTCCCGCATAGATGAGGATCTTCTTCAGCGGGGGCATCCACCCCGCATCCGTGGGCCTTCCTGAAGAAAGTGTCTGAGCAGTTCAGATTTTTGTTGCGCATGAGTGAAGGTCTGTCCTATACCCCGGCTCCCGCAGCGAGGCGGCCCTGGTGGTTGTGGCGGTGCGGGCGGTTCTTGGTGGTTTTAAGCCACTGACATTGTTGGAAAAGATCATCGTGGCTGTGGGCATTTTTGCCTGCGTCTGTTGGCTGGTTTGTTTTGTCTTTGTTGTTTTGGGTCGTCTGTCTGGGCGGTTTAAAAAAAAGACGGGACGGTGAAAAAAACTGGTTGACGGGGTTTGGTGGAGCGAGTAGAAAGCGCCCCACCGACGCGCCGGAGACGCTCTGGCGGCGATGGTTGAATGATCCCTGGATTTGGGGCTTGACGGTTTAGACCGGAAGGCCTAGATGAGAAGGGGTCGGGCGGTGGCCTTGGGGTCGCTGCCATTGATGCCTTCCTCTTCTTTATGTTGGGGTTTGGTTGGCCGGTGTTGAGCCGGTTGGCGGGTGTCGTTTGGCTTGCCTTGTGGCGGCCAAGGTTCTTGGACAAGTGAATTTGTTGAGAAGGGATGCGCAGGCGGCGGGTCTTTATGAGCTGGAGGGTCTGGTTCGTATGGATACGTATGGCGCTTGAGCATCCTGGTACATGTTGCTCTATACGCCATCCACGCTATTGACCTTATCGGGTCTATGGATGGTGGATGGGTTAGGGCAGACGATTGGGAAGTTTGGCGTTTTTTCGTATCCGTCAACGAGGTTTGTTTGCTTAGGCGAGCGAGCCGCATAAAACCTGAGAGTTTGATCCTGGCTCAGAACGAACGCTGGCGGCAGGCCTAACACATGCAAGTCGAACGCATTGGTCTTCGGACTGGTGAGTGGCGCACGGGTGAGTAACACGTGGGAATGTACCCTTTGGTTCGGAATAACGTCTGGAAACGGACGCTAATACCGGATGAGCCCTGTGGGGGAAAGATTTATCGCCAAAGGAGCAGCCCGCGTCTGATTAGGTAGTTGGTGGGGTAACGGCCTACCAAGCCGACGATCAGTAGCTGGTCTGAGAGGATGATCAGCCACACTGGGACTGAGACACGGCCCAGACTCCTACGGGAGGCAGCAGTGGGGAATATTGGACAATGGGCGGAAGCCTGATCCAGCCATGCCGCGTGAGTGATGAAGGCCTTCGGGTTGTAAAGCTCTTTCGCACGTGACGATGATGACGGTAACGTGAGAAGAAGCCCCGGCTAACTTCGTGCCAGCAGCCGCGGTAATACGAAGGGGGCTAGCGTTGTTCGGAATTACTGGGCGTAAAGGGCGCGTAGGCGGCTTGTCAAGTCAGGCGTGAAAGCCCCGGGCTTAACCTGGGAACTGCGCTTGAGACTGGCAGGCTAGAGTACCGGAGAGGTGGGTGGAATTCCCAGTGTAGAGGTGAAATTCGTAGATATTGGGAAGAACACCGGTGGCGAAGGCGGCCCACTGGACGGTAACTGACGCTGAGGCGCGAAAGCGTGGGGAGCAAACAGGATTAGATACCCTGGTAGTCCACGCCGTAAACGATGTCGGCTAGACGTTGGGGCCCTTAGGGTTTCAGTGTCGCAGCTAACGCATTAAGCCGACCGCCTGGGGAGTACGGCCGCAAGGTTGAAACTCAAAGGAATTGACGGGGGCCCGCACAAGCGGTGGAGCATGTGGTTTAATTCGAAGCAACGCGCAGAACCTTACCAACCCTTGACATGCCTGGACCGCCACAGAGATGTGGTTTTCCCTTCGGGGACCGGGACACAGGTGCTGCATGGCTGTCGTCAGCTCGTGTCGTGAGATGTTGGGTTAAGTCCCGCAACGAGCGCAACCCCCACTGTTAGTTGCCATCATTCAGTTGGGCACTCTAGCAGAACTGCCGGTGACAAGCCGGAGGAAGGCGGGGATGACGTCAAGTCCTCATGGCCCTTACGGGTTGGGCTACACACGTGCTACAATGGTGGTGACAGTGGGCAGCGACCATGCGAATGGAAGCGAATCTCCAAAAGCCATCTCAGTTCGGATTGCACTCTGCAACTCGGGTGCATGAAGTTGGAATCGCTAGTAATCGCGGATCAGCACGCCGCGGTGAATACGTTCCCGGGCCTTGTACACACCGCCCGTCACACCATGGGAGTTGGCTTTACCTGAAGCCGGTGCGCTAACCTTCGGGAGGCAGCCGACCACGGTACGGTCAGCGACTGGGGTGAAGTCGTAACAAGGTAGCCGTAGGGGAACCTGCGGCTGGATCACCTCCTTTCTAAGGAAGAACCTTCCCTTTGGACGTAATCCCGGGCTTATCCGGGACATCACCTTGGTGATGGGTCCGCCGTCTCCGCATCCCTTCTCATGGATCAGATGATAGGGCCTGGTGCTTGATCGCACCGGGCTTTGTCATTGGGGTCACCGCTTGACTTTTCCCGAGAGATTGGGGGCGTAGCTCAGTTGGGAGAGCGCGTGCTTTGCAAGCATGAGGTCGTCGGTTCGATCCCGTCCGCCTCCACCAAGCTCCGTTGCGTAACGTTGAGTTTGAGGCGGTGGTGAGGATCCATGGGAAGCAACAGATCGGTTGCCTGAAAGGGTGACTGTAGGCAGCAAGGGCTGCCGGTTCTTGGACATCGTGAAAATGGTTTTGTGAAGTGTGACCGAATGGGTTCCGCTTTGCAGGGGATCTGGCCTCTTAGCCGAGAAGGTCTGGTTCTGTCGTCATTCTGCGTCAGCGGGATGAGGGACACCTGGAGAGCGGATAGTGCTGTTTGTTGTGTTCATGATGTGTGGGCTTGTCCCTGCGCGTGAGCGTGATGAATGGATCAAGCGTCTTAAGGGCATCTGGTGGATGCCTTGGCACTGAGAGGCGATGAAGGACGTGGCACGCTGCGAAAAGTCATGGGGAGCTGCGAGCAAGCTTTGATCCGTGAATATCCGAATGGGGAAACCCACCTGGCAACAGGTATCCCAAACTGAATCCATAGGTTTGGGAAGCGAACCCGGGGAACTGAAACATCTAAGTACCCGGAGGAAAGGACATCAACCGAGACTCCGCTAGTAGTGGCGAGCGAACGCGGACCAGGCCAGTGGTTGATCTTACATAACTGGAACCGTCTGGAAAGTCGGGCCAAAGCGGGTGATAGCCCCGTACAGGTAAATCGAGATCAATCCTTGAGTAGGGCGGGACACGTGAAATCCTGTCTGAACATGGGGGGACCACCCTCCAAGCCTAAGTACTCCTCAGTGACCGATAGTGAACCAGTACCGTGAGGGAAAGGTGAAAAGCACCCCGACGAGGGGAGTGAAAGAGCACCTGAAACCGGATGCCTACAAACAGTCGGAGCCTCCTTGCGGGGTGACGGCGTACCTTTTGTATAATGGGTCAGCGACTTACAGTCGGCAGCGAGCTTAAGGCGATAGCTGGAGGCGTAGCGAAAGCGAGTTTGAATAGGGCGCTTATAGTTGCCGGTTGTAGACCCGAAACCTGATGATCTAGCCATGGCCAGGTTGAAGGTGCAGTAACATGCACTGGAGGACCGAACTCACGCCTGTTGAAAAAGTCGGAGATGAGCTGTGGCTAGGGGTGAAAGGCCAATCAAATCAGGAAATAGCTGGTTCTCCGCGAAAGCTATTTAGGTAGCGCGTCGGATGG
>NZ_CP156681.1:0-705000 GCF_052474395.1 Niveispirillum fermenti | reverse complement strand
GACAACAATCAAAATGCTGGGGGGCAAACTCCAGCTCGAACAACGTGGCAGCAGCCGTTTCTGGCAAGCCCGCGCGTCTATTGGCGGAAAACAACGCCAGTTCAGTACCAAACAGGAATCCTTGGAGAAGGCCCAGAAGGCCGCCGAGGATTGGTACATCACCCTCAAAGCCAAAGATCGTGTCGGTGTCCTCGATAGCGGCCCGACCTTCGCCAAAGCCGCCAGCCAATTCCAGAAGGAATACGGCCTCATTACCGGCGGCGAGCGCAGCCAGAAATGGACCGAAGGCCATGAGCTGCGGCTGCGTGTGCATCTGGTGCCGTTCTTTGGCGACCTGCCCATCAATAAGCTGACGGCGGGGAAGGTGCAGGAATATCGGGTGCATCGCATGACCACGTACATGCTGCCTAACCCGCATTCCAAGGGGAAGCATAAGCCCAAGGCCAAGCCGCCGGCACGCAGCACCCTACATAATGAGATCATCACCCTCAGTCTGGTGCTCCAGACCGCGCAGCGCCATGGGTGGATCGACCATCTGCCGAACCTCTCCGCTCCCTACAAGACGCAGGCCAAGCGCACGCACCGGCCTTGGTTCAGCCCCGAGGAATACAAGCAGCTTTACGAAGCGGCCCGGAAATATGCCCGCGAGGAAGTCACCGATTTTTACCGGTGGAACGCCGAGCAGGTGTACGACTGTCGCTGGCGGGATAAAACTCCCCAGAAGTGGCGAATGAAAAGTCCCCAGTTTTGGCAGAGGGCAAGGCCCCGGGGGGCATGCCCCCCGGGGCCTTGCGGCCATCTCTCCGCCATCCTGTTTCCCGCTGTCTGCGGGGAGGATGCCGGTGATCAAGCTTGGGGACCTTGTCATGATCCTGGACCTTGCCCGCCAAGGGCTATCCGTTTCCGCCATCGCGCGCCGGACCGGTTTCGACCGCAAGACCGTGCGCCGGCATATCGAGCGTGGGCTGGAGCCGCCCGCCTACACACCCCGGCCACCGCGGCTGTCGCTGTTATCCCCCTATGAGCCCTTCTTGCGCGAACGGCTGGCCACCGTGCCGGAACTGACGGCCAGACGCCTGCACCGGGAGATCAAGGAGCAGGGCTACAAGGGCGGCTACACCCTGGTGAAGGTCTTTGTCCGGTCCGTGCGACTGACACCGGCCAGGCGCTTCGAGCGCCGGTTCGAGACGCCGCCCGGCAAACAGGCCCAAGTGGATTTCGCCTACTTCAAAACCGAATTCACCGACGAACCTGGCATGGAGCGGGTGGTCTGGCTGTTCTCCCTGGTGCTGGGCCATTCCCGGATGATCTGGGCGCGGTTCGTCGCCCGCCAGGATCTGCCCACCCTGCTGCGCTGTCATATTGCCGCCTTCGAGGCTCTGGGCGGCGTGCCAGAGCAGATCCTCTACGACCGGATGCGTACCGCCGTTCTGGGCGAGGCGGACGACGACAGGGGCGTCGTCTACAACGAGAAGCTCCTGACACTGGCGGCCCATTACGGCTTCCTGCCGAAGGCCTGCAAGCCCTACCGAGCCCAGACCAAGGGTAAAGTGGAGCGGCCCTTCCGCTATGTGCGGGAGGATTTCTTCCTGGGCCGTACCTTCCGCAATCTGGACGACCTGAATGCCCAGTTCTGGCAATGGCTGGACCAGGTGGCCAATGTCCGCCGCCATGCCACCACCGGTCGGGTGGTCATCGAGCATTTCGCCGAGGAGAAACCCAGCCTCCGGCCATTGCCCGCCGGTCCCTGCAATGCCGTGCTGGCCCTGGAGCGGCGTGTTACCCGCGATGGCATGGTGTCGGTGGGCGGCAACCTCTATTCCGTCCCCGACTGTACCCGTCGGCGCGTCGTGGAGGTACAGGTGACCGCCACCCAGGTTCAGATCCTGGAGGATGGAACGCTGATCGCCAACCATCCCGTCCTGGAAGGGCGCGGGCGGCGCCGCCTGCTGGAGGGACATCGCACCCTGCCGCCACCGGCCAACAGCACGGTTACCCGGGAGGGGGCGGTACCGCTCCCCAAGCCGTCCGGCCGTACCGTGACGCCCCGCGACTGGCCGATCAGGGGGTGCGGCCATGACGCTGATCCCATCGACCCTGGAACGCATCCGCCGGCATCTGGTGGGCCTGCGCATGCCGCGCGCCCTGGAGGCCCTGGACGGCACCGTCCGCCAGCTCGAACGCGGCGAAATCTCTGCCCTGGAGGCGCTGGAGGGCCTGCTGGGCGAGGAACTGACCCTGCGCGAGGGGCGGCGCATCAAGGCCGCCCTCAAGATGGGGCGGCTGATCAACATCAAGACCCTGGAGGGGTTTGATTTCTCCTTCCAGCCCTCGCTGGACCGCAACCGCATCATGACCCTGGCCCAGCTGGACTTCATCGCCCGCCATGAGGTCTTACATTTCCTCGGCCAGCCCGGCTGCGGCAAGACCCACCTAGCTCTGGCCCTGGGCGTGGAAGCCGTAAAAGGCGGCTATTCCGTCTATTTCATGACCCTGGCCGACCTCATCACCTCCCTGGCCAAGGCCGAGCGCGAGGGAAATCTGCGCGAACGCCTGCGCTTCCTATGCCGGCCCCAGCTGCTCATCGTCGATGAGATCGGCTACCTGCCCGTCATCCCGGGCGGTGGAAACCTGTTCTTCCAGCTCGTCAACGCCCGCTATGAACGCGGTGCCATGATCCTCACCTCAAACCGTGGCTTTGCCGAATGGGGAGAGGTCTTCAACGATCCCGTCGTCGCCACCGCCCTGCTGGACCGTCTCCTGCATCATGCCATCGTCGTCCATATCGAGGGCGCCAGCTATCGCCTGCGCCGTCATGCCGACCTGATCCCGGATAACAACCGCACCCGGCCCATCAACCCACCAATTCAGCCAAAACCAAGGGGGAGACCGCCAAAAAACAAACAAGCCTGACTATCCAAAATCAATTCGCCAGCCAAGCCATCTGGGGAATTTTCAAATGCCACTTCTGGGGATTTCTATTTCGCCCTTTACAACACGCCCAGGGTGGAATGAGGTCGAATATTGTTGTAGTCGTCGCGCCAGTCAGCCAGCACCTAGCGGGCGTGCCGCAGACCGTGGAACAGGGTTTCATTTAGGCATTCATCGCGCAAGCGTCCGTTGAAGCTTTCCACGAACGCATTCTGGGTGGGCTGGCCGGGCTGGATGTAATGCCACTCGACCTGATGGGTTTGCGTCCAGGCCAGGATTGCCCTGGAAATGAACTCGCTGCCATTGTCGCTGACAATCACCTGCGGTTTGCCGCGTGTGGCGATCAGCGCGTCCAGCTCTCTTGCCACCCGCTTGCCGGACAGCGAGGTGTCGGCCACCAGGGCCAGGCATTCGCGTGAGAAATCATCCACAACGGCCAGGATGCGGAACCGCCTGCCATCACTGAATGCATCCGACACGAAATCCAGGCTCCAGCGCTGGTTGGGAGCCTGGGGTACATTCATCGGCGCCCGTGTGCCCAGTGCCCGTTTACGACCCCGCCGCCGACGCACCGCCAGCCCTTCCTCACGGTAAATCCGCAGCAGCTTCTTATGGTTCACCGCCATCCCCTCCCGGGCCAGCAGACATCCCAGACGTCGGTAGCCGAACCGCCGCCGCTCCGATGCCAGCTCCCGCAGCCTTTGCCGCAGGGCGCCGTCATCAGGGCGCCGAGATCGGTAGCGGATCGTCCGGCGATGCACCTTCAGGACAGAACAGGCCCGCCGCTCGCTCACCCCGAACGTCGCCCGCAGGTGGGCAACCGTCCGGCGCTGCGCGGCGGGCCTTACCACTTTTTTCCTGCAACCTCGCGCAGCATGGCGTTGTCCAGCATCGCCTCGGCCAGCAGCTTCTTCAGGCGGCTGTTCTCATCCTCCAAGCCCTTCAGACGCTTGGCTTCTGATACCTCAAGCCCGCCATATTTCGATTTCCAGGCGTAAAATGTCGCCTCCGAAATCCCATGACGGCGGCAGATGTCCGCCGTCTTATGGCCGGCTTCCTGCTCTCGCAGGATCCCGATGATCTGTTCCTCGCTGAAACGGCTCTTCTTCATCAAATAGCCCTCCTCGGTCGGAAGGACTCTACTTCACGCCGGGTACATTTCCAGGGAGCAGGTCAAGATCACCCCATCACACAGGGTTATCGGACGTGTCCACCTTGCGATATCAGACCTGCCCGTCAATGCTCGGGAGAAAGCCACCGGACGTCACTTCTCCAGAAGGCGTGCCCCGACACCTTGGGCGCCCAGTTGATCGTCTGGATTGCGCAGCGGACAGTCGGCTAATGAGAGGCACCCGCATCCGATACAGCGGTCCATATCGTTACGAAGCTGCAGCAGGCTGTTGATCCGCTCGTCGATCAGCGCTTGCCAAGTCGCCGTCAGTCGGCTCCAGTCGTCCTTGTTCAATGCTTGGTCTATGGGGATGGCGGACAGATAATCCCTGATAACGGCCAATGGGATGCCTGCCCGCTGGGCGATCCGTATGACAGCGACCCGCCGCAAAACGAAGCGCGGATAGCGGCGCTGGTTTCCCTCTGTACGCCATCCTTCAATCAGGCCCTTGGCCTCATAGAAGTGGATGGTCGACACGGCAACGCCGCTCCGCTTCGCCACCTCTCCCACCGTCAGCGGATCAAACGCGCGCTTCTGCATTGTCGATATCGCAACCTCCAGGCAGGTACTGTACACAAGAACCACCTTGACCTCAACTATTGTTGAGGTTTTATAAGCGATGTCGGCCTGCTCACAGGACAGGCTGCCGGCGGCGTTGTTGCCGGCCCCTTCATCTGGAGCCGACATGTCCACGACCAGTAGCCGTCCGACCGATCTTCCCCGTCGCAGAATTGCCCTGCTGATCGTGGCCGTCACCCTTATCCTTGTTGCCGGTGGGCTATTCACGTGGCGGCAGGCGCGGCTCGCCGCATCCGCCGCCGGCTATGCTCCGCCGCCGGTGGAGGTCTCTGCCATCCATGTCGAACCAGAAACTTTGCCGCGCGCACTGACTGCTATCGGTTCACTCCAGGCCGTGCAGGAAGTGATGCTTGCGACCGAGGTTCCGGGTCGGGTGGTTGCAATTCGCTTCGAGGCTGGCCAGGAAATAGACGCTTCGGCACCGATCATCCAATTATTCGACGGGCCGGAACGCGCCGACCGCGCCGCCGCTGCCGCTCGCCTGAAATTCGCTGGAATCCAGCATGAACGGTCCCGCAGTCTCGCGCCTACTGGTGCGGAGCCCCGCCAATTATTGCAACAGCGCGAAGCGGAACTGGCCCAGGCCCAGGCGGCACTTCAGCAGATCGAGGCTCGGATCGCGCAGAAAGCCGTACATGCGCCCTTCGCCGGCCAGATCGGTATCCGGCGCGTCAATCTGGGCCAGTATGTAAATGCCGGTGATCCGATTGCAACCCTCACTGCGCTTGACCAACTGCATGTCAATTTCAGCGTGCCGCAGCAGCACCTGTCCAAGTTGCGGATGGGTGGGGAGGTGCAGGTGCGCAGCGACGCCGCGCCTGGCCTCGCCTTCACGGCCCGGATCAATGCCATCGATCCGGTGGTCGCCGCCGACACGCGCAACATCGCCGTCCAGGCGATCATGCAGAACCCGGACAGGGTGCTGCGGCCGGGTCTTTATGCCACGGTGGATATCGTGCAGCCCCCGCGGGACGGCGCGATCCTGGTGCCGACCACGGCGATCCAAACCTCAGCCTCCGGGGACAGCGTCTTTGTCATCAAGGATGGCAAAGCCTTGCTGGTTCCCGTGCATACGGACGGGGAGGTTGGCGAACGCACCGTCGTGGAAAGCGGGCTCGCGGCCGGTTCCCTCGTGGTTACTACCGGCCAGCTTCGCCTGCAGCCCGGTGCGGCCGTTGCGCTGGCTCCCGCTGCCACTGGCGATCAGTAAGGAGAGGTGTCATGCATTTCACGGACCTGTTCATCCGCAGACCCATCCTGTCTGTCGTCGTCAGCCTGCTGATCTTCCTTGTCGGTGTCACGGCGCTGTTCGGCTTGCCGATCCGCCAGTATCCGAACCTGGAAAGTGCCACCATCACGGTGGAAACCCGTTTCCCCGGAGCCACTCAGGAGGTGATGCAGGGCTTCGTCACCCAGCCCATTGCCCAGTCCATCGCCACGGCCAGCGGCATCGAGTATCTGACATCGATTTCCACCATGGGCCGCAGCCAGGTGAAGGCCAAGCTGGTGCTGAATGCCGATTCCGACCGCGCATTGACGGAGATCTTGGCCAAAGTCCAGCAGGTTAAGTACCGGCTGCCGGAAGGTGCCTTCGATCCCGTGGTCGCCAAAATTACCGATGGTGCATCGGCAGTGCAATACATCGCCTTTACAAGCGACCAGCACAGCCCCGCACAGCTTACCGACTTCGTCACTCGGGTCGCCCAGCCAATGTTCACCTCCATCCGGGGCGTCGCATCGGTCGATACGTTCGGCGGCAGCGGGCTGGCGATGCGGGTCTGGATCGATCCGGTGAAGATGGCGGCGCGCGGCCTGGCCGCCTCAGACATCGCGATGGTATTGCGTGCCAACAATGTCCAGGCGGCGCCTGGACAGCTCAATGGCGGCCTCACCATCACGGACATCACCGCCACCACCGATCTACGCAGCCTGGACGATTTCCGCGACATGGTCATCAAGACCGGCGATGAGGGACTGGTGCGGCTGCGGGATATCGCGACGGTGGAGATCGGAGCGCAGAATTACGACAGCTCCGCCGCGTCGGACGGCAAGCGCGGCGTCATCGTGGCCCTGACCCCCACGCCTGACGGCAATCCGCTGGAGATCGTGAAGGGGGCGAATTCGCTGATCCCGGTGATCCAGAAATCCGCACCGCCGGGCGTGGAGGTGCGCAGCACTTTCGACGTGGCCCATTTCGTCGTACGCGTCCGGTGTGAACCGCCTTGCGGTGTGTGCGGGATAGCTGGAAGTCTTTGCGTAAGCGCGATAGCGCGGACGCAAACGAGTGGCAAACGTGATGGCTTATCAGCGGCTGGAGGTTTTGACGGGTACGGAGCGGCGTCGAAAGTGGTCGGACGCGGAGAAGGTCCGGCTGGTGGAGGCGGCGTTCAGGCCGGGGATCGTGGTCAAGGATGTTGCCCGGCGGTTCGGGGTCCATGAGAGCCTGCTGTACCGGTGGCGCCGGCAATTGGGCGTATCGGTTTCGACGGTCGACAGCCCGGTTCCGGCGTTTGCGCCGGTCCAGCTTGCCGCTGTGAATGAGCCGATGGCCATGCCGGTCGCGGAGACGGCGCTGCCGACCCCCAGCCCGTCCGCAACATCGGTCGCTGAGATCTCCGTGCTTCTGCCCGGCGGGGTCGAGGTGCGGCTGCGGGGGTCGGTGGATCTGGCGCTGGCCAGGGCGGTGATCCGGGCGGCCGGAGGGGCGGGATGATCCCGATCCCGCCGGGGGTGCATGTGTGGCTGGCGACGGGGCGGACGGACATGCGCAAGGGGTTCGACAGCCTTGCCCGTCAGGTGCAGGAGGTTCTGGGACGCGATCCCCATGGCGGTCACCTGTTCGTCTTTCGTGGCCGCCGCGGTGACCTGGTGAAGGTCATCTGGCATGACGGCCAAGGCGCCTGCCTGTTCACCAAGCGCCTGGAGCGCGGCCGGTTCATCTGGCCGTCGGTGGTGGACGGGGCGGTGACGCTGAGCCCGGCCCAGTTGGGCTATCTGCTGGAGGGGATCGACTGGCGGCTGCCGCAACACACGGCCCGGCCCGAACGGGCGGGCTGAAAAGCTGCAGACAAGACGGCGTGGGCATGATTCAATGACCCCATGTCCAGCCCCAATCCTCTCGCCCAAGCTGCCGACAATCTGCCCGCCGATCTGGCGGCAGCCCATGCGTTGATCCTGGCGTTGCAGGGGGAGTTGGCGACGGCGCGCCAACAGGCCGGTGAACGGGCGATCGAGATTGAACGGCTGCGTCTAGCCCTGGCCAAGGCCCGGCGGGAGCTTTACGGCCAATCCTCCGAGCGGGGCAGGCTGCTGGTGGAGCAGTTGGAACTGCAACTGGAGGAGTTGGAGGAGACCAGCGCCGAGAACGAGGTGGCCGGCGAACTCAGCACGCCCGCCCCCACCCTTGCCGTCACACCGCGCAAGCCGGCGCGGCGACCACTGCCGGAGGCGCTGCCACGGGAGCGTATCGTCCATCCGGGACCCTGTGTCTGCGACCGCTGCGGCGGCGATGCCTTACGCAAGATCGGCGAGGATGTGCTGGAAAGCCTGGAATGCGAACCCCGCCGCTGGAAGGTGGTGCAGCATGTGCGGGAGAAGTTCGCCTGCCGGTCCTGCGAGGCGGTAAGCCAGACGCCGGCGCCCTCCCATCCGATCCGGCGTGGCCGGGCCGGGCCGAACCTGCTGGCCATGGTGCTGGCCGGGAAATATGCCCAGCATCTGCCGCTGCACCGGCAGAGTGCCGCCTATGCCCGGGAAGGGGTCGACCTGGACGTTTCCACTCTGGCCGACTGGGTCGGCGCGGCGGCAGCAACCCTGGCCCCGCTGGTGGCGGCGATACGCTCCCACGTTCTGGCGGCTGATCGTCTCCATGGCGATGACACGCCGGTGCCGGTTCTGGCCAAGGGCAAAGCCGCCACCGGCCGACTATGGGTCTATGTGCGGGACGATCAGCCGTTCGGTGGCAGCGATCCGCCCGCCGCCCTCTACCATTATGCCCGCACCCGTGCCGGCGAACATCCGCAGCGCCACTTGGCCGGCTGGGCCGGAATATTCCAGGCCGACGCCTACAGCGGCTATGCCGGCCTCTACGATCCCGCCCGCAAGCCCGGTCCCCTCCAGGAGACCGGATGCTGGAGCCATGTCCGCCGTCGGTTCTTTGACCTGGCCAAGGATGGCAAGTCGCCCCTGGCAGCCGAGGCCGTGAAGCGCATCGACGCGTTGTTCGCCATCGAGCGGACCATCAACGGCCGCGCCATCGCGGAACGTGCCGAAACCCGCCAGGAGAAAAGCCGTCCCCTGATCGACGATCTGGAGCGATGGCTGCGCCACGCCTGTGCCCGCCTGTCGCCCAAGTCGGATCCTGCCAAGGCCATGGACTATGCCTTGAAACGTTGGCAAGCGATGACCCGGTTCCTGGAGGACGGGCGCATCTGCCTGTCGAACAATGCCGCCGAACGCGCCTTGCGTGGCATCGCCGTCGGACGCCGGAATTGGACCTTCTGCGGTTCCGATGCCGGCGGCGACAGGGCCGCCGCCATCTACACCCTCATCGAGACCGCAAAGCTCAACAACGTCGATCCCCAAGCCTGGCTCGCCGACACCCTCGCCCGCATCCATGATCATCCCGCAAA
The DNA here is from genome assembly GCF_052474395.1 of Niveispirillum fermenti. NCBI lineage: Bacteria > Pseudomonadati > Pseudomonadota > Alphaproteobacteria > Rhodospirillales > Azospirillaceae > Niveispirillum > Niveispirillum fermenti. The sequence continues at coordinate 695,688 of NZ_CP156681.1, read as the reverse complement.
GGCCATCGCCGACCTCTTGCCATGGAACTGGAAGGCAAAGGCCTGAATGGGTCTACGCCGGATGCTTACATTTCGTCAACGCTTCCATCAGTGAGGTGGAGCACACCCTGGTCGAAGCGGTCGTCATCGTCATTGTCGTTATCTTCCTGTTCCTGGGGTCTTTGCGCGCCGTCATCATTCCTGTGGTGACGATCCCGTTGTCTCTGGTGGGAACCGCTGCGCTGATGCTGGCGTTCGGCTTCTCTCTCAACCTGCTGACCCTGCTGGCCATGGTACTGGCCATCGGGCTGGTCGTGGATGACGCCATTGTCGTGGTGGAAAACATACACCGGCATATCGAGGAAGGGTTGTCGCCCTTCAACGCCGCCCTGGTCGGTGCGCGGGAGATCGTCGGGCCGGTCATCGCCATGACCATCACATTGGCCGCCGTCTATGCTCCCATCGGTATGATGGGCGGGTTGACGGGCAGTCTGTTCCGCGAGTTCGCCTTCACCCTGGCAGGATCGGTCGTGGTATCCGGTGTGATCGCCCTGACCTTGTCACCCATGATGAGTGCCGTACTCCTCAACGCGAAGGTTGCCGAGGGCGGCTTCGCCAAACGTGTGGAGCATTTCTTCGAGCGTGCATCGACCGGGTATGCCGGCGCGCTTGCCCGCATGCTGTCCATGCCGGCTGCCGTCCTGCTCGTCGCCATCAGCCTGCTGGTGGGCATCGCCGTTCTGTTCCTGGGCGCACAGCGCGAACTGGCCCCGCAGGAGGACCAGGGCTACGTCTTCACCGCCGTCCGCGGACCGCAATATGCCAGCATTCGATACACCGAGCAGGTTTCCGCCGACATGGAGAGGCTGTTCCGCACCCTGCCGGAATATGAGGGCAGCTTCTTCACCAATGGCATGGACGGGCAGAATCTGGGTTTCGGCGGTATCATCATGAAGGAGTGGCAAGAGCGGGATCGCTCCGCCACTGACGTGCAGGGCCAGCTTTTCGGCATGGCGAACGGAATCCATGATGCCTCTGTCACGCCGTTCCAACCGGCCCCCCTGCCGGCGGCCAGCTCCGGCCTGCCGTTCCAAATGGTGTTGCGGGCGCCGGGCAGTTTCGATGCCGTCTACCAGGATATGCAGTCACTGAAGGCAGCAGCGTGGCAAAGCGGGTTGTTCCTGTTCGTTGAAAGCGACCTAGAGTTCGACAATCGTGCCGCCAGCATCAGCATCGATGCTGCCAAGGCCGGGGAGGTCGGCGTCACCATGCAGGCGATCGCAGACACGCTGGCGACCCTGGTCGGTGAAAACTACGTCAACCGCTTCAATTTCCACGACCGTTCCTATGATGTCATTCCGCAAGTGATGGCGGTTGATCGGTTGACGCCGGACAATCTGGGCCGTTTCCATGTCCGGTCGCAATCGGGGCGCATGATCCCGCTTTCCACCCTGATCCGCGTCGATGTGCAAGCAAGCGCCAACCGCCTGCCGCAGTTCAACCAGATGAATGCCGCGACCCTGTCCGGCGTGTTGCGGCCGGGCGTAACCATGGGACAGGCGGTTGCGCACATGGAGGCATTGCCCCGTGCACCGGGCGTTACCGTCGACTGGTTGGCCGACAGCCGGCAATATGTCCAGGAAGGCAACAGGCTGACGGTATCGTTCGGCTTCGCGCTGATCGTGATCTTCCTGGTGCTTGCTGCCCAGTATGAAAGCTTTCGCGATCCGCTGGTCATCCTGATCACCGTGCCTCTGGCGGTCTGCGGAGCACTCCTGCCACTCTATCTCGGTTTCACAACGCTCAACATCTATACCCAGATCGGGCTTGTCACGCTGATCGGGCTGATTTCCAAGCACGGCATCCTGATGGTGGCCTTTGCCAACGACCTCCAGCGTGACCGTGGATTGGATCGTCACCATGCGATCATCGAAGCGGCGCGGGTCCGTATGCGGCCGGTGCTGATGACAACCGCGGCCATGGTCTCGGGCCTGATCCCGCTGCTGTTCGCGGCCGGTGCCGGTGCCGCCAGCCGCTTCGCCATTGGCATCGTGGTGGTGATGGGCATGCTTATCGGTACGCTCTTCACCCTGTTCATGTTGCCCACTTTCTACACCTTGCTGGCCCGCGATCATCGCGCCCATGCCCATGCCGAACGTAAACGGGGCGCCGACATCCCCCAGCCGGCCACGGAAGCCTGATCACCATGAAGATGAAATCACTGTTTGCCTGTCTGTTTGGCACGCTGCTGGTCGGGTGCGCCGCCGGTCCCGACCATATTCCACCGTCTCCGCCTTCCATGGGCACCGCCTTTCTCGGCGCCACTCCGGATATGGTGGCAGGAACGGAACCAGAGACGGCATGGTGGCGTTTGTATGACGATCCCGTCCTGGAGGCGTTGGTTGCGCGGGCTTTGGAGGCCAATACCGACCTCCGGGTAGCGATGGCCAACTTGAAGGCTGCCGATGCGGTTCTTGCCGAGGCACGGGATTCCCGCATGCCCCAGACCCAGATTGAGGGCAGGGCGGCCTATGGCAGAAATCAGCCACCCATCGCCTTGCCCGGTGATCGTTTCACCTATGGGGGTGGTCTCCAACTTTCTTATGAGGCGGACATGTTCGGGCGGGTCTCCCGCGTGGTGGAGGCGGCCGAGGCGGATGCCGCGGCAATGGCATTTGCCCAGGCGGCGGTGCAGGTCAAGGTCGTGGCCGCCGTGACGGAGGCATACCTGTCGATTTGCACCTTGTCGCAGGCCACCGATGTGGCCAATGCCGCGATCGCACTGACATCGGACAGTGCGCGCATCATCCGCCAGCAGCAGGAGGCTGGGGGAGCAGCCATATTGGATGTGGAGAGGGCCGAGGGATTGGCTGCCCAGGCTCGTGCGGGTCTGGCGCCCCTGGAGGGAGCGCTGGTGGCCGCACAGTTCGAGTTGTCGGCACTGCTGGGCCAACCGCCCGCCGGCATGCCCGAGCAGGCCGTGCATTGCCGGGTTGCCCCGCAGCCTCGCCATGCGATCGGCATCGGTGATCGTGCCGGCCTGCTGCGCCGTCGTCCAGACATCGCCGAGGCCGAGCGTCGCCTGGCCGGGTCAACGGCGCGTGTCGGTGTTGCTATGGCCGATCTCTATCCACGCATCAACATCGCCGCCAACATCTCGCAGATGGGCGGAGAGGGGATCGGCAACAGCCAAGGTTTCGCCTATGGCCTGGGTCCTTTGCTTTCCTTTTCTTTCCCCAATATGGAGGCCGCGCGTGTACGTATCCGACAGGCGGAAGCACAAGCGGAAGCCGCTTTGGCTGCCTTCGACGGTGTGGTCCTGACCGCACTGAAGGAAGCCGAGCAGGCGCTGAACGGTTACAAGACGGCTCATATGTATCGGCGAGAGATAGCCGAAGCGGAGAGGCGGGCTGAAAGGGCGTACTATCTGGCAGAAGAGCGATACAGGGCGGGCGACCTCGCTTTCATCGATGTTCTAGTTGCGCAAAGCGCGCTGATTGAACTCAGTCTCGCCCGCGTTGATGCAGACCGAGGGGTGGCTATTGCCAGGGTTGATGTTTTCCGTGCGCTCGGTAACGCTGGATAAGGCAAATTCACGTTATCGGGAATGGTAAGAGCGGCGGGGAAATCCATGGCATCAGCAGGCTGCAGAAAAATCGGCCTGTATTTCCGCTTTCCCCATGTGCCATCGTTCTTTGAGGTCGTTGGCGTGGGGTTACAGGCCGATTTTCCGGCCAAATTTGCCGGTTTCCGCCGTTTTGAGGCGGAAACCGGGTGTCGTCAGGTGGCCAGCCCCAGTTTTGGTATCCTGATCAGGTTGTAGGCAGTGGCGTTCAGGGTAAAGACCCAGCCGACAAGATCGGTCCCCTTGTGCCGGGTCTTGCGCAAGCCGGCGGCGGCCTTGACCCAGCCGAACACCTCCTCAATGCGCTTGCGGATGCGCAAGGAGACGGCATAGCCGGGATGGCGGGTGGTGCGGCCGTCGATGGCGCTGCTGCGCCGCAAGGCACCGTCGTCGGTCTTCTGTTCGTTGCGGGCGATGTGGGGTGTGACCTTGCGGGCGCGCAACTCCATGACGAAGGCCCGTACATCATAGGCCTTGTCGGCGCCCAGCGTGATGCGGCTCCTGGGCTTCAACCCGTCGACCAGGGCCAGCGCCGCCTCGCGCTCAGCCGTGCCGGTGGCCTGGGTGACGGTGGCGCCGACCACCAGGCCGTTGCGGTTCTCCATCAGCACATGCCCCATGAAGGCCAGGCGCAACGGTTGGCCATTGGCCTTGCGGTAAAGCTTCGCTTCGGGATCAGTGGTGGAGGCGTGGGTCTGGTTCGACCGTTTCTCGCCCCGGAAATTGCGCTCGGCATTGCGCCCTGTCCGGCATCAGCCCCTGTGGGACAGAAGCGGTTGATTGCGCAACGGAGGATTTCTGGCTCATCGTAGTGACCGAAGGGAACGCAGATGAGGCAGAAATCCATGGTGCCGAAATCGGGCGCCGAGCAGGTCGTCCGGGATATCCGGCGGCAGACGCGCAAACATTATTCGGCGGAGGAGAAGATCCGCATCGTACTGTCCGGGCTTCGCGGCGAGGACAGCATTACGGAGCTGTGCCGGCGCGAAGGCATCGCCGAGAGCCTGTATTACAGCTGGTCCAAGGAATTCCTGGAGGCTGGCAAGAAGCGCCTGTCGGGCGACACGGCCCGCCAGGCCAGCACGGGCGAGGTCAAGGACCTGCGGCGCGAGATGCGCGACCTGAAGGAGGTGGTCGCCGACCTGACGCTTGAAAACCGCCTGCTCAAAAAAAGCATGATCGCGGATGGGGGCGACGAGGAATGAGATACCCCGCATCCGAAAAGCTGGAAATCATCCGTCTGGTCGAGGCGTCGCACCTGCCCCTGCGCCGAACCCTGGACAGGCTGGGCATTCCTGCCACCGCCTTCTATCGCTGGTATGCGCGCTATCGGGCCGAAGGCGAAGGCGGCCTGGCCGACCGGACCAGCGCGCCGGGCCGGGTGTGGAACCGCGTCCCTGACGCGGTCCGCCAGCAGCTGGTCGAACTGGCCCTGGAGGCGCCGGACCTGTCGCCGCGCGAACTGGCGGTGAGGTTCACCGATAGCAAGGGCTATTTCGTCTCCGAGGCCTCGGTCTACCGGCTGCTGAAGGCCCATGACCTGATCACCAGCCCGGCCTTTGTGGTGATCCAGGCGGCCGAGGAATTCCGCGACAAGACCACCCGGCCCAACCAGATGTGGCAAACCGATTTCACCTATCTCAAGGTTATCGGCTGGGGTTGGTTCTACCTGTCGACCATTCTGGATGATTATTCCCGCTACATCGTCGCCTGGAAGCTGTGCACGACCATGCGGGCCGAGGACGTCACCGACACCCTGACCCTGGCGCTGGAAGCCTCGGGCTGTGATCAGGTCGCGGTCGCCCACCGGCCCCGCCTGCTCAGCGACAATGGCTCATCCTATCTCGCCGGCGATCTGGCCGAATGGTTGGAAGACAAGGGCATGGATCATGTCCGCGGTGCGCCAAACCACCCCCAGACCCAGGGAAAGATCGAGCGCTGGCACCAGACCCTGAAGAATTGCATCCTGCTGGAAAACTATTTCCTGCCCGCAGACCTGGAAGCCAGAATTCAGGGTTTCGTCTATCATGAAATGGCAGCCACCCCGTCAGCGCCTGGTCGGTGTTTCAATCCACGCCTCCGTGAAGGGGCGACCGACTTCTGAGTCCAATGCGCGGGCACGGGCGTAGTTTCAATCCACGCCCCCGTGAAGGGGCGACCGTACCGGGGCGCCGTCCCATGGCGGCGGGGCGAGTTTCAATCCACGCCCCCGTGAAGGGGCGACCCAAGGTGATGGACCTGACGGCCAATCAGGTGCAGTTTCAATCCACGTCCCCGTGAAGGGGCGACAAGCGCTGGCAGCTGGAGATGTGCTGGCGCATGGTTTCAATCCACGCCCCCGTGAAGGGGCGACAGGATTATGCGTCGGGAGAGACGTGGTCGGCGCTGTTTCAATCCACGCCCCCTGAAGGGGCGACCGGGCGGTCACTCCCCTCCGGTGAGCGCAGGGGCTGTTTCAATCCACGCCCCCGTGAAGGGGCGACCTACCTGTCCCCGGCAGAATTTAGCGCCGATAATGTTTCAATCCACGCCCCCGTGAAGGGGCGACGGCCGGCCGCGGCGCGCCGGCCATCACGCGGGACGTTTCAATCCACGCCCCCGTGAAGGGGCGACTGCCATTGCGAGAGGCATTGCGGACGCTGCGGTAGTTTCAATCCACGCTTGGGCGCCGCGGAGAAGGTGAAGACGCTTTCCGGAGGCATTGCGGACGCTGCGGTAGTTTCAATCCACGCCCCCGTGAAGGGGCGACGCCCGGCGGGCAGCGTCGATGCGGCGCTGATAGTCGGTTTCAATCCACGCCCCCGTGAAGGGGCGACTTGAACTACGAGACCATCGTGCGGTCGCTGGCCGTGTTTCAATCCACGCCCCCGTGAAGGGGCGACGCCTCATCAAAGGCGATGCTGTTGGAAGTGGTGGCGTTTCAATCCACGCCCCCGTGAAGGGGCGACGGCCTATCCCGGTTCTCCAATACCAAGTGTCAAGGTTTCAATCCACGCCCCCGTGAAGGGGCGACGCAGGCCGCTGCCGATGCAGCCGATATCAGCGTGTTTCAATCCACGCCCCCGTGAAGGGGCGACTGGGCGATGTGCAGTTCCAGGGGCAGGCGACGGCGTTTCAATCCACGCCCCCGTGAAGGGGCGACGGGCGGCGGCGGCGGGTGAAACCGCCAAGGCCCTGTTTCAATCCACGCCCCCGTGAAGGGGCGACCCTTCGCCTCGTCCCATCGCCATTTTTCAGCAATGTTTCAATCCACGCCCCCGTGAAGGGGCGACGGCCCTGCTCGACATGGCACGTCCATCCGCCCAGGTTTCAATCCACGCCCCCGTGAAGGGGCGACCGCCGACGCCAACCGCTCCATGCCGGAGGTTGACCAGTTTCAATCCACGCCCCCGTGAAGGGGCGACGCCCGTCGAACCCGCCGCCGATTCCCATGCCATTGTGTTTCAATCCACGCCCCCGTGAAGGGGCGACGTTCCGGCCCCACCTTGGGCGCGATACTGACGGTGTTTCAATCCACGCCCCCGTGAAGGGGCGACAACCGGTCGGTGACGATCACGGGGTCATAGGGCGGTTTCAATCCACGCCCCCGTGAAGGGGCGACCTGACGGCACCCGTGCCGGAAGGGGTGACGGAGGGTTTCAATCCACGCCCCCGTGAAGGGGCGACGTGGCCGGTCCGCCAGGTGGTGGGGTCCAGCGCCTGTTTCAATCCACGCCCCCGTGAAGGGGCGACGCGCGCATACGGGCGCCATGGCCGTGCGCGGGGGGTTTCAATCCACGCCCCCGTGAAGGGGCGACCGCTGATCTCCAGGCCGTGGTCCACGACTTCATGGTTTCAATCCACGCCCCCGTGAAGGGGCGACTCTCCTGCTTGATTGTTGATCACTTCACATTCACGTTTCAATCCACGCCCCCGTGAAGGGGCGACTTCCATGCGATTATTCGTCGTTTCCCAATCAATATCAGTTTCAATCCACGCCCCCGTGAAGGGGCGACATGGACGCGGCTGGGGTGCTGGGGACCGTGGGCCTGTTTCAATCCACGCCCCCGTGAAGGGGCGACGACCGAACTGGCCGAACGATTGGCGCAACCAAAAGTTTCAATCCACGCCCCCGTGAAGGGGCGACGGAGGCGGCATCTTTCTGGGACAACCTGCCCGATGTTTCAATCCACGCCCCCGTGAAGGGGCGACAAGGTGTTTTGCTTGATGGTAATTTCACCGCTGATGTTTCAATCCACGCCCCCGTGAAGGGGCGACGACCAAAAGCCTCATTTCCGCATCCACTCCGGATGTTTCAATCCACGCCCCCGTGAAGGGGCGACGCTCTACTAACCGTCTTTTAATGGAGGCTTAATTGTTTCAATCCACGCCCCCGTGAAGGGGCGACTTCCGGCCGCAGTACCGGCCGCTGACGGACGAGGAGTTTCAATCCACGCCCCCGTGAAGGGGCGACGCCCCGCTGACCTTCGTGCAGCCGACCCACGGGTTGTTTCAATCCACGCCCCCGTGAAGGGGCGACGCCCCGCTGACCTTCGTGCAGCCGACCCACGGGTTGTTTCAATCCACGCCCCCGTGAAGGGGCGACCGGCGCGTCATCAATGCGCTGGCCGGATGCGTCGGTGTTTCAATCCACGCCCCCGTGAAGGGGCGACCCGGTCTTGGGATCGGTCGTCTTATCCCAGACCAAGTTTCAATCCACGCCCCCGTGAAGGGGCGACGCTGGCCCTCGCGAAAGCCGATGGTCGAGTTCCGGTTTCAATCCACGCCCCCGTGAAGGGGCGACGCCGCCCCACCTCTACCAATTTTGCAGCCATGGGGTTTCAATCCACGCCCCCGTGAAGGGGCGACATGACGGCTCCGGCCATCACTCCAGTGCAAGATGGGTTTCAATCCACGCCCCCGTGAAGGGGCGACTCATCATATTCGATGTAACAACATCGGATTTGGTGTTTCAATCCACGCCCCCGTGAAGGGGCGACCTGGGCGGCATGACGGGGGCCAAATATTCGGCCGAGTTTCAATCCACGCCCCCGTGAAGGGGCGACGGACGGCATGAATGTCCCGCCCACGGTCGTGGATGTTTCAATCCACGCCCCCGTGAAGGGGCGACCTGCCGGTGTCGTAGGCGACGCGACGTTCCACGGCGTTTCAATCCACGCCCCCGTGAAGGGGCGACTTGGGCTTCGGGATGAGCGCAGCCGGCGTGTTGTGGTTTCAATCCACGCCCCCGTGAAGGGGCGACTCTGCGTCAGGTAGCGGTGACACGCATAAGCCACTGTTTCAATCCACGCCCCCGTGAAGGGGCGACTTCTTGACACTGCCGAGCGCCTTCAGGTCATCTGAGTTTCAATCCACGCCCCCGTGAAGGGGCGACATGCCATTTTGGTCAATATCGGCTCGGGTGACCGTTTCAATCCACGCCCCCGTGAAGGGGCGACAACGGGCATTCAGGGCCTCCATCGCCGACGCCATGTTTCAATCCACGCCCCCGTGAAGGGGCGACTCAGGGTTGTCATACCCGACAGTTCAGCGGGCTGTTTCAATCCACGCCCCCGTGAAGGGGCGACACGTCCAACCCGGATGGATTTTTCGTTTGATAGCAGTTTCAATCCACGCCCCCGTGAAGGGGCGACATGCTGTCAGCGACGCGGGACGCATACTGTTGAGGGTTTCAATCCACGCCCCCGTGAAGGGGCGACCGGACGAACGCGAGCCGGGGGCCGACCTTGTGCCGGTTTCAATCCACGCCCCCGTGAAGGGGCGACCATCGCCGCCAAGATTACCGGCGGCCTTCAGCGCGTTTCAATCCACGCCCCCGTGAAGGGGCGACACGGCTCGCCGTCGAAGACGGGGATGTCGATCAGGTTTCAATCCACGCCCCCGTGAAGGGGCGACAGGTGCCCATGGCGGTTACTCCGCAGCGGAGGAGTTTCAATCCACGCCCCCGTGAAGGGGCGACGTGGGTCAGCTGGACGGGCTGCCCATCGTATGGCCGGTTTCAATCCACGCCCCCGTGAAGGGGCGACCGCGGACGGGCATCAGGTGGGACGGCTCGCCGTCGTTTCAATCCACGCCCCCGTGAAGGGGCGACCCCCGAGATCGATGCCCAGAGCGCCGGCTATCGGTTTCAATCCACGCCCCCGTGAAGGGGCGACTCTGGTGCAGCACGATGCGGATGGGGTGGTCGATGTTTCAATCCACGCCCCCGTGAAGGGGCGACGGCAGCGCGGGTCTTTCTTCTCCAGGATCACGTAGTTTCAATCCACGCCCCCGTGAAGGGGCGACTGTCTTTGAATATACACTTGTCCAATAAGGCACAATGGCCCACTGTGCGCGAACCCTGGTGTTTGGGTCGTCGTTTGGACGGCCGGCAACCGAGTGTGTAATTCAAGTTATTGTCTTTCAATGGAATTTTCTAGCGCGAACATCACGCATTCCGCATGCTCGCTTACGGTTCGCGCAGCACGTCCTGCCGTGCTCAAAAGATCAGCGGGGCATCGAAATCCTGGGCGGGTTTGGCACCCACATGTTCGATCCGCCGGGCGGCGTTGGCACCCAGATGGTAGAAGCGCAGACTATCCACGGCGGGATCGATTTCCCCCACCAACCTTGCCCGCAGGGCGACCCATTGCGCCGGTTCCACCTCGCATTCGAAGACGGAGAACTGCACGCGCTGGCCAAAATCCTGGCAGGCGCGGGCGATGCGGCGCAGACGGCGGCGGCCTGCCGTATCTTCGGTTCGGACATCATAGGTTATCAGCATCAGCATAGGCGGGGCACATCCTATTTCCAGAGAAATGGCGGGTATCGGTCAAGGTCGCCGCGCAGGTGCCGGGCCAGCAGCCGGGCCTGGACATGGGCGATCAGGCCGATCGTCACCTTTTCCTCAAGGAAGGGATGCACCAGCTCCTCCCGCTTGCGTTCCTGATAGGTGGCCAGCACGGTTTTGCGTGCGTCATCGCGCAGCATCACGGCCCCGCCTTCATGTTGTTCAAAATCCCGTGCTGTCACCTGTCCACGGTTCAGTAAGGACAGGGCCACGCGGTCGGCCAGCAGGGGACGCAGTTCCTCCATCATGTCCAGCGCCAGCCCGGCGCGGCCCGGACGGTCGCGGTGCAGGAAACCGACTTGCGGGTCCAGCCCCACCACCTCCAAGGCGGAACGGCAATCATGGCCCAGAATGGCGTATAGAAAGGAAAGCAGGGCGTTGGGCACGTCCAGCGGTGGGCGGCGGCTGCGCCCCCGGAACCGCAATTCTGGCGCACTGGCGCGGATCAGATGGTCGAACACGCCAAAATAGGCGCTGGCCGCGTCACCCTCCAGCCCACGCACGCGGTCCAGATCGGGCTCATCGGCGGCCAGACGGGCGGCATCCCCCAGGCGGCGCTGGGCATCGTCGATGGCGGCGGTCTGATTAGCAGCCAGAGAGTTGCCATGATCGCGCTGGGCACGGCGCAGAACTGTCCGCTGGTTCGCCACCTTGCCGGCGACAATGGCCCCGGCGATGGTGGCCGATGCTCCGGGATCGTCGGCCTGCCGGTATTGGCGGCGGCGTAACAGCACATTGCCGGACTGCGCCCCCTCCACCCTGGCGATGAACTTGCCATGTTCCGACAGGAAGCTGACCCCAATCCCCTGTTCTGCGCAGAAGCCCATCAAGGCGGGCGACATGCCAACCCGGCCAAAGCAGACCACACCCCCCATCATATGGGCGGGCACCCGGCCGCGCTCCTGCCCCTCCACCTCCACCACAATATTGGCCCCGTCCTTGCGCAGCCATGCGCCCTCTGTGGTGACGAACAGGGTGTTCAGATGCTGGCGCATGGTTCAATCCCGCAATTGCCGACGCAGCCAGCCGGCCACATCGGGATGGTGGGCCAGTGGGCGCGGCTGGCACAGGTCGATCAGGGAGCATTGGCCACATTTACGTGTCTCGAACACAGGCGGGGGCGTGGTGCCGGTGGTCAGCATGGAAGCCACCTCTGCCACCACCTGTTCAGTCAGCGCGCGCAGGGTGGGGTCAAAAATAATATCCGTGCGTCGCCGCGTTTCCCCATAAAACAGGGCACCTGTGGGCACGGGCTGGTCGAACATTTCCTCCAGACACAGCGCCTGGGCACAAAGCTGCACCTCGTCCGCGCGGTGGGATTTGGGGCGGCCCCGCTTATATTCCACCGGAAAGGGAACACCGCCGCGCAGTTCCACCACATCCGCCACACCCACAAGGTTCAGGCGATGACAGCGCAGTGGCAGGGCCCGCAGCGTGCGCACCTCCCCCCGTTTGGTCCGGCCCGGTTGATCGGCGCGTTCATGCAGGATGCGGCCATCGGCGGTGGCTGCATTGTCCGCCCATTGCCGTTCCAGATGGATCAGGGCGCATTGGCGCGGGCAGAACAGCCAATGTTGAAGGGCCGACAGCGGGATCGGGTCATCATTTTCCATGCTGTCGGCCCTCCATTTTTCAATCAGGATCAGAACCGCTCGATGATCTCCACCCCTGCCGGCAGACCGTAGTGGTTGATGGTCACGGCATAGTCGGCAAAGCTGCGGGCCGGGGGCCAATTGTCGGTGCGGGGGTCCTTCACCGGCACCTCGCTGCCGGCATGGCGGCGCAGCACCTGCACCCGATCAAACAGGCCAGGGGCAGCGGCATTGCCCAGGGCACTGGCATGTTTGAACAGGATCAACTTGCGGCTGCCCATTTCGCCGCGCGCGGCGGAACGGTCATGGTCGAACATCTGTTCCAGCGCCGACCAGAGCAGGCCCAGATCGTCCTCCGAAAACCCCGTCTTCTCCGCCAGTTTGGCCGAGATATAGCCATGGGCGCGGTACAGCCCATAGGGGATGATGTGCTTGCGGCCCATGGTGCGGTTTTCCCGCCGCGCGCCCTCGGCCTCGCCTTCCTTCTTTTCACCCTCCGTCGTTGCGGCCATGCGGGTGATGGAAATTTCCAGCGGCAGAACGGGTTCCACCGACTGGGCAAAGGCGAACTGCACCGGCCCCCGCACCTGCCCGCAATTGATGCCGGTGCCCATCACGGCCCCGAAGGTGCGCACGTCGAAGAAATTGTCGCACATGAACTTGCGGACGGCCTTTTCTTCCTCGTCCCCCTTGGGCGTCAGCTTCTTGGCGGTGGCCACATCGGCGTCGTCGGGGCGCACGGCCTTATAGGCTTCGCGGTGCTTCTCGTTCAGGATCGCCCCTTCCTGCACATAGATGCCCTTGCCCGGTTCCCCCTCATGGAACAGGCCGACGAAGTTGCGGATCTTGCGCTTCAGGCAGACATCAGTGACCAGCCCATGGTTGGTCTCCGGGTCCAGGCGCGGCAGGTTGCCGGCATCCGGGTCGCCATTGGGGTTGCCGTTGGTGACATCGAACAGGAAGACGAATTCGTAACGATTATTCAGAACACTCATGGATCAATCCTCCTGCCCCTGGTTGCCGGCCTCTTCGCCGGCCTTGGCACTGCGTTCATTGCGTTGATGGTAATAGCCGACGACGAAGCGCCCCTGATCCTCCAGCCCGAAATGCCGGGGCAGGGTGGTGGCCAGCCCGTCCATGATCTCGCCCACCTGTCCCTCGAACCAGCCGGCCAGCCGCTTGGTCTCCGGCTTCTTGCGCAGGACCGACAGATGGTGGTTCGATCCGCGCAGCAGCAGCGGGAACACGGCGGACGGCGTGGCCGATGCGGCCCCGAAATACCGGTCGCGGATGCTGGCATTGACGCTGCCCAAAGCGCGGTACTGGATACTTTCCAGCACGGCGAACAGCCGGCCCAGCCGGTAGGCCGCGTTTGTTTCTTCCCTGTCCAGGCTCACGTACAGTTCCTCCTTCTCAGGCGTTTCATGTTTTTCGGGGGCGGTGATGCGGGCATCACGGGCCAGCCAGGCCTTGATGATGGCGGCACGCGCCGGGCGGATTTCCCCATCGGCGCGGATGCGTTGCAGCACGGCGGAGAGAAGCGTGCGGGGATAGCGGCAGTTCGGGTTCAGGACGGCGCGCATCAATTCCCCACCCAGCAGGGGCTGGATATTCTCCGCCTTGTCCTGCACTGCCGTCTGGTACAGCAGGGCCTGCAGCTTGGGTTCCCCCTTCCAGGCCGGCGGGTCCAGCCGCAGGTCGTGCCAGTGCCAGCGCAGCGCCGAGGCGAAATCGCCCAGCGTCATTTCCTGCCAGAACCGCACCGACAGGCGGGCGGCGTTAGGGGCCAGGCCCAGAATGTAAAAGCGCGTGGCTGGATCGACGGTTACGGATGCCCGTTCCACCGGCATCCCCTTGGCCAGCTTTTCCAGCGCGTCGCCGACCTTGCGTGCCTCCTGCGCATCGGTCGGGATGTCGTCATCCTCATCCGCGAACCGGGGGGCCAATGCTGCACCGGCCAGTGCTTCCGCCTCCCTGGCGACCGCGATGCCCGACGCATCGGCCCAGAAGGCGACGGAGGTATCGCCCACCTGCACCCGGTTCTCGCTGCCCTTGGCCAACAGCGCGTTCAGCGCCGTGCCATAGCCGAAGGCCGCCGCTTCCGACACCGGCGCATTGCCGCCCTGTTCCTTGGCGTAGGAGGTAAAGGCATCCAGATTGAACGACACCAGCGAGGCGCCGGAGCTTTGTGCGCCCCAGACCCCCTTGATGGCCGGATGCAGGCGGGCAGCGGGGGCCTGTTCGCCCGTGACCAGACACATCTGTTTGTCGCTGGCGGTGGCCGCCAACTCCCGACGCCAGATTTCCTGCGCGGCGGGGCGTTCATGCAGGAACTGGCCGGGATAATCCTCGTCCAGCGCGAAGACGATATTCTGGTCCAGAATCTCCGTATCCCAGCCCTGATCCGTAAATGCATCCGGGTTCCAGGCCCGCAGAAAGGCCAGCAGGGCCTGCAGGCCGGGATCATCGCTTTGGCCCAGGGCCGCCTCATGCTTTTCCCGGAACGCGGCCAGATGCGCGGGATAGGTGGCAAGCCCGCCGCTGGCCTTGTCCTTGCCCAGCCCTAGCACGAATTTCGTATTGTCCCACAGGAAGAAGGCGCGGGGCGTCACGCCGGGCCGTTTGAAACTGGCGGGGACGGGCAGGGGCGTGGGCGGGCGCTTTTTATCGGTGCCGCGCAGATCATCGGGCGGGCGGGACAGGGTGCCATCCCGGTTCAGCACCAGACAGAAGCCGATGCCCTCGGTGGTGAAGCCGAAGGGCGGGGCCGCCCCCTCGGCCAGCAGCCGGTCATAATGCCGGTTCAATGCCACCAGGATGGTCATGACCGCACCTCCCCGCTATGCCGGTCCGGGACACTCAGCACGCCGTCGGAAAGCTGCGCCCGGAAGAACAGCGGCACACAACGGTCGTCGCAGCGATGCCCGCCCGGATCGCCATGGTGATCCATGTCCAGCAGCATCCAGCCCAGATCCTTGTCGGCCTGTTCCGCTGGCAGATTGTGGGCGGGGACAGGGTCGGTCCATAGCTCGAACGACGCCGGAAATTCCCGCGACCCGAAACAGGGTTGCTGGAAACATTGCCCGGTGGCGGCGCGGCGGTTGAAGATGTCCAGATGCTTGCCGGGATTGTCATCCGGCCCGGCCCGGTCGGTCATCTCGAAATGCGCTTCGATGATGTAATCCACATCGCGCAGCAAGGTGGCGGCCCGCTGCTGCCGGTCCTGATCGGCGCGGGTGTAAAGGTCGGTGACATGCCCGGCCTTCATCGCCTGTTTCACCTTGGCCACCGGCACCTTGGATGCCACCTCATTGCGGCGGATCGACATGAACTGAATGGGATTCAGCACATGGATGCGATCCACAACCCAGGTGATGGCTGGTTTCCAATGCACCGCCTCCAGAATGCCGCGCGCGGCAGAAGGTGTCAGGATGTCGTAGGACACCCTTTCCACCTTCATTTCCGGCCTGGAGAAACAGGCAAAATCACCCCGCACGCGCAGTTTCACGCCGAATGGCATTCGCCTTTTCCTCCCCTCACATGAATCCATTGCCAATGTCCCGATAAGTCGGATCATCCCAACGCAGACCCGCCTTCGCGTCATAGAGATCGCTGTTGGTCAGCAGCACGAACTGATCCCCGTAAAGGTCGGGCCGCACATACTCTGCCGCCTTCGCCTCCCGCAGCTTGTCCCGCGCCCTGATCGGCACCTGCACCATGTAGGGCTGGAGCTGGCGGGCGATGGCACCGGGGGAGGAGACATAGGAGAGGTCGCTTACCAGACCGGCGATCTTCTCCGCCGCTGGCTTGTACGGCACGATCACCGGGGCCTGGGCATCGTCGATCAGGCGGAACAGCCGGGCCACGGTTTCATAGGGGAACAGCAGCGTGTCGGCCCGGTCATCCAGCATTTTCAGGATGTTATGCTTGTCCAGCGCCCCGGCCAGCCCCTTTCTCCAATAAAGTTCCTGGAAATAGGCACGGATGGCATCCAGGCCCAGCGGGTCATCGGTGCGCGACAGCACCCGGGCCGCCGTGTCGGCGAAGACCTTCAGATCGGCGGGCGGGCGGTGGCCTTCCTCATCCGCCGGATTGAACAGCAGGACACGCCCGCCCTCGCGCCCATGTTCGCCATGGCGGTTACAGCGTCCTGCCGCCTGGGCCACGCTGTCCAGCCCAGCCAGCGCCCGCATCACCAGCGGAAAGCTGATATCCACGCCCGCTTCCACCAGGGAGGTGGCGACGACGCGCACGGGCCGCTGTTGCGCCAGATCCTCCCGGATGTCGGCCAGCACCGCGCGGCGATGTTCCGCACACAGCGCCGTTGTCAGCAGGCGGGGTTCCGCCCTGTCCGCTGCCTTCAGGGCGGCATAGAGGTCGGCGGCGTGGCGGCGGCTGTTGACAATGGTCAGGCATTGCGGCGCGCTTTGCATCGCCGTCACCAGGGCGGCCACATCGGGCCGGCCTTCCATGGTTTCCACCCGCACACGCTTCAGGGCCTGATACAGCCCCGCCGGGTCTGGTGCCAGTTCCCGCACATTATCCAGCCCGTCTGCGAACAGCTTGCTGCTGTTCACAGCAGGCTGGGTGGCGGTACACAGCACCAGGGTGCAGCCGAAATCTCGGGCCAGCGCATCAATCAGTTTCAGGCAGGGGCGCAGCAGCGGCTGGGGCAGGGTCTGTGCTTCATCCAGGATGACGACGCTGCCGGCAATGTTATGCAGCTTGCGGCATTTGCCGGGCCGGTTGGAAAACAGGCTTTCAAAGAACTGCACCGCTGTGGTCACCACCACGGGCCGGTCCCAGTTTTCCGCTGCCAGCCGCGCCTTTTTGCCACCATCCGGGGCCTCGGCATCGCTGACACCTGTCTCTTGTCGTTCGGAGCCGCCGTCAAAGCCGCTGTGATGTTCCAGGATGGCATCATCATCCCCCAGCGCCTTGCGGAACACATCCGCTGTCTGCTCCACAATGCTGGTGAAGGGGATGACATAGATGATCCGGCGTTTGCCCCAGTGCTGCGCATGGTCCAGGGCAAAGGCCAGCGACGCCAGCGTCTTGCCCCCGCCGGTCGGGACCGTCAGGCTGAACAGGCCCGGTTCCTGTGCGGCACCGTTCCGCACATGGGCCAGGACCTGCGCCCGCAGGTCGTTGATGGTCCCCAGTGCCGGATTTTCCGCCACATCGGCCCGTGCCTTGGCAGCCAGGGCCACCAGATGATCGGTCAGCCGGTCCCGCAACATCCCAAGACTGGTATCGCACCCGCGCTGCACGGGCTGCTGGTTCAGGTGGGCATAAAAAGCCTCCGTCGCCAGCCGGTCGGCATCGATCAGGGTGGAGAACAACATGCGGCCCAACAGGGAGCGGCGCAGGCCGCTATCCAGATGCTTGATGGAACTGCGCACCTGTTCCGGTGCTGGCGGCTCCGCCCCTTCCGCACAGGTCAGGTTGCCTTTATACCGGTCCAGCCGGCTTTTCAGGCTGCTGAGCTGTCCCTTCTCGCCATCACCATCGGCCAGCCCTGCATGGTGCCCAGCGATGGAAGCCGCCAGCAAGGGGCCCCATGAGCGCCCATAATGCTGACAGGCGATGGCCGCACCGGCCGTTGAATGATCCGGGCTGGGCCCCTGACCCCGGATATAGAGTTGATAGGCTTGCGCCATCTTCCCCACATCATGCAGCAGCCCCAATGCCTTACCCGCCACCTCGTACCCAAAGGCCCCAGCAAACCGCATTGAAAGGGTAGCGACACAGAGGAGATGATCCACAAGAGGTTCCCAGGTTCCATAGTCACCTTCACGACCGGAATGGGCGAAAATCATTACGGTGGTTTCCTTTAGTGGAAAATATATACAGTACACAATCAAAACGGATTAATCTATATCCATAAACAATTTAATGGATTTGTTTTTGAAGTTCAACTTTGAATGTGTACATCATGTCCGCCTGCTCATCCCGTCCGTGATGGCTATGGGCGCAAGGCACTTCCGTTCGCGCTGTTATTTCCGCCTGATTTGTAAAAGCATGGACTTGATCTGATGCGCACCCTGATGGCTGCCAACAGCCTTGCCGCTTATGATCTCATGCTGTTGTCCACTGCCATGGGGGCATATTCATCCATAACGGCGGACGACAACCGAACCGGGGAACCTTTAAACTGCTACCGAAAGGCCAGGAAGAAGCCGCCCCGCTGATGGCCATGTGTTTCGATATCCGTCGCGTCGATATCCAGGATGATCCGCTCCGGCGCTGTCGCATAACTGCCGGTGAACAGCTCGACATACAGATCCTGCAGACGCGACGGCTGCGCGGTGAATTTGTGATAACGCTGGTCAGCCTCCTCGAAGCTCCGCTCCAGCCGACCCAGCGTCGAACTCCCGGCCAGCGCCGGCAGCGGCGCGCCACCCGGCACCCGGGGCCTGGCTACCGCCGTCACCTTCAACAGCGGATCGTTGCGCACCAGGTCGTGATCCTTGAGGTCTTCGTACCCCAGCGCCATGGCGATGACCCGCTGAGCCAGCAGATCGGGCAGTGGATGCGTCACCTGCTTACGGTTGCGCCGGTCGTCGAAGCACGCCGCCATCCGTCCGAACAAATTCAGCCGACCGGCCACCTGACGCAACAGCAGCCCGCATGAAAAAGGGTCACAGACGGGCAATGGCCTGTCTGTGACCCTTCAAGATGCATCACCGGGCCGGGAAGCCCCGGCCTGGCCCGCCGGTCAGGCGCTGGTATTCACATGCGCGGCCCCGGCCTCGCCCTTGGCGACACCGACGATGGCCTCGCGCAGCAGGCGGCCATGGATCGTGTAGCCGGCCTGAAGCACCTGCACGACGGTGCCCGCCGGCTTTCCGGTGCCTTCCAGTTCCATCATGATCTGGTGGAAATTCGGATCAGCCGGGGCCCCCAGCGCTTCCATGCGGGCAATGCCTGCGCGTTCGAACGCGGCGCCCAACTGGCGTTCCGTCGCTTCCACGCCCGTCAGCAGGTTGCCGACGGCCTGGTTTTCCTCCCGCACTTCCGGCGTCACGGCTTCCACGGCGCGGCGCAGGTTGTCGGCCACGGCCAGCAGGTCCTTGGCGAACTTGCCCACGGCATATTTGGCCGTATCCTCACGCTCGCGTTCGGCCCGGCGACGGACATTCTCCGTCTCGGCCAGGGCACGCAGAAGCTGATCTTTCAGGGACGCGACCTCCGTCTCCAGTTGGGCGACGCGGGCCGTATCGACGGCCGGCCCGGTCGCCTGGGCCACCGGCTCCGCGGCGGCGTTGGGGTCGCTTTCATGGGTGTTGATCGTGTCGGTCATCGCGGAACAAGCCTTTGGATGAGGTACTGGAACAGGCGCCGGCCGGACAGGACCGGCGGCCCTCTGGTTTAGGCGGGAACGCCCCGCCTGTCGAGCCTTGTCGCCAAGAGAGATAGGGTGCCGGCCCCCGGTACCGCAAGGGGGTCAGCCCATCAGCCGGCCGATCACCTTGGCCGTATAATCCACCATGGGGATGATGCGGGCATAATTGATGCGGGTCGGGCCGATGACGCCGATGGCGCCGACGATCTGGTCCTTGGTGTTGGCATAGGGGCTGACGATCATGGAACAGCCGGCGTGGCGGAAAAGGTCGTTCTCCGCCCCGATAAAGATCTGCACCCCTTCGGCCCGGCCCGTGGCGTCCAGCATGCGCATCATCTGCTCGCGGGTTTCCAGCGCTTCGAACAGGGCGCGGATGCGTTCCAGGTCGGACAGGGCCGTGACATCCTCCAGCAGCCGCGCCTGACCGCGCACGATCAGATAGCCCTGGCTGCCGCGCGTGCCCGACCAGGTGGCCAGCCCCGTCTCCACCACCTTGCGGGTCAGGCTGTCGAGCTGGGTGCGCTGTTCCTCCATCTCCTTCTGGATCATGGCGCGCGCTTCGGACAGGGTGCGGCCCACGACCCGCGCGTTCAGATAGTTGCTGGCCATCTGCAGGGCCGATGGCGGCAGGCCCACGGCCACCTCCACGACGCGGTTCTCCACCAGCCCGTCCTCGGTCACCAGCACGACAAGGGCGCGGCCGGGCCCCAGATTGACGAACTCGATATGTTTCAGCGGCCGGTCCGTCTTTGGCGCCAGCACCAGCCCGGCGCAGGATGACAGGCCCGACAGCAGGTTGGTCGCCTCCTCCAGCACCTCCGGCAGGGAGCGGCCGCGTGCCTGACAGCCGGCCTCGATATCTTCGCGCTCCCGCTCCGTCAGGTCGCCGATCTCCAGCAGGCCGTTGACGAACAGGCGCAGCCCCGCTTCCGTCGGGACGCGCCCGGCCGAGGTGTGGGGCGCCATCAGCAGGCCCAGTTCCTCCAGATCGGCCATGACATTGCGGATCGTGGCCGGCGACAGGTTGGTCGTCAGCCGCCGCGAGAGTGTGCGCGATCCCACCGGCTCCCCGGTCTGGACATAGGCTTCCACGATATGGCGGAATATTTCCCGCGACCGCTGGTTCAGCTCGCTGATCATCCTGGCGCCGCCGGCCCTCTTGCCATTGCTCCGTCCCATGAAAGATTAGTGGGCGGCACGGCGCAAATCAATGGACGGACGCGGGGAGCAGGGATGGACGAAGGCTGGCAGGGTTGCTATGACCCTGCCTGTCCGATCATCGATGGAATATTGCTCATGTCCCGCCCCTCCGGCCGCCTGGCCGACCAGCTCCGCGCCGTCAGCCTGGAAATCAATTTCTCCCGCCATGCCGAAGGCTCCTGCCTGGTGAAGTTCGGCGACACGCATGTGCTGTGTACCGCCAGCGTGGACGAGAAGGTGCCGCCCTTCCTGCGCGGCAAGGGCCAGGGCTGGGTGACCGCGGAATATGGCATGCTGCCCCGTTCCACCCACACCCGCACCGACCGCGAGGCGGCGAAGGGCAAGCAGTCGGGCCGCACGCAGGAAATCCAGCGCCTGATCGGCCGCAGCCTGCGCGCCGTCACCGACCTGAAGGCCATGGGCGAGGTGCAGATCAAGGTCGATTGCGATGTCCTCCAGGCCGATGGCGGCACCCGTACCGCCAGCATCACGGGCGCCTATGTCGCCCTGCATCTGGCCTTTCAGCATCTGGTGCGGACCGGCACGCTGGCCCGGGTGCCGCTGACCGATCAGGTCGCCGCCATTTCCTGCGGCATCCATAATGGCCAGCCCGTGCTGGACCTGGACTATATCGAGGACAGCAATGCCGGGGCCGACGCCAATTTCGTGCTGACCGGCCGCGGCGGCATCGTGGAAATCCAGGGCACGGCCGAGGATAAGCCCTTCGAGGAAGCCGAGTTCATGGCCCTGATGGCCCTGGCCCGCAAGGGCATCGGCGAGTTGGCGGCGCTGCAGCGCGCCGCCCTGGGCGTCTGAGGGGGGGCCGCATGACCGTCCCCCGTCCCTTCACCGGCGATACGCTGGTCATCGCCACCCACAATAAGGGCAAGGTGCCGGAAATCGCCGCCCTGCTGGATGGCTTGGTGCGGCACTTCCCCAGCGCCGGGGAACTGGGGCTGGGGGAGCCGGAGGAGACGGAGACGACCTATGTCGGCAACGCCATCCTGAAGGCACGGGCGGCCGCCACAGCGTCCGGCCTGCCGGCGCTGGCCGACGACAGCGGCCTGTCGGTGGAGGGGCTGGACGGGGCGCCGGGCATCTTCTCCGCCCGCTGGGCCGGGCCGACCAAGGATTTCCGCATCGCCATGGCCAGGGTGGAAGAGGCGCTGAAGGCCAGCCCGGACCGCCGGGGCGACCGGGCCGCCTTCATCTGCGCCCTGGCCCTGGCCTGGCCCGATGGGCATGTGGAGACGGTGGAAGGGCGGGTGGACGGTCACCTGTCCTTTCCGCCGCGCGGCACCAATGGTTTCGGCTACAATCCCATCTTCATCCCGCTGGGCGACACGCGGACCATTGCGGAGATGGACCCGGCGGAAAAGCAATCGATCAGCCACCGGACCGACGCCTTCAACAAGCTGAAGGCACGCTGTTTCACCCTGGCGGGGAAATGACTCGAACTCGATCAAATGTTCCTGTAATGTTCTGATCATGCCATGCGGCATGGGTCCGTGCCGTCCGGCATGGACAAGATCATGGGGGAAAGAATGATTGGGTATGTGACGTTGGGCACCAACGACCTGGCCAAGGGCGCCACCTTTTACGACGCCATCGCCAAGGAGTTGGGGACCGGCCGGATGATGGAATTTCCCACCGGCATCGCCTGGGGTGATCCGAATGGCGGGGCCGGCATGGCCCTGATGAAGCCGTTCGACGGCAACGCCGCCTCTGTGGGCAATGGCGTCATGGTTGCATTCGAGGCCAAGGACAAGGAACAGGTCCAGCGGCTTTACGATCTGGCCCTGTCGCTGGGCGGCACCTGCGAAGGCCCGCCCGGCCCGCGCGGCGACAATTTCTATGCCGCCTATTTCCGTGATCTTGATGGCAACAAGCTGAACGCCTTCGTCATGACCATGCCGGGTTGATGCCCGCGTGTGTCCGGGACGGCCCGCATCGTCCCGGACAGCCTGGGCTCAACCCGGCAACCCGCCCGTCCGCACCGGATGGGGGCGGCGGGGATCATGAAATCCCGGTGCCGGCCCGCCATCGCCGGCATGATCACCTTCGGCGGACGTTCCCCTGGGCGGACGTTCCCCCGGCCTGCCGCGCAGGGGGCGTTTCCGGTCTCCGGGAAACCTGGTCCACCCCTTGCAGCGCCGCCACCGTCATCTGGTGGAGCATGCCTCACCAGATGACGGTCAGTGAATTTCCGCCACCACCGTGGACGTTAACGACGTCAAGTCGTCTTTTTATTCTCTACGCTCGCCAAAACCCAGCCGTCTTGCCGTCCGCCATACGGTGTCATGCGTCACCAGCAGCCCGCGCCCGGCCAGTTCCGCGGTGATCCCCCGGATACTCATGCGATCGCGTCCCGCAAGCCGGCTGCGCAACCATTCCAGGTCGTCACCCGCGATGACCGGTTGGCGGCGGCCACCAACCCGGTCGGGCAACAGGCTGGCTCCGGCCTGTTGCTTGCGGCACAGACGGCGAGCCGTGGATATGGAGATGCCGAATCGTCCGGCCACCGCCGTCATCGCCTCCCCCGCCTCGATGGCGGCCACGACACGCAGGCGCAGATCAATGGGGACGGCCCGCACCATGGCTCATTCCGCACGCGCGCCGTCGACACGCGGCACCCCGATGGACGCGGCGTCGCCAATGTCGATGGGCACCAGCCCGAAGTGCATGCGCCACGGCGCCGTCGGGTCGTTGCCGAACATCGTGTACCAGTAGCGGCCCTGCTTATCCCTGAAGGCCGTGCCGTGGCCGCCATGGGGGGCACCGATGCGCCGCTGGCTGTAGGGACCGAACAGGGTTCTGGAGGTGCCATACATCATGTCGTAGGTGCCATGGGTGCGCAGCGGTCCATGCCATTCCGCCCCGGTCAGGAAATAGACCCCGTTCACCTTGATCAGGCCATTGCCTTCATATCCGACATGGTCACCATCCACATCGACCAGTTGCCGGACTGGCCCGTCGAAGCCGTCGCGCCGGTCGTTCAGCCTGCCGATGCTGCCGCCGCCCCACAGGAAATAGAGACCGTCATCATCTTCGAACGGGAACCCGTCGATGCCCTTAACCAGATAGCTCTTGCCCGTATTCTCGTATGGTCCCTCCGCCTTGCCGGTTCTGGAGCGGTAGAGCCAGGTCTTGCCGCCGACACCACGTTCCATGACCGAGAAGGCCAGATAGTAGGTCTTGTCGCGTTCGACCCATTTGATCTCCGGCGCCCAAAGCTCGGCAATGTTGTTGGCGAAATCATAGCCCATCCCTTCCCAGCGGAAGATGAAGCCGGCATCGTCCCAACGCTTCATATCCGCCGACCGCCAGAGCTTCACCCCGCCATCCGGACGGTGATAGCCATAGCCGTCCTGGGTGCCGACCAGATAGTAATAGCCGTCGCCGCCCAGCGTCACCGATGGGTCACGCATCATCTCAGAGGTTAGCAGCGGTTGGCGGGCGGCGACGGCACTGTCCTCGGTGATCACCGAAGCCGCCTGGCGCAGACGGCCGTCGGGCGCGCGCTCCAGCGGGACCAGCCCGACCTGTTCGCAGAACAGGGCGAAACCATCCTCGCATTTGGGATTGTAGGCGGTCGCCAGGCGACCGTCATCCAACCGGACGACAGCCCCCTGCCCAGCATGCGGCACGGCCAGCATCCGCATGCTGAAAGGACCGTAGGGTGTCGGCCCCTCCGCCATGAACAGATCCTCCGTCGCGGTGCGCATGCGTCCGGTGACCTCGCTGGCGGCCAGGACATAACGGTCGCCGTCGCGGAACATCGTCGCCCCCGACATGCCCACCCGCACACGCACGGGCCAATCCTTGCCCACGGGCGGATGCTTGGCGAACAGGGCCTGATCCGGCTTCAGGAACCTTGGTGTCTCGGCCAGTCGGTCGAAGCCAGCCGACAATTTGGCGATATTGCCGCCACCCCACAGCAGATATCCCGTCCCGTCCTGATCGACGAAGAGGGAGATATCGGCGGCATCATCGACAAGACAGGCAGAGGCGGTGAAGGTCCCGTCCGGGCGTGCTGCCTGACCCACGGCGACGCGGGCGCAGCCGGTCTTGTCGGCAAAGGCCAGATAGAGCCGGTCGCCGGCCACGGTGACCGATGGCGCCAGATACCGTTCCGATACGTCCCCCGGCTCGATCCCGCTGCCGGTGATCCGCGCCGGACCCCAGCCCTTCCAGGCCTTGCCATCAGCGGAGGTCCAGAGCTGTACCCCATGGCGGACCCCCGTGCGCAGGACCGTACCGGTCAGCACCCAGCCGCCATCGGCCGTGCGGGCGAGGGATGCATCGCCGATGGCCCGTTCGCTGAAGAACGGGGTCACCGGTTTCGCATCAGCCGACGGCATGACGACCGCGTTGCTGTCCATCGACGGGTGGTCGGCGAAAATATCGTCGGCCACAGCCTTCTTGAGCTGTTGCTGCTGTGCCGGTGCCGGCCCCGCCATCAGGGTGGCAGAAAGCAGGGCCAGGATCGAAAGGTGCTTCTTCACTGGCATCAGTCCTTCTGCAAGGCGCGGAAATCATCGATCCAGGCATAGTTGGCCGCGGCACTGCCATCGGCATTGGGCCTGATCGATCGGGGGGCAAAGACGCTGTTGATCAGCCAGGGCGTCTTGTCGGGACCGAAATCGGCCGCCATGGAGCTTCCCTGCTTGAAGCCATAGGTGGCAACCGCCAGACGGCCCGTATCCCGGAACATCTTCATCTGATTGACCAGATAATGTTTGCGGGTTTCGAACCAGGGGCTGAGCGACAGGTAATCGTCCCATTGCTGCTTGGTAAAGGGCTGCTCCAGGGCGGACTGCATCACCTGCCAGTTCCGGGATTGCGGCGACACGCCGTACTTCGTCGCGAAGGCCGGGGAGACCGGTTCGCGCATCTGCTTTTTCCACCACCAGACCAGGGAGAATTCCGTGACAAGGAATTTCTGCTCCGGCCGCATGCGCGGCAGGATGTAATCCAGGAAGGGCTGCGAGGCCTGGATCGACGGAATGTGGGGATGGATATCCACCCCGTCGATCTCCGGTGTCGCCTTGACATAATCCATCCAGCGCGCGACAGACGGCGTGAGGTTCTTCTTCAGGTCCAGGCGGTTCAAGGCGCCCATGTAAAGCCGGGTCCGGCAGTCGCCACCGCATCG
The DNA here is from genome assembly GCF_052474395.1 of Niveispirillum fermenti. Lineage (NCBI taxonomy): Bacteria > Pseudomonadati > Pseudomonadota > Alphaproteobacteria > Rhodospirillales > Azospirillaceae > Niveispirillum > Niveispirillum fermenti. The sequence continues at coordinate 669,963 of NZ_CP156681.1, read as the reverse complement.
GCTCGCGCGATACTGTATGATCCGGGCGGCCATCGCCTCATAGAAGGTGTTCAGATCAAGGTCGCGATCCTCTTCCCGGCTTTCGATATAGGGCTCGTTGCCGATCACCAGGATGTCGATCCTGTCCATCACCAGCGGCAGCAGGGCATCGAGACGCGCCAGTTCCTTCTGAAAGGCCGGTGTGCCTGCCTTGGGAAAGTCGCTGCGCGGAAACGGCCATTTCAGCGACAGGATGGTCTTGTAGCCGTGTTCGCCCGCCGCCAGAACCGATCGCACCGCGCCATGGTCGGCGGCACCCTTGTCCAGTTGCGGCATCGGGACGAACAGCCGGATCCAGCGCGCCTGGGCTTTTTCCAGGTCGCGATAATCCACATCCTCGAAATGTTCGTTGTAATTGGCCCCCAGCGCCGATTGGGCCAGGACCGGCGTGGGTCCGAGGGCCAGGGCCGTCAACAGCAGAAGGGTCTTGCGCATCGTCGATCTCCCCAGTTTGGATATTATGATTGGCCGGAACCGGATAATACCGGCTCGCGATGAGTGGAATTCATCGCAAGCTGGTCCGGCGGCGACCGCCACAGCACCGCTCGTGCGGCGCGCCCGAGCCAACGAATGTTGGCGCCGGCGGTTGAGGGCTGAGGGCTGTGATCAGAGCCAACAGGTTCTGATCACAGCAAAATAGTAAAAGGTCGTCCTTCACGGCGCTGCGGGGCGGCTTCGCCCATCGCGTTCGATCCTGTCCAGCAAGGCGGCCATCCGGCCTGCCAGGTAAGGCATTGTGGCCGCCAGATTTCTGGTCTCGCCGGGATCGCCGGCCAGGTCGTAAAGCTGGGGGCCGGGCGCGGTACCGATCGGGTTGCCGTGGAACGGCGCGGCATCCACGCTGGCCCGGATGAATTTCCAGTCCCCCTGGCGCAAGGCCAGAACACGCTCGCCGCTGCCGGCCACCATGGCCCCGCTGACCACCATCAGCTTGGTGTCCTCCACCACATGCGTGCGCCCCTGATCGGTCTTGCCCAGCAACGGGTTCAGCATGTCGAAACTGTCCAGCGCCCCGTCGCGGGGCAGTTCCTGTCCCGTCAGCACCGCCAGCGACGCGACAAGGTCCACATGGTCGACCAGCGCCGACGACACATGGCCCGCCCGGACCTGACCCGGCCAGCAGGTGATCATCGGCACGCGGGTGCCGCCTTCCAGGATGCTGTATTTCCCGCTGCTGAACGGGCCGGACGGGCGGTGGTCACCCGCCAGTTCCACGGCCCCGTCGTCATAGCCGTCGAACAGGATGGGGCCATTATCGCTGCTGAACACCACCAGCGTGTCGTCGGTGATGCCCATACGGTCCATGGCGGCCATCATCTCCCCCACGGTCCAGTCGAGCTGCAGGATGGCATCGCCGCGCGGCCCCATGCCGGACCTGCCGACGAAACGCGGGTGCGGCGCGCGGGGCACATGCGGCTCATTCACCGCGAAATAAAGGAAGAACGGATCTGTCCTGCTTGCGGACATGAAGGAAACGGCCTTTTCCAGCAACAGATCACTTAGATCCTCGTCTTTCCAGCGGGCCGCCTTTCCACCCGTCATATAGCCGATACGGCTGATACGGTTGGTGATGGTGCCGGAATGTTCAGGATCGGCACCCATCTGCCGCTGGTCAGGATTTTCGGTTCCCGTGGGTTCCGTGCCGATCTTCCGCTTGTAATCCACCGTGATCGGGTCCGTCGGGTCCAGATTGACCACCCGACGATTCTCGATCAGGACGGTGGGCACACGGTCCAGGGTGGCAGGCATGAAAAATCCGTAGTCGAAACCGACATCCAGCGGCCCCGGCCCGATCTCCCCATTCCAGTCGACCTGCCCGTCGCCCAGGCCCAGATGCCATTTGCCGACCAGCCCGGTCCGGTAACCCGCCTTCTGCAACATGGATGGCAGGGTGAAGCGACCGGGGCGGATCAAGGCCGGGGCGTCACCCGGCAGGATCTGCGTGCCCGACGCGCGCCAGGCATAATCCCCGGTCAGCAGGGCATAGCGGGAGGGCGTGCAGGTCGCCGACGGCGAATGGGCGTTCACGAACCGCGTGCCCCCCGCGGCCATGCGGTCGATGTTCGGCGTGTGCAGGCGCGTGCCCCCATAGGCGCTAAGATCCCCGAAACCGAGATCGTCGGCATAGATGACGACAATGTTCGGCCTGCGCCGCGCGCCCGTCAAAGCCAGGGCCGGCATTGCCAGGGTGGCTGTCGCGCTCCCCAGCAACAGCGCGCGACGAGTCATCCGCGCATTCATCCGTGCCTGTCCCGGCGGTTACGGTCGCCCCGGTCGCGGTCCCCCGACGGCGCGCCGGCGATCAATATCGTCTTGGTACGCACCTTCATTCCTTCCCGGCGTCGATTGCTGTGCTGGCGCCACCGGGTTTGCGGGCAGGGCAAGACATTCGCGCGGCCATGCCGCGACGTCTTTGACCGCCCGAGCCCTTGCGGTGACATGAATGCAGCGTCGGCAACGCGGCGCGGCTTCGTCCAACGGTGTGGACTGTAACAGCCCCACCGTGGTTCGCAATATAAATCATATCTATTAGATAAAAAAGCGCAGACCCTTCAGCAGCAGGGCTGCCGGTAGCGGCCTAAGCAGATTTTCCGAACGCCGCCCACAGATGGGCGGGCTCGGAAAATCTGCAAACAATGGAGTTGGCAGGTTCCTCCAGGCCGGGCCATGTGTGGCCCGATCTGGAGGAACCTGCTTAGCCGCGCGTCAAGCCCTTCACCATGACGGCTCGCGCCGCAATCAGCAGGTCGCGGGATGCGGCGGCGGCGGCTTCGGGGTCTCCGGATTCGATGGCGAGCAGGACACGTTCATGCCTTGCCAGCTTGATGTCAGCGGTGCGCGTCTGATCATCCGTATAACGGATCGAAAATAGCAGGGCAGCTTCAATCAAGTGCTTCAAACGGTTGATGAAACGGTTGCCGCTGGCAGCAAGGATCGCCAGATGGAAGGAGATATCGGAATCCAGCGGATCATCATCGCCCCGCAAGGCAGCATGCATACGGGTGAAGGCCACACGTATGGCAGCCAGCGCGACAGGATCCGCCCTTTCTGCGGCACCCGCCGCCGCCTGTGGCTCTATGCCCAGGCGAATATCCGTGAATTCGACCAGCAGCGGCAGAGAGAAATCCCCCATCAATATCCAACGCAGGACATCGGCATCCAGCAGATCCCAGGAGGTCTTGGGCGTTACCGAGGTGCCTTTGCGCCGGCGCGCCGTGACCAGACCTTTCGCACTCAGTATCTTCACCGCTTCACGCAGGACGCTGCGGCTTGCCTGATATTTCTGGGCTAAATCCGCCTCCACCGGCAGAATTTCACCGGACGGATATTCGCCAGAGACGATCGCCGAGCCGATATCTTCAACGATACCCAATGTTCGTTGACCGAGTTCCGCGTCCGGATGCCATAGACGGCGTTTGACGATCGATTTCATTTTCCCACATGGGTTAAGATCAGCCCTGTATCATCAAGGCGGTAGTTATCTTAGCAATATGATAAATGTTAGTCGAGCATCAGTGCCCCCGCCCGTCAGACCCATGATCGACCCGGAATCTCAGATAGCGCAGGTGCGGCAAGGTCGTGTTTTATGATATATTAATGCGATAAATATAAAGCTAATGAGGGAGAGAGCCGGGGCATGCTCAACCGATATCCGACAACATCATACGCCTGCGCGGGTTCCGCCAATCCCGAAACGTCCTTGGGAACATGACAAGCCTGTCGCAGATTGATCTGGTGGTGGTGGTGATCTATGTCATCGGCATTTTCGGCCTGGCCCAGTGGGTCAGCCGGGGAAAGGCCAGCCATGCCAAGGATATGTCGGACTATTTCCTGGCGTCGAAATCCCTGCCCTGGTGGGCCATCGGCGCCTCGCTGATCGCCGCCAACATCTCCGCCGAACAGATCGTCGGCATGTCCGGTTCCGGTTATGCGCTGGGTCTTGCCATCGCCTCCTATGAATGGATGGCCGCCCTGACCCTGCTGATCGTCGGCAAGTATTTCCTGCCGATCTTTCTGAAGAACGAAATCTATACCATGCCGCAGTTCCTGGAACAGCGGTATGGGCGCGTCCTGCCCGTGCTGATGGCCGTGTTCTGGCTGGCGCTTTACATCTTCGTCAACCTTACCGCCATTGTCTGGCTGGGCTCCATCGCCGTCAACAAGGTGGCGGGCGTGGACCAGAACGTGGCGCTGGTGGCACTGGGCGCCTTCGCGCTGCTGTATCAGCTCTATGGCGGGCTGAAAGCCGTGGCGCTGACCGACATCGTGCAGGTCACGCTGCTGGTGCTGGGCGGGCTGGTCATCTCCTACCTGACCTTGCAGGAGATCGGCGACGGCCGGGGCGTCATCGCCGGCTTCCAGGTCCTGACCGAGCGCGTTCCCGGCCATTTCGACATGATCCTGGAGCCCGACCATCCGTTCTACAAGGATCTTCCCGGCATCGCCGTGCTGGTCGGCGGCATGTGGATCGCCAATCTCAGCTATTGGGGCTTCAACCAGTATATCATCCAGCGCGCGCTGGCCGCCAAGAGCCTGGGCGAGGCCCAGAAGGGCGTCGTTTTCGCCGCCTATATCAAGCTGCTGATGCCCGTCATCATCGTGCTGCCCGGCATCGCCGCCGTGGTGCTGGCCCCCGACCTGTCCAAGCCGGACGAGGCCTATCCGACCATGATGCGGCTGCTGCCGCCCGGCCTGCTGGGCCTGGTCTTCGCCGCCCTGATCGCCGCCATCATCGCGTCGACGGCGTCCAAGATCAATTCGGTGGCCACCATCTTCACCCTGGACCTCTATGCCAAGGCGCGCGGCATCAATTCCAAGGCGGAAGCCGGCCGGGGCGGGCATGAAAAGCACCTTGTCCTGGTCGGGCGCATCGCCGCCGCCGTCGCCGTCATCATGGCGCTGGCCACCGCCCGGCCGCTGCTTGCCAGCACCGATCAGGCCTTTCAGTTCATCAAGGAATTCTCCGGTTTCTTCACGCCGGGCATTACGGTGATCTTCCTGCTGGGCCTGTTCTGGAAAAAGGCCAATGAGGCCGGGGCCATTGCCGCCGCCCTGGCCTCGGTCCTGCTATCCTATGCCTTAAAGATCGGGGCGCCGCATATCCCCTTCATGAACCGGATGAGCATCGTCTTCATCGCCAGCCTGCTGCTGGCCGTGATTATCAGCCTGGCCCTGAAAAGCCGGGGCGGCGCCAATCGCATCTCCATGCGGGGCGTGTCGTTTGCCACACCCTCCACCTTCAATATCGCGGGCATCGGCGTCATCCTGATCCTCATCGCCCTTTACGCGACCTGGCACTGATACCAGGTTGCGGTGAGCTGAACTCATCGCAACCTGGCTGGCGCGTTGAGCGCCCGCGCGCTCATGCGCCCATGCGCGCGCGTGCCAAAGCCGCCGGATGGCGGCGCCCGGCGCATGTGGGATGCCTTGATCAGGATCATAGGGTCTGATCAAGGCAGATACGTATGAAATCCTGGCGTCACTGCATCGCCTTTCCCACGGCCGGTCCCGGTGTCGGCAATTTGGCGATCCAGGCCGACAGTTTGGCCGACAGGCGCTTCGTCACGTCCGCGTTTTGCGTGACGCGGTCATCCTGTTCACGCGGATCATCATCGATATTGTAAAGCTCCATGCCCGACCCGTCGGCATTCATCAGCAGTTTCCACGCACCCGAACGGATCGAATAGAGCGGACCGAACTGGGCTTCGGCTGCCGGCCGCGCAACATGCATGTAAAGGTCGGGCCGCTTCATCAGCGGGGAGCCCCGCCATGCCCTGCCAATGTCGATGCCATCCACGCCTTCGGGCGCCGCGGCGCCGGCGATGCGGGCCAGCGTCGGGAACAGGTCAACCGCCTGCGTGACGGTGGTGGCATCCCAGCTACCGGGCTTCACCTGCCCCGGCCACCGGACGATCAGGGGCTGGCGCACGCCACCTTCATAAAGGCTGGCCTTGCGGCCGCGATAGGGACCGGCGGAACCGGGCGTCTGCGCCCCCACCGTCGGACCATTGTCGGAGGTGAAGACGATCAAGGTGTTATCCAGCGCGCCCGCCTGTCGCAGCCCCTCCATCAGGCGGCCGATCTGGGCGTCCATGGCGACCAGCACGGCCAGGAACCGGTCTTCGGCCTCATTCTTGCCCTTGCCCTTCACGGCGGCAATCTGTTCGGCATTCGGCTTCCAGGGCGTATGCACATCGTCCAGCCAAAGCTGGGCGAACCAGGGCCCATCACGGTGACGGCGGACAAAGTCCAGCGTCTTGTCGACAAAGCGCGCCGTCACCTCGGCCCGCGGCGCCCAGTCGATGGGCCCCTGTCCCAGTTGCGCGCTCTGCCGTGCCAGGTCGCCATCAAGATCGTTGGGCAGCAGGCGCGGCCCCAGCCCTTCGAACTGGGTGTAGCTTTCATCGATGCCATAGGCCGACGGCAATGGGGCATCGCCGATATCGCGCCCGCCGCCCAGGTGCCATTTGCCGAAATGGCCGGTGGCATAGCCCACGGATTTCAAGGCACGCGGCAGCACCGGAATTTGCGGATCAAGCCAGTGCGCTTGCCCGAACTGCTCGTTACGGCGGCGATGGGCGATGAAGGTGACAAAGCGGTTGGCCGCCGGAAACTGCCCCGTCATGAAGCCCGCACGCGATGGCGAGCAGATCGGTGCCGCATTGTAGAACTGCGTCATCACCATGCCGTCGCGGGCCAGCGCGTCGATATTGGGCGTGGCCACCAGCCGGTTGCCGGAGATGGAAAGATCGGCAAAGCCCATATCATCCACCAGGATGAACAGGATGTTGGGTTGCCGGACCGCAGGGGATGCTGCGGCCGATAAGGCCGGTGCGCTTCCCGTCAGCATCAGGGCCGCCGCCGCCGCCCCCATGCGCAATGCCGCGCGGCGCGTTGTTCGCCAGGATGTCATGTCGCTCCCCCCGTCTGGTGTTTCCTCGCCTCGACCGGATCAACCGGCCTTGCGCGGCTTTTTCGGCTTTACAGGTTTGGCGGCCGGGTGGGTTGCAAGGATGGCGGCGAGCCGGTCCCGCAGGGCGGGTTCTGCATCGGCCAGATTGCGCGTCTCCTGCGGGTCGGTGACCAGATCGTACAGTTCGAAACTGCGTTCACCGAGGCGCTCGTTGTTCCACCGGACCAGACGGTACCGATCCGTTCGGATCGCCTCTCCCAGCCATTCACCGCGCGGATAGCAGTGATAGGCGTGATCGCGGACCCGGCGCGCCGGATCGGTCAGGACCGGCATCATGCTCATGCCGTCCTTGGGCTGCGGGCCGGACGGTGCGCCCGTCCCGGCAAGGGCCGCCAGGGTCGGGAAAATGTCCACCGTTTCGGTCAACTGACCCGTCACCTTGCCGGCCGCGATGCCCGGACCGGCGAAGATCAGCGGAATGCGCGTTGCCTGCTCGAAATTCGTATGTTTCGTCCACAGGCCATGGTCTCCCAGATGGAAACCGTGGTCGCCCCACAGGACGACGACCGTGTCCTGCGCCAGTCCGCTGCGGTCAAGCTCGTCCAGCACCTTGCCGATCTGCCGGTCGACATAGGTGACGCTGGCATAATAGCCGTGGATGAGCGTGCGTTTCAGTTCATCGGGGAAATCCTTGCCGGCGACCCCGGCGGGAACCTCGCGATAGGCCTCGATCTCACCGCCGACCTTGCCCGCATAGCGCGGCGCGCCCTCCGGCAACTGCTCAAAACTTGCCAGAGGCAGACGGGCGGGATCGTACATGTCCCAATAACGCCTGGGCACGGAGAAAGGCAGGTGCGGCCGGGCAAAGCCCACCGCCAGAAAGAAGGGCTGGCCACCGCCCTTCAGCGCGCGCAGCCTGCCGATCGCGTAATCGGCCGTGCGTCCATCGGCATAGGCATCATCGGCAACGTCGGGCTTTTCCCACGCCGCACCCTTGGCCAGCGTGCGGGCATAGGCAAAGGGATCGCCATCGTCGCTGGGAACCTCCTCGAACAGGGCCTCCTCCTGCGTTGGCAGGCCGCCGGTGCTGGCTGTCTCCACATACTCGATCAGCTTGTCCTTATGGTGCGGCACGGACCAGCCGGCCTTGTCGTCCTTGGTGCCATGGCCGATATGGTACACCTTGCCCATGCTTTCGGTCCGGTAGCCCGACGCCAGGAAATGTTGCGGCATGGTCACGGCATCGGGCAGGTAGTCGCGCAAGTTCATGCCGAAATCATAGATGCCGGTGGAGGTGGAGCGCGAACCGGTCATCAGATTGATCCGGCTGGGCGCACAGACGGCCTCGTTCGCATAAGCCGCATCGAACCGCGTTCCACGCGCCGCCAGACGGTCCAGGTTGGGCGTGATCGCCATGCGGTCGCCATAGGCGCCGATCAGCGGCTTCAGGTCATCGACCAGGATCAACAGGATATTGGGCTTTTTGCCTGTCCTGGCGTTCACCGAACCGGTGGCCGCCCTGGCTATGCTGCCCGTGCAGCCACTCAACAGCGCTCCCGCCATGGCAGAGCCCAGCAAGCGCCGGCGTGTCACGTTGCACATCCGCGTCCCCCTTTTCACTTTCATTCTTGCCCCGAAACATAAGCCTAATAAATCTGATTAATCAAGTCACGATGCAACGCTACAGTCACAGGTCGTCATTCTGCGCATAACAGGAACACGCAAACTCATTCTGGCGTCGCGCGCACCGATCCTGCAGAGGAGCAGGACTTTGCCGTATGCCGACCCTGCGGGGCTCGCCGGTATCCTTGATACGGTGTCATGGCGATCGATCCGGTGTGCGGCCATGGCGCAAGGGTATGTCAATTTGTGTTAAATCATATTATTGCCTTGCTGACCGCTATATATCATATTATTGAGATAGATAATTCAAAACCAAATTTGGGAGGCAACTAAAGTGCGCACCACGCATCGTGCCCGGTTGGCCGCAACCACTTCGCTTCTGGGGCTGATGGCGGTCACGCCCGCCTTGGCACAGAACGCCGGGAGCTCAAGCCCCAGCGCCACCGGACAGACCGCGGTCATGGAAGAAATCGTCGTTTCCGGCATCCGCGAGAGCCTGGAATCCGCGCAGGCATTGAAGCGTCAATCCGATCAGATCATCGAGTTGGTGGTGGCCGAGGATATCGGCAAGCTCCCTGACGTGACCGCGTCGGAATCCCTGGCCCGTATCACGGGCGTCCAGGTGGAGCGCAACAACGGTGCCGCCCAGGGGGTCCGCATCCGCGGCCTTCCCGATCTGGCCACGACATATAATGGCCGTGAGATGTTCACGGCCGGCGGCCGTTTCGTGCAGTTGCAGGATTTCCCTTCCAACAGCATCGCCAGACTTGATGTATATAAGTCCGCCAGCGCCAATCTGCAGGAGGCCGGGCTGGCCGGCCTCGTGGATGTCCGCTCCCGCCGGCCCCTGGATTTCAAGGAGGACCGCGTCGCCGGCGGCATCAGCCACCTGCACTGGTACCAGGCCCGGCAGAATGGCATCGACGCCAATCTGCTGGTGAGCAAACGATGGGAGACCGGTATCGGCGACATGGGCTTCCTGGTGGAAGGCGCCTATGCCGACACGAAATTCATCGATTCCTCCCGCGCTGTCAGCCAGACCATTTCCAACCGCCGCCTGACCCCGACGGCCGATCCGATCCGCTATCCTACCTTCGTCAATATCGACTATGTGACGGCCAAGCGCTGGCGTCCCAATGCCGCGACCGTCTTCCAGTGGCGTCCCCGCACCGACCTTGAATTCTATATCGATGGTCTGTTCCAGGGATACCGCAGCAAGGGTGGCGGCCGTAATCTGAATGTCGGCACGGGCGATCTCGCCAACCTCACCGATATCGTCCTCTTCCCCGACAGCAATCTGGTCAAGAGCTTCACGGCCACCGCCGGCGCCACGCCCAGCGGCGGGCAGGGTGTGGTCGACGGAAAGACCGATACCTACCAGACCGGCAGCGGCTTCATCTGGCATGGCGATGACCTGCGGCTTACCGGCGATGTCGCGTTTACGGACTCCACCTTCACCACGACGAATTTCCGCGCCAATTACACCTTGCGGTCACAGCCCAACCGGTCGTTTGATTTCGACACGGATGCCGGTGTCGGCGGCGGCACGGTCACCTTCACGAATTTCGACCTGACCGACCCCAACAATTATCGCCTTACCGGGCTGGCGGAGACCGGAGACCGCACGCACGGGCGTAGTGTCCAGGCCCGGATGGATGCCGATTATGCGCTTTCCAGCCCGTGGATCAGCAATCTTCAGGTCGGCATCCGCTACAATACACAGGAAAACGAAGCCTATAATTTCTCCCGCAACGGCACCGCGCCCGCCGGACAGTTCTATCCGCTGCTGCCGCTGGAATACTCCATGGTGCCGCCTGGCTTCCGCGGGGATGATGCCACATCGATCCGTACCTTCCTGACCCCGACAACCGGAAGCCTGACCGCACATGCGGACGATCTTCGCGCACTGGTGAATGTTCCTGCCGGGCGCCCGGCCTGGGGCGACGCGATCTATGAAGGGGAGGAGCAATCATACACGGCCTATCTCCAGGCCCGGTATGATTACGAGATCGCCGGCATGCCGATCGACGGTCTGGTGGGATTGCGCGCGGTGCGAACCGAGAACGCTGTCACCGGCACCGCGCGTTCCACCGAACAGGGGCCCGGCGGACAGGTTGTCGTGGTCCAGCCGGTCACGCGCAAGAACGCCTATAACGACTTTCTGCCCAATGTCAGCGCCCGCCTGCGGATGACGCCGGAACTGCAATTCCGCACCGCGTTCACCAAAACCCGCACCAAGCCGGGTTTCGGCGCGCTTGATCCGTCGCTGACGATCAACCTGCCGCCGCCGGTCTGCATCGCCGATCCCGCCGTGCCGGAAAACGGCCCCAATCATCCGGACTGCGTTCGTTCCGCCTCGGGCGGCAACCCCGACTTGAACCCGGTCAAGGCGACCAACTACGACGCATCCCTGGAATATTATTTCAGCCGCTCCGGCGCCATCACGGTCGGCGTCTTCCGCAAGGATATCACGGGGTTCATTTCCAACTTCACCACCGAAGTGCGCGACCCCGAGTTCAACCGCCTGAACGTCAACCGTCCGGAAAATGGCGGTGAGGGCCGGATCCAGGGGATCGAGGCTGGTGCGCGAACCTTCCTGAGGGCGCCATGGCTGCCCAACTGGCTGGAGAATGTCGGCGGCATGGTCAATTATACCTATCTTGACCATGCGTCCGAACTGGCACCGGGGCTGGCGGCGACCCTGCCCGGCAAGCAGCCGATTGCCGGCGTCTCCGACCATGTCCTGAACATGTCGGTATTCTATGACACCCGTCCGCTGTCGCTGCGGGTTTCCTACAATTACCGGTCCAGCTATGTCGTCAGCTATGGCCAGGTCCAGGATCCGGCCCTGGGGGCCAATGTGCTGGGGCCGACCCTGCCGGTTAAGGAGAATGGGCGCGGCACACTGGATTTCTCCGCCACCTTCAGCCCGGTGGAGGACATCACCCTTTCCTTCAACGCCACCAACATCCTGCACACCCCGACCCAGAACCGCCGCACCTTCAACGCCCAGGGCCAGTCCTATCCGTGGCAGACCCGGTTCCTGGAAAGCGTCTATCGCGTCGGCATGCGGTTCCGCCTCTGACGAGGCCTTGTGTTCCCGCCCTGGATGATGGCATCGCAGCCATCATCCAGGGCGTGTTCTTTCCAGGTTGTACCAACTTGCGATGAGTAGAACGCATCGCAAGTTGGTCCGGCGGCGACTGCCACAGCACCGCTCGTGCGGCGCGCCCGAGCCAACGAATGTTGGCGCCGGCGATTGAGAATGATGTTCGGGGTCCTGGATGTGACCCTGCCGCCGCCACTGTTCGCCGGCGGCGCGAACGCCACCCCAGCGGCAAGCGGCACCGTGGAAGCCAGCAGCGATTTCAGAAAGGCACGTCGCCCCAGATCGCCACGCGCATGATCCTTCAAGATGTTCATCATTCCCCCGTTTCCTGAATGGCAGGGGCCGTGCAGCCTCTCATCCTTGCCATCGCGCCATGACAGCATGGCTTGACGGCAAGGAGCCATTTCATCATCATATATATCATATTTATTATGACCGTTGCCCGGGGAATCTGCATGTTTTTCGCCGCACGCCGGAACCGTGAAACGGGCAACCGCCCGGCCCACATCCTTTGTCTGGTGGGGTGCCTGCTGGCCACGCCGCCCTCACCGGCCCAGCACAAGGTTGTGGATGACATCTTCCTGGACCACCCGTCGATGGACCGCAATGCCACGACCCTGCCCACCGCCGATGCCAGGCCGGTGCAGGCGATCTTCCGCGAGCGTGCGCTTCAGGACGCCTCATTGGCCCGCGCCGTTGACGGCACCCTGTTCCTGACCGGCACACCCCAGCGGGACGGTCCCAAAGACGGTTTCCGTCTGTGGGTGTCAGCTGATGCCAAGCAGTGGCGGGCACTGGGGGCCGTCCATGCGCAGGGACGCCGGCTGCTGTCGCCGGAGGTCGCAATCCGGGGGAATCGGCTGTACCTGACCTTCCAGGACCAGGATGGCTGTGCCCGCATCGCCGTGGGGCGGGTTGCCGAACCGACGGCACCTTATCAGGAAAGCCCCTGCCTGGTGGAGAATGCGACACATCCGTCGCTGTTTATCGACGATGATGCCGCCTATCTGTTGTGGGAGGGCGGCATGATTGCCCGCCTGACCCCAGATCTACAGGCACTGGCGGAGCCCCCCCGCTTCCTGAAACCCGATCCGTCCCTGTTTGGCCAGTTGCCGGAGGGGCAGGACTGGCCCGTCCGGTCACGGATCGGTGAAAAGGGGGCGACGATGTTCAGGGACGGCGACCGCTATGTCGTCGTGGCCAGCGAGGTGACGGGCCGCATGCGGGCCCCGACGGAGGACGTGTTCATGGCCACGGGTCCGACACCCTATGGCCCCTTCAGCCGGCGTTTCCTGGCGGTCCCCCATGCTGGCCGCATTTCGGTCCTGCGCGACGCGGATGGGCGCCTGTTCGCCAGTTACAATCCGCAATGTGCCGATCATCTGGCCCATATATGCGAGCAGGTCGGCCTGGTCCCGTTGGACCGGACGGAGGGCGGCCGGTTGCGGCCGGCGGCATCGGTGCTGACGGAGAACAGCCCCGTGGCCCATGCCAGGCCGGCCCTGCCGGAAACCGCGATCCGCGATCCTTCCGTGACGATGGCGGCGGACGGGACCTATTATCTGGTGGGCACCACCAGCCGCAACCGGGAGGCCGACGGTGTCCTGGCGCTATGGCGGTCCGACGACCTGCGGGAATGGACGCAAACCAGCCTCCGCTTCGATCGTGACGGGCTTGGCGTCACCTTCCGCAATCTGGCTGCCCTCTGGGCACCGGAAATCAAATGGGTGGCACGGGACCGTACCTTCTATCTCGCCTTCTCCATGATGGAACGCGACGTGGGTGGGCGGACCTGGCTTTACCGCAGCCTCTCCGGCCGGGCCGAGGGACCCTATCGGAATGTCGCCAAAGCCAATCTTGTGACCGGCATCGACGGTTTCATCTTCGAGGATGGGGACAATCTCTACCTGTTATGGGGCGGTGGCCATCTGGGCCGGCTGAATGCCCGGCGGGATGGGTTCGAAGAACCGCCGGTCCGACTGCTCGATACCGACGGGGAGAAGGTGGGCTATGAAGGCAATGGCCTGATCCGGCTGGGCGACACCTATTTCATCACGGGTGCCGAATGGAACGGCCCGCTGCGCACCCATGGCACCTACGACATGATGTATGGCGCGGCCCGCTCGGTGCTGGGGCCCTACAGCAAGCGACAGGTGGGGGCGCCCCATGCCGGACATGGCACCTTGTTCCAGGACCGGGGCGGCCAATGGTGGACCACCATGTTCGGCAACGATGTCACCGCCCCCTATCGCAAACGGTTCGGCCTGGTGCCTCTCCGGTTGGATGAAGGACGGATCATGGCGGATCATCCCTGATGATCCTTGCCCGCACTCCGGAAACTGGACATCCTCAGGGCGCCAGATCAGGGGCGGTACAATTTCAATGCCCCGCCGTTGCGCCGCTCGTGCAAAATAGTATCAAATCGGGGGTGAGCTGCTGAGGCGATCGAGGCATTTGGCGACAGCAAACAGGCATGCCTCTCGCCCCTTGGCCGCGGCGAACTGTACCGACAAGGGCAGCCCCGTATGGGATAGGCCGGCAGGCAGGACGATGGCTGGCCAACCTGTCAGATTGAAGACGGTTCGGGCCTGCAGGCCGTATCCCCGGGTAATCGCGTCGTCGTCGTCGAACCGGGCCGGGACATCCATGCTGCTGGCTGTCATCACCACATCGCAGGCCGCGGCAGCCTCCGTCAGTGCATCGGTCAGCACTGCCTTCTCCACACGCGCCGCGTCCAGTCGGCCGGCCTCTATGCCCAGGCCCGGCAACAGGGCGGCGCGGGTGCGGGCGGCGAAAATTCCGGGTGCGTTACGCAGGCGGTCGGCATGGATTGCGGCGGCTTCGGCCTGCATGATCGTCAGATTGGCGGCCGCGAACCGGGTCAGTGCCGGAACGTTGATCCCGGTGACGATGCAGCCTTCCGCCGACAGGCGATGTGCGACATTCTCCAGTGCTGCCGCCACCTCTGGTGTCGCCGGAATGTCGCGTTCATGGAAGTGGCGGATGAAACCGATGCGTAACCCCTGGACCGACGGCAATGGGGGTACAGGATCGCCGGACAGGACGGAGAGCAGCAGGAGCGCGTCGGCCACGTTGCGGGTCATGGGGCCGGCATGGTCGAGGCTGGGGGCCAGCGGGAACACGCCGTCCAGCGGCACGGCGCCGTAAGCGGGCTTCAGTCCGACAATGCCGCAGCCGCTGGCCGGATTGCGGATCGATCCCGCCGTATCGGTTCCGATGGCGGCGGGCATCAGGCCGGCGGCTACCGCTACGCCCGACCCGCTGCTTGACCCGCCGGGGTGGTGATGGCGGTTCCAGGGATTGCGGGCGGGCGGGAAGGGCAGATCGAAGCTGGGGCCGCCGATGGCGAATTCGTGGGTCGCCAGCTTGCCCATGATAATGGCGCCCGCCATCCGCAGTCGCGAAACAAGCGCGGCATCATGCCGGGCGATATTGCCCAGCATGAAACGGGAATGGCAGGTGGTTGGCTGGCCTGCGACATCGATGATATCCTTGATGCCGATGGGCACGCCATGCAGCGGTCCCATCGGCCGCCCGGCCTTCAGTTCCGCCGTGGCGGCTCTGGCATCTTCCAGCACCTGCCGGCGATCCAGATGCACGATGCTGTTCAGCAGCGGGTCAACGCGATCGATCCGGTCGATCAGCGCTTCCACCAGCCGCAACGGCGTCAATGTTCCCTGGCGATACGCGGCCTGGATGCCGCCAATATCCAGCCAATGCGGGTCGATGACGGCCATGGCGGTCAATCATCCAGCGCCTGGCCGCCATCGGCCGCCGGAGCGAACAGCCGCGTTGTAGTGAAGTCCAACCCGACCGGCGCGCCCACGACCGGTGCGTCGGCGACCGCCACACGAGCGGTCAGGGTGCCGCCATCCTGCCGGTCGATGAGCAGCAGCGATGCATCGCCCAGGAATTCCACGGCGCGGACCCGGCCCTGCGCCATTGAGGCGGCGGGCCCGGTCAGCCGGATGGCTTCCGGCCGCACGCCCAGAATGGCGGGTCGCGTCATGTTGCTGTCGGCAGGCACGACCATACCGGGCGCCGTGAACACGCCGCCGGACAGTTGGCCATTAATGAAGTTCATGGGCGGCGCCCCCAGGAAACCCGCCACGAACAGGTTGGCCGGGCGATGATAGACATCGGCCGGTGTGCCGATCTGCTGGATACGGCCCTTCTCCATCACCACCACCCGGTCGGCCATGGTCATGGCCTCGACCTGATCATGGGTGACATAAATGGTGGTGATGCCCAGGTCGCGCTGCAGGGCGCGTAACGTGGAGCGCATGGTGCCACGCAGTTTGGCATCCAGGTTCGACAGGGGTTCGTCCATCAGAAACAGTTTGGCCTGGCGCACAATGGCGCGGGCCAGGGCCACGCGCTGGCGCTGCCCCCCCGACATGGCAGCGGGGCGGCGTTCCAGATAGGGGGTCAGTTCCACCCGCTCGGCGGCTTCCGCCACGCGCCGGGCGCGTTCCGCCTTGGGAACACCGGCCAGCTTCAGCGGATAGCCGATATTCTCCGCCACCGTCATATGCGGATAGAGCCCGTAATTCTGAAAGACCATGGCCACGTCGCGGTCGCGCGGCTCCAGATGGGTGACGTCGCGGCCATCAATGCGGATGGTGCCGCCGGTCGGTTCGTCCAACCCGGCGATCATTCGCATGGTCGTGGTCTTGCCGCAGCCGGATGGGCCCAGCAAGACAAGGAATTCACCGTCGGCAATGTCCAGCGACAGCGGGCTGACAGCCGTGACCGCGCCCCAGCTCTTGGCGATATTGTCCAGATGGACGGTGGCCATGTGTTTCTCCTCTGCCGGGTCGGCCGGATCAGCGTGACGAACCTGCGGTGGACCCGCCGGTGAAATGTTTCTGGATCAGAAGGGCAAGCCCGATCATCGGCAGCATGACCAGCAGGCCGGCGGCTGACAGGAAGTGCCAGAAGTCCCCCTCGTCGGTGGTCAGCATGGACAGCGCGATGGGCAGCGTCACCGCATCGCGCGAGGTCAGGATCAGGGCGAACAGGAACTCGTTCCAGGCCATGATGAAGCAGAAAATGGCCGTGGTGATGATGCCGGGCAGGGCCATGGGCACCACCATGTCGCGGATGACGCGCAGCGATGCGGCCCCATCCACGCGGGCGGACTCCTCGATCTCGATGGGAATGCCGTCGATGAAACCCTTCAGCATCCAGACTGCGAACGGCATCATCATGGCCACCTTGATGGCGACCAGCGCCGTCCTGGTGTCGAGCAGGCCCAAATCGCGGAACAGCAGGAAAAAGGGCAGCACCACGACCACCGAGGGCAGGAACTGCGTCGACAGGAGCGCGAACAATATCAGCCGCTCGCCCGGCAGCCGGTATCGCGACAGGCTGTAGGCGGCCAGGAGGGCCAGCGGAATGGTGATGATCACGGCCCACAGCGCCACGATCAGGCTGTTGGCCATCTTGTGATAAGCCAGGAAGGGCGCATCGGCGATGGCGCCGAAATTATCCAGCGTCGGCGTGAACAGGATGCGGAGCTGGAAAATGTCGACCAGCTGCTTGAAGGCGCCGGACGCGATCCAGATGACCGGCAACAGGATGGCGAAGGCCATGAAGGACAGGAACAGGCCGCGCAGCAGCGGGGTCGCCTGCGGGCGCCGTGCTGCCGGGTTGGGACGGGTGATCGTGGCCATCAGCGTGCATCCCGTTGGCGGGCGGAGGATTGCAGCAGGATCTGCCGCGTGTAGAAGAAGACCAGAGCCGCCATCGGCAGGACCAGCAGCCAGGATAGGGCGGATCCATAGCCCAGGTCATAGAAGCGCATGCTCTGGGTATAGATGTAATGGCTCAAGGTCTGGGTGGCATGGCTGGGGCCGCCATTGGTCAGCAGAAAGACCTGATCGAACATCTTCAGGCAAAAGATGGTCTTCAGCACCATGGCGACCAGCAGCACCGGCTTCAGACAGGGCAGGGTGACGTCGCGGAACACCTGCCACGGCGTGGCGCCATCGACGCGCGCCGCCTCCTGCGCCTCCCGCGGGACGGTGCGCAGCCCGCCCATGATCATCATGGTCATGAACGGGAACCAGCCCCAGGCATCGCACAGGATGACCACGACAAGGGCGGCGACCGGATCAGCCAGCCAATCCACATGTGCCAGTGGTTCCCAGACCAGGCCCAGCAGCGCCGGCACCACGCCGAAATCGGCGTTGAACATGTAGCGGAAGGACATGCCGATCAATGCCGGGCTCATGGCGAAAGGCAGGATCAGCAGCACGCGCATCAGCCTGGTGGACCGGCCCGGCACTGACAGGGCCATGGCGAAGGCCAGCGACAAGGCCGTGGTCAGGATCACGCTGGACAGCGTGAACAGGCCCGTGACCATGGCCGAGTTCCAGAATAGCGGGTCGGTCAGCGCGCGTTCATAATGCGCCAGCCCGATGAATTTGGTCGGTCCCGGCGCCCGGTTCAGGCGCCAGACGAACAGGCTGCCCATCAGCGATTGCAGCAGCGGAAAGGCGGCCAGGGCCATGACGATGGTCAGGGCCGGCGCCACCAGCAGATATTTCAGTTTCTTTTCGATCCAGCCCATGGCGTCACCCGTCGATGTCCAGGCCGCCGCGGCGCAGCGTGGCGGTTACATCCCGCTGCGCCCGCTCCAGCAGCCGGTCGATATCATTGCCGTTGGCGGCGCGCGTGATCATGTTGGACAGCGTCTCGCCGATCTCCGGCCAATCGGCTGTCTGTGGACAGACGCGGCCCGTCTCCAGCGCCTGCGCGGCCAGCGCCAGCGTGCCGCCATTGGCGGCGCTGATGGCGGGATCGGCCAGGTTGGCGCGCTGCACGACGATGTTATTGTCCAGCGCCTGCCCTGAAACCTGCTTTTCCATGGCGTTGCGTCGTTCCAGGTCCGGGTCGGCCAGCCATTTCAGATAGGTCCAGGCCGCTTCCTTGTGCCGGGAGTAACGGTTGATCGACATGGGGAAGACATTGGCATAGGCGACCGGGGGCCGTCCCGCCGTGGCCGCCGGCATATTGGTGAAACCGATCTGGTCCGGTGTCAGGACCGACCGTGACCGGTCCATGAACTGTCCGATATTCCAGGACCAGAGCGGCGACATCGCCGCCTTGCCCTGGGCGAAGGAGATGGCGGCATCCTTCTCCACGAACGATACGGCGCCCCGGTTGGTGATGGTGTGGCGGCGATGCAGGTCGATATAGAAACGTGTGGCTTCGGCGACCACGCCGCTGGTCAGCAGGGGCGTGCCGTTGGGGGCGAACAGGTCGCCGCCGGCACTCCAGATCAGGGACAGCCACACGAACAGGTTCTGCTGGCTGCCATCATTGCCGTAATACAGGTTCAGCGGCGCCACGCCGGGTTCGGCCTGTGCCAGAACCTTGCCGGCCTGGACCACGTCGGCCCAGGTGGCGGGGGCCGGCAGTCCGTGCCGGTCGAACAGGTCGCGGCGGTAATAGAAGGTCTGCGCCGCACCACGGACGGGCAGGCCGGTGATCCGGTCGCCATCACGGCAGGCGGGATGGAAGGCCGCCGGATAGCGATCCAGCCCCAGACCGTCGCGGGTCATCATCTCCGTCAGATCGGCATACCAATAGGCATTGGCCGGTCCCCAGGCATCCATGTAGGTGACGATATCCACCGTGCCGTCATGGGCGACGCCGACGGCCGACACCTTCTGCTGCAGGTTACGGAACGGGGTGGTGAGATACTCCACCTCGATGCCCGTGGTGCGCGTGAATTCCGGCGTGCGCAGTTCCAATCCCCGGAACTGTGACGCCGCCACGACCATCACGCTGATCCGTGACCCGGCCAGCGCGCGGCCCCGCCGGGGCAGGGCGGCCAGCATTCCCGCCGCCAGCCCGCCGGCCAGCAGGCTGCGCCGGCTCGGGCCCTCTTTTGTCCCCACCATCCCATCCTCCTCCCCCACGGGCCCGGCCGGTTACACGCCCAGCGCGTTGACGGGGGCATGCACCTGCATCAGCACGGAGATTTCATCCCAAACCGTCCATTCCTGCACGATCAGATCGCCCTCGAAACGGAAATGGCTCATGCCCAGGATGGAGATCGGGTTGCCGCTGGGCGAGCCGAACATGCCGTTGCCGGAATGGGTACCGTTCAGTGTCCAGCGCACCGCCGCGATATAGCCGTCGGTTTCCTGCACGTCGCAGAAATGGTCGAAGCTGATCGAAGCGTTGGGCATGGTGGCCAACAGGCGGATGATCTGCCAGGTGATGCCGTTCAGCCCCTGGATGTCCCGACCGGGGGCCGTATGGACATAGGCGTTGGGGGCATAGAATTCCTTCAGCCGGTCCAGGCGGCGGGCATTCCAGATCTCATGGAACATAACACGCAGCCGTTCTTCCGCCGACACGCTGGTAGCCGGCAGATAACGGGAGGTGGGCAGGCGCTGGCCGGGCTCGCGCTCCGTCAGGCCATGGCGAACGGGATCGCTGCCGCGGGCCACCTCCGCTGCCGCCATCTTCCTGGCCACCTCATGCGGGTCCAGGCCGATCTGGCGGACCAGGGCGCCGTTGTCCCGCACCAGCCATTCCCGGGTGATGCGGTTGGCCACCGATTCACAATCGGCAATATGGCGGATGCTGACCTTGCGGCCCGTGGCCGGGCCATAGGCGGACGGACCCAGATTGGTCATCCGGCTCTGGCCCAGATGCGAGGTGTAGAAGCCCTTCCGGTCATCGCCACACCAGGCCACATTCACCAGACGGGAGGAACGGTCCGGGAAGGACTGCATCATCTGCAAGGTGCTGGCCACCACATCATCCACCCCGGAGGAAGTGCCGTAGGGCGTGTGAACCAGGCAGGCCGGATCGTAATGATCATAGATCAGGCCGATGCCCTTCTCCGCCCAGATGCGATGAGTGCAATAGGCGATATAATGGACGATATCGGAATAGCATTCCTGATAGCCGTTCAACGATTGCCGCCGATCCGTCCGCGGGCTCAGCAATTCGTTGATATCGATGTGCCGCACCCGCGACACGCCGTTCGTGGCGCTGGCTGTGGCCCCGCCCGGGATGCCGCGCGCCAGCGCCGTGGTTGCGGGTTTGGCCACTGCCTCTTCTCCGTCCGCCATAGGTCGTTCCTGTCGATGGGTCGGCATCGCATGCCGTGGAGAGGGACGATAAAGGCCTGTGAATGCGTATGCAATGAAAAATTCAAAAACTTGAAAGCCTGATCCGATGCGGGCTGGGAAGGGCGGCTTGATTGGCGTATTGATGAAATAGGCCATAATTTCCAAGGGAGATATCATGGAACGCGAAAAGGGGCGGGGGGAGCGGGCACGCCCGGCCGAGAAGCCGGCGGGTGCCGTCACGGCCCAGGATGTGGCCAATTTTGTCGGCGTTTCCCAGGCAACGGTGTCGCGCGCATTCACGCCGGGCGGAAAAGTGTCGGCGCCGTTGCGTGAACGGGTGATGACGGCGGCGCGGGAGTTGGGGTACCAGCCCAACATCCTGGCCCGCGGCCTGACCAGCGGCCGGTCCAATCTGGTCGCCATGCTGATCGAGGCGCGGACCAACCTGCTTTATCCCGAACTGCTTTATGAGGTCAGCGAGCGGCTGGCCGAGCAGGGATATCACGTGCTGCTGTTTACCACCGGCGCCGACCGTTCCATCGCCGATGTCGCCGACCGTATCCTGTCGCACCGTGTCGACGCGGCCCTGACCACGGCCGCCATTACGGCCGAACTGGCGGAACGGTTCGATGAACGGGGCATTCCGCTGGTGCTGTTCAACCGCGTGCTGGAGGCGCAGGCATCCGCCATCTGCTGCAATTACCGGGAGGGCGCGCGCTCCATGGTCGGGCGGCTGCTGGCGGGCGGACATCGGCGGTTCGGGATCATTTCCGGTCCTTCCAGCTCTTATATCGGGGAAGAGGCGGTGGCCGGTGCCGTGACGCGGCTGGCCGCCGCCGGCATCGATGACCCCGTCATTGTCCGGCTGCCCTATGTCTATAGCAGTGCCGGGCCGGCGCTGGATCAGGTGAAGGCGGCCATGGGCGGGCTGCCCGACGCGCTGGTCTGCGTCAATGACGCGGTGGCGCTGGGCTGCATAGACCGGCTGCGGGCGGAGGGGATTGGCGTGCCGGACAAGGTTTCGGTGACCGGGTTCGGCGTGGTCAATCCCGCCCAGGGGCTGAATTACCAGCTTACCTTCACCCGCCAGCCTGTGGAACGGATGGTGGCTGCCGCTGTGGATCTGCTGCTGGCCCGGATTGAGGACCCGACCCTGCCGGCAGAGCAGCGCTTCTTCTTCGGGGAGTTCCAGGCCGGTCGCACGGCACGGCTTGGTTAGCATGCGAATGCATGAACTATATATATGATATTAAAAGGAAAAATGAGTATATTCAAGAATCTTCCGGAATTTTGATGCAATATCATTGCATGCGCAGTCATTTCAGATTAGCGTTCAAGCCATCGCAGTGATAAATGCCGAATGGCGAACAGAGGGGACTTCGGGGATGTATAATCAGATGAACGCTTCCATCCAGACCAGCCGCCGCGCCCTGCGCAGCCGTTGGCTGGCTGGCCTTTCGGGTCTGGCGCTGACGATACCGGCGGTTCCGGTGCTGGCGCAGTCCCAAGATGGCGCGTCGTCCGGCATTGTGCTGGAGGAAATCATCGTGACGGCGCAACGCCGGGCGGAGAACCTGCAGGATGTTCCCGTGTCGGTAAGCGCATTCACCGCCGCCGCCATGGAAGAGCGTGGCCTGACCGATATTTCACGCCTCGAAGGGGCGGTGCCGGGCTTCAGCTTCGCCCGGTCGGGCAGCGACGCCCGCCCGTCGATGCGGGGCGTGCGCACCGACAATGTCGCCATCAATGGCGATACCACCATCGGCTTCTTCATCGATGGCATCTACCAGTCGCGTTCCAGCCAGGCCATGGCCGGCTTCGTGGATATCGCACAGCTGGAAGTGCAGCGCGGCCCCCAGGGCACGCTCTATGGCCGCAACACGTTCGGCGGCAACATCGTGCTGACGACGCAGGCGCCTGAACTGGGTGTGCTGGAGGGGGGCGCCGACCTGACGCTTGGCTCCTATGGCAAGATCAAGACCGAGGGCTTCATCAATGTGCCGCTGGGCGAAAACGCCGCCTTCCGCGTGGCCGCCCTGCGCGATGAAAGCGATGGTTGGGTGAAGAACGACAATCCCGCCGGCAGCAACCTGTTCGATGATGACAGCAAATATGTGCGCACCTCGTTCAAGGTGGAGCCGGCGGAGAATTTCACCCTGACGGCACGGGCCGATTACAATGAGCAGGGTGGGGCCGGCGGTTCGGCCTTCGGCTACAAGCAGCGCGGCACCTATGTCTATGGCCAGACCTGCCAGCCATTGTTCAATGCAACACCCGTACTGGTGAATGGCCGACCCGGCAACCGCGACGGCATCGCCGATTGCACGACGTCGGCCGGTGTCGGCGTCGATCTGGGCGTGCCTATCTACAAGTTCGACGATCCCTATCGCATCGACACCGATTACAAGACCTTCCTGGATCTGGAGAAATGGTCCACCTCACTGGATCTGGCCTATGAACTGGACGGGGTAACCCTGAAGTCCATCACCGGCTATGTCGATTTCGAGGCGGTGCGCACGGCGGACAGCGATTTTTCCGGCAATACCGTCGCCATCGACGCCTCGCTGACCGCCGCCAAGACCTTCAGCCAGGAAATTCAGGCCTTGTCCAACGGTGACGGGCCGCTGAAATGGGTCACGGGCCTGTATTATTTCCATGACAAGCTGGAAGGCGCATTCATCAACCAGCAATTCGCGCGCATCATTCACACGCCCAACGGTGTGCTGAATCTGCCCCCGGCGTCGGGTGGTACCTATGACGCACAGCGTGCGACCACCAAATCGCTGGCCGGTTACGCCCAGGCCTCCTATCAGGTGATGGAGAGGCTGAACCTGACCGCCGGCGGCCGGTACACCCGCGACCGCAAGGATTTCGCCTTCGCCAATGCCAGCCTGATCCTGCCGCTGCTGACCAGCCCGACGGGCGTGCAGACGCCGGATACCAGTGCCATCACACTGGACATGCTGCGCCGTATTCCCGACAGCTCGTTCGGCACGCGCGGCACCACCAACTGCACCTTCGCTGGTGCGGCCCCCGGCTTCGCCTGCGCACCCTACAACACCAATGTGCTGACGGGGGCCTCATACAATCCCAAGAACTTCAAGGAATTCACCTATCGTCTGGCTGCCGACTACGAGGTGGCCGACGATCACATGCTCTATGCTTCCTATTCCACGGGCTTCCGTTCCGGCGGCTTCAATTCCGGTCAGGCGGCGGCGGGTCTGGCCCCCACCTTCGATCCGGAAACGGTCAAGGCGCTGGAGGTCGGGTCCAAGAACCGCTTCCTGGATAACCGCCTGCAGCTCAACCTGTCCTTCTATTACAACTGGTACAGCGACCTGCAGGAACAGCGCGCCGTGCCGGTGGGCGGTTCCACCATTTCCGGTGTGTTCAACGCCGCCCGCGCCCGCACCTATGGCCTAGAGACGGAACTGCAATGGCAGGTCACTTCCGATTTCAGCCTGACCGGCACCCTGTCGCTGATGGATGCGGAATATACGCGCTTCCCCGATACGCCGCTCTCCTTCGGTACGACACTGTTGCTGCCCAACGGTACCCGCATCTTCGCGCCTGGCTATGATTGTGGCCTGGTGGCAGGCACGACGGGCACCTATGGCTGCGACCTGTCGGGCAAGGAAATCCCGCACCAGCCGAGCTGGACCGGCTCCGTCACCGCCAAATACGGGATGGATGTGGGGAGCGAGGGCCGGTTGACGCCGCTGGCCACCGTCACCTTCTCCGATGGCTATTACGGCACGCCGTTCAATTCCCCGATGGATTACCAGAAGGGCTACGCCAAGATCGACCTGCGCCTGATCTGGGATGTGAACGACCAGTATCGCCTGCAGGCCTTCGTGGACAATGTCACCGACAAGGCCGTCGCCAACCGCTACGTCTATGGCGCCGGTGCCCTGCAGGCCAGCTACGCTCCGCCGCGCCTGTGGGGTTTCAAGGGCAGCGTCCGCTTCTGATCTCCAACCTTATGGGGCGGTCCGCTGGCCGCCCCGTTTCCTTCCTCAACACGGCCCACCGGAGGGCCCGAACCTGATGTCCATTCCCGATGCGGCCTCCCTGTCCGCCCGCCTGGTCCGCTATGCCGACCTGCGCCCCTGCACGACGGCCTTCATCGATGCCCGCACGCCGGGATCGAACCGGAAGGAGAATTTCACCATCATCGGTCCGGGCGTGGCCGAAAACCCCGACCAGCATGTCCATATCGGCGAACCGCACGGTTTCAATATCGGTGGTGCGCGGCAGCCGCCACATTGTGTGAATTCACAGCACAGCCATGAAACGGCGGAGGTGTTCGCCGTCTTCTCCGGCACCTGGGCCTTCACCATGGGCGTGGACAAGAAGGACAGCACCATCATCCTGAAGCCGGGCGATGTCATTTCCATTCCAACCAACTGCTTTCGTGGTTTCGAGAATGTGGGGACCGACACGGGGTTCCTGTTCGCCGTACTGGGCGGGGACGATCCCGGCCGCGTGACCTGGGCACCCGACGTGATCGAGCGCGCACGCGGTCACGGGCTGGTGCTGCTGGAAAATGGCGCGCTGGTGGATACGGCTGCCGGGCGCACCGTGCCACCGGGTATGCGACCCGTGCAGCCACTGCCGGCGGAAGCCCTGTCCAGCTTCGACCGGATCGATACCATCGCCCTGGAAACCTGTGTCGTGCGTGCCGACCGTGCCGTGCCTCAGGTTGCCGGTGCCGGTATGCCGGAGGCGGCTCTGATCGGGCCGGACGCTCCGCTGTCCGGGCCGCACGGTTTCATCCTGCGCCGCCTGGTCCTGACGCCCGGCGACGGCACCGACCTTCATGCACGGGCGGAGGTGGAGGTGCTGTTCGTGATGTCCGGGACGGCGGCTTTGCGCTGGGACGGCGGCGAACTGCATCTGGGGCCGGGCGACACGTTCAGCGTGCCAAAGGGCCTGATGCACAGCCTGCACCAGCAGGGCCAGGACGATTGCATCCTGCTGGCCGTGCGTGGCGGCGACACTCCGCTACCGGTTCTCGCGGCCTGATATCCGGCGCATGAATGAAAAGGAAAGGGGTGCGGCCGTCATGGCAGCACCCCTTTCCCGTTTGTCATTGCAGGGCGGCCGTGACATCCGTTGCCAGCCGGGCTGCCCCTTGTTGCAGGAACCCCTGGTCGGAGCCCAGCAGGAACAGGCTGGCACCCAGAGACCGCCAGTGCGGCAGTTCTGTCAGGTCGGGCGTGAACAGTCCGACCGGCTTACCCGCCCTCTTCGCCGCCGCGCAGATATGGTTGCAGGCTGCCAGCACTTCCGGCGCCTTCGGGTCCAGCAGACCCAGCGAGATGGTCAGGTCGATGCGGCCGATGAACAGGGCATCGATGCCCGGCGTGCCGGCGATTTCGTCCAGATGGTCCAAGGCTTCGGCATCCTCGATCTGAGCGATGGCGCAGGCGGCTTCCGTTGCCCGCTGGAAATGCAGGGGCAGGGGGCGACGGCCCAGATCGGCCGATCTGGTATGACCGGCAAAGCCACGCCCCCCCGGCCCGAACCTTGTCCAGCGGGCGGCGTCGGCCGCTTCCCGCCCATTGCGGATATGGGGCAGCAGCAGGGCGTCGGCCCCGCTGTCCAGGGCTGACAGGATATGTTCCGGTGTGGCCGCCTGCGGTCGCACGATGGCGGGCTTGCCGACGGCCCGCAGGACCATCAGCGCCTGATCCAGGCTGGCGCGGTCGAACGGTCCATGTTCGGCGTCCAGCACCAGACAATCCAGCGGGCTGCCGCCCAGCACTTCGATATTCTGCATCGACGGGATCTTGCAGAAGCAGCCGGTCAGAAGGTCGCCCCTTTTCAGGCGTGCATGGAAAGCATCATCGCTCATGGATTGGCTCCGGTCAGGAAGGGGCGGATTGCGGCGGCCAGCGCCTCGGGGCGTTCCAGGGGGGCCATGTGGCCGACACCGCCGGTAACCACCAGCCGGGCGTCGGGCAGACCGGCGGCGATCTCCTCGTGCCGGTCCACCGGGCACAGCGCATCATGTTCGGCCGCCAGGACCAGGGTGGGGCAGGTTATGGCGGGCAGCAGCGGGCGGGCATCGGCCCGGTCGCGCAGGGCGCGCATCTGCCGGGCGAAGATATCTGCGCCCATCTCCACCCCCATGGACAGCACGAGGGCGGCCAGATCGGCGCGGTGGACAAAATCGGGCCCGAAATAGAACGGCAGCATCTCTTCGCGCAGCAGGCGGGACAGGTTCCCGGTGCGGGCTTCGCCCACCTGCCGGTCACGGATCTCCCGGCGATGGTCGGGGTCGGGCCGGGCTGTGCTGTTCAGGATCAGCAGATGGCTGACCCGTTCCGGCGCGCGGGCGGCCAGATGCAGGGCGACGATGCCGCCCATGGAATAGCCGGCCAGGGCGAACCGTTCCGGCGCATCGGCCAGCACCCGGTCGACCATCGCATCGATATTGTCATCCCGTGTCAGATCGGCCGTGACGCTATGCGCGATGCCCTTCATCTCCAACGCCAGCCCGGCCCATAATCGCGCATCGCACAGCAGGCCGGGCAGCAGGATCAGGGGCGGGATGGTCATCGGCTTTTCCTTCCGGGATGTTCACCCCAGCCGGGCCGACCCTCCCTGGATCAGTTCCCCGGCATAGAGGCGGGTTTCAGGTTCCATGTCCGGCGTGTCGATGCGCTCCATCAGCATCTGCACGGCGGCTTCCGCCATGCGCCGTACAGGCTGGCGGATGGTGGTCAGGTCATAGGACAGCCAGCGGGCGGTGCCGGCCCCGTCGAACCCGACGATCGACACCTGTTGCGGCACCGACAGCTTGTAGTGATGGCGGGCCGCATCCACGGCCCCGATGGCCATGGCATCGTTGGCGCAGATCACGGCATCGGGCGGTCCCGCCAGCATCTCCACCAACTGCCCGAATGCTTCTCCACCGCTTTCATAGGTATAGGCGCCGCGTGCCGCGGCCACCTGGTCCAGCCCGTGCTGGCGCAGCCGGGCCAGGGCGCTTTCCATGCGTTCCACGCTGACGGCATTGTCGGCGGGGCCGCTGATCAGGCCGAAACGGCGATGGCCGGCCTTGACCAGGCGATCCACCAGCCGCCTTTCACCGTCGGCATGATCCACGCTGACGGCGGTGACGGCGCAGTCGGGCAGTACGCGATTATACAGCACCAGGGGTACGCGACGGGTGGCGAACTCTCCCACCTGCTCGGCCGACAGTCGGGCGGCGCTGATGACGCCGTCCACCTGATAGCGCCAGAGCTGCTCCATCGCAGCACCGATCTCCGCCTCGCTTTCCAGCGCGAACAGCAGCACGCGGGAGCCGGAGGCCGAAATACGCCGCGACAGTTCGAACAGCACCTCCGGGTAGATCAAATTGGTCGCCTGCCCGATCATCAGCCCGATCAGGTCCGACCGGCGGGTGATCAGGCTGCGGGCGATGGCATTGGGCTGGTAGCCCAACTGCGCCGCCACTTCCAGCACCCGCTGTCTGACATCCTCGGAGATGCTGGCCCCGGATGTGAAGGCCCGGCTGACGGAACTCTGGCTGACATTGGCCATCCGCGCCACGTCATAGGAGGTGGCGCGGCGGTTGCCCATGTCCGGCAAGGTTTCCGCCACCGGCTGCATGACCCTGTTCTTAGGCGGCCTTCCCGCCATATCGTTCCACCCTGATGTCTGCCTGCGCCTTGTGCCCGGCAAAGCCCTCCAACGCGCACAGGCGCGAGCAATATTCCCCGATCAAGGCCGATGCTGCCGGGGTGAGGACACGCTGGTAGGTGCAGGTCTTCATGAATTTACCAACCCAGAGACCACCGGTGTAGCGCGCCGCCTTGCGCGTGGGAAGGGTGTGGTTGGTTCCGATCACCTTGTCGCCATAGGAAACATTGGTCATGGCCCCCAGGAACAGGGCGCCATAATTGGTCATGTTGGCCAGGAAATAGTCCGGGTCGCGCGTCATGACCTGGACATGCTCCGATGCGATCTCGTCAGCGATGGCCACCATCTCCGCCTCATCCGCAGCCAGGATCACCTGGCCATAAACCTCCCAGGCCTTGCCGGCGATGGCGGCGGTGGGCAGGGTCTGCAATTGCCGCTCGATGGCCGCCAACGTGTCATGGGCCAGCTTCTCCGAATTGGTCAGCAGCACGGCCGGGCTGTTATAGCCATGTTCGGCCTGGCCCAGCAGGTCGGTGGCGCAAAGCTCCCCATCCACGCTGTCATCGGCGATGACCAGGGTTTCTGTCGGCCCGGCCAGCAGGTCGATGCCGATACGGCCGAAAAGCTGGCGCTTGGCCTCCGCGACAAAGGCGTTGCCGGGGCCGACGATCATGTCCACGGGGGCCACGCTGGCCGTGCCCAGCCCCATGGCGCCGATGGCCTGCACGCCGCCGAAGCTGTAGATTTCATCCGCGCCGGCCATGTCCATGGCGACGACGATGGCCGGGTTGGGCTTGCCCTGATAGGGCGGGGCGCAGGCGATGACGCGCTTCACGCCTGCTACCTTGGCCGTCACCACGCTCATATGCGCCGATGCCACCAGCGGATACTTGCCGCCGGGGACATAGCAGCCGACGGAGTTCACCGGCAGGTTCCTGTGGCCCAGCACGATACCGGGCAGTGTTTCCACCTCCACGTCGCGCAAGGCGTCGCGCTGCACCTGGGCGAAATTGCGGATCTGGGTCTGGGCGAAGCGGATATCGGCGATCGTCTGTTCCGACAGGGTGGCATAGCAGGCGTCGATCTCCGCCCGGCTCAGCCGGAAATTCTCCGGCGCCCAATTGTCGAACTTCTGCGAATAGCGACGGACGGCTTCATCTCCCTCGGCGGTGATCTCCGCCAGGATGCCTTCCACCGTCGCCCGCACCTTGGCGTCGTCGGACGCCACCATCTCCGGCTCTGCGCCCTGCTTCAGCCACCGCGCCATGACCCTGCTCCCTTCCTGTTCAGTTTTCCGGCAGCCGCCGGTACGGATCGGGTGGAGCCTATAAAGGAATGAATGCGTATGCAATATGGATTAATGGCTTTATAAGCGAATTTTTTCACTTTCAATCCGCAGTGAAAGCCGTCTATATCGGCTTTGGATTGCATTCGCATACATAGTGCATTCGCATACATAGTGCATTTGCATACACAAGGTGAGGTGACGCATGTCCATCCCTCCGCAGGATCCGCTGGCGGCCTACCGCCTGGAAGGGCAGGTCGCTCTGGTCACCGGTGCCGGACGAGGGATCGGCCGCGCCTGCGCCTTGCTGCTGGCGGCGGCCGGTGCGCGGGTGGTGGCCGTGGCGCGAACGGCTGCCGATCTGGACGAACTGGCCGCTGCGGCGCCCGCGGGCGGTATCGATCCCTGGGCGATGGATGCCACCGACCCGGCCTTCATGGCGCGGGTGGAGGAAATGGACCGGCTGGACATCCTGGTGAACAATGTCGGCGCCAACCGGCCACAGCCTTTCACGGACGTGACACCGGAAACCCTGGACCATCTATTGGGTCTGAATGTGCGCACGGCCTTCCTGGTCGCACAATCCGCAGTGCGGGCGATCAGACGCGGCGGCCGGGGTGGCTCGATCGTCCATGTCTCTTCCCAGATGGGGCATGTCGGTTCCCCCAACCGCACTGTCTATTGCATGACCAAGCATGCGCTGGAGGGGCTGAACAAGGCCATGGCCGTGGAACTGGCGCCGGCGGCGATCCGGGTCAATTCCGTCGGGCCGACTTTCATCGAAACGCCGATGACGGCGCCCATGCTGAACGATCCTGCCTTCCGTGATTTCGTGCTGAACCGCATTCCCCTGGGCAGATTGGGTCAGGGCAGCGAGGTGGCGCAGGCCGTGCTGTTTCTGGCCAGCCCCGCCGCCAGCCTGGTTACGGGGGCGGCCCTCCTGGTCGATGGGGGGTGGACAGCGCAATGATGGCTGCGTTGAGGCCCGTGCCCTGACGCGGACGCAGGATTCATGTCGCCATGGCCTGGCTTCACGCGGCATTTGCCGCGCGGCGGCGGTCGCCGCCGCAGCGGTTTCCAGTCAAGGGAAAACCGCTGGCAGCCAGCATGGCGTTGATCGTGGTCAGCGGCCATGCTGCCCCTAGCGCCGGTACTGAACAGGAGCGACCGCATCAACCCTGCGCAATGCGGGCATAGCGGCCGTCGACATAGACCAACGGGTCGGGCTCGCCGTCCGTAAACACCTCCACGACGTCACCGATGAATATTCCGTGCGTGCCGTGCTCCACCTGCTTGACGTTGCGGCAGACAATGCTGGCCTGCGCGCTGGCCAGGCGGGGGACGGACAGGGCGGCCTCGCGCCAGTCCCCTTCGGCGAAACGCGCCTCGCCCTTCGCCTGCCCGGCGCATAGCCGGGCGATGCGTTCGTGATCATGGTGCAGGATGTTGATGGCGAACGGCGCACCGGCCGCCAGCACGGGGTGCAGCGAGGCGGACCTGTTGACACAGATCAGCATCGAACAGGGATCGAAGCTGATCTCGCTGACCGCCGTGGCCGACATGGCATGGCGGGTGCCTTCATGGGCGGCGGTGATGACGACGACCGCTTTCGCCAGCCGGCGAAGAGCCATCTTCAACAGATCGGGGATAGTGTCTTGGGTCATGGCGGGTTCCCGGCAGCCGGTCATGCCGGCATGGGTTGAAGAAAGGATGCTGCTGCCAGTCCCCGCCGCGTCAGGATCCCCCGGCATTCTCCGGATAGGCGCGGGCGAAGTTCTGGGCGATGGACGCGCGGCTTTTCAGGATGTGTTCCCGCATCAGCCGTTCGGCCGAGGCGGCGTCGCGGGCGCGAATGGCGGCCAGAATCTCCTCGTGGTCCCGGCAAGAGCGGCGCATGTCCCCGCTTTCGAACAGGCGGCTGACGCGCGAGACGTTCTGCAGCCGCCGCTCTGAATTGAAGATCAGCGGCAGGCGCTGGGTCTGCGCAATGGTAGCGGCCAGCATCTGGTTGTCGGCCGCGGCGATCAGCAGCCTGTGGAAATGGAAATTCAGGTCGAAGCAGCGCAGGCTTTCTCCTTCCCCCCAGACCGTGCTGAAGGCGACCCGCCCCATTTCCGCGACATTGTCCAGCAGCGCCGTCTGCGTCTCCCCGTCCAGGCCCTTGGCGGCGGCGATGTGGCAGACCATGCCTTCCAGCATGGCGCGAACCTCGAAAGCATCCAGGATGTCCTTCAGGCTGAAGCGACGGACGACGTAGCCGCGGTTGGGGGAATAGATCACGAGCTGTTCGCGCTGCAAAAGCTTCAGCGCCTCGCGGACCGGGGTGCGCGAGGTGCCGGTCAGGTTGCCGATGACCTGTTCCTGGAGATGCGTGTCGGGCGGGAACTCGCCATTGACGATGCGCTTGCGGATCCATGCTGCCACGGCCTCGCCCCTCGTGCCCGTCCCCGGTTCGATCATCTGTTCCTCGTGGCAGCGCGGGCGATCCCGCCGGGATTGTATAAGCGCGTGGGCCGGGTCGTTCAATCGGCGGCACAGCGCCCCGGGCAAGGGCGGCCATCATTCATCACGTTTCCAGGTCACGGCGCCGGAATGGGTGACGGCGCCCAGATGGGCGGGGCCGACCGTGGCCCGGTATTTCTCCAGCAATCCGCCCAGCCGGGGCCGCTGTCTGGCAGGTGTGGTGGACCGGCGTTCGGCCAGTTCCGCCGACGGCAACTCGATATCCAGCCGTTGCTCGCCTGGCCGGGCGTCGATGCTGACGATATCGCCATTGCGGATGAAGGCGATGGGCCCGCCATCCGCCGCTTCCGGGCAGACATAGCCGATGCACAGGCCCCGTGTGGCGCCGGAGAAGCGGCCGTCGGTGATCAGCGCCACCTTCTCCCCGTTGCCCTGGCCATAGAGCAGGGCGGTGATGCCCAGCATCTCCCGCATGCCGGGGCCGCCGCGCGGACCCTCGTTGCGGATGATGATGACGTCGCCGGGCCGGTAGGCCATGGATTTCACGGCCTTCAGGCATTCCTCCTCATTCTCGAACACACGGGCGGGGCCGCGATGGGTCAGCGTCGTCAGCCCCGCGACCTTCAGCAAGGCCCCCTGGGGCGCCAGGCTGCCCTTCAGCACGGCCACGCCGCCCGTGGGGGCAAGGGCATCCTGCGTACCGCGCACCACCTGCCCGTCGGGGGCGGGGGCGCCTTCCAGTTCCTCTGCGATCGTGCGGCCGGTGATGGTCAGGCAATCACCATGCAGGTAACCGCCGGCCAGCAGCGCCTTCAGGATCACCGGCGCGCCGCCGGCATGGAAGACATCCAGCGCCAGGAAGCGGCCGCCGGGCTTCAGATCGGCGATCAGCGGCGTGCGGGCGAACACCGCGGCCACGTCGTCCATGGTGAAGGACAGGCCGGCTTCATGCGCGATGGCCGGCAGATGCAGGGCGGCGTTGGTCGATCCGCCCGTGGCGGCCACCAGGGCGCAGGCATTTTCGACCGACCGGCGGTTGACGATGTCGCGGGGCAGGGGGCCGTCGCCGGTCACGGCCGCCATCAGCGCGCGGGCACCGCGCCGGGCCAGCGGTGCGCGTTCGGAGAAGATGGCAGGCACCATGGAGGAACCGGGCAGGGCCAGGCCCAGCGCTTCGGACACCATGCCCATGGTGTTGGCCGTGTACTGGCCGGCGCAGGAACCGGGGGCAGGCAGGCAGGCCCGTGCCATGGCTTCCAGTTCCGATACGGGCTCCGTCCCGGCCAGCACCTTGCCGATCATCTCGTAGGTGTCGACGATGTTGACGTCGCGCCCGTGCCGGCGGCCGGGCAGGGCGGACCCGCCATAGAGGAAGACGGAGGGCACGTTGCAGCGGACCATGCCCATGATGATGCCGGGAATGTTCTTGTCGCAGCCGCCGATGCCGAAAATCCCGTCCCATTGATGGCCGCGCACCGTCGCCTCGACGCTGTCGGCGATCAGGTCGCGGGAGATCAGGGAGAAGCGCATGCCGGAATGCGCCACCGACAGGCCGTCGGACACCGAGACGACGGGGCATTCATGCGGCGTGCCGCCATGGGCATGGATGCCCGTCTTCGCATGCTGGGCCTGGGCCTGCAGGGTCAGGTTGCAGGGGCTCATCTCCCCGCCGGTATGGATGACGCCGATATGCGGCCGGGCGATATCCTCGTCATCCTGGCCCAGGGCATAGAGGAAGCTGCGTGTCGTCGTTCGGACGATGCCGCTGGTGATGGTGGCGGAGCGGTAAGGCGGCTTGGCCAAGATGGTGCCTTTCTCAGACGATGCCGTCCAGCGGCCTTCCGGCGTGGAAAGCCAGGATGCTGGTAACGACATGGTCGAGCATGGCCAGGCGCGCATCGCGCGTGGCCGAGCCGACATGCGGCGTCAGCAGCAGGTTGGGGGCGGCCAGCAGGGCGGGCGACACATCGGGCTCGGTATGGAAGACATCCAGTGCCGCGCCGGCCAGACGCCCTTCGGTCAGGGCGGCTGCAAGGGCTGCTTCGTCCACGATGCTGCCGCGCGCGATATTGACCAGCATTCCGGCGGACCCCAGGGCGTCGATGACAGCCCGCCCGACAAGTCCTGCCGTTTCCGGTCCGCCGGGCAGGGCGATGATCAGCAACTCCGCCCACCGCGCCAGATCGACGGGCGTGTCGAAGCGGGGATGGGGGCTGGCGGCGGCCGGGCGGCGTGCATGGTAGGCGATGTCCATGCCGAAGGTCCCGGCCCGGGCGGCGATGGCCTGTCCGATCCGTCCGAAACCCAGAATGCCGACCCTCCGCCCCCGCGCGCCGCGGCCCAGCGGCAGGGGACCCTGCCGCCAGTGTCCCGTCCGCACGAAAGCGTCGGCACCCGCCGTGCCGCGCAGCAGGGTCAGGACCTGCCATATCGCCAGGTCGGCGACGTCATCGGCCAGGACCGCGCCGGAGGCGGTGACCATGATGCCCCGCGCCCGCGCCTGTTCCAGGTCGATAAGGTCGGTGCCCGCGCCGAAATTGGCGATCAGCCGCAGGTTGGGCAGGCGGGCCAGCAGGTCGGCCGATGCGCCCCGCATCGCATGGGTGATCAGGCACTCCACCCCGGCCCCCTGTGCTGCAAGCCAGGCATCCCCGTCCGGCAACGCATCCAGGATGGGGACCGGGTGGCCCAGCCGGTCGGCGGGCTGCTGCGGGACGGGCAGACGCGCCGTCTGCAGGATGATCCGGTCAGGCATGGCGGCGGTCGATCTCCATCCATGCATCCATGTCCATGATGCTGGTCAGGGTCTGGAAGGCGGGCAGCGGCCCCTCGTCGGCGAATTCGCCCCGGCGGAGTGCGGCCAGCGTCCGTTCGAACAGCCCCACCATGCGCAGCAGCAGGGTGGCCGGGTAGAGGATGATGGAAAAACCCAGCTCGCGATATTGTTCCGGCGTCAGCACGGGCGTCCGCCCGCCCTCGGCGGCGTTGACGATCAGCGGCACCGTGAATGACCGGCCGATCCGCTCCAGTTCCTCTACCGACGTCGGCGCCTCCACGAACAGGGCATCGGCCCCCTGGGCGATATAGCGGTGACCGCGGTCGATGGCGGCGTCCAGCCCTTCGACCAGGCGCGCGTCGGTGCGGGCGATAATGGCCAGGTCCGGCCGCCGCCGGGCCGCCACGGCCGCCGCGATCTTCTTTTCCGCCACCGTTACCGGCACCACTTCCCGCGTCACGGCGGCATGGCCGCATTTCTTGGGGCTGACCTGATCCTCCAGCACCAGGGCGCTGATGCCCATCTCCTCATAGGTGCGCAGTGTGCGTACCACGTTCTTGACGTCGCCATAGCCGTCATCGCCATCGACGATCAGCGGCAGGCCGGTGGCAGCGGCGATGTCGCGGACGGCGGTGCTGATCTCGCCGAAGCTGGCCAGGCCCAGGTCGGGCAGGCCGGTGCGGCAACCGATGATGCCGAAGCCGCCGATGGCGGCGGCGGCAAAGCCGGCGCGCTCGATCATCCGGGCCGACAGCGCATCATGCGCCACCGGCAGCAGCAGCGGCTTTTCGCGGGCCAGCAGGTCAGCGAGCGGGGTGAAACAGGTCATGCCGTTCTTCCTTCCACCTTGTAGACCCAGGGGCGGCGCACGGCGTCGGCGGCCTGGAAGGCCGCGATCTGTGGCTCGCGCTTGCGGGTTGCGTCGATGGCGTCCAAGCCCTCCAGCAGCCTCTCGCGCTGCAGGTCCGGAATGTGGAAGCCGTATTCCCGGCCCGAGGGCGACCGGATGACCTGCCGCGACAGATCGACTGTCATGATGCAGGCCTCTGGCGTGATCTCCGCCGCCAGGGTGCTCACCGCGTCTTCCGGCAGGGCGATGGGCGCCACGCCGTTCATGTAGCAGTTGCTGGTGAAGATGGCGCCGAAGCTGGGGGCGATAACGGCGCGGATGCCAAAGTCCCGCAAGGCCCACACCGCGAATTCCCGCGAACTGCCGCAGCCGAAATTGGTGCCGGCCAGCAGGAACCTGGTTTCGCGGAACGGCGGCCGGTTCAGGATGAAGTCGGGATTTTCGCCCCCGCCGGGCAGATAGCGCCAGTTGAAGAACAGGCCCTCGCCAAACCCCGTCTTCTGTACCTTCATGCCGGTATGGCCCGGCGTGATCTGGTCGGTGTCGATGTTGTTGCGCATCAGGGCGGCGGCGACGCCGGTCTCGACGACAAAAGGCTTCATGCTCATGGGTCAATTCCCCTCCGTTGGGGCAAGGTCCCGCGCATCGGCAATGCGGCCGGCGATGGCGGAAGCGGCCACGGTCACGGGACTGGCCAGGTGCGAGCGGACATGCGGCCCCTGCCGGTCCTCGAAATTGCGGTTGGTGGAGGCGATGACGCGGGCATCACGGGGAAAGCTCTCCCCGCCTGTCGCGCCGCTCATGCACAAGGAACAGCCGGCTTCGCGCCACTCGAACCCGGCTTGCCTGAAGATCAGGTCCAGCCCCTCCGCCTCCGCCTGCAGCTTGGTGGCGGTGGAGCCGGGGACACAGATGGCCGTGACGCCGTCCGCCACCTTGCGGCCCTTCAGGATGGCGGCGGCGGCCCGCAAATCGTCGATGCGGCTGTTCGTGCAGGAGCCGATGAAGGCGCCGCTGATGGGCAGGCCCTTCACAGCGTCGCCTGGCGCGATCTCCGCGTAATCGGCCGCCCGCTGGCGGGAATGGCGGGCAACCGCTTCGGCGGCGTCCTGCGGATCCGGCATTACGCTGCCGATGGCGATGCTGTGTTCCGGACTGGTGCCCCAGGTGACCTGGGGTTCCAGGGTGGAACAATCCAGCTCATATTCCATGTCGTAGACGGCATCCGGGTCGCTGGCCAATGTGCGCCAATAGGCAACGGCGATGTCCCAGTCGTCCCCCTTCGGTGAGAATTCACGGTCCTTCAGATAGGCGAAGGTGATCTCGTCCGGGGCCACTGTTCCGGTGCGACCGCCGAACTCCACCGCCATGTTGCAGAGCGTCAGCCGACCATCCATGGGCAGCGATCGCACGGCTTCCCCTGCGAACTCGATGGCATAGCCGGTGCCGCCATTGGCTGTGTACTTGGCGATCAGGGCCAGGATCATGTCCTTTGCATGGACGCCCGGTGCCAGCTTGCCTGTGAAATTGACGCGCAGGGTCTTGGGCTTGGTCAGGATGGCCGTCTGGGTGGCCAGCGCATGCTCGCTGTCGCTGGACCCCACGCCCCAGGCGAAGGCGCCGACGGCGCCGACGGTGCAGGTGTGACTGTCGCCGCAGATGAAAGTCATGCCGGGCAGGATGGCGCCCAGTTCCGGGGCGATGACATGCACGATGCCCTGGCGTGGATCGTCCAGGCCGAAGAAGCGGATACCGTGCGGCCCGATCCGTTCGGTGAACTCCCGCAGGAAGTCGTTTCCGCCCGGCATGCGCGTGGTCATGCCGCGGCCGGGCACGGTTTCCAGCACATGGTCGACGGTGCCGAAGGTCAGTTCCGGGTTGCGGACCGTGCGTTGGCGGCTGTCGATCTCCTTCAGCGACACCGCCCCGCTGACCTCGTGCAGGAAATGGCGGTCGATATGGATGAGGAAGGCGCCATCGCCGAGATCGGCGACAACGTGGTCATCCCAGATTTTCTCGAAGAATGTTCTTGCCATGAGGGCGACTCCGGGTAGGGGCCGGGAGAGGAAGGGCGGGCGCAGAAGGGAATGGGCTGGACGATCCGCGTCCTTTCCGGACCACAGGATCGCTGTGGACGGTCCGGGCAAACGGGTAAGCGGATATCGGGCCGGGAAGGGATGCCAGTGATGGGCATCCGCGCGTCGAGATATGTATGCGTGTATACAATTTGGCTGTCAAGCGGTGTTCGCGACCCCGGCGGGAGATTGTTTTCATCTTCCGCAGACGGCCTCTCCCATCCTTTGGCATTGACCGAGCGGCGATTTGGCGAATAGCTGTGGCCCCATGCATGACATGTCGCAGCGTGCCCGCATGGGGATGGGCCCGCATGGGGATGGGCCCGCATGGGGATGGGCCCGCACGGGGATGGGGATGAAGGACACGACGGAAACGCTGGCGGCTCCGGTTGCCGCCGCCGCGGATCAGCCATCACAGGCCAAGGCTCCCCGGCGCAGCAGGGGCGTGAAACGGGTCGAAGCCTTGCTGGCGGCGGCCGAGCAGCTTTTCGCTGAAATCGGCTATGGCGCGACCTCAATGAATGCCATCGCTCAGCGTGCCGGTGCGCCGGTAGGGTCGCTCTACCAGTTCTTTCCCAGCAAGGTGGCGGTCGGCGGCGCCCTGGTGGACCGTTACGCCGCCGACCTGCAGCAGGCTTGGCGGCAAGCCTGCATGCAGGTGCCGCGCAGGGACTGGCCGGCCTTTGCCGATGCCCTGATCACGGCAACACTTGAGTGCATAGGCCGCCATCCGGCTTTCGCCACGCTGGACGAGGCGCAGGCCCAGGTCCATCTCCGCCCCGAATCCCAGGGCGAGTTCGAGGTTGAACTGATGAAGCTGGTTGCCGCCACGGCTGGGGAAGAACCGGACGAGCGGCATCGGCTGGTTGCCATCGTCGCCCTGCAGATCCTGAAATCCGCCTATGCGCTGCACCGGCGGGGGGCGGGATCGCTTCAGGATGTCCGCGACGAGATCGCCCTGATCATGAAATCCTATTTCCAGGCGAAGTTTGCGGATGCGTGACGGCGCCACCGATCGGGCTCAAAGTTTTGCGAGACATCACTCATAAAACATATTGTAGTTTCATGAGTGATCATTCATAAATCCTCCCAACGCAGATCCGGCCCCCAGCCGGACATCGGGAGGAAACATGATGCATCACCGCAGAAGTGTGGGCGGCTTGATCGTTGGGGCGCTTTTGGCGTCCAGCGCATCGGCCGTGGCCCAGAACGCGCCCGCAGCCAGCACCGACGAGCTGGTGGAAATCATCGTCACCGCGCAGAAGCGCTCCGAACGGTTGCGCGACGTGCCGATGTCGATCAGTGCGGCCACTGGCGACCAGTTGAAGCTGCAGGGCATCACCAACGCCGAACAGTTGGACAAGCTGGTGCCCGGCTTCACCTTCCAGCGCACCGTCTATGGCCTGCCGGTCTTCTTCCTGCGCGGCATCGGCTTCAACGACACCACACTGGGCGTCAGTCCCGGTGTGTCCGTCTATATCGACCAGCAGCCCCTGCCCTTTTCCGCCATGACGCGCGGCGCCATGCTGGACCTGGAACGGGTGGAGGTGCTGAAGGGCCCGCAGGGAACCCTGTTCGGGCAGAATTCCACGGGCGGTGCCATCAACTACATCGCGGCCAAGCCGACCGATGACCTGCAGGTGGGGGCGGAAGCGTCCTATGGCCGCTTCAACGCGCTGACGGGGGAGGCCTTCATCAGTGGCAACCTCGCGCCCACCCTGACGGGCCGTCTGGCCGTGCGGGGCGAGCGCCAGGATGACTGGCAGCAGGGCTACACCAACGGCGACAGTATCGGCAAACGGCGCTTCATCAACGGCCGCGCCACGCTGGCCTGGGAGGCGACTGACACTATCCGTGCCGAACTGGTCCTGTCCGGATGGCGCGACACGTCCGACACGCAACAACCGCAGACGGTGGCCTATACGCCGCTGGTGACGGGACCCACCGCCCGGCCCCTGCCGTTCCCGCTGGCCACCTTCCCCACGGCACCCGACAACCCGCGCGCTGCGGCCTGGGACCCGGGTGTCGATTTCGCCCGTGACGACCGGCTCTACCAGATCGCCGGCCGGATCGACGCCGATCTGACCGAGGATGTCTCCCTGTCGTCGCTCACCTCCTACGCGCATTATCGGCAAAGCATACCGCTCGACCTTGACGGCACCACATACCCCTCGGGA
This sequence comes from Niveispirillum fermenti, assembly GCF_052474395.1. Classification (NCBI taxonomy): domain Bacteria; kingdom Pseudomonadati; phylum Pseudomonadota; class Alphaproteobacteria; order Rhodospirillales; family Azospirillaceae; genus Niveispirillum; species Niveispirillum fermenti. The sequence continues at coordinate 629,887 of NZ_CP156681.1, read as the reverse complement.
CGCAGTGATGACCGGGGCCGCATCCGCACCTTCTCACAGGAACTGCGCCTGAACGGTACGGCGGGCCGGGGCGTGCGCTGGATGATCGGCGCCAATTATCAGGATGACAGCGTCTTCGAGCGCCTGGAACTCAACCCGCTGATCACGTCGGGCACGGCGGTCGGCCCCATGGTCTTCGACGAGGTCTTCGTCGACAATGATCAGGAGATCAAGTCGAAGGGGATCTTCGGCAGCCTCGATGTGCCGCTGGCGGACAGCCTGGTGCTGCAAGGGTCCGTCCGCTATACCGACCAGGATCGGGATTTCGGCGGCTGCGTCCGCGATACCGGCAATGGCCAGATCTCGGCCGCCCTCGGGCTGCTGGGCACATTGATCAGCGGTCAGCCGCAGACGGTGCCGCTGGGCGGTTGCGGCACGCTGGGGCCGGCCGGTGTGCCGTTGCCCCTGGTCACCGGTTCGCTGAACGAGGACAACCTGTCCTGGCGCGGCAGCCTGAACTGGAATGTCGACAGTAGCAGCCTCGTCTATGCCAATGTGACGAAGGGCTACAAGTCGGGCAGCTTCCCTACCCTGCCGGCTTCCGCCTCCGTGCAGCTTGCGCCGGTGCCGCAGGAATCCGTGCTGGCCTTCGAGGCCGGCACCAAGCTGGCTTTCGGTCGCGCCGTGCAGGTGGAGGCGGCAGCATTCTACAGCCGCTATACCGACAAGCAGCTTGTCGGCTTCCTGGTCGATCCCGTGTTCGGCCCGCTGCCCAGCCTGGTGTCCATCCCCAGGAACCATATCCAGGGCGGGGAGATCACGGCCACCCTGCGTCCGGTGGACGGGCTGATCATCGCGGCCAGCGGCACCTATGTCGACACGCAGGTCGATCGCAACCCGATCAATCCCACCGGCCCCTTCGGCACGCCGGCCGATTTCGAGGGCCAGCGCTTCCCCTACACGCCGCGTTGGCAGGGCAGCGTCGATGCGCAATACGGCTTCCCCGCCTTTGACGGGTTCGACGGTTTCATCGGCGGCACCCTGACCGCCCGCAGCAACACGACGGGCACCCTGCTCAGCGGTGATCCGGCCGTCGCCGCGCTGGAAGACAAGCTGAAGATCGCCGGCTATGCCCTGATCGACCTGCGTGCCGGGATCGAGGCGGAAGATGCGCGCTGGCGGCTTGAACTGTGGGGCCGGAACATCACGAACCGCTTCTATGTCGGCGGCGTGTCCCGCAATTCCGACTTCACCACCCGCTTCGCCGGCGCGCCCGCCACCTATGGCGTGACCCTGCGCTACCGGTTCCAGTGACATGGCCGGCAAGCGCAAGCGGACCGCCGGTTTCAAACCCAAGACCAGCCTTCCCATGGAGACCAGAATGTCGCTTACCTTCGATATCGCCCAGACCATCGTCAGCAACGCCGTCAAGGCCGGTGCCGGTCAGGGCGTGAATGTCGCCGTCGTCGTCGTTGACCGTGCCGGCCGCGTCGTCGCGTCGGGCCGCAGCGAGGCCGCCGGCTTCGTCAATCTGACCGTGGCCGAGCGCAAGGCCGTCGCCTCGGCCAGCTTCGGCGCGCCCACGCTCGCCGTGCTGGAGATGGTGAAGGGTGACCAGATCCTGCTGTCCTCGGTGATGGGCGAGACGAGCCTGTCCATCCTGCCCGGTGGCATGCCGATCACCCTGGACGGTCAGCCGGTGGGTGCGGTCGGCATTGCCGGCGCGCATTATTCCCAGGATCATGCCATCGCGGAAACCGTGGTCGGACGTCTGTCGCAGGACTGACGCGCGCTTTGCGGGCACCCGTCGGCGCCGTCCGGGCGCCGACTCCTTCCACCGTCTCCATGGGAGCAGCCAGCCATGAGCAAACCCGCCGATCGCCATGATTGTGCGACCACCGGCCCCCTGTTCAGCCGGAACAAGATGAAACTGGGCGTCTTCGGGCTCAACGTGTCGAGTGCCGGGGCGATCACCACCTCGCCCGACCGCCACCGCATCAGTTGGCCGCAGAATGTCCGTCTGGTCCGTATGGCCGAGGAGGCCGGCATCGAGGCTGCCGTGCCGTTCGCCCGCTGGCGCGGCTTCGGTGGTGCCACCAACCCCTGGGGCGAAAGCTTCGAAACCTTCACCTGGGCCGCCGGCCTGGCCGCCGTCACCAGCCGCATCGCCCTGGTCTGTACCGTCAACATGATGACGATGCCGGTAGTGGCCGCCGCCAAGCAGGTATCGACCATCGATCACATCTCCAATGGCCGCGCCGTGATGAATGTCGTGGCCGGCTGGATGGAAACGGAAATGAAGATGTTCGGCGTCGGTGCCCTGGGCCATGCCGAGCGCTATGCCCAGGGTGCCGAATGGATGGAGGCGCTGACCAAGCTGTGGACGCTGGACGAGCCCTTCGACCTGCATGGCAAATACATGACCGTCGAGGGTGGGTTCCAGCTGCCGAAATCGGTGCAGACGCCGCGCCCGCCCTTGATGAACGCTGCCTTCTCCGCCACTGGTCACGCCTTTGCCGCCCGCTGGGCCGACATCGCTTTCATCTCCCCCAATCCGGACAAGCCGGAAAGTGCCGTGGAGCAGGTGGCGGCGCTGAAGGCGAAGGCTGCCGAGCAGGGACGGGACATGCAGGTCTGGGTCGCCACCAGCATCGCCGGCGCGCCCACGTCGGAAGCGGCGCGCGCCTATGTGGAACATTACAGCGGCGCCCTGATCGACCGGGAGGCAGTGGAAAACTTCACCCGTCTGATGATGGGCGGCACAAACATGCCCGACGAACAGAAGGCCGTCATGCTGCGCCATGTCGCGGCCCATATCGGCGGCTATCCCCTTGTCGGTTCCTACCAGGAGATTGCCGATAAGATCGGTGCGCTGGCCGACGCGGGTGTTGACGGGCTCTGTCTGACCTGGATGGATTACGAGCGGGGCCTGCCGGACTTCATCGGCAATATCCTGCCCCTGATGGAGAAGGCCGGGCTGCGCCTGCCGGCCGGGACCGGAGCGGATGCATGATGGACTTCGCGGACAAGGTCGTCGTCGTTTCCGGCGGCATGGGTGGCATCGGCCTGGAGATATGTGAACTGTTCGGGGCGGCCGGTGCGCGCGTCGTCGCCGTCGACCGCCGCAAGGACAGGGACGGTTCTGTAGAGGGCGGCTTCCGCCAGCGCGGGCTGGACGTCCGCTTCCGGGCGGTTGATGTCACCAGTGCCCTGCAGGTGTCCACGCTGGGCCAGCATATCCGCACGCAGTACGGGCGGGCGGATGTGCTGATCAACAATGCCGGCATCCTCAGCTTCTCTCCGCTTCTGGCTGCCGATGCCAATGAATGGGACCGGGTGCAGAAGGTGAACTGCAAGTCGGCCTTCCTGATGATCCGCGCGATTGCCCCCCTGATGCAGGGGACCGGCGCCATCGTGAATGTCTCCTCCTCCGCGGCGCAGAAGCCGACGGCAAACACCGCCGCCTATTCCATCGCCAAGGCCGGGTTGCTGACCCTGACCCAGATCGCGGCGCTGGAGCTGGGGCCCGGCATCCGGGTCAACGCCATCTGCCCCGGCCCCCTGGACACGGACATGCCCCACAATTACCTGCGGGGCCATCCCATGAAGGATCAGATCATGCGGGACATGATCGACCGCACCGTGGTGAAGCGGCTGGGCCATCCCAAGGAAATCGCGAAAGCCATCGCGTTTCTGGCCGGCGATGCCGCCTCCTACGTCACGGGTGCCGTCCTGTCGGCTGATGGCGGCTTCATGAACTGAGCATCCCTCTCGTTTGAGCGGCGCGGGATGGACGGGGGCGAAGGCTCGTCTCCGAAGGCGGCCGGCTGCGCCCGAGGTGTGCCCGATCAGGAAAGGTCAAGGATATGGATTACGGTCCCCGGTCCATCGAAGAACTACGGCGTCTCCAGTTGGAGCGCCTGCGCTGGACCGTCGAACATACCTGGCGCAACGTCGCTTCCTTCCGTGCGGCCTGCGCGTCGACGGGGGTGGAGCCCACGGATATCCGCACCCTGTCGGACGTGGCGCGCCTGCCCTTCACAACGAAAAGCGACCTGCGGGCGGCCTATCCGTTCGGCCTGTTCGCGGTGCCGGAAACGGAGATTGTGCGTATCCATGCCTCTTCCGGCACGACCGGAACGCCGACCGTGGTCGGTTATACGAGGCAGGATATCGACACCTGGGCCGGGTTGGTGGCCCGCTCCATCCATGCGGCGGGCGGGCGGGCGGGAATGCGGGCCCATATCGCCTATGGCTATGGGCTGTTCACAGGCGGGCTGGGCGCCCATTACGGGGCGGAGGCGCTGGGCTGCACCGTCATCCCCATGTCCGGCGGGCAGACCGAGAAGCAGGTGAAGCTGATCCAGGATTTCCGGCCGGATATCATCATGGTGACGCCCAGCTACATGCTGGCCATCCTGGACGAATTCCGCCGGCAAGGCATCGACCCACGCAGTTCGTCGCTGCGCGTCGGCATTTTCGGGGCCGAGCCCTGGTCGGAACCCATGCGCCGGGAGATCGAAACCGCCTTCGACCTGACCGCTGCCGACATCTACGGCCTGTCGGAGGTGATGGGGCCGGGCGTGGCGCAGGAGGTGCCGGGCACCCCCGGCCTCACCCTCTGGGAGGATCATTTCCTGCCGGAGATCGTCGATCCGCAAACGGGCGAGCCCCTGCCGGACGGGGCCGAGGGGGAACTTGTCCTGACCTCGCTGTCCAAGCAGGCCTTTCCCATCATCCGCTACCGCACGCGCGACCTGACGCGGCTGCTGCCGGCCGACGGGCTGCCCTATCGCCGCCTGGCCAGGATCGTCGGCCGGTCCGACGACATGCTGATCATCCGCGGCGTGAATGTCTTTCCCACCCAGGTCGAGGAGCAGCTGCTGAAATGCGACGCCTTCACCCCGCATTTCGTCATCGAGATCACACGGCCGCAGCGCATGGACGAGGTCAGGGTGCAGGTCGAGCCGCGACCGGGGGTCGATGCCGCGCAGGCTGAACGTCAGGCAGCGGTGCTGGCCGGCCTCATCAAGGAGAATATCGGCGTCACGGCACGGATATCGCTGTGCCCGCCGGGCGGCCTCGCCCGCTCACAGGGCAAGGCGTCGCATGTGCGGGATCTAAGACAAGACCGGTGAACGGAAGGTTGGAGGGGGGGGGAACGATGGAGAACCAGGCATCGGTGCAGGAACGTCCTGTCTGCGACCTTCTGGTGGTCGGCTCCGGCGGCGGCGGCATGGTCGCGGCCCTGGCCGCCCGGCATCTCGGCCTGGATGTGATCATTGCCGAGAAGGAGGCGGTGTTCGGGGGAGCCACGGCGCGGTCCGGCGGCTGGCTGTGGGTACCGGGCAGCAGCCTGGCCCAGGCGGCGGGCATTCGCGACAGCGTAGAGGAGGCGCTGGCCTATCTCCGGCATGAGGCGGGTCCCTGTTTCGACCCGGCGCGGGCTGAGGCCTATGTGAAGGCGGCGCCGGAGATGCTGGATTTCATCGTCCAGAACACGCCCGTCCGCTTCACGCTTTTCAAGGAGATGCCGGACTACCACCCCAATGCCCCCGGTGCCAGCAAGGGTGGCCGCTGCGTCTATACGCGCGCATGGGACGGCCGGCCCCTGGGCAGGGACCTCCACCGCCTGCGCAAGCCGCTGAAATCCATGACGGCCTATGGCATGCAGATCGGCAACGAGGACCTGTCGACCTTCATCACGGCGGGCCGGAAATTCTCCTCGATGCTGCGGGTCATCCGGCTGCTGGCCGGCAATACCCTGGACAGGCTGCGGGCGGGACAGCCCACGCGGCTGACCAGCGGACGGGCGCTGATCGGCGGTCTGGCCGTCGCGGCGCTTGCCAAGGGCGTCCATCTGTGGACCGAAACGCCGGTCAGGCGCCTGATCATGGAGCAGGGGCGCGTCACCGGCGCGCTGGTGGAACGCGGTGGCCGCGATGTCGAAATCTGGGCCCGGCGCGGCGTCGTGCTGGCCACCGGGGGGTTCCCCCATGACACAGCACTGCGCAACCGCCTGTTGGGTGCCGACATGGGTGACGTGGCGACGAACAGTATCGCCTGGGGCTTGCTGCCCTACGGCAACACGGGCGATGGCATCCGCATGGGCGAGGCTGCGGGCGGGCGGTTCGACGACCGGGTGCTGGCGCCGATCGCCTATTCCCCGGTCACCAGGGCGGCCCATGACGAGGGCGACCTGTCGCCATTCCCCGTGTTCATCCAGCGCGCGGTGCCGGGGCAGATCTGCGTCACCCGCCGCGGCCGCCGCTTCATCAGTGAGGGCGCCTCCTACCACGACTGGGGTGCGGCCCTCCTGCGCGCGACCCGCGACGAGCCCGAGACGGCGGCCTGGTTCATTTGCGACAGGCGCTCGCTGCAGCGCTACGGGCTGTGCGAGGTGCCGCCGTCGCCAATGTCCCACCGCAGCTTTATCAGCTCGGGCTATCTGAAAACGGCCGGCACGATAGAAGAACTGGCCGCCGCCGCCGGCATCGACCCGGACGGACTGAAGGACACGGTCGATCGTTTCAACATCCATGCGCGCGAAGGGTGCGACCCCGAATTCGGCAGGGGTGAGAGCGTCTACGACATCGTGAACGGCGACCCGGACCACAAGCCGCACCCCTGTCTCGGGCCACTGGACCAGGGACCCTTCTTCGCGGTGAAGGCCACGGCGGGTTGCGGCGGCACGCATGCCGGTCTGGCGACCAACCACCATGCCCAGGTGCTCTCCATGGACGGTTCCGTGGTGCCGGGCCTGTACGCGGTCGGCAACGACGCGGCGGCCGTGACGGGCGGCAATATCGTCGCCGGCGGCATCACCATCGGGCCGGCCATGACCTTCGGCTATCTGGCCGCCCACCATGCGCATCATTTGGGTGGGGAGCGGCCGGGTTCACCAGGCTCGGCTGCGGGATCCCCCATGCCGAAATCATGCGCGACGTCACTGCGGCCCGGTTCCGGCAGGCCGTAATCTCGAAGGTCGTGTCATGACCGGCATCGGCAGGCGGGTCCTTGTCACGGCGGTGGCATCGGGCATTGGTGCCGTCATCGCGCGCCGCTCGTGCAAAATAGTATCAGCCCCCGTCGGCCGCGCGCACCAGGGCGGCCGTGACGGCCCGCCAGTCCGATGCCACACGTGGCAGGCGCGACCGGACCATCAGCAGGATGGCCAGGTCGCGTGACCTGTCCAGCCGGGGATAGGTGCCGAAGGCGCCGGGGCTGGAAATGACAGGGCACGACCCGTCGGCTGCCTGTGCCTCGCACCACAGGCCGATGCCATAGCCTTTCATGGCCGCCGCCGTTTCGGGTTGTCCGCGCCGGTCGGCGGTGCCGATCCGGTCGCGTTCCATCATGGGGAAGATGTCGGCCGGCAGGATACGCCGTCCGTCGCCGGCCAGCCCCTGGCGGGCGATCAGCAGAAGCAGGCGCTCATAATCGTCCGGGCTGGCGACCAGCCCACCCGCAACCCCCCATTTGTCGCCCCACCGGCAGGCGGGCGACAGACCCAGCGGGTCGGCGATCAGGCGCCGGAACAGACTGTTCCAATCGGCTCCGCCCGCCTGTTCGGCCATGAAGGCGGCCACCTGCATCGACACACCGGCATAGGCGAAGACCGTGCCCGGCTGCCCGATCATATCCATATCGGCCAGCTTCCGTGCCGCCGCACGCGGCGTGGGATAGCGGCGCTGCTGCATGACGGGTCCCGTGGCGGGCAGGGCGGAGGTATGGCTCATCAATTGCGCCAGTGTGATTCCGGCCTTAGGCCCTTCCCCGGCCAATCCGGCCTCGGCCAAACTGGTGTCCAGCCGCAACCGGCCCTGGGCCACCAGCGCCATGATGACGAGCCCCGCGATCCATTTGCTGGCCGATGCGACCTCCAGGGGCGTGGCGGGACCGATATCGCCGAAATAGCCGCGATACAGGACCCTGTTCCCGTGATGGGCGATGGCGGCCACCCCATTCAGCCCGTGCCGGCGGATGGCGGCCTGAATCTGTTCGGTGACCTGCGGCAGGTCGGGTGACAGCGGATCGGCCGGCATGGCCTGCGCCGGTGCGGCAGATACCGGGATGATCAGGGGCAGCAGACCGGCGGCAAGGCCGGTCAGGAACAGGCGGCGGCTGGGCATGGCTCTGGCTCCGGTGGTGGCACGGGATCGCGCTCCCGCCAACCTTCTACGCGGCCACCCCTATCCGCCCTGCACCGCGTCTGTGCATGAGAAAAGGCCGCCGGGTTGCCCCGACGGCCTTTCCACAGCTCAAATCCCTGAAAAGGGAAGCGGTCCGTAGGGCCTCAGCCCTCGGCCTCTTCCTTCTTCTTGGACATGTCCTCGCCGGTCGCCTGATCGACGACCTTCATGGACAGCTTGACCTTGCCGCGATCATCGAAGCCCAGGACCTTGACCTTGACGGCGTCGCCCTGCTTCACGACATCGGTGACCTTCGCCACGCGCTCGTTCTTCAGCTCGGAGATGTGGACCAGACCGTCGCGCGAACCCAGGAAGTTCACGAACGCACCGAAATCCATCACCTTGACGACCTTGCCGTCATAGACCTCGCCGACTTCCGGCTCGGCCACGATGCCCTTGATCCACTTGATGGCGGCGTCGGAGCACTTGCTGTCGACGGCCGACACCTTGACGGTGCCGTCATCCTCGATATCGATCTTGGCGCCGGTCTGCTCCACGATCTCGCGGATGACCTTGCCGCCCGAACCGATCACGTCCCGGATCTTGTCCTTGGGGATATTGATGACGGTGATGCGCGGGGCGTTGCCCGACACTTCCCCGCGCGCGGTGTTCAGCGCCTTGTTCATCTCGCCCAGGATATGGATGCGGCCTTTCTGGGCCTGCGCCAGGGCGACCTTCATGATCTCTTCCGTGATGGAAGTGATCTTGATGTCCATCTGCAGCGCGGTGACACCCTTCTCCGTGCCGGCGACCTTGAAGTCCATGTCGCCCAGGTGATCTTCGTCACCCAGGATGTCGGACAGGACGGCGTACTTCTCGCCTTCCTTGATCAGGCCCATGGCGATGCCGGCGATGGGGCGGGCCAGCGGGGCGCCGGCATCCATCAGCGACAGGGACGTGCCGCACACCGTGGCCATGGAGGAGGAGCCGTTGCTCTCCGTGATCTCCGACACGACGCGCAGCGTGTAGGGGAATTCCTCCTTGGTCGGCAGCAGCGGGTGGATGGCGCGCCAGGCCAGCTTGCCATGCCCGATCTCACGACGGCCCGGAGACCCCATGCGGCCGGCTTCACCCACGCTGTACGGGGGGAAGTTGTAATGCAGCATGAAGTTTTCGCGGTATTCGCCTTCCAGCGCGTCGATGATCTGCTCATCCTGGTTGGTGCCCAGGGTGGCGACCACGAGGGCCTGCGTCTCGCCGCGGGTGAACAGGGCCGAACCATGGGCCCGGGGCAGGATGCCCACTTCGGCCACGATGGGGCGGATATCGACTGTGGTGCGGCCGTCGATACGCTTGCCGGTGTCCAGCACCGCGCCGCGCAGCACGTCGGCTTCCACTTCCTTGAACATCTCGGAAATGGCTTCCGGCGCGAACTCTTCCTTCAGTTCGGTCTTCGCCTTGTCCTTGGCGGCGCCCACGGCGGCATACCGGTCCTGCTTCACCAGGATCGAATAGGCGGCCTTCACGTCGGCGCCGGCCACTTCCAGGATGCGGGCCTTGACGGCTTCCTTGTCGAAGGCCGGCGGGGCGATGTCGCGCGGTTCCTTGGCGCAGTCTTCGGCCAGGCTGATGATCAGGTCGATCACCGGCTGGAACTGGGCATGGCCGAACATGACGGCGCCCAGCATGATCTCTTCCGACAGCTCCTTGGCCTCGGACTCGACCATCAGCACGCCTTCCTGCGTACCGGCGACCACCAGATCCAGGGTGGCGTTTTCCACCTGATCGGCCGTCGGGTTCAGGATGAACTGGCCGTTTTCATAGCCGACGCGGGCCGCACCGATGGGGCCCAGGAAGGGCAGGCCGGAGATGGTCAGCGCGGCGGACGCGCCGATCATGGCGACGATGTCGGGATCGTTCTCCAGATCATGGCTCAGCACGGTGCAGACGACCTGCGTCTCGCAGCGATAGCCATCGACGAACAGCGGACGGATCGGACGGTCGATCAGGCGGCTGACCAGCACTTCCTTTTCCGTCGGCCGGCCTTCACGCTTGAAGAAGCCGCCGGGGATCTTGCCCGCGGCAAAGGCCTTCTCCTGGTAATTCACCGTCAGCGGGAAGAAATCCACGCCCGGCTTCGGCGACTTGGCGCCGACGGCGGTGCAGAGAACCACCGTGTCGCCATAGCTGACCATGACGGCGCCGTCGGCCTGGCGGGCGATCTTGCCCGTCTCGATGACCAGCTTGCGCCCACCCCAATCCAATTCCTTGCGGAACACCTTGAACATTGTATCGATCCTTCCATCCGAAACCCGTGACACCCCGGATTGGGCGCCGGGCCGGGGCCCGTTCGGACGGCCCCGCCTGTTTCTTGCCCCTTCGGCACTTCATGGGAGCGCTCCCCGGCGTGGGGTGCGCATGGGAAAACGGCCAGCCGGAAGGGGTCCCGGCTGGCCGTCCTCACCTTAATACTCTTCGCGGACCCTGACGGGTCATCCCCCTTACCCTGCCACCATCGGCGCCGCCATCGCCGCCAACACGCCGCCCCGGGCCGCGGTGACGGCCCTGTTCGCAGGTGGTTGCGGCGGTTGCGCGGACGCTCACGTAAATCATCACCTTCGTGCAAGCGGGTCGGGGAACGAACCGGTCCGGCCGGCCCTGCCTCAGCGGCGCAGGCCCAGGCGCTGGATCAGGCTGTCATAGCGAGCCTTTTCCTTGCCCTTCACGTAATCCAGCAGACGGCGGCGCTGACCGACCATCACCAGCAGGCCACGGCGGGAATGGAAATCCTTCGCGTGGGTCTTCAGGTGTTCGGTCAGGTTGTTGATGCGCTCGGTCAGGATGGCAACCTGCACTTCCGGCGAACCGGTATCGCCTTCCTTGGTCTTGTACTCTTCGATCAGCGCGGTCTTGCGCTCAGCCGTGATCGACATCGCATGTCTCCACTTGGATGATGTTGAGGATGAACGTACCCGGCACCGCAGGGGCGCCCTATCGACCGGGTTCCGGGCATCCGGAACGGGTACGCGCCCACGATCGTCGCGGGGCCGGGCCGGGATGTCGTCCAGCACGGTCCCGCACGGGCGGGCGTCGATATGTCGGGCAGGAATGCGCCATCCGTGCCGCGCGGTCAAGCCTTTCGGGCGGTATTTGCCCGCCGGCGCGGCATGGCTGACCTTAATTGCCGCTCAAATGGCGCGGGGCCACCCCTTTTGCGCTGCTTTCGGCTGACCGCAAGCAGCGCCGGCGCGTGATGAGGTGACAAGCCAGAGCCGCGTTCCCGGTCAACGGCAACATGTTCTAATTGCTGGTCGGCACCCAGGGGATACTGGCGAAGGCGACCCCCTCCTCCCGCAGGGCGTCCGCCTGCTCCTTGGAGGTCTCACCATAGATGGCCCGGCCTTCCACCTCGCCATAATGGATCTTGCGCGCCTCCTCGGCGAATTGCGTGCCGACATAATCGGCGTTCTTCTCCACCTGGGCGCGCAGTTCACGCAGGTGGCGCAGGATTTCCCCCTGCGCTTCCCTGACGGCATCGGGTACGGCAGGGGGCACGACACGGGGCATGGGCTGGTCCGGAACGGGCGTATCGGCCAGCGGTGCCGGATCGCGGTCGCGCGACCGCCCGCCCCTGGCGATGGCCGGGGCCATGGGGGCCTTGATCACCTTGTCGTCCCCGCAGACCGGGCAGGTGATGGCGTGTGCCGCCGCCTGGGCGTCATAAGCGGCACCGTTGCGGAACCAGCCTTCGAACCGGTGGTCCTGGCTGCATTTCAGGTCGAACAGGATCATGGGGCGATTGATGGTCCGTGTGATGACAGATACATGGCCCGTCCCGGCCCCGCGGGCAAGCCCATTGCCGCGCGGGGTGCCATGTCTGCTTGGTCTGGCGTGTGAAAACAGGTAGAAATGCACGATAGGCGCGCACAATCGCTACATGCCCCCTTTTATTAAGGGTTTGTCTTATTAAGGGTTTGTCCGTTTCCGGTCTGCCATCATCTGATGACGCGCGCGGCTACCATCCCCCTTCTGCCGTTGGAGGTACCATGATCCGCCCTGTCCCCATGCTGCTGGCCCTGCCATTGCTGCTGGCCGCCTGCCAGTCCACCAAACCTGTCGGGATGGCCGACCCCGTCCAGCCGGCCAAGCCCACCAAAACGGTTGCGCTGTCCCGGGATGGTGGCGCGTCGTCACGCACCGGGCCTGAAACGGCACTCGGTTGGGTCGACCGGGCGGATGCGGCGGGCCTGCGCTATGGTGATGCGCCGTTCCTGGTCCCGCGTCAGGTGGCGGGCCTGGACGTGTCGGGACGGCGGCAAAGCCCGGGGCGCGATATTGATGGTCTGGTGCAGTATGGCATCCCCAGCCAGGGAACCTGGGCGACCTTCTTCGTGTACAAGGCCAGCGCCTTCGATGCCGATCTGACGGTGATGACCAGCACCCAGGCGGCGGCCATCATGTCCGCCCCCGGCCGGCGACTGGTCGCGGACACCGCTATGCCCTTGCCGGGAGGGGATGGCACACCCGTGGTGAGACAGCTTCTATGGCAGGAGGAGGTGGGGCGGGCCAGTACGCTGGTGGCGCTCAGCGGTGGCGGCTGGGTCGTGAAGCTGCGCGTCAGCGGCCCCGACCGTGCCGCTGTGGAACAGGTGACCCAGGCGGCGCTGGCCGGCCTTCGTGTCGATCCTGGCACCAAACCCTCCCCTGTCCTGGCGGACGCAGCGCGGCCCAAGGCCTGCACCAGCGCCCAACAGGGGCCGGAAGCGTCCAATGTTGCTCTCGATATAGGGTCCACCATCATCGAGGGGACCATGCTGGGTTCTGGCGAACTTATCTCGACATGGCCGCCCGACCAGGAGGGCGACACCTGTATCGAGGTGGAGGGCAGGGAGGAGCGCCGGCCGTTCATTCTCCTGCGCCGACAGGATGCAGCGGGCAAGGCAACGGGGTGGCTGGCCCCGCTGGGTGATGCCGGCATAGCGCTTGAATGCGCGCCCGGCCTGGCCGGTGGCCTGGGGCTGGAGAATGTGCAGGCCCGGTATGTGATGCGCCTGCACGCGCCCGGTCGCGGCGAGATCGTGGCCGGTTTCGACGCCTTGCCCAACCGGGAGCAGATATTGAAGATAATCCGTCAGATGCTGGGCCCCCCCATTCCGCCCTCACCGGAGGCGTGAACCGCCAGGCGCGCGATGACAGGGCGGTTCAGATCGGGCCCGGTTTGCAGTAGCATCCGCCGCATGAGCCATGCCCTTCCCTTCGCCCCGCCTTCACCCTGGATCGTCCGTTTCGCGCCGCTGCTGCGGCCGGGGGGGCGCATGCTGGACGTGGCCTGCGGCGGCGGGCGGCACATGCGCCATTTCCTGGACAGGGGCCTGTCGGTCACGGGCGTCGATATCGACCTGCGCGGTGTCGCCGACCTGAAGGGGCCGGAAAGGGTGACCCTTGTGCAGGCCGATCTGGAGGGGCCGGATGGCTGGCCCCCCGCCCTGTCGGGCTTTGACGTGATCGTTGTGACCCATTATCTACACCGCCCCTTGCTGCCTGCCCTTGTCGCGGCTCTGGAACCCGGCGGCCTGCTGCTGTACGAGACTTTTGCCAATGGCAACCAGCGCCACGGTCGACCCTCCAGCCCCGCCTTCCTGCTGCGCGAGGGGGAATTGCTGCGCTTCGCCCTGGATCACGGCCTCCAGGTCGTGGCATTCGAACAGGGGGAGGTATCCAGCCCCAAGGCCGCCATCGTGCAGAGAATGGCTGCGATGAAGCCATCGGGGCCGGCCCCGGACCTGGACGGTGATCCGGAGCCGGTGGCATTGCCGGCGGGGTGACGGCACCACCAGCAGGATCATCCCCGCGGCTTCAGAAAGCCGCGCATGCCGATCCAGCGTGTGAAGGCCTCGAACCAGCCGGTGCTGGTCGTTTCCTTGCTGTACATGCCGAAGCCGTGCCCGCCCTGTTCATAGAGATGGAATTCGACCGGGCGCCCGGCCGCGCGCCAGCCTTCGACCAGCCCGAAGCCGGTATCGCCGAACAGCGGATCGTCGGCCGCCAGCGCCACAAACAGGGGCGGTGCGTCGGCCGGCACCGCGACGGGGGACAGGGGACCATAGATGTTCGCGATGAAGGCGGGCTTCGCCTCCGGTCCCGCCAGCATGGTCGCCATGGTCAGCATGGCGCCCGCGGAAAAGCCGATCATGCCGATACGGTCGGCATCGACACGCCATTCCGTCGCCCGCCGGCGGACCAGGGCGAAGGCGGCATTGGCGTCGGCGATCTGCGGCGCGATGCCGGCCGCCATCTCTGCCGGTGCCGGCCGGGTCGGCCGGGCCGCGCCCGCGAACATCTCCCGCATCGATTGTTCGAACGCCGCCATGTCGCGCGGTGTCTGGACCAGCCGGTATTTCAGCACGAAGGCGGCCACACCCTTGTCGGCAAGGGCCTGTGCGACGTCCCAGCCCTCGTTGCTCATCGACAGGCTGCGGAAGCCGCCGCCGGGCGCCACGATGACCGCAGCGCCGGTGGCCTCTGCGGGGTCCGGCAGAAAGGGGGTGAGGGTGGCGACCGTGACATTGCGGGCGAAGACGCTGCCATACTGGCTGTGCCAGCTTTCCGGTACCGTGGATCCCGGCAGGGGGCCGGTTCCCAGCGTGATCGCGTTCGGTTGGGCCGGGACCGCAATGGGTGTCGTCCTGTCGTCCTGCGCCTGTGCAGGGGCCGTCAGGACCCAGGCTGCGGCTGCCGCGACAGCGGCCATGTGCCGGATGATCCGCCCCGCCGGGGGCATGGTGTTTGTGATGAAGGCGCTTCGCCCCATGGTGTTTCCTCCGGTTGATGTTTCGTGGGTCCAGGCTTTACGGGAACTGGCAGGGCGGCGACCGTCGTCATGCGCGCTTGGCGCATGGCCCGAGCCACGGATGCGGGCTCTGCCGTCATGTCCGGCGGCTTCCATCCATGTCAATCTTGTGTCCGGGTGGTGTCCTGGCGGGCCGGTGGTGCCGTCACGCCGGCTTCGGTCTGGATCACCGGCTTCATCGTGCCGTCGGCGTTGTATTGCAGATGCTCCACGGTGACGGCGCGCCGGCCCAGGGCGCCGCCCAGATCGCCGATGGTCAGCGTGGCATTGTGCAGGAACAGGTACCAGTCGCCCTTGAACTGCACGATGCCCGGATGGATCGTGAAACTGTTCCGGGCCGATCCCGTCAGTTCCCCGCGATAGGTCCAGGGGCCGCTGATCGACGGTGCCGTGGCATAGGACACTTTCTCATCCGTATGCGTCGCCCGGTCCAGGGAGGCATAGGTCAGATAATAAAGGTCCCCGCGCTTGTGCAGCCAGGGCCCCTCCTCGAAATGCGGCGGCGTGATCTCGGTGATCGGGCCGTCGATCCCGATCATGTCGGGTTTCAGGCGCGCGATGTAGCAATGGCGGTTGCCCCAGGCGATCCAGGTCGTGCCGTCATCATCGGTGAAGACCGTGGGGTCGATATCCTCCCAACTATGCGTGCCCTTCGGCGTCATGCCGCTGGTGACCAGTGCCGATCCCCTGGCATCGACAAAGGGACCCGTCGGGCTGTCGGCCACGGCGACCGCGATGGCCTTGCCCGGATGCGTGTCGTCATGTTCGACCGCGGCGTAGAACCAGAATTTCCCGTTCTTCTCGATCGTCTGTGACGCCCAGGCGTCCTGCTTGGCCCATTTGAAGTCGGCGACATTCATGATGGGGCCATGGCCGGTCCAGCGCCGCATGTCGGTGGTGGAATAGACCAGCCATTCGCGCATGTTGAACATCTCATCCGGTTGCGCCTCGTCATGCCCGACATAAAGATAAAGCCGGTCGCCTACCACCAGCGGCGCCGGGTCCGCTGTGAACTTCTCCCGAATGATGGGGTTGGCGCCAGGCACCGCATCCGCCGCCGCCCCGCCCGACGCAGTCAAAGGCATTGTTAGCGCTAACAAAAACGCACGTAAAGGGCCCAAGCTGATTGTCATGGTTCTGATCCTCCCCGGGAATTTTCCTTGAAATTACAGAATGCGAAAACAACCGTCAATTGACAGGGCCGGCAGGAAGGCGGGCTTGTGCCGGGGGCGGCCCATGCCTCTCGTTCTCACCGCTTCTTCCGGCTCATTTGCGTCATTGCCCGGAGTGAGGGGATGCTATCTGGTACCAGCGTCAAGCAAATGGGCGTCAAGGCAATGAAAAAAGGGCGGCCCGGTCGGGACCGCCCCTTTCCTTCACATATACTATTTTGCGGTGATCAGAACCTATTGGTTCTGATCACCGCCCTCGATCGCCGGCGCCAACATTCATTGGCTTGGCGACGCCGGACGAGCGGTGCTGTGGCGGTCGCCGCCGGACCAACGTGCGATGAGTTCTACATCATCGCACGTTGGTACTAGGTGGGCTCCAGGCCGCGATCAGCCTTCCGCCCCGCTGACGGGGTTGCCGATCATGGCCAGGAATTCCCGCCGGGTCTTCTCATCCTCCCGGAAGGCGCCCAGCATGCGGCTGGTCACCATGGTGACACCGGGTTTGTGGATGCCGCGCGTCGTCATGCACTGGTGCGTCGCCTCGATCACCACGGCCACGCCCAGGGGTTCCAGCACCTCCTCGATCGTGTTGGCGATCTGCGCGGTCATCTTTTCCTGGATCTGCAGGCGCTTGGCATAGACCTCCGCCACCCGGGCCAGCTTGGAAATGCCGACCACGCGGTTGCGCGGCAGATAGGCGATATGGACCTTGCCGATGATGGGCACCATATGGTGTTCGCAATAACTTTCCAGCCGGATGTTGCGCAGCACCACCATCTCGTCATAGCCGTCCGTCTCCTCGAACGTCCGGGCCAGCAGATCGACGGGATCGACCTCATACCCCGCGAAGAATTCCTGATAGGAACGGACGACGCGGTCGGGCGTGCCCACCAGACCTTCACGATCGGGATCGTCACCGGCCCAGCGGATCAGCGTGCGGACGGCGGCTTCCGCCTCCGCCTTGCTGGGGCGGGCCAGGGCGGGGTTGGTGGCGGCCGGACCGGCGCGGCGACCATGGCGGGGGCCGGGAACGACCTTGTCGGCATTGCTCTTGGATACGGGCACGGGGACGCACTCCTCTCGTCAGTTCTTGGTCTTGGCAGGCCATCCGGGCGTTGGCCGGCTCCTCCCCCGATCCGGCCGGCCGGGTTACCCCCTTCGGAGGGTCGGATATCCCGGTCCCTGAAGCAGATGGCTTGCCCGGCCGATCTTTCAAGCATGGGGATGAGGATATCAGTTCAGCATCCGTTCCTGTTGGGGAATATCCAGCGAAAAAGCCGGGATGGCGATATCGAACATCTCGCCATCCGTCGTTTCCATGCCATAGCTGCCCACCATGAAGCCCGATTGCGTGGTCAGCGGGCAGCCGCTGGTATAGGCGAAATGCTCGCCTGGGCGCAGCAGCGGCTGCTCGCCGACCACGCCGGGGCCGCGCACCTCCTGCTGACGGCCCAACGCATCGGTGATCGTCCAGTGCCGCGTGCGCAGGCGTACCGTCTCCCGCCCCAGATTCTCGATGCGGATATGATAGGCCCAGACATAATGACTCTCGTCGGGCTGTGACTGGTCGGGCAGATAGCGGGGCTCCACCGTCACCCGGATCTGGCGTGTCGTGTCACTGTACAAGGCCCGTACTCCCATTTGCCATGCGCCGGCCTGATCCCGGTTTTCGTCATGGCGCCAGACGGCAGGCACGCCGCAATCCCTCATTATAGGCCGCCACAGGCGCCCGGCAATGGTGCCGCCCGCGGCAGGGGGGCCACGCCCCCGTTGCGCACCATCCGGCCGGTCACAAAAACGCCGCTTGCGTCGCGGGGCCGATGGCCTCATATAGCGAATGGTGTTCAACTGCTTATGAGCCGCGCGATGTTGCGCTTCACCCCCTTGCGACGACGAAAGACCTCGGTCCCCCCCCAGGGGCGGCCGGTTCTTGCGCACGGGACCTGACGCGATTGCGCGTGGGGGCCCGGCCAGACGCTTCTTCAAGTGTCCCCCCACCTTCAGATTTGCCGGGATACCCCAACAGGATGAACATCTCGCTTGAGCAGCCGGCTCACGCCGCCGCCATCGAACAGCTTCTCGACACCTCCTTCGGCCCCAAGCGCCACACGAAGACCGTTTACCGCCTGCGCCGCAACATCGCCCCCGTGGCCGATTTGTGCTTTGTGGCGACGGAGACGGACGCCGACGGGCAGGAAGTGCTGCTGGGCACGATCCGCTATTGGCCCGTCATGCTGGGGGGCAAGGTGCATGCCCTGATGCTGGGCCCCATTGCCATCTCGCCCGACCGGCGCAGCGACGGTCTGGGTGGCAAGCTGATCCGGCACAGCCTGGAACAGGCCCGTGCCCTGGGTCATCGCATTGTCATCCTGGTGGGTGACGCGCCCTATTACGTGCGCTTCGGCTTTTCCCGCGCGGTCGTGGCCGGCCTGTCCCTGCCGGGTCCCGTCGATCCGGCCCGTTTCCAGGGGCTGGAACTGGTTCCCGGCGCGCTGGATGGCGTCACGGGCATGGTCGGCCGTGCCGCACCGGCCCGCACCCGCACCCCCGCCCTGCGCACGGCCTCTCCCGCGGTCCGGCCCGCTGCCAAGATCACCACCCTGCCGCTGCCGGCAGCGGACCCCGTTTCGCCCAATCCGGTCCCCCTGGACCTGCCGGTGTCCCGACGTCGCCTGCGGCGTGCGGCACGCTGAACCGGGATCGCCGTACAGGGACGATTAGCCCCTTGATCCGGCACCCGGAACCCAATATAAGAACGGTCCCGGCGCGGGTGTAGCTCAATGGTAGAGCAGAAGCTTCCCAAGCTTACGACGAGGGTTCGATTCCCTTCACCCGCTCCAAATATCAAAGCCATCGGAAATTGCCGGCCCTTTTCGGCCTTGTCAGGCTGGAACCGTTCGGTTTCACGGATGGGTTTGCCGGGTTATCGGGAAATGTGTTGAAGGCTGGTCATGCCGCACGTCCGCGGGCAGATGATCTGCGCCTTGCCTCCCTGCGCAGATGATCTGCGCCTTGCCTCCCTGTCTGGCTGAAATATCCGCATACCGGGTTCAGAATGCGCTTTCGGGCGGGAAATACTCAATGTCGAACTTGTCGGAGACGTGGGACGGGTAGGTATAGGTTCCCGGCTCGTTGGGGATGTCCTGTCCTGCCGTTTCCTGGGCTGCGCGCATGTTCAGGTCTTCTGCCGCAGCCAACTGCCTTGCCTTGATGAAGGCGCGTTCATGCGGCGTCTCCGCTACGGTCAGACCGCGGCAGGCGGCGATGAAGTGGCGCTGCGCCGCCGTCGTGGGCGGGCGCGCGCCGGACACCAATCCTTGATAGAAGCTGCGGTAACGGCGCAGCAGGGCCTCTTCCTGCGGTGTGAGCTCTCCCTGCGGTGGGAGTATGGGGGCATCCATTCCTGTTTCCCAGGCTGTTTCACCCCCTCATTGTGGCCGAACGCGGAAATGGTTGCAACCGGGTGGCCTCATGCGCGCATCTGGTCAGTCCGGTCAGCGGACCCGATCCGCAAGGCCCTGATCAGCGGCGAACCGGTTCCCGGCGGGCACAACCCATGGGGAACCGGTGACGGCCCGGCGATCCGCCTACAAGATGAACTTGGACAGGTCCGTGTTCTGCGACAGCCCGTCCAGTTGGCTGCGGACATAGGCGGCATCGACGGTGATCATCTCCCCGCCCTTTTCCGTGGCGGCGAAGCTGATTTCCTCCAGCAGCCGCTCCATCACGGTATGCAGGCGCCGCGCGCCGATATTCTCCACGGTGCGGTTGATCTCGGCCGCCAGGCGTGCCAGCTCGTCGATGGCGTCGTCGGTGAAGACCAGTTCCACCTCCTCCGTCTTCAGCAGGGCGATATACTGCTTGATCAGGCTGCATTCCGGTTCCGTCAGGATGCGGCGGAAATCGGCCTGGGTCAGGGCCGCCAGGTTGACGCGGATGGGCAGGCGGCCCTGCAGCTCCGGCAGCAGGTCGCTGGGCTTGGACACATGGAACGCGCCCGACGCGATAAACAGGATATGGTCGGTCTTCACCGCGCCATGCTTGGTGGAAACCGTCGTGCCCTCGATCAGGGGCAGCAGGTCGCGCTGCACGCCTTCGCGGCTGACATCGCCGCCGCCGCGCTGTTCGCTGCGGGCGCAGATCTTGTCGATCTCGTCCAGGAACACGATGCCGTTCTGCTCCACGGCGTGGATGGCCTCGGCCACCACCTTCTCATTGTCGAGAAGCTTGTCGCTTTCCTCCGCCATCAGGAATTCATAGCTTTCCGACACGCTCATCTTGCGGGTCTTGGTGCGGCCGCCGCCGAACGCCTTGCCGAAAATGTCGCCCAGATTGACCATGCCCATCTGGGCTCCGGGCATGCCCGGCACGTCAAAGGCCGGCATGCCGGGGATGGCGTTGTCGGCCACCTGGATCTCGATCTCCTTGTCGTTCAGCGTGCCTTCGCGCAGCATCTTGCGGAACTTGGCGCGCGTGTCGGCGCCGGCCCCTTCGCCCACCAGGGCGGTCAGCACCCGTTCCTCGGCATGCAGTTCGGCCTTGGCCGCCACTTCCTGGCGCAGCCGGGTGCGGGTCATGACGATGGCGGCTTCCACCAGGTCGCGGATGATCTGTTCCACGTCGCGGCCGACATAGCCCACTTCCGTGAACTTGGTGGCCTCCACCTTCACGAAGGGGGCCTGGGCCAGCTTGGCCAGGCGGCGCGCGATCTCCGTCTTGCCGACGCCGGTGGGGCCGATCATCAGGATGTTCTTGGGATAGACCTCCTCGCGCATCTGTCCCGTCAGTTGCTGGCGGCGCCAGCGGTTGCGCAGCGCGATGGCGACGGCGCGCTTGGCCTCATTCTGGCCGACGATGAAGCGGTCGAGCTCCGAAACGATCTCACGGGGGGAGAAGGCGGTGGCGGCACTGGTCATCACATCTTCTCCAGCGTGACGGAATGGTTGGTATAGACGCAGATATCGCCCGCGACCTTCATGGCGCGGCGCGCGATGGTCTCCGCATCCAGCCCGTCGATATCGATCAGCGCACGGGCCGCGGCCAGCGCATAGGAACCGCCGGACCCGATGCCGATGATGCCGTCCTCTGGCTCCAGCACGTCGCCATTGCCGGTGATGACCAGCGACACATCCTTGTCGGCCACGGCCATCAGCGCTTCCAGCCGGCGCAGATAGCGGTCGGTGCGCCAGTCCTTGGCCATTTCCACGGCGGCCCGCGTCAACTGGCCCGGATGCTGCTCCAGCTTGGCCTCCAGCCGTTCGAACAGGGCGAAGGCGTCGGCCGTGGCGCCTGCGAAGCCGGCCATGACCGAACCCCCGGCCAGGCGCCGCACCTTGCGGGCATTGGATTTCATCACCGTCTGCCCCATCGATACCTGGCCGTCGCCGGCGATGACCACCTGTCCGCCCTTGCGGACGGAGATGATGGTGGTGCCATGCCACTGGATGGGATCATGGGGATTGGAATTGCCGTTCATCGGATACTGCCCAAAAGGGGGATCAAGGTCCCTTGCTATGTGGGCAGGCGGTCCCGTCAGTCAAGCCGGCCCCGGGTCACATCCCCTGTGCCCCATCATCCGTTCCGGCAGTCGCGTCCTGATCCGCGCCCTGATCCGCGTCCTGACCCGCGCCATCATCCGCCGGTTCCAGCAGCGCCCGGAAACGGGCCAGCACCCCGGCCGGGGCCAGATAGGGCACGGGATCGCCCGGCAGCGCCAGCCCCGCCCGCACGGCGGCCAGCCGTCCCTCTCCATCCACCAGCAGCCACGGCGGGTCGCGTGCCAGGGCGGGGTCGATATCCAGCAGCAGCGACGGCATGCCCGTTCCCCGGCTGCGCGCGGGGCCGGTATGGGCGGCAACCATGCCGGCGGCCCCGTCGCGGCCCGGCCGGTACAGGTCGCGGCTGACCGCCGGCCGCTGTCGCCGCGCCGGGGCGTGCGGCCAGTCCCCGGCGGGCAGGACCAGAAGGTGCAGCCCGAACGCACGGCCCGCCACGCGCGCCGCCGCGACCCTGCCATCGGCCAGGACCAGCGGCACGGGTGCCGGCAGTGGGCCACCCGTGTCGGGCAGCAGTACCAGCCCCGCCGCATCGACGATGATCCCGGTCGTGGCGACATGGGTCACCAGCGCGGCCCCGGCGGCTCGTGGCGATCCCGGCGGCGGAACGGGGTCCGCGGCCTCGCCCTCCGGCTCCGCTTCCGCATCTGGCGCCGCCCCTGCTGCCGGCTCCCCCTCCGCCCCGCCGGTTCCCGGCACGGCGGAGGGGGAAGGGGAGCCCGCCGCGGCCATCATTGCCATGTCGGTGATGGGGAAGGGCAGCGGGCGGGCCGTTGCCGTCGCCTGCCGGAAGTCCGGCAGGGCTGCCAGTGCGCCCGCCGCGTCCATCATGGCCTGGCGCAGCAGGATATCGTACCGCCGGTTGAGCGCCGGGGCATCGGCCTGCCCCTTTCCTTCCGTGACCCAATGGCGCGGGGCTGTCGTGGGGCTGGTCAGCACCCATTCCACCCGCACCCGTGCGTCGCCCGTGATGCCGACGCTGCGGCCGAACCAGAAATCCACCCGCCGGCACAGGTCCAGCCGCACATCCACGACCCGTGCCATCAGAACCCGCGTGGCCATCGGTGCCATGCGCAGTCCGGCGGATGACAGCCCGTCCCGCACGGCCGCGTTCAGCACGCCCGGCACCCGCGTCTCGGTGACCCACAGCACGTCATTGTATGGCGGCTGGCAGAGCAGCCCGAAATTGAACGAGCCGGCGACATGGCCGGCCGGCAAGGCCATATCGACCCGGCCCAGCGTCAGATCGATGGACATGGCCCCGGAGGGGCCGGCGGACATAACCCCGGAAGCGGCGGCGGGGCGGTCGGTCAGGCGTCCGGCCGGCGGCCCCCCTTCCCCGACGCATCCGGTCAGCAGCAGAAGGACGACAATGATCGAACCGGTGAAGGGCCGCATGCGACACAATCGGAAAGCGTAACGGATGAGATAATTTACAATTATAATCAGGGCCCCGTCCAGCCCGCGCGCGCCTGCGCCGTTCCTGCCTTGCAATCAGGTCGGGTGGACAGGAAACGGCTTGGTTGATACGAACAGTACCATGTCGAACGAGCCCGCATCCCCCGCCCGCTCCCCGCGCCGTGCCGTTGTGGAACGCACGACGAAGGAGACCCGCATCCGTGTCGTCGTCGATCTGGACGGCACCGGCACGTACAAGGTGTCCACCGGCATCGGTTTTCTGGACCATATGCTGGAGCAGCTTTCGCGCCATTCGCTGATCGACCTGGAGGTCGAGGCGGTGGGGGACCTGCATATCGATTTCCACCACACGACCGAGGATACGGGCATCGCCATCGGCGAGGCCGTGGCCAGGGCGCTGGGGGATCGCAAGGGCATCCAGCGCTATGGCGATGCGCTGATCCCGATGGACGAGACGCTGACCCGCGTGGCCATCGACCTGTCGAACCGGCCCTATCTGGTCTGGAAGGTGCATTTCACCCGCGACAAGCTGGGCGACATGGATACCGAACTGTTCAAGGAATGGTTCCAGGCCTTCGCCCAGGCGGCCGGGGCCACCCTGCATGTCGAAAACCTGTATGGTGAGAACAATCACCATATCGTGGAAAGCAGCTACAAGGCCCTGGCCCGCGCCTTTCGCGCCGCGATCGAGATCGATCCGCGCAAGGCCGATGCCGTGCCGTCCACAAAGGGTGTGCTGGGCGGGTCGTTGTAAGCCGCAGACGCCCGCCCGCCGCCCCTCGTTTTCGTCCTGTACCGGACCCTTGCGCCATGACCGACACCGTCGCCCTGATCGATTACGGTTCCGGCAACCTGCGTTCCGCCGCCAAGGCGCTGGAACGCGCGGTCGCCGATGGCGGGCTGGATGCCCGTATCCTGGTCACCAATGACCCGGATGTCGTCCGTGGTGCCGGCCGGGTGGTGCTGCCCGGTGTCGGCGCCTTCGCCGATTGCAAGGCGGGCCTGGAAGGGGTGGAGGGCATGGTCGATGCCCTGACCGACCGGGTGGTCCGCCAGGGCGCCCCGTTCCTGGGCATCTGCGTCGGCATGCAACTGATGGCCGGCGTCGGGGTGGAACATGGGGTGCATGCGGGCCTTGGCTGGCTGGATGCGCGGGTGGAGGCGCTGACCCCCGCCGACCCCGCCCTGAAGATCCCGCATATGGGCTGGAACGAACTGATCGTGAAGGCGCCGTCCCATCCGCTGCTGGCCGGTGTGGCAGCGGGCACGCACGCCTATTTCGTGCATTCCTATGCCATGAAGGTTGGCGATCCCGCGCTGGTGCTGGCCGCCTGCGACTATGGCGGGGAATTTCCGGCCATCGTCGGCCGCGACAATCTGGCGGGCATGCAGTTCCATCCGGAGAAAAGCCAGGCGGCCGGCCTGGCCATCATCGGCAATTTCCTGCGGTGGCGGCCATGAACGATCAACACCGCAACCCGCTGGCCGGGTCCGACAGCACGGTGACCGTGGAGAAGGTGGCGGAGCTGCGCCGTTCCGACCTTTACGACCTGTGCGATGCCACGGAGGCGGCGATCATCGATGGTGGCGGCTTCGGCTGGGTCAACCCGCCCGACCGCGACGTGCTGGAACGGTACTGGAACGGCGTGATGGCCGTGCCCGAGCGCATCTTGTTCGTGGGCCGGCTGGACGGGATCATCGCCGGCTCGGCCCAACTCGTCCGGCCGACGCGCAACAACGAGGCGCAGGCCTTCACCTGCAACCTGACCACCAGCTTCGTGGCGCCCTGGGCGCGCGGTCATGGCATGGCCCGCATGCTGACCCAGGCGGTGATCGATGCGGCCACCGACCTTGGCTTCGGCATCCTGAACCTGGATGTCCGCGAGACGCAGCGCGCCGCCATCATCCTTTACGACCATATGGGCTTCACGCGCTGGGGCACGCACCCGCACTATGCCCGCGCCAAGGGCCGGACCATCGCCGGCCATTTCTATTTCAAGGTGCTGGAACGGCCGGACGAAAAGGCCGGTGACCCCGCCGTGACGGAGCAAGCGACATGATCCTGTACCCCGCCATCGACCTGAAGGACGGCAAGGCCGTCCGCCTGCTGCGTGGGGAGATGGAGAAGGCGACCATCTTCAACCCCGACCCCGCCGCCCAGGCCGAAAGCTTCGCGGCCCAGGGCTATGAATGGCTGCATCTGGTCGACCTGAACGGCGCCTTCGCGGGCAAGCCCGTGAACGGGGCCGCCGTGGAGGCCATCCTGTCGCGCGTTTCCCTGCCGACCCAGCTGGGCGGCGGCATCCGCGACATGGCGACCATCGGCTTCTGGCTGGAACGCGGCATCACCCGTGTCATCCTGGGCACCGTCGCCGTCAAGAACCCGGCCCTGGTGAAGCAGGCATGCAAGGAATTTCCCGGCCATATCGCGGTCGGCATCGATGCCCGCGACGGCCATGTCGCCGTCGAAGGCTGGGCGGAGACCAGCGAGGTCAAGGCCCTGGACCTGGCCCTGAAGTTCGAGGATTGCGGCGTTTCGGCCATTATCTATACCGATATCGAGCGTGACGGGGCCATGGGTGGGGTGAATGTGGACGGCACGGCCGTGCTGGCCAGCCACCTGACCACCCCGGTCATCGCATCGGGCGGCGTGTCATCGCTGGCCGACCTGCGCGCCCTGAAGGATGTGGAGCATACCGGCATCGACGGTGTGATCTCCGGCCGGGCGCTCTATGACGGCCGCATCGACCCCAAGGCGGCCCTGGCGCTGCTGCGCGGTGAGGCCGCCTGATGCTGAAGGCCCGCATCATCCCCTGTCTGGACGTGAAGGACGGCCGTGTCGTCAAGGGCGTGAACTTTGTCGATCTGGTCGATGCCGGCGACCCGGTGGAACAGGCCCGGCTCTATGACGCGGCGGGCGCCGACGAGTTGACCTTCCTGGACATCACGGCCAGCAGCGACAATCGCGACACGATCTACGACGTGGTCCGCCGCACGGCCGAGCAGGTCTTCATGCCGCTGACGGTGGGCGGCGGCGTGCGGGTGGTGGAGGATATCCGCCGGCTGCTGCTGGCCGGGGCCGACAAGGTGTCGATCAATACCGCCGCCGTCCACCGGCCGGAATTCGTGCGTGAAGGCGCGCAGAAATTCGGCTCGCAATGCATCGTGGTCGCCATCGATGCCAAGGAGGTGGAGCGCGGGCCCGACGGCGAACAGCGCTGGGAGGTCTTCACCCATGGCGGGCGCAACCGCACCGGGATCGATGCCGTGGCATGGGCCCGGCGCATGGCCGGGTACGGGGCGGGGGAAATCCTGCTGACCTCCATGGACCGTGACGGGACCAGGCAGGGGTTCAACCTGGAACTGACCCGCGCCGTGGCCGATGCGGTGACCATTCCCGTCATCGCATCGGGGGGCGTGGGCACCCTGGACCATCTGGTCGATGGTGTGAAGACGGGCCACGCCTCCGCCGTGCTGGCCGCCAGCATCTTTCATTTCGGCACCTACACCATCGCGCAGGCCAAGGAGCACATGGCCAGGGCAGGGATACCGGTGCGGCTTTGACGGGCGGGGCGGGCCGCCCATCCCGCCCGTCCCCTCAACCGCGCACGGGCCAGCAGGGAGTTGACCCCATGACCACCCAGGCTATCCTGGACGACATCTACGCCACCATCCTGTCCCGCAAGGGCGGGGACCCGGAGGCGTCGCACACGGCCCGGCTGTTCCATCGCGGCCGGGCGAAGATCGCCCAGAAGGTGGGGGAAGAGGCCGTGGAGACGGTCATCGAGGCCATGGCTGGCACCCCCGAAAAGCTGGCATCGGAATCGGCCGATCTGCTTTACCATCTTCTGGTGCTGTGGGCCGACGCCGGGGTGGCCCCGGCCGACGTCTATGCCATCCTGGCAGCGCGCCAGGGCACCAGCGGGATCGAAGAAAAGAAGAGCCGCAAGCCCGCCTGACGGGACGCGCCGGACAATGAAGCGGAAGGAACGGTGCCTTGATCTATGATCGCAACAACATCTTCGCCCGTATCCTGCGCGGCGAAATCCCCTGCAAGAAGGTCTATGAGGACCGCTACGCCCTGGCCTTCCACGATATCAACCCCCAGGCCCCGACCCATATCCTGGTGATCCCCAAGGGGCCGTTCACCAGCTTTGCCGATTTCAGCGCCCAGGCCACGGTGGAGGAGATCGCCGGCTTCGTGCGCGCTGCGGGGCTGATCGCCCGGCAGGCGGGGCTGGATGACAGCGGTTATCGCCTGCTGGCCAATCACGGCCCCGACAGCCATCAGGAAGTGCCGCATTTCCACATCCATATCGTGGGCGGCCGGCCGCTGGGCAAGCTTCTGGCCTGATGCCAGATCCCGGCGAGTGACACTCAATCGTAAGCTGGTAGAATACCATGTGTGGTCGGTGGTCGGAGAATCGGCCCCGGGACAAGGGCCGGGTCTACCCGGTCGCGTTGCCGATCCGCTTGCGCATGGGGACGAAGGCGATCGTGTCGCCGCCGGGCAATGTCTCCTCATGCCTGCCGGTGGCCGTGAAGCCCATGGCCGTATAGAGCGGCACGCCCGGCAGCGTGGCCATCAGTTCCAGCCAGGTGAAGCCTTCTGCCCGGGCTGCCTGTTCGGACGCCCGCATCAGCAGGCGGCCGATTCCCCGCCGGGCAAAGGCGGGATCGACGAAGAAAGCCCGGATGCGGGCGGCATCGATGGCCGGGTCCAGCCGGTCGGGCGAACGGCCCGCCGCCTGATCCCCGCCGAACAGGGTGCGCCGCCGGCTCCAGCCGCCGCAGGCAGCATAGGCACCGCCCATGGTGACCACGAAATAGGTTCCGTCTGCGATCAGGGTACCGTCGATGCCGAAGATGGTCTTCAACGACCCGTCGATCTGGCCGGGTGCATAATGGTCGCGGCTGAGACCGCGGACCGACCGTTCCATCAGCGCCGCCAGCGCCGGCCGGTCCGCCATCACGGCCGGGCGCAGGACGGGCGTGTGCCCTGGCGCCGCCGCGTCAATCATGGGCCGGCCGCATCTCCTTAACGTCGGCCGGGGTCACGGCGTCCTTGTAATCATTTCCGAAATGGGTGCGCACATAGTTCACGATGGCTGCCACCTGCTCGTCCGACAGGTAGTGGAAAGACGGCATGGCCTTCTGTCCGTTGACGATCAGGTGGATGGGATAGGCGCCGGCCTCCAGGTTGGGGTTGGATGCCAGGGCGGGATAGGCCCCGGCACCCACGGCACCCTGACCGGCCGGCATGTGGCAGCCCTGGCAGATGGCGCGATAAAGCTGCCCGCCATCCTGATAGGGGAAGCGGCGGGCATCGGCGAAATCGCTGGTCTGGGCATCGGTCGACTGGGCCAGGACGGACCCGGCCGAAGGCCCCAGCAGGGCCAGCGACAGGGCAAAGGCGGAAAGGATGCGATGACACATCGTCTTGTTTCCCTGATGGATCATTTGGCGATCACGCGCTGGTGCAGCCGCGTGATGGCGTCCAGCGACGAGGCGATGGCCCCTTCCTGCCAGGCCGGCAGGTAGGAGGCATGTTCGCCGGCCAGCAGCAGGCGGCCATCGATCTGGCACAGGTTCTGGTAATGCTCCGCCCGGCTCTGCTCGGTCCACACGCCGAAGCAGCCCAGCGTCCATGGCACCCGGTGCCAGGCCACCGCCACGCCGGTGTCGAACTCCTTGGGATATTGCGGGTGGATTTTGGCGCCATATTCCACCGCCTTGCGCACCCGTTCCTCCGGCGTCATGGCGGCAAACTCGTAGGCGAAGGGCCCCCAGGGATAGGCCCCCAGCAGCACGCCCTTGCCCTTGGAGCCGTAAAGGCTGTTCGGATAGCCGATGACGGAGATGGGCAGGTCGGTATAGGTGATGCCGCCATAAATCTCCTCATCCTGTTCCCAGAACCGGCGTTTGAACTGCAGGCCGATCTTCAGGGCCGCCTCATAGGGGACGGCATTGATGGCGGCGTCCATTTCCGCCGACACATTCTTGGGGATCTGCGACAGGATCGACAGCGGAATGGTACACAGGCACCAGTCGGCCCTGTCCGTGCGCACGGCCCCGCCCTTCTGCGCATCGACATGGGACACGGTGACGCCGCCGCCATCCTGAGCGATCTCCGTCACCTTGGCATTGTAGGTGATCTTGTCCTTCACCTGCGCGGCCAGGGCACGGGGGATCTGGTCCATGCCGCCCACGGGCTGGAACAGGGCGGTCTGGAATTCGTAACCTGATCCCGTGCCAATGGCCCGCCACAGGCCCGATTGCAGAAGCTGGGAAAAATCGATGGGCTTGGATGGGACGGGCTCGCCCGACAGGCCGCCGCCGGGGTCCTTCTCGAAACCGCGGCGGTTGCTGGTCAGCGGGCTGGCCTTGTAGGCGTAGTTCTCGTCCAGCGCCCCCCAATCCTGCATCGCCTCGATCAGTTTTTCCTTGTCCTCCCGGCTGACCTCCGCGTCCAGGCCGCCCTTGTGGCCCAGCTTGGCCAGCAGTTCGGCGACATGGCCATGGAAATCGGCCATGACGTGGCGATAACGCTGCGGCTTGCCGCCGAACGCATCCCGGGAATGGACATAGGCGTTGTAGTTGACCTGGAAGAAGGGCTCCAGCGTCACGCCCAGTTCGTGGCAATAATGCAGGACGGCGCGATGGTGATAGGGAATGCGCCAGGGACCGGGGTTCAGGTAATGCCCCTGGTCGAACCCGACCTTCTGGGTATAACCGCCCAGTTCGGTATATTCATCGCCGCCGCGCAGCGTCCAGGCCCGGCCGCCGGGCCGGTCGCGATATTCCAGCACCTGCACCTTGTACCCGGCCCTGCCCAGTTCATAGGCCGCGACCAGCCCCGCCACGCCGGCCCCCAGGATCAGGACCGACGTGCCCTTGGGCGCGCCGGACAGGCCGGGCGGGCCCTTGAAACCGGATTCCGCCGCATATCCCAGCGACGTCGCCGCCTGGTACATGACGGAACCGCCGGCAGCCGTGCCGATCATGGCCAGCAGATCACGCCGCGTCATGCGCTGGCGCGACGGCATGTTCATCTTTGCTACCATCATGGCCTCAAGCAAGAAGCATCGGACGCCCGGCATCCGGCCCGCAGCACTGTGCCTGCGGGCCGGACCGGGTCATGAAGCTTAGAAGGTCACGCCAAGACGGACGTAATAGACGCCGCCATTGTAACCCATGGGCGAGGTGTCGGGATAAACCTGACCCACGGCGTAACCGCCGCCGGCCAGCGCGTCCACCTTGTCGGGATAATTGTCGAACAGGTTCTGCACACCGACGGTCAGCGTGAGCTGGTCGTAGAAGGTGTAGCTCATCTCCGCGTCGAACAGCCATTCCGACCCGAAGGTCTTGCCGTAATTGCCGGTATCCGTGAACTTGCCGTAATAGCTGGCGCGGCCCAGAATGGAGAAGGCATCCAGCGAATAGATGGCCGTGAAATTGCCCCGGTAGCGCGGCAATTGCCGTTCCAGATCGGCCATGCGGTCATCACCGATGACCGTGGGGTCGCGGTCGGTGACCTTGGTCTTGTTGTAGTTGAGGGCCGCGGTCAGATCGACCTTGCCATCACCAACGGGCACCGTGCTGCTGGCCACCAGATCGATGCCCTGCGTCCTTGTGTCGAAGGCGTTGGTAAAGTAGTTGACGGCGCCCAGCGTGTTGGCACCCGGCACGCCCAGGGCGGCCAGGGCCGCGCGGTCGGCGGCGGTCGGGAACTTCTCCTCCGACAGGGCGATGCGGTCCTTCACCTTGATGTTGTAGTAATCGACCGTCAGCAGCACGAAATCCAGGTTGGCCACGAAGCCGCCGGCGAAGTTCGTGCTTTCCTCCTCCTTCAGCGGGGTGGCGCCGAAATATTGCGCCACGACGCTGCCGGCCGGATAGGTGCCGCGCGCCACGGGGCTGGAACTGCCGGCCGGGAAGTAGGTCTGCACCGAAGAGGTCTGCGACTGGCCCGGCGTGGGCGCGCGGAAGCCGGTATTCACCGACCCGCGGATGGCCAGTTCCTCGGTCAGTTCCAGGCGGCTGGAGATCTTCCAGTTGAAGGTGGAACCGAAATAATCGAAATCCTCGTACCGGGCGGCGGCCCCGATGGAGAAGCTGTCCGTCACGTCGGCTTCGGTATCGATGTAGAAGGCGATGTTGTCGCGCTTGAACTCGCCGCTATCCTCCGGCCGGAAACCCGGATAGCCGTTGGAACCGATGGGCATGCCCATCAGCGCGCCCGTGGCCGGGTCGGTATAGGAGGCGTAGGGCCCGACCGTGTAGGAGGCCGTCTCGCCCGGCGAAATCTCGTAAAGCTCCCGCCGGTATTCCGTGCCCACGGCCACGTTCAGCGGGCTGGCCCAGCCCACCTCAACGGGATAGGACAGGTCGATATTGACGTTCTGCTCCTCCTGGACCAGGCGGCCGACATAGAATTCCGTCGGGCTGTCCGGCCCCATGGAGGGGTTGACGGTGTTCTTCAGGTGGTAGTCGATCTGGCTGCGCCCGAAGGAACCGCTGACATTGTAGATCAGGCCGCTGTCCAGCTCATGCTTGAAGCCGCCGACGATGGAGGCGTCCTTCACATCGCCGAAGAAGCGGGGTGTGAAGCCCTCCGGGAACCATTCGACGAAGGAGAAGCCGTTGGGGTCGCCGGGAACCGGCAGGATCGGGCCGTTCACGGCATGGGTGGGGTCGGGCGGACGGTAGTAGAAGCTGCCATTGGCGCTGCTGTCGCCGTAATTGCCGAACAGGTAGATGCTCTGCGTGTCCGTCAGATCGATGCCGGCATTCACGAAGATGCGCGTCGCCTCGGCATCGGGGTCGCCCCAGTTCATGGCCAGCCGGCTCATGCCGGCAGGCGCGCGCGGGTCCTGCACGCCGCGGTCGGTCGGGTCGCTCTGGCTGTATTCGGCGGACAGGTTGAAGAAGCCGCTTGGCCCCAGGGGCAGGCCGACATTGGCGGCCGCCTTCACATTGTCGCCATCGCCCTCATAGGTGGAGCCGTACTGGATCTGGGCGCTGCCCCCTTCCGACGCATCCTTGAGCTGGAAATTCATCACGCCGGCAATGGCATCCGACCCGTACTGGGCGGCGGCACCGTCGCGCAGCACTTCCACCTGCTTGATGGCGATGGCGGGGATCTGCGACAGGTCGGGCGCCTGCGCGCCGGCCGCCAGCGCACCGCCGGAAAGCTGGACCAGGGCCGAGCGGTGGCGGCGCTTGCCGTTCACCAGCACCAGCGTCTGGTCGGGCGGCAGGCCGCGCAGGGTCGGCGGACGGACGAAGGTGGAACCGTCGGAAATGCCGTTGCGGCTGACATTGAAGGACGGCACCAGGGTGCGCAGAATGTCGTTGGTATCGGTGAAGGCCTGCTTTTCCAGATCGCCCGCCCCCAGCACATCGATGGGTGCCAGGCTTTCCGTGGCGGTGCGGTTGGCAACGCGCGTGCCGGTGACGATGATTTCTTCCAGTTCCAATGACTGGGCCACGGCCGGCAATGCGGTCAGCGGCAGCAGGCTGGTCGTGCATAGGATGCCGAGTGCGGCCTTGCGCACGATGGCGCGGCTGGCCGGCTTGGTGTTGTTCACCTGCATTTGAGAGGTCCCCTGTTCAACTCGGTTGTTTGGTCCTCCTTCTCGGTTGCGTCTCGTCCCGAAGCGGCCCCGGTTCGCCCGGGGCTCCATGAGGGTCGGGGCGGGTCCGCGCCGGTTTTCCGGTCATCGTGCCCGTGTGCCTTCCCGCTGGTCCGCCGTCCGTCCCCTACCCAAGGGCCGGAAGCGGTTGATCCCGGCACCGCACCGATCCGATGATGACGGTATCGGATGGGTGCCGGCTTTCGTTGCGCCGCGATCCGCGCTTCAGGGGGTTGTGCCTGAAGCGCCGCAGCCTGAACCGATAAGGGCCGGCCGGTGGCTTTCCCATGCCCCCGGACCGGCCCTTTCCGATCACTTCCCGGCCTTGGCGGCCACCACCTCGATCTCCACCAGCATTCCCGGCACGACAAGGCCGGCGATCTGCACCGTGGAGCGGGCGGGCTTGTTCGGCTGCTCCGCCGTTCCGAAGAACTGCGTATAGCCGGCCATCATGCCGGCGAAATCCATCATCCCGTCCTTGGCCGGGTCCCCCACCAGATAGACATGCATCAGCACCACGTCGCCCATGGTCAGCCCCTGGGCCTTCAGCGTCTCCTGAATGCGGGTCAGCACATTGACGGTCTGGGTCTGTGTGTCGCCATACACCTCGATACTGCCCTGGGGCGCATCCTTGTTGACGACGGGCGGCACCGTGCCGCTGAGGAAGACAAGGTCGGACCCTGCCGGCACCAGGACCGAGGATGCGATGGGAAAATTCGGCACATCCGTGCGCTTGATCTCCCCCACCTCTTCCTTGCAGGCCGTCAACGCCGCGCAGAGCATGAGAAGGCTACCCAACCGCTTCAACATTCTTCCTCCTTTGTTGGACACCCCGGTGGTGCGGCCCCTAGCCGCGGGCCGGAGCGGATGCGGGACGTACCAGCCACACCCGACGGCCGGCATCCCAGGAAACACCGGATAAAAGCTCCGGCTGCGGCTGGGTGCGGGCCATCGCGGCAGTCTCGATCTCTGCCTTCCTGCCACCCGCACCGGTTACATGCGGTGGCGCCGTGACCACCTTGACGACATTTCTGACAGCAACCCTCACGGCATGCTTTGCCATATCATCCTTCATATCCGACAAGCCGGCCGGGGCTGGAAAGGGGCCCGACCCGACTGATATGAAACGGAATTACAGCAACAAGCGTGCCACCTTGCCGCATGTGCGAAATCAAGGAAGGGGGAGGATGGCAGGCGAGGCCGAGATGCTCAATTCAAGGGCAGGCTGCCGAAGGTTTTATACATTTGCTCAATAAACAATCAGAAAAGCCTTCCTAATTAATCGGAGGCGAAGGTTTTTTTACTGGAATTTGCAAATAAGCTCAAAAGCGTTGGAAAAGGACGGCAGCCTCTCGACTTTGGTCGGGGTGTATCGAACAAATAGGATGCGGGTTACGTAACGTCAACCCGCTGTTTGCAGATCGGTCGAGGGTTGCCGGGCGGCCCAGCGCCAATATTGTTCCCCCGGCACTTCCTGTGCCACGAAATGATAGCCCTGGGCGACAAGCTGGTCGGCCCGCATGGGCCGGCGATGCCGGTCATCCAGGTACATTTCCGCTTTCGGGTCGGCTTTCGGGTCCGCTTTCGGGCCGGCCTTTCCCATGCGAACGGCCAGGATCAGGTGATGACCGCCATCGCCGGGCAATTTCACAATGGTGGCGCGCAAGGCGGCCCGCGGAAAGCCGCGGCGCACCAGCCGGGCGATGGTGGTCATCACCACATCGTCGCAATCGCCTTCCATGCCCGTGCCGACACTGCCCAGTATCTGCCATACATCCTCGGCTTCCGTGCGGTAGATCAGGTCGCCGACCACCTGGCGATGAACCAGCGCCGCCATGCCCAGCGTTGTGCGACCACCGCCGCCGATCCGGTCCGGTCCTGCCAGCCTGTCGGTCTGCCCGCCCAGGCTGATATGGCAGCCGGGATCGCGCGCGCCATAGGTCTGGCAATAGGTACGGTACTGGGGCAGGGGGTCCATCCGGCCTTCCCAAGCCACCGCCAGCGCGGGCGCATTGGCGAAGAAAACCAGTCCCATCAGCAGGCCCAGCGCCATGAGCGGCGGCAGCCGGCGGCGCCAGCCGATTGCCGGTACCGGCAAGGACAAGGCTGCCACACGCCAGTGTGATATCGTGCTCAGTACAATAGTTAAAAATATTGTAACCATAACAAAGCGGGCAATGCGCCTGCTTTTCACATCAAACTGGCGTTTGACATGGTGACGGCAAGTTGTTTGTGCGATGCAATATTCCTGCATCGGACTTGAAAACTGAACGGTTGCGGCCATGTTGTCGGCCCTATTGGCGTTTCCTCTTCCTGTCAATCTAGGACCGGGATCGATATTTGCCACCCGCAAAATTGCCATCGTGACAAAGAATGTGCCCGACGGGCATCCCGTGGACGTGAAAAGGGCTTTTCAAGACGCCTGCCGGCGGCCTGAAAGGCCCTTTTGCCTTGGTGCTATGATTGGGGGGAGGACCGGTCAGGCCCGGGAGCGCCAGCCCGGCGCCTCGGCGTCCAGGATCTTCTCAAGCTGCAGAACCCGGTCTTCCAGGCGGGATGCACGGTCCGACAGTTCGGCTGCGGCCCCCTCGGACAGGCCGCCAACGCGCATGGCGCGCATCTGGGTCAGGTACTTCATGACAATGGCCACGATGGGGATCATCAGGGCCACGACCGGCACGATAAAGGGTGAATTGAACATGGGCGCGTGCCTCTGCGGGGCTGGAGGATGGCCTCAGGGGGACGGGCGTTCCAGGTCGCGGAACTGCCGGTTCAGGTGGAATTCCGGACTGGTGACATAGCGCTCGATGCCGGCCACCCGGCGATCGATATCATCCAGCATCCGGAAGCGGCGGCGCAGGTCCACATCGGCCTGCGCTGTCTCGATATCGATCTCATGCCAGCGCCGGACACCACGGGCGATGATGGCTACGATGGGGATCAGCAGCGCCAGGACGGGGATCATGAAAGGGGTCATCGCATTTCACCCGACGAAGAGGGAGGAAGGGGGTGCTGGCCGGGACCCCCGCCGCTACTTGCGTTCCAGGTCGCGGAATTGCCGGTGCAGGTCATATTCGCGCGATGCCACGAAGCCTTCCAGCTTGCCGATCTCACGATCCAGGTCGCGGAACTTGGTCCGCAGGCTGGACAAGGTCTGATCGGGTTTGGTGGCGACGGAATGCCAGAACACCTCTTCCTCCCGGCTTTCATAAAGGCCGGCCGGCCGTTCCTTCAGCAGCCACCACAGGATCAGGTAGCCGAACAGCACGACGGGCGTAAAGAAGAAGAAGCCGATGATGAAGCCGACCCGGACGATCCAGGCATCGACATTGGCATATTCGGCGATGCCGCCGCATACGCCGGCGATCTTCGAATTGGTACGGCTGCGCCAGAGCCTGTAGGGGGTGGCGGTGTTGCCCATGTTGTCCTCCCCTTCCCGCATCGTTCCCATTTCGCCGGCCCAGCCCTCATGGCTGGCACGCCGGCCGTCGGGCCCCATGCGGAAGCTGCCGGGACCCAGGCCGAAATAGTCGGCCCAGCTCTGGTCCGGACGTTTGCCGAAATACTCCTGCTGCCAGTCGGATCCCCCCCGGCCCCGGCGCGACCGGATCTGGTCACGGCCGGGAAAGGGGGGCGGCACCCCCGGGTCACGACGCTTGCAGGTCATGCCTTCGTCCTCCAGCCCGGGGCCTCGGCATCCAGGATCTTCTCCAGTTGCCGGATGCGGTCTTCCATCTTGTTGGCGCTGTGCCACAGGTCAGCCAGCATCTGCTCATCGTCCGACGACAGGGTCTTGGCGATGCGCCAGCGGGTGACATAGTGGAAGATGATCCAGACGGGCGCCACGATCACCATGAAGATGATGGCGACGACAAACACTCCATCAGGCATAGTTGCCCCCTTCTCCCAAGGCCCAGCCCTCCTTCAAGGGGGACCCCCTGCATTCCCACGCGGGGGACCCCCGGTCAAGGGTTACCCCTGCTGCTGATCCTTGGCCGCGAGCTTGGCCTTGAGCGCCGCCAGTTCCGATTCCACCTTGGACTCGGCTTCCAGTTCGGCGATCTCCTCGTCCAGGCTCTTCGACCGGCCCATGCCCAGCACTTCGGACTTGCCTTCCAGGACATCCAGGTTGCGCTCGACCTGCTCGAAGCGGGAGAACGCATCCGTGATCCGGTCGTCATAGAGCTGGGTGCGGACCTTCAGGCGGTTGGTGGCGGTTTTATGCCGCGCAATCAAGGCCTTTTCGCGGGTCTTGGCATCGGCCAGCTTCTGTTGCAGCGCACCGATATCCTCGTTGGTCTTGGCCAGCGCGCTGTCCAGGCGGCCCAGTTCGGTCGCCATCTGCTCGGCGGCTTCGGCCAGCTTGGCCTTGGCCACCAGCGCACCCTTGGCCAGATCCTCGCGGTCCTTGGAAAGGGCGAACTCGGCCTTGCGCTGCCAATCCTCCGACTCGCGGCGGATCTCGGTCAGGCGGCGTTCGATCTCCTTCTTCTCCGCCACCGTCTTCACGGCGGAGGACCGCACCTCGACAAGGGTGTCCTCCATTTCCTGGATGATCAGGCGGACCAGCTTTTCCGGGTCCTCAGCACGATCCAGGATGGCGTTGATGTTCGAATTGACGATGTCGCCGAGGCGGGAAAAAATGCCCATGTCGGGGTCTCCTTCAGGCAAGGGCAATGAAAAGGTTGCTCAAACCGGTCGCGACCGCAAGGATGATCCAGGCCTCCACCGGCACCGCCCGGAAATCCTCGTAGAGATCCCGGAACATGCCACCCGTGTGACGGGCGAAGAACCCGTCGGCGGGCTTGGTGTAGCTGGTTGCCGGCTGATCGGCCATACCGTTGTCAAAGGTGAAGTCGGTCATCGCAGGCTTCCTTGTGGTCTTTGGTGTTCCCCGGTGTCGTGGAAGTAAAAGCAAGGGGTGTGCCAACTGCTGTAGGGGTCAGTAAAATCATTTAATTTCAATGAGTTGTTGATTTTCTGTCCTTATGGCGACAAGCACCTTTCTGGTAAATGGGCTATCGATTGGTGATTTTCACCACTCCCTCGCCAATTCCCCCACTTTGCCTTATGATCGCGTCCCGGATCGTGATTTACACCGGCCGAGAGAGTTTATGTCCCCCCCCAGCAATCCCCCGTCGCTCATCGGTCAGGCGCCCGCCTTCCTGGGTCTGATGGAACATGTGTCGCAGGCGGCCCCCCTGAACCGGCCCACCCTGGTGATCGGGGAACGCGGCACCGGCAAGGAACTGGTGGCTGCCCGCCTGCACTACCTGTCCACGCGCTGGGACAAGCCCTTTGTGAAGCTGAACTGTGCCGCCCTGTCCGACACGCTGCTGGAAACGGAACTGTTCGGGCACGAGGCCGGTTCCTTCACGGGGGCGGCCAAGCGGCATGTCGGCCGGTTCGAGCTGGCCGATGGCGGCACGCTGTTCCTGGACGAGATCGCGACGGCCACGCTGCGGGTGCAGGAGAAGATCCTGCGCGTCATCGAATATGGGGAATTCGAGCGCGTGGGCGGCAACACGACGATCCAGATCGATGTGCGCGTGGTGGGGGCGACCAATGCCGACCTGCCCCGCCTGGCCGACCAGGGCAAGTTCCGCGCCGACCTGTTGGACCGCCTGTCCTTCGATGTGGTCACCATTCCGCCCATGCGCGCCCGGCCGGAGGATATCCCCATCCTGGCCGAACATTTCGGTGTGTCCATGGCGCGTGAACTGGGCCGCCCCTTCTTCGCGGGCTTCAGCAGCGACGCGATGCAGCAGATGCTGGCCTATGACTGGCCCGGCAATGTGCGCGAGTTGAAGAATGTCGTGGAGCGTGCGGTCTATCGTGCCGCCGACCCGGAATCGGCCATCACCGACATCCATTTCGATCCGTTCCAGTCCCCCTGGCGGCCCAAGCAGATGGCCATCTACGAGGATGCGCCCGCGCCGCCGGCACCTGCGGGGGCCCCGGCCGCACGGGTCCCACCACCGGCCCCGCCGCCCGGTGCCGGGCCTGTTGCCCCGCCCTCCGCGGCCGCCGCGCCCGCGCTGCCGGCGGGCCCCTGCGATTTCCAGGGGCTGGTTGCCGATTTCGAGAAGGCCCTGCTGCGCAGCGCCATGGAACGCAACCAGTTCCATCAGAAGCGCGCCGCCGCCGACCTGGGCCTGAACTACCATCAGTTCCGCGGCTATCTGCGCAAGTACAATCTGCTGGAAAAGCGCAACGGGTCCCGCGGGCCGGAAGAGGCGGAAGAGGATGAGGGGGAGGAAGCCTGATGCCACCTAAGGCCTATGATCATGTCGATGCCTATCTGGCGGACCTGCCGGCGGGGGCGCTGACCATTACGCAGGGGTTGCGTGCCCTGATCCGGGCGTGCCACCCCGGCCTGACGGAAACCATCAAGTGGAACGCCCCCAGCTTTTCCCTGGATGGCATGCACATGATGACCCTGGGGCTGGAGCGCAATGGCGCCGTCCGGCTCGTCCTGCACCGCGGGGCGAAGGCGAAGGATCTGACGGGCTTCCATTTTGATGACCCGGCCGGCCTGGCCCGATGGCCCGCCATCGACCGTGGGGTGGTGGTGATCCGGGAGGTGGCCCACCTGGAAGCGCATTCGGCAGCCCTTGGCGATCTTGTCACCCGCTGGATCGCTGTAGCCCGCGGATGAAGGGCACAGCACTGGCATGCCGGCGCCTTCCCCTGGATGACGAGGCACGCCGCGCACCGCTTGTGTGAATTGAAAGATCCGTGTTAAACGATCGTTCATCAAGGGGGCGAGGGGTGGGGGATGATGTCGTCGATCGCGGGTGATCCGCTGAGGCGGGGTGCCGGCACCTTGCTGCTCGGCCTGTCCGGCCGGCTGCTGGTGGCGGTTGCCTGGACCAGTGCCGCGCTGTTCGGGGCCTATGTGCTGGCCTTCTATGTGGCGGCCATCGGGGATGGCGACATGCAGCGCTGGAACCAGACCCTGCCGGGTCTGTACGCACCGGAAACGCCGCTGGCCCTGATCGGGATGGGGGCCCATTTCCTGACGGGGGCCCTGCTGCTGCTGGCCGGTCCCGTCCAGTTGATGGCCGGCATCCGCCGGCGCTTTCCCGCCTTCCACCGCTGGACGGGCCGCGCCTATGTGCTGGCGGCCTTCGTCACCGGTATCGGCGGTCTGGCATTCATCCTGGTCAGGGGGACGGTCGGCGGATGGCCGATGGATGTCGGCTTCGGCCTTTATGGCGTGCTGGTGACGCTGGCCGCGGTGGAAACCTTCCGCCATGCAAGGACCCGCCGGCTGGACCGGCACCGCGCCTGGGCCATCCGGCTGTTCGCCCTGGTCGTCGGGTCCTGGCTCTACCGCATGGATTACGGGATCTGGCTGATGCTGATGGGCCGGCTGGGGCACAGCAACGATTTCACGGGGCCTTTCGACATCGTGATGGCCTTCTTCTTCTATCTGCCCAACCTGATGGTGGCGGAGGTCTTCATCCGGGCCCGCGGCCTGATGGTGCCGGGCGGGGTCAGGCTGCTGGCCGCTGCCGGGCTGGCCGCGACGGCGGCCCTGCTGACCATCGGCACCTACTATTTCACCAAGTTCTACTGGGGTCCGCCCATCCTGGCGACGCTGGGCCTTTGACCTGGACGCGCGGTGCCTATCCCGGCGCGTGCAGGTCCAGAAGCCCGTCGGGCAGTTCCATGGCGAAAGGCCCGTCGGTCCAGAGCAGCACGCAGCGCACGGCCCGGCCCGGATAGATGCGCGACAGGGCCGCCCGGTAGGCGGCCATCTGCTGCAGGTAGATCGCCGCCACGTCGGCGGCAAGGCGCGGTGGCGGCCGGTTGGTCTTGTAATCCACGATCCAGACGGCGTCGTCGGTTACGCACAGCCGGTCGATTCGGCCCGACAGGGCGCGGTCACCCACCAGCCCGACCAGCGGCACCTCGGCCCGGCTGCCCGGCGCGAACAGCGGGGCGAAGGCCGGGTCGGTCAGCACGCGCAACGCCTCTGTCGCGATTTCCCCCTGCTGGGCGGGCGTCAGGCTGTGGGCCGGCCGTGCCAGCCAGGCCGCCGCCATGTCGGCCCAGCGGGCGGGGTCGGTTTCCGGCAGGACCTGCAACAGCGTGTGGATCAGGTTGCCGCGCTTGAAACGCAGGCCGTCATCCGCCCCCAGCGGGGACCGCAGGGCCGGTTCTGGCGCATCGGGCTGCGACGGGGCCAGCGGCCGGGACGGCGTCGGGTCCCTTGGCGCTGTCGCCAGTGCCCAGGCGGGCAGGTCGATCCCCGCCGTCTCCACCGGTGTGGTGGCCGGGGCGGGCGGCACGGGGGCCGTCTGTGTCTCATGCAGGACCATGCCCGGCCCGGCCCATCCGGCGGGTGACAGGCCCGTGAAATCGAACGGCCGAACCTCGGCCAGCCCCTCCAGCGCGCCTTCGACCAGCCGGTACCAGGACCCCGGCCCGCCCGTCTTGCGCAATTGCTCCCAGCCGCAGACGATCAGCCGGTCTTCGGCCCGTGTCAGGGCGACATAGAGCAGCCGCCGGTATTCCTGGTCACGCCGCCGGTTGGCGATGGCCCGGCGGGCCCCCGCCGTCGCATCCTCCATCCCCCGCCGGGGGGCGTAAAGCGGCAGGGCCGGCCCCGGATCGTGCCCCTGATCGCGGGGGTTCCCCCCTGGCAAGGGGCGTTCGGGCCACAATATCTTGGGGCTCTTGTCCGGCTCGCGCATCGTGTCGGGCAGGAAGACGACGGGGGCCTGCAGGCCCTTGGACCCGTGGACCGTCATGATGCGCACCTGGCCCGGCCCGTCGCCGACGCCGGTATCCAGTTCGCGCTTGACCTCTGCCTGCGATGCCTCCAGCCAATGCAGGAAACCCTGCAGGGACGCGACATGCTCGCGCTCGAACAGCAGGCAGGCCGTCAGGAACTCCTCCAGCGGGTCCTGCGCCTCCGCCCCCAGCCGGGCCAGGATGGCCCGCCGGCCCGATCCGCCCTCATCCGGGTCGGCCGGGCAGGGGCGCGACAGCAGGCCGGCGAACAATTCATAAGGGGCGCGGTAATCGGTGTCGGCCAGCAGGTCGCGCAGATAGGCATGCGCTGCTGCCAGCGCCGCATCCTGTCCCGCCCGCTGCGACAGGGCCGCCCACAGCCGGCCCGGCCGCCCGTGCGCAGCCAGGAAAAGCTGGTCCTCGGTCAATCCGACCAGGGGCGATTTCAGCAGAACGGCCAGGTTCAGGTCGTCTTCCGGCAGCACCAGGAAGCGGGCCAGCGCCATCAGGTCCATGACGGCCATCTGTTCCGTCAGGACCATGCGGTCCACGCCGGCCACGGGCACGTCCCGGTCCTTCAGCGCACGCACCAGATGGCCCACGAACTGGTCGCGGCTGCGCACCAGCACCATGATGTCGCCCGGACGCAGGGGGCGCCCGCGGGAAACCAGCATCTCGCCATCGGCCAGCCAGCGGGCGATCTGGTCGGCCATGGTCCGGGCCAGCCGCGCCACGGGCTTGTCGGCCTGTTCGGGGGTCAGGGGCAGCGACCAGGGGTCGGGGTCGGCCGCGTCGGCGGGGCTGACCAGCGGCCAGACCTCCACCCGCCCTTCCATGCCGCGCCGGAAGGGGATGTGCTGCACCTCCACCCCGTCGGCCGCCACGCCGTCGCGCGCCGTGCCGGCCGCGAACACCCTGTCCACGGCCTTCAGCACGGCACCCACCGACCGGAAGCTGGTGGTCAGGTTCACCGGGTCCCAGATACGCCCGGCCTGGCGGACGCGGGTGCCGAAATGGTCGCGCATGCGGGCGAATTCGGCCGGATCGGCGCGCTGGAAGCTGAAGATCGACTGTTTGTCATCCCCCACCACGAACAGGGTACGCACCCGGTCGTCGCGGGCGCCCAGGCCGGCGAAGAATTCCTCCACGATGGCCGAGACGACGGCCCATTGCTCCGGGTTGGTGTCCTGCGCCTCGTCGATCAGCACGTGGTCCAGGCCGCCATCCAGCTTGAACAGCACCCAGGCACAGGCATCCGCCGCCGCCCCGCCCTGAAGAAGCCGGGAGGCCGACAGGATCAGATCGTCGAAATCCAGCAGGCCGCGCGCATCCTTCAGCCGCTGGTAACGGTCCAGCAACGCCTCGCCCAGGCACAGCAGGGCCGCCGTGTGCGATGCCACGGCGACGCGGCGGCGCTCCTCCGCCACCGCCACCAGCCGGGCGGCCTCGCGCAGCAGGATCTCCAGCGCCATCGGATCGGCTTCCGACGGCTTCTTGGTCATCAGGCTCTTGCGGGGT
Organism: Niveispirillum fermenti; assembly: GCF_052474395.1. Taxonomy (NCBI): domain Bacteria; kingdom Pseudomonadati; phylum Pseudomonadota; class Alphaproteobacteria; order Rhodospirillales; family Azospirillaceae; genus Niveispirillum; species Niveispirillum fermenti. Next base: position 586,885 of record NZ_CP156681.1, on the reverse strand, counting down.
TCCCCCTCCGCCGTCAGGTAGAGCGGCTGGTAGTCAACCCAACCCCTCGCCCGTTGGGACGCCTCGCCATCCAGCCAGCGCTGGATGCCCAGCCCCCGTTCGACATCGGTCTTGGTGCCCGTGGCCAGTGCCGCACAGGCCCGGCGCAGGCCCGGCTCGTCCATGGCCCCGGCGGCGCAGGCCCGCGCCAGCACGGTCATATCCGTTTCCCCCGCCGGCACGTCCAGTCCGGCCCGCAGCGCCGCGATGGCGGCCGCCAGTCCGCCCCCCTCGTCCAGGATGCGCTTCAGCCGCCCGCGCTCGGCCGTCAGGACGGCGAGCAGGTCGTTGAATTCATCCTCCGATACCGAACCGGTCAGCAACGACACCGCCCCGGCCAGCGCCCCCTCGGGATCGAAACGGCCGGCCAGCAGCACCTCCTGCTTGGCCTCGGCCAGCAACTCCTCTGCCGTGCGGTCGTCCATGACCTCGAAATTGGGCGCCAGGCCCGCCTCCAGCGGAAAGCGGCGCAGCAGCGACTGGCAGAAGGCGTGGATGGTCTGGATCTTCATGCCCCCGGCCGTGTCCAGCACGCGGGCGAACAGGCGGCGGGCCGCCACCACCTCCGCCCGCGTCGGCTGCCGGTTGGTCAGTTCCACCAGATTGGCATGCAGCCGGTCCTCGTCCGCCACGGCCCAGACGGACAGGCGGTCGGCGATGCGGTTGGCCATTTCGGCCGCCGCCGCCTTGGTGAAGGTCAGGCACAGGATGCGGGACGGGTCGGTGCCGGCCAGCATCAGCCGCAGCACCCGGTCGGTCAGCACCTTGGTCTTGCCCGTGCCGGCCGACGCCCCCACCCAGACGGAATTTTCCGGGTCGGAGGCCCGCCGTTGCAGGGCATTGGGGTCGGGCGGGCGGATATCGGCGGGGGGCGGCTGGTTCATGGCGGCAGATTACCCGGCCGGCCGGGCCGCGGTCCAGCGGCCTGGCCGGCGCACTATCCCAGGATCGCGGGCAACGACGGGGCTTTCATCCACAAAGCATTGTGCCTTATGCTTGATCCGGACGGATCGGGCCCCTGACGCGGGGAGGCACCATGGACACGTTACGCTGGCTGGCTTCGGCGCCCAACCGCGCGGCGTTCCGCGTTGCGCTCGTCTTCGTCGTGCTGTCCACCGCATGGATCGTGTTTTCCGACCGCGTGGCGGAAGCCATGTTCGGGGACACGACGGGGCTGACCGCGTTCCAGACGGGCAAGGGGCTGTTCTATGTCGCCGTGACGGGCATGATCCTGTTCCTGCTGGTCCGCCGGCTGGTGCGTGATCTGGCCGACCGCAGTGCCGAGGTGCTGCGCGCCCGCGAGGCGGCGGCCGACGCGCTGCGGCAAAGCGGGTTGGAAAGCCGGGCCCTGGAACGCGCCAAGAGCCAGTTCCTCTCGTCCGTCAGCCATGAGCTGCGCACGCCGCTGAATGCCGTCATCGGCTTTGCCGACATGATGCGCGACCCGTCGCTGCCCATGCCGCCGGACAAGGTGCGCGACTATGCGGCGGAGATCGCACAGGCCGGTTACAATCTGCTGGACCTGGTGGAAGGCATCGTCGCCTGCGCGGAGGCCGAAGCGGGGCAGTCACTGGCGCCCGAACCCCTGAACCTGCGGGAGGAGGTAGCGCGCGTGGCCGGCCAGGCGCGGGTTCGGGCGCAGCAGCATTGCACGTCGGTGGAGAACCAGGTGCCGGCGGACCTGCTGGTGCGCGCCGATCCGCTGGCCCTGCAGCAGATCCTGTTCGCGCTGCTGGACAATGCCGTCAGCCACACACCCGACCGCAGCCATGTGCGCATCGAAGGCGCGCGCAACGATCAGGGTTCCGTCCTGCTGACCGTCGCGGATGACGGACCGGGACTGCCGGCCGAAGTGCTGGCCGGCATCGGAAAGCCCTTCCTGCGCGGGGGGGACCCGCTGACGGCCAGTGTCGGCGGGCTCGGCCTGGGGATCTATCTGGCCGCGTTGCTGGCGGCCCGGCATGGTGGGCGGCTGTGGGCGCAAAGGGATATGGCGGGTCCGGGCACCCGCATCCATGTGGCCCTGCCGGCGGCCTGACGGCCCCGGCCATGACATCAATCGTCGTACCGGCGGCTTTTCCGCAGGTACAGCCCCACCCCCACGCCGACCGCGCTGAACAGCAGCACGTAATAGGCCGGGGCCAGCACACTGGCCTGCAGCATCATGGTGACGGCGATGGGCGTCATGCCGCCGAACACGGCATAGGCCAGATTGTAGGAGGCGGAAAGCCCGCTGAAGCGCACGGAGGCCGGAAAGGCACGCACCATGGCGTGCGGCACGGCCCCGATCACCCCGACCGACAGGCCGACCAGCGCCGAGAGGGGATAAAGCCAGGACGGCTCGGTCCGCAGCACCAGGAACATGACCAGGGCCATGATGCCCAGCAGCGGGCTGAATAGGGTGAAGAAGCGGGCGGACCCCAGCCGGTCCACCGTCCAGCCCGCCAGGATGCAGCCGAAGGACAGGAACAGCGTCGCCAGGCTGTTGGCCTGCAGGGCCGTCGCCGCGTCGAACCCGTAGAATTTCTGCAGAATGGACGGCGTCATCAGGATCAGCACGATGATGCCGGCCGACAACAGGCCCGTGAGGGCCATCGAAATGGCCACCCCCTGGCCATGCTCGCGGATCACGACGCGCAACGGCAGTTCGTCGGACAGGGCCTTGCGCTGCTGCAACGCCTTGAAGACGGGTGTCTCCTCCAGCCAGCGGCGCAGATAGACGGCCACCAGCCCGAAGACCCCGCCCAGCAGGAAGGGCAGGCGCCAGGCCCGCTCCAGAATCTCCGCCTCCGTGAAAAGCAGGTTCAGGCCTGTGGCGGCCAGGGAGCCCAGCAGGATGCCCACGGTCAGGCCGCAGGTCACGAAGCCGCAGGCCAGGCCCACCCGGTCGGGCGGCACATGCTCGGACACGAAGACCCAGGCCCCCGGCACCTCCCCGCCGATGGCGGCCCCCTGGCACAGGCGCAGGAACAGCAGCGCCACGGGTGCCATCAGCCCGATATCGGCATAGGTGGGCAGCAGGCCCATGCCCAGCGTCGATATGGCCATCATCAGGATGGACAGGGTGAACATGCGCTTGCGGCCCAGCCGGTCGCCGAAATGCGCCATGATGATGCCGCCCAGCGGCCGGGCCAGATACCCGGCCGCGAACACCCCGAAGGTCTGGATCTGCTTCATCCAGTCCGGCAGTTCGGGCGGGAAGAAAAGCTGGCCGATGACCGTCGCGAAATAGACGAAGATGATGAAGTCGTAGAATTCCAGGGCACCCCCCAGGGCCGCCAGGCCCAAGGTGCGCGTGTCCTGGCGGGACATCCTCCGGGTCGTGCCCATGTGCCGCTTCTTCCCCTTGATCCCGCCTCCCGCTTCCGGGCAGGCCATTCCCATCCATGGGGGCACGGATACCTCTTTGATATCAGGCCGGCAAGGGTGAAGCCCTGAGGGGACATGCCAGCCGGCCCGCCCCCTCCACAGACACCGGTCATGGGGCTGGTGTCACACCTCCCGTCCTGTGTTGCCGGTGCTGGCAAATACGGAATGCAGGAACCAGAAGATGAAGGTTGCCAGCAGCATGAAGCCGCCCCACTGGCGGCTGGCGGTCATCAGGCCGCCGGCGGCGGCCAGGGCGACGGCGTAAAAGATCAGGGATTTCTTCATGGGTCGGACTTTCCAACGGGGCACGCCGAAAGCGGCGGCCGGTGCGCATCACGCACGGCCGGCCACCCGCGTGCCGGAGATCTTTTCAGGGGAGGTGAAAACGGATCAGAGGGAAAGCCGCCGGGGCGGGCCCGTCGTCATGCGCGTGTCATGGCCCGCGCGGGCCGGTGCGCGCACCGGCACCTCGGCCCGGGCCAGGATGACGGGCCGTATGCAGGGCGCCGGAAACGCCTGTTCCGCGGCGGCCAGCGCCCGGGGCGGTGCATCACCGTCGCCACCACCATCCGTGCCGGCCGATTGCCGGTCCGGTGCGGGTGCCGTGACCAGCGCCGGCATGTCGGGCAGCGGAGAGGGGCGGAGGCTGGGCCCGCCGGCCGACAGCCCCTCACGCAGCCGCTCCGCATCCGTGCCCGACCCGCCAAGGCCGGCCAGCCCCCCGGCCATGGCCAGCATGACCAGCAGCAGGGCGGCCTTGACCCGGTCCGACCAAAGCCCCAGCCGCCCGCGCGGGCGGGGCGGCGGCTTTTCGTGCGGGGCGGGCGGCGGGCAGGTCATGGGTGCCAAGATGATACCGGATGCGCCGGGGCGCAAGGGGCGGTGGAAGCGCAACGGGATGGCCTGTACCCGCTCCCGGTGAGTATACACCCAACCGGGAAACGGTATCAGCCGGCCGCCCGCGCCATGGCGATGCCCTGCTGCAGGGCCTGGGCCATGCGCTCTGCCTTGTCGCGCAGAAAGGCGGCGGCCGGGGGGATGAACAGCCTGTCCGCGGTTTGCGTGAACAGGTCCAGCCAGCGTTCGAAATGGGCGGGTGCCAATCCGGGGATGCCGGCATGGACCTGCATCGGCCGGCCGCCATAGCGGCCGGTGCCCATGGTCACCGATGACCAGAAATCATGCACGCGGCGCAGATGGGCGGCCCAATGGGCGTCATCCTCCCCCACCATGGCTTGGAAGACGGGCCCCAGCAGCGGGTCCAGCCGCGCGGCAGCATAGAATTCGACGATCAGCGCGGCCAGGCTGCCATCGTCGATGCGGGGATAGGGCGGTCGGGGGTCGGTATCCATGATGGCGGACATCATACGCCCCGATCCGGTTCCGCAGCTTTGCCACCCCGGACGGTTTGCGTTGCGCCGGCCGCTTGCCTACAATCGGTCGCAATAAACAAATTGGAAGCATCCATGCCCCGCGGCGACCTGTTCTCCCCCCTTGATCCCTATCAGACCGGCCGGCTGAAGGTCGATGACGTCCATACCCTGTATTGGGAGCAGTGCGGAAACCCGAACGGGCTTCCCGTCCTGTTCCTGCATGGCGGGCCGGGGGCCGGGGCCTCGCCCACCCATCGCCGTTTCTTCGATCCCGCCTTCTACCGGATCATCATCCTGGACCAGCGCGGGGCGGGCCGGTCCACGCCGCTGGGCGACCTGCGCAACAATGATATTCCGCATCTTGTCGCGGACCTGGAATTGCTGCGGGCGCTTCTGGGGATCGACCGCTGGATGGTGTTCGGCGGTTCCTGGGGCTCCACCTTGTCCATCGCCTATGCCCAGGCGCATCCGGACCGGGTGGTCGGGCTGATCCTGCGCGGCATCTTCCTGATGCGCCGGTCGGAGATCGACTGGTTCCTTTACGGGATGAAGCAGATATTTCCTGAGGCGTGGCACCATTTCAACAGCTACATCCCCGAAGAGGAACGCGGCGACCTGCTTGAAGCCTACTGGAAGCGGCTGACCCATCCCGACCGGTCCGTCCACATGCCGGCCGCACGGGTCTGGAGCATGTATGAGGGGGCCTGTTCGACCCTGATGCCCAGCCCGGAGCTTATTTCCGCCTCCGGGGAGGACAACCACGCGCTGGGGCTGGCCCGGATCGAGGCGCATTTCTTCCGCAATAACGGCCTGGACCCGGAAGACAGGCTGCTGCGCGACGTGCGCAACATCCGCCATGTGCCGGCGGTCATCATTCAGGGCCGGTACGATATCGTCTGTCCCATCCGCACGGCCGATGAACTGCATCGCGCCTGGCCGGAAGCCGATTACATCATCGTGCCGGACGCCGGTCACAGCGCGATGGAACCCGGCGTGCGCACGGCGCTGGTCCAGGCGACGGAGCGTTTCAAGACGCTGCGCTGATCCGGGGCCTCCTTTCGCAAAATCGCCACCGCATCCCTGACCGCCGTCTGCGGGGCCGTGGGGTTCTGCGCGCCTGCGCCGCATCGGCCTGACCGGTGAAAGATCTGTCATCCTCACTGGTGTTATGCCTTTCGGGGTAGGGTGTGCCCTACCCTGAAAGTTACAGTTGGCCCGACACTTCGACGGGTTGAAGCCCTTCATCATCGGTATAATTCTAAATTAGACAAAAGAAATGATACCGACGAGGCAAATCGGCAGGTGAAGACAGGAGAAAGTTGAATTGATTTAGGTCAGCGAACCCTGATCTGTGGTGATTATCTAAATTTTTATCTTTCTTCGTCAAGAAAGATCCGCCCGAAATCGCGCTAATACTCGTCCATGAATGATATTCATTCTGGAAACGGGGAAACTTGCCTTTTCGCCCAAGCCGGCCCCTGTGTGGCAGGAAGGAGACGAGTATGATTGAGAAGCTGCGGAACCTGTCGATCGTCCGCAAATTGCTGATTGCCTTCGGCGCGCTTGTCCTGACGTCGCTGGTCGTCGGCACCATCAACCGCACCCAGTTGCTCTTCATCGAGAACGGAAATGCAGAGACCGTCCACACCTATGAGGTGATGCGCACGGTCCGGCTGCTGGCCACGGCAAAGGTCGATCAGGAAACGGGCCTGCGTGGCTTTCTGCTGACGGGCGACAAGGCCTTCCTGGACCCCTATTACGAGGGCCAGCGGGCGTTCGAGCAGGGGTACAACCAGGCCATGGAACTGGTGGCCGACAACCCGGCCCAGCGGGAACGGCTGCGCGCGGTGAAGCAGGCATCGGATGCCTGGAACCGGGACATGGCCGAACCGCAGATCACGGGTTTCCAGGATCCGGCCCGGCGTGACGACATCCTGGCCGATGTGGCGGCCGGAACCGGCAAGGACCGGATGGATCAGATCCGCGCCGACGTGCAGGCCATCCAGGATATCGAGCGCGACCTGCTGGAAAGCCGGCGCGAAGGGCTGGAGAACGCCTTCGCCATGGCCAATACTGCCACAATGGCCGGTGCCGTGGCTTCCCTGCTGATCGCCGTGGCTGCGGGGCTGGCCCTGGCCGGGGCCATTGCCCGTCCCATCAAGGCCATGACGGACCAGATGGGCCTGCTGGCTGGTGGCGACAAGTCGATCCGGATCGCCGGGCTGCATCGCAAGGACGAGATCGGGGGCATGGCCCGCGCGCTGGAAGTGTTCCGGCAGAACGCCGTCCGGGCTGATGAACTGGCCGGCGAGCAGGCCCGCGAGCAGGAGGCCAAGACCCGCCGCGCCGCCGCCATCGAAGGACTGATCGCCCGGTTCGACAGCGACGTTTCCTCCGTCCTGGGCAGTGTGGCCAGCGCCACGGGGCAGCTTGACGCTACGGCGCAGGGCATGACGGCGATTGCCGAGCAGACCCGGACCCAGGCGACGGCGTCGGCCAGTGCTGCCGATCAGACGGCTGCCAATGTCCAGACCGTGGCCTCCGCGGCGGAAGAGATGGCCAGTTCCATCCAGGAAATCTCCCGCCAGGTGGTGCATTCGACCCGGATCGCCGATCAGGCCACCGAGCAGGCCGGCCGCACCAACGAGACGGTGCAGACCCTGGCCGAGGCCGCGCACCGGATCGGCACGGTGGTGCAGTTGATCAGCGAGATCGCCAGCCAGACCAACCTGCTGGCCTTGAACGCGACCATCGAGGCGGCACGCGCCGGCGAAGCCGGCAAGGGCTTCGCCGTCGTGGCCAGCGAGGTGAAGTCCCTGGCCAACCAGACGGCCAAGGCGACGGAGGAAATCGGCCAGCAGATCCAGGGCATGCAGAGCGTCACCGATCAGGCGGTCGGGGCCATCCAATCCATCACGGGCACCATCGGCCAGATCAACGAGGCGATGGCGAACATCTCCGCCGCGGTGGAACAGCAGAACGCCACGACGCTGGAAATCAGCCGCAATGTGCAGCAGGCGGCGGTCGGGACGCGGGAAGTGTCCAGCAACATCGCCCATGTCACGCAGGCGGCGGGAGAGACGGGGGCTTCGGCCACCCAGGTCCTGGGTGCGGCCCGCGACCTCGGCGAACAGGCCGATGTGCTGAAAAGCCAGGTGGAACAGTTCCTGACCGGTATCCGCGCGGCCTGATGGCAAAGTGGTAATCTTTGGGTGGTAGGCTTCGCATCGCTTGAGGTGTGTTTGTCACACTGATTATACCGGATGGTGGAAAGACGGAGACCGGACAGCCCGATATCGTGGCTGTCCGGTCTCCACTGTTCAGGATCCCTGCATGCGCCTGCCGTTTCTTCCTGTTCTGCTGGGGGGGCTTTTCGCCCTTTGCCTGGCGGCCGCCCTGTCAACCGATGCCTCCGCCCAGCGGCGCCCCGCCTTGCCGGCGGGTGCCAAATATGTCGCCATGGGCAGTTCATTCGCGGCCGGTCCCGGTCTTCTGCCCTATGTGCCCGATGCCCCGGTCCGTTGCGGCCGTTCCTCGCGCAATTACGCCCATCTGCTGGCGGCCCGCCGGGGGCTTTCGCTGGTGGATGTCACCTGTTCCGGCGCCACCACGGCGGCGGTGCTGACGGGGTGGCGGGAACTGCCGCCGCAGGTCGAGGCGGTGGATGCCGACACAAGGCTGGTCACTGTGACCATCGGCGGCAATGATCTGGGCTATATCGGCAACCTCATGTCCCTGTCCTGTGCCCAACTGGCGGCGCGGCTGGGTGATCCCACCGGCCGGTGCCGGCCGGCGGCTGATCCGGGGGCCGGCGCCTTCGATGCCCTGCCGCGGGCCATGGCCGATGTGGCCGCCGCCGTGCGGGCGCGGGCGCCCGATGCCCTGTTGGTCTTTGTCGATTATCCCGTCGTGCTGCCGCCGCGCGACCTGTGCGACGGCACGCCGCTGACGCGCGAACAGGCCGAGGCCGCGCGTGCCGTGGCGGCCCGGCTGGCCGCCATCACCGAGGCCGCGGCCAGCGATGCCGGCGCCCTGCTGCTGAAGGCGTCGGAGCTTTCCCTGGGGCACGATGCCTGCGCGGCCGACCCCTGGATGACGGGCTATCCCGCGCCGACCGGGGCCGTCGCCTATCATGTGACCCCGCCCGGCATGGAAGCCGTGGCCCAGGCGCTGGACCGGATGCTGGACCAGGTGCCGGCGCGCTGATCGCTTCCTGCCTCTCCCGGACCGGTGCCGGCGGCCGGGTGAAGGGGTGATGTTCCTGTTTTGTTGATGCAAGCGGCCCGGCTTCGCCTATACTCCGCCGCCATGAGCGAGATCGTTCCCTTCCGCCGGCCGGGTGCCGCCACGGTGCCCGATGCGGCCGGGGCCCTGCGCACGGCACCGCCGAGCCTGCTGCTGCCCGATGCGCCCGCCATCGTGGTGGGGGCCCGTGGCGTCACCTGGGTGACGCCGGACGGGGAGGTTGACCTGCTGCCCCATGACGAGGCGGCCTGGCGTCTGCGGCACCAGAACGTGATCCTGGCGCACGCCCGTGCCGTGGGCCGCCGGCTGCGGACCGACCGGATGGCCGACCCGTTCGACCTGCTGGAACTGTATGCCTTTGTCCGGCCGGCCCGGTTCTGCCTGCCCACGCCCAAGGGGCTGGCGGATGCGCTGGGCCTGCCTGCACCCGGCGATCCGGAGGCCGAAGCCCTGTCCCTGATCGACAGCGCCCGCGCGCTTCTGTCCGAACTGGCCGGCAACAACCAGCCGGAAGACGGGGCGGGGCGCGGGCGGCAGCCGCATGAACGGTCCGACCCGGCCGGCATCGGCTGGTTCATGGGACAGGCCGGCTGGCCGTGGACGCCATCGGTGATGGCCGCGCTGGGCCTGCCGCACGGGCCGGGCGACGGGCGTGCCCGTCGCGGGCCGATGGTGTGGAACCACCTGAAGGAATGGCAGGCCGAGGCGCCCGAGCCGCCGCCCGGCCATGTGCCCGTTGAACCGGCGGAAGCGCGCTGGCGGCTGGCCGAACTGGTCGGCAGCGGACACGGGGTGGAACCCCGGCCGCAGCAGGCCGACTATGCCAGCGCCGTTTCCACCGCGTTTACCCCGCGTGACGAGCAGGGCGTGCCCAATATCGTGCTGGCGGAGGCCGGCACGGGTGTGGGCAAGACGCTGGGCTATCTGGCCCCGGCCACCCTGTGGGCGGAGAAGAACAACGGTCCCGTCTGGATTTCCACCTATACCCGCCAGCTTCAGCAGCAGATCGACAAGGAACTGGACCGGCTGCATCCCGACCCGTCGGTGAAGGCACGGCGCGTCGTGGTCCGCAAGGGGCGGGAAAACTACCTGTGCCTGCTGAACCTGGAGGAAGCGGCCAACATCGCCCATACCCAGCCGGCCTATGCCACCGCCATCGGGCTGATGGCACGCTGGGCCGCGGCCACGCGCGACGGCGACATGGCGGGCGGGGATTTCCCCGGCTGGCTGGTCGATGTGCTGGGCAAGGGCCGCACGCTGGGCCTGGCCGACCGCCGGGGGGAATGCGTCTACAATGCCTGTTCCCACTATACCCGCTGCTTCATCGAGAAATCGGTCCGCCGCGCGCGCAAGGCCGACATCGTGGTGGCCAACCATGCCCTGGTCATGGTGCAGGCGGCCCTGGGCGGCGGGGACGATGCCTATATCCCCACCCGCTATGTCTTCGACGAGGGGCACCACGTCTTCGATGCTGCCGACAGCGCTTTTGCCGGCCATCTGACGGCGGCGGAGGCGGCGGAGCTGCGCCGCTGGCTGCTGGGCGCGGAGGTGTCGGGCCGCAGCCGGGCCCGCGGCCTGCAGCGGCGGGTGGAGGATCTGGTCGGGGGCGACAAGGTCGCGCTGGAACAGTTGCAGGAGATCAGGCAGGCGGCCCAGATCCTGCCGGGGGAGGCCTGGGCGCAGCGCATCCATGGCGGGGAGGTGAAGGGCCCGCTGGAGGCGTTCCTGGCCGGCGTGCGGGCGCAGGTGCTGGCCCGCGCCCCGGGCGTGGACAATCCCTACAGCCTGGAGACCGAGTGCAGGCCCGTGGCGGAAGGGCTGGTTGACCTGGCCCTGGATCTGGATGCCGCCCTGTTGAAGCTGGCCATGCCGCTGGAGAAGCTGGCCGACCGGCTGAAGGAGATGCTGGAGGAGGAGGCGGACGAGCTTGAGGCCGAGACGCGCCGCCGCATGGACAGCATCGCACGCGCCCTGAAACGCCGCGCCCAGAACGAGGTGACGGGCTGGCGGCTGATGCTGCAAAGCCTGAAGGACGAGACACCGCGCAAGTTCGTGGACTGGTTCGGGATCGAGCGGATCGACGGCCGCGACTTCGACACGGGCATGTATCGCCATTGGGTCGATCCGACCATCCCGTTTGCCGACACGGTGGGCACGGCGGCCCACGGGCTGGTGCTGACCAGCGCCACGCTGACCGATGGCACGGGCGATGTGGAGCAGGACTGGCGGGCCGCACACCTGCGCACCGGCACGGTGCATATGGGCGGGGCGGCGTTGCGCGCCGCCGTGCCCAGCCCCTTCGATTATGCCAGTCAGACCCGCGTGCTGATCGTGAACGATGTGCGCAAGGATGATCTGGGGCAGGTGGCCTCGGCCTATCGCGAACTGTTCCTGGCGGCGGGCGGCGGCGGGCTGGGCCTTTTCACGGCCATCCAGCGGCTGCGCGGCGTGCATGAACGCATCGCCGAACCACTGGAGGAAGCGGGCATCCCGCTTCTGGCCCAGCATCTGGACGGCATGGATGTGCCCACCCTGGTGGATATCTTCCGCGGCGAGGAGGATGCCTGCCTGCTGGGTACCGATGCGGTACGCGACGGGGTGGATGTGCCGGGCCGTTCCCTGCGCCTGATCGTGTTCGACCGCGTGCCCTGGCCCCGGCCCGACATATTGCACAAGGCGCGACGCAACTATTTCGACAAGGTGGCGGGGCGCAAAGGGTTCGACGACATGATCACCCGCCTGCGCCTGCGCCAGGCCTTCGGCCGTCTGGTGCGACGCGCGGATGACCAGGGCGTGTTCGTGCTGCTGGACCCGATGATGCCATCCCGCCTGCTGGGTGCCTTCCCCGAGGGGGTGGAGGTGCGCAAGGTCGGGCTGGCGGAAGCCGTGAAGGTGACCAGGGGGTTCCTGGCGCCGGATGATACGGCGCGCTGATCCGTGGCGCGCCGGAACTCCCCCTATTCCGTCCCGCGGCGTGAAAAGGCGGCGGCCCCGCGCATCAGCCGTTCCAGGTCACGGATACGCTCGGCCTGCCTGGCCTGACGGCGCTGTTCGTCCGTCTGGCCCTCTGTCGTCACCGCCGGCCGGCCATTGCCCGCATCGTCATCACCCGATTCCATTGCCTGTCCCACCCCGCCTTCAGCCCCCGCCGCCGCATACGATAGTCGGGCAGCCTGTCCGGGGTGGCAATCCGCCTCCTGCACATGGCAGGCGTCAAAAGGTCGCGGGGGAACGCGATCGGGAGCATGATCCGGCATGGGCACAGATGCACACATAAAGATATCTTTATGCTTGCCTGCGACCGCTCCGCCTGATACATGCTGCACCAGACGCGGCGGCCGGATCGGACCGCCGCTTGTGCTGTTTATCAAACCCACGACCCGCGCCTGCCGCGCGACAGGGAGCCAACATGACCGCCTTCACCGACTACAAGGTCGCCGACATCTCGCTGGCCGGCTGGGGCCGCAAGGAAATCACCATCGCCGAGACCGAGATGCCCGGCCTGATGGCGCTGCGCGCCGAATATGGCGCGTCCAAGCCGCTGGCCGGTGCGCGCATCGTCGGCTGCCTGCACATGACGATCCAGACCGCCGTGCTGATCGAGACGCTGACGGCGCTGGGCGCCACCGTCCGCTGGTCGTCCTGCAACATCTTCTCCACCCAGGATCAGGCCGCCGCCGCCATCGCCGCCGCCGGCATCCCCGTCTTCGCCTGGAAGGGTGAGACGGAAGAGGAATTCTGGTGGTGCATCGAGCAGACGCTGCACGGGCCGGACGGCTGGGTGCCGAACATGATCCTGGATGATGGCGGCGACGTCACCCAGATCATGCACGACAAGTATCCGGAAATGCTGGCCGAGGTGAAGGGCCTGTCGGAAGAGACCACGACCGGCGTGCATCGCCTGTACGAGATGGTGAAGGCCGGCACCCTGAAGGTCCCCGCCATCAATGTGAATGACAGCGTCACCAAGTCGAAGTTCGACAACCTGTATGGCTGCCGCGAATCGCTGGTGGACGGCATCAAGCGCGCCACCGACGTGATGATCGCCGGCAAGGTTGCCGTCGTCGCCGGCTATGGCGATGTGGGCAAGGGCTCCGCCGCTTCGCTCCGCACTCAGGGTGCGCGCGTGCTGGTGACGGAGATCGATCCGATCAACGCGCTCCAGGCCGCCATGGAAGGCTATCAGGTCGTCACCATGGAAGACGCCGCCCCGCACGGCGACATCTTCGTGACCTGCACCGGCAATGTCGATGTGATCACGCTGGACCATATGCGCGCCATGAAGGACCGCGCCATCGTCTGCAACATCGGCCATTTCGACAGCGAGATTCAGATCGCCGCCCTGTCGAACTATGTCTGGGACGAGGTGAAGCCGCAGGTCGACGAGGTGGTGTTCCCCGACGGCAAGCGCCTGATCGTGCTGGCCAAGGGCCGCCTGGTCAACCTGGGCTGCGCCACCGGCCACCCCAGCTTCGTGATGTCCGCCAGCTTCACCAACCAGGTGCTGGCCCAGATCGAGCTGTGGCAGAACCATGCCAAGTACGAGAACAAGGTCTATGTGCTGCCCAAGCACCTGGATGAGAAGGTGGCCCGTCTGCACCTGGACAAGATCGGCGCCAAGCTGACCGTCCTGTCCCAGGCCCAGGCCGACTACATCGCCGTGCCGGTCCAGGGTCCGTTCAAGCCGGATCACTACCGTTATTGATCCTTATCCCCGTTCCGGGCAAGGTGACAGACCCCCGCCGGCAGCGACCGGCGGGGGTTTTCTTTTGGGTGGCTGGCCGGGCCTTGCTTTTCAAGGAATCCCCCTTCTAAACTGCCGCCCGTGAAGCCGGCTGTTGTCCATCTTGTCGCCGTTGCCGGTGCCGCCCTGGTGGGGTTGGCCGGAATCGGCTGGATGCTGCGCCCCCTGTGGGAAGCGCAATCCCCCGTGCTTGCCCTGCTGGCGCTGGCCCTGCTGCTGACCGTGGCGGCCCTGATGATCCGGCTGCTGACCTGGGCGCGGGGCCGGGAACTGGACCTGATCGAGGCCAGGGTCGAGATGGCCCGCCTGACGGCACTGGCCGATGGCGTGCCGGAACCCTGGCTGGCGCTGGGCGCTGCGGGGGATTTGTCGGTTGCACCGGGTTTCGCCGCCCTGCTGGGCGTGGAACAGGTGCGGCGCCTGGATGATGTCGAACAGGCGCTGGCCCCCAGCGACGCGGCCGCCTTGCACGGGTCCTTCCGCCACCTGACCGACAGCGGCAAGCCATTCCGCATCAATGTGCGGCTGGCCGACGGATCGCGATTCTTCCAGGCCAGCGGCCGGCGTGGGGAGGGGCCGGACGGCGCCTTCCTGCATCTTCTCTGGCTGCGTGACATCACCCCGGAAGGGCTGGAACAGGTCCGGCGGGTGGAAACGGCGCAGGCGCAGGCGGTGGAGCTGGAACGGCTGCGCGCGCTTCTGGCCGACCTGCCGCTGCCGCTGTGGCGGCGCACGCCCGCGCTGGAGATCGACTGGTGCAACCGGGCCTATGCAAGGCTTCTGGACAGCACGCCGGACCAGGTGCTGACCCAGGGCGCGGAACTGCCCGGCGGCCTGCTGGGCAGCCCGCGCGACCTGGCGCAGCGTGCCCTGGCGGCGGGTGCGGCGCAGGAGGAGGAACGGTTCCTGGTCGTGGATGGCGACCGCCGCCTGTTCCAGTTCACGGAAACGCCGCTGCCGTCCGGCGGTCTGGCCGGGTTGGCCATCGACCGGACCATTGAACGTTCCCTGCGCGATGAACTGGCCCGCCATATCGACGCGCATGCCGAGGTGCTGCACCAGTTGGGGTCGGCCATCGCCATCTATGGCCCGGACATGCGCATCAAGTTCCACAACCATGCCTATGCGAGGCTGTGGGACATGGATACGGGCTGGCTGGCCGACGAACCAACCTATGGCGAGGTGCTGGAGGATCTGCGCGCCCGGCGCAAGCTGACGGAGGAAGCGGATTTCCCACGCTGGAAGAAGCAGCAACTGGCGCTGTTCACCTCGCTGATCGAACCGATGGAGCAGTTGCTGCACCTGCCCGATGGGCGGACGCTGCGGTCATTGTCGGTGCCGCATCCGTTCGGCGGGCTGATGTTCGTGGCCGAGGATGTGACCCATACGCTGGCGCTGGAATCCTCCTACAACACACTGATGGCCGTGCAGCAGGAGACGCTGGACAATCTGGCCGAGGGCGTGGCCGTGTTCGGCGGTGACGGAAGGCTGAAGCTGTACAACCCCGCCTTCCTGCGCGTCTGGTCCCTGAATGACGGGCTGACGCGGGGGGAACCGCATCTGGCCCGGCTGGTCGATATCGTCCGTCCGCTGCTGGACGAAGGGGGCGACTGGGACCGCGAGCGGGAGAAGCTGGTCGGCCACCTGCTGCAGCGCCGTGCCGATGCCGGCATCCTGCGCCGTGCCGACGGGTCGGTCCTGCGCTATGCCGTGGTGCCGCTGCCCGACGGGGCCGTGCTGTTCTCCTGTCTGGACGTGACGGACAGCGACCGGGTGGAAATGGCCCTGCGCGCCAGCAACGAGGCGCTGGAGGCCGCCGACCGGCTGAAGGCGGAGTTCATCGCCAACGTGTCCTACCAGCTCCGCACCCCGCTGAACGCCATCATGGGTTTTGCCGAGATACTGCATAACCAGTATTTCGGACCGCTGAACGCCCGCCAGCAGGAATATGCCAAGGGCGTTCTGGAGGCCAGCCGGCGGCTTCTGTCGCTGGTCAACGACATCCTGGACCTGGCCACGATCGAGGCCGGGTTCATGGTGCTGGAACATGACAGGGTGGATATCGCCCAGCTTCTGCATTCCGTCGCCGGCCTGACCCGCGACTGGGCCCGCAAGCAGAGCCTGGACCTGCGCGTCGACATGCCCGACCAGATCGGCGCCATGGAAGGGGACGAGAAGCGGTTGAAACAGGCCCTGTTCAACCTGGTCAGCAACGCCATCAAGTTCACGCCCCCCGGCGGACGCATCACCCTTTCCGCCGCCAGGGTGGGGGAGGAGATCGTGCTGTCCGTCGCCGATACGGGCGTGGGCATCGCCAGCGATGAACATCAGCGCGTCTTCGAGCGGTTCGAGCGGGGCACGACCGGCCAGGGTGGCCCGGCCGGTGCCGGCCTGGGCCTGTCGCTGGTGAAAAGCTTCATCGAACTGCATGGCGGCAGCGTGGAGATCAGCAGCGACGGCCAGTCCGGTGCCATCATCCGTTGCCGCCTGCCGGCCGTGCAGGCCGGCCGGACGGCCTGATCAATCCATCAGCATCGACTGGTGCGTGCCCGCCCCGGCCCGTACACCGGAAGCCGCCGCCAGGGTGGCATTGTGCATGGCCATGATGGCGTCGCCCGCGGCATAGACCCCGGGGACGCTGGTCGCCCCCCAATCATCGACGGTCAGATAGGGGCCGCTGTGACCCTCGGTGAAGGTGCAGCCCAACTGTGACGCCAGGGGGCTGGCCATATGGGTCCGCGGCCCCACGAACAGCGCGGATACCGGCACGGTGCTGCCGTCGCGCAGGCGGGCGGCCTCCAGTGCGGGGGCGGCACCCAGCAGCTCGACCACCGGTTCCTCCACCAGCGTCACCCCCCGGGCGGCCAGCCGCGCTGTCATATCGGGCGCCACCAGCATCGCCTCCTGCGTGAACAACACCGACGGGCCCCAGTCGGCGATCAGCAGCGCCTTCATGTCGGCGCCGGGCTGTGTGGCCAGCACGCCCATCGGCCGGCCGCCGATCTCGTACCCGTGGCAATAGGGACAATGCAGCACGCTGTGGCCCCAGCGCTCGGCCAGGCCGGGCAGGGAAGGCAATTCATCGCGCACGCCGGTGGCCAGGATCAGGCGCCGGCCCGTCAGGGTCCGTCCGTCCCCCAGCGCGACCGTGAACCGGCCCCGGCCGCCCGTCGCGATCTCCGCCGATCCGTCGACCCAATCCAGGGTGGGATAGGCCGTCAATTGGGCGCGGGCCTGGGCCATGATACGGGCGGGCGGCACGCCATCCTGGCCCAGAAACCCGTGGGCCGTGGCCGCAAACCGGTTGCGCGGCCGGCCGGCATCCACCAGCGCCACCCGGCGCCGGGCCCGGACCAGTTGCATGGCCGCCGACTGGCCCGCGAAGCTGCCGCCGATGACGATCACGTCGTAGAGCATGGATATCCCCATATCTTGAATCTTCATAAGTTACATGATGGCTGCACCCCCCTTATTTTGCAACTACTCTTGTTACGAAAGAAGGAAAGGGTTAGAACGGGGCATGCGAACCGACAGCCGCCTTTCCCGCATGCTGCATGCGCTGATCCATATGGATCGGCTGGACGGGGCCGCGACCTCCGACATCCTGGCCAGCATGCTGAACACCAATCCCGTCGTGGTCCGGCGGACCATGGCCGGGCTGCGCGATCAGGGGCTGGTGACGTCGGAAAAGGGGCATGGCGGCGGCTGGGCGCTGGCCCGGCCGCTGTCGGCGATCACGCTGCTGGATATCTATCGCGCGCTGGGCGAACCGCAGCTTTTCGCCATCGGGCCCTCGGCGGACAATCCGGCCTGCCTGGTGGAGCAGGCCGTCAACGAGACGATGGGCGCGGCCCTGGCAGAGGCACGGACCACCCTTCTGGCGCGGCTGGGCCAGGTCACGCTGGGCGAAATCGCCCGGCAGTTCGATGAGAAATGGCGCATGGTGGGGGGGCGGTTGCCGCCGGACCGGCCAGCCTGAGCCTGCGCGTCGAGAATACCGGCTGCGCGCTGGGTGGATCGGCATTGCCGTTGGGGGAATGGCGGCTTATCTCCCGCTATACGGGGGTCGCCCGCCATATTCTCCCTCATCCCTTAGAGACCAAGGCCGCCCGGATTGCATCCCGCCCCCCGCCCTTCCGCCTGTGATCACGCGCATGGATGCGGCGCCAGGGGGTGTCATGTCTGATCGCAAGCCAAAGCTGCCCACGCCTGCCGAACTGGATCTGTGGCGCACCGTGATGCGCGATGCCACGCCCCTGGCCGGGCGCCGGCGCAGCGCGCCCAAGCCGAAGCCCGTCCCGGTGCCGGCCCCATCATCCGCGCCGCCGGCGGCAGCGGCCCCCGTGTCCCCGCCCACTCGTCCCGGCACGGTGGCAGCGGAAAAGCTGGCCGAGCTTTTGCGTGGCATGCCGGTGCGGGAGAAGGTGCGGGTCGATGTGAACCTGGCCCCGTCGCCGTTGGGCCGCGTGGCCGGTGTGGACAAGCGCACCGACGACAAGCTGCGCCGGGGCCGCCTGGGGATCGACGGCCGTATCGACCTGCACGGCCTGACCCAGAGCGAGGCGCATGACACGCTTCTGGGCTTCATCCGGCGCAGCCATGCGGCCGGCCGCCGCAACGTGCTGGTGATCACGGGCAAGGGGCAGATGCCGCGCGGCGAAGGGGTGCTGCGGCTGTCGGTCCCGCGCTGGCTGCGGGAAGGTGATGTCGGGCGGCTGGTCCTGTCCATCCACCAGGCCCAGCCGCAGCATGGCGGGGGCGGGGCCTATTACGTGCTGCTGCGCCGCCGGCGCGAAGGTTGATACCAGGTTGCGGTGAGTTGAACTCATCGCAACCTGATTGGCGCGTTGAGCGCCCGCGCGGCACGTGCTGCATGAAGCCCAGGCCGACGGATGTCGGCGTCGGCGTGAGGGGCAGAAAATATACGGTCAGGCCGCCCGGCCCGTGACGGCCCGGTCCACGCCCGCGGCCACCGATTTCCAGCAGATGTCGGCCAGCGCCTTGCGGCTGCCGACGCTGTCCAGCGATTGCGGCGGGTGGAACTCCACCAGGATGCGCAGGCGCCCGGCCCGCATCATGCGCCACAGGTGCGGGGGCAGTTCCATGTCGCCATACCAGGCGTAAAGCTGCCGCCAGGCATGGCCCAGCGGGATGCCGTCCAGATGGGTGGCTGTGACGCTGACAGGCTGCACGGTCAGGGGCCGATCCTGGATGCGGGTCGATGCGACGGCGAACAGCGCCGTCTTGAAGGGCAGGGTGCGGTTGCCGTCGCTGCTGGTGCCTTCCGGAAACAGGATCAGATGGTCACCGGCCAGCAGCCGGCCCTGGATCGTGTCGCGCTGTTCATCCGCCTTGTGCCGGGCCGTGCGATCGACAAAGACGGTGCGCTGCAGACGGGCCAGCAGGCCGAAGACGGGCCAGCCATCGACATCCACCTTGGCGATGAAACTGGCCGGCAGGATGGACCCCAGGACGGGAATGTCGAGATAGGAGGAATGGTTGGCAATGAACAGGACCGGCCGGTCGGTGGCCGGCGTGCCCTTCACCTCCACCTGCAGGCCCATGATGCGGCAGCAGATGCGATGGTAGAAACGCGGAAAGGCCGCCGCGGCCCGGTGGGGCGACAGGCGCAGCAGCAAAATCTGGACGGGAATGCCGCACAGGGTCACGGTGGCATAGGCCGCCAGCCTGAAAATTCCCAACAGCGTCGAGCCGATCTCCATTCCCCACCGCCCGTCGCGAAGGCGCGCCGCCTTACAGCAGCGCGCTGCCCCGGCGCTCATAATGGCGCAGGTATTTGTCGGTGATCAGGTCGGTCTTCACGACGATCGACACATCGGTCGTGTTGAACTGATGGTCTACCACGGCCCCTTCGCCCACGAAGCCACCCAGCCGCAGATACCCCTTGATCAGGGGCGGCACCTCATTGATGCCGCGGCGGGGGTCGATCTCATGCTCCGCCATCATCGCCATTTCCACATAGCGGTGCGGCAGGGCCACGGGGCGCAGGGCAGGCGGGGCCAGATGGTGGTAGTAGAGATAGGAGAGCGGCAGGGCGAGCGCCTTGGGGTCCGTGCCGGGCAGGCTGGCGCAGCCGAACATCAGCTTGATGTCGTAATGCGCGGCATAGGCGGCAATGCCCCGCCACAGCAACTGCATGGTCCCGCGGCTGCGATAGGCCAAATCCACGCAGGAGCGGCCCAGTTCCAGCACCTCGCCCGGATATTCCTCGATCCGGGAGATGTCGTATTCATCGGAGGAATAGAACGACCCCATGCGGGCCGCCGTGGCCCGCCGGATCAGGCGGTAGGTGCCCACCACGCCGGCCGCACCGCCGCCCAGGCTATGGTCGATCACCAGCAGATGGTCGCAGATGCTGTCGAACATGTCGAAGTCGCGCCGCTGGGCAGCCATCTCCGCCGTCGGCCGTGCCTCCATCTCCTCATAGAAGACGCGATAGCGCAGGCGCTGGGCGGCCGTGACCTCGGCCGCGCTTTCCGCGAGCCGGACTTCCAGATTGCCGGCGCGCAATTCACCGGAAATCAGGGCATCGGTGGCAATGATGTCAGCCATGCTCTCACATATTCTGGGTCGCTGGCGTTATCCGGCCGGGACCGGGCCGGTCTCCAACCTCGTGTATTGGCATAACACAAAGCGCCGTCAACCGGTCAACCCACTGTGTCACAATCGGTGGCCCGATCACGAAAGTTTCATGGCCCCGCCCCGCAAATTTCAAAGACCTTCGCGGGTTTGCGGGTAGGTACGCGCCGGTGCCATGCGCAAATCACAGGGGTTGCCCGCCCCCGCCCCCCCGGCTACGGCGCATGCCGACATGGAAAGGGGGCGGCCCTGCGGCCGCCCCCGAACCGATGCACCCCCGAAGGGCGTCTGGTGCTTACTCGTCCTCGCCGCGGCGGGCGCGGGTGCCAAGGCCGATCTGCTTGGCCAGGCGCGAACGCTGCTTGGCATAGTTGGGTGCAACCATCGGATAGTCGGGCGGCAGGCCCCAGCGCTCCCGGTATTCCTCCGGCGACATGTTGTAGGCCGTCTTCAGATGGCGCTTCAACATCTTCAACTTCTTGCCGTCTTCCAGGCAGACGATGTATTCCGGGGTCACCGACTTCTTGATGGCGACGGCCGGCTGCGGCTTCTCGCTCTGTACCACCGGCTCGGCGCCGACATTGGACAAAGTGCGGTAGACCTGTTCGATCAGCGCAGGAAGATCATTGATGGTGACTGTATTGTTGGAAACATGAGCAGCGACGATTTCCGTCGTCAGAGACAAAAGTTCGGGCGAGGATGATGCGTTCGTCATGTATCATTGCTCCGGGCGAGAATCTCGATGGTCATATAAGTCCTCTTTCCCCCTCTTGCAATATCGATTTGGCACGAAGGCAAAGGAATCGTTCGACGTGGAAAACATTCCAGATCAGTTTCTCGACATCACGGCACTTGTCTGCCCAATGACATTCGTCAGAACGAAACTTGTCGTGGAACGATTGTTGCCCGGTCAAGGGCTTGAAGTGAGAATGAATTTTGGGGAGCCCAGCCGCAATGTCCCGGCCAGCCTGCGTGAACACGGCTATCTGGTCGGCGATCTTCAACCGGAGAATCCTGAAATCCCCGACGGCATCCAGCGTTTGAAGGTGCGCAAGCCCTGACCGTTCAGGGCGGCGGCGGTTCCAGCATCATGATCAGCGCGTCAATTGATTGGCCGCCATGCTGGTAATAGCCGCGCCGCCGGCCGGCCTCGATAAAACCTGCCGAAGCATAGAGCGCGATGGCCGCTGTATTGATGACGGCGACTTCCAGGAAAATCTTTGCCACGCCGCGCGCCGTCAGGCTGTGCAACCCTTGGGCCAGCAGGGCACGGCCCAGCCCGTGGCCACGCGCGGCGGGGTCGGTGCCGATGGTCAGCAACTCCGCCTCGTCCAGCACCATTCGCCACAGTGCCAGGGCGCGCGGCGCCCCCCCTTCGGTCAGAATCCAGCCTTCCACGCCCGGCATGGCCAGCAGATTGGCGAAGGCGGCCTCGTCCCAGGCGGGGCCGCTTGGTGCGGGATCGCGGAAGGCCAGGGCATGCAGGGCGGCCAGCACACCCGCATGTACCGGCCCCGCCGGCAGGATTTCCCGTTCCCCCGTCTGCCGTTCCCCCGTCATGGCGGTCAGCGCGGCCGGGGAAGGGTGACGTCGGGCGGGCGCAGATAGAACGGATCGGCCGCACGCCGTGCGATATCGGCCGGCCCCGCCGCTGCCGCAATGCGGGCGGTGGCCAGCGCCTCTGCCGCACCCGTGGTTTCCAGCACGCCGACGGGGCCCGTCCAGACCCCCAGCGCCTGGGCCGCGCGCGCCGCGGCATCCCCCACGATCAGCAGCGGCCCCGGCGGCAGCGTGGCGGCGGCGTGGGCCGGCAGGTCGGCGGGCAGCACGTCGGCCGGCTCGCCCAGCGGGACCAGTGCCGCCGTGAAGGGCTGCACGAACAGGTCGTCGCGCCGGCTTTCGATGGCGGCCAGCAGCGTGTGACCGGCGCGGGTGGCGGGGTCCAGCCCTGCGGCGGCGGCTTCCAGCGTCGTCACTCCCACCAGCGGACAGCCGGCGGCCAGGGCGAAGCCGCGGGCGGCGGCCAGCCCGACGCGCAGCCCCGTGAAGGTGCCCGGCCCGACCGTCACCCCGATGCGGCCGATGGCGCCGAAGCCGATCCCGGCTGCGGCCAGCACCTCCTCGACCATGGGAACCAGCCGTTCGGCCAGGCCGCGCTGCATCTGTTCGGCGCGCACGGCCAGGCAGGTGCCTGTCGCCGCATCCCACAGGGCGACGGCGCAGGCGCTGGTCGCCGTATCCAGGCCAAGCGTGATCATTGGCGCATATCCATCCGCATCCGGTTCCGCTATCCAGGTCCGGCCCCCGAACGACAAAGGCCCGTCCCATGCGGTTCGTCCCCATCGCCCCGCCGGATTTCGACGTCGATCTCGATCTTCGCTATGCCACGGCCGACAATCTGACGGGAAGGCCGATCTTCGCGCGGCCGCTCTGCCTGCTGCATCCGGCTGCTGCCGCGGCCCTGTCGCGGGCCATCGGTCTGGCGGCGGCGCAGGGGCTGCGGCTGCGCGTCTTCGATGGCTACCGTCCGCCGGCGGCGCAATGGGCCCTGTGGAACGCGCTGCCCGATCCGACCTTTATCGCTGATCCGCGCATCGGGTCCAGCCATGGGCGCGGCGTTGCGGTGGACCTGACGCTGGCGGCACCGGACGGGGTGCCGCTGGAGATGGGCACCGGCTTCGATGACATGCGCCCCATCGCCTTTCACGCGGATACGCGCATTCCCGTGGCGGCCCAGCGCAACCGCGCCCTGCTGCTGGGCATCATGGCGGCGGCCGGCTGGCAGCATTACATGAACGAATGGTGGCATTACCAACTGCCCGATGCCGCAACCTATCCCCTGGTGGAGGATGGGGCCCTGGGACCAAGGATCATGTGACGGGATCGTCGAACCGTTCGCCCGGATAGAAGGCGTGCGTGAAGTAAAGACCATCGGCCGGGGCCGTCTGGCCCGCGGCCGACCGGTTGCGGGCGGCCAGGGCCGACGACACGTCATCGGCGGTCCAGCGTCCCTCGCCCACCATCTTAAGCGTGCCCACCATGTTGCGTACCTGATGGTGCAGGAAGGACCGGGCGCGGGCCACGATCCGCACCTCCTCCCCCACCCGGCCGACGGACAGTTCAGCCAGCGTCTTCACGGGGCTGGCGGCCTGGCACAGGGAGGCGCGGAAGCTGGTGAAATCATGCTGGCCCACCAGTCGCTGTGCGGCCGCATGCATGGCATCGGCATCCAGCGGGTGCGACACCAGCCAGGCCCGCCCGGCATCCAGGGCCAGCGGTGCCCGCCGGTTGACGATGCGATAGAGATAGGACCGGCCGATACAGGAAAAGCGAGCGTGGAAGTCGCCCTCCATCGCCTCGGCCCGCAGCACCGCGACGGGATTGGGCTTCAGATGGTAGTTCAGGGCGTCGCGGACCTTTTCGGCCCCGACATCCTTTTCCAGATCGAAGCTGGCGACCATGGCCGTGGCATGCACGCCGCTGTCGGTGCGGCCGGCGGCATGCACCGTCACGCGCTCCTGGGCGAAGCGGTGGACCGCCTCTTCCAGGCAGGCCTGGACGGAGGGGCCATGGTCCTGCCGCTGCCAGCCCAGGAAGGGACGGCCATCGAACTCGACGGTGATTTTCCAGCGCCGCGACATGGGGATCAGGGTCCGGCGAAGGGCCGGTCATGCATCAGGCTGGGCACCATGCGCCGCGCCTCCGCTACCTTGGACAGGTCCAGGTCGGCCAGCACGATGCCCGGCTCCTGCCCGCCATCGGCCAGGACCTCGCCCCAGGGGCTGATGATGACGGAATGGCCATAGGTGCCGCGCCCGCCATCATGCATCCCGGTCTGGGCCGGCGCCAGGATGAAGCATCCCGTCTCGATCGCGCGGGCGCGCAGCAGCACATGCCAGTGCGCCCGACCCGTGGGCACGGTGAAGGCGGCCGGGACCGTGATGATGGAAGCCCCGGCCTTGGCCAGCGCCCGGTAGAGATGGGGGAAGCGCACATCATAGCAGATGGTCAGGCCCAGCCCGCCCCAGGGCGTAGCCGCCACCACGGCCTGTTCGCCGGGGCGGTAGGTGGCGCTTTCGCGGTAGCTTTCGCCATCGGCCAGATCCACATCGAACATGTGGATCTTGTCGTACCGCGCTTCGATCCCGCCCTGCGGGGAGATCACAAAGGCGCGGTTGGCCACGCGGCCGTCGGGCAGCAGGCAGCCCAGCGTGCCCGTCATGATCCAGGCACCCGTCTCGCGGGCCAGATCGCGGAAGAAGGGGACGCCGGGATGCTCGGCCTCCGGCTTCACGCGGGCCAGCACATTCTGCCGCCCCTGCACCATCATGGAGACATTCTCCGGCAGGCAGACAAGCCGCGCCCCCTGTTCCACGGCCTGGCGCACGAAAAGGCCCGCCTGTTCCAGGTTGGGGGCGATTTCCGGACCGGCATTGACCTGCACCAGGGCGGCGCGCAGCAGCGAAGGCGCATCCGTCATGATGTCAGGCCCCGATGCCCAGCAGCGGGTCAAGCTTGCCCGCCCGTTCCAGGGCATAGGTATCGTCGCAGCCGCCGACATGCCGGCCGTCGATGAAGACCTGCGGCACGCTGGTGCGGCCGCCGGCGCGGTCCACCATTTCCGGCCGGCGTCCGGGGTCGGCCATGATGTCGATCTCCTCATACGCCACGCCCTTGCCGTCCAGCAGGCGCTTGGCGCGCGTGCAATAGCCACACCAGGGGCTGGTATAGATTTCGACCTTGGGCGCGGGCATGTCCGATCCTGTGGTGATCTTCGGTAAGGCTGCTATCTTCCAATATGGACGCGGAATGGCGCGGGGCAAAGGGATTGTCGCTGCAATGCACCCCCGCCCGTCCGCAAGGGGGAGGGCTGTCAGTTGTCCTCCGGCTCCACGGCGTCCGGCTCCACGGCGTCCAGCGCCACGGGACGCACCACGCGCGCCAGGGTCAGCACATCCACGGCCGCCGCGCCACCCCGCCTAAGCACCCGCACGCACTCCCCCACCGTGGCCCCCGTGGTGAACACATCATCCACCAGCAGGATGCGCGCGCCCCGGACCCGGCCCGCCCAGCGGTCGTTCAGCCCGAAGGCCCCGGCGACATTGCGCACGCGGCCCTTGGCCGTCAGCCCGCCCTGGCTGGGCGTGGCCCGCCGGCGCAGCAGCAGGTCGGGGATCACCTCCCGCCCCGCCCGCCGGCCCAGGGCCGTCGCCAGCAGCGCCGACTGGTTGTAGCGGCGGCGCAGCAGGCGCCAGCGGTGCAGCGGCACGGGCGCGACCAGCACCCTCTCATCCGTCAGCAAACCGGCCCCCGCCCGCGCCAGCCACTGGCCGAAGGCCGTGGCGCAGTCCGTCCGGTCCCCATGCTTGAAGCCCAGGACCAGCCGGCGGCTGGCATCGTCATAGGCGAAGACGGACCGGCAGCGGTCAAAGGGCGGCGGCCGTGCGATGCAGGCCCCGCAGACCAGCCCGCCACCCCCCTGGCCCAGGGGGTCGTAATCGAACGGCAGGCCGCAGCGGGCACAGTGCGGGGCCGCGATGAAGGAGATCCCCTGCCAGCAGCCGGGGCACAGCGCGCCGGGCTCCCCCACCTCCACCCCGCAGGACAGGCAGCGCGGGGGCAGCAGCAGGTCCAGCCCCCGCCGCGTTACCATGCGCAGCCAGGGGTAAAACCTTCCTATGCGTGTGTAAATGGTTTCATCCATACAGCAAAGGTAGCATCCGCCCGGCGCGGACGGCAATGGCCGTTTGGCAGCACTCCCGGCGTTATGCTACTAGTGCTTTGATATATAAACAATATTCACAAGATTGCGATTTGCTGGCAGACTTTTCCGGGTGGGATGGGAAGACCATCCCGCACGGTGAAAACCCGGATTGGTGAAAGGAGGTTCCATGGTCGCTTCCCGGTCCAGCCTGTCCCGGCAATTGCAGGATTACCGCCTGACCACGGCGGAAATACTATACCACATGCCCGACCATCCCGGCCTGCTGCAGACCTATGTCTGGCAGGAACTGGATCTGGCGCCCCGCTTTCCGGTTCTGCGCCGGTTCCTGGATTTCTGGTCTTCCAACCTGGATGGCCGGTTGCATTCGGTGCGGGTGGCGCATCTGGACCTGGTCTGCCCCGGCCGGATGCGCCATGTCGATGCGCTGATGAGCTTGCAGTAGCCGGCTCTCCAGCCGGCGGGGGGCAGTACCCGGCTCTCCAGCCGGCGGGTGCCTGGCCTAAAGGTCGGTGATGAAGCCGTGATCGGTCAGCGGCAGCGACCGGATGCGCCTTCCCGTCACGGCGAACAGCGCGTTGGCCAGGGCGGGGGGCAATGGCGGGGTCATGGGTTCCCCGGCCCCGCCGACGGGGGCGTCGGGACTTTCCAGCAGGATGATCTCAATTTCCGGCATCTGTTCCAGGCGCAGCAGGGGGTACTGGTCGAAATTCAGGCTGGTCACGGCTCCTTTGGCCAGTTCCACCTTCTCTGCCAATGTCGCGGACAGGGCCATCAGAATCGATCCCTCCCCCTGGGCCCGCACGCTGTCGGGATTGACGGCCGTGCCGCAATCGAAGGCACACCAGACCCTGGTGACCCGCAGCCGCCGGTCGGATACCTCCACCTCCACCACCTGGGCGGCGATCGCTTCGAAACTGTTCCAGATGGCCAGCCCCAGTCCCCGGCCCGCCGGCAGGGCACGGCCCCAGCCGGCCGCCGCGGCCGCCGCGTCCAGCACGCGCAGCGCGCGGGGGTTGTCGGCCAGCAGCCGGCGGCGATAGGCCAGCGGGTCCTGTCCCGCCTGTTCGGCCAGTTCATCGACGAAGGTTTCGAAGAAGAAGGCGCATTGTGTGCTGCCCGGTGCCCGCCAGGGACCGAAGGGGACGGGCAGGTCCGCCTGCGTCACGGCAGCCAGGGAAGCGGGCAGGTAATAGCTGGGCTGGTGGTCCGGTTGTCCGGCATGGCCCGGCCTGGCCATGGACAGCAGGACATCGCCGCCGGCCGGAACGCAATGCGTATGGACGGCGGTGGGCAAGCCGTCCGGGCCCAGCCCCGCCGTGATGCGGCAGGCCGTGGCCGTGCGGTAGCGGCCCTGGGCCATATCCTCTTCCCGCGTATAGACCAGTTTCACCGGAGCGCGGACCGACCGCGACAGGATGGCGGCATAGGCGACGTAATCATCGATGAAGCGCCGGCCGAATCCGCCGCCCGACACCAGCGTATGCGTCGTGACCTGTTCCAGCGTCAGGCCGGCGGCCCCGGCCACGATGCGCCGGACGGAGGAGGGGGCTTGGCTGCCCGTCCAGGCTTCCGCCGCGTCGGACGTGATATGGACCACGGCCGACAGCGGCTCCATCTGCGCATGCGCCAGGGCGGGGACACGGTAATCCCCACTGAACCGGCGGGTGGCGCGGGCCATGCCGGCCTCGTGCAGGCTGCGCTGTTCCGCCTCGTCCTGGCCCTCGGCCACACGGACGATGCCCGGACCATTCAGCCGGGCCATGATGGCGGCATGCATGCCGTCGGTGTCCAGATCGTCCTTGCCCTGATTGTCCCAGACCGGCGACAGGGCCAGAAGCCCCTGGCGGGCGGCCCACCAATGGCTGGCCACGACGGCCACGGCATCGGCCATCACCATGGGCTGGGGCAGGCCGGGGATGGTGATCTCCACCCCCATGACCGGCACGACATGGCGCACGCCGGGTATACGCAGCGCCGGGGCCGGATCGACGGAAACCAGCCGGCCGCCGAAAACGGGGCTCTGCATCAGCGTAGCGGACAGCAGGCCCGGCACCTGGACATCGGTGGCGAAGACGGCACTGCCATCCACCTTTGCCGGGATATCCTTACGTGGCAGCGGCCGGCCGATCAGCCGCCATTGCGACCGGGGCAGCGGCTCGGGCGCTTCCGGCACGGGCTGACGCGCGGCCGCATCGGCGATGACGGCATAATCCACGTGGCGCCCGCTGGGCGCATGATGCACGCCGCCCTCCATGGCCCGGCATTCCGCGGCCGGCACGTCCAGGTGGGCGGCCCCGGCCGCCACCAGCATCTGCCGGGCGGCGGCCCCGGCGCGGCGCAGCCGGTCCCATTGGGTACGGATGGATGAACTGCCGCCGGTCCAGTGCGCCCGGCCCGACCCCATGCCCATGCCCACCTTCAGCGGCGCCGTCTTCACGGTCACCCGGTCCCAGGGCACGCACAATTCCTCTGCCAGCATCTGGGCCACGCCGCTGAAACCGCCCTGGCCCATTTCCTGCGCGTTGGAGAAGATGGTGATGGAACCGTCACTGGCGACATGCAGCCAGTCATTGACCGTGGAGCCCCCACCGGGGGCGGCAGGTGTCAGGGCACCGCCGGGGGGCGCGACGGCAAGCGCGCCGCCCGGCAGCAGGGTCAGGGTCAGTCCGGCGCCCGTGGCGCGCAGCAGGCTGCGGCGGGAAAGTGCGATGGCCATGATGGCGTCTCCCTTGGAAAAGGTTGCGGGCCGGATCAGGCCGGGGGCATGCCGGCGGCCACGCGGATGGCGCGACGGATGCGGGGATAGGTGCCGCAGCGGCACAGGTTGGTGATGGCATCGTCGATATCGGCGTCGCTGGGCTGGGGCTTCTCGCGCAGCAGCGCCTCGGCGGCCATCAGCATGCCCGACTGGCAATAGCCGCATTGCGGCACCTGCCCCTCGATCCAGGCCTTTTGCAGCGGATGCGACCGATCGGGCGACAGGCCTTCCACGGTCGTCACCTTCTGGCCGTCGAACTGCTCCATGGGGAACTGGCAGCTTCGCACGGGAAACCCGTCAAGCTGCACGGTACAGGCGCCGCATTGGGCGATGCCGCAGCCGAACTTGGTGCCCGTCAGGCCCAGCATGTCGCGCAGCACCCACAGAAGCGGCATGTCCTCCGGGACATCCACAATGCGGGGCTGGCCATTCACCTCGATCTCGTAACGCATTCCGCCCTTCCGTCCTGTCACCCTGTGCTGCCGGCTGTCCGGCTCGTCGGTCGCGGCACAGGGTGGGGCGGATGGCGGCGGGGGGAAAGCGGGATGGCCCGACGGTTGGCCGGCGGAACCCCGATATTCTGCCGATGGCCCGGTCAACCGGCGGATCGGGCCCGCCGGTGACGATGTTCGGCCGGTGAGGGGTGGGCCGGTGGAAGGGATCAGGGGGCGGCGATGCGGATATCGACGATATCGACCATGGTGCCCTGATGTTCCCCGGCCACCAGCCGCCCCTCGGGGTCGATCGCCAGGGAGGATTTGTAAAGCGCGTCGGGCAGCGGCGCCACGATCCGCGGCTCCCCACCATCGGCCGGCAGCAGCAGGATGCGGGCACCCTGCTGCGGCACCCGTTCCACCAGATGCACGCCGGCCGGGCCGGTTACCCAATTCTCCACGTCATAGGGGTCCAGCACCTCGCTGATCTTCTCGGCCGGGCCGCCATCGGCGGGCTGACGCCACAGGCCGCGCTGCGTCGCATGGGCCAGATAGAGCCATTTGCCGTCCGCGCTCTCCTTGGCGGCGCGCCAGCCGGGCCCGGTGATGGGCATGGCCTCCCTGTAGGGCGGGCGGCTCAGCCAGATGCGCCAGTCACCCTGCCGGTTGGACGCGAAATAGAGCCGTCTCCCATCCCGGGACCAGGCGGGGGCCCGGTCCTCCACCCCCGGTTCGGCGGCGACGCGGGTCAGCCGGCCGCTGGCCCTTTCCAGGATGAACAGGCCGGGATTGCCGTCCACCGTGGAAATCAGGGCCAGCCGCCGCCCGTCGGGCGCCCAGCGGGGCGACTGGGTATAGGCGCCCCCGAACTGCGTCACGGGGACGGGTGCCGCGCCGGGGTCGGCCACCCAGATCTCGAACATGCCCGTCCGGTCGGAGGCGAAGGCGATGGCCCCGTCAGGGGACACATCGGGGTCCCAGTCCAGGCGCGTGCTGGGCGGGATGGCCGGGCTGGTGCCGCCATCGGGCTCCAGCCGCAGCAGGGCGGAACGGTTGGTCCGCACCTCTGCCGCCACCCGGTCGCCGCCGGCCGCCACCCGGCCCAGCAGATTCAGGCCGGGGGCGATGCGCTGCGGCGGCTGCCGCCCGTCCGGGTCGAAACGCCAAAGGCCGAAATCGCCCGTGCGGCTGGACGAGACATAAAGCCAGCGCCCGTCACCCGACCAGACCACCCCGTGCAGCTTCCGCCCATCCTGTGTCACGCGGGTTTCGCGGCCCGTGGCCAGATCGCGCACATGCACCTCGCTGACGCCGACGCCCAGATGGCGCATGAAGGCCAGCCGCCGGCCATCGGGGGATATGGCGGGGTCGCTGTCACCCGCCTGGCCGGCCGGCGGGTCGGTCAGGGGGACAAGCGTGCCGGCCCGCTCGCCCGACAGGGCCAGGGACCATATGCGGGCCGGCTCGCCCCTGGCGGCCCGCTCGCTGAAGGCCAGATGGTCTGCGTCCAGCCAGACGGGCTGGGTTTCGCGATAGGTGGTGCAGGCGCCCACCGGGCGTTCCGGACCGGACGGCACGGGCCGGACCAGGATGCGGCACGGCTTGCCCGCCTCGCTGCGGATGAAGGCGATGCGGCCGCCATCGGGTGACCAGGCGGGGAACAGGTCATGCGCCCGGTCGTCCGTCAGGCGCACGGGCGTGCCGCCGGACAGCGACTGCAGCCAGAGGTCGAAGCCTTGCCCGGCCCGATCGGCGGCATAGACGATCTGTCCGCCGCCGGGGCTGATGGCGGGATGCATCTCCTGCCCCGGATCGCTGGTCAGGGGCAGGACCGTGGCTGTCGGCGCCGCCGCCGGCCCCCCCAACGCCAGCCACAGTCCGGCCACCCCCGCCAGGGCCAGGATGGCGGCGCCCAGCAGCAGGCCTGGCCGGCGGGGTGCCGTGGCCGCTGGCCCATCGGGTGCCGTTGCGGGGCTGTCTACTTGTTTCGATTCCGCAACGATATCTTGTTCTGTATCCGGAATAATCAGCCGATAACCGATCTTGGGGATGGTTTCGAAGGTGATCACGCCATCCACGGTCAGCACGGCCCGCAGCCGGCCGATGCAGCGGCCGATGGCGTCGTCACTGACCTCCAGCCCCCAGGCGGTACGCATCAGTTCGGCCCGCGACACGGTGCGCCCCCCGGCCCGGACCAGCACGATCAGGGTTTGAAGTACGCGCGGTTCCAGCCGCACCTCCGCACCGTCGCGTAGCGCCAGCCCCAGCGACGGGCGGACCAGCCAGGGGCCCAGATGGAAATCCGGCTCCACGGCCAGATCGATGGTGCCCATCGCCACGCCCATGCGCCTGCCGTCCCCTTATCGTTCTTCCGCCGGCGCGCAGAGTGCCGCGATTGGCCCCGATTGGCAAATGGCAAGGCGGCGCTGGTTCCGGCCGGGGCGGGCGCAATGGCCCGGTGCCGGGGCTTGGCCCCCTGGTCGCGGCGGCCCGGCCATTGTAGGCTGGTCATTCCGCGACCGGTGATCGGACCATCGGCCGGCAAGCAAGAATGTGGGGAACATCACGATGAAATTGAAGCGCGTTCTGTTGGGCACCGTCGGGGGTGTCGTCGGTCTGGCTGCCGTGGCGGTGGCCTGGGGGTTGTGGGGCCCGCTGCCCATTCATCCGACGGTGGAGCGTCAGACGCTTGCCCAAATCATGGACAGTCCGGAACTGCTGACGCAGTTGGGCTTTGTCGATGGCACGCTGCTGGACTTCCATTCCGGCAAGCTGGACCGGATCAGCCCGGATGATCTGGCACGCACCCGCCGGGACCTGACGGCCTATATCAAGGAGATCGAGGGTTTCACGGGCCTGACGGGCCAGAAGGCGGTGTCGCAGCAGGTGATGCTGGAATTCTACCGCACCCAGCTCGACTTGCTGGATTTTCCATGGGTCACGGCGGCGGCCGGGCTCTATCCGGTGGACCAGCTTTTCTCCGTTCCCGTCAGGCTGCCGCAGTTCCTGACGAATGCCCATGTCGTGAAGGATGTGAAGTCGGCCGAACGCTATGTCAGCCGCCTGCAGGCGGTACGGCCGAAATTCACGCAACTGGCCGATGCGGTCAGGGAACAGGCGCGGGCCGGCGTCGTGCCGCCCGATTTCGTGGTCGACAAGGCGCTGGTCGTGCTGGACGGCTTCACGGCCGGGCCCGTGGCGGAAAACCCGCTTGTCGCCACCTTCGCTGCGCGCCTTGAAAAGGCCGGTGTCGGCGATGCGGATCGCCAGCGCCTGTTGGCCGCCGCAACGGCGGCGGTGGAACAGGATGTCTATCCCGCCTATCGCGATCTGGCCGCACTGTTGCGGCAGGAAATCAGGCCCAAGGCCACGGCCGATGCCGGCGTCTGGCGCCTGCCCGATGGGGAACGGTTCTATCGCGCCGCTTTGCGTGCCAACACCACAGTCGATATCGATCCCGAAACGATCCACCAGATCGGCTTGTCGGAGGTGGCACGCATAACGGGGGAGATGGATGCGCTGTTGCAGGGGCTGGGGCACCCGGACGGCACGGTGGCAGAGCGCGTCGCGCAGCTTGAACAGGACCCGGCCCAGCATTACCCGCCCGGCCCCGAAGGCCGCGCCCAGGAACTGGCTGATCTGAAACGGATGAGTGATACGATCCTGGCCAAATCGGGCGACTGGTTCCGCACATTGCCGCCGCAGCCGCTGGATATCCAGGCCGTGCCCGATTATGCGGAGGCGACGGCCCCCGGCGGCTATTACAATCCCCCCGCGCTGGACGGTTCGCGCCCCGGCATCTTCTATATCAACCTGGGGGAAAAATCGCGGGAGGCCAAGTTCGGCCTGCCCACCCTGGTCTATCACGAGGCCGTGCCAGGCCATCATTTCCAACTGGCCCTGGCCCAGAACATCCAGGACGTGCCGACCTTCCGCAAGGTCTATCCCTTTACGGCCTATGCGGAGGGCTGGGCGCTCTATGCCGAGCTTCTGGCCAAGGAAATGGGCATGTACGAGGACGATCCCCATGGCGATCTGGGCCGGCTGCGCGCCGAACTGTTCCGGGCCGTGCGGCTGGTGGTCGATACCGGCCTGCATGCCAAGCGCTGGACCCGTGAAGAAGCCATCACCTACATGCGCGACACCACGGGCATGAACGAGGCGGCCGTGACGATCGAGATCGACCGCTACATCGTCATGCCCGGCCAGGCCTGCGCCTACAAGCTGGGCCAGTTGAAGATCCTGGAATTGCGGGAAAAGGCCCGGGCGGCCCTGGGGGACAGGTTCGACATCAAGGGTTTCCACGATGTCGTGCTGGGGTCCGGCGGCCTGCCCCTGACCGTGCTGGAAGGGCAGGTGGATGCCTGGGTGAAGCAGGTGAGGGGTTAAGGATAAGGAGAGGGGGCAGTCGGTCGGCGCGGGACAGGGCAAAAGCTCCACCGTGTCGGCTGCGACCTTCGCGGAGACCGGTTGGCCTGGCCGCCGGCAACCCCCGGGACTGGACGATATCCAGGCGGACGGCGCGGCCCAATCCCTGTCTCCCGCACAGGATTGCAGGAAATGCGGCAGCCGAGCCGCACAAGCAAAAGGCCGCCGGGTCACCCCGGCGGCCTTCGCTACTCTCAACCCTGGCAGAGGGCTGATCCGTTGCCGGATCAGTCGTTCTGCTGCCTGCGCTTCAGGGCCGCACCCAGGATGTCGCCCAGGGAAGCGCCGCTGTCGGACGAGCCGTACTCGGCCATGGCGGTCTTCTCTTCCTCGACTTCCTTGGCCTTGATCGACAGGCCGATCTTGCGGGAACCGCGATCGACCTGGGTGACCTTGGCATCGACCTTTTCGCCAACGGCGAAGCGGTCGGGGCGCTGCTCGGAACGCTCGCGCGACAGGTCGGACTTGCGGATGAAGCCGGTGAAGCCTTCACCCACCTCGACCTCGATCCCGCCTTCGGTGATCTGGGTCACGGTGCAGGTGACGACCTCGCCCTTCTTGATGCCGGCAGCGGCGCTCTCGAACGGATCGGAAGCAAGCTGCTTGATGCCGAGCGAGATGCGCTCCTTCTCAACGTCAACGTCCAGGACCTTGACCTTGACCTGATCGCCCTTCTTGTATTCCTGGATCGCCTGCTCGCCCGGGGTGTTCCAGTCCAGATCGGACAGGTGGACCATGCCGTCGATGTCGCCCGGCAGACCAACGAACAGACCGAATTCGGTGATGTTCTTGACCTCGCCTTCCAGCTCGGTGCCGCCCGGGAACTTCTCGACGAAGGCTTCCCAGGGGTTCTGCATGGTCTGCTTCAGACCCAGCGAGATACGGCGCTTCACCGGATCGACGTCCAGGACCATCACTTCCACTTCCTGCGAGGTGGAAACGATCTTGCCCGGATGGACGTTCTTCTTGGTCCAGCTCATCTCGGAGACGTGGACCAGACCCTCGATACCCGGCTCCAGCTCCACGAAGGCGCCGTAGTCGGTGATGTTGGTGACGCGGCCCTTGAACTTGGCCTGCGGCGGGTACTTGGCTTCCACGCCCTCCCACGGATCGGCTTCCAGCTGCTTCATGCCGAGGCTGATGCGCTGGGTCTCCGGGTTGAAGCGGATGACCTGGACCGTGACGGTCTGGCCGATCTGCAGGGCTTCGGACGGGTGGTTGATGCGGCGCCAGGCGATGTCGGTGACGTGCAGCAGGCCGTCAACGCCACCCAGGTCAACGAACGCACCGTAATCGGTGATGTTCTTGACCACGCCCTGCAGAACCTGGCCTTCCTTGAGGGAGGCGACCAGCTCGGAGCGGGCTTCCGCACGGCTTTCTTCCAGCACGGCGCGGCGGGAAACGACGATGTTGCCGCGCGAGCGGTCCATCTTCAGGATCTGGAACGGCTGCGGCGTGCCCATCAGCGGGGCGATGTCGCGCACCGGACGGATATCGACCTGGCTGCCCGGCAGGAAGGCCACGGCGCCGTTCAGATCGACGGTGAAGCCACCCTTGACGCGGCCGAAGATGATGCCGGTGACGCGGGACTGGTCCGTGAAGGACTTTTCCAGCAGGGTCCAGGCTTCCTCGCGCTTGGCCTTTTCACGCGACAGGACGGCTTCGCCGTTCTTGTCTTCCATACGCTCCAGGTAGACTTCGACCGTGTCACCGGCCTTCAGTTCCACCGGCTGGCCCGGGACGGCGAATTCCTTCAGGGCGACGCGGCCCTCGGACTTCAGGCCGACATCGATCAGCACCATGTCGTTGTCGATGCTGAGGATGCGACCCTTGACGACGGTGCCTTCCAGGCTGTCGGAAGAGCCGAACAATTCTTCAAGCAGAGCGGCGAAGCTTTCCTTCGCGGCGGAAACCTGTGCCATTTGAACTCCAATGGGCAGACTGTTTCGGGTTGAACCAAACGATGACGCCGCCCCCGAACCGGCACGCCCGAGCCGGCCGATAAGGCTTTGCCACCGCCGCACCGGACACCATGTCCGGCGGCTTGGATGCGCGCGGGCCCCGGGCCGGTTGCCCGGACAGGTCCCGGTCCCGAAGATACCGGCCTCACCGCCGGCGGAATGCCGGGCGGGGAACCGATGAAGGCCATGGCGGCACCGGCGGCGAGCGCCGGCGAGGACGTTTTTCAAGCAAAAACGCGGGCATCGACACGCTCGGGCCCTGGGCCCGGGGGTCGCCGCTCGCGTCACGATCCTTCATGTCCTTCGGGACAGGCGGCCTATATAGCCGCGATGCGCGCTCCCCGCAACCGAATGAGTTGCGGGGAGCGCGCGCGGGCGGCCGCTCCGGACGCATGGGTGTCAGGCGGGGGGTGTCAGGCGGGAAGTCGCGCCCTGATGACCTGCATCGCCTCCTCGAACGATTGCCGGACATCCTTGTCGGAATTGTCCAGCACCACGGCGTCGCGGGCCGGGACCAGGGGGGCGATGGCCCGGTTGGAGTCGCGGGCGTCGCGGGCCTGCATGTCGGCCAGCACGTCGGGGAAGGACGGGGTCTCCCCGCGGCCGCGCAATTCATCGAAGCGGCGGCGGGCCCTGACCTCCACGCTCGCCGTCACGAACAGTTTCACGGGCGCGTCGGGACAGATGACGGTGCCGATGTCGCGCCCGTCCAGCACGGCGCCTGCGGCCCCGCCCGGCGGGCAGGCCGCGAAGGCGCGCTGGAATTCCAGCAAGGCCAGCCGGACACCCGTCACGGCCGACACGCGGGAGGCGCCGGCCGCCGTATCGTCCTGGCGCAGGGCGGGGTCGGCGGTCAGCCGGGCAATATCGTCGGCTGTCAGGGCGCGGGCGGCGGCGGCGGCGGCGGCGGGGTCGTCCAGATCGGCCCCAGACCGGATCATGGACAGGGCCACGGCGCGGTAGAGCGCGCCCGTGTCCAGCAGGGCGAAACCCAGGGCATCGGCGACGCGGCGGGCCAATGTGCCCTTGCCGGACGCTGCCGGGCCGTCGATGGCGACAATGGGGAGAGGACGTGTCATGGTCATATGTCCATTGCTGGCGGGATCGGCATCCGGGGTGGGGGCAGGGATGCGCCAGGCTTGTCCGCCCGTCAAGCCCGAGGGGTGACTTGAAATTCGATTCGGATTTCATTTGACTTGCCGGGGCAGGGGCCTTTGCCCATGCTGAAGCAGCCGGCACGGCCATAAACATGCCGGCAACGGCCATAAACATAAGGGAGGGGATGGAGATGCGCCTGTTGGGGAAAATCCTGCTGGTGCTCCTGGTTCTGGCGGCGGTTGGCATCGGCGGCTTCGCCTGGTGGGCCTACACGCCGGATCTGCCGCGCGCAGATGTGGAGGCGCGGTTCGCGCGCAGTATCGATGATTATGTCGAGGTCATGGGGGTTCGCTTCCATGTCCGGCGTGAGGGGGCATCGGACGCGCCCGTGCTGGTCCTGATCCATGGCAACGCCTCCATGCTGCAAAGCTGGGACGGTTGGGCCACCGACCTTGTGCAGGATCACCATGTCATCCGCTATGATCTGGCCGGGCACGGCCTGACGGGGCCGGACCCGTCGGGTGTCTATTCGCCGGAGCGTGATGCCGAACAGTTGAAGGCCTTGCTGGATGCGCTGGGCGTGACCCGGGCCACCCTGATCGGCAATTCGCTGGGCGGGCAGATTGCCTGGCACTTCGCCGCCGCACACCCCGAACAGGTGGAAAAGCTGGTGCTGATCGCGCCCGGCGGCTTCCCGCGGCCAGGCTTCGGTTATGACCGGAAGCCGGAACTGCCCAGCCAGATGAAGATGCTGCCCTATACGCTGAAGCGTGAGACGGTGGAAGCCGTGATCGGGCCGCTTTACGGGGACCGGGGGCGGCTGACGGCCGTGATGCTGGACAATTATCACCAGTCCTGGCTGGCGCCCGGCGTGCGCAAGGCCCAGGTACAGCGCCTGTCCAACTATATCCTGCATGAGCCGGAGGAACAGTTGCGGTCCATCCAGGCGCCCACCCTGCTGGTCTGGGGGGAAAAGGACTGGCTGGTGCCGTTCGCCAGTGATCCGCCGAAATTCCTGGCGGCCTTGCCGCAGGCGCGGCTGGTCAGTTTCCCCGGTCTGGGCCATATGCCGCAGGAAGAGGACCCGGTCACGACCCTGGTGCCCGTGCGCGCCTTCCTGGCGGAATGACAGGCGGCGATGGGGCAGGGCCGATGGTGGGGCGCATCGCACTGGCTCCACCGTCGGCCCCGCGCATCTAGCACCCGCCCTCGGCGCTTCAGGCCAAGGGTATGGCCAAGGGCGCGGGATGATGGGCCTGCGGCAACCTGACGGCATCGGCAAAAACCCATCCATGCCGGCGTCGATGCGAACCCCAAAGATGCGAACCCCAAAGCAAAGAGCCCCGGTGAAATCCACCGGGGCTCTTTGCTTTGGGGTCCTGGATGGGACGTGGCGCGACCGGAACGCGCCGTTGACTTGGGTGCCCGCCTGTCGAATATCGACTGAAGGCAGGCCGTATGGCCGGCTTGGATCAGCAGCCGAGCTTGGGGTCGCAGCTTGCCTTGGACGGCTTGGTGATAACGGCCGGGGCTGAGACCATGGCAACACCATCGGTATCGCCGCCGGCCTCGAACCGCTCGCGCAGGTTGGCGACCACGCCCTTGAAACGGTCAAGCTCCCGGCCCGTCAGGTTGCGGCCCGTGGGCATGGCCACGGACAGCGGGTTGACCTGCTGGCCGTTGCGGACGATTTCGTAATGCAGGTGCGGTCCGGTGGAACGGCCCGTCGTGCCGACATAGCCGATCACGTCGCCCTGGCCGACGCGCGCGCCGCGGCGCATGCCGCTACCGAAGCGCGACATGTGGGCATAGGCCGTCGAAATCTCGTTATTGTGCCGGATGCGGAT
Organism: Niveispirillum fermenti; assembly: GCF_052474395.1. Lineage (NCBI taxonomy): Bacteria > Pseudomonadati > Pseudomonadota > Alphaproteobacteria > Rhodospirillales > Azospirillaceae > Niveispirillum > Niveispirillum fermenti. The sequence goes on along the minus strand of NZ_CP156681.1, from coordinate 548,264 downwards.
ATAGTTGCCATAGGCCCCCTTGGGCCCCACCTCTTCCACCACGCCGGCACCGGCGGCGAAGATGGGGGTGCCGGTCGGGGCGGCGAAGTCCACACCCTTATGCATGCGGCTATAGCCCAGCACGGGGTGACGGCGCATGCCGAAGCCGGAGGACAAGCGGGCGCCGTCCACGGGCGTGCGCAGCAGCGCCTTGCGCACCGAAGAGCCCTGGGCATTGAAATATTCGGCGATGCCCTGGTCGTCCTCGTACCGGTAGATGGCCTGTTCCTTGCCGGACAGGGTCAGCGAGGCATAAAGGATGTTGCCGGTGCCCGACGTGGGCTCCCCATCTTCCGTGACGACCCGTTCATACATGATCTCGAACCGGTCGCCGGGCTGGATGTCGCGCTGGAAGTCGACATCATAGGAATAGTTGCGGATCATCTGGGCCAGGACGGCCATGGGCACGCCGGCCCGGTTGCCCGATTCGAACAACGAGGAGCGGATTTCCCCCTGTGCCGCCACGGCGCGGCGGGTCAGCTTCTTCGCCGTTTCCGCCGCCTGATAGCGCACACCGTCATAGCTGACGGAAACCGACCGTTCCACGACGGGCTGGAATTCAAAGCCGACGAAGCGGCTTTCGCCGTCGGTGCGATCGAATCTCACTTCCACGGCCTGGCCGGACCGGATGCGGCGCGGATCATAGACGGCGCGCAGGGCGTTGATGGCTTCGTGTGCATGCGGCTGGGGCACGTCGGCATCCAGCAGGACCTGCATCAGCGTATCGCCACGGCCCAGATTGACCAGACGGCGTTCCACCGGATCGGCAGCCTTTTCCATGTCGCCCCAGGCATCGGGGGTGATGGCGGCGCCCTGCATAGCGTCCAGAGAGGCGAGGGCGGAACCTTCCGCGGCGGGCGGTGTTGTAGAGGACAGACTGGTACTGTCACGAAGCGTCGCGACGGTGACGCCGCCGATGGCGGCCAATCCGATGGCAAAAATCGCAAAACGCCTCAGCACCGACGCCCCTCCATCCTCGCGTTCCCTCAGGACCAGCCTATCTGGCAGGACCAGCCTGTCTGGATGCCCGGCCCGAAGGCCCGGCGGATGTTGCCTGGAAGTGACCAGCCCGCCACAGTCAATCGCAAGATTCGTCGAGACGAATGCGTTTCGTGCAGCGGACCCGTGCTTCCAGCATCGAAGTCGAGGGGATAATCCTTATAACGGCACGTGAATGCGAGCGAAAAGAAGCCTCAAAAGCAAAAAAAATCGCTGGAAAATCCGAACGCTTGCTGTTCCATACCCTGAATCGGGGCTTCATGTTTCCCGGCATTTTCCAGTACAGGTCGAATCGTGGGGATTACCGCTTTGGAATCCGCCATTTCCGGAGCACCCGGCTGACGGGTTGCTCCCCTGGTGGGGAAAGCGGAAGAAGGCCGCCCCATCCTGTCCGGATGGCCAGCGTCCGTTCCCTGTCATTATGCAGATGTCGCCTCCCCGATTCGGACTAGCCGGGATCGGCGGCCATTTCTGCCGGATGCCCACCGGGCAACCACCCGATGCCCGCGCTTGCATCACCCCCGCGCAGCAGACACCCCGAGGCCGCAATGGCCGAGGGGACAGGGGCCGGAGAAGAAGACCGGCGGCGGATCAGAGGGCCTCGCCCCGCACCAGCCGGGGCAGTTCGCCGACGACGCCCATGGCGTGGCGCATGAAGAACTTCTTCATGGGCTTCAGGGGGGGCAGGCCGTTTACGGCCGCCATGCCCAGGCGCCGTGCATGCACGACGGGGGCCACATCATTGCTGAACAACCGCACCAGCAGGTCGGTGGTGGCCAGCAGGCTGACCGTGTCGGCCCGCCGCCAGCGCTGATAGCGTTCCAGCACATTGGCCGCACCGGGGTCCAGCCCGACCCGGATGGCATCCACCACCACCTCGGCCAGGGCGGCCAGATCGCGGATGCCGACATTCAGCCCCTGGCCGGCAATGGGATGCATGCCATGGGCGCTTTCGCTGACCAGGGCCAGACGGGTGTCGATATAGCGTTCGGCATGCGACAGGCCCAGCGGATAGGACCAGCGGCCGGCCACCGGCTCCACCCGTCCCAGCCAGTCGCCGACACGAAGCTGCAGCTCCTGCCGGAAACGGTCTTCCGGCAGGTTCATATAGAAATCGACCAGGCTGGACCGCTCGGTCCAGACGATGCTGGTATGATGTCCGCCGGCCAGCGGCAGCATGGCGAACGGCCCGGCCGGCAGGAACTGTTCCACCGCCACGCCGCCATGCGCCCCGTCATGCCGGATGGTGCAGACGATGGCATGCTGCTTGTACGACCAGGCGATCTGCCGGATACCGGCATGCTCGCGGCAGAAGCTCTTCTTGCCATCGGCGCCCACCACCAGACGGCCGGTGATGGTGCGCCCGTCTTCCAGGCCGACCACCACACCGGCGGCATCACGCACCAGGGATGTCACGACGGACGGGGCCAGGTGCGTCACGGCGGGCAGTTCCGCCAGACGGCGATGGAGCGCATGGCGCAGCACCCGGTTCTCGATGATCCAGCCGAAAGGCCGGTCCCCGATTTCCTGATGGTCATAATGCAGGAATAGGGGAGAGGACTGGTCGGTGACACGGATGTCCAGCATGGGCCCGACATTGCTGTCCAGATGGTCCCAGATGCCCGCGCCCATCAGCACTGTGGCCGATCCGTAGGCAATGGCCGTGGTCCGGCCGTCGAAATCCGGCAGCAGGGTTCCGTCCAGCGGTTCCCGGTCGATGACCAGGGTCGCCACCCCGGCCGTTCCCAGCGCACAGGCCAGTGTCAGCCCCGACAGGCCGCCGCCGATGATGATGACATCGGCCTGATGGTCGCTGTTCTGCACGGACATGATGCGTTTTCCCCGGATAATGCGGATCAAATGGGCGGTTTGCAGCTTGGGACATGCGCCCCTGTCTGTCCAGACGGCGCGGCGTCGCAGCAACAGCCCAAAAAATAGGCATACATTGCCCATGTGCGCGCCGTAATCGTGGGGGTACCCCCCCTTTTTCGCGTCCAAGTCCCTGGAAAAGGTCCGCGGCACGGTTCTTGTAAGATAAAGTGGCGAAGCGCCGTGCCCGCTTTGGTCCGGCGTCGGGATCCTTAAGGTCGTATCTGTTCGTTCCATGCAAAGGAAGGGAGTGCGCAATGAAGCTCGTCGTGGCCATCATTAAGCCGTTCAAGCTGGACGAGGTGCGCGAGGCCCTGACGGGACTTGGCATCCAGGGCCTGACCGTCTCGGAGGTGAAGGGTTTCGGTCGCCAGAAGGGCCAGACCGAGATCTACCGCGGTGCCGAATATTCCGTCAGTTTCCTGCCCAAGGTGAAGGTGGAGGTGGCCGTCACCGATGAACTGGTGGACAGTGTCGTGGACGCTGTGCAGAAGGCCGCCAATACCGGCCGTATCGGCGATGGCAAGATTTTCGTGCTGGATGTTGTGCAGACCGTGCGCATCCGCACCGGTGAACAGAACGGCGACGCCCTGTAACAGGGCGCAACCCTTTCGACACGCTTCTGGAAAACCCGTCCGCGGCCATGGCCGCGGACGGGTTTTCTTGATTCGTTCACATGAAATCCGCGATTCCGATCAACCACTTACGGAAGTTTTCAACGCTTTTCTCAGATTTTATCCACAAGCCGTTGTTAACAAATTGATTCTGCCGGGCACAGGCCTTCGGACGGCCGGCTTGTGCGCTGCGGGGGCGGCGGCTACACTTCCGGCCATGGCGCCGGACGGGACCGACCGGGCGGCGCGGATTGCCACGCCAGCCCCCATGTCCCCAAGGCCCCCCATGCTTGACGCCGCCCTTCCCGCGATCCAGGCGCCCTGCCGCAACGACCGTCTGGCGGATCTGTGCGAATATCCGTTTCCGCGGCTGCATGCGCTGCTGGCCGGCGTGCGGCCGCTGTCCAATGTGGAACCCACGATCCTGACCATCGGGGAGCCGCAGAACGAGCCGCCATCCCTGCTGACCCGCACGCTGGCGGCCGCGGCCCCGGCGGCCTGGGCCAAATACCCGCCGACGGCGGGCACGCCCGGCTTTCGCACCGCCGTCGCCGGCTGGCTGGCCCGGCGTTTCGACCTGCCGCCCGGCTTCATCGATGCAGACCGCATGATCCTGCCCGTCTGCGGCACGCGGGAGGCGCTTTATCAACTGGCGCAACTGGTCGTGCCGGCGCACAAGGCCGGCGGGCGGCCCGTGGTGCTGATCCCCAACCCCTTCTACGCCGTCTATCAGGGGGCCGCCGTCATGGCGGGGGCGGAACCGGTGCTGCTGGATGGCACGCCGCAGACCGGGTTCCTGCCCGATCTGGACAGCGTGCCGCCCGATGTCTGGGCGCGCACGGCGCTGTTCTATCTCTGCACCCCGGCCAACCCGCAGGGTGCCGTGGCCAGCCTGGATTATCTGAAACGCGCCCTGCTGCTGGCCCGCCGCCACGGTTTCACCCTGGCGGTCGATGAATGCTATGGCGAACTGTGGCACGATGCGCCGCCGGCCGGCGGCATGGATGCGGCCCTGGCGCTGGGCGGGGAACAGCCCCTGTCCAACCTGCTGGTCTTCCATTCGCTGTCCAAGCGGTCCAGTGCTGCGGGCCTGCGCTCCGGTTTCATGGCCGGTGACCCCGGCCTGATCGCCGCCTTCACGCGGCTGCGGGCCTATTCGCTGGCCGGCATGCCGCTGCCGGTCCTGGATGCCGCCGCCGCCCTGTGGGCCGATGATGCGCATGTCGCCGTCAACCGCGACCTCTACCGCGCCAATGTGGATGCGGCGGAAGCCGTTCTGGACGGACGGCTGGGCTATTACCGGCCCGATGCCGGGTTCTTCCTGTGGCTGGATGTCGGCGATGTCTGCGGCACGGGGGAGGAGGCGGCCTGCCGGCTGTGGCGCGAGGGTGCCATCCGCGTGCTGCCCGGCGCCTATCTGACGCAGCCGCATGCCGACGGCTACAATCCCGGCGACCGGTATATCCGCGTCGCCCTGGTCCACGATACGCAGGATGTGGCCCGGTCGATCGAGCGGCTGGCCCGCATCCTGTCCTGATATTGCCCTTTTGTCCGGCGAGAAAAGAGCCCATGTCCAGCCGCACCAGCCCCCACACCCCGTCTTCCGGCCGCGCCGCGCCGCGCGGGAACGTGTCCGGTGCGCCGCGCCGGTCGCGGCTGTTGCCCGACGGGGCGCTGGCCTTTCTGCTGCGCCGCCTGACGGAGGGCGCGGGGCTGCTGGTGGCCGGCGCCGGCCTGCTGCTGTTGCTGGCCTTCCTGACCTATGACAGCCGGGACCCTTCCTGGAGCACGGCCGTGCCGGGGGAGGAGATACCCACCCATAATGCCATGGGCCATTCCGGCGCCTATGTTGCCGACCTGCTGTTGCAGAGCCTGGGCTATGCCGCCTATCTGCTGCCGCTTTTCCTGCTGGGCTGGGGCGGGCGGCTGTTCCGGCACAATCCCGCCCGCAATTTCGCCCTGCGCGTGCCGCTGGCGCTGGGCGCCGTGCTGCTGATGGCGATGGCCCTGGTCTGTCTGTCGGCCGGCAATCTGGCCTGGGGCGGGCTTGCCGGTGCCCTGCTGGTCGGGCCGCTGCTGCGGCTGGCCGAGGCGCTGACGGGCAGCGTATCGGGCCCGCTGGTCGGCCTGGCCCTGCTGCTGCCGGCCCTGCTGCTGGGGCTGTGGGCGCTGGATGTGAAATTGTGGCAGGTGTCGGCGTTCGCGGCCTGGGCCCGTGGCCGGTTGCGGGCGGCGCGTGGTTCATCGGGGCCGGCTGCCGCTGCCGCACCGCATGCCGACCCCGCCGGTGGTCACCGGGGTGGCCGCTGGTCGGCGCCCGCGGGGGAAACCGCCCCCGCCGTGCCGGCGGCAGTGCCGGTGGCCGGTGCCTCCATCGCCGCCCGTGCCGCGGCCATCCGGGCGAAGGCCGGAAGCCTGCTGTCGCGGTTCCGCCGCACCCCGGCCGTGGGGGAAGGGCCCGCCGGCCGTGTTGCACCCAGCCTGGGGGACGACCCCGCCATGCCATCTGCCGCGCCGGCGGGTGACGGCCCGGCCGCCGCCCCGCCCCCGCAAACTTCCCCCACGGAGGAAAGGCGCCGGCCGGCCCCCGTCGTCGGCCCGGCGCCCAAGCCGATCCCCGAAGTGGCGCGCAAGGTGGAAAAGTCTCGCCAGGCCGCCCTGTTGCTGGAACCGGAGGCGCGCGGCGACTATGAATTGCCCCCCGTCGACATCCTGCAGCTCCCCCCTCACGGCGCCGGTCCGGCCATGGACGCGGCGGCCCTGCAGGCCAATGCGGAGATGCTGGAGCGCGTGCTGGAGGATTTCGGTGTGCGCGGCCAGATCGTGAAGGTCAGCCCCGGCCCCGTCGTCACCCTTTACGAGCTTGAACCGGCACCGGGGCTGAAATCCTCCCGCGTCATCGGCCTGGCCGACGATATCGCCCGGTCGATGAGCGCGATGTCGGTGCGCGTGGCCGTGGTGCCCGGCCGCAATGTCATCGGCATCGAGATGCCGAACCAGAAGCGCGAGACCGTGTTCATGCGCGAACTGCTGATGGCCGACGCCTATGAGAAGAGCCAGCAGAAGCTGGCCCTGGTGCTGGGCAAGGATATCGGCGGCGGTCCCGTCATCGCCGATCTGGCCCGCATGCCGCACCTGCTGGTGGCCGGCACCACGGGTTCGGGCAAGTCGGTGGCCATCAACACCATGATCCTGTCGCTGCTGTACCGGCTGCCGCCGGACAAGTGCCGCTTCATCATGGTCGATCCGAAGATGCTGGAACTGTCCGTCTATGAAGGCATTCCGCATCTTCTGGCCCCCGTCGTGACCGACCCGAAAAAGGCCGTCGTGGCCCTGAAATGGGCCGTGCGGGAGATGGAGGACCGGTATCGCAACATGTCCAAGCTGGGCGTGCGCAATATCGACGGCTACAACGCCCGCCTGCGCGAGGCGCGACAGAATTCGGAGGTGCTGACGCGGCGCGTCCAGACCGGCTTCGATCCCGATACGGGCAAGCCGATCTACGAGGAGCAGCCCATCGAATTGACGGAACTGCCCTATATCGTCGTCATCGTCGACGAGATGGCCGACCTGATGCTGGTCGCCGGCAAGGATATCGAGGCGGCCATCCAGCGGCTGGCCCAGATGGCGCGTGCCGCCGGCATCCATCTGATCATGGCCACCCAGCGGCCCTCGGTCGATGTGATCACGGGCACGATCAAGGCCAACTTCCCCACCCGCATCAGCTTCCAGGTCACCAGCAAGATCGACAGCCGCACCATCCTGGGCGAACAGGGGGCGGAAAACCTGCTGGGCCAGGGCGACATGCTCCACATGGCCGGTGGCGGCCGCATCACCCGCGTCCATGGCCCCTTCGTGCGGGATGAGGAGGTGGAGCAGATCGTGAAGTTCCTGAAGGCGCAGGGCGAGCCGGCCTATGTCGATGCCGTGACGGAGGAGGATGAGGAGTTCGACCCCGCCGCCGCGGGCGATGAAGGCGGCAGTGGCGGCGGGCGCGGTGATTCCTCCGGCGACGACCTGTATGACCAGGCCGTGGCCGTGGTGACGCGGGAAGGCAAGGCGTCCACCAGCTTCATCCAGCGCCATCTGCGCATCGGCTACAATTCCGCCGCCCGCCTGATCGAGCGGATGGAGAAGGAAGGGGTGGTCAGCAAGGCCAACCATGCGGGCAAGCGCGAGGTGCTGGCCCGCGACCCCGACGACCGCGAGCGGGTGAACTGACGGTCCCGCGCAGGTCCGTGCCCGGATGGCAGCCATGTGACGGGCCGCCCTGTCCTTGGCGGGTGGGGCGGCCATATCCTGTCGGCCCCGCCACCGAAGATTGCCCCCGATCCGCATGCGCCGCCACGACCGTCCCTCCGGCACCCAAGACCCGGCCCAGCCCGCCCGCCAGCGCCTGTCCGACGGGCAGGTGATCCGGCAGTTGCTGCCCTATCTCTGGCCCGCCGGACAGGCGGGCATCAAGATCCGCGTCGTCACGGCGCTGTTGTTCCTGGCCGCGGCCAAGGCCGCCAATGTCAGCATCCCCATCTGGTACAAGGGGGCGGTCGACGCGCTGACGGCCACGGGGGACCTGGCCACCAATCCCTATATCGTGCTGCCCGTCGGCTTCATCCTGGCCTATGGCCTGGCGCGTGTCCTGTCGCTGGCCTTCGGGGAACTGCGTGATGCGGTGTTTGAACGGGTCAGCCAGCGGGCCATGCGCCACGCCGCGCTGAACGTGTTCCGGCACCTGCATGCGCTGTCGCTGCGCTTCCACCTGGAACGCCAGACCGGCGGGTTGTCGCGCATCGTGGAGCGCGGGACAAAGGCCATCGACAGCCTGCTGGGCACGGCGCTGTTCAACGTGCTGCCCACCCTGCTGGAAATCCTGCTGGTCACGGGCATCCTGTGGAAATTGTTCGATTTCCGCTTCGCCGCCGTGACCTTCGTCACGGTGGCCGGCTATATCTGGTACACGATCGCCGTCACCAACTGGCGCACCCGCATCCGCCGCGACATGCTGGATGCCGACAGCCGCGCCAGCGCCAAGGCCATCGACACGCTGCTGAACTATGAAACGGTGAAATATTTCGGCAATGAGCGGTTCGAGGCCGAGCGGTACGACACGGCGCTGCGCGTCTATGAGAATGCGGCCGTGCGCACCCAGTCCTCGCTGTCGCTGCTGAATGTCGGCCAGGGGGTGATCATCGCGGTGGGCGTGGTGACCGTGATGTGGATGGCGGCCGAGGGCATTGTGAGCGGCCAACTGACCATCGGTGATTTCGTTCTGGTGAACACCTATCTCCTGCAGCTCTACCAGCCGCTGAACGTGTTCGGCTTCGTCTATCGCGGCGTCAAGGAGGCGCTGAACGAGATGGAGCGGATGTTCGAGCTTCTGTCCGTCAACCAGGAGGTGCAGGACGCGCCGGATGCCAGGCCCCTGGTCTGTGCGGGCGGCGAGGTCCGGTTCGACGGCGTGCGCTTTGCCTATGATCCCCGCCGGCCGATCCTGCAGGGGCTGGATTTCACGGTGCCGGCGGGCCATACCGTGGCCGTGGTGGGACCGACGGGGGCCGGAAAATCCACGCTGTCGCGCCTGCTCTACCGGTTCTATGACACGACGCAGGGGCGCATCCTGATCGACGGGCAGGATGTGCGGGCCGTGACGCAGGAAAGCCTGCGCGCGGCCATCGGCATCGTCCCCCAGGACACCGTGCTGTTCAATGACACGATCCGCTACAACATCGCCTATGGCTGGCCCGGCGCCGATCAGGCCGAACTGGACCGGGTGGCGGAGGCGGCGCAGATCGCCACCTTCATCCGCGGCCTGCCCGACGGCTGGGATACGATGGTGGGCGAGCGCGGCCTGAAACTGTCGGGCGGGGAAAAGCAGCGCGTGGCCATCGCCCGCACCTTGCTGAAGAACCCGCCCATCCTGATCCTGGACGAGGCGACATCCGCGCTGGACACCCATACGGAACGGGAAATCCAGGCGGCCCTGCGCGATGCAGCGCGGGGGCGCACCACCCTGGTCATCGCCCACCGCCTGTCCACGGTCGTGGATGCCGACGAGATCATCGTGATGGATGCCGGCCGTATCGTGGAACGCGGCAGCCACGCAGTCCTTCTGGCCCGGGGCGGCGCCTATGCCGCCCTTTGGGCCCGCCAGCAGGAAGCCACGCTGGCAGGCCCCTGACGGGAAGGATGGGGAAGGAACGGCCGGCGGTTTCCACGGGCAGGGTGACCGCCGGCGGTCGCTAAGCAGGTTACTCCAGATCGGGCCATACATGGCCCAGCCTGGAGGAACCTGCCAACTCCATGGTTTGCAGATTTTCCGAGCCCGCCCATCTGTGGGCGGCGTTCGGAAAATCTGCTTATACTATTTTGCGGTGACCAGAACCTATTGGTTCTGGTCACCGCCCTCAATTGCCGGCGCCAACATTCGTTGGCGCGGGCGACGCCGCACGAGCGGTGCTGTGGCAGTCGCCGCCGGACCAAGTTGCGATGAGTTCAACTCACCGCAACTTGGTATGAGCGTCAGAGCCCCCGTTCCACGAAGGCGGCCATGCGGCGGCTGAAGGCAAGCGGGTCGGGCAGGGGCTCGCCCTCCAGGATCCGGGCCTGGTCCAGCAGCAGCCAGGCTGCATCCTCCAGCGCTTCCGCTGCCCCTTCCTGCCCGGCCTTTTCCGCCAGCCGGCGGATCAGCGGGTGGCCGGGATTGACCTCCAGCACGCGCCTGGTGGCGTCATCGGCGCCCAACTGCCCATGCTGTTTCAGCAGGCGCTGAAGGTGAATATCCATGTCGCCATCATCGGCGACAAGGCAGACGGCGCTGTCGGTCAACCGTTCCGACCGGCGGACATCCTTCACCTCCTCGCCCAGGGTCAGCTTCAGCAGGGCGGTCAGGGAGGACAGGTCGCCATCGGATGCCTTGTCCTTCTTCTCTTCTTCCGGCTTATCCTCGCCCTTGATCTTGGACAGGTCGGCCCCGCCGCGCGTCACGGACTTGAAGGGCTTGCCGTCCGTCTCGCGCACCGACCCCACCCAGAACTCGTCCACCGGGTCGGTCAGCAGCAGCACCTCCACGCCCCTGGCGCGGAAGCCCTCCACCTGCGGGCTTTTCTCCACGGCCGATTTCTCATCGCCCGTGATGTAATAGATGGCGTCCTGGCCTTCCTTCATGCGGGAAATGTAGGTGGCGAGGCTGACCAGCTCGCCCTTGCTCTCCGTGGTGCGGAAGCGCAGAAGCTTCAGCAGATCGTCGCGATGGGCGTAATCCTCGTAAAGCCCCTCTTTCAGCACGGCGCCGAAAGCGTCCCAGAAACGGGCGTAATCGGCCGCCTGCTCGGGATCGGCGGCCTTCTTGTTCAGGTCGCCCAGCACGCGCTTCACGATCCCGGCCTTCAGCTTGGCCAGCACCGGGTTGTTCTGCAGCATCTCCCGGCTGACATTCAGCGGCAGGTCTTCGCTGTCGACCACACCCTTCAGGAAGCGCAGATAGGGCGGGACCAGCCCTTCCGCCTCATCCGTGATGAAGATACGGCGCACATAAAGCTTCACATGATGGGCACGGCGCGGATCGAACAGGTCGAACGGCCGCTGCTGCGGCACGAACAGCAGGCCCGTATATTCGATGACGCCCTCGGCCCGCCAGTGCAGGGTCAGCCAGGGCTCGTCGAAGCCGTGGCCGACATGGTGGTAGAATTCCTTGTACTGCTCCGCCGTGATCTCCGACCGCGGCCGCGTCCACAGCGCGTTGGCCGCATTCACGCTGTCGGTGGCATCGGCGCCCAGCAGGATGGGCACGGCGATATGGTCGGAATAGGTCTTGATGACCTGGCGCAGCCGGTGTTCCTCCAGGAACTCCTTTTCCGCCTCGCGCATGTGCATGACGATGCGGGTGCCGCGGGCCGGCGCCTCCTGCGCCTCCGCCACCGTGAAGCTGCCCTGGCCGTCGCTGACCCAGCGCCAGCCCTGGGCCTCCCCGGCCTTGCGGCTGAACACCTCGACCTTTTCCGCGACCATGAAGGCGGAATAGAAGCCGACGCCGAACTGGCCGATCAGGCTGACATCCTTCTTGGCATCGCCCGACAGGTTCTTCACGAAGGCCGAGGTCCCCGACCGCGCGATGGTCCCCAGATTCTCCACCAGATCGTCGCGGCTCATGCCGATGCCGTTGTCGCTCAAGGTCAGCGTCCCGGCTTCCTTGTCGGCGACCAGGCGGATCTTGAAATCCGGATCATCGCCCAGCAGCGAACCGTCGGTCAGCGCGGCATAGCGCAGCCGGTCGCAGGCATCCGATGCGTTGGAGATCAGTTCCCGCAGGAAGACTTCCTTCTCCGAGTAGAGGCTGTGCGCCACGATATCCAGCAGGCGGCTGACCTCGGCCTGGAAACTGAGCCGTTCCTCGCTCATCTCTCTCACCATTTTGCTTGTCGTCATCTAGTCTGGCCTGAAGCCGATCCTGGATATGGGGCAAGGCGGCAGGTTGCGCAAGCGGTCCGGCCCACCGGCCGGCGATGGTCGCCGGGGGGCGGGGGACGGAACCGGCAATGCAGCGTGTCATCATGCCTTCGGGCGGGAAATGCCTGTCAGGATGATCTGGTCGCCGGGCATCCAGAATTCCGCCACCGTGGACACCTGGCCGCCCAGCCGGGTCCGGCGGGTCAGATGCAGGCAGGGGCTTTGCGGTGGCAGGGCCAGCAGGCCGGCAATGTCGGGCGGGGGCAGGGCGGCGCGCAGGCTGTGATCCATCTGCTCATAAGGGGCCACGGGTTCCGGCGTGCCGGGGGCCGGCCGGTCCGGGGCCAGATGCGGCAATGTCCAGCGGTCCTCCACCTGCAGGGGAAGCCGGTCGGCCAAGTGCCGCCAGCGGCCGTGGAACAGGCTGATGCCCGCCCGCATGCCAAATGCCAGGGCGATGGCGGACGAAGCCGGCTTCGTCGCGCTGGTGATGGTCTCCACCCGGTGCCGGGCTCCGCGGCCCAGCGCCGTTTCGACCATGTCGGGGATTTCCAGCATGGTCGCCGTTTGCCGGGCCGGAGCGACGAAGCTGCCAAGGCCCGGCACACGGATCACCCAGCCCTCGGCCGTCAGTTCCCGCAGTGCGCGATTGGCCGTCATCCTGGATACCTGGAACCGCGCCACCAGTTCATGTTCGGACGGCACACGGTCGCCGGGGGACAGAGCGCCGCTGCCGATCAGGGATGCCACATGCTCCTTCACTTTTTGATAAAGGGGTGTTGCCGAATTGGAAACAACGGGGTTCTGCTTCACATTCACTGACCGGTGCTGATGTTCATGGGGATCGAAGGGAAATCTCCAGATCAGCATACAGGGATAAAGCGGCGTGTGAAAGCCTGTCAGCGCCCTTTGGGAAACACGGTTTCACGCCATTGCCCGGGGGCCAGACCATCCAGGGTCCAGTCCCCCACGGCATGGCGGACAAGGCGCAGCGTGGGGAACCCGACGGCTGCCGTCATGCGGCGCACCTGGCGGTTGCGGCCTTCGCGCAGCACGATCTCCAGCCAGCTTGTCGGTATGGATTTCCGGAAGCGGACCGGCGGCGTGCGGGGCCACAGCCACGAAGGCTCGGCGATGGGCCGCACGGTGGCCGGTAGGGTCGGGCCGTCCTTCAGCGTGATGCCGTGGCGCAGCGCGTCCAGGACTTGCGCCGTCGGTTCGCCTTCCACCTGCACGCAATAGGTCTTGGGCCATTTGTGCCGCGGCTGGCTGATGCGGGCGATCAGGCCGCCATCATCGGTCAGAACCACCAGCCCCTCGCTGTCGCGGTCCAGCCGCCCGGCCGGATAGACGCCGGGCACGTCCACGCATTCGGCCAGGGTACGGGCGCCCGTACCTTCGTCCGTGAACTGGCACAGCACATCGAAAGGTTTGTTCAGAAGGATGACACGGGACATGGGAATGACAATATGAACCGATGGCAGTGGCTGGCTGTTGACGTTTTATAGGCGATGGCATTCCCCCGGCGCCATCGGCAAGAAGCTGGATTGAAAGGAAATGCACAAATGACCATGCATGCAAATGTCCGCAAGGGCGCCACGCAGGCCCAGGCCCACGCACTGGACCGCCGGCTTTTCCTGGCGGCCGGCGCTGCCGGGGCCGCCATTGCCGCTGCGGGCGGGTTCCATCTGCGCCCGGCGGCCGCCCAGGCGACGACGCAGGCGCCCTATACCTTGCCATCCCTGCCCTATGCCACCGCGGCGCTGGAACCGCATATCGATGCGCAGACCATGGAATTGCACCATGGCAAGCATCATCAGGCCTATGTCACCAACCTGAACAATGCCCTGGCCGACCATGGGCAGTTGCAGCGCCTGACCCTGGCCGAACTGTTGGCCGAATTGCCCCGCCTGCCCGAAGCCATTCGCAATGCCGTGCGCAATAATGGCGGCGGCCATGCCAACCACGCCATGTTCTGGTCGATCATGGCGCCCAATGCCGGTGGTGCGCCCGAGGGCGATATCGCCACAGCCATTGATGACAGTTTTGGCGGCTTCGACGCCTTCAAGAAGGCCTTCAACGATGCCGGCGCCAAACAGTTCGGGTCCGGCTGGGTGTTCGTGACGGTGGGGGCCGACGGCAAGCTGGCCATCAAGGCGCAGCCCAACCAGGACACGCCCCTGATGCAAGGCCAGGGCGTGGTAATGGGCAATGACGTCTGGGAACATGCCTATTATCTGAAATACCAGAACCGCCGCGCCGACTATCTGACGGCCTGGTGGAACCTGGTGAACTGGCACGCCGTCAATGACCGTCTGGCCCGTGTGCGCAATGGTGAGCGCATCTGATGCCGTGCGATGCCGGATGACGGCCAATGGCCATCATCCGGCATCGCCGGGGTGACCCATTGCCAGGGATATCGATGGACCGGCTGAAGCCCCTGCCGCCTGATGCCTGCCTGCCGGCCCGCCCTGCGGCCGGCAGGATGCTGGGTGCCTGCGGCCTGTGTGGCCGGCCGATGGTCGCGGGGCCCAGCGTGGAGGAACATCATCTCGTTCCGCGCAGCCAGGGCGGCCGGGAGACGGTGCCCCTGCACCGTGTCTGTCACCGGAAGATCCATGCCGAACTGTCGGAAAAGGAACTGGCCCGCGGCTACACCACGCTGGAAGCGCTGCGGGCCCATCCCGACATCGCCTCCTTCATCGCCTGGGTCGCCCGCAAGCCGCCGGAATTCACGGCCGTCACCTTCCGGGCGAAGGACCATGCGAAGGCGGGGCGCAAGTACCGCGACTGATGCTGGCGGTCAAAATGATTGACCCAAGGTCAATCTATTCATGCTGACGGTATGAACGGTATGATGCGGGCGCCTGCTTTGTCTGATGCCTGATCCCGGTGATCGGTTGCGATCACCGGGACTTGGTATACCGCTCCCCTCAGAAAATTCCGGTAGCGACCTCATGTTTTCCTTTATTTTCAGAGGTTTAAACAAGAGATTTCGGGGATTCTCTGGGTATTTGGGTATATGACGCCCTATTGCCCGCGCCCGGCCGCCCAGTCATCCCGCAGGATGGCATACAGCACATGGTCGGCCCATTTGTCATTGATGCGCAGATAGGCGCGGGCATAGCCCTCGCGCGTGAAGCCCACCTTTTCCAGCACGCCGCTGCTGGGCTGGTTGGTGGGCAGGCAGGCGGCCTCCACCCGGTGCAGACCCAACTGGCCGAAGGCGAAGGACAGCAGCAGGCGCACCGCTTCCGACGTGAAACCACGCCGGGCGAAGGGACGCCCCACCCAATAGCCCATGCTGGCCATCTGGGCGACGCCGCGCCGGACATTGGTCAGGCCGATGCCGCCCACCACCTGCTCGCTGCCCTGCTCAAAGGTCAGGAAACTATAGGCCTCGTCTTCCCGCCATTCCCCGGCCTGACGGCGCAGACGGCGGGCGAACGCCTCTCTGGTCAGGGCGTCGGGGGGCCAGGTCGGCTCCCACGGGACCAGGAATTCGCGGCTGGCTTCGCGCAGGTCGGCCCATTGCTTCCAGTCGCGCGGCTGGCCGGGGCGGATGAAGACGGATGCGCCGTCGACGCGCAGGGGCGGGGGGCTCAACAGCCCGTCGGGGATCAAGCGGATCATTCTGTGCTGCCCCTCCCCCTCTTGTCCCGTTGTTCCAGCCCCGGCCCCGATGGATATCAGGCTGCCAGCCGGCCCGTCACCTGCTCCAGGCTTTCCAGCCCTTCCAGCGGCCCCAGGGCCGCCAGGGTCGGCTTGCTGGCGAAGATGCGGTCGGCGCAGGCCGCCACGGCGTCCAGGTCGACGGCTTCCAGCCGGGCCACCGTTTCGGCCGGCGGGATGGCCCGGCCATAGACCAGAAGCTGGGAGCCAAGCTGTTCGGCCCGGTTCGTCGTGCTTTCCAGGCCCATCAACTGGCTGGCCTTCAACTGTGCCCGGGCGCGGGCCAGTTCCTCGGCCGTCAGGGTGCGGGCCAGCCTGCGCACCTCGTCGCAGATGACGGGCACCAGTTCGGCCGTGCGGTCGGGGCCGGTGCCGGCATAGATGCCGAAGACGCCGCTGTCGCTCATCGACCAGTTGAAGCTGTGGACGGAATAGACCAGCCCGCGCTTCTCCCGCACTTCCTGAAACAGCCGGGACGACATGCCCCCGCCCAGCAGGGTGGACAGCAGCATGACGGTGTGCAGGTCGGCGCTGTTGTTCGACACGCCGTCGAAGCCCAGCAGGACATGCACCTGCTCCAGGTCCCGCTCCTCCCGGAACTCCCCGCCCTGATAAAGGCCGGTCTCCGCCACGGGGCTGCTGCCATCGGGCAGGTCGGTGAACAGGCGGGCCACCTGTTCCACCAGATCCTCGTGCCGGAGATTGCCGGCCGCGGCCACGACGATATTGGCGGGGACGTAGCGGCCGGCCACGTAATCGACCATGGCGGCACGGGGCAGGCTTTCCACCACGTCGGCCGTGCCCAGCACGGGGCGTCCCAGCCGCTGCCGTGGAAAGGCCGTGGCCAGGAAATGGTCATAGACGATGTCGTCGGGCGTGTCTTCCGCCTGGCCGATCTCCTGCAAGATGACCTGGCGCTCCTTTTCCAGTTCGCCCTCGTCGAACAGGGGATGCTGCACCATGTCCGACAGGATCGACAGCGCCAGGCCCAGATCCTCCTTCAGGACCTTGGCGTAGTAGCAGGTCTGCTCGCGGCTGGTATAGGCGTTCAGATGGCCGCCGACATTCTCGATCTCCGCCGAAATGGCGAAGGCGTCGCGCGTCGGCGTGCCCTTGAACAGCATATGTTCCACCAGATGCGCCACGCCGTTGGCGGCCAGCGGCTCATGCCGGCTGCCGACGCCGATCCAGACGCCGACCGTCACGGTCTCGACATGGGGCATGGCGTCGGTGGCGACGCGCAGCCCGTTGGGAAGGGTGGTGACACGGGTGCCGGGGGCGGCGGGGAAGGCGCTGGTGCTCGACAAAGTCTTCTCTGTTCCGTTCAGGCGTTGATACGCGCCACGCGGGAGCGGGCACGCACATACTCCTTCAATATCTGGATATCGTTGGCAAGGATATCCATGCGTTCGGGTCGATCATAAAGATCGGCCAGATGCCGGGGCAGGGGGGGGCGCAGGCCCGTCGCCTTTTCCACCGCGTCGGGGAACTTGGCCGGGTGTGCCGTGCCCATGACGATGACGGGCACCGACGGGTCCAGGCCGGCGGCATGCGCCGCGGCCACGCCCACCGCGCTGTGCGGGTCGACCAGATAGCCCGACCGCGCATAGGCATCCTGCATGACCGCCAGCGTGCCGGCCGTATCGCAGCGATGGCCGGCGAACAGGTCGCGCACCCGTGCCAACTGGCCCTGGCTGACCTCGAACCGTCCCGTTTCCCGGAAACCGGCCATGCAGGTGGCCACCGCCGCACCGTCACGGTCCATCAGGTCGAACAGCAGCCGCTCGAAATTCGAAGAGACCTGGATGTCCATGGAGGGCGACAGGGTCGGCACCACGCCGTCGGCCTTCATCTCGCCGGACGCGAAGAACCGGGCCAGGATATCGTTCTCGTTCGTGCCGACGATCAGCTTCGCCACGGGCACACCCATCTGGCGCGCCGCATAGGCGGCATAGACATTGCCGAAATTGCCGGTCGGCACGGCGAAGGCCACCTCCCGGTCGGGGGCGCCCAAGGCCACGGCCGCCGCCACATAATAGACGATCTGGGCCATGATGCGGGCCCAGTTGATGGAATTCACGGCCGACAGGTTCAGCGCATCGCGATAGGCCGCGTCGTTGAACATGGCCTTCACGGCGTCCTGGCAATCGTCGAACGTGCCTTCCAGGGCGACATTGTGGACGTTGGATGACAGCACGCTGGTCATCTGCCGGCGCTGCACCTCCGACGTGCGGCCCCTGGGATGCAGGATGACGATATCCACGCGGTCGCGGTCGCGGCAGGCCTCGATCGCGGCGGAGCCCGTGTCGCCGCTGGTGGCCCCCACGATGGTGACACGGCTGTCCCTGGCGGCCAGCACATGGTCGAACAGCCGGCCCAGCAGTTGCAGCGCCACATCCTTGAAGGCCAGCGTGGGGCCGTGGAACAGCTCCATCATCCAGGTGCGGGCATCAAGCTGGACCAGCGGCACCACGGCCTGATGGGCGAAGCTGCCATAGGCATCGGTGACCAGCCGGGCGAAATCATCGCGGCCGATGGTGCCACCCAGGAACGGCAGCATGACCTCAACCGCCAGCTCGGCATAGGAAAGGCCACGGAACCGCCGCAGGTCATCGGGGGTCAGCCGGGGCCAGGCGGCGGGGACGTAAAGGCCGCCATCCCGGGCAAGGCCGGCCAGCAGAACATCGTCGAACGCCAGGGCGGGCGCCTGGCCGCGCGTGCTGATATAGGACACCTGATACCTCGACCCGGAAAGCGGCTGCAAAACAAGGCGCGTACCCTAGCCAGCACCAGCCGCCCCCGCAAGGGGACCGGCAGGCCGCTGGCGTGCCCTGGGCTCATGCCTGCCCCGATGGCGGGGTGTACCACCAAAAGCGGTAGGGCGACCCCGGAAAATCACCGGCCCGCCTGGGCTTAGGTGGTACTTCAAGCCGGGTTTCCTTATCGGCCGCAAAGGTTTATCTTAAATGCTATCAAATGTTCGGTCACAGGTTTTGGTCCCAAGGGTTGCAATTCCGGTGGCTGCCCGGATTGCCGGGGGATCAGGTAAGCGGGGTGGCGGCGCGATGGATTGGACACAGGCCTTCATGATGGGGATGGTGATGGGCCTTGGCGCCTATCTCTTCACCTATCTCATGGGGCGCTATGTCGAAAGCTCGCTCCAGTCCGGCCTCGACCTGAAACGGATCGAGGAGATATTGCCCCGCCGTTCCCTGCTGGAGGCAAAGTTCGACCTGCGCCGCAGCGACCGCAAGGCACGGGTGACGCAGTTGCAGGCCGAACTGACGGACCTGCGCCGCCGCCGCTTTCTGCAGGAAAAGGCCCTGGTGGATGCCAGGCGGGAAGCCAACTCGCCCGTGCGCATCATCGGCCCGGAAGGCCAGACACTGGCCAAGTTCCGCGCCTGGATGGTCAACCGCCAGGTGCAGCAGGCCCTGACCGACCGCAAGCGCCACCCGATGCTCGACATGGAATGGGCCAACCCGCAGGTGGTGGAGATCTGGGCCGACAACCTGGGCGATGCCAAGCGCGAGGCCCAGCGGCTGTTCCCCATGCCGCTGGGCTACAGCCTGCTGAACATCACGCTGGAAAGCACCTCGGCCCCGCCGGCCGCTGCCGAAGCGGCGGCGGGCTGACGGACGATGACCGGGCCGATCCTGCTGGTGGTGCTGATCGTCGCCACGGCCTTTGCGCTTGCCCTGGAACAGGCCATGCGCCGCGTGCGCAACACCCGCCGCCGTGTCAGCACCCTGGTGACCAAGAAGCAGCAGCAGGTTGAACGCCTGCGCACGGCCGGCCGGGAAAGCCTGACCCTGGGCCGGGAGGTGCGCAACCAGCAGCGCACCGCCGACCTGCTGCTGGAAGAAATCGGGCAGGTGGATGGCGAACTGGAACGGCTGGCCCATCCCGCCAACCGCACCTTCGTGCTGGATGAACGGCGCGGGGCGGCCGACAGCGGCTGGCATGTCACCGTGGAGGCCCCCATCGTCGGTGCCAGCACCCGCAACGGCCCGACCTGGCAGGGTCATCGCCGCTTCCGGGTGTGGGCGCCCGACGAGCATGCGGCGCGCGCCAAGGTCGAGAAGCGGTACGGTGCCGAACAGGGCTATGCCATCATCTCCATCTTCCCCGCTCCGCCCCCCGTCGCCAACCGCAATGGCGACCCGGCCATGGTCTGACATTGCGGGAGCCCCCGCCGCCCGTAAGGGAAAAGCCAGCCCATAAATCCCGTATTGCCAGGAAGCAGCCCTTTGGGGCATTGTGCGGCTCCGCCTTCTGCGGGCCTGTAGCTCAATGGTTAGAGCCGGCCGCTCATAACGGTCTGGTTGGGGGTTCAAGTCCCTCCGGGCCCACCAATTTATCAAGGGTTTAGCGTCGCCACGTTGGCGACGCTAACAGCCTTGTCAAGTGAGCTGTAAGTGCAAAGGGCGTTGGCGGACAGCTAATACTATTTTGCGGTGATCAGAACCAATTGGTTCTGATCACCGCCATCGATCGCCGGCGCCAACATTGGTTGGCTTGGCGACGCCGCACGAGCGGTATAAGGACCCGAAAATCTCACGCAACGCGGTCCAGGCCGTGCGCAGGAAGCGGGCGGGGCCAGCTCCTCTGACTTTCTCCCGCCTATAAGGAGATTGTTGGCATTATAATAAAATTATTAAGTGATTTATTGGAGGTCTCCGAGGGTTTTTGGCGTGAAATGATGGAAATACAACCCCCGCGTTCTGCAAATCGCTGGCTGCACGGTCATCATTTCAGGTAGATTTGGCGTTTCGACCGGCCGTGAAGGGCCGGCGGGCGAAGGATATGACGACGGGCAGCGCATGTTGCAGGGGAAATGGAAATGAATCGGCCGGACACGGAACCTGGCCGCGGCCAGGACGTGACCATCGGCGATGTCACGATTTCTCCGTCATTGAACCGTATCGCCATTGCCGCCCGTCAGTGCCGCCTGCAGCCCCGTGTGATGCAGGTGCTGCTTTTGCTTGCCCGCCACCAGGGGCGTTCCGTCACGCGCGATGAACTGCTGGAACAATGCTGGGGCGGTGTCTTCGTGGCCGAAGACAGCCTGAACCGCTCCATCTTCCAATTGCGCCGCGCCCTGCGGGAAGTGGGGGCGGCGTGCGTGCGGGTGGAGACGATACCGAAGATCGGCTACAGCCTCGTTATCGATGTGATGCCATCTGCCTCCGGGCCGGCCATTTCCGCAGAGCCGGGGGAGGATGCGCGGGGGGCGGAGGTGACGCCCGCGTCCCCGCCCGCCGCCGTGCCGCCAGCCCGGCCCGTGACCGGGCAAGAGGAAGCCGCGACCCTTGCGCCGCGGGGTTTGGCGACCCGCCTGCTGCTGTTGGTGGCGCTGTTGCTGCTCGTGGCGCTGGCGGTGCTGGGGCTGCTCTATCATCGCAAGGAGGGTGGCTTTGCGACATTGCCCGCCTTCGACATCCATGCCCTGACGCTGGAACCGGGATTGAACCTCTATCCCGCCCTTTCACCGGATGGAAAGATGGCGGCCTATGCCCACCGCAATTCCTTCGGCGACATGGATCTCATGCTGCGCAGTGCGGCCCCGGGCGGGCGGGCCACCATCCTGACCCAGACGGAGGACAGCGACCGTTATCCCGTCTGGTCGCCGCGCGGCGACCGGCTGGCCTTTGTGCGCGTCGGTCCCGACTGGAACTGCCGGCTTTACGTCATCAGTGTCCCGGCGGGAAAGGAAAGGCTGGTATCCCCCTGTCTGGGCGATCACATGCCGCATCTGGCATGGCGGCCCGATGGCAAGGCACTGGTGCTGACGGCGCTGACGGAAGGGGATCCGGGCCGGTCACGCCTGATCTCCATACCCCTGGATGGCGGCACGCCGTCGCCCGTGCCGGTTCCGGCAGACGCAGGCGCGGATGATTGGATGCCGGCCTATTCGCCCGATGGCGGCCGGCTCGCCTTCGTCCGGGCCCTGTCGGGCGGCCAGGCGGCGCTGATGGTTAGCGACGCCCGGACGGGGCGCGCGCTGCGGCGACTGCCGCTCGACCCTGGCATTTCGCATTTCGGCTGGGCGGCCGATGGCCAGGGATTTTACCTGACAAACGCTTCCCGGCGGCGGCGTGGATTGTGGCATGTGGATATCAGCACGGGACGCTGGCAGCAGATCATGCCGTCCATCGGCCGGCTGGGCCTGATATCGGTGGACCGGGCCCGCGGAACCATGCTGGTCGAAACCTATCGCGGCCATTCCGACATCGTGGAATTCGGTTCGTCGGGCAACCAGCATGTACTGCTGGGCTCCACCGCCAACGAGTACGAGCCCCAGCTTTCCCCGGATGGCAAGGCCATGGCCTTTGTCAGTGACCGGCTGGGGCCGCCGCAGGTCTGGCTGGCGGTGGAGGACGGGGAGCCCCGTCCCCTGACGGATCTGCGGGCGGCCATCCTGACCGGTCTGCGCTGGTCGCCGGATGGCGCCAGGTTGCTGTTTGTGGCGGAAGACGGCCCGTCGCACGACCTTTACCAGGTGGAACCGGCAAGCGGACAGACGACGCGCCTGACCCAGGATGGCCGCCAGAAGGGCACCCCCGTCTGGCTGCCGGATGGCAGCATCGGCCTGCCCGTGCTGGACACCGAGGGGTGGGCCGTCTGGTCCCTGGAACCCGATCGCGGCCTGTCCCGGAAGACGGATATGCGTCACGACTTCATCGACCTGTCACAGGACCGGACCATGCTGCTGACGGGGGATACCGGCACCACCCGGTTGAACTGGCGGATGCTGGATGGGTCGGATGCCGGGACGCTGGACCTGCCCTTCACGCTCCGTCGCCGCAATCTCGCCGTCTGCCCCGATACGATCTATGCCGCCCGCGTCACCCGGTTCAGTGCCGAGGTCATCGCCATCGATCGGCTGACGGGCTGGGAGCGGCGGCTGGGCATCCTGAACCGGACGGAATTGCAGGGCCAGATTTCCGCTGATTGCGCAAAAGGGTCCGTTCTGATGGCCAGCATCATCGACCAGGAAGCCGGCCTCGCCCTGATCACGCCGGATGATGCGGACTGACGGGGCGGCGGCACGGGTTTCCTGAGGGATGTGAGTTTTCTATTAAATATCAATTAATTAGAGTGGTGCTCTGATTTCCATTCGGAAATGATCGGCGTTCGATCATGCAATGATCAGCTTTCCGTCATGGCCTGATCGATGCGTCGCTGCAATGGTTGCGGCCTCTGCGGGCACCCTGCTGTTCCGGCCATGTCGGCCGGTGAAGGGGGCCTTGAACAGGAGCAGGAAATGAAGGACGGAAAACTCCGCCTCAAGGCATGCATCACCATCGAACTCCAGACCACCAGCTTCATGGAAGCCGGGGAACACCAGAAGCGCCTGATGCAATTGCTGGAAGAGGTTCAGCGCCATTATCCCGACAGCCGCCTGGATCTGCGTGAGCTGCGCACCAGGACGGCCGCCAACGGCAGTTCGGCACCGCAGCCGCCGGCCACGCGCACGGGCCGCCTGCGGCCCTATGCCAGTGTTGCCTGACGCCGGGGAGGGAGAAGCATCATGCAACGCTATCCCAGCACGGCGCTGTCGATCGCCCAGGCCCTGATGAAGATCAATCCGCGCATGTCGCTGCGCACGGCCACCACCTTGCTGACCATTTGCGAAAATGAGGGCATCAGCCAGGCCGAACTGGCCTATCTCATGGGGGAGGCGCCGTGCGCCATCAGCCGCGCCATCGATGAATTGTCACGCGATTGGGACAATGGGGAGGGCGCACCGGGTCCGCTGGTCGAACGCCGGCCCTGGACCCAGGATGCGCGCCTGCGTGTGGTCCAGTTGACCGACCACGGGCGCGCCATGCGCGATCTGCTGAACAGCCAGATCGAAGCGGCCCGGCCCATCGTCGCGGCCGCCTGATCCCGGTTCCGTCAATTGGCCCCGTCGTCAGCCGGCCCCGGCCGCCGCCTCGCGCAGGCGGCGCATGAAACGGGCCCGCGAGGGGACATGCTGAAGGATCGTGGCCGCCCTGTCCGCCCCGCCCGTCATGCGGCCGATGCCCTTGCCCAAGGCCAGGACATCGCTGATGCGGCGATCCAGGAAGGACCAGGTGTCGGCCATCCCTTCCGACTGGTCGTCCAGCCAGTAAAGGGTGGTGGCCGCCACGACGCCGGACAGCAACAGGCGCTTGGTATAGAAATTATAGTCGGTCGATGCATCCCCGATGCCACGCCAGACGGCATCGACCGTGGCGTACAGAAGCTGTGGCCCGCGCGCCGCGTTCAGCGGCATGGCCAGCAGGCTGCTGGACCGGCGCACGGCCTCCCGATAGGGGGCCAGCGCCTCCAGCCGGCTGCGCACGGCCAGGGCCACCCGTTCGCGCAGCTTCAGGGCCGTCAGGTCGGTGCGGGCCAGGGCAGCATGCATCTGCCGGTCGGCCCAGTCGCTCAGCCAGCAGGCCGCCTCGACGGGGCCGCCGGGAAAGGCGGCGTCGGCCTCCTGCGGGTGGAAACCGGCGCTTTCCGCGCCGCGGCGCATGACGGTGCGGTTCCAGCCGTCGAAGGCCACGTCGGGCAGCATGGCCAGCAGGATGCCATCCCGCCGCGCGGCCAGGGCCGCCTGGGCATCGGCGAAGGCATCGCTTTCCCCGGGCGCCGGCCCGCCGCTGCCCTCGGCGCCAGCCGTGCCGGCTGTGACGGCATCCGTCATTCCGGCCGTGGCGGTATCGGCGGCCGGGTCCGGCAGGGATGTTTCGCAGGCATCGGTCATGGCATCGTTCCTCAATAGAGCGGCCGGTTCCATGGGCTGTCAGCGTGCCGCCGCCAGCACGTCCGGCCCGAAGAACCTCTGTTCTTCCATATAGGTCAGCGTGGCCAGGGATTCCATGCGGTCCAGATAGAGGACGGCGTCCAGATGGTCCAGCTCATGCTGGATCACCCGGGCATGGGTGCCCGCGGCCTCGCGTTCCACCAGATTGCCGTCCAGATCATAGCCCCGGTAGCGGATATGCCGATAGCGCGGCACGACGCCGCGCAGGCCCGGAATGGACAGGCACCCTTCCCAGCCCGGTACCCGCTCCGCCGATAGGGGAACGAAGACCGGATTGACCAGGACTTGCGGCCCCATGGGCCGGTCGCCGGCCGTATCGGTGGCCCGTTCCGGCGGCACGCGGAAAACGATGATGCGGCGGGCGACATCGACCTGCGGTGCGGCCAGCCCGATGCCCGGCGCGTCTAACATCGTCTCCACCATATCATCCGCCAACTGCCGGATATCATCCCCGAAACCGCCCGCCGCCGGGACAGGTAGCGGGTCGGCAACCCGGCGCAGCACGGGATTGCCCATGCGGACGATGGGAAGAACGGCCATGACGGGCACCTCCTGCGCGGATGTGAAGGGACGATTCGGGGTGGTACGGCATTCTGCGACCCCGGCCCCGGCGATGCAAGGCAAGGAAAACCCGTCCATAGCGGCCCGCATGCCCGCCATTCCGCATGAATTGGCGGTTGATGATGATGCGGGCCTTCACAAGCCCCCCGCACCTGTGTATAACCCCGGCGACTGGATCGGGCGATGGCGCGACCTGCAAGGGTCTCGCGTTGCCGTTTCTTTGTTCTCAACCCTTATCGCGTGGCGCCGGTTCGCCCGGTCAGCGCACCATTGGAGTGGATGTCCCGTGCAAGTTCTGGTTCGTGATAACAACGTCGATCAGGCCCTGCGCGCGCTGAAGAAGAAGATGCAGCGTGAGGGCATCTTCCGCGAAATGAAGCTGCGCCGCAATTACGAGAAGCCGTCCGAGAAGCGCGCCCGCGAGAAGGCCGAGGCCATCCGCCGCGCCCGCAAGCTGCTGCGCAAGCGTCTGGAGCGCGAGGGCTACTAAGCCCTCCCCCCTCCCTGTCCATCGGACAGGCGCCAGTACGGCCCCGGTAACGGGATTGAACGCCGCCCCCGGATTGTCCGCGGGCGGCTTTTGATCTTTCGTGCCGGGGATTTCGTGTTTGCGGGGGTGGGGGCCTATGCCCGCCGTCCCGTGGACACAGGTTTATGGCGGTAGGGGGGGCACGGGCCGCGCCCTCGACCAGCGGGATCCGGTATCCCGCCGGTTCGTTCCCATCAGGTGCCGATCAGCCCCAGTTCCGGGCTGGATGCCTCCGCCCGCAGCCGCTTGGGGATACGGCCGGCCAGGCGTGCCAGCCGCCCGCCTTCCACCCCGGCCCGCATGGCGGCAGCCATCTTCACGGGGTCGATGCTTTTCGACACGGCCGTGTTCAGCAGTACGGCATCGCAACCCAGCTCCATGGCCAGTGCCGCGTCGCTGGCCGTGCCGATGCCCGCGTCCAGGACCACGGGCACGATGCTGTTCCGGCAGATCGTCTCGATATTGTAGGGGTTGAGGATGCCAAGCCCCGTGCCGATGGGGGCGCCCAGCGGCATGACGGCGGCACAGCCGACATCGGCCAGCCGCCGGCAGACGATGGGATCGTCGGTGCAATAGGGCAGGACGGTGAATCCGTCGCGCACCAGCTCGTCCGCGGCGCGCAGCAACTGTTCCACGTCGGGATAGAGCGTTTCCCGGTCGCCGATCAGTTCCAGCTTGATCCAACTGGTGTCCATCGCCTCGCGCGCCAGTTGCGCGGTCAGCACGGCATCCTTCACGGTGGAACAGCCGGCCGTGTTGGGCAGCAGCCACACCTTGCCGGCCACCAGGTCCAAAAGCCCCTCGCCATAGCCCGTCAGGTCGGCGCGGCGCACCGACACGGTCAGGATTTCCGCACCGGACGCCGCCAGGCTGTCCAGGAAAACCTGCTGGTTTGGATAGCCGGCAGAGCCCAGGAACAGGCGCGACGCGAAATTCTTGCCCGCAATCTTCAGCGGATCGGTGATAGCCATCTCAACCACCCTGCAGCACCTTGACGATTTCCACCCGGTCGCCGGGGGACAGGTTCGTATCGGCCCAGCGGCCGCGCGGCACCACCATGTCGTTGACGGCGACGGCGATGCCGCGCGCCGCCGGATCGATGCCGTCCGCGGCCATGACCGCGGTCAGGGCGTAATCGTCGGGCACCTGTTCCCTGCCATTGATGATGATCATGCCAACCTTTCCTTAGCCGCCCGGGTGGCGGCCAATCCTATGCCGCCTGCGCCGCGGCGAAACGTTCGGCCCCGAAGGGCCTGATATGCGTGTCGACCCGTCCCGTCAGGATCAGGTCGGTGATGGCATCGGCCGTGACGGGGGCCAGCAGGATGCCGTTGCGGTGATGACCGGTGGCCAGCACCAGCCCCTCCAGCCCCGGCGCGGGCCCCAGGATGGGGGCGTCGTCGCGGCTGCCGGGGCGCAAGCCCGTCCACATCTCGCGCACGGGCAGTTCCTCCACCCCCGGCAGGGCTCGCCAGGCGGCATCCAGCAGGGCCAGCACGCCGCCGGCGGTCATCTGGCTGTCGAATCCCTTTTCCTCCGTCGTGGCGCCGATGATCAGCGTGCCGTCACGGCGCGGCACCAGATAGCATTTGGGGGCCCAGACGACATGAGTCAAAAGCGGCCGGGCAGGGTCCATCGCCAGCGACATCATCTGGCCCTTCACGGGGCGGACGGGCGGCGGGACGGGCTGCCCCGGCAGCAGGCGCGACCAGGCGCCGGCCGCCAGCACGACGATATCGGCGCCGGCCACCCTGTCCCCCAGCACCACGCCCGTCACGCGGCCGGCCGACACATCCAGGCCGGTGACCGCCGTCCCCTCATGCAGGCGCGCCCCGGTCGCGGCCAGGGCGGCGCGCAGCGCGGCGGCGGCCAGGCGGTTGTCCACCTGCCCGTCCCGCGGGCTGAACACGCCGGCGGCCGTGCGCGGGTTGAGGAAGGGTTCCTTCTCCTTGGCTTCCGCCCCCGTCAGCCAGGACAGTTCCAGTCCCAGCCCGCGCTGGAAGGCGTAGTTGGAGCGCAGCAGTTCCACCTCGTCGCGGGTGCTGGCCACCACCAGCGTGCCTTCGCTGCGCAGGCCGGCGGGCAGGCCCGTGACCGCCTCCAGTTCCCGCGCGAAGCCGGGCCAGCGCGCCTGGCTTTCCAGGCACAGCGGCAACAGCGGCTGTTCGCCCGGCTCCGTCTCCACCCCGGCGGCCAGCATGCCGGCGGCGGCGCGCGTGGCGCCCTGGCCGGCCCGGTCGCGTTCGAAGATATCGACCGACGCCCCGGCCCCGGCCAGCCGCCAGCCGATCGCCATGCCGATGATGCCGCCGCCGATGATGGCCACGCGGGGCCGGTCCTTGGATTGCCCGTCCTTGGATTGGATAATGGTCATTCTCGCCTTCTCCCTTCGCCGGCATGACCCGGATCAGGTTCGATGGGTGTGATCTCAGCCGCCGTCCGGCAGGATGGCGGCACCCCAGGGTCCATGTCCTATGTCATGGGCCTGTCCCGGTTGGAATGCAAGGGGCTGGTGCCCGGCAGACCCGACCCGTCCGGTTCGCGCTTGACCATCGGCCCCATGCGGCATATCTGCCGCAATAGAGGGACCCTTGTGCAAGCAGCGTCGCCTCCCGCCCCGTCAATCCCGCCGGACCCGGACACGCCGCCCATGTCGCTTCTGCCCATCCTGACCATTCCCGACAGCCGCCTGAAGGCCACGTGCAAGCCGCTGGACAATGTCGACGGGCGCGTCGCGGCCCTGATGGATGACATGCTGGAAACCATGTACAAGGCCCCCGGCATCGGTCTGGCCGCGCCGCAGATCGGTCTGCTGGAACGGCTGATCGTCGTGGACGTGACCGATCACCGCACCGAGACGCCCCAGCCGCTGGCCATGGTCAACCCCGAACTGCTCTGGACCTCCGACGAGGTGACCGTGACGCAGGAAGGCTGCCTGTCCATCCCGGAAATCTATGCCGATGTGACACGGCCCAGCATGATCCGGGTGCGTTATGTCGATCGCGGGGGCGAGGTGCGGGAGATGGATGCCGACGGCCTGCTGGCCACCTGCATCCAGCATGAGATCGACCACCTGAACGGCGTGCTGTTCATCGACCATCTGTCGTCGCTGAAGCGCAACATGCTGCTGCGCAAATACAACAAGTCGCGCAAGTAAGCCCGCAAATAAGGATGATGCCGGGGTACGCCCCGGTTTCCCTGATCCCGGCCGAAAGAGAGGCTTTTCCCCGTGCCGCTGCGTCTTGCCTTCATGGGTACGCCCGACTTTTCCGTGGGCATCCTGGATGCCCTGGTCCAGGGCGGGCATGAACTGGTCTGTGTCTACAGCCAGCCGCCCCGCCCCGCGGGCCGCGGCCAGCAGGTGCAGGCCACGCCCGTGCATCGCCGGGCCGATGCGCTGGGCATCCCCGTGCGCACCCCCAAGAGCCTGCGCAAGCCGGAGGAGCAGGCGGCCTTCGCCGCCCTGGACCTGGATTGCGCCATCGTGGCCGCCTATGGCCTGATCCTGCCGCAACCCGTGCTGGACGCACCGCGCCTGGGCTGCGTCAATGTCCATGCCAGCCTGCTGCCGCGCTGGCGCGGGGCGGCCCCCATTCAGCGTGCCATCCTGGCCGGCGATGCCGAAACGGGCGTGACCATCATGCAGATGGATGCCGGCCTGGACACGGGCGCCATGCTGATGAAGGACAGCCTGCCCATCACGGCGGGCATGAACGCCGCCACACTGCATGACGCCCTGGCCGCCATGGGTGCCCGGCTGATGGTGGCGGCCCTGCCCGGTATTGCAGACGGTTCGCTGACCCCCGTGCCGCAGCCGGAAGAGGGCGTGACCTATGCCGCCAAGCTGGCCAAGGAGGAAGGGCGCCTGGACCTGTCCCGTCCGGCCGTGGAACTGGATCGGCAGGTCCGTGGCCTGACCCCCTGGCCCGGCTGCTGGATCGATCTTGCCGGCGGAGAGAAGCTGAAGGTGCTGGCGGCCGAACCGGTGGCGGGCGACGCCCCGCCGGGGACCCTGATCGATGCCGGGCCGACAGTGGCCTGCGGCGATGGCGCGTTGCGTCTGCTCCGGGTACAGCGGCCCGGCAAGGGGCCTGTGGATGGCGCTGCCTTCCTGCGCGGCTTTCCCCACCGGATCGGGGACAGGCTGACCGCCTGACAGGGGGCGGGGAAGGGGAGATGACGCCGTGCCGCTGCTGCCGTTCCCACCGCTGCTGCTGATCACCGACCGGGCGCAGGCCGCGGGCGGCCTGCCCGACATTGTCGCGGCCTGCGTCGCCGCCGGCTGCCGCTGGGTCAGCCTGCGTGAAAAGGACCTGCCGGCCGATGGACAGGCCGGGCTGCTGGCGGTGCTGCGACCCTTGCTGGCGCCCGTGGGCGGCGTGCTGACCGTCCATGGCGACCCGGCGCTGGGCCTGCTGTGCGACGGGGTGCATCTGCCCGACGGTGCCGACATCGCGGCCGTGCGCCGGCGCCTGGGGCCGGGCGCGCTGATCGGCGCCTCCTGCCACGGCCGGGCGGCGGTGGCGGCCGCGGCGCGGGCCGGCGCGGATTACGCCACGCTGAGCCCCATCTTCCCCAGCGCGTCGAAACCCGGATACGGTCCCGCCCTGGGGGCGGGGGTGCTGGCCGGGCTGCCCCTGCCCACCCTGGCGCTGGGCGGGGTGACGGCGGGGAACCTGCCGGATTGCCTGGCGGCGGGTGCGGCGGGGGCAGCCGTCATGGGCGGCCCGATGCGCGATCCGGCCGGTATGGCGGCACTGGTCACAGCCCTGGCTGCGACGCGGGGCCGCAAGGCCGGCATTTGACCATCGGCCCCTGTCGCGCCCATATCACGGCATCGTTTTCCCACCGATCGAACGGCCCGCCCCATGTCCGTCGCCCAGACCCCTTCTGTCCCCGGCCATCGCGCCGTTGCCAACTGGCTGCTGTTCTGCGCCGGCATGGTCTTCGCCATGGCCATCATCGGCGCCATCACGCGCCTGACGGAAAGTGGCCTGTCGATCACCGAATGGAAGCCCATCACGGGCACCATCCCGCCCCTGAACGAGGCGCAATGGCTGGCCGAGTTCGAAAAGTACAAGCAAATCCCCGAATATCAGGTTCTGAAGCGGGGCATGAGCCTGGATGAATTCAAGCAGATATTCTTCTGGGAATGGTTCCATCGGCTGTGGGGGCGGCTGATCGGGGTCGTCTTCGCCGTGCCGCTGGTCTGGTTCGCCGTGAAGGGCATGGTGACGCGGCAGATGCTGCCCCGCCTTGTGGGCCTGTTCCTGCTGGGTGGGCTGCAGGGTTTCATCGGCTGGTTCATGGTGCAATCGGGCCTGTCGGAGCGCACCGATGTCAGCCATTACCGGCTGGCCCTGCATCTGGGCATGGCGCTGTTCCTCTATGCATTGCTGGTCCAGGCCGGGCTTGACCTGCGCCACCCCCAGGCCCGCCGGCATCCGGAAAGGGCGGGGCTGGTCCGGCTGGGGCGGGTGTCGCTGGCGCTGGTGGCCGTGACGGTCATCTGGGGGGCCTTCGTGGCGGGGCTGGATGCCGGCCTCGCCTACAACAGCTGGCCCCTGATGAACGATGCCTTCGCCCCGCCGGAAATCTGGAACCTGCGGCCTGTCTGGCTGAATATCTTCGAGAATACGGCCATGGTGCAGTTCATCCATCGCTGGCTGGCCATCCTGACGGCCGGCGTCACCGTCGCCTATTGCTGGCGCATCGGTCAGCGCACGGATGTGCCGGCCGTGGCCAAGCGCGCCGCCCTGTGGCTGATGCTGGGCATCGGTGGGCAGGTGGTGCTGGGGATCACGACGCTGCTGCACGCCGTGCCCGTCGCGCTGGGCGCGGCGCATCAGGGTGGGGCGCTGATCGTCATCACGCTGCTGATCCGCTCGCTGCACACGCTGCGGCGTCATGCCGACGATCGACATGTCTGACCGTCGGTACAGGGCGGCGGCTGCCGTCGCGCGCCCATGCGCGCATGAGCCGTTGGCCTGTTGGCGCCGGCGGCCGAAGGGCCTGAAAAAGTGACTGACGGTCCGCTTTTCAGGCCGCCATGCCGGCCGCGTGGCCGGAGGACCAGGCCCATTGGAAATTATACCCGCCCAGCCAGCCGGTGACATCCACCGCCTCCCCGATCACGAACAGGCCGGGGATATTCTTCGCCTCCATGGTCTTGGAGGAAAGCGCGCCAGTATCGATGCCGCCCAGCGTCACCTCTGCCGTGCGATATCCCTCCGTCCCGTCGGGATGGACGGTCCAGCCATGCAGGGCCGCCGCCACGCCGGCCAGATCGGCATCCTTCAGGTCGGCCAGGGGGCGGCTGGTCAGGGGGGCCGTGCCCAGCAACCCCACTTCGAACAGCCGCTCGGCAAAGCGGCGGGGCAGCAGATCGCCCAGCACCGTCTTCAGCTCTGCCTTCGGGCGCGACCGTTTCAGCCCCTTCAGATGGTCGGCCAGCGCCAGATCCGGCGACAGGTCGATGACCACCGGCCGCCCTTCACGCCAGTAGGAGGATATCTGCAGGATCGACGGGCCGGACAGCCCGCGATGGGTGATCAGCAGCGCCTCGCGGAACCGGCCGCCGCCGCAGGCGACGGTGGCTTCCAGCGGCACGCCCGACAGGCCGTCCAGCTTCTTCAGATCCGGCGGCGCGAAGGTCAGCGGCACCAGCGCCGGGCGTGGTTCCACCACCGGCAGACCCCAGGCGCGGGCCAGCCGGAAGGCGAAGTCGCTGGCCCCCATCTTCGGGATCGACGGGCCGCCCGTGGCCAGGATGAAACTGTCGGACGTGAAGGCGCCGTGGCTGGTGTCCAGCGTGAAGCCGGGGGTGTTGGACGCCACGTCGGCGATGCGGCAGGCGGTGCGGATATCCACCCCGGCATCGGCGCATTCGGCCAGCAGCATGGCGACGATGTCGCGCGCGCTCTCGTCGCAGAAAAGCTGGCCCAGCTTCTTTTCGTGCCATTTGATGGCGTGCCGGTCGACCAGGGCGATGAAATCATGCTGGGTGTGCCGCTTCAGCGCGGAAATGCAGAAATGCGGGTTGGCCGACAGGTAACGGTCGGGCCGCGCATCCAGGTTGGTGAAGTTGCAGCGCCCGCCGCCGGAGATCAGGATCTTCTTGCCCACCTTTTCCGCATGGTCGATGACCAGCACGCGCCGGCCGCGGCGGCCGGCGAAGATGGCGGCATAGAGGCCGGCGGCCCCGCCCCCGGCGATGATGATGTCGTAATGCGTTCCCATGCCCGGTCGGTAGCAGGGAACGCGGCCGCGATCAATCCCGGCCCTGCAGATCGTCCGGTTCGGGCAGCCCCTTGGCGTTGGCCAGCTTGCATTTGCTGAAATCGACGCCGCGCAGGTCGGCATTCGTCAGGTTGGCGTCGGTCAGGTCGGCGCCCTTGATGCTGACATTGCGCACCTGGGCCTGCCGCAGGTCGGCCCCCGACAGGATGGCGCCCGTCAGGTCGGCCCCCACCAGGACGGCCTTGCCCAGGCGGGCCCGCTCCATGTTGGTCTGCCAGTCATAGCCCTGGATGTTGATGGGGGCGGCCAGCACCCCCGTCAGGTCGGCTCCCACCATCATCGACCGGATCATGCGGGCGCCGCGGATGTTGGAATTGCGCAGGTTCGCCCCCCGCAGGTCCGCCGACGACAGATCCGCCATCAGCAGGGCCGAGCGCGACAGGTTGGCATTGCGCAGCACCGTGCCGCGGAAGATGCCGGCCGACAGCGTCATGCGCGACAGATCGGCCCCCGTCAGGTCCTTGCCCGACAGGTCCAGTTGCCGGCCCTGGTTGCCGCCCGTCTCGATCCATTTGACATGGGCCTTCAGCAATTCCGCCAGGCCCCCTTCCATGTCGTCCAACTGCTCGACGGTCCTGGCATCCTCGATATTGGCCAGCGACAGGTCGACCCCGTCCAGGATGGCGCCGATCAGGTTGGCGCTTTTCAGGTTGGCATGGCGCAGCACGGCCCCCGTCAGGATCGCGCCCTCCAGGTTCGCGCCTTCCAGGTTGGCCTCCGTCAGGTCGCAGGAGGTGAGGTCGCAGCCCGTCAGGTTGCTGTCCGACAGGTTGGCCTTGCACAGGATGGACCCGCGCAGGTCGGCGTCACGCAGGTCGGTCTGCATGACGAAGCTGTCCGACAGGCGCGCCTTGGACAGGGTGGCGCGCATGATTACGGCCTTGGACAGGTCCGCTTCCGCGCTGTTGTGGACGGAGACCAGTTCGCCATTGCGGGCCAGCGCCAGGGTGCCGTTGCGGAAATCGGCAGAGGTCAGGTTGCAGCTGATCATCACCGCCCCGCGCAGGATGGCCCCGCGCATGTCGGCCGCCGTCAGATCGGCATGCATCAGGTCCGCTTCCGACAGGTCGGCCGCGTAGAAGTTGGTCATGCGCAGGTCCGCCCCGCGCAGCAGCGTGTTGTGCAGCTTGGCGCCCGTGAAATCGGCCGATGCCAGCACCGCCCCCGACAGGTCCAGGCTGGACAGTTCGCACAGCTTGAAATGCGCCCGCACCCCGGTGATGCGTTGCTCCACGAAGGCCTGATGCTGTTTCAGCATCACATCCAGGTCGGTCTGCGCGATCTTGCTGCGGTAGACGCCCAGCCGCTCATCCAGCAGCGAGGGCGATTTCTGGATCGCCACACGGGAAAGATCGACCGGGCGCTCGCTGCCCGAACGGGTGAATTTCGTCATGAACGGCGGGACCTGCACAGCCCGACCGGGACCAACCCGGTCGGGTTACCACATTAAGCCAGGCATCCCCGTGCCGCAAAGCACCATTCTGCCGGGGCCACGGATGTCCCGGTCTGGTGGGACCACGGATGTGCCGGCGGCACGAGGGTGTCAGTCCGGGTCCACCCGTCCGCGCATCTTCTTCACCCCGCTGCGGGTTGATTTCGCCTCCAGCCGGCGGGTCTTGGATGCCAGGGTGGGCCGTGTGGGCCGGCGCGGTGCCTGGCGCTCGGCGGCCTTGGCCAGGATTTCCACCAGCCGCGCCTTCGCATCCTCCCGGTTGCGCTCCTGGCTGCGATGGGCCTGGGCGACCAGGACCAGCACGCCGTCGGCCGTCAGCTTGCGCCCCGCCACGCCGCGCACCCGCTGTTTCAGCCAGTCGGGCAGGGAAGGGGAATTGGCGACGTCGAAGCGCAGTTGCACCGCCGTTTCCACCTTGTTGACATTCTGCCCCCCGGCCCCCCGGCCCGCAGGAAGCTTTCCTGCAGCTCGTCCTCGTCGATGGCGATATGGGGGGTGATGGGGATCATGGGTCCGGTTCCGTTGGGGCTGGATGCCAACAACAGCAAAGCCGGCCCGCCGTCAAGGCCCGGACGGCGGCAGCGGCTTGCGGCCGGGAACGGGGGAGGACTGCACCGGCGTCGGCTTGTCCGCTGCGCGGCCATGGGTGATGCGCGTGGCCGGCGGGTCGTTGCGTGGCGGGGCCGGCCCGTCCACGGTGACGGCGGGGGGCTGCGGTTCCTGCTGGGCACGCAGCATGCGTTCCGCATCCAGCCGGCGTTCGCGCATCTCCCGGTCGTACATCGGATCGGGGTCGGGGCGGGCGTCCAGGCCCGCTGGCGGGCGCAGCAGGTCGGATTGCAGGCGTCCCTGTTCGGCGGCGGCCGGGTCGGATGGGCGCGGCGCGCCCGTCAGGCCGGGCGGCGGGGTCAGCAGCGGGTTTTCCTGCGCCCCCGCGGGGGACAGGACCAGCAAGGCCGCAAGGACCGGCAGAAGGGGAGCGATCGGGCGCATGATCATCATATGGGTCCCCCTGCCCGCCCCGCACAGGGGCAGGCAGGGGGGGCGGGAAACGGTGCCGGCTGCCGCCGGGTACAGGCCAGCCATGCACATCCTGTCCGAACAAACCCTTGCAACGATGGCGCATTGCATGGATAAGCAGGGATAGACGCACCCGCACGTGCCCCTGGCCCTTGTGGCGCCACCGCCGGTCCCCGGCGATGCCCCTGGTGTTTACGCAACGACGTCAGGCGTCCTTTTTGGCAGCACCGGTCGACAGTGGGCCGGTACCCCGAGAGGGAAGTCGACATGAACGCCGTTATGCCTGAAAAGGCCATGTTCGCGTAAGCGCGACCCTGGCTCCCTCGTCCGTTGACGCTTTGCGGCCCCCTGCATCCCGCAGGATATCGGCCCGGCAATCACGACGCGGCGCCAGGAACCTTCCCGCATCTGAAACCGGCCGGGCTGCTTCGCCGCCCGCCGCCATCATTTCAATTCCGCCATGATGCCGCGCCCGCGCGAACGGGTGCCATATGGCGGCATGGGGTTTCCGCCCCCGGGGGATCGTCGCCATGGCCCATATCCGTTTCCGTTCTGCCGTCGCACCCTTGCGCCGCGGCCTTGCCCGCAACCCCGGCCCCCGTCCGGCCGGCCACCGTCTGGCGGGCTCTTGTCTGCCCGATGTCGGTCAGATGGTGGCGCGTCTGGCCCCGGCGGAGCCGATGCATTGCATTCGTCCCGACACGCTGCGCGCTACGGCCGGCCGTTTCCTTGACCTGTTTGGCCGGGCCACGGGCGGGGTGGGAGACGTGCTTTATGCCGTCAAGTGCAATCCGGACCCGGCCTTCCTGCGCGCGCTCTACCAGGGCGGCATCCGGCATTTCGACTGTGCCTCCCCGGCCGAGATCCGCGTGGTGCGGCAGATGTTCGACGATGCGCATATCCATTACATGCATCCGGTGAAGAACCGTGCCGCCATTGCCAGCGCTTATCGCGACCATGGCGTGCGCGACTTCTCGCTGGACAGCGTGGAGGAGTTGGAAAAGATCCTGGCCGTCACGGACAATGCGGCCGACCTCGGCCTGTTCGTGCGGCTGGCCATGCCCAAGGGCAAGGCCGCCTATGACCTGTCGGGCAAGTTCGGCGCGGCGTTCGACGATGCCGTCACCCTGCTGCGCCGGGCCCGTGCCGTGGCGGCCCGCGTCGGCCTGTGCTTCCATGTCGGCAGCCAGATGATGGAACCCGCCGCCTATGGCCGGGCCCTGGCCCTGGCCGGGCGGGTGATCGATGCCGCCGGTGTCGTCATCGATGTGCTGGATGTGGGGGGCGGCTTCCCCGTCGCTTATCCGGACATGGACCCGCCCGACCTGCGGGACTACATGGACGCCATCGCCACGGGCCTGGCGGCCCTGCGCCTGCCGGCCCACGCCCGCATCTGGTGCGAGCCGGGGCGTGCCCTGGTGGCGGCGGGCGGTTCCATCGTGGTGCAGGTGGAGCGCCGCCGCGGCACGGACGAGCTGTTCGTGAATGACGGCGTCTATGGCAGCCTGTCGGATGCCGGCGTGCCCGGTTTCCGCTTCCCCTGCCGGCTGATGAGGGCCTCCACGGCCCCGCTGGCCCCGTTCAGCTTCTGGGGCCCGACCTGCGACAGTGCGGACCACATGAAGGGTCCGTTCCTGCTGCCGGCCGACGTGCGGGAGGGCGACTGGATCGAGATCGGGCAGTTGGGTGCCTATGGCGCCACGCTGCGCACGGCCTTCAACGGCTTCGACCAGGCCCGTCTGGTGGAGGTCCGCGACGGCCCGCTTCTGGCCACGCCGGGACACGCCCAGGTACCGGATCAATCATCGGACCCCGCGCGGGAGTTGCCAGGAATGGCGGCTTAGGTCACTCTGTCCGGACCGCATTAACCCTGCATGGTCCCTTCCGGTGGACGGGGCCATGCTTTCCTGTTGTCTGCGTTCATCATTGAGCCCCAGTCAACCCCACGTCCATGAGGCACCCATAGGCGGGTAATAGCCCCGGAGCAAAAGCGAAAATGACCCAATATCAGAAGCATTGTGCCCTTCCCGGGCGTCTTGTGATGGTAGGTTTCGGCAGCATCGGCCAAGGTGTGCTGCCGCTGATTCTGAGGCATGTCGACATCAAACCTCAGAACATCACCATCGTTACGGCGGACGAGCGCGGACACGGTGAGGCTGACTATTACGGCATCAAGTTCGTCAAGGAGCCGCTGACCCGGGATAATTACCGGGCCGTGCTGGAACCCCTGCTCGCCAAGGGCGATTTCCTGCTGAACCTGTCCGTCGACGTGTCGTCGATGGCGCTGGTCGAACTGTGCGCCGAAAAGGGCGCGCTTTATCTGGACACCTGTATCGAGCCCTGGCCCGGCGGCTATACCGATGCCAGCGTCCCGCCCTCGCTGCGGTCCAACTATGCCCTGCGCGAGCAGGCGCTGGCCCTGCGGGCGAAACTGGGCCGGGATGCCCCCACGGCCGTGCTGACCCATGGCGCCAATCCGGGCCTGGTCTCGCATTTCGTGAAGCAGGCGCTGCTGAACATCGCGGAGGATACGGGCCGCGACGCGGCGGCCCCGTCCGACCGCGCCGGCTGGGCCGCCCTGGCGCAGGAACTGGGCGTCAAGGTCATTCACATCGCCGAGCGCGATACCCAGGTCTCCTCCATCCCCAAGAAGCGGGGGGAGTTCGTCAATACCTGGTCGATCGACGGTTTCATCTCCGAAGGCTGCCAGCCGGCCGAAATGGGCTGGGGCACGCATGAGGCCACCTTCCCGCCCGACGGCATCCGCCATGATTTCGGCTGCCAAGCCGGCATCATCCTGAACCGTCCGGGCGTGACCCAGCGCGTGCGCACCTGGACCCCCATGGAAGGCCCCTTCCACGGCTTCCTGATCACGCACAGCGAATCGCTGTCGATCCCCGATTTCCTGAGTGTGAAGGACGCGGACGGCAATGCCGTCTACCGTCCGACCACGCACTACGCCTACCATCCCTGCGACGATGCGGTGAAATCGATCCACGAATTCGCCGGCAAGAACTATGTGCAGCAGGAAACGCAGCGCCTGCTGATGAACGAGATCATCGAGGGGGTGGATGAACTGGGCGTGCTGCTGGCCGGGCATGAGAAGGGGGCCTACTGGTACGGTTCCCAGCTTTCCTGCGCGGAGGCGCGCCAGTTGGTGGAATTCAACAGCGCCACCAGCCTGCAGGTGACCGTGGCGGCCCTGGCCGGCATGATCTGGGCCATCGAGAATCCCGACCGCGGCATCGTGGAGGCCGAGGACATGGATTTCCAGCGCTGCCTGGATATCTGCACGCCCTATCTGGGGCCCGTCGTCGGCGCCTATACCGACTGGACCCCCCTGGAAGGGCGGAACAAGCTGTTCCCGGAGGATGTCGATACGTCCGACCCGTGGCAGTTCAAGAATATCCGCGTGCTGTAAGCCTGGGGCGGGCGGGGGGTGGCGCGTGCCCGTCCCCCACCCGCCTGCCTGTTGCCGACCCGGCCACCTGTCACACCGGGTGACGGCTTTATGATGGGGGTATGGGGTCATGAAGCGTAACCGGGTGGCCTGGGTCGTCATGGCGGCGGCATTCTGCCTGTCCCTGTCGGGCGGTGTGGCCGGCGCGCAGGAGGCGGCGCCCGCCGTTTCCGCAGCCGCCCCGGCCGCCATCCCCGCCTATATCCGGTCCGACGTGAAGGCGCTGGAGCCCCGGATCGTCGCCTGGCGGCGCGACATCCACCAGCATCCCGAACTGGGCAACCGGGAGGTCCGCACGGCGGCGCTGGTGGCCGACCATCTGCGCAAGCTGGGGATGGAGGTACAGACCGGCGTGGCCCATACCGGCGTCGTCGGGGTCCTCAAGGGGGCGGAACCCGGTCCCGTCGTGGCCCTTCGCGCCGACATGGACGCCCTGCCGGTCACCGAGCAGGTCGACCTGCCCTTCGCGTCCAAGGTGCGCACCACCTATAACGGGCAGGAGGTGGGCGTCATGCATGCCTGCGGGCATGACGGGCACACCGCCATCCTGATGGGCGTGGCCGAGTTGCTGGCCAAGCGGCGCGGCCAGTTGCGGGGCACTGTGAAATTCATCTTCCAGCCGGCCGAGGAAGGCGCCCCGGCGGGCGAGGAGGGCGGGGCCGAACTGATGATCCGCGAAGGGGTCCTGTCCACCGACCCCAAGCCGCAGGCCATCTTCGGCCTGCACCTGTTTTCCGGCGGGCACGCGGGGGAGATCAGCTATCGTCCCGGCCCCGCCATGGCCGCGTCCGACCGGTTCCGCATCCTTGTGAAGGGACGGCAGAGCCATGGTGCCTATCCCTGGGCGGGGGTGGATCCCATCGTCACCGCCTCGCAGATCGTCACGGCCCTGCAGACCATCGTCAGCCGGCGGGTGGAACTGGTGAAGGAGCCGGTCATCGTCAGCGTCGGTTCCATCCATGGCGGCGTTCGCAACAACATCATCCCCGATCAGGTGGAGATGGTGGGCACCATCCGCACCTTCGATGCTGCGATGCAGGCCCAGGTCCATGCGGAGATCAGGCGCATCGCCAACGGCATCGCCGAAAGCGCCGGCGCCACGGCCGAGGTGGAAATCGAGATCGGGTATCCGGTCACCGACAATGACGAGGCCCTGTCGGCATGGGCCGCCCCCGTGCTGGAACAGGTGGCCGGCAAGGACAAGCTCTCCATCCGGCCCAAGGCCGGTGGTGCGGAGGATTTCTCCTTCTTCCAGCAGAAGATACCCGGCTTTTATTTCTGGGTCGGGTCCACGGCGCCGGCCGTGCCGCTGGACAAGGCGCCGTCCAACCATTCCCCCCTGTTCCATATGGACGAATCCAGTCTGGCACTGGGGGCCGAGGCGCTGGCATCCCTGACCGTGGCCTGGCTGGACAGCCACTGATACCCTGTAGTCCGGCAGATCGCGGCCCATCACCGGGCTTGATACCGCCGGCCTGACTGATTGACCTTTGGCCAATCAATCATGGCCCTTCAATCGCCGGCGCCCACGTCCGTGGGCTCGGGTACGTGGCAGGTGTGGTGCCCCGCCATCCCACCCGCTTCCGCGCCCCGCACATGGCACCGATGGCGGGCCTGCGGCGTCTTCGTCATTGCGAACCGTTCGCATGGGTGGGAAAGTGCCCGGCATGAGCGATCACGTCCTTTCCGCCCCCCCCGTTTCCGCTGCAGCGCGTCTGCGCCCCGCCTGGTTCCGGTTCGTGCCCGGCGGCTGGACGCTGTCGGTACTGCTGATCGCGCTGTTCGTGGCGCTGCCGTTGCTGATCGTGGGCAGCCGCGTCTTCGTGTCCAGCAACGGGGTGTGGAGCCATCTGGCCTCCACCGTGCTGGGCACCTACATCGCCAACACGCTGATGCTGGCCGGCGGGGTTGCGTTGGGGGTGAGCGTGATCGGCGTGGGCACGGCCTGGCTGGTCACCATGTGCCGCTTTCCGGGCCAGCGCTGGCTGGAATGGGCGCTGCTGCTGCCCATGGCTGTGCCCGCCTATGTCATGGCCTATACCTATACCGACCTTTTGCAGTTCGTGGGACCCGTGCAGACGGGCCTGCGCGAGATGTTCGGCTGGCGCCGCGCCGATTACTGGTTTCCGGAGATAAGGTCGCTGGGCGGGGCCATCACGGTCCTGTCCTTCGTGCTGTACCCCTATGTCTATCTGCTGGCCCGGGCGGCCTTCCTGGAACAGTCGGTCTGTGTGCTGGAGGTGGCGCGCACGCTGGGCGCCGGGCCGTGGCGCAGCTTTATGCGCGTGGCCCTGCCGCTGGCCCGGCCGGCCATCGCCGCCGGACTGGCGCTGGCCATGATGGAGGTGCTGGCCGATTTCGGGACGGTGCAGTATTTCGCCGTCGATACCTTCACGACGGGCATCTATCGCACCTGGTTCGCGATGGGAGAGCCTGTGGCGGCGGCACAGCTTGCCTCTGTCCTGATGCTGTTCGTGATGGTGCTGATCGTCATGGAACGGTACAGCCGCGGCCGGGCCCGCTATTTCCATTCCACCGGGCGGTATCGCAGCCTGCCCAGCTATCATCTGCGCGGCCTGCCGGCGCTGGCGGCGCTGGTGGCCTGCCTGGCGCCGCTGCTGGCCGGCTTCGTCATTCCCATCGCCATCCTGGGAAAGCTGGCCATGGAGGGGGGCGACCAGCTGTTCGGGGCGAATTTCAGGGAACTGGCCGGCAATTCCTTCACGCTGGCGGGGCTGACGGCGGTGCTGGCCGTGGCGCTGGCCTGTCTGGTCGCCTATGGGCTGCGCCTGCGCCCCACGGCGACGTTGAAGACCGCAGCGCGGGTGGCGGCCATGGGCTATGCCATTCCCGGCTCGGTCATCGCGGTTGGCATCCTGATCCCCGCTGCACGCATCGACAATGCCGTCGATGGTTTCATGCGCGGTCATTTCGGCGTTTCCACCGGCCTGCTGCTGTCCGGCACCATCGCCGCCATCGTCTATGCCTATCTGGTGCGGTTCCTGGCCGTGTCCTTCAACACGGTCGAGGCCAGCCTGTCGAAGATACGTCCCACCATGGACCAGGCGGCCCGCATCCTGGGCCAGACGCCGGGCCGCACCCTGCTGAAGGTCCACACCCCCATCATGCGCGGCAGCCTGCTGACGGCGGGGCTGCTGGTCTTCGTGGATGTCATGAAGGAACTGCCGGCCACCATGATCGTCCGGCCGTTCAATTTCGACACGCTGGCCGTGCGTGTCTACACGCTGGCCAGCGACGAGCGGCTGGCCGAGGCGGCCACCCCGGCGCTGGCCATCGTCGCGGTCGGCATCCTGCCCGTCATCCTGCTGTCGCGCGCCATCGCCAAGAGCCGGCCGGGCAGCGACGGCTGATACTATTTTGCGGTGACCAGAACCTATTGGTTCTGGTCACCGCCCTCAATTGCCGGCGCCACCATTCGTTGGCGCGGGCGACGCCGCACGAGCGGTGCTGTGGCGGTCGCCGCCGGACCAACTTGCGATGCGTTCTACTCATCGCACGTTGGTATGAGACCAACGGTCAAATATTCTATTATTACGGCGCCGGCGGTGGGGCGCGGTCGGCGCAGGCGCTGCCGATGGCCTGATAGGCGGCACCGCTGCCCGCCAGGCTGAACGTGTCGATGGTGCGGTTGCCGCGCAGGCTGGTGCCCTGCACCTTCAGAAGCGAGCCCTGGGTCATGGCCTGGGCGATGGCGCGGTCGGTCTTGTCATCGCGCGCCCAGGCCTGCTCCCCGTCGCTGAACAGCTTGAAGCCGTGCCGGCCCACCTGGATCAGCACCTCGCTACGCTCCGCGAACGGATAGCCGGCGATGAAATTGACCACATCGAAGCTTCTTTCCGCCGGCCGATGGACCACCAGCAGGAAAACATCCCCGCGCCGCGTGAACTCCCCCTCCTGCCGCTTGGGCCGCGACACCATCCAGCAGACGGGGCCCGACGCCTCTTCCAGGATGAAGGCGTTCCAGTCGCGGTAGGCGCCGATCAGCTTCGGTTCCGCCGCAGGGGCCGGCAGGGCCAGCACCGACAGCACCGACAGCCAGCCCACCGTCAGACCGATCATCCGTCGTAGCGATGCGCGCATGGGCCCCCTTCGTCCTTCCCTTGCTGGTCCCGCCCGGGTGGCTGGCGTCGTCCCCTTCCCGTTTAACCGAATTGCCCG
Organism: Niveispirillum fermenti; assembly: GCF_052474395.1. Taxonomy (NCBI): domain Bacteria; kingdom Pseudomonadati; phylum Pseudomonadota; class Alphaproteobacteria; order Rhodospirillales; family Azospirillaceae; genus Niveispirillum; species Niveispirillum fermenti. The sequence continues at coordinate 505,325 of NZ_CP156681.1, read as the reverse complement.
GTCGAACGGAATGCCAAAAAATTCGCCGCCTCCGGTGATCCGTTTCCGCCCGACCTTCGTAATGATTGGCATGGAACAGAGCGGTCACTATAGTCGGCGGGCATTCAGCGCGGCGGGACCCGGCAGACAGGCCGGGGCCAGGGCTGCGCTTGTCGCCCAACGGATACCGCCACCGGATATGACCGCGGACATGGCTGACACCACCGAGGTTGACCGGTTGAACGGACTGTTGCTGTGCGTGGCGCGGCAGCGGGACAGGCAGGCGTTCGTCGCCCTGTTCAATCATTTCGCACCCCGGCTGAAATCCTTCCTCCTGCGTGGCGGCATGGATGCGGGGGCGGCGGAGGAGACGATCCAGGACGTGATGGTCACGGTCTGGCGCCGGGCCGGCGATTTCGACCCGTCGCTGGCCGCGGCCAGCACCTGGATCTTCGCCATCGCGCGCAACCGGCGCATCGACCGGCTGCGCCGCGACCGGCGCCCCGCCTTCGATCCGGACGATCCGGCCCTGGTGCCGGACCCGGTGGATGGTGCGATGGAAATGATGCTGGTGGAGGAAAGGGCGGCGCTGCTGCACCGGGCGATCCGGGAGCTGCCTGCCGAACAGGCGGAATTGTTGAGGATGGCTTATTTCGAGGACAAGGCGCACAGCGCCATCGCACAGGAGAGGCACCTGCCGCTGGGCACGGTGAAATCGCGGCTGCGCCTGGCGCTGGCCCGCCTGCGCAAGGCGATGAGCGGCGATACGCTGGGGGAGCAGGCATGAGGTCACATCCCCACCATCATCCGGCTCCGGATCTTCTGCTGGCCTATGCCGCCGGCTCCCTGAACGAGGGGGCATCGCTTCTGGTCGCCACGCATCTGGCGCTGTGTCCCCATTGCCGGGCGGAGGTGACGCGGCTGGAGGAGATCGGCGGCGCCCTGCTGGAGGGGACCGAGCAGGTCGCCGTAGGCGATGACCTGCTGGCTGGCGTGCTGGCCCGGCTGGATGAACCGGCCCGGCCCCTCATCCGCATGCCCGATGTCACGCCGCGCCCGCCGCCGGCCGGGATGCCGCTGCTGCCCCAGCCGCTGCGATCCTATATTGGGGGGGACCTGGACCGCGTCCGCTGGCGCCTGACCATTCCCGGCCTGCACGAGGCGGCCGTGCCCTGCCGGGGCGGATCGGTGAAGATGATGCGCATCCGGGCCGGCATGGGCATGCCCCGGCATACCCATAATGGCGATGAACTCACCCTGGTGCTGGCCGGTGGCTTCTCCGATGCCGACGGGCATTACCTGCGCGGGGATTTCGCCGCCACCGACCCCAGCATCGATCACCGCCCCGTGGCCGACGCCGACGGGGATTGCATCTGCATCGCCTTCACCGACGCGCCGCTGCGGCTGACCGGCCGCTTCCTGCGCTGGCTGAACCCGATCCTGCGGACCTGACCGAGCCGTTTCTTCGCGTCTTGCGGGGCTCTGATGCCGCAATGTGCCGCAATGTGTCATTGTCGGGGGCGGCGGCGGCGGCTAGAAATGGCCGCGCCCGATGCGGGGGCGGACAGTTCGGAAGAGGCGGAGAGTTTTCATGCAGCCGATGTGGCGTGTTGCGTTCGAGGTGCCGGAGGCGCTGGTTCCCGTCTTTGCCGACATGGTGGAACCCCATGTCGATGCCGTGTCCACCTTCGAATTGCAGGAAGGCGGCCAGTGGCTGGTCGAATGCACGTCCTATAACGAGCCGGACAAGGCGCGCATCGGGTTGAAACTGGCCGTGCTGGCCGCGGCCCACGGCATCGCGGAACCGGACCTGACGGTGGAGCCGCTGGCCGCCATCGATTGGGTGACCAGGACCTATCTCAGCTTCCCGCCCATCACGGCCGGCCGCTTCTTCATCCATGGCAGCCACCATCAGAAGCCCGTGCCCAAGGGCAAGCTGGGCCTGCAGATCGAGGCGGCGATGGCCTTCGGATCGGGCGAGCATGCGACCACGCAGGGCTGCCTGCGCGCCATTTCCGAATTGTCGGCCCGCGGCGGGTTCGCCAACGCGCTGGACATGGGCTGCGGCTCCGGCATCCTGGCCTTCGCCCTGGCCAAGCTGGCGCGCGTGCCCGTGATCGGCGTCGATATCGACGAGGTGTCGATCGAGATCGCGCGGGAGAATGCCCGGCTGAACCGCGTGGCGGACCTGGTGAAGCTCTATGCCGCCAACGGCTATGCGGCCGAAGCCGTGCGCCGGCACGGCAAATTCGATCTGATCGTGGCCAACATCCTGGCCCGCCCGCTGGCCCGCATGTCGCCCGATCTGCGCCGCTATCTGGTGCCCGGCGGCACGGCCATCCTGTCGGGCCTGCTGCACCATCAGGAACCGCTGGTCATCAACGCCCACCGCGCCCAGGGCCTGCGCCTGGTCAAGCGCTTCCGCCTGGGCGACTGGTCGACGCTGGTGCTGAAGGGCTGACCGGCGGGGCGGGCGGCGCCCGCTGTCGGCCCCACCCGCCCCTTGCACCCCGGCGCCCGGCGCTCTAGCGTGGCGGCATCAAAAAGCCGCTCGCGGGAGCCAAGAAAGTGTCTGTCAGCACCCCTACCACCATTTACCAGGGCGACGCCGCCCTTGCCGATCTGCTGCGTGGCGACGGGATCGACCGGTCCGTGGCCGCCATCCGGGACCTGATCGCCGGCGTGAATGCCGCCCCGGATGGCGAGGCGCCCGATGCCTGGCTGGAGCTTGTGTCCGGCCGGCGGTCGGACGCGACGACGCAGCAGTTGCTGGCCCTCCGCGCCACCATGGCCCGCCCGGCCGATCCGGCCCATGGCGACCATGGCGCCCGGCTGGCGGCCTTGCGTGCCGAACTGAAACGCCGCGGGCTGGACGGGTTCGTGGTGCCGCGCGCCGATGAATATCAGGGTGAATATGTGCCCCTGCGCGGGTCGCGGCTGGCCTGGATCAGCGGCTTCACGGCCTCGGCCGGGGCCGTGGTGGTGACGCTGGACAAGGCGGCCGTCTTCGCCGATGGCCGTTACACGATCCAGGTGCGCCAGGAAGTGTCGGCCAGCCTGTTCAGCTATCATCACCTGATCGAGGAGTTCCACGGCGACTGGGCGGCGGCGAACCTGCCTTCCGGGTCCCGCCTGGGCTTCGATCCGTGGCTGCATACCGGTGCCTGGGCCGACCGGATGCGATCCTGCCTGACGCCGGCCGGCATCGAACTGGTGGCGACCGACGGCAATCCGCTGGATGCCGTCTGGGCCGACCAGCCGCCGGCCCCGCTGGGCGTGGTGAATGCCCATCCCCTGTCGGCCGCCGGGCGGTCCGCCGCCGACAAGCGGGCCGACATCGCCACGGCGCTGGCCGGGTTGAAGGCCGACGCCGCCGTGCTGACCCAGCCGGACAGCATCGCCTGGCTGCTGAATGTGCGCGGGGCCGATGTGCCCTGCACGCCGCTGCCCTTGTCCTTTGCCACCATCCGGGCCGATGGCGTGGTGGACTGGTTCGTGGACCGGCGCAAGCTGGCGCCGGGGCTGGAGGCGCATCTGGGCAACCAGGTCGCCATCCGCGCGCCCGACGAGCTGGGCAGCGCGCTGGATGCGCTGGGCGCGGCCGGTGCCAAGGTGCGGCTGGACGGGGCCAATGCGGCGCTGTGGGTGGTGGACCGGCTGTCGGGCGCCGGGGCCAGGGTGGATGGCGGCGGCGACCCCTGCACCCTGCCCAAGGCCGTGAAGAACCAGACGGAGATCGAGGGCGCCCGGGCCGCCCATCGCCGCGACGGGGCCGCCCTGGTCCGTTTCCTGCGCTGGTTCGACGCCGAGGCGCCGAAGGGCCATCTGGACGAACTGACCGTGGTGGACAGGCTGCACAAGGCCCGCCAGGGAGCCGCCGATTTCCGCGGCCCCAGCTTCGATACGATCAGCGGGGCCGGCCCCAATGGCGCCATCGTGCATTACCGCGCGACCCGGGCCACCAACCGCCGGATCGAGAAGGACAGCGTCTTCCTGCTGGACAGCGGCGGGCAGTATCTGGACGGCACCACCGACATCACCCGCACCCTGGCCGTCGGCGATGTCGGACCACAGGCGCGCCGGCACTTCACCCTGGTGCTGAAGGGCCATATCGCACTGAACCGCGCCCGCTTCCCCGCCGGCACGGCCGGCAGCCAGCTCGACAGTCTGGCGCGCCAGTTCCTGTGGCAGCACGGGCTGGATTACGACCATGGCACGGGCCATGGCATCGGTAGCTACCTGTCGGTGCATGAGGGGCCGCAGCGCATCGGCAAGCAGTTGAACGGCGTCACCCTGCTGCCCGGCATGATCCTGTCCAACGAGCCCGGCTATTACCTGGCCGGTGCCTATGGCATTCGGGTGGAAAACCTGGAACTGGTGGTGCCCGCCGCCATTCCGGGGGCCGACCGGCCCATGCTGGGCTTCGAGACGCTGACCCTGTGCCCCATCGATCACCGCATGGTCGATCGCGACATGCTGACGGGGGACGAGCGCGACTGGCTCAACACCTACCATGCCCGCGTCCGGACCGAACTGTCCCCGCTGGTCGAAGGTCCCGATCTCGACTGGCTGCATCAGGCAACGGCGGCGATTTGAGCCCCTTGTGCCGATGAAGGCCGGGTTACCGGCCCTCATCGGCATCCGCGGGCCCGTCCCTCCCTCCTTTTTCCGGGGCGGATGCCTGCCAAGGGACAGGTGCCGCCGGATGCACCGGCGGCCTATCCCTGGAACAGGGCAGCCGGCCGGCGCGGTTCCCCGCGCCCCTGCCGTGCCTGCATCCGTGCCTGCATCTGATCGGATTCTCCCGGTGCTTTGCGGTATTCAAACGGTGCATCAAGATGTTATGGCTGGTTCAGCCCTGTAAATTATATCCTATAGGGCAGAATTTGGAGGAATAGTGCCCCATGCGCCTGCACCGCGATGCCCCCCGCCCGTTCCTGTGGACCGTTGCCGCCCTGGCCCTGTTGCCCCTGGGGCCGGCCGGTCCGGTCCGGGCGCAGGACACGCAGGTGGCAGAGATCGTCGTGACGGGCCGGCGCGTCGGTGTGCCGGCCTTTGAACGGGTCTATGGTCCCACCATCATCGACGCGGCCACCCTGGCCACCGCCCCGCAACGGCGGCTGGATGAGGCGTTGCGGGCCGTACCGGGTTTCAGCCTGTTCCGCCGTTCCGGTTCCCGCACGGCCAACCCCACGGCGCAGGGCGTGTCGCTGCGCGGCATCGGCCCCAATGGTGCCGGCCGCACGCTGCTGCTGGTGGACGGGGTGCCGGTCAATGATCCGTTCGGCGGCTGGGTTTACTGGTCCCGGCTGCCCACCGGGTCGGTGGAAACCGTCACGATCACGCGCGGCGGCGGTGCCGGCCCCTGGGGCAACAGCGCCCTGGCCGGCACGATCCGTATTGAAACACGCCAGCGCGACGGTCTGGACATGGAACTGGCGGGGGGTGGCGATGGCACATGGCTGGGCCGGGCCACGGCCGGCGGGTCGGCCGGCGGCTGGCATGTGGGTCTGTCGGGAAGCGCGTTTCGCACCGATGGGGTGATGCTGGTCGAAAGATCCCGCCGTGGTCCCATCGACATCCCCGCCGATGCCGACGCCTATGCCGTGAACGGGGTCGTCGCCACCCGGATTGGCGGCATCGCCGCCACGGCCAAGCTTTCCGGCTTCAAGGAAAGCCGGGGGAATGGCACGCCCTACACCAACAATGCCACCGAAGCGCTGGAAGGCAGTCTGCGTCTGGCCGGTGATGGCGGGGCGGTCACCTGGGAGGCGCTGGCCTATTGGCGTGACTGGTCCTTTGCCAGCACCTTTTCCGGGGTCAACGCCGGGCGCACGGGCGAAACGCCATCGTTGGACCAGCATGACGTGCCGGCCACGGCCACGGGCGGCATCCTCCAGCTTTCCTTCCGGCCCGCCGCGGGGCACGAGACCGATATCGGCGCCGACCTGCGCCTGACCGACGGGCGAACCCGCGAGCATTTCACCTTTTCCGCTGGCCGGTACACGCGGGAGCGCGCGGCGGGCGGGGAACAGCAGGTGGCCGGCCTGTTCATCGAACATGCCTGGACCGGTGTGCCCGGTCTGACCCTGTCGGCCGGGGGCCGTCTGGATGGCTGGCGCAACAATGACGGCCACCGGACCGAACGCGACAATGCCACGGGGGCGATCCTGCGCGACGACCGGTTCGCGAAACGGGACGGCACCGTTGCCAATGGCCGGGCCGGCGCCGACTGGCAGGCCAGCGACCTGCTGGGCCTGCGCGCTGCCCTCTATACCGGTTTCCGCCTGCCCACCTTGAACGAGCTTTATCGGCCATTCCGGGTCGGCAATGACATAACCGAGGCGAATGCCGGATTGGAACCGGAACGGATGCGCGGTGTGGAAGCCGGGATCCGGTTGACGCCGGGCGGGGGCCTTACCGCCAGTGCTACCCTGTTCCATGTCCGGCTGCGGAATGCGGTGGACAATGTCGTCATCCAGACAACGCCGGGCAACAATGCCGAACTGGGCGTTTTCGTGCCGGCCGGCGGCAGCCTGGCCCAGCGCCGGGGGCTGGATCGCGTGGTAGTGCGGGGGCTGGAACTGGACCTGGGCTGGCAGGTGACGGACAGTTTGCGTCTCGGCGCCGCCTATCTGCATAGTGACAGCGAGATCACGGATGCGGGGGCCATGGCGGGGCTGGAGGGCAACCGGCTGGGCCAGTCACCCCGCCATGCCGGCACCCTGGACCTGACCTGGAACCCGGTTCCCGCCCTGACCCTGCGCGCCCAGGTCCGCAGTGCCGCCCGGCAATTCGAGGACAGCCGCAACCAGGGCACGCTGGACGGCTATACGGTGGGCGACCTCTACGCCGCCTGGCATGTCGATCAGAGCCTGGAATTCTACGCCACGGCGGAGAATGTGGCGGGAGCGCGCGTGGAGACAGGCCGGCGGGGCGATGGGCTGACCAATATCGGGCCGGAGCGTCAATGGCTCATGGGCCTGCGCGTGCGGCTGTAGGCCGTCCGCGCCGACCCCACGCAACCCATCATCCTGCCCCGGCGCGGATCAGGGCTTGGCGTCCGGTGCGCAGATCAGGGCTTGGCCCTGGGGCACGGATCAGGGCTTCGCCCTGGCGCGATAGATGCGGAGCTGCTCGTTGAACCGATCGGCGAAGATCTGCATGGCTGCGACGGTCAGGTCATATTGCTGGACCAGGGCCAGATATTCCTCGACCGTAACCTGATTCTGCGCGCTTTTCACCAGCCGGTCCAGGCAGGTGTTGAAGGCCTCCGACTCGGTGACATAGGTCTTCACGGCCACCTGGGCCTTGCGCATATCCTCTTCCGTCGCCTTGGTGCCATCGGGCAGGGCGCCCGGCGTGCGCGGACGGGTGCAGCCCGGCGCTTCGGCCTGGGCTGCCGCAGCGGCCTGCCCCTGCTGGCGTACCAGATCGCCCATGGTGGGCAGGTTGCCCGCCGGCGGCAGCGGGGATGCCGGCACGGGCGCCGCCTGCTGCTGCTGCGCCTGCCGCGCGATTTCGCCCATGGTGGGGCCGGCGGCGGGGCGGGCATCCTGTGCCAGGGCCAGGCCTGGCAGGACGGCAAGGGCCAGGGAGAGGGCGAACAGCGGACGGATCAGCGCGGGCATGGACGGAAGCACTCACCAGGGCAGGGGATTGAACGGTACGGAGGCGGAGTTACGCACAGCGCAGGGCCGCTGGCAAGTCGCTGAAATGCCGTTCCATCGCCGCAAACCCGTGCTAAACAGCGCGCAGATGGCTGGGAATGGGTTTTCCTGATGATCGGCGTGTTCGATTCGGGTCATGGCGGATTGACGGTGCTGCGCGCCCTGCACCGGTCCCTGCCATCGCATGATTTCCTCTATCTGGGCGATCATGCCGACGCCCCCTATGGCGACCGGCCGCCGGAAGAGATTTACCGGCTGACCCTGGCCGGTGTGTCACGCCTGTTCGAGCGGGGGGCCGGCCTGGTCATCCTGGCCTGCAATACGGCATCCGCCGTGGCGCTGCGCCGGTTGCAGCAGACCTGGCTGGAAACGGCCTGGCCCGGCCGGCGCGTGCTGGGCGTGCTGGTTCCCATGGTGGAGGCGGTGACGGGTGTGCCCTGGATGGCCGATGTGGCGGCCAGCCGGCAGGCGGGCGAACCGCGCACGGTCGGCATCTTCGCCACCAGCCGGACGGTGGATAGCGGTGCCTATCCGCGGGAGATCGCGGCCCGCGCGCCGGAAGTGCGCGTGGTGCAGCAGGCATGCCCCGCCCTTGTCCCCCTGATCGAAGCCGATGCCCCGCGCCAGCGCGTGGCGGAAGCCGTGCGCCTGTATGCCGACGGCCTGATGACCCGGCTGGCCAGTGCGCCGCCGCAGGCGGTCATGCTGGGCTGCACCCATTATCCGCTGGTGGCGGACCTGTTCACGGACGCCCTGCCGGTGGGGGTGGAGGTGCTGTCCCAGCCCGACCTGACGGCAAAAAGCCTGTCGGCCTATCTGGAACGGCACCCGGAATTCGACCGGCCCGGCCAGGGGGATGTCAGTTTCCTGACCACGGGCGATCCGTCCCGCATCACTGCGCTGGCCACCCGCTTCTTCGGAAAGCCGGCGCGGTTCGACCGGACATGAATGTCGGGCTGGCCACCGGCCTCACGAAGGGGCGTGCCCGGCCATTGATGAGCTGACAAGCGGCGACGGACGCTGCCATCACTCCGCCGGCACCTGCGACGGGTCCTTGTAGCGGCGCTCCTCCTCCTCCAACTGGCGGCGGACGATGCCGATGGGCTTCACGCCGCTGGCGAACAGGCTGTACAGCACGGGCGTGACGAACAGGGACAGCAATGTCCCGACGGTCACGCCGCCCACGATCACCCAGCCGATGGCCATGCGGCTTTCGGCACCGGCACCCGTGGCCAGCGCCAGCGGCATGGCGCCGAAGACTGTGGCGATGGAGGTCATCAGAATGGGGCGCAGGCGCAGGCGCGCCGCCTCCTCCACCGCGGCCATCAGTTCCAGCCCCTCCTCGCGGAGCTGGTTGGCGAACTCCACGATCATGATGGCGTTCTTGGCCAGCAGGCCGATCAGCATGATCAGGCCGATCTGCGTATAGGTGTTCAGTGACATGCCCGTCACCATGATGGCCAGCACGCCGCCCAGCCCCGCCGGCAGCACCGACGCCAGGATCATCAGCGGCAGGCGGAAATTCTCGAACTGGGCCGACAGCACCAGGAAGGCGACCAGCATGGCCATGCCGAAGGCGAACCAGATGGCGCTGCTGGCTTCCAGTTGCAGGCGGGCCGCACCCTCGAAATTGATCCGGGCCTCCGGCGGCAGCACCTCGGCCGCGGCTTGGCGCACCTCGGCGATGGCATCGCTCATCACCGTGCCCGCCGTCAGGTTGCCCGTGATGGTGATCGACCGCAGCCGGTTATAGCGGTTCAGTTCCGTCGGGCCGGCCACGTCGCGGATCTGGATCAGGTTGGCCAGCGGCACCAGCTGCCCCGTGCCGCCGGCCGTGGTGCCCCGCACGAAGATGTTGGTCAGGTCGCGGGGGTTGGACCGGTTCTCCGCCTCCGCCCGGACCACGACATCATATTCCTCGCCCCGGTCCAGATAGCGCGTGACCACCTTTTCGGCCAGCATGCTTTCCAGCGTGCCGCCGATGACCGTGACGGACACGCCCAGGTCGGCGGCCCGGTCGCGGTCGACGGTGACATAAAGCTGCGGCTTCGTCTCGTCGTAATCGGCCGTGAAGCCGGTCAGGCCGGGATATTGTTCCAGCCGTTCGATCAGCGCGTCGCGCCAGTCGGCCAGTTCCTCGAACGTGTTGCCGCCGATCACGACCTGGATCTGGTTGGCCGAGGCCCCGCCGCCGCCCAGGCCGGACGGCAGCACGGGCACGATGCGCGATCCGGGGATGGCCGACAATTGCGGGCGCAATTCGTTCACCATCTGCGGCAGGCTGCGGTCCGTCACGCGGTTGTTCCAGGGCGGGGTACGGATGATCATCATGGCGCGGTTGACGCCGGCATTGCCGCCCCAGCCGGGATTGACGATGGTCAGCACGCTGTCCAGTTCGCCCGACTTCAGATAGGGGGCCAGCAATCCTTCGACCTTCGCCACCTCTTCCATCGTGTATTCCATGCTGGCCCCTTCCGGTCCCGTCAGGGAGATGCGGGCCGTGCCGCGATCTTCCACGGGGGCCAGTTCGCTGGGCAGCGTGGCACCGATCAGCGCCGTCAGCACGATCGTCCCGCCCATGACCAGCAGCACCAGCAACCGCGCCGACAGGGCCATGCGCAGGATGCGGGTGTAGAAGTTGGTCAGGCCGACAAGCACCGCTTCGGACAGACGGTAGAGGCGTCCCGGCGAATGGTGGGGACGCAGCAGCTTGGATGACAGCATGGGAGAAAGGCTGAGGGCCACGATGCAGGAAAAGCCGATGGCGGCCATCAGCGCCACGGCGAATTCCCGGAACAGGCGCCCCTGGTCGCCCGGCAGCATGGAGAGCGGTGCGATGACGGCCAGCAGCACGGCCGTCGTCGCCAGCACCGCAAAGCCGATCTGCCGTGCCCCGCGATAGGCGGCCAGCAGGGGGGGCTCCCCCTCTTCGATACGGCGGGATATGTTCTCCACCACGATGATCGCGTCATCCACCACCAGCCCCACGGCCAGCACAAAGGCCAGCAATGTCAGGACGTTGATGGAGAAGCCCAGCGCCGCCATGATGCCGAACGCTGCCACCAGCGACACGGGGATGGCCACCACGGGAATGATGGTGGCACGGAAGGTGCGCAGGAACGCCCAGACCACCAGCACCACCAGGCCCACGGCCACGGCGATGGCGTGGAACACCTCATAGATGGACTGGCTGACATAGGCGGCGTCGTCCTGGCGGATTTCCAGCGTCATGCCGGGCGGCAGGTTGTTGTTGAACTCCGCCAGCATGGCGCGCACGCCTTCCGACACTTCCACGGTGTTGGCCGTCGACTGGCGCACGATGCCCATGCCGACCGCGGTGCCGCCATTGATGCGGAAATCGCCGCGGTCGTCGCGGGCGGCCACCTCCACCCGCGCCACGTCGCCCAGCCGGATCCAGTTCGCCCCGTCCTGACGGACCAGGATGGCGCCGAACTGCTCGGGGCGGTTCAGGCGGGTGTCGGTGCGCACCGTGAACTCGCGCTGGCTGCTTTCGATACGGCCGGCGGGCAGTTCGGTATTCTCCCGCCGGATGGCGGCCTCGATATCCTGCACCGTCACCTGGCGGGCGGCCATGGCGTTGCGGTCCAGCCAGATGCGCATGGCGAAATCGCGCCGGCCCGTCAGGCGCACCGACGCCACACCCGGCACGGTGGCCAGCGCGTCCAGATAATAGCGGCGGGCATAGTCGGTCAGCTCAAGCTGGTTCATCCGGTCCGATGCCAGCGACAGCCACATGATGGGGCTGCTGTCGGCATCGACCTTGCTGATCTCGGGCAATTCCGCCTCTTCGGGCAGATTGTCGGAAAGCCGGCCCACGCGGTCGCGCACATCATTGCTGGCGGCGTCGATGTCGCGGTCGATCTCGAACTCCACCGATACCGACGAACTGCCCTCGCGTGAGCGGGAGCGGATGGTCTTCACGCCCTCGATGCCATTGATGACGCCCTCGATGCGCTCGGTGATCTCATTGTCGATCACCTCCGCGCTGGCGCCGGGATATGAGGTGGAGATGGAGACGATGGGATAATCGATCTTCGGCAGTTCGCGGACCGGCAGCCGCTCGTACCCCAGCACGCCGAAAACCACCAGCATGGCGCTGATCACGAAGGCCAGCACAGGGCGCTGGATGGAGATGTCGGAAATCACCATGGCCGGTTTCCCACCAGAGTAGCATGCAGCCAGAAGCGCATGCACCATTCATCAATGGCCGGTGCCGCCCATGGGACGACCCGGCCCTCATCGCCGGTCGGGCGGGGCGTGCGATGCGCACCCCCGCCCGCACAAATCAAAGGGTCGGCCGCGCGGCCGACTGGGCGGCCGCCGCCGCATCGCCGACCACTTCCACCTGGACCGCCTGGCCGTCCCGGACCTTCTGGATGCCGCGGGTCACCACGACCTCGCCGCCGGTCAGGCCGGCCGTGATCTCCACAAAGCCGCGCGACCGCGCGCCGATCGTCACCTGCCGGCGCTCGACCCGGTTGTTCGCCACCAGGAACACGAACTGCCGGTCGCCCACGGGAACCAGTGCTTCTTCGGGTGCCAGCACGACGTCGCTGCGGGTTTCAAGGGTCAGGCGCGCCGTCATGAACATGCCGGGCCGCAGGCGGCCATCGGCATTGTCGATTTCCGCTACCGCGGCGATGGTGCGGGTGACGCTGTCGACGCGCGTATCGATGGCGGCGACATGACCGCGCGCCGGCTGGTCGGGATAGACGCTGGTGATGGCCGTGATCTCCATCCCCTGGCGCAGGTCGCGCAGCGCCAGTTCAGGCACGGTGAATTCCAGCTTCAGGGTGCGCGTGTCGTCCAGCGTCGTCACCACGTCGGCCGGACGGACCAGGGCGCCGGGGCTGACCTGACGCAGGCCCGTGTAGCCCGTGAAGGGGGCCCGGATGGTCAGGTCCTGAAGGCGGGCCTGCGTGGCGCGCACGACCGCGTCGGCGCTCTGCAATTGCTGGCTCAACTCGTCGACGCGGGCCTGGGACACGTTCTGGCGGACAAGCAGGGCACGGGCGCGTTCCAGCAACTGCGCGGCGTTGCGCCGGTCGGCCTCCGCGCCGGCCAGATTGGCCCGTACCTCCCGGTCATCCAGTTCCACCAGCACATGGCCCGCCTGAACCAATTGCCCCTCGGAGAAGTTGATCGACCGGACAAGGCCGGCCGTCTTGGCGGTGATGGTCACAGCCTCCGCCGCACGCAGCGATCCGACGGCGTCGAAGACGACCGGAATGTCGCCCCGGCCCACCGTCTTGCCGATGACGGAAACGGGGCGTGCTGCCTGCTGGGTGGCGGCGGTGCCATTGTCGCTCCTGCCCGTCGCATACCAGACGCCGCCGGCGATGGCGACGATGGCGACGGCGGTGGCGATCTGAAGGGGCAGGCGCATGATCCATCCGCATGTTATGGCGGCCGGCATCCGGGGACATGCCGACCCTGTTTGTTGCTTCCTGGATCCTTCCTGTGCCGCCGCACGCGGAAAGATACCATCCGTTAAATGTCGCTGGCCACCATCCGGTCAAGCCCGGACGCCCCGAAGCCGGAACAGTGCCGGCCAGCGTGCCTTTCAGGAACTAGACGCCCGACGCCCAAGCTCCAACCCCCCAATTGTTACGCGATGGTAACTGGTTGCGATAGGGGACAAACTTTTACATTTCAGGGAAAAGACATGCATGTGGCACACGCAGATGGCGTTTCGCACCTGCAAAAGGGCGACGCTGCCGGATTGTTGTGTGCGGGGAAGGGAACCCGGAGAAGGGAATCCGGATGGGGGCAGGACTGGGTAGGGGAGGGGCCGCCGGGGGGCACCGGGATCAGGCGGCGGAGGAACGGGCCCGCCGGCTGTTCAGTTCCTGCAGAAAGGCGCGATCGACGGCCGGATAGCGCGACGGCATCTCCCGTTCGATCCGGTCCATCAGGTCGACGGCGGCGACAGCACCATTGGCTTCCTCGTACAACAGGAACCAGGCGGCATAGGTGCGGCCCTGGAAGCGCAGATCCTGCCCCTCCGGCATGTCGGGCAGCACCCAATACCCGAAACGCCCATCAACGCGCTCCCCGACGAAGGGCAGTCGCGTCACCGGCAAACGCAGGCCGGAAGGGTGGTGGAGATCGGCGGGATGGTGGCTGGTCGGCATGATATCGGCAGACAGAAGGGTTGGCGCGACGAGCGGCGGCACGCTATGCTGTTAACCTGTTGTTCACAATAAGTCGGTGTAAAACAACCTTAGGCTACTATATCGGGTGTGATTCGGGATGCAACCCGCTTCAAGAATAGGTCAAGGCGCCCTGCTTGTCATACATCCAGATGGTTATGTCCGAACGGCATGCATCGCCCGCCGGACCGTGCTGCTGGGGGGGCTGGGACTGCTGCTCCCGGCCGGGGCGGCGGGTGCGTCGGCATCGCGAGCCTACGATTCCGTGCGCGACCCTTTGGCGGACAATGCCATACCATTGGATGGATTCGCCGACTATGCTGCGGCCCATCAGGTGTTCCGGCGGGCCGCGCAGGCCCAGGGGGCATGGCGGCGCGACGACATGCCGCTGCCCCGCATGGAGCGGGCCTGTCTGGAGGGGGCGTCGGCGCTGCGGCTGGGGGAGGGGGCGGCGCCCCTGGCGTCCGACATGGACCTGGCCTGGATCGCCCGCCATTACGCCGCGCAACTGGCCGCCGGCGCGCCTTTCGCCCATGCCGACGCGGGCGGGCGGCACGCCATGGACCGGATCGGCCTGCTGCACCGCACGCTGGTGGGCGTGAACGGAGAGAATCTCTATGGCAGCAACCTGTTCGACGCGGCGCAGCCGGAAAGGGCCGGCCGGCTGGCGCTGGACAATCTGATGCAGTCACCGGGGCACCGGGAAAACCTGCTGGACGCCCGATGGACCCATGCCGGCTTCGGTGCGGCCCTGGGGGTCGAGGGGGTGGTGCTGGTACAGCTTTTTGCCGAAAGGGCGGCGCTGCTGGCGGCTCCGATGCCCGTCACGCTGGTATCGGGCCGCCCCCTGCCGCCGGATTGCCTGCGCGCGGCCAGCGGCGGTTTCGATGGCATCGCCCTGGTGCCGACGGGACGGGAGCCCATGGCAGCCGACTTCATGCCACCCCAGGGGGTGGTGGCGCCGGCCGCCGGCCTGCATCGCTGCTTTTTCGCCCGCGCCTATGAGCGCACGGCACAGACCGCCCGCTACATCATCCACCCGGGCCCGATGCTGTCGGTCGCATCGGGTTGAACCGAAAGGGGTTGAACCGAAAGCCGGGGGGCAGGCGAGGAGATCAGTGGCCGTGGCCGCCGCCGGCCGCCTTTCCGGCCGCCGTCTGTACATAGTGGCGGCCGCAATAGGGGCAGTCGATCTCCCCCCGCGGGGCCAGCGTCAGATAGACCAGCGGATGACCCAGCGCCCCGCCGCCGCCATCGCAGCCGACGGTGTCTTCGTCGATATAGATGGTCTCGGCCGGCTGCATGGTCATCTGTTCCTTGGGAATGGTCTTGAAGGGAATCCGGGGAAAATCCGGGTTCGGCGGGTGCGGCGCATCATACTCCGGCCGCCGGTTTGCGCAAGGCCGGCGGCCGCCCCTGCCGTTCGGCAAATTGACCGGCGGTTGTTGCGGGTGTAGGCCAGGGGGTATGCAGCGACGCCCGTCGCCCCACCGTCCGGAACATGGTCACAATGCCCGACAGCCTGAGCCGGTCCGCCGGCACCGCCACCGACAGCGCACCGGCCGCCGCCATCGCCGTCACCGACCTGCGCAAAACCTATGCCGGCACTGCCAAGGCCCCGCCGAAGGAGGCGTTGAAGGGTATCACCCTGTCGATCCCGCGGGGGTCGATCTATGGCCTGCTGGGGCCCAACGGCGCCGGCAAGAGCACCTTCATCAACATCCTGGCCGGATTGGTGAACAAGACCAGCGGCAAGGCCAGCATCTGGGGTATCGATATCGATGAGCATGCCCGCTCGGCCCGCGCCGCCATCGGCATCGTGCCGCAGGAACTGAACCTGGATCCGTTCTTCACCCCGCGGGAGATCCTGGACCTGCAGGCCGGCCTTTATGGTGTGCCCAAGGCAGAGCGGCAGACCGACGCCCTGCTGGAGGCCGTGGGCCTGAAGGACAAGGCCAACGCCTATGCCCGCACCCTGTCCGGTGGCATGCGCCGCCGCCTGATGGTGGCCAAGGCCATGGTGCATGCCCCGCCCGTCCTGGTGCTGGACGAGCCGACGGCCGGCGTGGATGTGGAATTGCGGCAGAGCCTGTGGGCCCATGTGCGCGAACTGAACCGGGCCGGCACCACCATCGTGCTGACCACCCATTACCTGGAAGAGGCGCAGGAGCTTTGCGACACCATCGCCATCGTCAACCACGGCCAGGTGGTGGCGTGCGAGTCGACGGAGAACCTGCTGGGCCGGCTGGACAGCAAGGAGATGGTGGTCACGCTGGATGCCGACCTGGCCACCGTGCCCCCCGCGTTCGCCGCCTTCGACGCGAAGCTGGAGACCCCGCGCCGGCTGGTCGTCCATTACAAGCCCAGCGAGACCCGCGTCGCCGACCTGCTGGGGGCCATGGCCGCGGCGGGACTGGCCGTGAAGGACCTGTCCATGGTGGAAAGCGACCTGGAGGACGTGTTCCTGCAGCTTACCCGCGCGCCTGCGGCATAAGCGGCGGTCATGGCCCCGTCGGTCCTGGTCATCGCCGACGATTACGCCCTGTCGGCTGGGGTGACGGCGGCCATCCTGGACCTGGGCCGGCGTCGGCGGCTGTCGGGCACGGGGGCCATGGTGCCCAGCCCGCGCTGGCGGCACGACGCGGCCGGTCTGCGGGACATGCCGGACGGGTTCCAGACCGGCCTGCATCTCACCCTGACGGGGTCGCTGATGCCGCTGGGGCCGATGCCGGTCCTGTGCCCGGACGGGCGCTTTCCGGCGCTGGGCCGCTGGCTGCTGCTGTCGCATGCCGGCAGACTGCACGCGCCGGCGATGCAGGCCGAACTGGCGGCGGAGATCGACCGGCAGCTGGACGGTTTCGAGGCCGCGATGGGCCGTCCGCCGCATTTCGTCGACGGGCATCAACATGTGCATCTTCTGCCCGGCATTCGCCCCCTGGTCCTGGCGGCGGTGGCCCGGCGCTATCCGGCCGGCGGCGTCTGGGTCCGCGATTGTCATGAGGGGGCGGGGCGCATCGTCGCGCGTGGGGTGGCAGCGGGCAAGGCGCTGTTCATTGCCGCCCTGGCGCGGGGCATGGCGGAGGATGCGCGCACCGCGGGCCTGACCGTCAATCGCGGCTTTTCCGGCATCCATGGTTTCCGGGGGGATTTCCCACGCCTGCTGCCACGCTTTCTGGCGCGTATGGGCGATGGCGGATTGCTGATGGTGCATCCCGCCCTGCCCGACGATGAACTGGCCACGCTCGACCCCGTGGTCGGCGCGCGGCAGGTGGAAATGGCCTGCCTGACAGGCCCGCAATGGCCTGCCGCGCTGCAGCGGGCCGGGCTGGACCTGCGGTTCGGCCCGCCCTAACTTTTGGTTAGGTTGCAATGCGCGACAAGCCGTCCTGCGGGTGTTACACTCGACCTCGCCGCGTTAGCAGGTGCGGTCGTGGTGGTCGGCCACAGCATGACGTCAGACGGAATTGCCGCTTTGGAAATCAATGTCGTCCTCTTCGTCGTTGCCTTGCTGAGCGCCATCGGCGCTGTCAGCATCGCGCTGGTCCGGCAGGTCCTCTATTATTCCCGGCGCGCCCACATCGCCCGTATCGGTGAAAGCAACCGCGACCTGTCCCGCAAGCAGGAGGAACTGACCAAGGCCTACCGCGATGCGCAGGAGGCCGTCCGTCAGACGGAGGTGGAGCGCAAGGCCGCATCGACCCAACTGGCCGATGCGCAGCGCCGCCTGAAGGCCGCGGGCGAAGAGAATTACATCGTCGTGCATGAACTGGGCGAGCCGTCCGCATCCCGCCGGCTGTTCGTGGTGCAGATGACACTGGGCAGCGTGCTGACCATCAACCAGAACACCATCAAGGATTGCCGTTTCCGCGCCCTGCGCCATGTCGTGGAGATCTGGGCGGAGAATGCCGATGATGCCAACCGCATGGCCCGCACCCAATTCCCGCCTGATGGCGGCTTCAGCCTGTCCAAGGCCGTGCCCGCCAGTCAGGCGGCCATCGCGGCGGAGTGAGCGGCCATGTTGATCCAGGTCGGGCTTGTCCTGTTGATGCTGGTGTCGGTGGCCTACGCCGCCGCCGTGATGCGCAAGATCGAAACGGATGTCGGCCAGTATCAGCGCGACCTGCGCACGGTGGAGGAAGAGCATCACCGCCTGGACGTGGCCTGCAACACGCTGCGCACCCTGATTGCGCAGGTGGAGGATGAACTGTCCAAGGGCCGGGCCGGCCTGGGCGAACTGGTCGCCGCGCGGGAGCAGGTGGAGGCGGAAATCCTCGCCCTGGCGGAGGCGCCCAAGCAGCGCCTTTTCATGCTGGACCGTGCCACGCTGGCCTATGGCCGGCTTTGGGAGGTGACGGTCGTCAATGCCGGGGGGACGGGCGCGCCGCTGCCGTCGGAAACAGCCGTGGAATGGGCCAACGGCCGTACCTATATTATTCCGGGAACGACCGACCGAGATGCCCGCTATCGGGCCGAACCGCGCTTCCCGCCGTCCCTGGGATACCGGATTATGAAGGTGGAGCGCTTCCGGCGCGGCTGATGGCGGGCCCGGTGCCCTGTTGCGACCGTCGGGCTGCCCGGAAAGGCGCCCGGAACAAGGGAGCTGCGCCATGGCCGACGCCGTCATCGAGTTCCCCTCCGCCCTGGCACGCCAGCGGCCGGCCAGTGCCGCCGACAAGCGGCTGGTGGCGGCGCTGTCCCATCTGCGGGAAGGCTGGCGCCGTGAAGGCGGCATCGCCATCGACCGGCGGGCAGAGGTGCTGGACCGGCTGGCCGGCACATTGCGGCATTACGAGGCATCGCTGACCGAGGCGATGGCGGCGGATTTCGGGCACCCGCCGGGCCATGTCCGCCCCGATGCCGGCATCAGGCCCAGTCATGAGGCGATCCGCAACCTGGCCCGCCTTTGCCGGCGACGGGCACGGCACTGGCTGCCGCGCGGTGGCATGGAATGGGAGCCGCTGGGGGTGGTCGCCATCATCACGTCCCGCAACGACCCCGTGCAGCGCGCCCTGGTCCCGGTTGCCGCCGCCATCGCCGCCGGCAACCGCGTGCTGCTGAAACCGTCCGAACAGGCGCCGCGCACGGCCATCCTGCTGGAACGCCTGCTGGCGGAGACGTTCACACCGTCGGAAATGGCCGTGGCCGGCGGCGGAGCCGACACGGCGCAGGCCATCTGCCAGACGGCGGTGGACCATGTGCATTTCACGGGATGGGCCGGCAATGGCCGGCAGGTGATGCGGGCCGCCGCCGACAATCCGGCATCCGTCACGCTGGAATTGGGCGGAAAGAACCCGGTGATCGTCACCCCCGGCTATCCGCTGGCCCTGGCGGCGGCGCAGATCGCCGCCGCCAAACTGGCCGATGCCGGGCAGACGGGGGCCGCACCCGACCATGTGCTGCTGCCGGCCGGGAGCGAACTGGATTTCATAAATCATTTCGAGAAAGCAACAATTTCTCTTTATCCCTCTCTGCGGAGATCAAATTATTCCGCTATCGTAACAGATAAGCATTATCAGGATTTGTTGGGCATGATCGACGATGCGCGCCGGTGGGGCGCGCGGGCCTATGCCATCCATCCCGGGGGAGAGGGGCCGGAGCCGGGGTCGCGCAAGCTGGCACCCACCCTGCTTTGGCCCGTGATGGAGGAGGCCGAGGTGATGTCGCGCGAAGTCCATGGCCCCTTGCTGCCGCTTCTATCCTATGGCGCATTGGATGAGGCCGTGGCCATGGTGAATGGCCGCCCCCGTCCACCCGCCCTTTACCTGTTCAGCCGGCACGAACCGGATGTCGGTTTCGTGCTGGACCGTGTGCGGGCCGGCAGTATCATGGTCAACGGCACGCAATGGCGGGATGCACAAGGGAACCCGGTCTGCGCCGGCATCGCTGCCTATCATGGAGAGCCGGGGATCCGCCGGTTCAGCCAGCCGCGCATGATCTATCGCCGCGGGCCGCTGGACGGTCTGGCCAGGCTGTGGCGGCGGCTGGTCCGCTGATATCCGTCCATCCGGCTGGCCGGACGGGATGCCTGAACCGGTGACGGCCACGGGGATTTACGATAAGCAGGGTGGTATGGATATCGCCGCCCCCTCCTTCCTGTCCGCCGCCGATCCGGCACCCGTCCGCGTGATCAACCCCGATGGGGCCAGCCCGCTGCTGCTGGTCTGTGACCATGCCGGCAAGGCCGTGCCCGCCGCCCTGCATGGGCTGGGCGTCGAGCCGGCCGACCTGGACCGTCATATCGGTTGGGATATCGGGGCGGCGGCCGTGACGGAGGAACTGGCCCGGCGGCTGGATGCCACGGCCGTGCTGTCGGTCTATTCGCGGCTGGTCGTGGATTGCAACCGCTGGCCGGACAGCCCGACCCTGATGCCCGCGATCAGCGACGGGACACCGGTGCCGGCCAATGCGGTCCTTTCGGAAAGCGCGCGGATACAGCGACTGGAAGCGTTTTACCACCCTTATCACGACGCCATCAGCGCGGCGCGCCAGCATATCGCCGCGCGGGGGCAGTCTCCGGTCCTGATCTCCATCCACAGTTTCACACCACAGATGAACGGGTTTCGCCGACCCTGGCATGTCGGCGTGCTATGGAACCGCGATGGCGGTCTGGCCCTGCCCATGCTGGAGGCGCTGCGCGCCGAACCGGACCTGGTGGTGGGCGATAACGAGCCTTACAGCGCCCGCACGGGCACCGACTTCACCATCATCCATCATGGGGAAAAGGCCGGTCTGCCCGTCCTGATGCTGGAAATCCGCCAGGATCTGATCGCGGATGCCGCCGGAGCCGGCGCCTGGGCGGAACGGCTGGCCCGGCTGCTGCCGGCTGTGCTGGCCAGCCGGGCATAGCCCACCCCTGCCGGCTACGGGCGGTCGATCCCGCGGGGGACCGTCAATCGTTTTCAATATCCGCCATCAGCCCACGGACATCCAGAGACTGCAAGGCCAACAGCGCGGTGGAAAGATCAGCCGCGCATTGGTTCAGACGCTCCGCATGCAGGCTGAGCGTGGCGGCATGGCTGGTGATGTGGCTGTAGGGCAAGCGGGTGCGCATGTCGACGACCATCGGCCTCTCCATTTGGTAAAGATTCGGTTGATACTTTTGGATAGGTTTTTGAACTTGACGTCGATCTTGCATAGTTATAGCGAGACTGCAATAGGGAATTTGATCAATTATACTCAACTAAAATTTAAGATTATTTCTCTTATAGAAAGATGATCAGCGACCCATATAGGCTGCTCCATCGTTGCCGAGGAAACAGACATGGACGAGCAGACGCGCATTGAACTGGAAGCGGCGGCTTTTCGCCGGCTGGTGGCGCATCTTCAGGAGCGGACGGATGTCCAGAATATCGACCTGATGAACCTGGCCGGCTTCTGCCGCAACTGCCTGTCCAAATGGTACAAGGCTGCCGCGGACGAACGGGGGCAGGCCGTCAGCCAGGATGAGGCGCGCGAGCGCGTCTATGGCATGCCCTATGAGGAATGGAAGGCCCGGCATCAGAAGGAAGCAACGGCCGATCAGAAGGCCGCCTTCGCCAAGGCCAATCCCCATTCGTGACGAGGCCTCCTCCCAGAGGCCCAATCACGACAAGGGAACCATCATTGGGGTGGCGTGATTGGGGTGCCGTCGTCAGGGGGCCGTCGTTAGGGTGCCATTGTCAGGGTGCCATTGTCAGGGTGCCATCGTCGCGGTTGCCGGTCGGCCCAGGCCTGCCGGCAACCGGGTCACTTGGCCAGATCGACCATCTTGACCTTTTTGCCGGCGATGGCCAGGGCCAGCTTGCCGTGCTTAAGGCGCAGGGCGGCTTCCCCGAACACGTCCCGGCGCCAGCCCCTCAGGGCCGGGACATCGGCATCATCGTCCCCCGCGATGGCTTCCAGGTCGGCGGCGTTGGCAACCAGCCGGCTGGCCACGTCATTGTCGTCGCAGACCATCTTCAGCAGCACGCGCAGCAATTCCACGATGGGCGCGATGCCGGGGGCGGGTTCCACGCGCGGTTCCGGCCGTGGCAGGGCGCTGTCGGGAATGGCCTGCGCCGTCTTGATGGCGGCCAGCAATTCGGTGCCGTAGCGTCCCTGCGCCATGCCGGTGCCGAGGCCGCGCGTGCGTCCAAGGTCATCGACATTGCCGGGCGCGTGCGCCGCGATCTCCATCAGCGCCTCATCCCGCAGCACGCGGTTGCGCGGCAGGTTCTTGCGCTGCGCCTCCCGTTCGCGCCAGGCCGCCACCTCTTTCAGGATGGCGAGGAAGCGCGGCTTTTCGGTGCGGACCTTCAGGCGCTTCCAGGCATCCTCCGGCTCCGTCCGGTAGGTGGCCGGATCGGTCAGGATCCCCATCTCGTCCGCCAGCCAGGCCTCCCGCCCCGTGCGGTTCAGCTTGGCGCGGATCTTCTCATAGGCCGGACGCAGATAGGTCACGTCTGACAGCGCATATTGCAACTGCCGGTCGGTCAGCGGCCGGTGCGACCAGTCGGTGAAACGGCTGGACTTGTCAATGCGGGCCGGCGTCAGCTTGGTGATCAGCGTCTCATAGCCGACCGAATCACCGAAGCCGCAGACCATGGCCGCCACCTGGGTGTCGAACAGCGGGGCGGGCACCGACCCCATCAGGTTGACGAAGATTTCCAGGTCCTGCCGGGCCGCATGGAACACCTTCAGCACCGCCGGATCGGCCATCAGCGCGAACAGGGGCGAAAGGTCGATCCCGGGGGCCAGCGGATCAATGGCGGCGGCTTCATCGGGCCCGGCGACCTGTACCAGGCAAAGCTGCGGCCAATAGGTCTTTTCCCGCATGAATTCCGTGTCGACAGTGACGTAATCGGCGTCCCGGATACGGTCGATGAAGGCAGACAGGTCTTCGGTGGTCGTGATCAGAAGTCATGAGGGTTCTGGTAGCATCCCCGCTGCCCGCCAGACAAAGGCTTTATCGGTAGTTCAGGCATCTATTCCCTTTCTGTGTGCCGTTCCTGCTTTTGTGTGCCGTTCCTGCCGCAGCGGAAGGGCGGGCGGGTCGCAGTGGCCGGGTCGGTACTGGCTCCCATATCGATGCCATGTCTTGACAGGGAGAGGCTGTCGGTGTGGTGTGCGCATCGACGGGACGACCGCCGGCAGGCGGTGGCCCGCCCGTGCCGTTTCACCGCTTCATGTCTTGTTCACCACCGTTCTTTTCCACCACCGTTTGAAAGCAGCAGTCGCGCCATGCACGCCTATCGCACCCACAATTGTGGCCAACTCCGCCTTGATCATGCCGGCCAGTCCGTCCGCCTGTCCGGCTGGATCAACCGCAAGCGCGACCATGGGCAGTTGCTGTTCGTCGATCTGCGCGACCATTTCGGCATCACCCAATGCGTGGTCGATACCTCGTCCCCGCATTTCAAGGGGCTGGAGGATCTGCGTCTGGAATTGGTGGTGACCATCACGGGCGAGGTGGTGGCCCGCACCGCCGACACCATCAACGACAAGCTGCCGACCGGCCATATCGAGGTGAAGGTCCGTGACCTGTCGGTGCAGTCGGCCGCCGATCCGCTGCCGCTGCAGGTCAACAGCGAGCAGGACGCCGGCGAGGAACTGCGCCTGCGCTATCGCTTCCTGGACCTGCGCCGGGAGAAGATGCAGAAGAACATCCTGCTGCGCTCCAACGTCATCGCCTCGGCCCGCCGCCGCATGATCGAACAGGGTTTCGTGGAATTCCAGACCCCGATCCTGACGGCCAGCAGCCCGGAGGGTGCCCGCGACTTCCTGGTGCCGTCCCGCAACCATCCGGGCAAGTTCTATGCCCTGCCGCAGGCGCCGCAGCAGTTCAAGCAGTTGCTGATGGTGTCGGGCTTCGACCGCTATTTCCAGATCGCCCCCTGCTTCCGCGACGAGGACAGCCGCGCCGACCGCTCGCCGGGCGAGTTCTACCAGCTCGATTTCGAGATGAGCTTCGTCACCCAGGAAGACGTGTTCGCCGCCATCGAGCCGGTGATCCATGGCATCTTCGAGGAATTCAGCGGCTTCACGGGCACCAGGCGGACGGTGTCGCCGTACCCGTTCGTGCGCATCCCCTATGCTGAATCGATGCTGAAATACGGCAATGACAAGCCGGACCTGCGCAACCCATTGGTGATCACCGACGTCACCGAGGTGTTCAAGCGCGACGATGTGGAATTCAAGGCCTTCAAGGGCGTGATCGAGAAGGGCGGCGTCGTCCGCGCCATCCGCGCCCCGTCGGTCGGCGACCGTCCGCGCAGCTTCTTCGACAAGCTGAACGACTGGGCCCGCGGCCTGGGCGCGCCGGGCCTTGGCTATATCCTCTTCGAGGCGGCCGGCGGCAAGGGCCCCATCGCCAAGTTCGTGCCGGAGGCCGCCCAGGCGGCCCTGCGTGAGGTCGTGGGCCTGAAGGATGGCGATGCCGTCTTCTTCGTCTGCGACCAGGCCGGCCCCGCCGCCAAGCTGGCCGGTCTGGCCCGCACGCGCATCGGCGAGGAACTGGACCTGATCGAGAAGGACACCTACAAGTTCTGCTGGATCGTCGATTTCCCGATGTTCGAATATGACGAGGAGCGGAAGAAGGTCGACTTCAGCCACAACCCGTTCTCCATGCCGCAGGGCGGCCTGGACGCGCTGCTGAATCAGGACCCGCTGACCATCAACGCCTATCAGTACGACATCGTCTGTAACGGCGTGGAACTGTCGTCGGGCGCCATCCGGAACCACAAGCCGGAAATCATGTACAAGGCGTTCGAGATCGCCGGTTATCCGCCGGAGGTGCTGGAAGCGAAGTTCGGCGGCATGCTGTCGGCCTTCAAGCTGGGTGCGCCGCCGCACGGCGGCTCGGCCCCTGGCATCGACCGCATGGTGATGCTGCTGGCCGACGAGCCGAACATCCGCGAGGTCATCGTCTTCCCGCTGAACCAGCGCGCCGAAGACCTGCTGATGCAGGCTCCCAACGGCGTCACGCCGGACCGGCTGAAGGAACTGCATATCAAGCTGGACCTGCCAAAGCCGAAGATCACGACGGCGGAGTAAGGTTCGGGATCGTGAACAAAGGCCCGCCGCGGGGAAACCAGCGGCGGGCTTTTAGATGTTGGAATAACATATTTTTTCTGTTAAAAGAGTGGGCTCTCTTTTCGGGCGACTTTAAACGATAGGCACTACGATGACTATGTCTGCCGGCTCGGTTTGCTATCGCGGGGTTGTAATCACTCCGGTCAACTTTGAGCTGCTGAGTGGAGAAGGATTCACTGTGGAATACAGTCTGCATTGGTCGCTGCCAGACTGTGAGCATATTGAGAAATGGGGTGGCGATCTCATTCAAGCGACCTGGGAGGCAGCGCAAGATGCCTCAATCAACGCAGCGAAGCACCGACTCGATTACTATGCTCAGGCTGGCGTTTAGCATCTGTATGAAAAGTTCTTTGTGATTTTAATGCAGTACATGCTTTGATTTTCAGTATCAGGTTATCCATGCTGCGGCCGCTGGTATAAATCATGTCGGCGCTGACCGCGCCTCGCGCTGGACCCCGGCTTTCGCCGGGGTGACGGTGAGAATCCAATTTCTGTGCAATATCTTCACCGTTATATCCTGCGGGTTATAATGGCGGCAACTGCTGGCGCGTGGAACGTAGCCGAGCCCATGGATGGGGGCGATGGCCATTGAACCCGGTGACCGGTGGTGGTCATCGGGACACAGTATAAAGTGGTCGCAGCGGTCCGGCCAGACGGATCATGCCTTTGCCTTTCGCTTGCCCGACAGCGGATGGTGCTGTTCCACCGTCTGTTTCAGCCGTTCGCCCACGACATGGGTGTAAATCTGCGTCGTGCCGATATCGGCATGGCCCAGCATCTTCTGGACCGATCGCAGATCGGCGCCATGATCCAGCAGGTGGGTGGCGAAGCAGTGGCGCAGGACGTGCGGGCTGACCTTGGCCGGGTCCAGGCCCGCCTCGATGGCCAGATCCTTCAGCAACTGGCCGAAGCGCTGGCGGGTCAGGACCCCGGCATTGGCGCGCGATGGGAACAGGAAGGCCTGTTGCCGGCCTTCCCGCCCCCTGGTCATGAAGAAGGCGCGATCGGGCAGATAGGCGGACAGGGCGTCGCGGGCCGGGGCGGACAGGGGCACCAGCCGTTCCTTGCCGCCCTTGCCGCGCACGATCAGGGCGCGGGCATCGCGGGTCAGCGCGGCCATGGGCAGACCCACCAGTTCCGACACGCGCAGGCCCGTGGCGTACAGCACCTCCAGCAGCGCGTTCAGCCGCCGACCCTCCGGCGCGCCGCGGGCCGCAGCGGCCGACAGCATGGCCGTCACGTCGGCTTCCGACAGGATCTTGGGCAGGGCACGGCCCTGCCTGGGCGTGTCCAGGACGCTGGCCGGGTCCTCTGCCCGGTGCCCTTCCGACACCAGGAACTTGTAATACTGGCGCAGCGCCGACAGCCGCCGGGCCACGGTGCGCACCGATGAACCGGCCTTCACCCGGCCGGCAGCCAGATGGTCCAGATAGGCGCGCAGGTCATCGGTGGCGGCACGGTCCAGCGCGGGGCGGCCCTGCTGTGCCAGAAAGGTCGCCACATCGGCCAGATCACGGTGATAGGCCTCGCGCGTGTTGGCCGAGGCCGCGCGCTCGGCCACCATCATGTCCAGGAAGGCATCAACCCAGGGCGGCGGCGGGGGGGCCGGCTTGCGCGGCCGGCCAGGCCGCGCCTTGGCGGCACCGAGGGACCCTGCCGCCGGTCGGGTCATGGCTCAGGCCTCCGGTCGCAGCAGGCCGGCGATGGCTTCCGCGCCGATGCGGCGGGCCTGTTCCCCCAGGCCGGCCCGTGTCAGGTCGGTCAGGATGGCGGCCAGGTCCATGGCCGGCATGCCGGCCGGCCCGCCCGTGCCCAGGGCGATGATGGCATCCAGCAGGACGGCCCCCTTCACCTGACCCGGCGGCGCCGACCCGTCGGCCAGCGGCGGCAGGGCCATGGGCGTGTTCTCCAGCGCGCTCAGCAGGATCAGCACGCTGTCGACCGTATCGCGGGCGGCATTCCCGCCCAGATCGCGCTGCCAGACGGTGCGGTCGAAATCGGCCTCCCGCACCAGCCCATGGGCGGCGGCCAGGGGCCAGAGCCGGGCGAAGGCACCCTCATCCTTGCCGGCGTTGAAATCGTCCCGCGCCAGGTTCAGCCAGGGACCGGCATTGCGCAGGTCGCCATGCAGCAGGTGCAGACGCGCCACCATCGGCGCCACCGACGCGAAGCCGATGGTCAGGCGGAATTGCCGCGCCTCCTCCAGCAGCAGGCTGCCATAGGTTCCCGCCTGCATTTCCGTGCTGGCGGCCAGCATGGCGACCCTGAACAGGCCGGCCTTGGCGGCGGGCGCCGGCTCGGCCGCCAGGGCCCGGATGAGCTGGGCGCGCAGCAGGGGCGTCGGCTTCTTCGCCGCCGCTACGGTCAATGTCTTGGGATCGGGTTCGGGCACGGCCTCATAAAGGCTGCGCAGCCCCTCCGCCGTCAGACCACCGAGTGCGGCCGCCCGTTCCGCCGCCGCCAGCCGCTGCGGCAATGCCAGGCTTTCCACCCGGGCCAGGGCGGCCAGCGGGCCGGCGCCCGTGATCCGGGTTTCCGGCGGAAAGGCCCGGCCCGACGCCAGGATCAGGGCGAATTGCGTGGGTGTGGGGTCCGGTACGCCACGCACGGGGCGGTCGTTGCCCGTGATGGCGCCTTCGGCCAGCAGGGTGAAAAGCTCGTCCTTCTCCCCCTGCTCGCGCAGCATATCCAGGCCCAGCAGGGCCATGTCGGGCTGGCCGGCCACGATCTGGCAGACGATCTGCCATTTCTGCCAGACGGGGTGCCGGAAACGGCCCAGCAGGACGGGCACCTGATCGCAGGCGGCCTGCCGGTCATCCGTGAAATACCGCATTTCCAGCCAGGCCAGGGCCGCGTCTTCATCCTCCAGCACGGCGGGGGCCAGACTGCGCAGCGTATCGGCCCCGGCGGCATTACCGACGCGGACCAGTGCTTCGGCCCGTAACGCGGCCAGATCGCGGCCCTTTGCGCCAGGGCCCACCCCGTCGGCCGCGGTCAGCAGCAGCCGGCTGGCCAGATCGCGCAGGGCGGGGCTGGTCAGGCCGGCCGGGACGGCCGCGATCAGGCTTTCCAGTTCCCCGCGCGGCAGGCCCTGCCACAGGTCGGGCGACAGCCCGCCATTGTCGGGTCCCAGCGAACCTGCCAGTTCCGGGTCCTGCGCCTTCAACTCCTCCACCATCACCCCGCGCACGCCGCGCGCATCGGGGGGCGTGGCGGCCGGTGCCGGATCGGCGGCTGCCGGTTCCGCCCCGGCCGGGGCCGGCGGGAACAGCGACAGCGGCGCCCCGGTGGGACCGGGGGCCGGCCCGGAGCCGGGGGGTGTGGCGGGTGGCGGGCCGGCGGGCGGCCATGGCTGCTGCGCCAGGACGGGAGAGGCCAGCAGCGCCAGCCCGATGGCCGTCATGCAGCCGAAGCGGCGCACCCGGTCAGCCGAAACGGTCATTGGGGATCACCCGCTCCACCGGCTGCGACGGGGCGGGCAGGTCCATGCTGGCCAGCGCGACGAAGCCGCCGACACCGACAAGCAGAACGACAACCAGCAGGATCTTGATCAGCGTGCTCATGAACAACCGGTTCCGGTGAAATGGCAGAAAAGGATGGCACATGGCCGGCGCCGGGGCGCCCAGCCATGCGTCGGCGACCGGGTCCGGCTCCGCTTTTCCCTTGGCTCGCGGGGTTGGGCGATGGCGCCCGCGCGTGCTATGGAAACGTCCGTTCCGGTGGCCTTGCCAGCACCATAGCGTCCGTATCATGGGCTGGCAATCGCGCCACCACCGGCCATCCTGGTTTAAGCCCTTGACCGGCGCCGCAACCCCTGGATCAGACGCCCATGCCCGCCGCCGTCCCGTTCCCCGTGCCCAAGACCCTGGTGCTGATCGGCCTGATGGGGGCCGGCAAGACCAGCATCGGCAAGCGGCTGGCCACGCGGCTGGGCCTGCCCTTCGTCGATGCCGACCATGAGATCGAGCGGGCGGCCGGCTGCACCATCCAGGAAATCTTCGACCGGTTCGGGGAGACGGGTTTCCGCGACGGGGAACGCCGCGTCATCGCCCGGCTGCTGGAACAGCCCGTGCAGGTCCTGTCCACGGGCGGCGGGGCCTTCATGGACGCGGAGACCCGCGCGCTGATCCGCGAGCGCGGCATTTCCATCTGGCTGCGCGCCGACCTGGACCTGCTGGTCCAGCGGACGGCGCGGCGCGACCACCGGCCGCTGCTGCGCCAGGGTGACCCGCGTGCCGTGCTGTCGCGGCTGATGGATGTGCGCTACCCCGTCTACGCCGCGGCCGACCTCACCGTGGACAGTGACGACAGCCCGCCCGACATCACGACCGAGCGCGTCATCGCCGCCCTGCGCCCCCATCTGGGACATCCGGCCCCCATGGATGCCGGGGTGGCGACCGCCTGATCCCGCCTTCTTCCCTACCGTTTGCGCCTGGATACCGCCGCCCATGACCGCCGCCGCCCGCACCATCGTTCCCGTCGCCCTGCCCGTCGCCCTGGACGAACGGTCCTATGACATCCATATCGGCCCGGGCCTGATCGGGGATGCCGGTGCGCTGATCACGGCCGCCGTGCCCGGCCGGCCGCTGGTGGTGCTGACCGACAGCAGCGTGGCCGAACTGCATCTGTCCTCCCTGCTGGACAGCCTGCGCGCCGCCGGTGCGCGCGTGGCGGAACCGATCGTGGTTCCGGCGGGGGAGGCCAGCAAGGATATGGAGAGGCTGGGCACGGTGCTGGACGCCCTGCTGGCGCGGGGGATCGAGCGCCGGACGGTGCTGGTGGCGCTGGGCGGCGGCGTGGTGGGCGACCTGGGCGGCTTCGCAGCCGCCATCGCGCTTCGCGGCATCGACTTCATCCAGGTGCCCACGACGCTGTTGAGCCAGGTGGACAGTTCCGTCGGCGGCAAGACCGGCATCAACAGCCGCCATGGCAAGAACCTGATCGGCGCCTTCCACCAGCCGCGGCTGGTGCTGGCCGATACCGACAGCCTGAAGACCCTGCCCCGGCGCGAGATGCTGGCCGGCTATGCGGAGGTGGTGAAATACGGGCTGATCGACCGCCCGGATTTCTTCACCTGGCTGGAGATGCACGGCCCGGCGCTGGTGGCCGGCGACGATGCCCTGCTGACCGAGGCCATCCGCGTTTCCTGTGCGGCCAAGGCCGATATCGTGGGCAAGGACGAGAAGGAAGCGGGCCTGCGCGAATTGCTGAACCTGGGCCACACGTTCGGCCATGCGCTGGAAGCGGAGGCCGGCTATGGCACGGCCCTGCTGCATGGCGAGTTGGTGGCCATCGGCATGGTCATGGCCTTCGACCTGTCGGTGCGCATGGGCCTGTGCCCGGCCGGCGATCTGGACCGGGTGAAGGCGCATCTGTCGGCGGTGGGCCTGCCCGTATCGGCCGCCCATCTGGGCGGCGGCACCTGGACCGCGGAAAAGCTGGTTTCTCATATGGCCAGGGACAAGAAGGTGAAGGATGGGCGCGTCACCTTCATTCTGGCCCGGGGCATCGGCAAATCCTTCCGCTGCGCCGATGTCCACCTGGCCGACGTGACATCCGTGATGGCTGGTCACCTGTGACGCGGATGACCGCCGGATGGCGGTCTGGGTGACGCGGATGACCGCCGGATGGCGGTCCGGGATCAGCCCAGTTCGCCCAGCACGTCGCACAGATTGACCAGCATCCCGGCCGTGGCGCCCCAGATATGGCGGTCCTGGTAGGGGAAGACCCAGAATTGCCGCAGCGCGCCCTTGAACTCCACGCTGTCCCGGCGACGGGAGGCGGGGTCCAGGATGAAGGACAGCGGCACCTCGAACACGTCCGCCACCTCATAGGGGTCTGGTGTCAGCGTGAAGGGCGGGCGGATATGGGCCACGACGGGGACCACCCGGAAACCGGTGCGCGTGACATAGGTGTCCAGATGGCCCAGCACCTCGATATGCCGGTGGTGCAGGCCGATTTCCTCCTCTGTCTCGCGCAGGGCGGTGGCGACGGCGTCCTCGTCCTCTTCCTCCACCCCGCCGCCGGGAAAGCTGACCTGGCCCGCATGCGCGGCCAGGTGTGCGGTGCGCTGGGTCAGCAGGATGGTGGTGCCGTCGGGCCGGTCGACCAGCGGCACCAGCACGGCGGCATCGCGCAGCAGGGCCGGCTGTTCCAGGCCGGGATTGCCGTCCAGGTCGCCGCGCATGCCGATCAGGCGCGACGGTTCCTGCCGGCGCCGCTGGAAAAGTCCCCTTATGTCGTTCATGGCGGGGACCAGCCCCGGCCTTGTCTCAGCCCCGATCAATTGCCCGTCAGCCTTCCGTCGCACGTCCCAGGGGAAAGAATGCCCCCTGGCTCCACACCCCGATCATGCCGTCATCCTGGCCCGGTTCGGACCGTTCGACCAGTTCATAGAAGATCGCGCGGTTGATACGCGCCTCCAGCGGCGCCTCGGGCGGACCCTTGACCATGATATAGGGCCGCGGCTCCCCTGTCTCGGAGTCGGTCTGCACCCGGATGGGATAGTCCGGGCCGGCTATGACCTCCTGATCCAGATTGGTGCGGAAAACCAGCCGCTGGTCGTGCCCGCTGCCTTCCACCGTCAGGCCAACGGCCACGAAGGGCGCATCCTCCACCGTGATGCGCCCCCGTTCCGCCGGGGTGATCAGCCAGTAATCGCCGGCTGTGTCCCGCCGCAGGACCGTGGCGAACAGCCGGACCATGGGTAGCCGGCCGATGGGGCTGCCATGGTAATACCAGGTGCCGTCGGCGCGGATTTCGATGGGATAGGCCTCGTCCTCGGCGGTGGGCGCGCGGGGGGTGCCGCCGGCCAGGGCGCGCAACGCCGCATCGGCCCCCGCATGAGCCCCGCCGGAACCGGCGCCGCCGGTTCCATCGGCCTGCGGTGCATCGGCACCGTTATTGTTCTTGCTTTCCGTCATCGTGGATTGGACCATCCTGTTCGGTTCCGGGCTGGTGGCGCCGTCGACTGCCGTATTGATAACATAGTCGTGATGCCTAGCTTCTGGTACCCAGGGTATGCCGTCCGCGACGATGCGCGGCAGTCTGATCAGCAAAGGGACGATGATGGTGGTGAACAGTCTGGACGCCGGCCGCAACGCCGACCCGCAGGCCTTGCTGCGCGACGTCGGGGTGCTGGGCGACAAGCTGGCGGAGGCGCGCGAAGCCATCGGGCGCGTGATCTTCGGCCAGCAGGAGGCGATTGACCTGTCGCTCGTCACGCTGCTGGCGGGCGGGCATCTGCTGCTGATCGGCGTGCCGGGCCTGGCCAAGACGCGGCTGGTGGAGACGCTGGGCACCGTCATGGGGCTGGACAACCGTCGCGTGCAATGCACGCCCGACCTGATGCCGGCCGACATCCTGGGGTCGGAGGTGCTGGAGGAACAGGAGAACGGCCGCCGCGCCTTCCGTTTCATTCCCGGCCCCGTCTTCGCCGAACTGCTGATGGCTGACGAGATCAACCGCGCCAGCCCGCGCACCCAGTCGGCGCTTTTGCAGGCCATGCAGGAAGGCCGCGTGTCGGTGGCCGGCCATTACCATCCGCTGCCCCGGCCCTTCCATGTGCTGGCCACGCAGAACCCGCTGGAGCAGGAAGGCACCTATCCGCTGCCCGAAGCGCAGTTGGACCGTTTCCTTCTTCAGGTCGATATGGATTATCCCGATCGCGACAGCGAACGGCGCATGATGATCGCCACCACGGGCCCGGAAGCCAGTATCGCCACGCCCGTGCTGTCGGGGCCGGAGCTGATCACGGCGCAGGCCCTGGTGCGCCGCGTTCCCGTGGGCGACAATGTCGTCGACGGCATCCTGGACATGGTGCGCAACGCCCGGCCCGACGACAGCCCGCTGGAAAGCGTGCGCCGGCACGTGGCCTGGGGTCCCGGTCCCCGCGCGTCGCAGGCGCTGATGCTGGCGGCGCGCGCCCGCGCGCTGCTGGACGGGCGCATGACGCCGTCGCTGGATGACGTCGTGGCGCTGTCCCGGCCCGTGCTGCGCCATCGCATGGCGCTGAACTTCGCGGCGCGGGCCGATGGCATCACCCTGAATGCCATCATCGACCAGCTTGCAGCCCGGCTGGCCTGACGAGGAACCGCCGGCATGGACAATCCCGGCCGCCACCTGCCCGCCGCCATCCGCGCCCAGCACCGGGCGGAGGATCTCGCCCGCCGCCTGCCCCCGCTGCTGGTGGAGGCCGAGCGCATCGCCGCGACCGTGGCGCAGGGCGCCCATGGCCGCCGCCGCGTCGGCACGGGTGAGACCTTCTGGCAGTTCCGGCGCTATCAGCCCGGTGATGCCCATAACCGCATCGACTGGCGCCAGACCGGCAAGTCGGCCCATGTCTTCGTGCGCGAAAACGAATGGGAGGCGGCGCAGACCGTCTGGATCTGGCGCGACGACAGCCCGTCGATGAACTGGCGGTCGGGCCGCGGCCTGTCCAGCAAGCGCGAGCGCGCCGATCTTGTCGTGCTGGCGCTGGCCGCCCTGCTGCTGCGCGGCGGGGAACGGGTGCATCTGGCCGGCAGCGACGTGCCTCCGTCGGCCGCCCGGTCCATCCTGCCCCGTCTGGCGGACTGGCTGACGGCCAGGGCGGACGGGCATGACGGGTCCGGCCTGCCGCCGGCCGCAGTACGCCTGCCGCGCCATGCCCAGGCCGTGCTGGTCGGTGACCTGCTGTCGCCGCTGGACGATATCCAGGCCGCCGTGGCCCGGCTGGCCGCCATGGGCGTGCGCGGGCATCTGGTGCAGGTGCTGGACCCGGGGGAGGAGACGCTGCCCTATGCCGGGCGCATCCGCTTCAAGGGGCTGGAGGGGGAGGGGGCGCTGCTGGTGCCCCGCGTCGATGGGGTGCGCGACGCCTATCTGGACCGGCTGGCCGCCCAGCGCGACGGCCTGGCCGCCATCGCACGCGCCGCGGGCTGGACCCTGACCCTGCACCGGACCGACAAGCCACCGCAGGCCGTGCTGCTGTCCCTGTGGACGGCGCTGGCCGGGGAGGGATGAGGCCATGCTGAACCTGGGTCCCATCGCGTTTGCGGCGCCCTGGCTTCTGCTGGGGCTGGCCGTGCTGCCCGTGCTTTACTGGCTGCTGAAGGTGACGCCGCCCAATCCGCGCACCATCGCCTTTCCCGCCATCCGGCTTCTGGCCGATCTGGTGCATCGGGAGGAGACGCCGAACCGCACGCCCCTGTGGCTGCTGGTGCTGCGCATGCTGCTGGCCGCCCTGGTGATCCTGGCCCTGTCGCGGCCTTTGCTGAACCCGGCCGCTTCGCTGCCCGGCGGCGGGCCGCTGCTGCTGGTGGTGGATAATGGCTGGGCGGCGGGACGTGACTGGCCGGCGCGGCTGTCGGCCATGGACGGGCTGATCGACCAGGCCGACAGGCAGGGCCGCAGCGTCGTGCTGCTGCCCACGGCGCCATCGGCCAATGGCGACGCGCCGGCCCTCGCCGGCCCCATGCCGGCCGACATCGCCAAGCGGCAGGCGCAGGCGCTGCGTCCCTATCCCTGGCCGGTGGACCGGGCGGGGACGCTGGCGGCCTTGCGCGAATACCGGCCCGATGGGGCGCCCTATATCGTCTGGCTGTCGGACGGGGTGGCCGCGGCCGGGCCGGCCGGCATCGATGATCCCGCCACGGCGGAGATGGTGACGCATCTGCGCCGGCTGGGAACGCTGGAGGTGCGGACCGACGGGCCTGAACAGCCGGCCCTGCTGGTCCGTCCACCGCAACTGGAGGGCGGCACGCTGCGGGTGCCGGTCGAACGGGCCGACGCCAGCCTGCCGCTGCCCATCACGCTGCGCGCCCAGGGGGCGGATGGCCGGCTGCTGGGGGCGGCGCAGGTCACGCTGGCGGGCGGCCAGGGACGGGTGGAGGTCCCGCTGGACCTGCCGACCGAACTGCGCAACGAACTGGCCAGTCTGCGCGTGGAGGGCCAGGCAACAGCCGGTGCCACCCTGCTGACCGATGAGCGCTGGCGCCGCCGCCCCGTGGGGCTGGTTTCCGGCCGGGCCGATGGCGAACAGCCGCTCCTGTCCGACCTTTACTATCTGGAACGGGCACTTGGCCCCTATGCCGAACTGCGCAAGGGCAACATCACCGACCTGCTGGAACGCGACCTGTCCGTGCTGATCCTGGCCGATGTCGGGTCCCTGTCGGAGGCGGAGGTGGAACGGCTGCGGGCCTGGATCGAGGGTGGCGGCGTGCTGCTGCGCTTCGCCGGTCCGCGTCTGGCCCAGAATGCCGACAGCCTGATCCCCGTGCCGCTGCGCGCCGGTGGCCGGGCCCTGGGCGGTGCCCTGTCCTGGGACGTGCCGGCCGGCCTGGCACCGTTCGTCGATGAAAGCCCGTTCGCCGGGCTGGCCGTGCCGGATGATGTGACCGTGAAGCGTCAGGTGCTGGCAGAGCCGGGGATCGACCTCGCCTCGCGCACCTGGGCGCGCCTGGCCGACGGCACGCCGCTGGTCACGGGGGAACGGCGCGGACGCGGTGCGCTGGCGCTGGTCCATACCAGCGCCGGGCCGGACTGGTCCAACCTGGCCCTGTCGGGCCTTTATGTCGACATGCTGCGCCGTGTCGTGGCCCTGTCGGCCGGGGTGCGGGGCGGGGAGGCCTCGGGCACATTGTCGCCGCGGGCCGTGATGGACGGGTTTGGCCGGCTGTCCGACCCGCCGGCTACGGTGTTCCCCATCGCCGCCGCCGACCTGTCGGGCCCGCCGGGACCCCGCCACCCGCCGGGATATTACGGTCCGGCCGAGGCGCCGCGCGCGCTGAACCTGTCGGCCGCCGTGCCCGCCATGACCACGCCCGATGCCCTGCTGGCGGGTGTGCCCCGGGGGCTGTACGCTGGCGGCGGTGAAACCGAACTGAAGCCGACCCTGCTGACCATGGCATTGATCCTGGGCCTGATCGACCTGCTGATCGCGCTGTCGCTGCGCGGGCTGCTGCCCCTGCCCGCCTTCCTGCGCCGGGGTGCCGGCGTGGGCCTGGGGCTGCTGCTGGCGCTGTCCCTGGCCGTGCCCGGGGGCAGGGCCGATGACAGGCGCGCCATCGAGGCAACCGCCCAGAACTGGCTGGCCTTCGTGCGCACCGGCGATGGTGCGGTCGACAATATCAGCCGCGCCGGCCTGGAAGGGCTGGGTCGTGTGCTGGCCGACCGCACGGCCATCGATGTCGCGGGTGCCATGGGCGTGGACCTGGAGAATGACGAACTGGCCTTCTTCCCCCTGATCTACTGGCCCGTGACGGCGGGGCAGACGGAATTGTCGGAAAAGGCCCGCACCCACCTGAACGATTATATGCGCCAGGGGGGCATGGTGCTGATCGACACGCGCACCCCCACGGCCAATGGCAGTGGCGGGCCGGGTGGTGCTGGGCTGGAATCCCTGTTGCGGGGTCTGGACATCCCGCCACTGGCGCCCGTGGGGGCCGAGCATGTGCTGAGCAAGGCCTTCTACCTGCTGGGTGATTTCCCCGGCCGCTATGCGGGAGGGGAAGTGTGGGTGGAGGCGCGGGAGGACAATAGCAGCAATGACGGCGTCTCTTCCGTCATCATCGGGTCGAACGACTGGGCCGCGGCCTGGGCCATGGACGACCGGGGCCGGCCGCTCTATCCCGTCATGCCGGGTCCGGAACGCCAGCGGGAGATCGCCTATCGCGTGGGCGTGAACATCGTGATGTACGCCCTGACGGGCAATTACAAGGCCGATCAGGTGCATGTGCCGGCCATCCTGGAAAGGCTGGGGCAATGACGGCGCAGGATATCGCCTTCGCCCCGCTGGTCCCGTGGGCCGTGCTGGTCCCGCTGGCGCTTGTGGCGCTGATGCTGGCCGCCTATGGCCTGTTCCGCCGGGCGCGGGGGGGCTGGTGGCGGCTGGCGGGGCTGGCCGTGCTGATCCTGGCGCTGGCCAACCCGTCGCTGGTGACGGAGAAGCGCGAGCCCATCAGGGATGTCGCCGTCATCGTCGTCGACCAGTCGCCCAGCCAGAAGATCGGCGAGCGCACGGCGCGCACGGAAAGGGCCGTCGCCGCGCTGCGCGAACGGCTGGCCCGGTTCCCCGACCTGGAGGTGCGGATCGTGCGCGCCGGCGGGGGGGACGGGACCGAGGTGGAGGAAACCCGCCTGATGGAGGCCATGACGCGGGCCGTCTCCGACGTGCCGCGCGGCCGGCTGGCGGGGGCCGTCCTGGTCACCGACGGGCAGGTGCATGACGTGGCGGCCACCCTGCCGTCGCTGGGCGATTTCGGCCCCGTCCACGCCCTGCTGACGGGTGACCGGGAGGAGGGCGACCGCCGGCTGACCATCGTACAGGCGCCCAGCTTCGGCATCGTGGGCAAGGACATCACCTTCACCATCCGGGTCGATGACCTGCCGGCCCCGCGCGGCGGCGGTGACGGGGGGATTGCCGGCGTCACCCTGCGCCAGGATGGGCAGGAGGCCCAGATGCTGGCCGTTCCCCTGGGGGAGGAGGTGCCGATCACCCTGCCGCTGTCGCATGGCGGCCTGAATATCGTGGAACTGACGGCGGAGGCCGGGCCGCGTGAACTGACGCTGGCCAACAACCGTGCCGCCGTCGTCGTCAACGGCGTGCGCGACCGGCTGCGCGTGCTGCTGGTTTCCGGCGAGCCGCATGCGGGGGAGCGCACCTGGCGCAATCTTCTGAAGGCCGATCCCGCCGTCGATCTGGTACATTTCACCATCCTGCGCCCGCCGGAGAAGAATGACGGCACGCCGATCCGTGAATTGTCGCTGATCGCGTTTCCCATCCGCGAACTG
Source organism: Niveispirillum fermenti (assembly GCF_052474395.1). Taxonomy (NCBI): domain Bacteria; kingdom Pseudomonadati; phylum Pseudomonadota; class Alphaproteobacteria; order Rhodospirillales; family Azospirillaceae; genus Niveispirillum; species Niveispirillum fermenti. The sequence goes on along the minus strand of NZ_CP156681.1, from coordinate 467,683 downwards.
TTCGAGATGAAGCTGTCGGAATTCGACCTGATCATCTTCGACCGCTACAAGAAGCGTGGCGTCATCAACAACATGTATCTGGCCAACATCGCCGAATATGTGGAGCGGGGCGGCGCCTTCCTGGAGGCCAGCGGCCCCACCTTCGCCACGGCCCTGTCACTCTATCGTTCTCCCATCGGCACCATACTGCCGGGCGGCCCCACGGGCCGCGTGCTGGAACAGCCGTTCAAGCCCACCGTGACGGAAGTGGGTAAACGCCATCCCGTGACGGCCGGGCTGACCGATGCGCCGGACGGCGTGGGCTCCTGGGGCCGCTGGATGCGGCAGATCGACGTGTCGGCCGACAGGGGCAGCACCGTGATGTCGGGTGCCGAAGGCCGGCCGCTGCTGCTGCTGGACCGGGTGGGCCAGGGGCGGGTGGCGCAATTGTCATCGGATCATTTCTGGCTCTGGTCGCGGGGATATGAGGGGGGCGGGCCGCAGGCCGAACTGCTGCGCCGCCTGGCCCATTGGCTGATGAAGGAACCGGAGCTGGAGGAGAACGACCTGCGCACGGCGGTCGATGGCAGCCGGATCACCATCACCCGCCGGTCGCTGGAACCCGACGCCCGGCCCGTCACCGTCACCGCGCCCGACGACACCGCCCAGCAGGTGGAGATGCAGGAGGCCGGCACGGGGCAGGCCACGGGCACGCTGATCGCGTCGGAACCCGGCATCTGGCGCGTGACGGACGGGGAGAAATCGGCCGTGGCCGTGGTGGGGGCCGTGAACCCGCCGGAACTGGCCGATGTCCGGTCGACACCGGAACCGCTGTCGCCCGTGCTGCGCCAGACGGGGGGCGGTGCCTATTGGCTGGAAGGCGACGGGTCGGGAATACCCGCCATCCGCCGCGTGCGGCCGGGCCGCGACGCCGCCGGGTCGGGCTGGCTGGGGCTGCGCGGCAATGACGACCATGTCGTGACGGGTGTCACGCAGACCCCGCTGCTGCCGGCCCTGCCCGTGCTGCTGCTGGCGCTGGGCATGCTGCTGCTGGCCTGGCGGCGCGAAGGGCGGGGATAGAGGTCTATCCCCGTGCCGCCAGCCCGTCCACGGCGGCGCGCAGCAACGTCAGTTCCTCGGCCTGGCTGTGCAGCATGGCTTCAAGCTCTCCGGTGCGCAGCCGGTCCAGCTTCTCGTGCAGGGCCATGATCTCCAGTTCCGCCTTCAGGTTGATTTCATAATCCATGGCGGCCTGGACACGGTCCTTCGCGGCCTGCCGGTTCTGCGACATCATGATGATGGGGGCCTGGATGGCCGCCAGCGTGGACAGGACCAGGTTCAGCAGGATGTAGGGATAGGGGTCCCAGCCGAATCCCAGCCAGGCGGCGTTCATCGCCATCCAGCCCAGCATGCACAGCGCGAAGCCGCCGACGAAGCTCCAGGAACCGCCTATGGCCGCCACCTTGTCGGCCAGCCTTTCGCCCAGAGCCATGCGGGACTCGAACTCCGAACGGGCATTGCGGGTGATCGACCGGCGATGGGCGATGCGGCTCAGCACGCGGCGCTCACGTTCCGTCAGGGCGGTGTCGCCCTGGACCAGAAGCTGTTCGGCCAGTTGCCGGATCTCGTCATTCATCGCCGCCGCTTCCGCTGGACATGGCCTTGTCCGGTGATCCTACCGGCTCCGTGCCGCCTTTCAAGCCCGATGCCGGTCATGAAAAAGGGGACGGGTGGTCTGCGCCACCCGTCCCCCCGCTCCATTGCCTTCCGGTTGGCCGGGCCGGTGTCCTTCCCGCCTATCCGACCGTGGCGGGGATGGTCAGGAAGGCCGTGGCGTCGCCGCGCCGCACCTGGACCAGGGCATTGCGGCGCCCGGCCTTGTTGGCGGCCTTCACCTGTTCGGCCACGTCGTCCGGGCTTTTCACGGGGGTGTTGTTGACCGACTGGATGAGGTCGCCCGGCCGCAGCCCCTCGATCCCCTCGCCCACGTCCAGCACCACGACGCCGTTGGCGTCCTGGGGCAGGCGCAGCCGCTGGCGCCACTGGTCGTTCAGGGTCGACAGCTTCATGCCGGCGACCTCCTCCCCGTCCTGCTGCTGGGTCTCGGTACGGGCCAGACGCTGCTGCGGCTGGCCGGGGGCCTGATCCACCGTGACAGTCATGGTGCGTTCCCGCCCGTCGCGCCAGATCCCCAGGTCCAGCTTCGTGCCGGGCTTCACCATGCCCACCTGCCGGGCCAGATCGCGCGTGTCCTTCACCGGCTTGCCGCCGGCCGACAGGACCACGTCGCCGGGCTGCAATCCGGCCTTTTCCGCGGGGCTCTTGGCATCCACGGTGGCGATCAGGGCGCCGCCCTCCTTCTTAAGGCCCAGGCCCTCGGCCAGTTCCTTGGTGACGGCCTGCAGGTTCACGCCCAGCCAGCCGCGCTCTACCTTGCCGTCGCGCTTCAGCGCCTCCACCACAGGCTTGGCCAGGTTGGAGGGGATGGCGAAGCCGATACCGACCGAGCCGCCATTGGGGGAGAAGATGGCCGTATTGATGCCGATCACATCGCCGGTGATATCGAAGGTGGGCCCGCCGGAATTGCCGGAATTGATGGAGGCGTCGAGCTGGAGATAATCGTCATAGGGGCCCGAGCCGATATCGCGCGACCGGGCCGAGACGATACCGGCCGTGACCGTACCGCCCAGCCCGAACGGGTTGCCCACCGCGATGGCCACATCGCCCACGCGCACCTTGTCGCTGTCGGCGAATTTCAGGGCGGGCAGCGGCTTGTCCGTCTTCACCTTCAGCACGGCCAGATCGGTGCGCTCATCCTCACCGATGATCTCCGCCTCGCGCTCCGTTCCGTCGCTGAAGGAGACGGTCACCTGATCGGCATCGGCGATCACATGGCGGTTGGTGACCACATAGCCAGCACTGTCGAAAACGAAGCCGGAGCCCAGCGCGCGGGCCATCGGGGCGCTGCGCCCCTCGCGCCCGCCGGGGCCGCCGGGCAGGCCGGGCAGGCCGAAGCGGCGCAGGAATTCCTCGAAGCCCGGCGGCAGGTCACGGGCCATGCGGCGGTTCGGCGTGGTCTGGGCCGCCGTGATGGTCACGACGGCGGGCGACACGCGCTCCACCAGATCGGCGATGCCACCCTGGGCCAGCACCTCCGGCGGCGCGGCGCGGGCGGTTCCGAGGGTTGCCGGCGCAAGGCCGCCCAGCAGGGCGGTGCCGGCAAGCAGGGCCATGGCCAGGTTGCGGCGAAAGGCCCGGGGCGTGGCAAGCGACATCGTACTCTCCGTATCTTCTTTTCTGTCCTGGCGCCGCATCGCCCTCCACCCGGCCTGACCCCGGATAAGGGGAAGGGGGAAGGCGGTGCCGCCTTGATGATGGCAGCATCATCCCGCCCTGACGACAGCGCCCTGACAGCCGTATGAAAAATCTGTCATCCCGCCGGGCCGTCCCCGGGCCGGGATCGGGGGTCATTGTCCGGCCGGATTCAAGGCCGGGCATCATGAAACTTTGTTCATCTTCCCGAAAGGCGGCTGTCAGCGGGGCGGGGCTAAGGTGCAGTCATGGATCGACGGGCACCGAGCCCCACACCCCCCCGCCCGGCGGTCCAGACCAGAAGTTGGCGGGGGTCGCTTCCCCACTCTCCGACCCCCGCCGACGCTTCCCTTGTAGTACATCGTAGTCTCTCTCGTCCCCTGTGGCCGGGCGGCCCCCACCGCCCGGCCACACTTCTTTTCGGGCGCCAGAAGCGTTAGGATGCGCCAATCATGAAGATCCTTGTCATCGAAGACGACCGCGCCACCGCCGATTATCTGGTCAAAGGCCTGAAGGAGGCCGGCCATGTGGTCGATCATGCCGACAATGGCCGCGACGGCCTGTTCCTGGCAGCCTCCGAACCCTATGACGCGCTGGTCGTCGACCGCATGCTGCCGGGCCGGGACGGGCTGTCGCTGCTGGAGGTGCTGCGCGCCACGGGCAATGAGGCGCCGGCCCTGGTCCTGTCCGCGCTGGGCAGCGTGGATGACCGCGTGAAGGGCCTGCGCGCCGGGGCCGATGATTACCTGACCAAGCCATTCGCCTTTGCCGAGCTGCTGGCCCGGCTGGAGGTGATGCAGCGCCGGTCCAGGGGCGGCGCGGCGCCCACCACCAAGCTCCAGATTGCCGATCTGGAGATGGACCTGCTGGCCCGCACCGTGAAGCGCGCGGGCAGGCCCGTGGACCTGCTGCCGCGGGAATTCCAGCTTCTGGAATATCTCATCCGCAATGCGGGCAATGTCGTTACGCGCACCATGCTGCTTGAAAATGTCTGGGATTATCATTTCGATCCGCAGACCAATGTCATCGACGTGCATATCGCGCGGCTGCGCCAGAAGATCGACAAGGACCACCCGGTCCCGCTGATCCATACGGTGCGCGGGGCGGGGTACGTCCTGCGTGAGTAGGTTCAATTTCCTCCGCACCACCAGCTTCCGGCTGGCCGCCTTCCATATGGGGGTCTTCACCGTCTCCATCGTGGTGGTGCTGTCCGTCGTCTACTGGTTCACGGCCGGCTTCATCAACCGCCACACGGAGGACACCGTGCTACGGGAGGTGGAGGAACTGTCCACCGTGCTGAACGAGCGGGGGCTCATGGGCCTGCTGCGCGTCGTGTCGGAACGGGCATCGGACGGGCGGACGGACATGATCTATGCCCTGACCTCCCCCAGCCATGACATCATTGCGGGCAACCTGGCCCGGTGGCCGTCGGGCGATATCGGGTCGGGCTGGATCGAATTCGACATCAAGAGCCGCAAGGAACCCGGCCGCAAGCGCCAGGCCGTGGGCGTTATCCTGCCCGTTCCCAATGTCGGCTGGCTGCTGGTCGGCCATGACATGACCGACCGCTATCTGCTGCGGGGGCAGTTGCTGACGGGCCTGATCTGGGCCGTGTCGCTGGCCATCGCCGTGGGCACGCTGGGCGCGGTCATCATGAGCCGCCGCGTGTCGGAACGGATCGAAAGCATCAACCGCACCATCGATCGCATCACGGCCGGGTCCTTCGCCGACCGCATGCAGGTGACGGGGTCGGGGGACGAGATCGACCAGCTGGTGACCAAGCTGAACCGCATGCTGGACGAGATCGGGCGCCTGATGCTGGGCATGCGGCAGGTGACCGACAATGTCGCCCACGATCTGCGCACGCCCCTGTCGCGCCTGCGGGCCCGGCTGGAACTGGCCCAGCGCGACCAGACCCTGTCGGACGGCCAATATACCACGCTGGAACAGGCCATATCGGAGATCGACCGGCTGCTGGGCGTGTTCAACGCCATCCTGACCATTGCCGCCGCCGAATCAGGCCGGGCGCGCGACGATTTCACCAAGGTGGATCTGGCCGCCCTGGCCGCGGAGGTGGCGGAACTGTACGAGCCACTGGCCGAGGAACGGGGCCTGTCCATGGATGTGACGGCCTCGTCCCCCGTACTGGTGCAGGGCAGCCGCCAGTTGCTGGCGCAGGTGATCAGCAACCTGATCGAGAATGCCGTGAAATACAGCCCCGAGGGTGGCCACGTCTCGGTATCGGCCGCCGTCGCGGACGGGCGCCCGGTCCTGTGCGTGGCGGACCAGGGACCCGGCATTCCCGCCGGCCAGCGGGAAAAGGTGCTGGAACGGTTCGTGCGGCTGGAGGCGCATCGGGGCACGCCGGGCCACGGGCTGGGCCTGTCGCTGGTCGCCGCCGTCGCCTGGCTGCATGATGCCGCACTCCACCTGTCGGACGCCCGCGACGATCCCGACGCACCCGGATTGAAGGTGGAACTGCGGTTCCGGGCGTGAGCGCGGGGACGCGGCGATCCGGTTGCTGGCCGCCATTCAGGCCGGGGGGAACCAGTCATTGCCCATCCATTGATTGGCCGCCCGCGCGATCAGGTCGGGATAATCCACATCATCGGGCAGCAACAGGGGCAGGCCGAACCTTGCCACCGTGGCCCGCACGCCATCCCGGTCCAGGGGGTAGCCCCACAGGCGGGCATGGCGCGCGATCTCCAGTTCCTGGCCCCAGAAATAGACGAGCGGCGCCTTGCAGTTGGCTGTCATGGCCTGCACCTCCTCCACCCTGCCGTCATTCATCAGGGGCTGCCAGATGTCGGGCATCAGCAGATCGACGGGCCGGTCCGGCACATAATCATGGGCGTTGGCATTGACAGTGCGGATCTTGGCCCGCGCATCGGGTGGAAGCTGGTCCAGCACGCCCAGCTCGGCGATGAGCTCCAGGACGGCCGGGTCCAGCTCGACGGTGGTGACGGTTGTCACCGCCGGGTTCATGGCCGTCGCCGCCGTACACCAGCCCATGCCCATGCCCATGATCACGACATGGCCGTGTGCATGCAGACAGCCGAGTTCCTGGCTTTCGATCTCCATCGGCGTGGTGGACATCCAGGTTTGTTCCAGGCCGCCTTCGTTCCGCCGCAACAGACCCGCCATGTTCCGGCACAGGCGCGCCTCGCTCCAGTACCCTTTGCACAGCAGAAGATCGGCCATCTTCACCCGCCAGCGCCCGACCGTCACCGCGCGGTAGGTCGGCACGAACAGCCGCGGTTCATAGAGGTCGAGCATGTATTTTCCTATCAGGGGTTGTTGTCCGCCTATAACCTAGCAACAGGCCGGCGGCAGGGTGATCGTTTTTTGCTTGACAGATATCGGATAATAATCCTATAAAAACCTACCAACGCCCGATCCATGGCTGCAGGCCATTTGGTGACAGGGGGTTGGCATCACCCCGATTTTCACGGTCCGGACACCCTGTCACTGCTGGCAACCCGCGTATCTGCGGGCCAGTACTCGACATTCACCTGTCTGTCCGGACCTTCCCCCATCGCTGCCCGACATGCGGCCGGCCCCCGCCCGGCAACCGCGACGGCTGCATTCAACATAGGAATGAGGTCGCAGGATGTCCACCGACATCGAGAAATCGTTCGTGAAGCAATATGAACGTGAAGTGCATGAGGCCTATCAGCGCCTGGGCTCCAAGCTTCGGGCCACGGTGCGGTCGAAGAACAATGTGAAGGGCGCGACCACGGTCTTCCAGAAGGTCGGCAAGGGTGTCGCCGGCACCAAGTCGCGCCATGGCAGCGTTCCGGTCATGAACCTGGACCACGGCACCGTGGAATGCGGCCTGGTCGATTATTATGCCGGCGACTGGGTCGACAAGCTGGACGAACTGAAGACCAATATCGACGAGCGGACTGTCATCGCCAATGCGGGCGCCTATGCGCTGGGCCGCAAGACCGATGAATTGATCATCGCCAGCCTGGATGCCGGTGCCAGCTTTGCCGGCAGCGACGGGGACGGCCTGACCAGGGACAAGGTGCTGGCGGCGTTCGAGATGATGGGGGCCGCCGACGTGCCCGACGACGGCCAGCGCCATGCCGTGGTGGGCTGGAAGCAATGGAGCCAGTTGCTGGGCATCGAGGAGTTCGCCAATGCCGATTATGTCGGCGAGGGGGAACTGCCCTGGCGCGGCACGCAGGCCAAGCGCTGGCTTGGCACGCTGTGGATGCCGCATTCGGGTCTGACGCTGGCGGCCGGCAATGTCCGCCTGTGCCACTGGTACCACAAGACGGCCGTGGGCCATGCCAGCGGCGCCGACGTGTCCAGCGACATCACCTGGCACGGCGACCGCGCGGCACATTTCGTGAACAACATGATGTCCCAGGGTGCCTGCCTGATCGACGCCACCGGCGTCGTCACGCTGCGCTGCAAGGAGTGATGCGCGCGGTCCGGGGCGCGGCATCACCTGCGCTCCAGGACCGCGGCCCCTCCCTTCCATCCGAAGGAGTTCAAGCATGTCCTTTGTTCCGCAGGACCTGTCGGTCCTGGCCTATGCCAACGGCTTCACGCTCTGGCATTACAGCACGCCCGACGCCCATACCGCCGTGCGGCTGGCCGGCTATTTCAACGCGGTCAGCCACATGTTGCGCCTGGGCGACATGATCCTGGCCAATACCGGGGTGGGCGGCACGCCCGTGTCCGGCATCCTGCTGGTCAATGCCAATGCCGGCGGCACGGTCGATACCGCCGATCTGACGCAGGTCGGGGCGACGGATACCGATTGACCGGCAGCCTTCCCCCGCCCCCCCGTTCCGGCAGCGTTCGGGATGACGGGGGAGGGGGCTTCGCCTCCTTAATCCCGTTTCCCGGTGAATACAACTCACCGGGAAACGGCAGTATCCCCCGAGGAGCCCATATCATGGCCTATTCCGCGGTCGGGCTGTGCGCCCGCGCGCTTTTGAAGGTCGGGGCGAACCCGATTACCTCCTTCCAGGACGGCACGGCCGAAGCGGAACTGGCCGCCGCCCTTTATGCGCCCACCCGCGACGCCCTGCTGGCCGCCCATGGCTGGAGCTTTGCCACGCGGCAGGCCGCGCTGGCCCGGCTGGCCGGCATGCCTGTTGCCGATTTCGCCCACGCCTTCGCCCTGCCGGATGATTTTCTGCGCGCGCTTTCGCTGGGAACCGGCGGGCGGGGACGGGGCCTTTCCTACCGCATCCAGGAAGGGGCGCTGCTGGCCGATGCGCCGTTGGTCACCCTGACCTATGTCGGCCGTGTGGGGGAGGGGCGGTTTCCCGCCTTCTTCGACGGTGTGCTGATCGCCCGGCTCGCAGCGGAATTCTGCATTCCGCTGACCGAGAACAGTTCCCGCGCCGACAGCCTGCTGAAGCATGCCGAAGCGGAGTTCCGCCGCGCCCGGCTGGCCGACACGTCCCAGGACAGCCAGCCGGGCTTCGAGGATTTCACCCTGATCGAGGCCCGCCTGTCATGACGCGGCTGAAAAGCATCAAGACCAGTTTCACCGGGGGCTGTGTGAGCCCCGACCTGCTGGGCCGCGGCGATCTGGCTGCGTTCGAGAATGGCGCCCTGGCCCTGACCAATGTGCTGATCGAACCCACGGGCGGGGTGCGTCGCCGGCCCGGCACGGGCTTCATCGCCCGCGCGCCGGGGCCCGGCCGCCTGATCGCCTTCACCTTCAATACCGAGCAGACGCATCTGCTGGTGCTGACCGACAGGCTTCTGTCCGTCTTCGGTGATGACAGCCTGCAGGCCACGCTGCCGGCACCCTGGACCCTGGCGCAATTGCCCGGCCTGAACTGGGCACAGAGCGGCGACGTGCTGCTGGTCTGCCATCCGGACGTGCCGCCGCGCCGCATCAGCCGGCGCGGTCCGGGTCAATGGACCCTGGCGCAATTGCCCGGCCTGAACTGGGCACAGAGCGGCGACGTGCTGCTGGTCTGCCATCCGGACGTGCCGCCGCGCCGCATCAGCCGGCGCGGTCCGGGTCAATGGACCCTGGAACCCTGGAGCTTCGCGGAGGAGGAGGGGCGGCCCCGCATCCCCTTCTTCCGCTTTGCCGACGCGGCCATCACCCTGACCCCGTCGGGCACGACGGGCCGGGTGCGGCTGCGCGCATCGGCGCCCGTCTTCACGCCCGACCACGAGGGGGCGCCCCTGCGCATCCACCGGATGCCGGGGCGCATCGCCGCCGTCCGGTCGGAGCGGGAAGCGGAGATCGATCTTGCCGACACGCTGCCCCACACCGACCCGACGCGCGACTGGGACGAGGCGGCGTTCAGCCCGCAGCGCGGCTGGCCCATTTCCGTGGCCTTCCACCAGGACAGGCTGGTGATCGGCGGATCGCGCGACCTGCCCAACCGGCTGTGGCTGTCGAAATCGGGCGACCTGTTCAATTTCGACCTGGGCGAGGGGGAGGATGACAGCGCCATCGAGTTCGCCATCCTGTCCGATGAGGTGAACCCGATCCGCGCCGTCCATTCCGGCCGGCACCTGCAGGTTTTCACGACGGGCGGCGAATGGGCCGTGACGGGCCAGCCCCTGACCCCGTCCGCCATCCGGCTGGACCGGCAGACACGGATCGGCAGCGTGGCGAACCGCAACATCCCGCCGCAGGAAATCGATGGCGGCACCCTGTTCGCGGCCGCCGACGGATCGATCCGCGATTTCCTGTGGACCGACCTGGAGCAATCCTATTCCGCGGCCGACCTGACGCTGACCACCCGGCCCATCCTGCCCGGCACGGTCGATATGGAGTTCGACCGGTTCCGCCGCCTGCTGCTGGCCGTGCAGGCGGACGGCACGCTGGCCGTGCTGGCCGACGGGGCCGTGACGCCGGTCGCCCCCGTCGCAGCCGGCCGTATCCGCCTGCCGCAGGCGGCGGCCGCGGTGCAGGCTGGGCTGGCCTTCACGCATATCATCGAACCCATGCCGCCCAACCTGCTGGCGGCGGACGGACAGGGACGGCGTGCGCGCCTGCTGGCGGTGACCTTCCGGCTGAAGGACACGCCCGCGCTGCGCGCCGACCTGGGGCAGGGGCCGGTGGAGGTGCCGCTCCGGCGCGCCGCCGGCCCCGCGCTGGCGGCGGGCCCCGCCCCGGCCTTCACGGGCGACAGGCGGCTGACCACGCTGGGCTGGTCCGCCAGCCGCAGCGGCCCGCCCTGGCGCATCGCCGAGGCGCGGCCGCTGCCCTTCACGCTTCTGTCCGTAACCCATGAAATGAAGGTGAATGACTGATGGGTGGGATCACGACGCCGGTCCTGGCCACGCTGGGCACCGTCAACAGCGTCGGCCGGACCGTTGAGCGGACGGGCGACCTGCTGGGCATCGGCAAATCCGGCCGCAGGCGGCGGGAGCGCGCGCAACTGCTGGCCGGGCAGGAGGCCGAGACGGCCGACCTGACGGCCCGCCAGGCGGCGGAGGTGGAGGCGCTTTCCCGCCGCAACGCGCTGGCCGCCGACCGCATCCAGGTCGAGGCCGGGGCTGACGGACGCCGCCGCAGCCGGGCCCTGCGCCAGGAAACCGGTCGCACCCGTGCCGCGCTGGGCGCCCAGGGCATCAGCACGGCCGATGGATCGGGCGAGGCCATCATCCTGGGCCGGGAGCGCGCCGCGGCGGCGGAGGACCGCGACGCCGACCGCCTGGACGCCCTGCGCCTGGCTGCCCTTGCCGAGGAAGAGGAGGTGCTGGACCGCCGCAACCTGCTGGACCTGACGCGCCAGCAGGAACGCCAGCGGCTGGAAAGCTGGCGCGGGGTTTCTGACGCCGCCCGCCCTCCGGCCGGTGCCGGCCGCCATGATTTCCCCCGACACGAGATCCGGAGACATTCCATGTCCACCGCCCCCCTTCCGGCGGCGAGCCCGCGTGCGCAATATGTCGCCGACGGGGCCGCCACCCGCTTCGCCTTTCCCTTTCCCGTCTATGGTTCCGGCGACCTGTCGCTTTTCCTGGATGCCGCCCCGCATGGGTCCGGCTTCATGCTGGAAGGGCTGGGCGATCCGGCGGGCGGTGCCGTGCAACTGGATACCCCGCCGCCGGCCGGGACCATCGTCACCATCGAACGGCGCATGGTGCTGGACCGGCAGGCCGATTTCCTGGAAAGCGGACCGCTGGCCGCCCGCAGCCTGAACGAACAGCTCAACCGCCTGACCGCCATGGTGCAGCAACTGGCGGCCGATCAGGCCCGCATGCTGAAGGCGGCGGCGACCGATCTGCCTTCGGCCAGCCTGCTGCCCGACCGTGCCGTGCGGGCCGGCACCGCGCTGGGTTTCGATGCGGGCGGCAATCCCGTGGCGCTGCCGCTGGAAAGCCTGCCGGCCACCGCGACGGTTGCTGCCCTGGGGGCCGGCGCTGTCACCCGCGCCGTGGCGGACAAGCTGCGCGACCAGGTGTCGGCCCGGGATTTCGGGGCCGTGGGTGACGGGATCGCCGACGATACCAACGCCATCCTTGCAGCCCTTGCCGCGCATCGGTCGGTCTTCCTGCCGGCCGGCACCTACCGCACCAGCGCCCCCATCACCCTGGGCTATGGCCACACGCTCTATGGCGAGGGGGAGGGCAGCGTCATCCAGGCGCGGGCAGAGGCCTATGATCCTGTGAACCTGCCCACATATCCCAGCCCCTTCAACGCCGTGGAACTGGTGGACGGCTATGCCACGCTGCGCGACCTGCGCATCGTCGGCGGGGCCACGGGCGTGAAGCTTTATGGGCGCGACGGGCCGGCCGTGAAGAACGTCGTGGAGAACCTGTCCATCTGGGACACCGTCAACGGCATCGTCCTGGACGGCTATCACGACACGAACCGGCCCTGCTACTGGAACCATGTGGCCCGCGTGCTGGTGGCGCGCCCGCAGGCGCATGGCGTGCTGTTCACGGTGGAGGGCGACGGGGACACGCCCAATGCCAACAAGTTCCAGGATGTCCGCGTCTACAGCCTGGCCGCGCCCATCGGCGGCTGCGGCTTCTTCATTTCCGCCGGGCGCTTCAACAACAGCTTCACCGATTGCGAGGCGAACCTGCATCCCGGCGCGCAGGCCTGCCTGCGGCTGGGGTCGGCCACCGACCAGAACCTGATCGTCAATTTCTATGCCGAGAGCCTGGGTGCGGTGCCCGGCATCCGCATCGACAACGGATCGCAGAACACCAGCATCGTCAACCTGTTCAGCGCCACGGGCGGTCAGCCCATCTGGGATACGGCCCAGGCACGGGCCTATACAGCCGTCAATGCCGGCTATCCGCTGCGCAACCTGCTGAAGGAGACGCATGTCACCGACCTGCGGGTGGAAGGGCTCAGTGTGGAGACCACCTATGTCGAACCCGACACGGGCGGGCTGGTGGCGGCCGATCTGGGCTTCACCACGCATCTGGTTTCCGCCTTCGGCGGGGCCGTGGAATTCCGGCTTCCCAAGGCGGACACGGCCAATGGCCGCATCCTGCATATCAAGAAGACGGACAGCAGTGACAACCCCGTCACGGTCAGCGAACTGGGCGGGGCGGGGCCGGATGGCCGGCCCGTGCTGCTGGCCAGCCGCTACGACCATGTGTCGGTCGTGTCCAACGGCGCCGGCTGGTGGGTCACGGCGCGCACCGGCGCACCGGCCAACGCCGCCTTCCGCGACATGGCCGGCCTGTTCGAACCTGACCTGATGAAGGATCTGTATCTCGTGTCCGGTGCGGCCGGAGCCGTGGAGGTACGCCTGCCCGCCCCGTCGGCCGTGCAGGCCGTGGGCCGCCGCATCACCATCAAGAAATCCGACCCGTCCGACGGCGCCGTGACGGTGACGGCGGCGGCCGGCACGGGGCCGGACGGGCGCGTCTGGCGCCTGGGCAAGCCGCATGAGCAGGTGACCGTCCTCTCCAACGGGGCGGGCTGGTGGGTTACGGGGGCCAGCCGGCCGCCGGCCACCATCCATTTCCACGAGGCGGCCGGCCTGTTCCAGCCCGATCTGGGCGCCGAGCATTACCTCGTCTCCGCCTTCGCGGGGCCGGTGGAACTGCGCCTGCCCGCCCCGGATGCGGCCAATGCCGGCATCCGGCTGGGCGTGAAAAAGACGGACCCGTCCGCCAATCCCGTCACGGTCACCAGTGGCGACGGCACGGCCGGCCCCGATGGCGGTCCGCAGGTCCTGGCCGGCCAGCATGACGGGCTTTGCCTGCTGTCCAACGGCAGCGCCTGGCACATTGTCGGGCGCACCTGATGGATGACGGCGACAAGAAAAGCTTTCACGCCTTCCTGGAATGCTGGAATGGCGAACAGGGCATGCAGACCCCCGCCCTGCACACCGACATGGCCGCCTGGCTGGAGGGGCGCTGGCGGGCGGGGGCGCGGGAATTGCTGCTGCTGGCCTTCCGTGACAGCGGCAAATCCACCCTGGTCGGCCTGTTCTGCGCCTGGCTTCTGTATCTGGACCCCAACCGCCGTACCCTGGTGCTGGCGGCGGAAACGCGGCTGGCCAAGAAGATGGTGCGCACCGTCAAGCGCATCATCGAACGCCATCCCGACTGTCAGGGCATGAAGCCGCAGAAGCCCGACCTGTGGGGGGCGGAGGAATTCACCATCGCGCGTGACAAGGTGATCCGCGACCCGTCCATGCTGGCCAAGGGCATTGCGGCCAACATCACGGGCAGCCATGCCGATATCGTCGTCTGTGACGATGTGGAGGTGCCCAACACCAGCGCCACGGCCGACAAGCGTCAGGAACTGCGCCAGCGCCTGGCGGAAATCGCCTATGTCCTGTCGCCCGGCGGCACCCTTCTCTATATCGGCACGCCGCACGCCTTCCATTCCATCTACAGCCGCAAGGCCCATGCGGAGGAAGGGGAGGAGGAGCCGTTCCTGGACGGGTTCGAGCGGCTGGAGAAGCCCGTCTACACGCCGGCGGGCGACAGCGCCTGGCCCGAGCGGTTCCCCGCCGCCGCCATCGAGCGCATCCGCCGCCGGTCCGGTGCCAACAAGTTCGCCAGCCAGATGATGCTGTTGCCCGCCTCGCTGGAAGACGGGCGGCTGGACGTCGACAAGCTGCTGCCCTATCGCCACGACCTGTCCATGCCGCGCACGGGCCAGCCCTTCCACCGCCTGGGGGAGACCCGGCTGCGCAGCCTGCGTGTCTGGTGGGACCCGGCGGTGGGCCTGCGCGACCGCAAGCGGCGACGGGCCGGCGACGGTTCCGTCGCGGTGCTGCTGGGGGAGGATGGGGAGGGGCATTTCTTCATCCACCGCGCCCTTTACCTGAAGGTTCCGCCCGGTGCGGAACAGCAGGCCGGCCGCGCCCAGTGCGAGGAACTGGCCGTCATGCTGAAGGAGATGGCGGTGCCGGTGCTCCATCTGGAGGTGAACGGCATCGGCGCCTTCCTGCCCGAAACGCTGCGGGCCGTGCTGGCGGCGCGGCAGGTGGCAACCCGGGTGGTGCCCGTCCGTTCCACCCTGGCCAAGGCCGACCGCATTCTGGGCCATATCGATGCGCCGCTGCATGACAGCCGGCTTTTCGCCCATGAAAGCGTGTTTGCCGGGCCGCTGCTGCGCGAGATGCGCGAATGGCGGCCCGGCGGCAAGGGCCATGATGACGGGCTGGACGCCCTGGCCGGCGCCCTGTCCACCTGCCCGGCACAGCACCCGGCCGATGCCGTGCGCATGGCCGTGATGCAGGTGGAAAGCAGTTTCACCGCATAGCGCATTCCCGACCCGCTTCGACCTCGCAAGGAGTTTTCACGACCATGACCTCCGCCCCCCCTCTGGACCTCATCTGGTGGATCACGGCCATCGAGGTGCCGGCCCTGGCCGGCCTGTTCTGGCTGGTGCAGCAGACGCGCAAGGAGAATGAACAGGCGCTCGACCCGCTGCGGCGCGGGCTGGAGACCACCTCCATCCAGCTTCGCGAGGCCCTGGCCGCCTACAAGCTGGAGGTGGCCAAGAACTATGCCTCCATCGCGGCCGTCACGGCGCTGGAAGACCGGCTGACGGCGCATCTGCTGCGCATCGAAACCAAGCTGGATGGCCGGCTGGCCGAAGGGGGCGGGCGATGAGCCGGCCCGTGCTGCTCGCCGTGACCGAAGGGGCTGGGGCCCGCCCCGGCCCCGATGCGGGCATCGATGCCCTGGCCCGCGCCATCTGGGCCCATGGGCGGGAACGGGGCATCCGCGCCATGGAGGCGCTGGCCGCCATGGCGGTGAACCGCCGCACCCTCTTTCCGGGGCGGACGCTGGCCTGCATCGCGTCCGACCCCACCTTGTTCGCGGCCTGGGACCCGGCCGATGCGCGCCATGAGGCGATGCGCCGGGCCGACAGTGCCGACCCGGCCTTCGCCGCTGCCCTGCGGGTGGCCCGCCGCGCGCTTGCCGGCGGTGCAGATCCCGTGGATGGGGCCACCTGGTTCCATGATATTGCCGATCCGGTACCCGCAGGCGTTGCCGCGCTGGCACCGCGCGCACTGCTGGCGGGCTTTCATTTCTACCGGACATAAAAAAACGCCGTCCCTGGCAAGTACCGGGGACGGCGGCAAGGTGTATGCTACGGAACAGGGAGAAGGGAAGAAGAAGAGAAATAATGAAGACAGACAGGAAAGCCTGATCAGTCAGCGGCGCGGAGCATCGCTGTATAAACAGCCATGGCCATCTCGATGCTGATCCCGCCGGCGCGGGCGCCGGCGGTCAGCATTTCCTGCGTCGGCTTCACGGGAACCGCCGTCAGGCCGCGGGTTCCCATCTGTTCCACCTCATTCAAGGCGAAACGCATGCGATCGCTCAGCATGGTTTCATTGATCTCGGGGAAGATGCGGACCACGTCCTTCATGACGGATACTCCTGGTACTGGTTGGTTGGGCCGATGGTCGCAACACCGGCCCGCCCTGTGGATGATTAACTATAGACAGGATTCTTAAGGGGCGGCCACTGTGCAGACGTATAGATTTGCCGTTATTTGCCGAATACATGCTGTTTGATGTTGGTAAAGGCCGGCGTGCATTCTCTTGCACGATGCGTAGGGCCATTGGCAGTCGCGGCCCTTTCGGATTAGGGTGGCGCCAGTCGTTCCAACCCTTTCCCGTCGCATCAAACGGACATCATGGCCGCCCCCATCTTCCACATGTGCCGCGCCGATGAATGGCAGGCCGCCCAGGCCCTTGGCCGCTATGACGGCTCGTCCCAGGACAGGGCCGACGGCTTCATCCATTTTTCCACCGGTGCCCAGTTGCCGGAAAGTGCCGCCAGACACAGGCGGGGCCAGGACGGCCTGCTGCTGCTGACCGTTGATGGCGATGCCTGCGGCGACGCACTGAAGTGGGAGCCGTCGCGCGGCGGTGCCCTTTTCCCCCATCTCTACGGCCCGCTATCGCTGGCTGCCGTGCTGCGCGTCGATCCGCTGCCCCTGGGGCCCGACGGGTTGCACCATTTGCCGGCCCATGTGGTGGGAGAAGACATGGTGGGAGAAGACATGGCGGGAGGAAACGCATGATCGACCTTTACCCCCTGGCCCGCCCCTTCCTGATGGCGATGGATGCCGAGCAGGCGCACAATCTGACGGTTGCCGCGCTGAAGACAGGGCTGGTCCCCGGTGCCGGCGGTAGCGAGGCGCCCAGTCTCGCCACGCGCGTGTTCGGGCTGGATTTTCCCAATCCCATCGGGCTTGCCGCCGGGTTCGACAAGAATGCGGAGGTGCCGGACGCGATGTTGCGTCAGGGCTTCGGCTTCGTGGAATGCGGCACCGTCACCCCCCGGCCCCAGGATGGCAATCCCCGTCCGCGCCTGTTCCGTGTGCCGACGGCGGAGGCGGTGATCAACCGGTTCGGTTTCAACAACCAGGGCCTGGACGCCTATGCTGCGCGGCTGGCGGCCAGGGCCAGCCGGCCCGGCATCGTCGGCGCCAATGTCGGCAAGAACAAGGACACGGTGGACGCCGCCAGCGATTATACCGCCTGCATCCGCCGGGTGGCCCCGCTGGCCGGCTATCTCGTCGTCAATGTGTCCTCTCCCAACACGCCGGGGCTGCGCACGCTGCAATCGCGCGATGCGCTGGCCGACCTGCTGGGCAAGTGCCTGGAGGCGCGGGACGGCACGGGTTCCCGGCCGCCGCTGTTGCTGAAGGTGGCGCCAGACCTGACGGACGAGGACAAGGCCGACATCGCCGCCGTCGTGCTGGACAGCGGCATCGACGGGCTGGTCGTGTCCAACACGACGCTGGCCCGGCCAGCCGCCATCCCGTCGGCGCTGGCTGCGGAGGCCGGCGGTCTGTCGGGACGGCCGCTGATGGAGGCCTCGACCCGCGTGCTGGGCGAATTCTTCGGCCTGCTGGGCGGCAAGGTGCCGCTGGTCGGGGTGGGTGGTGTGGCTTCCGGGGCGGATGCCTATGCCAAGATCCGGGCCGGCGCCAGCCTGGTGCAGCTTTATTCCGCCCTGGTCTATCAGGGGCCGGCGCTGGTGGCGCGGATCAAGGCCGATCTGGTCCGCCGGCTGGCAGAGGACGGGTTCGCCCATGTCGGTGACGCGGTGGGGGCGGCACACCGCGCGGAACAGGGATCACCGGCGCCGCGATGATGCGTGGCGATGACGCATCGGTGGGGCGCATCGGTGTGCGTGGCCGATAAGAGGGGGTGCCGCATGCATTGGGTCCGCCATCTGGTGTTCGCCGCCGTCTATACGGCGCTGGCCCTTGTCGTGGCATTGTCATTGCCCTTGTCGGCGCCGGGGCTCGGCGGGCATGGCGGCCTGCTGTTCGGTCTGGTGATCCTGGTCTTCGGCGGGCTGCTGCATGAATTCTGGGCCCGGCGGGACGAACGGGCGCGGCTGGAAGAACGCCTGTGGGACATGGAGACGGCGCTGGCCGATCTGCGTGCCGAACTGGCTGTGCTGCATGATGTGGAAGCCCGCCCGCCGGCACCGGAGCGGACGGAGGTGGCGGCCGTGCTGTCGGAGGCGCGGGTGCTGGAACGGCTGGCCGACCGGCTGCCTGCCCCCTCACCCCGCGCGACCCCGCCCGCTGTGGTGGAACCGGCCGGCCCGCTGTTCACGGCCCGCCCGGTCCCGTCACCCCCCGGCCCCGATCCCCAGGCCATCCTGGACCAGGTGCGCGAGGCGCTGCGCACCGATCAGGTGGATGTGTTCCTGCAGCCCGTGGTCAGCCTGCCGCAGCGCCGGCACCGGTATTACGAGCTGTTTTCCCGCATCCGGGCCGGGAAGGATGCGGCGGGCCAGCCACACTATCTCCTGCCTGAGCAATATCTGGGGCTGGCCGCGGAAGCCGGGCTGATGGCCACCATCGACAATCTGCTGCTGTTCCGCTGCATGCAGTTGCTGCGGGAAACGGAGAAGCGGCACCAGAATGTCGGCTTCTTCTGCAACCTTTCCGCCGCGACGCTGAACGATGCCGCCTTCATGCATGAATTCGTGTCCTATATGGGCCAGATGCCCAATCTGGCGGCGAAGCTGGTGTTCGAGCTTTCGCAGCAGGACCTGATGCAGGGGGGGCTGTTCGCGACGGGTTTCCTGGACGGGTTGCGGCGGCTGGGCTTCCGGTTTTCCATGGATCAGGTGGAAAGCCTGGACATGGACTGGACCGAACTGGCCCGCCACGATATCCGTTTCGTGAAGCTGGATGCCGCGCGGCTGCTGGACCCCGATGGCCGTTTCGCGGACCCGCGGGCCGTGCGCGACCTGCGCCAGCAACTGGACCGCAGCAACATCGACCTGATCGTGGAGAAGGTGGAGACCGAGGCCCAGGTGATCGAACTGCTGGATCTCTATATCGATTTCGGGCAGGGCTTCCTGTTCGGCGAACCGCGGCTGGCCCGCAAGACGGCGCCCGCCTGACGCAGCGGCTGCCGGGTGCGCCCCTTTCCGACCCGCCCCGGCTATCCCCGTGTCACACGGCGCAGGGTCAGGTTCAGGCGCCCGCCTTCCGGCAGCAGCCGGCTGGACCCGACGCGCAGCCTGTCCACGCCGTGATAGAACATGCGTGACGGCCCGGCGAAGACCATGGCCGTGCCGCTCTCCACGGCGAAGGAACGGGTGGGGTCGCGCCGGGCCGGGCCCCCCAGACGGAAAATCCCGGTATCGCCCAGCGAGATGTTGACGATGGGGGCGTCGAAATCCTCCTCATCCTCGTCCCGGTGCAGGGAAAGCCGCGCTCCTTCGCCCCGATAATGGTTGATCAGGCAGCATTCGGCATCATGGGCATAGCCCGACAGGTCCCGCCACAGGCGCAACAGCGGTTCCGGGATGGCCGGCCATGGCCGGCCGTTGGCAGGCTGCACGGGCGAATAGCGGTAGCTCTGCCGGTCCGCGATCCAGCCCAGGCTCCCGGCATTGGTCATGTCGATTGAAAAGGGGCGGCCCGTGCGCGGCATCACGAAGCGGGTGAACGGCGCCTCTTCGGCAATTCGCGCCACCACTGCCACCAGCGCTTCCTGCGCGGCCCGGTCGAGATGGCCGGGCAGGAACCGGAAGCCGTCATCCGTCACTCTGTTCACCTTTTTTCCCCTGCATATGGGCCCTGGAAGCGTCGTTTCATGCCAGTGTCACGCGCCAATCATGGACTCTGCGCGGCAACGCGCCTAGATTCATGATTATGAGAGACGAAGCCTTCGATAGCGAGCTGACGAACGACTGGAACCCCGTGGCCCTGCGCGGCGGCGTCGTCAGCCTGCGTGTCCCGGCAAGCTGGCAGCGGCTGTCCCGCGATGATGGCGGGCTGGCTTTCCAGTCGCCCGGTGCCGATCCCGTCGATCTTTTGATCTCCGTCACGACCTATCGCAACCCCTATGGCGTGCGCGCCGAGGAGGCGATCCAGTATCTGGACCGCGAGAATGTGCTGCCCCGTGGCATCCTGCCATCGATCGAGGATGGGGTGGACGGCATCGGCGGCGCGCCGAACCCGTTCGATGCCCAGATGCGGGGGGACCGGCAATGGATCGCCTATGCCGTGTCGCAGCCGCCCGATCGCCAGATATTCGTCTGGAAGGTGGCGGATTTCCAGCCGCCCGATCTGGTGCGCGTGGCGACCTTGCAGCTTCTGATCCCCGGCATGCGCGCCGACGACCCGGAACTGGCCGTTCTGATCGACCGGCTGGGGGAGGAGGCGACCCGTATCCGCTTCCATCCCGGCCCCGTCCAGGGCCCCGTGCAGCGTGTGACAATGCGCAATGTCTGGCATGGGGACAATGTGCGCTTCCGCCTGCCCTGGGACTGGCGCACGCGCACGGAGGGCGAATTGTCCGTGTTCCATCGTGAACAGGATGGTGCCGGCACCCTGCGCGTGGCCATGCACAGCTTCGAGCATCAGGGCGAGGATGCCGAATTGCGGGCCCATGCCGTGCTGCGCCAGACGGCCGAACAGTTCATGGAAGGCCCCGAGGGCCGCGTGGGCGAAGGGTCCCTGGAATGGCTGCCGGACGGGGAAGTGATGGCCCGGTTCGTCACCGACGGGGAGGAGGACGGGGAGAAGCTCCGCTTCTTCATGTGGCTGCGCGGTGCTGCGCTGGATGGCTGCACAACGGTGGCATTGTTCAGCTTCGGTCTGCCGTTATCCTCCTGTGGCGGTGAGCTGGAGCGCGCCAGCCTGGCCATGCTGGAGCAGGAGGTGCGCCGCGCCGTCGTCGGCATCGCCGATTGCACGGAGCTGGAGGATGAGGAGGACCCGCTGGCCGACGGGTTCAGCCTGTCGGACCTGCTGGAAGACGACGATCTGGATACCCAGGCAGCCCTTTCCGCCATGGAGATCGCCCTGGCCGACGATGATTTCGACCTGGATGGCGACGACGATGACGACGATGACGACGATGACGACGATGACGGGGGGGATGGCGGCAGCGGCCCTTCCGGCCCCGGCCCCTACGGTTATTCCTGACGCCTTGTCCGGCCCCGGCATGAATTGTCGGCATGGCCGGCCGGTGTGACCTTCGTCACACTTACCCCTTGTCAAATCGCCTCTGCCTGCCCCACATGACCGGGACCCGCCTTTTCAACGGTTCCCGGCACGATGCCTGACAGCGTTCATCCCTTCCCCGACGATCCCTGCCTGCCCGACTGTGCCCCCGGCTGTGCCGAGGATGCACGGGATTGCCGCGCGATCGCGGACCGGTTGAGCCGCGCCTGCCTGCGCCCGACGCGCCAGCGGGTCGATCTGGCCACGCTGCTGTTCCAGGGCGGCGGGCATCGGCATGTCACCGCCGAACAGTTGCATGCCGAGGCGCTGGCGGCCGATATGAAAGTGTCGCTGGCCACCGTGTACAACACGCTGAACCAGTTCCGCGATGCGGGCCTTCTGCGCGAGGTTGTGGTGGAGGCCGGCAGCACATGGTTCGATACCAATACCGCCGACCACCACCATATCTTCCATGAGAACAGCCGCCGGCTGCTGGACATCGCGGCCGAACATCTGCGGCTGACGGGTCTGCCGGGCCTGCCGCCGGGCACCAGCCTGTCGCGCGTCGATATCATCATCCGCGTCACCGGTGGGGCCGGCGGAGATTGATGTTCCGCGCCAGCCGTCCGGCCCTGGTTCCTTCCGGATAGGCATGCATCGCGATGATTGCGGCGGGGAGATGGCGCACGTAGACTATTGCTCCAACGCAATGCCTAACCGGTGGCGACACCGGGATGGCGGGGGACCGGATGCGCAAAGTCTTGATGGGGGGGCTTGCCCTGCTGGCCAGTGTGCATGTCATTGGCAAGTCCCTCGATATCCAGGCCGGGTGGCGTGAATACCAGGTCGCAACGGAGATCGCCGACCTGAAGCAGGTCAGCCGCGATCTGCTGGTGGCGGCCCGCGACCACGGGATCGAGGCCGGGATGACCAGCCTGGTGCTGGAGGCCGCCAGCATGCCCGGCGCCCCGGAAGCCGCCCTGCGGCCCCAGATCAACCGCCATCGCGAGGAGGGGGAGCGCAGCGCCGGCGCGGCCCTGGCCCACCTTGCCCGTATGCCGGTGGAAAGCGCGCTGGAGGAGGATGTCGCCTCCCTGCGGGTGGCCCTGGCCCGTGTGCAGGAGTTGCGCCAGCCCCTGGATGCGCTGATGTCGCGCCTGCAGGATGGCCGCACGCTGGACGGGGTGGGAACCAGCCGCGCCGATGCCGCCGTCATCATCGCCGACTGGCAGGAGGCCTCGCAGTCCTATGGGGCGGCGCTGCTGACTCTGCTGCGGGAGATCAACCGTCCCGCCCTGTCCTTTGGCGGTGCGGCGGGCGCCGCCGAAATGCTGACCCGCGACGCCATCCGCCTGCGCAGCGAGGTGGGGCAGGATATGGGCCTGCTCTACATGGCCATCATGGGCCGGCGGCCAGAGGGCAGCGCCCTGAGGGAGGCCACCTCCCTGGCCGAGATGGAGATGGCCTGGCGGCTGGTGCGTCAGGCGGCGGAGCCTGCGCACCTGCCCGAGCCCGCCCAGGCGGCGCTGAGCCAGATGGAAACGGCCTTTCATCAGCGGTACCTGCCCCTGCGCGCCGTGGTGCTGGAGGCGGCGGCACGGGGGGAGGCACGCGGCCGCATGCCCGAGCTGCTGCGCAGCGGCACGGGCATGTTGAATGCGGCCAGTGACCTGGTGGTGGAGGCCGTCAACGCCGCAGGTGCCGCGACGGAGGATATCCGCGCCACCGCCCGGCGCCGGCTTTGGACCGACATGGCGGAATTGCTGATCGCCATGGTGGCGCTGGCCTTCGCTGCCTGGATGTTCCGGGAGCGCGTCCTGCGGCCCATCCGGCAGATGACGGAAGCGATGCGGGCACTGGCCGGCGGTGATCATTCCGTGCAACTGCCCGATTTCAAGGGCGTGGGGGCGGAGATCGCCGCCATGGCGGCCGCCGTCCGGGTGTTCAAGGAAAATGCCCGGCAGTTGCAGACGGAGAATTGGGAACGCGGCCGCATGGAACGGCTGCTGATGGTGGAACGCGGAATTCTGGAGATGGCGGCGGCGGGCGCGTCGCTGGGCGATGTGCTGGCGGCCCTGTGCCGCGGCATGGAGGAGCAGTTGGACAATGCCCGCTGTTCCATCCTGCTGCTGGCAGAGGATGGCCTCCACATGTCGGTCGGCGCGGCCCCCAACCTTCCGGCCGAGATGGGCCGCGCCTATGAAGGGGTGGCCATCGGTCCGGATGTCGGTGCCTGCGGGGCGGCCGTCTATCGCCGCGCACCGGTCGTCACCGCCGATATCGCAAGCGATCCCCGCTGGACCCGGTTCAAGCACCTGCCGCTGGCGGCGGGGCTGCGATCATGCTGGTCGTTGCCCATTCTGTCGGGTGACGGGGAGCCGCTGGGCGCCTTCGCCATCTATGGCGACACGGTGCGCACGCCACAGGATTGGGAGATGGAGCGGGCCCGCCGCGCGGTGCAGCTTGCTGCCCTGGCCATCACCAGCCGCCGCGCCGCCGAACAGCTTGAGCATGCCAAGGCGCAGGCTGAACTGGGCAGCCGCACCAAGACGGAATTCCTGGCCAATATGAGCCATGAGCTTCGCACGCCGCTGAACGCCATCATCGGTTTCGCCGAGGTGCTGGAGAGCGAGCTGAAGTCCAGCGAGAAGCAGGCCCAGAACAGTTCCAGCGTCGCCTATGCCGGCGACATCATCGCCTCGGGCCGTCACCTGCTCACCCTGATCAACGACATCCTGGATGTGTCGAAGATGGAGGCCGGGCGGGTGGAACTGCGCGAGCGCATCTGCGGTGTGGATGAGCTGGTGCGCGGCTGCGAGCGCATCGTGCGGGCCCGCGCCATGGAACGCCGCCTCAATCTGCTGATCGAGGTGGCGGACGGCATGCCCCCCATCCTGGTCGATGATGTGAAGTTCAAGCAGATCGTGCTGAACCTGATGTCCAACGCCATCAAGTTCACCTCCCCCGGCGGCACGGTGAGGCTGGTGGCCAGCGTCGATCCGGCGCGCGGCGTTGCCATCACCGTCAGCGATACCGGTATCGGCATCAAGCCGGAGGACCTGCCGAAGGTCTTCGTCCCCTTTCATCAGGTCGACAATGTCTACGCCCGGTCCACGCCGGGCACGGGCCTGGGCCTGACCCTGTCCAAGGGGCTGACGGAGTTGCATGGCGGGCGCCTGACCATCGAGAGCGTGTTCGGCGAGGGCACGACCGTCACCCTGTCCCTGCCGCCGTCGCGCATCGTGTGGACGGAGACGGCCGGCCTGCCGCTGCCCCTGCCCCTGTCCATGCGGTGAGGGGGGGGTGCGGGAAGGCTGCCGGTTGCCGTAGGCCGCCTGGTGCCGGGTCCGACCCACGGCCTAAGCCGCCCGTGGGCTTGACGGTCGGGGCTGCTTTGCGCCCTACTGCCCGCACCCGCGATATTCCAGCCGAAGCAGGACCCCAGGATGATCGACCATCACCGCGCCCTGATCTACACCATGGTGCTGACCTCGGCATCGGACGGCGACATGACGGATGCCGAGTTGCACATGATCGGGGATAGCATCCGCAGCCTGCCCGTCTTCGCAGATTTCCACATCGACCAGCTGGCCACGCTGATACGGGAATGCACGGAAATCCTCAGCGATCCGTCCGGCCTCGACACGGCCATCGGCATGATCAAGCGGTCCCTGCCCAAGAGCCTGCGCGAGACCGCCTATATGCTGGCCTGCGAGGTCGTGGCCGTGGACCGCACCGCCACCCAGGAGGAACTGCGCCTGCTGGAACTGCTGCGCCATGGGCTGGATGTCGACCGGTTGACGGCTGCGGCCCTGGAACGCGGCGCCCGCGCCCGCTATACCGTGGCCTGACATGGAAACGGGCCGGCTGCCGCGTCCGGCCATCGCCGGCTGGTGCCTTTATGACTGGGCCATGTCGGCCTTCAACACCGTCATCGGCACCTTCGTCTTCTCCGTCTATTTCACCAAGGGCGTGGCGGCCGACGCTCAGTCGGGATCGGCCGACTGGGCCGTGATGCTGGGCCTGTCGGGCCTGGCCATCGCGCTGCTGTCGCCCGTGCTGGGTGCCATCGCGGACCGCGGCGGGCCCATCAAGCCATGGCTGGGCGGCTTCACGGCCCTGGCCGTGCTGGGATCGGCCCTGCTCTGGTTCATCCGGCCCGACCCGGCCTATGCGTTGCCCGCCCTTCTGCTGGTGGGCATCGCCAGCACGGCCTTCGAACTGGCCAATGTCTTCTACAATGCCCAGCTTCCCGTCATCGCGCCCAAAAGCCACCTGGGCCGGGTATCGGGCTGGGGCTGGGGCGTGGGGTATCTGGGGGGGCTGGTCTGCCTGATCCTGTGCCTGGTGCTGCTGCTCCAGGCCGATCCGCCGCTGTTCGGGTGGATCGACAGTGCGGAATCGGCCCCGGTGCGGGCCACTTCCGTACTGGTCGCCGTCTGGTACGCGGTTTTCGCCCTGCCGCTGTTCCTGCTGGTGCCCGACCGGCCGCGCGTGGCCGGTCGGCGTGCCATGGACGCCGTGCGGGAAGGGCTTTCCACCCTGGGCCGCACGCTGCGGCAACTGCCGGCCCATGGCAACACGCTGCGCTATCTGATCGCCAGCGCCCTGTGGCGCGACGGGATCAATACCATCACGGCGTTTGGCGGCATCTATGCCGGTATCGTGTTCGGCATGGTCGAGCAGCAACTGATCCTGTTCGCCATCCTGTTGAACGTGGCGGCCGGGCTGGGGGCCATCGGTTTCGCCTGGGCCGACGACCGGATGGGCGCCAAGCCGACCCTGATCATCAGCCTGCTGGGCCTGATCGCCACGGGGCTGGCCATGATCCTGGTGGGCACGGGCTGGTGGGGCTGGGCCCCGGTCCTGGCGCTGCCGCTGCCGCTGGATTTCACGCCCGATCAGCAATGGCTGCTGCTGTTGGGCATGGGGCTGGGCATCTTCTTCGGACCGGCCCAGGCGGCCGCCCGGTCGATGATGGCCCGGCTGGCCCCGAAGGGGCTGGAGACGGAGTTCTTCGGGCTCTATGCCCTGACGGGACGCGCCGTCGGTATCATCGGGCCGTTGGCCTATGCCGCGGCGGTCAGCCTGATGGAGACCCAGCGGGCCGGCATGGCCACCGTCATCTTGCTTTTCCTGCTGGGGCTGGGCCTGCTGCTGACCGTGCGCGAACAGCGCTGAACCGCATCGCGCCGGGCTTGTCGGCGGTTCCCCCTTGGCAAGGGCCGCTGTTCGGCCGATAACCGGTCTGACAGCGTTATCAGAAAAGCGGGGGGGGACGATGGCGGGGATGTTGAAGCGCCTGCTGGGCGCGGGGCTGGGGGCCTGGATGGCCGGGGCCGCCGTACCGGCGGCTTGGACGGCAGACGCTGCCGTGCCAGCAGATCGTATCGCGGTCCAGCTTTACAGCTTGCATGCGGCGCTGCTGCGTGACCCGGCCACGGCCCTGGACCGGCTGCGGGCCATGGGCGTGACGCAGGTGGAAGCCTATGGCACGCTCGGCATGTCGCCCTCCGATTTCCGGGCAGCCCTGGACAAGGCCGGCCTGACGGCCGTGGGCAGCCATGTCTGGCTGGGCGACCTGCGCGACAATCCGGAAAAGATCGTGGAGACGGCGCGTGCGGTCGGCTACCGCTATGTCGGCGTGGCCTGGATCAAGCCGCCGGATGCAAGCCCCGGCCAGGCGATCAGCCGCGCCGACGTGGATGCCGCCATCGCCGCCTACAAGGCCGCATGCCCCGTGCTGAAGGCGGCGGGTCTGGGTGTCATGTACCATATCCACGGGTACGAATTCGTGCCCGATGGTGACGGCATCCTGCTGGACCGTCTGCTGGCCGGGCTGGACCCCGATTGCGTCGATATCGAACTGGACGTGTTCTGGGTGGTGAAGGCCGGGGCCGATCCCGTGGCCCTGCTGGATCGGCTGGGATCGCGGGTGAAAATGCTGCACCTGAAGGACATGGTGCCGCAGGCGGCGGTGGGGGATTTCACCGGTCAGGCGCCGCCGGGCGACTTCGCCCCGGTGGGGCAGGGCCGGGTGGACTGGCCGGCCCTGCTGGCCGCGGCAAGGCGGGCCGGGGTCGAATGGTATGTGCTGGAGGACGAATTGGCCGATGCGGCCCGGCATCTGGAACAGTCGCTGGAATGGCTGCGCGGGCATGCGTTGCCATAGTGGGCGGGCGGGCGCCCGGCTGCTATAAGCGTCGTCAGCCAGACCGGACCCGCCTGCCATGACCGATATCGCCGTCGCCGCGCTTTACCGTTTCCACCCGCTGCCGCATTTCCGCGACCTGCGCCAGCCGCTTTACGACATGATGGCGGCGGCCGGCGTGCGCGGGTCCCTGCTGCTGGCGGCGGAAGGGTTGAACGGCACCATCGCCGGGCCGGCCGCGTTGATGGAGGGCGTGGTCGGCCGGATTGCGGCGATTGCCGGTATCGCGCCGCTGGAACCACGCTGGTCGCAGGCCGGCAGCCTGCCCTTCGGCCGCCTGAAGGTGCGGTTGAAGAAGGAGATCGTGACGATGGGCGTGCCGGCAGCCGATCCGCTGCGCGCCGTCGGCACCTATGTCGAGCCGGAGGACTGGAACGCCCTGATCAGCGACCCGGACACGCTGGTGATCGATACGCGCAACAGTTTTGAAGTGGCGCATGGCACCTTCCGGGGGGCGGTCGATCCCGGCACGGCCAGCTTCGGGCAGTTCCCCGACTATGTCCGCCGCAACCTGGACCCGGCCCGGCAGCGCAGGGTGGCGATGTTCTGCACGGGTGGCATCCGCTGCGAGAAGGCGACAGCCTATATGCTCCAGCAGGGATTCGGGGAGGTCTACCACCTGAAGGGCGGCATCCTGAACTATCTGGAACGGATCGAGCCGCAGGACAGCCTGTGGCAGGGCGGCTGCTTCGTCTTTGACGATCGCGTCGCCCTGGGCCATGGGCTGGTGCCTGTCCATTCCGGTGAGGGCGACGCTGCGGCGGGTGAGCGGGAGGCGTGAGACCGGCCCCGCGGCATCAGCGCGCCAGCCGCACCTCGCCCTTGCCCAGATGATAGACGTTGGGCGTGCCCTCATGCCCGGCCAGGATGACGCGGCCCGGTCCCGTCAGCAGGATTTGCGGGTCGCGCGCCGTGCCGCCAAAATGCAGTTCTCCCGGTCCCGTCAGCCCGGCTGTCAGGCTGCTGGCCGTGCCGGCGCCGATGTCCAGGGTGCCGGGGCCGGGAATGGCCGCCGCCACGGCACCGGACACCGACCCCACCTTGATCGTGCCCGGCCCCGGCACATTGACGCTCAGCCCGTTGTCCACCACGCCCAGCCGCACGCTCGCGGGACCGGTCAGGTCCAGGGCGGCCGTACCGGCCTTGCCGATATTCACGTCGCCCTGGCCCGTGACCCGCACGGCGGCCAGACCCTGGACAGTGCCCAGCGACACGGTGCCCGACCGGGTGATGCGCACACTGGCCGATTCCAGGCCACCGATGGCCATCTCTCCTTCGGCCAGTTCCAGGCGCGCCGGCGCCTGCAGGTCACCATCGACGGTCAGATCGCCAGCAAAATTGTTCACCAGCAGGGGCGTGCCGCGCGGGACCGACACTTCCAGCGTCACGGCGGGGTCGCTGTCGGGGCCGGGTCCCGTGATCCACAGGACCCCGTTGCGGATGGACAGGTTGAACCGTTTGCGGCTGTTCTCCAGCGTGAACAGGATCTGGTCGCCCGCATCCGCCACCTTGATCTTCACACTTCCCTTCACGTTGGCCAGCCGCAGGCCGGCCGGTGCCAGGGCCGTGGCGGTCAGCCGGTTGGTGCCGTCCTGGTCGCTGGACCGGTCCAGGTAGCGGATGTCCGGGTCCCTGCCGCGTGTGGCGTCGGCCTTGGCCGTGGCGGCCTTCGCGGCCGTTTCCAGGGCCGCATCGACACTGCGTCCGATGGCGGCCATGTCGACGGCCTGATGGGGCCGATGGCCTGTCGTGGCGCGGACTTCCGTCCTGTCGGCCGACCTGGTCGTCCTGACCTCAACCTCCGTCTTCAGGCTCCGATGGTCGGAGATCCTGGCGAAATGCTGCTCCGCCCCTGTCAACCAGCCGCCGCCATCCCTGTCCCCTGTGGCCAACGCCCAGCCGATGGTGCCGGCGGTGACCAGGACGGCGACGACTCCACCCAGCGGAATGCCGGGGGTGACACGGGGGCGGTTGCTGGAAGGGGGCATCGGGGGGCGTCCGGATGGGTGGGGCAGGGCGGGGAATCGGCTGGCATCATAGCGCACATCACCGGGCTGTCGCGCAGGGTTTCCTTGCCGAAACAATGTCGCTGGCCTGTTACAAACCCTTGCCGGAAAACGGGTAATCGGAATGGCTATCATAGCACCCGCGACAACCCATTGTCACATACAAGTAGATTCAATATGTTCCGCACAACTGCGAACAACGATTGACAATAGGACGGACGGTTCCAGATGGCCGCAAAACGTCGTCCCCCGACGAATCCCGAAGATACGGCGCCGGAGTCCATGCGGGCTGTGTGCCGAAATGTCATTGTCGGTGGCAAGCGGACCAGCGTTCGGATGGAACCGCTGTTATGGGACTGTCTGACCGAGATATGCCGGCGCGAATCGCATCTGATGAACGATATCGTCACGATGATCGATGCCCGCCGGGGGGACAGCGCCCTGACCGCGGCGCTGCGTATCTTCATCCTCAGCTATTTCCGCACGGCCTCCGATGCGTCGCCGCGCCTGGCAGGCCTGCAGGAGGAACAGGCGGCGTTCGGCACGGCGGCCGACTATTCCGCCGTCTTCCGGCGGGCGCTGGGCGTCTTCGACCCCGGGTGATCCGGCACCGGCCCCGGCTGCATCATGCCCTGCAATCGCCAGTGCCCCTCATGCGGTAGCTTTTGGGCGTTGGCTTTGGGTGTGGGTTTTGGCGACGCGGCCGGGGCCGTGCGGCGGTGGTCGCCGCCGGACCACCTTGCGATGAGTTCTGCTCATCGCAAGAGCGGCATCAGTCCCAGCGCAGGCCGGCGGCGGCACAGGTCGGGCGGTGCGGGCTGGCTTCCAGCAGCCGGCCCAGTTCCGCCGGCCCCGGCAACTGCCCCAGCACGGTGCCCAGTTCCTCGCGATGGATGCCGCCGGTGATCAGCAGGCTGTCGATGCCGGCGGCATTGGCACCGGCGATGTCGGTGCGCAGGCTGTCGCCCACGGCCAGGATGCGGCCGGGGGGCAGCCCGCCCAGCAGGTCGAAACAGCGGCGATAGACGGGGGCGTGCGGCTTGCCGTGATAACGGACATCGCCGCCCAGTTCGCCATAGTGGCGGGCCAGTTCGCCGGCACACAGCACCAGCCGGTCATCGATCACCACCACCAGATCGGGGTTGGCGCACAGCATGGGCAGCCCCAGGTTCCGGCAACGCTGCAGCAGCGGCGCATAATCGACCAGGGTCTCGTCATAGTCGTCGATGCCGGTATTCAGGACGAAATCCGCTTCTTCCGGGCTGTCCACGCGCGCACGGTCGCCCAGGCTGTCATAGACATCATTGTCCCGCGGCGGGCCGATATGGAACAAACGCGGCCCCAGTGCCGCGTGCCAGGCGTCGTTGCGGTCGCGCAACGCCTCGAAACTGGCTTCCCCCGAGGTGTAGAGCGCATCATACAGGTCCGGGGTCACCCCCATGGCCGTCAGCTTGGCCGCTGCGGCCTGGATGCGCCGCGGGGCGTTGGACAGGAGGCAGACGCGCTTGCCGGCCGCGCGCAGCGCGCGCAGGCATTCCACGACCCCGTCATAGGGGCGTATCCCGTCATGCACCACGCCCCACAGGTCCAGGATGAAGCCGTCATAGCGATCGGCGATGCCGGCCAGGCCGGGAAGCAGCGGGACGGGATGCGACATGGCGGAAGAGGTCCGGAACAGAAAGACGGGATGGGGTCAAGGTGGCCGCTGGCCGTACCCGGGGCAAGGCCGGGCGGGGGCATGGCAGCCGTGCCCCCGTGCCATCTGATACGAGCGGCCGAAAATCTTGACCGATGGTCAAGGTTTTCGGCACCTCAAGCGCCGGGCCGGCAGTCGCCGCCGCGCCGCCCATGCGGGGTCGCCAAGCCAACGAATGTTGGCGCCGGCGACTGAGATACCGTGTTGGGTGTCAAGCGGGTCGCGGCGGGTCAGAACAGGTCGTCGATCTCGCTCTGGTCCATGGTGACGGCGGGGTTGCTGTCCTGGACGGAGCCATGGACGATCGCGCTGCCCCGATCCACCAGATCCTGCAGGCGCCGCCAATAGTCGCCGGCCGTGAAGCCCAGCATTTCCGGATCGTCGCGCATGGGCGACAGGGTGGCCACCGCCTCCACGATCAGGCTGTTCATGTCGTTGATGGTGTCATCGAACGGCGCCCGGAATTCCATGGGCACATGGTCATAGGCTTCGATGGCCAGCGGGGCGAAGGCCAGGCCGGATTCCTCGAAATGCTGGCGATAGGTCTTGGGTGTCCAGGCGACGATCTCGTCCAGCATGTCGGGCATGTCGCCAACCATCGACAGCAGCATGATCACTTCGTTGAAATGATTGAAATAGTCCGTCGACAGAAGGGTCCTGTCATCGATGGTGGTGTCGCGGACGCGCTGGCGGTAAAGATCGAACATGGACGTATCTTGCATGGCATGGTCTCCATACCACAATATTTGGCCACAATATCCTTAAAATTGCATCAAGCCTGTTTCCGCTCGCCGTTCCCTTTTACCTTTCCTTCATCGCGCACCCCTCATGGATGGGCATCATTTTACCCCGTGCGCGGGCCCGCACCGTGGCCGGGTCCAACCCTTGGTCCCGCAGCTCCCGCAGGGCGGTGGCGCCGTCGCGTTTGGACAGTCGCTCGCCCCTGTCGTTCAGCAGCAGCCCATGATGATGATAATCCGGAACCGGCAGGCCCAACAGGGCCTGAAGCAGCCGGTGGACGTGTGTGGCGTGAAACAGGTCCTCCCCGCGTGTCACCAGGGTCACACCCTGTAACGCATCATCCACCGTCACTGACAGGTGGTAGGAGGTGCGGACATCGCGCCGGGCCAGCACGACATCGCCCAGCAGGCCGACCAGCGCATCGGTCCGCCCCCGCCCCCGGTCATGCCAGGAAAGCGGGCCGGTCAGTGCCGCCGCCTTCGCCACATCCAGGCGGATGGCATGCGGCTCCCCCGCTGCCACGCGGGCGGCCGCCTCGGCCCGGGGGCGATGCCGGCACAGGCCGGGATAAAGCGGACCCTCGGGCCCCATGGCGACCAGATGCGGGGCATTGCCGGCCCGCGCGATTTCATCCGCGATCTCCTTGCGCGAACAGAAGCAGGGATAGGTGACGCCCAGCCCGTCCAGCCTTTCCAGCGCGGTGGCATAGTCGGCCATATGCTCGGACTGGCGGCGCACCGGTTCTGCCCAGGCCAGCCCCAGCCAGGCCAGATCCGCTTTCAGCGCCACCTCAAATGCCGGGCGGCAGCGATTGGGATCGATATCCTCGATCCGCAATAAAAAGCGCCCGCCCGCCCGCTGTGCCGCATTGAACGCGAACAGGGCGGAATGGGCATGGCCCAGATGCAGATACCCCGTCGGGCTCGGGGCGAAGCGGGTGATGGTGGCGTCGGGCTGTTCTGCCATGTCCTGAAAGCCGGATGGACCGGGGCGGTCCCTATGCAAACGCACTATACCCTCAATGGATGGCGGGTCACAAGGTCAACACCCACAAGGACTTGAGTGTCATTTTCGTTGCAGACGCATGATAAATCCGGAAATCCGCCCTTCGGCGGGTTGCCAGACGGCCTGCGCCGTTATATCTAATTTCCGACGTTCCGGCCTGCCGCCAACCTGTCCGCCGCCCGATGCCAAGGTGTCTCCTCGGGTGGAAGAAGGCGGGGCTCGGGGGTCGGGAACACCGACGGAACGGCGCTGGGGGTGAATCTTGTCACCACCTTATGATTGTTGTCCCGAATTGGTGCTGGCCGGGTCCCCCCGTCCGACCGGCAGGCACCCGCTGTCGCTGAAATCCGGTTCGCACATGGTGCGGTTGCTGATCCAACCTCCATTTCATGGGGGTGGGGCATGAGTGCGACCGTCAGCAATCTCAGGACTTTGGTCCTTAATGCCGACATGCAACCGCTCAGTTGGGCGCCGCTTTCCGTCTGGAACTGGCAGGAGGCGTTCGTCGCCGTCCTCCAGGGCCGGGTGACGCAGTTGCGATCCTATGACGATGTCCGCATCCATTCGGCCACCCGCGCCTTCGAGGTGCCGGCCGTTGTTGCCCTGAAAAGCTACCGCAAGCGCAAACGGGTGGCCTTCACGCGCTACCATCTGTTCCTGCGGGACGAGTTCCGCTGCCAATATTGCGGTCAGCGGCATGATGCGAAGGACCTGACCTTCGATCATGTCATTCCGCGCAGCAAGGGTGGCCTGACGGAATGGTCCAATATCGTCGCCTCCTGTTCCGCCGACAATCTGCGCAAGGGCAGCCGCACGCCGGCACAGGCGGGGATGCGGCTGATGCGCCAGCCGGTGGAACCCTCCCCCATGCAGCTTGACGCCGCGGCCAGACGCATGCCCTGGGCCAAGGACGAACTGCACCAGACCTGGCTGGACTTCCTTTACTGGGACAGCGAATTGCAGGGGTAACAAAGGGCGATCCGCACAGATTATGGCTGTTCGGTATCGGTGGCAGACATCGCGGCGCCGCCCGTCAGGCGGTCCACCTGGGCGAGGAGGCCGGCCGGGTCGATCAGATGGCCGGGCAGCCCCGCCGCCTTGGCGGCCACCAGGTCGCTGTCCTGGTCCCCGATCAGGAAGCTGCCCTGCAGCCGCACGGGCCAGTGGCGCATCAGGTCCAGGATCATGCCAGGGGCCGGCTTGCGCCAGTCGCTCTGCCGCCGGTATCGCGGCAGTGGCGCATCCGCGTGATAGGGGCAATAGCGCCAGTCATCGATAAGTGCCCCCTGTTCGGCCAGCCGCGCCGCCATCCAGCGGTGCAGGCTGGTCACGGCATCTTCGTCGTAGAAGCCACGGGCCACCCCGGATTGGTTGGTGACGACAAAGACGTGATAGCCGCGCCGGTTCAGCAGCCGCACCGCGTCTGCCGCCCCGTCGATCCAGATGATCTGGTCCGGCCGGTGGGGATAGCCGCTATCGACGTTCAGTACGCCGTCCCGGTCCAGAAAGGCCGCCGGTCGCGGCGTCCGGTCCTGCATGCGGGTCACCTCCCTGGCTGACGCCGCCGGGCCCATGGTGGGGGCCCGGCGGCTGGTGCCGATCCTCAGGCCTTGGCCAGGACCAGCGCGATGCTGGTGCCCGACAGGTCGACCGTGACGGGCGTGCCCGGCAGGCTGTCCGGATTGACGGCCAGCGACAGGGCCAGGGTCTCCCGCTTGATCGTTTCGGCATGCGTGGTCAGGGCGCCGGCGATATTGTCCGGCACCTGGGCCGCGATGGTGATCCGGTCGGTGACCTGGAAGCCGCTATCCTTCCGCGTCGACTGCACGGCACGCACAAAGTCGCGGGCCCAGCCTTCGGCTTCCAGTTCCGCATCCACGGTTACGTCCAGCACGACCACGCCCTTGCCGCCGGCGAAGCGGGCCGCGTGGGTGCCTTCCTTGGCCTGGACACGGATGTCGAAATCGCCGGCTTCCAGAACCACACCGGCCAGTTCGACCGTGCCGTCGCCCTTGTCGGTCCATTTGCCCTGCTTGCTGGCGGCCATGACCTCCTTCATCTTCGGACCGACCTTGGGACCGACCACGGCGGCGTTCACGGCCAACTGACGGGTGCCGACTAGGCTGATGTCGGACGACACCACCACCTGCTTCACATTCACCTCGTCGGCGACCAGCGCACCCAGCACCGCGTCGAACTGGCCCTTCAGCCGGTCGGCATCGGGATGGACGATGGTCAGGGTGCGCAGTGGCAGACGGATGCGCAGCTTCTTGGCCTCGCGCAGCGACATGGTCGAGGCACAGATTTCCCGGACAAGGTCGATCTGGCTGGTCAACTCATGGTCAGCCGGCAGGTAGGACACATCCGGCCAATCGGCCAGATGCACCGACGCCTCACCCGTCAGGGCCGTATAGATCCGCTCCGTCACATGCGGCAGCAGCGGGGCCAGCGCCTTGGTCGCCGTCACCAGACAGGTATAGAGCGTGTCATAGGCGTCGCGCTTGTCCTGGCCATCGCCCTCCCCCGCCTCGCGCCAGAAACGCGACCGGGAACGGCGGATGAACCAGTTGTTCAGCGCGTCGTAATAGCCGGTGATGATCGCATAGGCGCCGGGCAGGTCGTAGGCGTCCATGCGGCCTTCGATGCCCTCCACCAGCTCCCGCGTCTTGGCCAGGATGTAACGGTCCAGCAGACCCTTCTGGTCGGCGCGGATCGTCCCCTTCACCTGATCGATATTGGCGTAGAGCGTGAAGAAGCTGTAGGCGTTCCACAGCGGCAGCACGCCTTGCCGCAATGCTTGAGCGATGCCGCGCGCATCCTTGGGCATGGCCAGATCGCCGCCCACCATCAGGGGGCTGGACACCAGATACCAGCGCAGCGCGTCGGCACCCTGGTTGTTCAGCACTTCCACCGGGTCGGGATAGTTGCGCAGACGCTTGGACAGCTTCTGCTTATCCTCGTCCAGCACCACGCCATGGCAGATGACGTTGCGGAAGGGTGCGCAGTCGAACAGGGCCGTGGACAGCACCATCAGCGTGTAGAACCAGCCACGGGTCTGGGCCACATATTCGACGATGAAATCGGCGGGGAAGGCGGCCTCGAACCGTTCCTTGTTCTCGAACGGGTAATGCTGCTGCGCGAACGGCATGGAACCGCTCTCGAACCAGCAATCCAGCACGTCTTCCACGCGGCGCATCATCGACTGGCCGGTCGGATCGTCGGGGTTGGGGCGGGTCAGATGGTCGATGGCGGGGCGGTGCAGGTCGGTGACCTTCACCCCGAAATCCCGCTCCAGTTCTTCGATCGAGCCATAGACGTCGATGCGCGGATAGCGGGGATCATCGCTGCGCCAGACCGGGATGGGCGAGCCCCAGAAGCGGTTGCGGGAGATGTTCCAGTCGCGCGCATTGGCCAGCCAGTTGCCGAAGGACCCATCCTTCACATGGCCGGGGATCCAGTTGATCTGCTGCTGGTTCAGCTCGACCATCCGGTCCTTGAACTTGGAAACCTCGACATACCAGCTATTCACCGCCTTGTAGATCAGCGGCTGATCGGTGCGCCAGCAATGCGGGTAATTGTGCAGATAGGTCTCGTGCCGCAGCACGACGCCGCGCGCCTTCAGGTCCTGGATGATCGGCTTGTTGGCCTCGATCACGTTCAGGCCGACATAGTCGGACACTTCCGCCGTGAAATTGCCGGCCACATCCACCGGCACCTTTACCGGCAGCCCATGGGCCTTGCAGACGGCCAAATCGTCCTCACCGAAGCCGGGCGCCATATGGACGATGCCCACGCCGTCGCCGGTGGTGACGAAATCGGCCACCAGGATCTGGTGCGCCTTCTCCAGCCCCTTGAAATAGGGGAAGATCGGCTCGTAGGTGCGGCCACGCAGGTCGTCCGCCGTCAGCGTCGATTCCTGCTCGTAGCCTTCCAGTTCCTTGGCGTACTTCGCGACAGCCGACGTGGCCAGGATCAGCCGGTCATCGCCCTTGCGCAAGACGGCATATTCGATCTCCGGACCGATGGCCAAGGCCAGGTTGGACGGCAGGGTCCAGGGCGTGGTCGTCCAGGCCAGGATATCCAACGCGCCGGCATCGCCCGCACGCGGGTGCAGGCGGAAACGCACGGTCAGGGCCGGATCCTGGCGCTCGCGGTAGGAATTGTCCAGGCGCGTCTCGAAGTTGGACAGCGGCGATTCCACGGCCCAGCTATAGGGCACGACGCGGTAACCCTCATAGACCAGCCCCTTGTCCCAGAGCTGCTTGAAGGCCCACATCACGCTTTCCATGAAGCTGATGTCCATGGTCTTGTAATCGTTCTGGAAATCGACCCAGCGGCCCTGGCGCGTGACGTAATATTCCCATTCCTGGGTAAAGCGCAGCACCGACACCTGGCAGTGGGCGTTGAACTTGTCGATGCCATATTTCAGGATGTCGTGCCGCCCGGAAACACCCAGTTCCTTTTCGGACTGAAGCTCCGCCGGCAGGCCATGGCAGTCCCAGCCGAACCGGCGTTCGACCTTGCGGCCCTTCATGGTCTGGTAACGCGGCACCAGATCCTTCACGAAGCCCGTGACCAGATGGCCATAATGGGGCAGGCCGTTGGCGAACGGCGGGCCGTCATAGAAGACGAATTCGTTATGCTTGCCGTCCTTTTCCAGCGGGCGGAAATCGACCGATTGTTGGAAAACCGCGTTCTCCTTCC
The DNA here is from genome assembly GCF_052474395.1 of Niveispirillum fermenti. Taxonomy (NCBI): domain Bacteria; kingdom Pseudomonadati; phylum Pseudomonadota; class Alphaproteobacteria; order Rhodospirillales; family Azospirillaceae; genus Niveispirillum; species Niveispirillum fermenti. Next base: position 430,169 of record NZ_CP156681.1, on the reverse strand, counting down.
AAATCCGCTGCACCTCTTCCTCGATCCGGGGGAAGTCCGGATTGGGTTCGGCGGCGGGATAGGGCTGGAAGGTTTCAGTGGACGCGGTCATGGGACACCATCTCGTTGGCAATGCCCGAACGGGGCGCGGAGCCGGTCCGCACCCTTGGGAACCTTTCATGTAACGATCCGGGAAAGCCCTGTCCAGAACGGCCCGGCGCAAGGCACGCCTGCCCGTGCCAGGGGGCAGGGCTGCCACCCGGCCACCGGCGGGCCGGGTGAAAACCCTTCATCCTGGAACCGGTCCTTCTCCTTTGTCGCGGGGTCCCGGCGGTTTCCATACTGCCGGGACCGGAACGGCGGGAGGATGGCATGGCGGATAATCGCGCGGGCTGGCTGTGGCTGCTGCCGGCCATGGTCGCGGCGACCCTGATCATGGGGGCGGCGCTGGGGACACGGCAGAGCTTTGGCCTGTACATCGCCCCGTTCTCCTTCGATCACGGCGTGCCGGTGACGCTGATCGCCTTTGCCATCGCCCTGCATAACCTGGTCTGGGGTCTGTCCCAGCCGCTGGCGGGGGCGGCGGCCGATCGCTGGGGGGGCGCCCCCGTGGTGGGGGTGGGTGCGCTGTTCTACGCCGCGGGTCTGGCCCTGTCGGCCCTGCGGCCGGAAGGGTCCATGCTGATCCTGGGTCTCGGCCTGCTGGTGGGGCTGGGGGTCAGTTGCACCAGCTTCGGGGTGGTGATGACGGCTGTGGGCAAGGCCGTGACGCCGGAACGGCGCAGCATGGCCATGGGGCTGGCCAGCGCCGGCGGATCGGCCGGGCAGGCGCTGCTGGTGCCGCTGGCCCAGGCCGTCGATGCCGGCTGGGGCATGGCCGCCTCGCTGCTGGTCCTGGCCGCCATCATCCTGGTGACGGCGCCGCTGGGCCTGCTGCTGGACCGGCGGCGGCCTGCCGGGCCGGTGGTGGTCAAGGCCGCCATGGCGCCGCCGCCCACCACGCTGCGCACGGCCCTGGCCGAAGCGGGCGGGCATGCGGGCTATCGCATGCTGACGCTGGGCTTCTTCACCTGCGGCTTCCAGCTTGCCTTCATCCTGACCCACCTGCCGGGCTATCTGGTGCTGTGCCAGATGCCCGCGGGTCTGGCGGCGACGGCGCTGGCGGCCATCGGCCTGTTCAACATGGGGGGAAGCTGGCTATGCGGCTGGCTTGGCGGGCGCTACCGGCAGCCTCAGGTGCTGGGCTGGCTCTATCTGGTGCGGGGTGGGGCCATCGCCGCCTTCGTGTTCCTGCCCAAGAGCGAGGTGTCGGTGCTGCTGTTCGCGGCCGTCATGGGGGTGTTGTGGCTGGGAACCGTGCCGCTGACCAGCGGGCTGGTCGCCAGACTGTTCGGCGCGCGGCATCTGGGCGCCCTGTTCGGGGTCTGCTTCCTCAGCCACCAGATCGGCGCCTTCCTGGGGTCCTGGGCTGGCGGGCTGGTCTTCGACCTGACAGGGTCCTACACGCCGGTCTGGATCGCCACGGTGGTCATGGGGCTGGCGGCGGCGGCCCTGCATTTCCCGATCGATGACCGGCCCGTGGCCCGGCCGGCCTATGCCGGCCCGTGAAGCCCTTCCTTCAATTCCGCCTTGATCCAGGCACGGAAGGCGGCGACCTCGGGCCGGGCCAGCAATTCCCGGCCTGCGACCAGCCAGTAGCTGACCCGGCTTTGTACGGGCGGGCCCAGCACGGCCACCAGCCGGCCCGCCGACAGGTCCCCGGCGACCAGCGGCAGCCGGCCGATGGCCACGCCCAGCCCCTGCGCGGCGGCGGCCTGCGCCATGTGGATCGTGTCGAAGCGCGATCCGCGTTGCAGGTCCAGCCCCTCCACCCCGGCCAGATCGGCCCAGGCCGCCCAATCCTCCGACGTGCTGACCACATGCAGCAGGGGGCGGCCGGCCAGATCGGCGGGGCTGTGGATGCCGGCGGCCATGGCGGGTGCGCAGACAGGCACCAGATCCTCCGTCACCAGTCTCGTGGCATAGAGGTCCGGCCAGTCGCCATCGCCGCGCCGCAGGGCGACATCGATGCCGTCGCGCGGGAATTCCACCTGCCGCTGTGCGGTATCCACCGTCACCTCGATTTCCGGGTGCCGGGCCTGGAACCGGGGCAGGTTGGGGATCAGCCAGCACAGGCCGAAGGTGGGGGCCACGCTGACCGACAGCCGGCCCGTGGCGCGCCGGCCCGGCACCGCCTCCGTCGCGCGGGCCAGCACCTCCAGCGCCGTGCGCACCTGGGTCAGGTAGGCCGCACCGGCGGGGGTCAGCGACAGGCTGCGGTGACCCCGCGCGAACAGCGCCACGCCCAGCCAGTCCTCCAGCGTGTGGATGGCGTGGCTGACGGCGCTGGGGGTCAGGCCAAGCTCGTCCGCGGCCTGCTTGAAGCTCAGGTGGCGGCCCGCCGCCTCGAACTGGCGCAAGGTGTTCAGCGGCGGCAATCGATAGGCCATGGGCATCCTCCGGCCGGATGGGGGGCAAAGCCTATGCGGTAGGTCTGGCCGGCGGCAATCCCCATCCGCTCACCCGGCGATGAATGCAATTCACCCTTCCGGCCTGCCGGTCCACCGGCTCAATCCGCAGCGCGCACCATCAGGCGGCGGGTTTCGGCCAGATCGGTGGAAAGCGGCACGGTGAAGCTGGCGATGGTGCCGCGCCCGGGCATGCTCTCCAGCTTCAGTTCGCCGCCATGGCGCAGCACAAGGTCGCGCACCAGGGTCAGGCCCAGGCCGGTTCCCGTCTCTCCCTGGGTGCCGGGCCGGCTGGGCTTGGGGCCGGCGCGCAGGGCCTGCTCAAGCTGGGCCGGCTCCATGCCAACCCCCTTGTCGGTGACGGCCAGTTCCAGCCGGTCGCCCAACGCCCGGCTGGTCACATGCACGACGCCGCCCTGATGGCTGAACTTGACGGCATTCATCAGCAGGTTGCGCAGCACGGCCAGGATCATGGTGCGGTCGGCCAGGACCCAGCGGTCGCCCGATGCGTCCAGGATCTGGATATCCTTGGCCTGGGCGGCTGACGCCACATCGCGGATGGCGTCGCCCACCACCTCCCGCATGGGGAAGACGCCGGGGGCGAACGGCGTGCCCGACATTTGCACCCGCGACCATTGCAGCAGGTTCTCCAGCAGGTCGAAAACGCGCCGGGCCATCTCATGCACCGACCGGGCGAAATCGGCCGTATCCTCCGCCCGCATCTTCGGCGCGTGATCGGCCAGTTCCTGCGTCATGCCCAGCATGGCGTTGAACGGCCCGCGCAGATCATGGGAGATCAGGGAGAAGAAGCGCGTCTTTTCCCGGTTGAGGAAATCCAGCTCGTCATGGGCGGCCCGCAGGTCGGCCAGCGCGCGCTCGGCGTCGGCGCGTGCCTGGCGCTCGGCCGCCGCGGCCGCGTCACGCACGGCCAGGGCCCGCTGCATCAACCGGCGCGACACGAAGATCACCACCAGCACCGACGCGATGAACCCGGCCACGGAAATCAGGATGTCCATCAGGATGGACAGCAGGGCCGACAGGGCCGGCGCGATATAGACGACCTGCCAGGGTGAATTGCGCAAGGGCACGACCACGATCTGCGGCTGGATCAGGCCACGGCCGATGACAATCTCGCCCGATGCCTCTGCCGGCAGCCCGGCCGGGTAGACATCGCGCACATGCCGGGGCAGGGATGCCCCGCCGGCCGCGCCATTGCCCGTGATCACACCGCCATCGGCATCGACCAGCAGCAGCATGGCATCGTTCCGGCTGACGGCGCCCAGGGTCTCCTTCAGCCCGGCGATGGGCATTTCCAGCGCCAGGGCCCCGGCATAGCGGCCCTGGAGGCTGACCGGCAGGGCGACGAAGGCGCTGGCCGCATCGCCAGCATCCGGGTCGGGCAGGGTCCAGACGGGGCGGCCCGACGGGTTGGCGGCGGGTGCCGCCCGCTGGAAGGGGGCGTAGGTGGTGACCCGGGACAGCATATTGTCCCGGCTGCTTTCCACCCAGGGCTGGACCGCCACCATGCCCGACAGCGAGGCATATACGAGACGGCGGGCCTGTGGCACGACCCGCTGCGTGACGGCCATCAGGGGCAGCATCTGCACGGCCATGGCCGCTTCCTGCCGCCATCCTGCATGATCGGGCCGAGACAAGGTCGGATCGGCTGCCACGGCAGCCGATGACAGGGCGATGATGTTGCCGATCTGGTCCACCAGATAGGGCGGAGGCAGCCGGTCCATGCTGTACAGCCGGCCCGCCGTGTCATCCGGATTGGATGCCAGCAGGGTCGACAGAAGGCTGGTGTCGGGCACCTCGTCGGGGGCCGGGTATTCGGCATAGAAGAATTCGGCGCGCTGGCGCAGCGCTTCCAGATGGCCGATGGCGGTGTGCATCTGCATGTCCAGGGCCCCGGCGCGGGTGCGGACCTGCACGCCCAGCACAGTCTCGAACCGTTCGATCCGGTCGCTGACATGCGACCAGAGCAGGGCGCCCCCCAGGATGCCGCCGGCCAGAAGGGCCAGGATCAAGGCGCGGTCGATCCGCGCCCCGCCGAACAACGCCGCTCCCCATCCTGATCTTGACACGCGCCCGTCCCCTGTCGCCCTGTCTGGCGGACATCGGCCAAAGCCTTGGCCGAAAAGGGGCCTTGGCCGCCCCCAGCCGGCCCCTTGACCCATTGGTAACACCAAGCGCCGGGGCGGGCAACGCGCAGCCCGGTGAAAGCGGGGGAATCCCTGGCTTCCCGACGGGGGGAGGGCGTTCCTTTTTCCGCAGCGCGCTTTTTTCTGACGAAAAGCGCTTGACACCGGGGCCCGCCCCCTCTATCACCCCCCTCCACGAGAGGGGGCGCGTAGCTCAGGGGTTAGAGCACTCGCCTGATAAGCGAGAGGTCGGTGGTTCGATTCCACCCGCGCCCACCATCCCTTCTCGATGCGAAAAAGCCGGCCTTTGGGCCGGCTTTTTGCGTTTTCGGCTTTTTGCGCTTCCGGCCGGGCGAAGGCTGGGTGCGGGGTTCAGTGGAATCCCCGTGCCGCCATGCAGGCGCAGGACACGGCCACGACGGCCTCAGCACCGCGGGTGCGGCGCAGACAAGCCGTTGGCATGTTGGCACCGGCGATTGAAGGCGGTGACCAGAACCAACAGGTTCTGATCACCGCAAAATAGTATCATGCCCCTGGTATAGGCCGGCGACTGCCGGCCCGGCGCTTGAGGTGCCGAAATATTTGACCGTTGGTATCGGCGGTGACTGCCGCCGCGCGCCACGTGGCGCGCGCCCGAGCCCACGGATGGGGGCGTGGCGCGCGATGCGCCTATCCGGGATAGACGTTGGCCCGGCGCAGGCGCAGCGCCACGGTCTGGCCCGGCGTCAGGGGCGTGGTGGTGGCGTGGCGGTCCAGCACGGCTTCCACCACCTGCCCGTCCAGGGTCAGATCCAGGCGAAGCTGCGGGCCCACCGGCTGCACCAGCCGGATGGTGGCGGGCAGGGTGCCGGGCTCCGGCACGTCGGCCAGATCGATGTCATGGGCCCGGATATAGGCGGTGGCCGGACCGGGCGGCGGCAGGTCGTTGACCACGGGGACACGCACGCCGCCGATCAGGGCGGCCCCGTCCGCCACGGTGCAGTCCAGCCGCGTGCCGGACCCCAGGAAATCGCAGACGAAGGCGGAGGCGGGGCTGTCATAGACCTCTGCCGGGGTGCCCACCTGCTCGATGCGGCCCTTATTGAGGATGGCCACGCGGTCGGCCAGTTCCAGCGCTTCTTCCTGGTCATGGGTGACGAACACGGTCGTCACGCCCATGCCCTTGTGGATATCGCGCAGCCAGCGACGCAGTTCCTTGCGCACCTTGGCGTCCAGGGCGCCGAACGGCTCATCCAGCAGCAGCACGCGCGGTTCGGTGGCCAATGCGCGGGCCAGGGCCACGCGCTGGCGCTGGCCGCCGGAAAGCTGGTTGGGGTAGCGCCCCGACAGGGGACGCAACTGCACCAGTTCCAGCAGGTCATGGACGCGGTTGCGGATATCGTCTTCCGACAGTTTCGGCTTGCGGCGTGATACCCGCAGGCCGAAGGCCACGTTCTCGAACACGGTCATGTGGCGGAACAGGGCGTAATGCTGGAAGACGAAGCCGACGCGGCGGGCATGGGGCTCCGACACGGTGGCGTCCACGCCCTCGATCAGCAGCGTCCCCTCGTCGGCATAGTCCAGGCCGCCGATCATGCGCAGCAGCGTGGTCTTGCCCGAGCCGCTGGGGCCCAGCAGGGCCATCAGCTCCCCCGGCCTTATGTCGAGGTCGATGCCGTCCACAGCCGCGAAGCCGCCAAACCGCTTGGTCAGTTTCTGGATATTGATGCTCATGGGTCTGTTCCCGATCAATGACGGCGGGCGGCGGCGGCCAGTTCGGCGCCGTGGCGCCATTCCAGCAGCGACTTGGCAACCAGCGTCACCAGGGCCAGGATGGCCAGCAGCGACGCCACGGCGAAGGCGGCGACGAAATTATATTCGTTGTAGAGAATCTCGACATGCAGCGGCATCGTGTTGGTCAGGCCCCTGATATGGCCCGACACCACGCTGACGGCGCCGAATTCCCCCATCGCCCGGGCATTGCACAGCAGCACGCCATACAGCAGGCCCCAGCGGATGTTGGGCAGGGTGACACGCCAGAAGGTCTGCCAGCCCGACGCGCCCAGCGTGATGGCGGCCTCTTCCTCCTCCACGCCCTGGGCCTGCATCAGCGGGATCAGTTCGCGGGCCACGAAGGGGAAGGTGACGAACAGGGTCGCCAGCACCAGCCCCGGCACCGCGAACACGATCTGGATGCCATGTTCGCGCAGGAAGGGACCCATCAGCCCATGCGCCCCGAACAGCAGCACATAGACAAGGCCCGAAATGACGGGACTGACCGAGAAGGGCAGGTCGATCAGGGTCAGCAGCAGCGATTTGCCGGGGAATTTGTGCTTGGCGATGGCCCAGGCGGCGCTGATGCCGAAAACGACATTGACGGGCACGGCGATGGCGGCGACCAGCAGTGTCAGCCGGATGGCGGCCAGCGCATCCGGCTCCACCAGCGCTTCCAGATAGGGGCCGAAGCCGCGGCGCAGTGCCTCGGTGAACACGGCCGCCAGCGGCAGCAGGATGAAGAAGCCGAGAAAGCCCAGCCCGGCCAGCAGGATCAGGGCCTTCACCCAGCGCGGTTCGGCCAGAGCGACGCGGGATTTGGGGGAGAATGACGATCCGGCCATGTCAAACCCCCGCCCAGCGCCGGGACCAGCGCTGCAAAAGATTGATGACCAGCAGCATCAGGAAGGAGATGACCAGCATGGCGACACCGATCGCGGCGGCACCGGCATAGCTGAACTGTTCCAGCTTGATGACGATCAGCAGCGGTGCGATCTCCGACACCATGGGCATGTTGCCCGCGATGAAGATCACCGATCCATATTCCCCGACGGCCCGCGCCAGCGCCAGGGCGAAGCCCGTCAGCAGGGCGGGGAAGATCACGGGCAGGATGACGCGGATGAAGGTTTCCAGCCGCGTGGCGCCCAGGCAGGCCGCTGCCTCTTCCAGCTCGGCGTCCAGTTCCTCCAGCACGGGCTGCACGGTACGCACGACAAAGGGCAGGCCGATGAAGGTCAGTGCCACGATGATCCCCAGCGGCGTATAGGCGACCTTGATGCCCAGCGGCTCCAGATACTGTCCCACCCAGCCGTTCGGCGCGTAGAGCGAGGTCAGCGCGATGCCGGCCACGGCCGTGGGCAGGGCGAAGGGCAGATCGACGATGGCGTCGATCACCCGCTTGCCGGGAAAATCGTAGCGCACCAGCATCCAGGCGACGGCCAGACCGAACACGGCATTGACCAGGGCGGCCCCCAGCGCCGTGCCGAAGGACAGGCGCAGGGCCGCCAGCACGCGGGGCTGCGTCACCTCCTCGATGAAGCCGGCAAGGCCCAGTTCCCAGGGGCGCAGCACCAGTGCGGCCAGCGGGATCAGCACGATCAGGGTCAGGTGGGTCAGCGTGATGCCGAGCGTCAGGCCGAAGCCGGGGATGATGGTCCGCTCACGCCGGCTGAAAGGGATAAGGGAACGCGCGGTCATGGCCGGCTTCCCCCATGGGGTTCCACCGGAAAAGGATGGAAAGGTGGCTTCGAACGCAAAGCGATGTTCCTGCCCAAGGCCGGCCCCCTCGCATCAAAGGGTGCCCGCCGGCCCTGGAGGGGGCCAGCGGGTGGGAAGGGGCCAGGGTAATGCACTTGCCCGTCACCACCAAGCGGCGTGAAGGGCCCGAACCGTCAGCGTCCCGGCTTGTAGATCTGGTCGAACACGCCGCCATCGGCGAAATGCGCCTTCTGGGCCACGCTCCAGCCGCCGAACTTGGAAATATCGAACAGGGCCAGTTCAGGGAACCGGTCGGCATATTTCTGGGCAAGCTGCGGCAGGCGCGGGCGGTAATAATGCTTTGCCGCCAGTTCCTGCCCTTCCGGCGTGTAGAGATAGGTCAGATAGGCCTCGGCCACCTTGCGCGTGCCCTTGCGGTCGACATTCTTGTCGACGACGGCCACGGGCGGTTCGGCCAGGATCGACACGGACGGCACCACGATCTCCAGCTTGTCGGGCCCCAGTTCGTTGATGGCCAGGAAGGCCTCGTTCTCCCAGGCCAGCAGGACGTCGCCGATACCGCGCTGCACGAAGGTGGTGGTGGAGCCGCGGGCACCGGTATCCAGCACCGGCACGTTGCGGAACAGCCTCGTCACGAAGTCCTTGGCCGCTTCCTCGCTGCCGCCCGCCTTGTCCTGGGCATAGCCCCAGGCGGCCAGATAGTTCCAGCGCGCGCCGCCGGAGGTCTTCGGATTGGGGGTGATCACCTGGATGCCGGGCTTCACCAGGTCGTCCCAGTCCTTGATGCCCTTGGGATTGCCCTTGCGCACCAGGAAGACGATCGTGCTGGTATAGGGCGTGGAATTGTACGGCAGCTTGGCTTGCCATTCCTTGGACAGAAGATCGGTATGTTCGGCAATGGCGTCGATGTCGCTGGCCAGGGCCAGCGTCACGACGTCGGCGTCCAGCCCGTCGATGACGGAGCGCGCCTGCTTGCCCGAGCCGCCATGGGAGACCCGGATCTCCAGCGCCTCGCCCGTCTGGGTCTTCCAGTGCTTGGCGAACGCCTCGTTGAACTCCCGGTAAAGCTCCCGGGTCGGGTCATAGGAGACGTTCAGGATCTGGCCGCTGCCCCACACGGGCGTCACGGCCATGGTCAGCAGGGCGGCGGTGGTCAGGGCGATGCGCTTGAACCATTTCATCGTGGTGAACTCCCCTCATCTGTTGGCGGTGCAGCCACGAATCCGGTTCGTGGCGCTTTAGCGTTTGGTGACGCGGCGCAAGCTGCGCGATCAAATTGCCGCGGCCGGGGAACTATCCCTATCGGCGATATGGACTTTCGTTTGTCCAGATTTAACTGTCAATAAAAATTTTTAACACAAAAAATTTGTGATTAATGTGAAAAGAAAGGGAAAAATCTGCACTGTCGGATGAAACTCATCTTTTTTTTAAAAAGATACAGGCGATCGGTCCCTGCGGCCTGTCGGCCTTCATCGTCACCGCCTGAATGCCCGGCCCGACAATGCCGGCGACCGGGGCCTCGCACCGGAAACGGCGAACCCGGAAACGGCGAACGTCGCCCGCAACTCCCCCGGGGCCGGACGCCGCAGGTCTGTCAGGTCGCCCGATCATCTTGTGTCGGATGATCTTGTGAATTGCCGCATGAAGGCGGCACCCGATCCGGCGGGCGCGTTAACCATAGAATATGGCTGAATCGACCCATCAAGGAAGCGAAAATCCACAGCACGGCATTTGTGGATCAGCCGCCGCGCTGCCAGACCTTGCTGATCAGGAAATTCTTGGCCAGGAACTGATAAGTCTTTTTCAGGCGCCCCTCGGTCTCCGGCTCCTTGTCGATCTCGTTCCCGTCCCACAGGTCGACCATCTCGTCCCACACCATCAGCAGGGTGTGAAGCTCGTCACGCATGCGGCGGATGAAGGCGACCTGGGCATCGAAGGTGCGGAGCATGGCCATCACCTCCGACGTCTGGGCATCGACCTGCTCGAAAATATCGTCGAAATTGCTGATGGGCGTCTTGGCCAGGGCCTGCATGCGGGCCAGATCGGACGTGATCTGCCCGTCGCCCTTGAAACTGCGCTTGGCCTGGCCCAGTTTGGCCATGACCTTCTGGACCTGCCCGTAACGGTCGCGCAGCGCTTCGATATAGGAGAGTTCGCGGGCCAGATAATCGACCTTGTCGACCATCTCCTGCTTGCGCTCCTCCGGCAGGCCGAACTGCTTGGCCAGCTTGGAAAAGGCCTCCTGCGCCTTGGTCTTGGTCTGGGGGTCCTCGACGATCTGCTCCAGCTTGAAACGGTCGGTGACCATTTCTTCCCGGCCGGTGATCCAGGAGACGAGCTGCAGGGTCAGACGGCCCCGGGCAATCGTCAGATGCCGTTCATCGACGCGCCATGACGCGGACCCGTCCAGCAATTCACGGGGAATGCTGTCGCCGGGCCTGATTTCCTTCACATATTTCAGGCCCTTCTCGACGATGGAGAGCAGCCGTGCATCGTCGCTCTTCTCTTCGATCTGGAAGCTCTCCCGCAGGGTGCGGAATGGAATCTTGCCCCAGACATCGCCCAGATGGACGTTGAACACCGGGTCATTGTTATCCCTGGACAGGCAGAAATATCCGCCGGGCAGAGCGAAGACTTTGCTGGTGAACAGGAAATGGGTGCTGGCACTCGTTCCCTGTTGATCCGAATTCTGGCCTTCCGCTTCGGCTGTTTGATTATCTGACACCGATTGCATCCGAGCAGGCCCGTCCCCCCATGTTCCAACTAAAACCTATCATACAGACAAGTCATGACGTTGGCGACTGATACCGCATCACCTAAAGCGCAGATTGACGCCGTCTTCATCTGATTTTGGTGGAATATATTCATGGCCGCATGGATGGGCGGCTATGCAATCTTTAGTCGCTCATCATCTTGGCGCTCTTGATGGCGTCGCGCAGCAGCACGCCCTTGCGCAGGATATTGTCGACGATACGGCCCTGGACCAGGCTGATGCCGGCCTTCTCGGCGAACATCAGGCCAGAGACGGACCCGCAGCGGGCCAGGATGAAGCGGCAATTGCTCTGCGCCTTGATCTTCTCGGCAAAGACCTCGTACTCGTGGTCCGACATCATCTCCATTTCGTCGGTCCAGAAGATCTTGGCATAGTCGCAGGCCATATATTCCAGGTCCATGTGAGTGACCCAGAAATCGTTCAGCCCATCGATACAGATCTGGTAGCCCTTGGAGGAGGCGAAATCGACAACCTCCTTGTAGGTGTCGATATTCTCCACCAGGTCGGCCTTGTTGATTTCCAGCACGACATTGCCGCGCAGGTCGGCCGTCAGGCGTTCATCGAATTTCACGAAGGTCGATGACATGATGGTGGACAGGTTCAGGTTCAACCCGATGCGCCGGCCGCGCAAGAAATCCACCCCGTAATTCAGTGCCTTCAGCACCGAATTATCCAGGTTGGCCGTGAAATAGCTGAACAGCCACTTGTTGGCGGTGATGTCGTAATTGGGGGACAGCCGCTCTTCCAGCGCCTTGATGGCGATATAGAGTTCGAAATACTCGAACTGGTTCTGGTCGCCGTTCTGGATGTCGACCACGGGCTGGTTCAGCATGAAGGGCGACAGGTCGAACATCTGCACGGCACGTTCGATCTTGCCCAGTTCCTCCAGCGTAATGGGCGGCTTGGTCTCCACCTTCGCCGCATCGGCGTTCGACTCGCGTGCCAATCCCTCGATGAAGCGGATGACGTTCACGAAGTTCAGCGACAATTCCATGATGGAATAGAGGCTGTCTTCCCCATAGGGATTGCGCTTCACCATCACGGTGCGCGCCAGCATCAGCTTTTCGATCTTGGAACAGACGTCGGAGATCAAGGAGAACTTGATGCCCTTGTAAAGGACGATCACGTCATCGTTGGACAGGGAGAAAAGCTGGAGATAGGCGGACTGATCCGCCGTTTCCTGCATGGCCCGCTTGATGGAGATCAGGTCAAGCTGGCTCTTGTCCTTCAGCAGGGACATATGGAGATGGATGAGGCGCAGCCCCTGGACCTCGCGCTTCGCGCTCTGCAGCAGCGTCAGCAGCTTCTGGTCATCATATTCGGGCTTTTCATTCATCGCATTGGCAGCAGAACGCTCTCCGGGTTTCACCCGGACCCAGTCGCGTTTCGGTGCATTCGGTTGGCGATTCATGAAACTGCCCTAGCGCCCTTCCATCGGCGGTCCCTGCAAGACCATAGGTTACCATGATGCTGTCGGATGGGGTCCTCGCCCTTCCATAAGGCGATACATCCAAAAGACATAATGGGGCTAGCGGACTGCCGGGACAAGTGTACAAAATTTTATCTATCTCTCCTACAGATCATTTTTCCGTCAAAATGACCCGCTGACAAGCTGACCGGGCGCATAGGCGGGCCTTCCGGCCCTTATGCCGAAAGGGTAGACGGGCCCATGCGACAGCACGATCCGCGGAGAGGAAATGAGGAAGGATGGCTGGGGCGCCAGGATTCGAACCTGGGAATGGCGGTACCAAAAACCGCTGCCTTACCGCTTGGCGACGCCCCAACACGAGGCCCGTTTTCGGGCGGCGCGCACCATAGTCAAAATCCACCGCCTGTGCAACAGGCTCGATGAAGGGAAAATCGGCGACGGCGCGGGAGCCGGCTCTGGCGGTGGCGACCTTTCGTGCTAGTCTGCCGCCGACCCCTCGAATCCAGTGGTGGAGAAGCCGGCATGCGTAGCCGGAACCGTGACATGTCCATATCCTTGTCTTCCCTGCGCCGCGTCCGATTCGCCCCGCTGCTGTCCGGTTTGCTGCTGCTGCCGGGCGCGTCGTCGCTGGCTGCCGACCCGGCCCCCCGTCTGGTCGCGCAGAAACCGAAGGCCGAGGCGGCGGCCCCCCGAAAGCGCCCGGCGGCATCGGCCGGCGCCGCGGCCCTGGCCGCAGGCACTGCGACGGCACCCGTCCTGCCGGCCACGGCCGATGCGGCCTTGCGCGAACTGGAGGGCCGGGCCCGGGACGGGGATGCAGAGGCGCAGATGGCCCTGGCCGAGGCGCTGACCATGGAAACCCCGACCAGCCCGCAGAACATCGGGCGAGCCGTCTATTGGTATGGCCAGGCGGCGGCCCGCGGGGATGCCGACGCCTGCTGGACGCTGGCCGAACTGTTCCGTGGTGGCCAGGGCATCCCCGCCGATGTGGAAGAGGCGTCGGTCTGGTACATGAAGGCCGCCGACCTTGGCCATGCGGAAGCGGCGTTCGACCTGGGCCTTCTCTATACCGAAGGGTACGGGGTGGACCGTGATCCCGGCCTGGCTGCCCGCTGGTTCGAGCAGGCGGCCGATGCGGGCATCGCGCGCGCGCTCTATCTGCTGGGCACGCTCTATGAGCAGGGGGTGGATGGTGCCGCGGACCTGGAGGCAGCCCGCGCCTGGTATCGCCGCGGGCTGGATGCCGGGGATGAACGGGCGGGGCAGGCCCTGCGGCGGCTGGAAGCGGGCGGGCGCAATGTGCAACTGGCAGAGGGACCGCCGCCGGGCATGCTGGGTGGGCCGCCCGGGGATGCGGGGGCACGGGCGGGTGCCACGGCATCGGGCCGGGCGGCTTCGGCCAGCGGTGCTGCCGCCGGTGCGCGCCCCGTGCCCGTGGACCAGGCCGGCGTGCGTGAAATTCAGACCCGCCTTGCCCGGCTGGGCTATCACAAGGGCAAGGCCGATGGCATTCTGGGCAAGCGCACGGACGCCGCCATCCGCGCCTATCAGCGGGCCGAGGGGTTGAAGGTGGACGGCAAGGCCAGCCAAGCCCTGCTGCGCCGCCTGCGCCAGGGGTGAGGCGAGGGGGGCACCGCGCTTCCCCCTTTTTCGGATTTCAATATTGCCGGAACCTGTCCAGCAGCCGGTCGATGTAATCGCGTTCGGCCTTGGGGCGGTTCTGCTCGCCGGCCCGGCGACGCAGTTCCTCCAGAATCTCCCTCGCCCGCTGCATGTCGGCCCCGGTGGGGATCTTCACTTCCTCCCCGTTCAGCGAGCCGGTGCCGGGCAGGGGGCGGCCCAGCGGGTCACGGCCCTGCCGCCGCCCGGTGCTGGTCTGCTGTCCGCCTGACTGTCCCGGATTGCTGCGGGCCATCTGCTCCTGCATGGATTGCATGGTCTGCTGCAATTGCTCCAGCACCTCACCCTGTGATGCCACGGCCTGATCGGGCGACCCGTCGCGCAGGGCGTCGGCGGCGTCCTTCATGGCGCGTTCGGCCCGGCCCAGCGGCCGGGGGATCTGCCCGCCGACTTCGCCCAGGCGGCGCATGATGTCGCCCAGTTCGGAACGCAACTCCTCCTGGGTGGTTGCCAGCGGGTCGCCGGCGGCGCCGTGCCGGCCCTCGCCCTGTCGCCCTTCGCCCTGTCGCCCTTCGCCCTGCTGCCGGCCCGGCTGGCGTCCCTGCCGGTTGGGCATGCCCAGGCCGGGCAACTGGTTGGTGGGCAGTTCCTCCGCCCGGTCGAACATTTCCTGCTGGTGCTGGAACGTCTCGTCCATCACCTGCTGCTGGCGGCGCTGCAGGTCGCGCAGGCGCTCGGTCAGTTCGGCCAGCGCCTGGCCCTGCTGGCTGTCCTGCTGTTCTCCCGGCGGCTGGCGGCCGTTCTGCAGGCTTTCCATCATCTGCTGAAGCTGGGACAGCATCTGGCGGGCGGCTTCCTGGTTGCCGGACTGGGCCAGTTCGCGCATCTGGCGGACCATGTCCTCCACGTCGTCGCGCGTCATGGCCTGCATGTCGGGGGTCTCGGCCCCTTCCATCGGTTGTGACGGGCCCGGCGGCGGCTGGCCGGCCTGCTGTTCCAGGGCGTCCATGAACTCCTGCATGGCCTGTTCCAGCCGCTGCATGGCGCGATCGACCTCCTCGGCCGGGGCGTCGCGGTCCAGCGCCTCCATCAGCGCCTTCTGAGCGTCGCGCAACTCGCGTTCGGCCAGCGACAGGTTGCCATCCTCGATCCGCAGCGCCACGTCCCACAGCATGGCGATCGTCTGCGCCACGGTGTCGTCGGCGCGGTTGCGCATCAACCGGCCGACGGCGCTGCGCATGGCCAGGAAGGCCACGGGATCGCCGCCATAGGTGTCCAGGGCGGCCGACAGTTCGTAAAGGTGGCGGGCCACCAGGGGGCGTACCTCGTCCCCCATCAGGATCAGGGCCTTGCGCTGGTCGATCACGGCGCGCGCCACGGGATGGTGGAACTGCCGTTCGGGCAGCACCACCTCCTGCTCGGCGCTTTGCGAGGACTGGCCCGCCCCGTCCTGCGCGTGCAGCCGCACCTTCACGGGAAGCCCTGCCCAGGGGTGGCCGGTCAGGTCGTGGAAGCCCGTGCCCGTGATCTCCCGCCGGGTCCTGGAGGCCACGGGCAGCGTCAGTTCGATGGGGGTGCGGTCCAGTGCGGGGGGCGCGTCGACGGCCAGCGTGACCGTGGCTGTGACGGCATGGATGCCGTAATCGTCCGCAGCCGTGTAATCAAGCCGCAGCGACTGGCGCTCCGTCGCGGCGGGCGGGGTGCGGAACGCGATGCCCGGCGGCTGGTCGGGCACCAGCCGGATCGGCCAGGACGCCACCTCGCGGCCCAATTGCCGCACCGATACGCCCTCGCCGCTGGTCAGAACCATTTCCGTCTGATAGCCGCCGCCCGCCACCGGCTGGAAATCCGTGTCGGTGCCGTTGGCCACCAGGACCGGCGTGCCATAGCCGCCATCCAGCCGCACCACCAGCTTCGTGCCCGCGGGCAGGAACAGGGGCCGCCCTTCCGGCTGGCCGGCCGTGGGGGTGGCCGTCAGGAAGACGGGGGGCTGGCCGGTATAGTCGGGTGGCGTGGCCCAGGCATCCAGCCGCGTGGGGGCCAGGAACTCCCCGATGCCCAGGGATGGCAGCAGCGCGCCCATGGTCCGGCTGCCCAGATCGCCCCAGCCGATGACGGCCCCCACCACCATGCACAGGGCGGCGGCCACACGCAGGGCCCAGGGGTCGCGCGCCGGCAGCCGGCTGTCGGGGGCATCCAGCCGCAGGCGGTCCGCCTGCTGGCGCGCCCGTTCCTGGGCCAGGCGCCACATGGCGTGGGACAGCGGATCGCCGGCACCGCCGGCGATGCCGTCGCGCAACTGGGTCAGCGGGCGGTGGGGCAGGTGGCTGTCGCGCTCCAGCCGGCGGCGGGCATCCGCTTCGGTCGGCGCGCGGAAATCCCGCCATCCCTGCCGGCCCAGCCATGCCAGCCCGGCCAGCAGCACCAGCAGGACGGGCACATGCAGCCAGACCGGCAGGTGGATGAACAACCCGCCCCAGGCGGCGGCCAGGAAAAGCCCGGCCAGCGACAGCGGGCGCCACAGCGCGGGCCACAGCGCCTCCCACCACAGGACGGCGCCGGCCACGCGCATCGGACGGCTGCCGGCATCGCCGGGCCGGGCCGGTGTGGTCCCGCCCTGGCCCGGCCCGCCCTGGCCCGGCCCGGTGCGGCGTCGCCCGCGCAGCAGGTTCCGCAAGCGGGGCAGCAGCGACCCGGCCTGCCGGTCGGGTGCCTGCCGGTCAGAAGCCGACCGGCCAGGGGGCTGTGGATGCTGCTCGGGTCGGGGCATGCCTGTCTTCAACCTTGAACGTCTGCCCCAGACTACCCTGACGGCGGGGTCAGGGGGAGAGCCAATCGGGCATCGCTTCCAGCGTCAGTGAATCCTCGAAGCTGGGGCGGCGGCGCACGGTCTCGAACCGGTCGCCGGACACCAGCACCTCGGCCACCAATGGACGCGAATTATATGTCGAAGACATGGCGGCCCCATAGGCCCCCGCCGTCAGGAAAGCCAGAAGGTCGCCGGGTGCCACGGGCGGCATGGGCCGCAGCCGGGCGAAGGTGTCGCCCGTCTCGCACACGGGGCCGACGATGTCGGCCTCCGTCAGGGGGGCGCCGGCCGCGGGCTCGGCCACGGGCACCACGCTGTGCCAGGCCTCGTACATGGCCGGGCGCACGAGATCGTTCATGGCCGCGTCCACGATCAGGAACCGGCGGTGCAGCCCGTCCTTCACGAAGATGGTGCGGGTCAGCAGCAGGCCGGCGGCGGCCACCAGCGAACGGCCGGGCTCCAGCGTCACGCGGCAGCCCAGATCGCCCACCGTCTCCGCAATGGCCCTGGCATAGGCGTGGTAGTCGGGGGCCGCGTCCTCGGACTTGTACGGCACGCCCAGGCCGCCGCCCAGGTCGATGCGCGACAGGGGCACGCCGCTGGCCTTCAACTCCCGCACCAGGCCGGCCAGCTTGCCGAAGGCCCGGCGGAAGGGCGTGGTCTTCAAAAGCTGGGACCCGATATGGACGGCGATGCCTAAGGGCTTCAGGCCCGGCAGCGACAGGGCGCGGGCATAGGCCTCGCCGGCATGGGCGAAATCGATGCCGAACTTGTCCTCCTTGCGGCCCGTATTGATCTTGCCGTGGGTTTCGGCATCCACATCGGGGTTGATGCGGATGGCGATGGGGGCGTCGATCCCCAGTTCCACGGCCACGGCCGACAGGGCATCCAGTTCCGGCAGGCTTTCGACATTGATCTGGTGGATGCCGGCGGTCAGTGCGGCGGCCAGCTCCGCCTTCGTCTTGCCCACGCCGGAAAAGACGATCTTGCCCGCCGGGATGCCGGCGGCCAGCGCGCGGCGCATCTCCCCCACCGATACGACATCGCCGCCGGCGCCAAGGGTGGCCAGCGTGCGGATGACGGCCAGATTCGAATTGGCCTTCAGCGCATAGCAGATATCGACATCCTGGCCCGCGAAGGCATCGGCATAGGCACGCCAGGCGGCCGTCAGCCCCTCGGTCGTATAGACATAGGTCGGCGTGCCCACGGCCGCCGCGATGGCCTCCAGGGCCACGCCTTCGGCATGCAGCCGGCCCTGGACATAATGGAAACCGGGAACGGGAAAGCAGGTCATGATGCGGGCTTCTCGGCGTCGGTGCTGGGGGCCGGCTTGGGGTCGCCGGCGGGGTCGGGATAGGTGTGCGGCGGCGGGCTGCCGGGCGGGGCCTTGGGGAAATGCGGTTTCACACCGCAGGCGGACAGGGCCAGCAGGGCAGCGAGAAGGAGGGCTTTGCGCATGGGCGGCGTCCTTGTCGGGGGAAGCAAGGCCCCGGTCCCTTGCGGGCCGGGGCGGCAGATCAGAGGAAGCGCTTCCGGGCGGCCTCGACCGCTTCGCGCACGCGCGACGGCGCCGTGCCGCCGAAGCTGGTGCGGCTTTCCACCGACGCTTCCAGCGTCAGCACGGCATAGACCGCCTCCGTGATGCCGGGATGCACCTGCTGCATCCGGTCCAGCGGCACCTCGGCCAGGCCCGTGCCGGCCTCCTCGGCCAGCTTCACGATGCGGCCCGTGATGTGGTGGGCGTCGCGGAACGGCACGCCCAGGCTGCGCACCAGCCAGTCCGCCAGGTCGGTGGCCGTGGGGAACCCCGCCTCCACGGCCCGGCGCATGGCGGCCGGGTCCGGCGTCAGGTCGCGGATCATCCCCGTGGTGGCGGCCAGGCACAGGGCCAGCGTCTCGTCGGCCTGGAACACGGGCTCCTTGTCTTCCTGCATGTCCTTGGAATAGGCCAGCGGCAGCCCCTTCATGACGATCAGCAGCCCGTTGAGCGCGCCGATGACGCGCCCCACCTTGGCGCGCACCAGTTCGGCGGCGTCGGGATTGCGCTTCTGCGGCATGATGGAACTGCCGGTCGTGAAGGCGTCGGTCAGGCGGATGAACCGGAACTGGCTGGTACACCAGATCACGATCTCTTCCGCCAGGCGTGACAGGTGGGTGCCGCAGATGCTGGCCGCCGACAGGTAGTCCAGCGCGAAATCACGGTCGGACACGGCGTCCAGCGAATTGGCCGTCGGCCGGTCAAAGCCCAGCATGCGCGCCGTCGCGTCGCGGTCGATGGGATAGGGCGTGCCGGCCAGTGCTGCGGAGCCCAGGGGGCTTTCGTTCAGGCGCGCGCGGGCATCGCGCACCCGGGCGCGGTCACGGCCCAGCATTTCCACATAGGCCAGCAGGTGATGGCCGAAGGTGACGGGCTGGGCTGTCTGCAAATGGGTGAAGCCCGGCATGATCAGGTCGGGAAACTGTCCGGCCCGGTCGATCAGGGCCGCCTGCAAAGCCTGCAGGTCGGTGTCCAGCCGGTCCAGCGCGTCGCGGACCCACAGCTTGAAATCGGTCGCCACCTGATCGTTGCGCGACCGGGCGGTGTGCAGGCGGCCGGCGGGTTCCCCGATGATCTCCTTCAGGCGGGATTCCACATTCATGTGGATATCCTCGTTCTCCACCGTGAAGGAGAAGCGGCCCTCTCGGATCTCCGTGGCGACCTGGTCCAGCCCCTTCAGGATGGCATCGCGGTCTTCGGCGGTGATGATGCCCTGGGCCGCCAGCATCGTGGCATGCGCCTTCGACCCGGCAATGTCCTGGGCCCAGAGTTTCTGGTCGAACCCGATGGAGGCGTTGATCTGCTGCATGATGGCGGCGGGACCGCTGGCGAATCGCCCGCCCCACAGCGCATTGGCATCGGTTCCGGTCTGGTCGCTGGGGTTCTGGCTGTCGGTCATCGTCGTCTTGCGTCAGTTTCCAGGGTTGACGGCGGGGCCGCCGGGCACGAACTCTGTTGCTGGCAGCAAAGGGACCCGAAGGTCCGGCAAAGTTCGACAGAGGGCAGAATGGCGATTTTCCGACGCATCGCAACAATCGTGGCCGTGGGTACAGCAATTCTTCTGACGGGGGGCTGTGGCGAGAAGACGGAAAATTCCACGCCGGCCGCCGCCGTACCCGCCGCCATGCCGATTTTCCAGGGCGAGTCGCGCCCCTTCGTGGCCAATGCGGAACGCCCGGCGCTGCCCGCCCTGACCGTGATGGACGCCACGGGGCAGCCCGTGGATCTGGCGTCCTTCAAGGGCAAGGTGCTGCTGATCAATCTGTGGGCGACCTGGTGCGCCCCCTGCATCCGGGAAATGCCGGCGCTGGACCGGCTGCAGGCCGACATGGGCGGCGACCGGTTCCAGGTCGTCGCCATTTCCGTCGATCGCGGCGGGATGAACGAGGTCGGGCCCTTCTTCGAGAAGACGGGCCTGACCGCGCTGCCCATCTATCTGGATCAGAAGATGGCCTCCATGAAGGCCTTTCCCTTGAAGGAAGGGCTGCCGCTTTCCATCCTGGTCGATGCCGACGGGCGGGAGATCGGGCGCCTGGCCGGGGCCGCGCATTGGGACGGGGCCGAAGCAAAGGCCCTGATCGGCTGGGCCCTGCGGCCCTGACCTTGTAAGCATAGGCATGGGGGCCGGGCCAGCGATGGCCCGGCCCCCGTCTTTGTCGCACCGGCCGTCAGGCGGCCATCAGCGTCTTCACGAACTGGTCGACCTCGGTGTTCAGCACCTCGGACTGATGCGTCAGGTCCGATGCCGTGCCATGCACCGTTCCGGCGGCCCCGCCGGTATTGGCGGCGGCCTTGCTGACGCCCTGGACGGCATTGCAGACGGCCTGGGTGCCGTTCGCCACCTCCTGCACCGTGCGGGCGATCTCGTTCGTGCTGGCCTGCTGTTCCTCGATGGCGGCGGCCAGGGCGGTGGTGATTTCCCCGATCTTGTCGATGGTGTTGGCGATGCGGGCGATGGCGGTGACGGCGGCACCCGTCTCGCGCTGGATGCTGGCGACCTGGGTCGTGATATCCTCCGTTGCCTTGCCCGTCTGCATGGCAAGCTGCTTCACCTCCGATGCCACGACGGCGAAACCCTTGCCCGCCTCCCCGGCGCGCGCTGCCTCGATGGTGGCGTTCAGGGCCAGCAGGTTGGTCTGGGCGGCGATCCCCTGGATCAGGCCCACCACCTCCTCGATGCGCGTGGCGGCCCCTTGCAGCCCGTCCATGGTCCGGCTTGTCTCGCTGGCATCCTCCACCGCGGTGCGGGCGACATTGTTGGCTTCCACCACCTGGCGCGCGATCTCGGCGATGGAGGCGTTGATCTCCTCCGTCGCGGCCGCCACGCTCTGCACGCCGGCGGCGCTTTCGTCGGATGCGGTGGCGACCTCGGCCGCCTGGCTGGCGGCGGCGCGGGCCGCGCCGGACAGGCCCTCCGCGCTCACGCGCATCTCCTGGGCGGAACGGGCCAGCGCCGTGGAAACCTGGCCCAGCTTGCCGGCGAAATCACCGGTCAGCCGTTCCAGCCGCTGCCGCCGTTCCTCCTTCGCGGCCTGTTCGGCCTTCTGCTCGGCTTCCAGCCGGCGCGCTTCCAGCAAGCCACGCTTGAACACGTCCAGCGCCTGCGCGATCTGTCCCACCTCATCGGCGCGGCCCGTCTCCGGCACGGTGGCCGACAGGTCGCCGCCGGCCATGTTGCGGACAGTGCCCGTCACCGCGGCCAGCGGGCCCGTCACCTGCCGCGACACCAGCCAGATGGCAAAGGCTACGGACAGGGCGATGCCAAAGCCGGCCACCAGCAGCATGACCAGCCTCTCATGGCGGCCGAAGGCGGCCAGCCCGTCGATGCCGGCCAGGACCTGTGACACCTGCTGCGCGGACAGCTTGACCATCACCTCGTTGAAGGCCTTGCGATTGGCGCGGTTGGCTTCGTTGTCGCCGATGGCGCGGGCGGCGGCGGCCCCGTCGGTGCGGCCCGCGCGGGTCATGTCGCTGCGGAAACGGATGAATTCGCGGCCCCGCGTGATGGCATCGCGCATCTGCACGGCGGCGGCGGGGTCGATCACGGCCTCATACTCCCCCAGCCGCCGGTCCAGGATATCCAGGCTGGCCGTCAGGGTCCGGGCGAACCGCTCCAGTTCCTCCGCGTCGCGCGCCATGTAGATGCCGCGGCTGTCCATCACGACGGCGTTGATCAGGCCGTTGATCTGTTCGGATAGCACGGCCCGCTGCGTTTCACGGCCCATCCGCTCGACCTCGGTCTGATACACGGACATTGCATAAAGACCCATGCCCGCCATGATCACGGCGATCAGGGCCAGCAGGCCCATGGCGAGGTTCACTTTCATCCCGATCTGCAAATCGCGGAGTCGCATCATTCCTTCCTCCCCCTTTCCGCGCTTCCTGTTCTCCCCCTTGGGGACAGGGTAGCGAGGCCTGGTCGTTCCACCTGGAACGGAAATCATAGGGTCGGAATGATGCGCCCCAGTTGCGCGATTTTGGAGAGTGCGAAAGGTCAGTTTCCACTGAAAACGCCGGGTCTGACCGATTCTTAAGGTCAGGTTTCGCGTATTTTGCGAATGAAACGCATGAACACTGGGCTTCGTCCTGCCTCCAGCGCCTTTTTCTCGTAGCGCGTCTGGGGCCAATCTTCGGGCCGGACGCGCCAATCCTGCGCCGTTCTGGCCAGCCATTCGAAATCCGGATGGCGCAGCATATGTTCCAGCATCCAGCGCTGCAATTTCGGATCGTCGGATGCGATCCGCAGTTCGGCCCCATCCTTCAGCACGCGCGACAGGCGCGGCAGATTGTCGGGGCCGATGAAGCGGCGGAAAGCGTGGCGCAGTTTGGGCCATGGATCGGGGAACAGCACGAAGGCCCGCCCCACCGATGCGTCGGGCAGCGCGTCCAGGATGGGCCGCGCATCGTCGGGAACCACGCGGATATTGTTCTGCCCGCCTTCCTCGACATGCTTCAGCAGGCTGGACACGCCGTTCACGAACGGCTCGCAGCCGATGAAGCCGATCTCCGGGTTCCGGGCCGCCTGCCAGGCCAGATGCTCGCCCCCGCCGAATCCGACCTCGAACCACAGGTCCCGCTTGGGTTCGGCAAACAGGCTTGCGGTGTCCAGCCGCGCGCCCTTTTCCGGAGCAACCAGCTTCATGCGTGGCAGCAGCGTGTCCATGACCTCCTGCCGGTGCCGGCGCAGGGGGCGGCCATGGCGGCGGCCATAAAGAACCTTGCGATGGGGAATGCTGTCCTCGGACATGGGGCGGCTCGACCAGGGCGTGATGGGGGGGAAGGAAAAGAACGCGGCGAGGGGCTGAATGGCAAACGGCCCGCCGGGCAGGCGGGCCGTTGCGGCAGGCACGGGTGGGGCAGGGCGGGGCAGGCCCCCGCCCTGCCCGGATCAGGCACCGAAAGCCGACTTCAGGGCATCGACCAGATCGGTCTTTTCCCACGAGAAGCCGCCGTCGGCATCCGGCTCGCGCCCGAAATGACCATAGGCGGCCGTGCGGGCATAGATGGCGCGGTTCAGCTTCAGATGCTCGCGGATGCCACGCGGGGACAGGTTCATCAGATCGCGCAGCACGTCGGACAGCCTGTCCTCATCCACGCGGCCGGTGCCGGCCGTGTCGATATAGACCGACAGCGGGTGCGACACGCCGATTGCGTAGGAAAGCTGGATCGTACACTTGTCGGCCAGGCCGGCGGCGACGACGTTCTTGGCCAGATACCGGGCGGCATAGGCGGCCGACCGGTCGACCTTCGTCGGGTCCTTGCCGGAGAAGGCGCCGCCGCCATGGGGGGCTGCACCGCCATAGGTGTCCACGATGATCTTGCGGCCGGTCAGTCCGGCATCGCCATCGGGACCGCCGATGACGAAGCGGCCCGTCGGGTTCACATAGAACGCCTCTTCCGGGCACATCCAGCCATCGGGCAGGACGGACAGGACATGGCGGCGCACGGTCTCCCGGATCTCTTCCTGGCTGACGCTTTCCGAATGCTGGGTCGACAGCACGACGGAGGTGGCGCCCACGGGCTTGCCATCGCGGTATTGCAGGGAGAACTGGCTCTTGGCGTCGGGGCCCAGCCAGGGGGTGGCGCCGCTGTGACGCTCATCCGCCAGACCCTTCAGCAGCTTGTGGCTGTAATAGATCGGCGCCGGCATCAGGGCCGGCGTCTCGTTGCAGGCATACCCGAACATGATGCCCTGGTCGCCCGCACCCTCGTCCTTGTTGCCAGCGGCGTCCACGCCGACGGCGATGTCGGCCGACTGGGCATGCAGGAAGACCGAAACCTCGGCATTCTTCCAGTGGAAGCCATCCTGTTCGTAACCGATATCCTTCACTGCGGCGCGGGCAACCTCTTCCACCTGGCCCAGCAGGCCTTCGGGGCCGCGCACTTCACCGGCAATGACGATGCGGTTGGTGGTGGCCAGCGTTTCGCAAGCGACGCGGGCATAGGGGTCCTGGGCCAGATACAGGTCGACAACGGCATCGGAAATGCGGTCGCACACCTTGTCCGGATGGCCTTCGGACACGGATTCGCTGGTGAAGACGAAGTTCGATTTGGCCACTTGCGACGCCTCGGCTGAACAGGGTTGGAACCGTGAAGTGAAAAACGCGCTGCCCGGTTTCCCCGAGCACGCGCGTTTGTCGCAATCTTTTCCACAAGGGTCAAGCGCGGTGCGCTCATTCCCGCTTTGCCGCAGGGCGGCCCCCCTCCGTGCCAAAGGGCGGCGGGCGGCCGCCGTCACGCCGCGTCGGAGGCGCCGGCCACGGCCTTGGCCAGTTCGAAGATACGCTTGCGCACGGCCGGATCGGTGATCCGGTAATAGGCGCGCACCAGTTCCAGCGTTTCGCGCTTGGCCATGGGGTCGGGTTCGCCCGCTTCCGGCATGGGGGTGGGCGCGGGGTTCGGCGAGCCGTCAGGATGCGGCATATCGTCGAAGAAGAAGGAGACGGGCACGTCCAGGACACGCGAAAGATCGAACAGGCGCGACGCACCGATCCGGTTGGCACCGCGCTCGTATTTCTGCACCTGCTGGAAGGTCAGACCGATGGCCTCGCCCAGCTTCTCCTGGCTCATGCCCAGTAGCGTGCGCCGCAGGCGAACACGTGTACCGACATGAACGTCGATGGGATTCGGCTTGCCCAACTTGGGCCGGCCGCCACCACGACGGCCACGGGTTTCAGTTTGCATGGAAACAACCTCCAGAATGGTGTTGTGCCGATCCTGCGACATACGTTTGCATGTCGTCAAGAGGCATGCCCTATTCTTCGGTAGCAATTGCGGTGTTCCGATCGCGCCCTAAAGGCCGGAAAATATAGTAAACGGGCCGTTTATCCCCAGGGAAATGCCGCGTTTCACCCGCATTTCACCCACGTTTCACAGCGTCCGGCGCCGGCTCAGGATGGTTGTCAGCAAAACTCCGAGCCAGACAATAGCGAGGATCGCATCACCGTAATGAGCATACAATGGCACGGAATCCGCGCCTTCGGGTAGTGCGATATCGAGGATACTCCCCTGGCCGAGGGGAATAGATCCGCGTATACGACCAAAGGCGTCAACCACCCCGGAAATGCCGGTATTGGCCACCCGGACCAGGGGAATGCCTTCCTCCACCGCCCGCACGGACGTGATGGCGAAATGCTGGTACGGTCCGGCCGTGTGGCCGTACCAGGCATCGTTGGTCAGGTTCAGCAGCCATTGCGGCCGGGCAGCATCGCCCGCCCCCGGCATCACCGCGCCGGGAAAGATCACCTCGTAGCAGATCAGCGGGCTGGCCGGCGGGGCCCCCGGCAGGGTCAGCGACCGCGGACCATCGCCGGGGGAAAAATCGGCCCCCGCGGCAACAGCCGTCATGCCCTTGGGCAGCAGGCCGCGCAGGGGCAGGTACTCCCCGAAGGGCACCAGATGGAACTTGTCGAAGCTGGCGGTCACGCGGCCATCGCCGGTCACGACGAACAGGCTGTTGAAATAGGACTGGTTGCCGTCACCGTCGCTGTCCAGCCGGTTGCCGCCCGTGATCAGTGCACCGCCCGGCGGGGCCGCGTCGGCAAGATAATCGAGCAAGGGGCGCTGACCGGCATCATCATTGTCTGATGACATCCAATAGGGCACGGCTGTTTCCGGCCAGATCACATGCGTGACCCGGTCATGGCCCGGCGCGCGGGAAAGATCCATCAGGTGGCGCAGGTTGGCCAGCTTCTGTTCCTCCCGCCATTTCAGGGTCTGGGGGATGTTCGGCTGGACCAGGCGCAGCGTGACGTTCTCCACCGTGCCCAGCCCCTGGCCGGTCATGCGCCAGCCGCCCCAGCCGGCCAGCAGCGCCAGCGCCAGCAGACCGGCCAGCGCCGGCCGCCAGGACGGCTTCGGCCCCGACAGGGCGGCGGGCAGGGCGGCGGCCAGCATGGTGACCAGCGACAGCCCATAGATGCCGGTCACCGACACCGTCTGCAGCACCGGCAGCACGGGCACCCAGCCATAGCCGATCAGATTCCAGGGAAAGCCCGTGAACAGGTGTCCGCGCAGATATTCCACGGCCGTCCAGGCCAGTGCCAGACAAGCGGCCTCGGCCCAGCCGATCAGGCCCAGCCGGCGGCGGACCCACCCATGGGCCACCATGCCCGCCCCCAGGAACAGGCCCAGCAGGGCCGGCAGCCCCAGCAGGGCGAAGGGCAGCATGAACCAGAAGCGCCCGATATCGGTGAACAGCGCGGCGCTGATCCAATAGAGACCCGGCACATGATGACCGACGGCGAAGGCGAAGCCGATGGCAAAATCGTCCCGCTTGCGCGACGATCCGCGCAGCAGCCAGATCAGGGCCGGCACCGCCAGCCAGAGCAGGGGGAGCAGATGGGCCGGTGGCAGTGCCAGGGTGGCCAGCGCCCCGGCCAGGGCGGCCAGGCCCAGCCGCGCCCGCCCGCGTGCCATGACGAACCGCGCCGCCAGCCGGTCGATGCGGGATGAAACGGCATGGTCGGTCATGAAGGGATTGCCCTGGCTTGGGGTGCGAACGGCCACGCTGTGCGGTTGGGCGGTTATATGGCCGGGGAACCCGTGCTTCCCGGCCGGATGGCTGATCAGGGGTGTGGATGACCACGTCCCCTGCACCGGCGCCCGGCCGGAAGGGTGGGAAGGTCAGCCCACCGCCCGCTGCGGTTCATCGGCATCATCGGTGCCGTTCGTGGCGAGATTGCGGACACGCAGCATCTTGACGCGCCGGGGGTCGGCATCGACGATCTCGAAGGCCAGACCGCTCGGATGCTGGAATGTCTCGCCCTGTGACGGCACCCGGCCGGCCATGGAGGAAACAAGCCCGCCCAGCGTGTCGACATCCTCCAGCTCCTCCGGCTGGAAATAGCGTCCAAGCTGGGCCTCGAACTCCTCCACCGGGATGCGCGCATCGACCAGCAGCGTGCCGTCCGGGCGGGGCACCAGCGCGTTGGTCTTGGCGTCGTCATGCTCATCCTCGATGTCGCCGACGATCTCCTCCACCAGGTCCTCGATGCTGACCAGCCCGTCGATGCCGCCGAACTCATCCACGACAAGGGCCAGATGCTGGCGCTTCTGCCGCATCTTCAGCAACAGGTCCAGAACGGGCATGTTGGGGGTGACGATCATGACCTCGCGCGTGATGGCGGCCAGGTCGAAGGGACGGGTCCCGGCCACGCAGGCCAGCGCGTCCTTGATGTGGACCATGCCGATCACGTCATCCAGCTCTTCCCGGTAGACGGGCATGCGGCTGTGCGCCTCGGTCGCGAAGCGCAGGATCAGGTCGGTCAGCGGGATATCCAGCGGCACGCCGATAATGTCGGCCCGCGGCACCATGGCATCCACCACGGTGCGATGACGGAGCTTCAGGATATTGGCGAGCAATGTCCGCTCGCCCTCCGCCATGGAAGCTTCTGCGGAACCCGTCTCCTCGATCAGTTCCTCGATGGTGTCGCGCAGCGTCTCGCCCCCGCGTACCCCCAGGATTGACCGCAGCCAGCCACGAAGCTGCTGGGTGAAGGTTCCATTTTCTTCGGCCCCGTCCTCGCGGGGCGATCGACTGTCGCTAAGGTCGGCCATCATCTTTCAGGGGTTATGGGGACGGGTCCGGGGGCGGTCGCCCCGGATGCCCGGCGGTATCGCCGGGGTCGTCGGGCGCGTGGTATCCGTCCGACGGATCACGCCCGGCATAGGGGTCGGCAATGCCGAGCCCCGACAGGATCTGGGTTTCCAGCCGTTCCATCAACGCGGCCTCGGAATCCTCGATATGGTCGTAACCCAGCAGGTGCAGCACCCCATGGGTCACCAGGTGGGTCAGATGGTCCGCCAAGGCCTTGCCCTGTTCGCGCGCCTCGCGGTCCACCGTTTCAAACGCCAGGATCACATCGCCCAATATTACAGGAACCGGGGCGTCTGGCGACAGGAATTCCGTGTCATCTTCGCTATCGGCTTCATCGGAATGATCGATTTCGTCGATGGTTTCGTCCCATTCGCCTTCCGTGCCATCTTCGCCGCCATCGGCATACAGCGCGAAGGACAGGACGTTGGTGGGCTTGTCCTTGCCACGGTAATTTCTGTTCAGATCCTGGACTGTCGCGTCATCGGCCAGGACCAGCGACATCTCCAGCGGCCCCGCGGGCAGCCAATCCGGGTCCTGCGCGTGCGCGGCGTCCAGGGCGGCACGCGCGGCGCGGGCGCACAGCGCCTCCACACCGGTCGCCAGGGCTTCCCAGCGCTCATCCTCGATACTGATGGCAAGATCGACGCGGTCGGTCATCGCGGATCAGGCCCCCGCCGCCGGCGCACCGGTACGTTCCGCCGCGTCATAGGCGCGCACGATGCGGCCGACCAGCGGGTGGCGCACGACATCCTGGTCGGTGAATTCCACGAAGGCGACGCCATCAACCCCGCGCAGAATCGACAGGGCCTCGCGCAGCCCGGATTTCTGGCCCGAGGGCAGGTCGATCTGGGTGATGTCCCCTGTCACCACCATGCGGCTGCCTTCGCCCAGGCGGGTCAGGAACATCTTCATCTGCATGGGCGTGGTA
Source organism: Niveispirillum fermenti (assembly GCF_052474395.1). Classification (NCBI taxonomy): domain Bacteria; kingdom Pseudomonadati; phylum Pseudomonadota; class Alphaproteobacteria; order Rhodospirillales; family Azospirillaceae; genus Niveispirillum; species Niveispirillum fermenti. The sequence continues at coordinate 401,374 of NZ_CP156681.1, read as the reverse complement.
TTCTGCGCCTCGTCCAGGATGACGAAGGCATGGCTCAGGGTGCGGCCGCGCATGAAGGCCAGCGGTGCCACCTCGATCACGCCGGTTTCCATCCGCTTCGTCACCTGGTCGCCCGGCAGCATGTCATGCAGCGCGTCATAGAGCGGGCGCAGGTAGGGATCGACCTTTTCCTTCATGTCGCCGGGCAGGAAGCCCAGCCGTTCCCCCGCCTCCACGGCGGGGCGCGACAGGATGATGCGCTCGATCGAGCCCTGCATCAGCAGGCTGACGGCCTGGGCCACGGCCAGATAGGTCTTGCCCGTGCCCGCCGGCCCCAGCCCGAAGACAAGCTCATGTTCCGCCAGGGCCTCCAGATACCGGGCCTGGGTGGCGCTGCGCGGGGTGATGGTGCGGCGCTTGGTGCGAAGACCGGCGCGCGGGTCGGCCATCTGGGCCAGCGCGACACCCCCGGTCTGTACGTCGGTGCTGATCGCCAGCCGGGCGGCGGCGTCCACCTCGCCCGGTCCCACGGGCATCCCGGCCTTCACCCGGTCCCACAGGGCCAGAACGGCGGCGCGGGCCGCGTCGGTCGACGCGGCATCGCCAGAGATGGACAGGACATTGCCACGCGATACCAGCCGCACGCCCGTCTGCTGCTCCAGCCGTGTCAGGAAACGTCCATGTTCACCGAACAGCAGGGGCAGCAGGCGGTTGTCGTCGAACGACAGTTCCAGGGTGGTCAAGCGTGTGCCTCCATGACCGGGCGGCCGGCCGGGGTAAGGGTCTCGCCCGTCACGACATGGCCGGACAGGCTGTTGGCGAAGGCACCGTCGATCGCCACCTCGACGATCTGACCCATCAGGCGGGCGGGTGCATCGGCATGGACAGATTGCATGAAGGGGCTGCGGCCCAGCAACTGACCTTCGTGCTTACCCACCCGGTCGAACAGCACGGTCAGGGTCCGGCCGACCAGGGTCTGATTGAAGGCCACCTGCTGCGCGTTCAGCAACTGCTGAACGGCCTGCAGGCGCTGATCCTTCACCGCCTCGTCCACCTGGCGGCCTTCCAGGGATGCGGCCGGGGTGCCGGGGCGGGCGGAATATTTGAAGCTGTAGGCCTGGGCGAAGCCGACATCGGTGATCAGCCGCAGCGTGTCGGCGAAATCCTGGTCCGTTTCACCGGGAAAGCCCGTGATGAAGTCCGACGACAGCGCCAGATCGGGCTGGCGCTGGCGCAACCGGTCCACCAGGCGGCGGTAATCGTCGCCCGTATGTTTGCGGTTCATGGCGGCCAGGATGCGGTCGGACCCCGATTGCACCGGCAGATGCAGGAAGGGCATCAGTTGCGGCACCGTGCCATGCGCGTCGATCAGGTCGTCATCCATGTCGCGCGGGTGGCTGGTGGTGTAGCGGATGCGGGCCAGCCCGTCGATTTCCGCCAGCGCGCGGATCAGGCGGCCCAGGCCCCAGACCTTGCCATCCGGCCCCTCGCCGTGGAAGGCGTTGACATTCTGGCCCAGCAGCGTGATCTCGCGCACGCCATGGCCAACCAGGCGGCGGGCCTCGGCCAGCACCTGCGAAACGGCGCGGCTATATTCCGATCCGCGCGTATAGGGCACGACGCAGAAGGTGCAGAACTTGTCGCAACCCTCCTGCACCGACAGGAAGGCGGCCGGGCCCTGGGGTCGGAAGCCTTCCTCCGGCAGCAGGTCGAACTTGCTCTCCACGGGAAAGTCGGTATTGACCACGCCGCCGGCCCCGCGTACCGCGCGCACCACCATCTCCGGCAACTGGTGATAGGTCTGCGGCCCGAAAACCATGTCGACATGGGGCGCGCGCATCATGATCTCGGCGCCCTCGGCCTGCGCCACACAGCCGGCGACGGCCACCACCATGCGACCACCCTCGGCCGCCTTGTCATTCTGCATCAGCCGGATGCGGCCCAGTTCGGAATAGACCTTCTCCGACGCCTTCTCGCGGATGTGACAGGTGTTCAGGATCACCATGTCGGCGCCGTCGGGCCTGTCCGTCGGCTCATAGCCCAGCGGCGCCAGGACATCGACCATGCGGTCGCTGTCATAGACATTCATCTGGCAGCCATAGGTCTTGATGAACAGCTTCTTCTTCAACGCCGTCACCCCGATGCCGGGGCCTTTCCGCAAGATGAGGGTGGCGGAGGGCTGGGCCCTGCGCTCAACCGGGCAAAGATAGGGATGTTGGGGCGGGTGTCAACGGCGGAGCACGGCACCACAGGTCCCGGTCACTCCTCGATCGGCCGATATCGCGCGCGGTAGGCCGCCTCCTCGGCGGCGATATCCTCCGCCGCGCGGCCTTCCTTGATGATGTTCAGCAGGGCATACAGCACCTCCTGCACGCCCTGGCCGGCCGCACCCGACATGACCAGCACCGGCTTCTTCGCCGACCGGCGCAGCTTGGTGCGCTTGAACTCGATCTCTTCCTCGGTCAGGGCGTCGACCTTGTTGAGGACGACGATCTCCTTCTTGTCGGCCAGCCCGCCACCATACATGCGCAATTCACGCCGGATGGTGCGGTAGGCCAGTTGCACATCCTCCTGCGTCCCGTCCACCAGATGCAGCAGCACGCGCGTGCGCTCCACATGGCCCAGGAAGCGGGTGCCCAGGCCATGGCCTTCATGCGCGCCCTCGATCAGGCCGGGGATGTCGGCGATGACGAACTCTTCCTCGCCCGCCTTCACCACGCCCAGGTTGGGGACCAGCGTCGTGAACGGGTAATCGGCGATCTTGGGCCGGGCGCGCGACACGGCGGCCAGGAAGGTGCTCTTGCCGGCATTGGGCAGGCCCAGCAGCCCGGCATCGGCGATCAGTTTCAGCCGCAGCCAGACCCAGCGCTCCTCCCCCGGCCAGCCGGGGCCGAAATTGCGGGGGGCGCGGTTGGTGGAGGTCTTGAAATGCTCGTTGCCATAGCCGCCATCCCCGCCGCGCAGCAGCACCACGCGCTGGCCGACCTCGGTCATGTCGGCGATCACCGTTTCCTGGTCCTCGTCCAGCACCTGGGTGCCGACGGGCACGCGCAGCACGGCATCGTCGCCGCGCCCGCCCGACCGGGACCGGCCCATGCCGTGATCGCCGCGCTTGGCCTTGAAATGCTGCTGATAGCGATAGTCGATCAGTGTGTTCAGGCCGTCCACCGCCTCGATCACGACATCGCCGCCACGCCCGCCATTGCCACCGTCGGGCCCGCCATATTCGATGAACTTCTCCCGCCGGAAGGACACGGCCCCGGGCCCGCCGTCACCGCTTTTCAGGAAGATCTTGCACTGGTCGAGGAACTTCATGGCGGCACCGCGAAAGCCAAAGAGAGAACAGGGCCCCGTACAGGCAATCCTGCCCGGGGCATCTAGCCTTTGTCCCCGCGAAGGCGGGGACAAAGGCGGGGCATAGGCCCTGCCGCCGGTTCCATCGCCCCCGGGCCCCCGCTGTCGTGGGGGCGGCATGCTGTCGGGGTGGATCGGGTAAGGTGACAGGCCACGCGACGCGCAGCCCTTCACGCCCAGCGGGGATCAAAGCCCAAACAAAACAAATCGGGGGAACGGTTGCCCGCTCCCCCGACCCGTCACATTCCGGACACCGGCCGAAACCGGCGGCAGACCTTACTCGGCGGCGACCGCCGGGGCCTCTGCAACGTTTCCGTTGACGGCCACGTAGGTGCGGCCCTTCAGGCCGGTCTTGAACTCGACATTGCCGTCGACCAGGGCGAACAGCGTGTGGTCCTTGCCGATGCCGACATTCGGGCCGGCATGGAACTTGGTGCCGCGCTGACGGACCAGGATGTTGCCGGCCAGAACCGATTCGCCACCGAAGCGCTTCACGCCCAGACGGCGACCGGCGGTATCACGACCGTTGCGGGACGAGCCGCCTGCCTTTTTATGTGCCATGGAACCTACTCCTTACCAGATAGCTTCAAAAAGGCGCTCAGGCCTGGATACCGGTGATGCGCAGCACCGTCACTTCCTGACGATGGCCGTTCTTCCGGCGGTAGTTCTGGCGGCGCTTCTTCTTGAAGATGATGATCTTGTCGTTGCGGTCCTGGGCCACGACATCGGCCGTGACAGAGGCATTGGCAACCAGCGGGGACCCGACGGTGGTGGTGCCCTCGTTGCTGACCAGCAGGACTTCGTCCAGCTTCAGGGAGGCGCCAGCCTCACCGGCCAGCTTCTCGACCCGAATGACGTCGCCGGCCGCGACCTTGTACTGCTTACCGCCGGTGCGGATGACTGCGAACATTCTAACCACCACTTCTTAAAGATCCGGGAACCCCCGCCAATGGGACGGCCCCTTCCATTCTGCCGCAAAAAGGAATACGGCAGCCGAACCGGCTCCGTTCCCAGAGGCGGCGGAATATACCTGTCCGAGACGGGCTGTCAACCGGGAACCAACTCTTTCCCTTGGGTTCCGGCCCCGCCCGGCCTGCAAGGGTGCCGCCGATTCACCGCATGCCGCTCTTATATAATGTCGGGTGGCTTAAAAAAGGAGTGTTGCGCTCCGCAAAGGCTTTGTGTAGGTTCCCCGCCACTTCGCCGGTGCCGGGGACGACCATCCTGGCTTCTGATCTGGCGAAGGCTGCGGAGAGGTGGCGGAGTGGTCGAACGCGTCGGTCTCGAAAACCGAAGTACCTGCAAGGGTACCGTGGGTTCGAATCCCACCCTCTCCGCCATTCACCCTTGAATCTATTGAACAATTGGCGGTGGGGCGCTGAAATTCCCATAAACGCTCCCCGATAGGTGGCGCGCTGGGCTATCGGGTTCCCCAAGTGCAGCGGTGCAGGCCGGTTCAATGGCCTACCGTTCGCGCAATCCTGTTTAGGTATTGAGCGGCTGCCAATGTTTCGGCAGATCGGGTACCATGCTTCCAGGCGTTACGGTTGCCTTCAGGCGCACCACTACCTCTGCCGCCGTGCATCCGGCACCGCTTCGCTCCCTTGATCGCAGGGGCTTGGCAAGCCGTTCCATTGCGCGTCATGGCTAAGCATCGTGGGGCTGCCCTGAGTCGCGCCGGTTCCGGCTGCATGGGGTTGTTCGGTGGCTTCTGCATTTTGGCATCCCCCCGCATGGTGGTGGAATTGGTCGGCAATGACGGCTTGGCCGCCTTCGTTCACATGCACATGGCGCACGGTTTGTTCGGGTGACTGGTGAAGTTTTGCCAGCGCTTCCAGGGTAGCCCGGCATTGTGCCTGAGCCTTCAGCGCAATGCGGGCGTAGGCTTCGGTTGCCGCCATATGTGTGCCCATGTTGAGTGCCATGCGCCGGGCCATTTCCGTGAACATATTGTCCAAGGACAAGGCCTGAACAGCGAGCAATTCACTGGCAAACGCCAAATCCCCTGTAACAGCATGCGCGCCGAGTTGCCGAATGCCGTCTGCGTAATCGCCATAACCGGGCGCATCTTCCATGCTGCCAAATTGCGCCTTGTGGAGGTGTGAAGTTGTGATGGCGTGGCGAAATGATGTGGCCAGGATCGCTGTTGCGGTAGCGCGCGGCAGGTTATCGCCGTCCTTGGCGTACACCTTAAGCGCATCGTTCCGTTTAGCCGTGGTTGTGGGAGTGGTTTCCTGTTTCATGGTCAATTCCTTGTCTTACGCGCTGTAGCGCCGATGTTCTGAGACGTGCCGCACCGCTTGCCGATGACGCGCCCGCCCGGCTGCAACCGCTCCAGGCTGGATTGTGACGCGGCCATGCGGCTTGCCCCTTTCAGGACATAGGAAAGCGCTGTTTCCAGATTGATGGCGTGGAGGTCTGGATTACCGGTTTCCAGGCCAAGCCGCCCGCCAATGGGTTTGCTGTGGATTACCCTCGCCTGATAGGGCCGTCCGGTGATCCGACGAAGCCAGCCGCGCTGCAACGCCGTTAGAGCGGGCACCAGGGGGGCGGGAACGTGGGCAAGCAAATGACAGTGACCACCTTTAGCATGGCCATTGCCGGGCACATTTTCATGTGTCCAAAGCCATGCCGTAGGGCTTCCATGTCGAGCAAGTGCCTTTGTCATGAGATCGGTGAACCGACCGGTAGCCTTTGCCATTTCGCCCAGCGGCACCCCGGCTGCTTCCCAATGAATGGTGATCATACGGGTAAGGGGCCGCCCGATCTTTTCCGCGAAGCGTTCAGCGGCTTTCAGGTTGGCAACCTGAGCGCCTGTCAGGGCATGGCTTTCCCGGTCGGCACGGTTGCGCGCACCCCCTCTGCCGGGGCTGGTAGCGGAAAGGGCTGCCACACCAGAGGTAATGTACTTTACAGCAACCATCGTGCCATCGGCTGAAATGGGCGGACTTGCGCGCATTTGCCGTTGAAGCGGTGCGATTGGAACTTCACCGAAACAGCAAACCGGTGAAGTTTCAAAAGCACGCCCTTGCCCGGCCTTGCCGTTCGGTCGGGCTATGGCAGCGGCCATTATGAGGCAATCCAGACGATGGCCATTTTGCCGGTGCGGTTTGGTCTGCGGATGCCGCTGTCCCGGATCACACCCTTGCGCTTCAATTCGCTGGTGCGTGGCTGGATTGACCAGCGGTCCATATTGAGCCGGGCCGCTAGTTCATCGGCAGTGAGACCTTGTGCGCCCGCTTCACGGATTGCGCCTTCTGCCATGCGTTGGAGCCGTCCGAGCGCGGGAGCCAGGGCTTCCGCAGCGGCGATTGAGGTATCGACCGCCCGGTGTCCGGGTGCATTGGGGTAGGCGTCCATCATTCGCCTCCCGCTGCCATGGGTGGCAGGCCTGAACGGTCAAGCAGCTTGTCCAGCCAATCCGCCTGAGCCTCGCTCATAGGGGCGGTATCAACGGCAAGCTGACCAAGGAATTGCCCGGCCTTGCGACTGAACCGGTGGTCGCTGTTCAGAAGGGCCAATGCGGCAAGCCGATGGGTGGGGAAGGGCTGCCGATTCATGACAGCCCCCCATCAAGCATTGCCATGACATACCCCGCCGCGTGGATAGTGAATGCCATAAGCGGGCTGCCTGCATCCAATCCTATCAACCCCGCGCTATAGGGGAGCGACTGGAACCAGCCGCAACATGAGGGTCCAACCTGCATTCGGTTTGGGCGTTTGAGCGTTACCATGGCTTATGCTCCCGCCTGATAGTTCGGGAGACTGGCCAGATAGGTTTCGAGATCGGCGAAGGAGATCAATGTGCGCCGCCCGGCCTTCCTGGCAGAGAGATCGCCGCGCTTCAACGCCTCGTAGATCGAGGTGCGCGACATCCCGGTTGCCTTGACGGCATCCGATACGGTGACTGCAATTGGGGTCGGCATTTTGAATTTTCCCACAAGGTCCGTGCGTGATTGCCAGAACGTTGTGGGGTACTTAGAGGTGGCCCCATGAAATCGGACAGGGTGATAAGCTAATCCCGTCTGCTGGAAGGACGAGGATTGATGGGCAAGGTGACGCGGAAGCGGTATTCGGGGGAATTCAAGGCGAAGGTCGCGCTTGAGGCGATCAAGGGTGAACAGACCCTGGCGGAACTGGCGGCGAAGTACGCGATCCACCACACGATGATCGCGCAATGGAAGCGCCAGGCGATCGAGGGGATGGCAGCGACGTTTTCCGGCAAAGCCGTGGAGCCGGACGCTGCGGTCAGCGGCGCGGATGTCGAGAAGCTGCACGCCAAGATCGGTCAGTTGGTGGTGGAACGGGATTTTTTGCGGGACGCCTCTGTTCGCTTGGGCTTGATCAGAGGCGCCAAATGATTGAACGGGACCGCGCGGGCCTGTCGATTGTCCGGCAATGCGCCTTGCTGTCGCTGAACCGGTCCGGGGTTTACCATCGGCCGGCGCCGGAGAGCCCGCTGAACCTGTCGCTGATGCGCCTGATCGACGAGCAGTTCCTGGAAACGCCCTATTACGGGGCCCGGCAGATGGCCCGGCATCTGCGGCGCCTGGGCCATGAGGTCGGCCGCAAGCGGATCGGCCGGCTGATGGGCAGGATGGGCTTGGCGCCGATCTATCAGAAGCCCAGGACCAGCGTGCCGCATCCGCAGCACCCCACATATCCCTATCTGCTGAAGGGGCTGGTGATCGACCGGCCCAATCAGGTCTGGTGCTCGGACATCACCTACATCCCGATGCGCAAGGGCTTTCTCTATCTGACGGCGATCATGGATTGGGCGACGCGCAAGATCCTGGCCTGGCGGCTGTCAAACACCCTGGATGCCGATTTCTGCATCCAGGCACTGGAGGAGGCCCTGGCCCGCCATGGCACCCCGGAAATCTTCAACACCGATCAGGGCAGCCAATATACCAGCCCGCGTTTCACCAGCTTGCTGAAGGACCGGAACATCAAGATCAGCATGGATGGAAGGGGCCGGTGGATGGACAATGTCTTTATCGAGCGCCTATGGCGGTCGATGAAATACGAATGCGTCTATCTGCATGCCTTCGAGACCGGATCTGAACTGCGGGCCGGGCTGACGACATGGATTGGACATTACAATGCCCGGCGCCCGCATTCGGCGCTAGCGGGACGGACACCGGACGAGGCATATCATCAAACCGGACCGACGATCCTGCCGGGGTTAACCCCGGCAGGATCGTCAACAGGCCCATACGACAAAGTGGCGGCGTAACGACAACCGGGATTAGCTTATTCCTGCCGCCAAGCTGTCCGATCAGACGGGGCCACCTCTCTTAGTTGTCACATGTTCGACAGCAATGCCAAACAAAGGCGCGTCATGACTTCGTTGGAAAAGCTGTGACACCCTTGAAAACGTTACCTTTTATCGAGTGCCTTTATCGCCCAAACTAGGTGCTGAAGCACTATTTCTGGCTGCTCACTCCATCGTATCGACCATCCCATTCGCGGCTGAAATTCGGGAAGGCCATGAATAGCCTTTCTATACTTCTCTACAGTAGAGTGTGCCGTTTGAGACCTATTGAGTTCGGCGCGATATTCAGCGTCTTTTTTGCATTGTCGTTTTAATTCGTCGGCTGCTTCAACCACCAATGACATCAGGCGAAGCCGCTCGGTGCTGGGCTTGCCGCCTTGCATAGTTCCATTGGGCCGCAAGGCCTCGGCTGTCACGCCTCGGTTCAACTCTTGTAACGCAACGGATAGGTCGCTCAGATCGGGAAGTGCCAAACAACCGTTGATAAAGCGCAGCTTGGCTATCCACACATTTCGTATTGCCTCGGCTTCCTCTAAACTTGCCGGAGACAACAGCGGTGCTAACGCGGGCTGGAGCGCCTTCATCGTTTCGTGAACACTGTAAAAAATTGCCTGTTGGGCACTACTTATTGCAGCAGCGCTACCCGGCTCAGCTTCCAGCGCAGCTCTAATGTGCCCGCTGATAAGTTCAGCGTTTGACGCATTGTTCATGCCACTACCCCCCGGATTGGAGTAACCGTGGCACCAGCCGCGCCGTCACTGGCGCAATAGGTTGCCCAGTCCGCCATGAGCCGTCGCCGTTTATCGAACAGATCGCCGCGCCGGTAAGCCGCTTCGGCCTTATTGCCTACGACATGGGCGAGCGCCATTTCGCAAACTTCATGGGCGTATCCGGTGCATTCGGCTGCCCAGTCCCGGAAACCAGATCGGAAGCCGTGAACGGTGCAATCCAACTTCATGCGACGAAGCAGCATTGCCATGGCCATTGCAGAGAGTTTGCCGCCCTTGTCGGTCGCAAACAGATTAGCCGTCCCCAATGGCCGGACAGTCAACAGAATCTCCACCGCACGCGGCGACAGCGGAATGCGATGTTCCCTTGCCGCCTTCATACGCGATGCCGGTACTGTCCAGATTGCCTTATCCAGGTCAATTTCGGCCCATGTCGCTCCCAGCACTTCATTGGTGCGCGCCGCAGTGAGAATGACAAACTCCAAAGCCAGCGCCGCCATCGCCTCCCGCGTCCGCAGGTTCACCATGAAAGCCGGGATGACTGCATAAGGCATGGCTTTGTGATGGCCGCGTTTAAGCCGGGTGCGTGGCGGTAGGATTTGCGCAATGTGGCCACGCCAGCGGGCCGGGTTCTCTCCCTCCCGGTATCCGCGCGCCTTGGCTGCATCAAGCACCGTTTCAATGCGCCCCCGGACGCGGCTAGCCGTCTCTGGCTTGTCCTTCCAAATGGGTTCTAGAATTGTCAGAACATGCGCCGTGGCAATGTCGGCAACCGGTAATTCGCCCATGACGGGATAGACGTAGCTGGCCAACGTGTTGCGCCATTGTTGCCGGTGCTTGTCATTGCGCCAACTTGCCTCATTCGCGCCGATATAAGCCTCTGCGACAGCCCGGAACGTGATTCCGGCTATCGCTGCCGCCTGAGCCGCCGTAACTGCCTTTGAGGCTTCCCGCTGGCGTTCTTCCAGGGGGTCAGTGCCCGCCTTCACCTTGAGGCGGAGTGCATCGCGCGCCGCGCGGGCATCTGCCAAGGAAATGCCCCCCGGTCCCGCTGCCCCTAGGCCAATGTCGCGCGACTTGCCCTGAAGCATGAAGCGATACACCCATGACCGCGCGCCAGTTTCCTTTACCAGCAAATGCAGCCCGCCCCCATCCGCGTGCCGTCCTGGCTTCGCATTCTTAACGGTAAGCGGAGTTAGGACATTGCTTAGCTTGCGGGGCATGTCTGCCGCCTCCGTTCCCAAAAACGTTCCCCAATAATACACCGGTTTTATGGGAACGCAATGGGACGGAACGGGACAGGAACAAGGCGGTATTGCTTATAAATGCGAGGAATATCAGGTGCTAACTTGATGCCTACGGGTGCCAGCGGATTGTAGTTTGCCGGACACCCTCTCCGCCATTCATCCTTAAAAATCTGAGGAAATGCCGGCGGCCGGTGACGAATCCCGGGGCAAGGGGAGTACTGGTCTTCCCCCGCCTTCCAACTGGGGGTGATCGTCGCTGATGCTTGACCCGGCCATTCGCGGTACGGCAAAAAGGGGCATGAATGTCCGGCCCATGTGGCGGCGAAGCGGCGGGGCCGGGAGTGCTTGGAAACAGGGCGAATAAGGTGTGGATGACGGTATCGGCCGGTACGGCACGCCTGCTGCTCGGTGGGGTGGTGGCGGCCACGTTCCTGTTCACTCCCACCGTGGGGCTGGGCCAGGAAACGGACCCCCGGTCCGACATGATCGTGCGCAGCGGTCTGCCCGTGCCGCGGTTTGTTTCGCTGCGTTCCGCGGAAGTCAATCTGCGCACCGGGCCCGGCCGTTCCTATCCCATCGAATGGGTTTTCGTGCGTCCCGGCATGCCTGTGGAGGTCACGGCGGAATTCGACACGTGGCGCCGTATCCGCGATGTGGAGGGCACGCAGGGTTGGGTACACCAGTCCATGCTGTCCGGCCGGCGCATGCTGGTCATCACGGGCGAACTTCGGACCGTGCGGGAACGGCCCAGCGCCTCGGCCGCCGCGGTGGCCCAGGCCGAGCCCGGTGTGATGGGCCGTCTGATCGCCTGCAAGGGTGCCTGGTGCGAAGTGGAGATCCAGGGCTATCACGGCTGGCTGGAACGCGGCGAATTCTGGGGTATCTACCCCGACGAGACGGTGGACGATTGAGCCGTTTTCCGGCCTATACCAGGGGCATGAATTTGTGACTCATGCCCCTGGTATAGGCCGGTGACTGCCGGCCCGACGCCCGTGCGCCGCAAGCCCAAGCCGCCGGATGGCGGCGCCCGGCGCTTGAGGAACTGAAAGCGAGAGCCCCCGTATTTCCGGGCAACGGAGATACGGGGGCTCCAGCGGGGAAAACCGGTCCGGTCGCTTCCGTCCCGGTGTTGCCTATCGCGGCAGCACCACGGTGAAGCGGGCACCCTTCACGCTGCCGTCGGCATCCTGGATATTATCCGCGAAGATGCGGCCCTGATGGGCATCGATGATCTGCTTGGAGATGGACAGGCCCAGGCCGGAATGCTTGCCGAAGGCTTCCGATTTCGGCCGCTCGCTGTAGAACCGGTCGAAGATGGCATCCAGCTTGCCCTGCGGGATGCCCGGCCCCTGGTCCTCGCAGGTGATCTCCACCCGGTCGGCGAAGGATTTCGCCTTGAACCGCACGACACCGCCGGGCGGGGAGAAGGACAGCGCATTCGACAGCAGGTTCTGGAAGACCTGGGTCAGCCGCCCTTCCAGTCCCGGCACGATCAGGCCGGTTCGCGTCTGCGGCAGTTCCACTTCCACCGTCACCGGGGGCGGCAGGCCGGCGGCATCGGTTCCGGCCTCCGCGGCGGCTTCACGCAGAGCCTCGGCATTGCCCAGTGTGGCATCGTGGATATCGGCCAGCATGGTCAGCATCTGTCCGATATCGGCCGGTTCGGACCGGGCGCGGGACAGTTCGGCATCCAGCCGGCTGGCATTGGAAATGTCGCTGATCAGCCGGTCCAGCCGCTGCACGTCATGATGAATGATGGACAGCAGCCGCTGGCGCTGTTCGTCGGTCTTCACGCGCTGCACGGTTTCAACGGCGCTGCGCATGCTTGTCAGGGGGTTCTTGATCTCGTGCGCAACATCGGCGGCGAAGCGTTCGATGGCGTCCATGCGGTTCCAGATGGCTGCCGTCATTTCCCGCAGGGCGGCCGACAGGTCGCCCACCTCGTCCCGGCGGCGGGAGAAATCGGGGATCGTCACCTCGCGCCCGCGCCCGTGGCGCACCTCGTCCGCGGCCTGCGCCAGCCGGCGGATGGGTCGCGCAATGGTGCCCGCGAGATAGAAGGACAGCAGCACCGTCACGCCCAGCGTGATCACGAACAGGCGCAGGATGTCCATGCGGAATTCCCGCACGGCCACGTCCACGGCCACCCCGCTGCGCGAGATATAGACGGCGCCCAGCACCTTCTTGTAGCGCTGGACGGGCACGGCCACGGTCAGCACCATGTCGGACCGGCCATCGGGCCGGGCGATGCGCCAGACATTGCGGCCGATTTCCCCCGACAGGGCCTTCATGACGTCGGAATAGCTTTCCGCCGTCGTGTCCCGCTCGTTGGGATAGGCGGGCAGATGCTCCCGCTCCGGCACGGCATTGACGATATAATCGTAGATGGAGATGCCGATTTCCGTCAGCCGGTTGCCGTCACGCAGCGGCGGCAGTTCCTCGATCTGCACCATCCCGCCGGGGCCGCCCAGCACCCGGCTGTCCGCGATCAGTTCCCCTGACGGCACGAACAGCCGCGTGCGGGTGTCGGTGGTTTCCACCAGGCGGCGGACCATCTGCCGCGCCAGTTCATAGGAAAGCTGGTTGGCGGGCTCGTTGAACTCATCCAGGACGGGCTGCATGGCGCCTTCGCCCAGCGCGCCGGCGAAGATCCGCGCTTCGGTCGTCAGCGCGTCCAGTTCCTTGTCGATCAGCCATTGCTGATAAGTGGAAAGGTAGAGCAGGCCACCCAGCAGGGTGGCCAGCGCCAGCATGTTGACGGCCAGGATGCGCAGTGTCAGGGGCGAGAAATGCCTCACCCGCCGGCGGCTGGCGGGGGCCTCCGGTGTCTTGCCTGCCGAAGCGCGGAACGGTCGTTTCACCGTCGACCGCCCTTATTCCCGGTACTTGTAACCGACGCCGTACAGCGTTTCGATCTGCTGGAAATCCTCGTCCACGGCCTTGAACTTCTTGCGCAGCCGCTTGATGTGGCTGTCGATGGTGCGGTCATCGACATAGATATGCTCGCCATAGGCGGCATCCATCAACTGGTCGCGGTTCTTCACGTGGCCGGGGCGAATGGCCAGGGCCTTGACCAGCAGGAATTCCGTCACCGTCAGGTCGATCTCCTTGCCGCGCCAGGTGCAGAGATGGCGGGCGCCGTCCAGCACCAGATCGCCGCGTACCAGCGTCTGGCCGGGATCGGGGGCCGTTCCCTTGCCCTGGGCCAGTTCGGTGCGGCGCAGCAGCGTCTTGATGCGCTCGATCAGCAGGCGCTGGCTGAAGGGCTTGGTGATGTAATCGTCGGCCCCCATGCGCAGGCCCTGCAGCTCGTCCGTCTCATCATCCTTGGAGGTCAGGAAGATGATGGGCATCTGCGTCGTCTGGCGCAGGCGCTGAAGCAGTTCCAGCCCGTCCATGCGCGGCATCTTGATGTCCAGCACGGCCATGTCCACGGGGCGCGAACTGATCCCGCGCAAGGCCTCGTCCCCATCGCCATAGGTACGCACCTCGTACCCCTCGGCTTCCAGCGCGATGGACACGGATGTCAGGATATTACGGTCGTCATCGACCAGGGCGATCGTCTGGGCCACCTTAATCTTCTCCCGCCTTTGCCGGTTGCATGCGGATTACCTCCGAAAGACCGGCTTTGCCAAAGCCAGATTCACTTTCAATATGTCATGAATGCGGCATCGAAAAGAGCCGTTAATGACATAGGACAGGCGGGGGAGGCGTCATATGGCGGTCGTCGGAGAGGAGATGGAACCGGAACTGGCCGATCCGGGCCTTCAGGCCCGGGCGCTGATGCGCGGATCGGGCGAGGCGACGCTGGCCACCCTGTCACGCCCGGGCGTGCAGGGCGGGATGGACGGATGGCCCATGCCCTCGCTGGTGCTGGTAGCCTTCGACCTGGACGCCACGCCGTTGTTGCTGATCTCACGTCTGGCCGAGCATACCCGCAATCTGGAAGGCGATCCGCGCTGCGGCCTGCTGTTCGACGGGACCGGCGGGCATGCCGACCGGCTGACGGGACCGCGCCTGTCGGTGCAGGGCTATGCCGAACGGTCGGGCGATACGCGGCTGCTGGAACGGTTCATCGCCCGGCACCCCTCGGCCAGCGCCTATGCCGGCTTCCGCGATTTCGCGCTGTGGCGGCTGGACCCGCGGCGGGGTCATATGGTGGCCGGCTTCGGCCGCATCCACGGGCTTTCGGCTACCGATCTGCGTCTGGCGCCCGTGGACTGGACCTCCCTCGCCGGCCGTGCCACGGACATCGTGGCCCACATGAACGACGACCATGCGGAAGCGATCGGCCTCTATGCCACGCGGCTGCTGGACCGGCCGCCCGGCGACTGGCGGATGACGGGCATCGATCCGGAGGGCTGCGACCTGCGATGCGGCACCCTGACGGCCCGGCTTGCGTTCGACAACCGTGTCCGGAATGCCGAGGCGGCGCGGGCGGAACTGGTCCGGCTGGCCGGTGAGGCGCGCGGGCGGAAAGGTTGAACAGCCCGTGGCCCGGCCTGCGGCGTTCCGACAGGGGACCTGTGCCCCGGCGGTACTTGTCAGGGCTGGGCAGGAACGGTAAGTAAACATCAGCCGTTACATAAAATGCCGCGTAGCAGGTGTTTCTCCCGCTACATGGCCGCGGGCTCCGGCGAACGGGCACGGCGGATGCCAAGTCAAGGGAGAAATCCAACGTGGAACATACCGGTCCCGTCATCAGCAGCTTCGGTCTGGATTACCTGGGCCTGACCAATCTGAAGGCCGCGCATTGGAACCTCAGCGTCGGCGGCCTCTATGAGCAGGCCTTGCGCCGCGGCGAGGCGAAGCTGTCCAAGGACGGCGCCCTGGTCGCCATTACCGGCCAGCATACCGGCCGCTCCCCCAACGACAAGTTCACCGTGCAGGAGGAGACGACCGCCGACGACATCTGGTGGGGTCCCAACAAGCCCTTCACGGAAGAGGCGTTCGATCGTCTGCATGCCCGCATCACCGCCTTCCTGCAGGGCCGGGAGGTGTTCGTGCAGGATCTTTATGCCGGGGCCGACCTGCAATATCGCCTGCCCGTGCGGATCGTGACCCAGCATGCCTGGCACAACCTGTTCGCCCAGAACATGTTCATTCGTCCGCCCCTGGCGGAGCGCGCCCAGTTCGAACCGTCCTTCACGGTCCTCCAGGCGCCCGATTTCCATGCCGTGCCAGAGCGTGACGGCACCCGTTCCGACGTGTTCGTCGTGATCAATTTCAAGAAGCGGCTGGTCCTGATCGGCGGCACCTCCTATGCCGGCGAGATCAAGAAGTCGATCTTCTCCATCCTGAATTTCCTGCTGCCGGCGCAGGGCGTGCTTCCCATGCATTGTTCGGCCAATATCGGCGCCAATGGTGACACGGCCATCTTCTTCGGCCTGTCGGGCACGGGCAAGACCACCCTGTCGGCCGACAGCAGCCGTACCCTGATCGGCGATGACGAGCATGGCTGGTCGGACAATGGCGTCTTCAACTTCGAAGGCGGCTGCTATGCCAAGGTCATCCGCCTGTCGGCGGAGGCCGAGCCGGAGATTTACGAGACGACGCGCCGCTTCGGCACGGTGCTGGAAAATGTCGTGATGGACGACCGGACCCGCGCGCTGGACCTGGACGATGCCAGCCTGACGGAGAATACCCGCGCCAGCTATCCGATCGACTTCATCCCCAATGCCAGCGAGACGGGCCGCGGCGGCCAGCCGCTGAACATCATCATGTTGACGGCTGATGCCTTCGGCGTGCTGCCGCCCATCTCAAAGCTGTCGGCCGATCAGGCCATGTACCATTTCCTGTCCGGTTACACGGCCCGCGTGGCCGGCACGGAAAAGGGCGTGACGGAACCGCAGGCCACCTTCTCCACCTGCTTCGGCGCCCCGTTCATGCCGCGCCATCCGACCGTCTATGCCAAGCTGCTGGGCGAGAAGATCAAGACCCACGGCGCCAATTGCTGGCTGGTCAATACCGGCTGGACGGGCGGTTCCTATGGCACCGGCAGCCGCATGAAGATCGGCCATACGCGCGCGCTGGTGAATGCCGCGCTGAACGGCAAGCTGGCCACCGTCAGCCACAAGCCGGAGCCGAATTTCGGCCTGGCCGTGCCGGAAGGCTGCGACGGCGTGCCGGCCGACGTGCTGCTGCCGCGCAACGCCTGGGCCGACAAGCAGGCCTTTGACGCCACCGCCCATGAGGTGGCCCGCCGGTTCGAGGCCAATTTCACCCAGTTCGCCGACCAGGTGGACGAGAAGGTCGTGCGCGCCGGCATCCGTTCGGCCGCTTGATAACGACACGCCACCACCCTCCGGACCGGGGAGGGGCGGCAGGGGCTGGGGGAGCGATCCCCCGGCCCCTGCCGTTTTAGGCCTTTTCCAGCCCCCCGTCAGCCAAGGGTCAACCCCTCGGCGATACCAGCGGCCGAAAATCTTGACCGATGGTATCGGCGGCGACTGCCGCCGCGCGCCACGTGGCGCGTAGCCAAGCAACTGTTTTCATGCGGCGTAAGTTCTCTGATCGCGGATGATGGCATTGGCGAGGACGACGATCTTTCGCATGATGGCAACGAGGGCAACCTTTGGCTTCTTTCCAGCGGCGATGAGTTTTTTATAGAAGGCGGCCAAGGGTGGATTTCGCCGACTGGCGACGACGGCAGCCATGTAAAGGACGGTTCGGACAACGGGCCTTCCACCGTAGATGCTGCGCGGGCCATCGCGTTTGCCGCTCTGGTTATCCATCGGGGCAACGCCGGCCAGGGCGGCGACCTGATGTCGTGTCAGTGTGCCCAACTCCGGCATATGGGCCAGCAGGGTGGCCGCCAGCACCGGCCCGACAGCAGGAATGGACTGGAGCAGGTTGTCGTTGACCTTCAAGGTTTTGGATGCCGCGATCTGCTCGGCAATGCGCTTGTCGAGGCGCAGGATCAGCAGGGCGATGGCATCCAGGCGCCGCTTGGCCAAGCGGCGCAGTTCCGGATCCGCCAGGGTCTGGGCCTGGTTCCTGACCATGGTCTGCTCGTCGAGCAACTGGCGCCGGTAGGTGGCCAGTTCCGCCAGGACCTCCCGTTCCGGATCGGGTTGGTAGGCGGCTCCGGGGATCGCCTGGGCATAGGCGGCGATCATCCGGGCATCCAGCCGGTCATTCTTGGCCCAGCGTCCATGCGCCCTGGCAAAATGCCGGACCTTGCGAGGATCGACGAGGCGGACGGGAATGCCGGCTTTCGATAAAGCCTCCATGACCGGCCGCTCATAGCCACCACTGGCTTCCAGGACGACCTGCACGGCGCGCTTGCCACACCGTCGCCGAAGGAGACTGTAACCAGCCTCGGCATTCTCGACTTGGAAAGCCTCTCCTGTCTCGGCATCCAACCCGTCCAGACGGGCCTTGCTGACGTCCAGGGCGATGATAGAGTCCTGTTGTGCCATCTTCATACTCCCTGCCTTGCACGTACGGGGCTGCAACCCCAAGCAACTGTTCGGGTCAATGAA
Source organism: Niveispirillum fermenti (assembly GCF_052474395.1). Lineage (NCBI taxonomy): Bacteria > Pseudomonadati > Pseudomonadota > Alphaproteobacteria > Rhodospirillales > Azospirillaceae > Niveispirillum > Niveispirillum fermenti. Next base: position 383,308 of record NZ_CP156681.1, on the reverse strand, counting down.
GGGGCCGACCGGAGAACCATGCTTGGCTACGGTGTATGATCTACCTTTCCACGGAGCGGTCTTCCGGACGGATCGCCGGCCGGGGCATGCCCCGGCCGGCGATCACACATCTTACTGACATTTCGAAAACACAAGCCAACGGATGTGGGCGCCGGCGCTTGAGGTGCCGAAAACCTTGATCATAGGTCAAGGTTTTCGGCCGCTTTTATCAGACAAGGCCGAAAATCGCGAACCGTTCGTCCGGGTCGGTCCAGGCGTGGTCCAGCCGCCAGCCGGCGCGGCCGGCCAGCGCCGTGAAGGAGGCGTGGTCATATTTGCGCGAGCTTTCGGTATGGATCGTCTCTCCGGTGTCGAAGTCGAACCGGCGACCGCATACATGGACGCTTTGCAAGGCAAGGCTTTCCAGATGCATTTCGACAGCGGCCTCCCCGCTGTTCCAGACCGCGCGGTGCCGGAACCGGCCCGGATCGAAGGTGCCGCCCAGTTCGCGGTTGATGCGCCGCAACAGGTTGAGATTGAACCGCGCGGTCACGCCGCGACTGTCATCATAGGCGCGGAGCAGGGTGTCGACATCCTTCTTCAGGTCCACGCCGATGATGCATCGGCCGGCCTCCCCGACATGCCGGCGCACCTGGACCAGAAAGGCGACGGCTTCGGCGGGGTCCAGATTGCCGATCGTGGAACCGGGGAAGAAGCCGAACCGACGGGCGGCGGGAACCGATGCCGGCAGGTCCAGCGGCGTTGTGAAATCGCCGACGACCGGGGCCGTATTCAGGCCGGGGAACCGCCGCCGCAACCGGCTAGCGGTTTGCTGGAGGAAATTGCCGGCAATGTCGATGGGGACATAGAGGCGCAGCGACGGCAGGGCGCCGATCACGATCTCGGTCTTGACGCCGGCACCGGCGCCATATTCCAGCATCACGGCATCCGGCCCGCAGAAGGCGGCGATGTCCTGCGCATGGGCGGCCAGGATGGCCGTCTCCGTGCGGGTCGGGTAATATTCCGGCAGCCGCGTGATCTCCTCGAACAGGCCGCAGCCGCGGTCGTCATACAGCCAGCGGGGCGGCAGCGCCCGGCGCGGCTGTGACAGTCCCGACAGGACATCCCGCCGGAAGGCGGCCATTTGGGTATCGATGATATCGGCATCCAGGGGCATCAGGCATCCTCCGCCAATCGCAGGCCGGAAAACTGCCAGCGGGCATGGGGTGGGAAGAAATTGCGATAGCTGGCCCGGACATGGCCGGCGGGCGTGGCACAGGAACCGCCGCGCAGCACGAACTGCCCCGACATGAATTTCCCATTATATTCGCCGACGGCGCCGGCGGGCGGGCAGAAGCGCGGATAGGGCAGGAAGGCGCTGCGCGTCCATTCCCAGACATCTCCGAACATCTGGCGCAGGCCACCGGCCGGCGAGGCGGGGGCGGGCGCCAGACGACCGCTGTCGGCGAAATTGCCTTGGCCGGCGGCTTGGCCATCAATGGCCAGCGTGCCGGCGGCATGTTCCCATTCGGCCTCGCCGGGCAGGCGCCGCCCCGCCCAGGTGGCAAAGGCATCGGCCTCGAAATAGCTGATATGGGTGACGGGGGCGGCGGGGTCCACGGGCCGCAGGCCTTGCAGCGTCATGCTCACGAACCCGTCATTCCGCCTCTGCCAGTAAAGCGGTGCCGACCAGCCTTCCGCCTGCGCCCTGGCCCAGCCGTCGGACAGCCACAGCAGGGGGGTGCGATATCCGCCATCCGCGATGAAATCCAGCCATTCCGCGTTGGTCACCAGCCTGTCGGCCAGGCGGAACGGCTGGATCAGCACCTCGTGGCGGGGGCCCTCGCAATCGAAGGCGAACCCGCCGCCCGCATGCCCGATGCGGATGACCCCGCCATCGAACGCGATGAAGCCCATTGCCGCCGGGCGGTCCGGGATGGCCGGCAGGGCCCCCGGGGGCGTGCGGAAGGCCGGTGCCAGCGGGTTCTGTGCAAACAGATGCAGGATGTCCGTCAGCAACAATTCCTGGTGCTGCTGTTCATGATGGCATCCCAGTTCCACAAGGCTGGCCACACCGTCGGGCATTCTCGTTCCCATCAGGTCAGCCACGGCCTTCGTCACATGCTGCCGGTATGCCAGGACCGTCGCCAGGCACGGCCGGGTCAGCATGCCGCGCCGCGGCCGGGAAAGCCGGGGTCCGATGGTTTCATAGTAGGAATTGAACAGGAAATCGAAGGCGGGATCGAATGGCCGGTACCCTGGCACATGGCGCGCCAGCACCATGGTTTCGAAAAACCAGCTCGTATGGGCCAGATGCCATTTGGCCGGGCTGGCATCCTCCATCGACTGGACGGTGGCATCGGCATCGGACAGACCGGCCGCCAGCGCCTCGGTCCGGGCCCGAACCCTTTTGAACAAGGCGGTCAACGGATCGCAGGAAACAGGAAGCGGTCCATCCATGGTCGATACGGCTCCAGCGGCGGGGCGGTCGCCGGCGGGGGTGCGAGCGGCCTTGGGAGGGAGGACAAGCGATGTGTTCTCAGGGGAAACAACACCGCAACCCACCCAAGGGTTTCGCATTCTTCCAGTCTTATACCAGCGGCCGAAAACCTTGACCGATGGTCAAGGTTTTCGGCACCTCAAGCGCCGGGCGCCGCCATCCGGCGGCTTGGGCTTGAGGCGGACAAGCGGCGGCAGACGCCGCCGGACCAGATCCCCATGCCATGCCGCGGCGACCCCATGGCCGGCGACAAGGCATCAGGGCGGGTTGGCGGCCCGTGACGCCGGCGACCGGCGTTCCAGCTCATCCATGAACCAGCGTCCGGCGGGGCCTGCGGCGGCATCCGCCCGGCGGGCGGCAACCAGCGGCAGGCGCGGCGGGCCGGCGGCACCGTCCCAACTGCGCACGGCCAGTTCCACCAGCCGCCCTGCCGTCAGATCGCCGGCCACCATGTGGGCCGGCATGCTGCCCCATCCGACCCCGGCCAGCAGCAGCGCATGCTTGGCGCCCAGGTCCGCGATGCGCCAGGTCGAGGTGGCGGCAACCCCGTGGTCCCGGCCCGCCGTCTGTTCCGACCGGTCCGTCAGGACAAGCTGGAGATGGTCGCGCAGGTCACCGGTCTCCAGCGGCCGGCCCGCCCGGGCCAGCGGATGGGCCGGTGCCGCCACGGGAACCAGGCTGATCTCCCCGACGGGCACGCGGACCAGGGCCGGGCTGTCACTGGCAAAGGCCGTGAGGATGCCGATATCGGCCGCGCCACCGATCACGGCCCCCGACGCGGCACCCAGCGTTTCCACCAGCACCCGCGTGCGCACCGACGGGTAGCGCCGGCGCAGCGCCGCCAGCATCTCCACCGCCAGGGCCATGGGGGCCATGGTCTCGATCACAATGGACAGTTCCGCCTCCAGCCCCCGGCTGAGACCGGCCGCCTGGCTGCGGAAGGCGTCCAGCTCCGCCAGTATCCGCCGGGCCTGGGGCAACAGGGCGGTGCCGGCCGGGGTCGGTACGGGGCGGTAGCCGCTGCGGTCGAACAGCGCGACCTGCACCTGATCCTCCAGCCTGGCGATGGTGTAGGTGATGGCGGACTGCACCCGATTCAGCCGCCGGGCGGCCGCAGAGAAGCTGCCCGTATCCGCAACGGTGACGAAGACCGCGAACTGGTCGAGGGATAACGCATCCATCTTCATCTATTCTTCTGATGATCTTAATCGAAACTATATCAGTTAAACCATCGAAGGCGGGACGCTATCTTCTTGGGAACGGTAAGGCCGGCCCAAGTCGGCCCCATGGCCTTTGGAGATTTTCCATGAGCGATCAACGGCAACCCACTTTTTTCATCCCCCATGGCGGCGGTCCCTGCTTCTTCATGGAGGATCCGCGGGGTGTCTGGACCGGCATGGCCGGGTTCCTGGGCGGCCTGTCCGCATCCCTGCCGGCGCGGCCCCGGGCGATCCTGGTCGTGTCGGGCCATTGGGAGGAGCAGGGTTTCGCCTTCACCGGCGCCACGGCACCGGGGCTGATCTATGATTATTACGGGTTCCCGGCCCATACCTACCAATTGCGCTATGATGTGCCCGGCAGCCCGGATCTGGCTGCGCGGGCTGCGGACCTGCTGAAGAGGGCGGGGCTGCCTGCCCGTACGGACGATCGGCGCGGCCTGGATCACGGTGTCTTCATCCCGCTGAAGGTCGCCTTTCCCGACGCCGATATTCCCGTGGTGGAGATGTCGCTGGACCGGTCGCTGGACCCCGCCCTGCATCTGGCGGCGGGGCGCGCCCTGGCTTCGCTGCGCGACGAGGGCGTGCTGATCCTTGGATCGGGGATGAGCTTCCACAATATGAAAGCCTATGGCGATCCCCGTGCCACTGGCCCGTCACAGGATTTCGACCGGTGGCTTGCCGGCGCGGTGCAGGTCCCCGGTACGGAGCGCGCCGCGGCGCTGGCCGGCTGGCGGGGGGCGCCGCAGGGTCCTTTCTCCCACCCCCGGGAAGAACATCTCATCCCGCTGATGGTGGCCGCCGGCGCTGCCGGGGGCCCCGGTCGTCGGGTCTATGGCGAAACCGTATTGCACACGGCCGTGTCGGGCTTTCGCTTCGACTGAAGCCGGGCTTCCCGCAACCAGGGGCGGGGGCGCTTCGCACCCTGCGCCTGTCGGCGCAGACAACAAGGGGCATTTTCCTGCCCCTTGTTGTCAGTCGTCGCCTTCCGTCGCCCGTTCCGCCGGGTCCTTGCCCTCCTGCGCGCGGGCCTGGCGGACCAGGGTGCGGCAGGGGCTGTCCTCCCCGCCGCCGGCATCCAGGAACGGGACGATGGCGGCCAGCGGCGTCAGAAGAAGGCCCAGCGTGGCCGCCGCGGCACCCTTGGTGGCCAGCCTTCCGCCATCGATCCCGATTCGCGGTTCGGCCAGCGTGCCGCCGATCAGGATGGGCACACGCGCCGTCAGCGGGCTGAAATCCTTGGGCTTGGGCCGCAAACGGCCTTCCAGCGCCTCTTCCCCCAGGTTCAGTCGCAGGGTGCCGCCGATATTGGTGTCGGTTGTGTCCAGGACGAGGGTGCTGGACCGCATGTCGCCCTTTTCCACGGTGAAGTCCGCGACCAGACAGCGAACATCAATGGGCTTGTCACCGCCGATCAGCCGGGCCAGCGCCTCGGCCGCGTCCAGCCCGGCGACCTCGACCAGCAGGTGGCTGATGCTGCCATTCTCCATGACCAGCACCAGACTGCCATCCGACGTCCCCAGGATTTCCGCCAGCGACCGGCCGGTGCCCTGCAGGCGCAGCCGGCCGGCCAGCGCGCCATCGGTTTCCGCCTCGAAAGCCGTGCCTTTCACGAACGGCTTCAGACCCAGGTTGCGCACCTTCAGGTCGAAGGTCCCTTCAGGCTGTTCCCGCCGACCGTCCAGGGCCACGGTACCGGCCACCTGCCCGATATCGGCCTCGAACCGCAGGGGCGACAGCGTGGCAAGCCCGCCCGCCAGTTTCAGGTGAAATTCCAGTTCGCGCAGGGGCAGGCCCGGCGCCTTCACGTCGGCCCCGGTGAAATGGATGTCCATGTCGGTGGCGCGCAGCCTTTCCAGCTTTACCGGGATGGCAGGCAGCACGCGGCCGGGCGGCGCCACGCCCGCCGTCGGGTCCTCCTGCCCGGGGTCCAGTCCGATCAGGCCGCCCAGGTCGATCAGGCGCAGATGCTGTGATACCAGTTCGGCCCGGACCAGTGGCACCTCCTCGCGCGGGTCGATGGACAGCCAGCCGGCCAGGTCGCTGTCACCGACCCGGCCTTCCAGATCGTCCACGCGCCACCGGCCCTCGCCGCGCCGCAGCCGTCCCGCCAACTCATAGGCGGCGGTCGTCGGTGTCGGAATGCCGAAGATGGGGAATATCTCGGCCAGGTCCGGCCCGCTCAACCGCAGCAGAAGGTCGGCCCCGTCAAGCCGCACGGGGTCCGTCATGGTTCCGTCCAGGGAAAAGCGGGTGCCCCCGGCTGCCGCCTCCAGCGTCAGCGGATAGGGCGTCTCGGCTGCGCGCAGGGCCAGCAGCGATCCGCCCGTCAGGGTCAGGGTGAAGGATTTGCCGTCAAGCGTTCCTTCCCCCTTCAGCCGCACCCGGTTCTTCCGGTCGGCGCCCGTGGCAGCCACGCTGTCCAGGCGGCTCCTGAAATCGATGCCCCGGCGCGGGTCGCGGTAATCCAGGGTGCCGCCGGTGATGGCCATCGCGCCGATCATGGGCATCTCGCGCCGGTTGTCGGGGGCGACGGCACCGGCCGTCGCGCTGCCGGCCACGAAATCCCAGTTGGCCCGGCCCTGCGCATCCTGTTCCAGCAGCAGCCTGGCGCCCGTCAGCACCAGCCGCGGTACCTCCAGACGGCCCTGAAACAGGGCGGGGATGGAGATGGTGACATCCAGTTCCCGGATATCGGCCAGCAGGGGGCCGCTGCCCCAGGGCGCATTGGCGACGCGCAGATCGCTGACCAGAATGCGGGGGCGCCAGGACCATTCCACCGCCAGGCCGGACAGGCTGACCTCGCGCCCCGCGGCATCCGACAGGCGCGCACCCAGCCACGGGGCCAGTCGCCCCCAGTCGAACAGGATCACGGCCAGTATCAGTGCCAGCAGGATGCCGGCCAGGATGCCGGCACTCCAGGCAATGGCGCGGCGCATGGCGGTTCCTTTCCATCGGGGCTCTTGCCACCCCTTGCAAAGGTAACCCGCCATCGCACCCGGAAGTTCCGGATCAATGCAACCAGACGGGAAAACGCCACCTGAGATTTCAGCCGCGGTGGCGTCGTCGTCCGGCTATTCCGCCGCCACGGTCAGGTGTCCGTCGGGCAGCGCCCGCGCCAGCCCACTGGCCAGCCGCGCCCCCGCCGACACCCCCTGCCAATACCAGATAATGTCCCGTCATGCCCGCTCCCTTCATACCCGTCAGGGGGGATCGCAACCGATCACCGCCGGAACGGCTTTCCAGCCAGCGAAAGGCCGTTCAAGAACCGTATTTCCGCCGACCGGAAACAGGCTCTCGCTTTTCAATTCCTCAGCCGGCACCGCATCCGCGGCTTGTGTTTTCGAAATGTCAGTAAGATGTGTGATCGCCGGCCGGGGCATGCCCCGGCCGGCGATCCGTCCGGAAGACCGCTCCGTGGAAAGGTAGATCATACACCGTAGCCAAGCATGGTTCTCCGGTCGGCCCCTTCATTGACCCGAACAGTTGCTTGGGGTTGCAGCCCCGTACGTGCAAGGCAGGGAGTATGAAGATGGCACAACAGGACTCTATCATCGCCCTGGACGTCAGCAAGGCCCGTCTGGACGGGTTGGATGCCGAGACAGGAGAGGCTTTCCAAGTCGAGAATGCCGAGGCTGGTTACAGTCTCCTTCGGCGACGGTGTGGCAAGCGCGCCGTGCAGGTCGTCCTGGAAGCCAGTGGTGGCTATGAGCGGCCGGTCATGGAGGCTTTATCGAAAGCCGGCATTCCCGTCCGCCTCGTCGATCCTCGCAAGGTCCGGCATTTTGCCAGGGCGCATGGACGCTGGGCCAAGAATGACCGGCTGGATGCCCGGATGATCGCCGCCTATGCCCAGGCGATCCCCGGAGCCGCCTACCAACCCGATCCGGAACGGGAGGTCCTGGCGGAACTGGCCACCTACCGGCGCCAGTTGCTCGACGAGCAGACCATGGTCAGGAACCAGGCCCAGACCCTGGCGGATCCGGAACTGCGCCGCTTGGCCAAGCGGCGCCTGGATGCCATCGCCCTGCTGATCCTGCGCCTCGACAAGCGCATTGCCGAGCAGATCGCGGCATCCAAAACCTTGAAGGTCAACGACAACCTGCTCCAGTCCATTCCTGCTGTCGGGCCGGTGCTGGCGGCCACCCTGCTGGCCCATATGCCGGAGTTGGGCACACTGACACGACATCAGGTCGCCGCCCTGGCCGGCGTTGCCCCGATGGATAACCAGAGCGGCAAACGCGATGGCCCGCGCAGCATCTACGGTGGAAGGCCCGTTGTCCGAACCGTCCTTTACATGGCTGCCGTCGTCGCCAGTCGGCGAAATCCACCCTTGGCCGCCTTCTATAAAAAACTCATCGCCGCTGGAAAGAAGCCAAAGGTTGCCCTCGTTGCCATCATGCGAAAGATCGTCGTCCTCGCCAATGCCATCATCCGCGATCAGAGAACTTACGCCGCATGAAAACAGTTGCTTGGCTTCACGACGCACAGCCGCGGCGGGCGCAGTCGCCAACGGAGCTGTTTCCGGTCGACCGAAAACAGCTCTAACGGAACATATCCTGCCGCAGCGGCCGGATCAGGTCGCCGGCACGGCCATCACGGCGCGGCAGGGTCAGTCCCCGCACCAGCACCAGCCGCATTATAGTATCAGTCCCCGCCCGCGGCCCGGCGGAAGGCCGCGCGCTGCCTTTCCGCGGTCCAGTATGACTGGTCGAAGACCGTCTGCATGGCGATGCCGTAAAGCGCCTTGCAGATATCCTCCGCCCGCTGGTCGGCCGCCGGGTCTGCCATGCCTGCGGCAATGAAATGGGTGCGCAATCGTTCGCGCGTGCCGACAAGCCCGCGCTGATGTTCCTGCGACAGGCCCGGTTCGAACAGGGCCGCGGTCCAGAAGCACAGCCAGATGATCCAGTGCCGCCGCTGGTCCGGCCCCACGGGCAGCAATTCCTCCATCGCCCTTACCGGATCGGCCGGCAGTCCCGCCAGCGCCTGCTCGCGAAGGGCCACGGCCTGCATGAAATTGTAGCGGTAGGTCTCCAGCAGCACCTCGTTCTTGTCGCGGAAGAAGTGGCTGATGACGGTGGTGCTGCAGCCCAGCCGGGTCGCCAGGTTGCGGAAGGTCACGGCATTCAGCCCACCTTCGATGATCAGGTCCGCCGCGGCGGCGGCAACTTCCGTCCGGCGCTGGCCACTATCCACGGCAACGGGCATCGGCCCCCATCCTTACCTACTATGCGACACCTGTTCTACAGGCCCGGCCGGCCCGGCGGAAGAGGGGATAGAAAATGCGCATCAGTGCAAAAAAATATGGTGTGCAACATATGCTTTACACCCATGATCCGGAACAGGGAGGCGCGGTCGCCTGTCCGCAGAACAGGGATGGGCCGCGGCAGAAGAAGGAAGATCGGCGATGCAGCAGCACCCCGTCATTCCCGACCATGTGCCGCCGGGCCTGGTACGGGATTTCAGCTATTTCAGGTCGCCCGGCATGGCCCCGACGCCCAACGGCAATCCGCAGGCGGGCTCAGCTTTGTGCATCAGGGTGGGCCGCCCGTGTTGTACGCCCCGGCCAACACCTATGACGGGCGCGGCACCTGGGTCATCACAAGGGCCGATGACCAGTTCCACGGCACGCTGGAAAAGCGGCTGGCCGCTATGCGCACCGTCGTGGATTTCATGAAGGGCCTGGCGAACTGCGCCGGCGGGAGCCGGCGGACGATTTCGTCGGCTTCCTGCTGCGCGCCGGGGTGAAAGGCCGGCCGCTGACCGACAAGGAGGTGCTGGGCATTGCCGTGCTGCTGTTCGAGGCCGGCCTGGACACGGTGGCCGCGGCCCTGGGCTTCGACCTCTACCATCTTGCCACGCATCCGCAGGATCAGCAGCGCCTGCGCGACGACCGCGAATTGATCAAGCCGGCGGTGGAGGAGTTCTTCCGCGCCTATTCCACGGTGCAGATGCTGCGCCCTGGCGCGTGAGAACAACCGTCACACGGCCTTCGCCTATGGTCCGCACCGCTGTCTGGGGTCCCATCTGGCACGGCGGGAACTGATCATCGGGCTGGAGGAGTTCCTGGAGCGGATTCCGGCATTCCGGATCAAGCCCGGCACGGCGCCCATGACCCATGGCGGCATGTGTTCGGGATCGAGAATGTCGTGCTGGACTGGATGGGGGGAATTGAGAAATGCGCATGGAGACCCACGCAAGGTCGGCCTGTCGCTGGTCTTGACGGTGCTGTTCCTGCTGCTGCCGGCGGCCTGCCTGCGGGCTGGGGGCCGGGCGGCGATGCGGCGGCGGCTGGCGGATTGATGTCGCGGGCGGTGGGCCGGGGTGCGACCCCTTTCGCCGCCGTCATGGCAACCCCATCCAATTATGCCAGCGCCCCTCTTGACAGGCGGGGATGGGATGAATAGCTCTGTTGGCACTCACCGAGCGTGAGTGCTAACAAAGGCTCACGCCAACCCTTTTGCCTATCTCAGGGAGAGATCCTATGAAGTTCCGTCCGCTGCACGACCGCGTCGTGGTCAAGCGCGTCGAGTCCGAAAAGAAGACGGCCGGCGGCATCATCATCCCCGACACCGCCTCGGAAAAGCCCCAGGAGGGCGAGGTGGTCGCCGTGGGTCCGGGTGCCCGTGACGAGGCCGGCAAGCTGGTGGCTCTCGACGTCAAGGCCGGCGACCGCGTCCTGTTCGGCAAGTGGTCGGGGACCGAGGTGAAGATCGACGGTGTCGAATACCTGATCATGAAGGAAAGCGACATCATGGGCGTGCTGAACGCCTGAGTCGGATCACCTGATCCACGCCCGACCCCATAGAATTCAAAAGGATTAGAGCAATGGCTGCCAAGGAAGTTAAGTTCGGCTCCGACGCCCGCACCAAGATGCTGCGCGGCGTGGACATTCTGGCCGATGCCGTGAAGGTCACCCTGGGCCCGAAGGGCCGCAACGTCGTGATCGAGAAGAGCTTCGGCGCTCCCCGCATCACCAAGGACGGTGTCTCGGTCGCCAAGGAAATCGAACTGTCCGACAAGTTCGAGAACATGGGCGCCCAGATGGTCAAGGAAGTGGCGCAGAAGACGGCCGATCTGGCCGGCGACGGCACCACCACCGCCACCGTGCTGGCCCAGTCCATCGTCCGTGAAGGCGCCAAGGCCATCGCCGCCGGCATGAACCCGATGGATGTGAAGCGCGGCGTCGATCTGGCCGTCGCCACCGTCGTGGCCGACATCCAGTCCCGCTCGCGCAAGGTCACGACCAACGACGAGATCGCCCAGGTCGGCACCATCTCCGCCAACGGCGAAGCCACCATCGGCGCCCAGATCGCCGAGGCCATGGCCCGCGTCGGTAACGAAGGCGTCATCACGGTTGAAGAGGCCAAGAGCCTGGAGACCGAGCTGGACGTCGTGGAAGGCATGCAGTTCGACCGCGGCTACCTGTCGCCCTATTTCGTGACCAATGCCGACAAGATGGTCGCGGACCTGGAAAACCCCTATATCCTGCTGTTCGAAAAGAAGCTGTCGGGCCTGCAGGCGATGCTGCCGGTTCTGGAAGCCGTCGTGCAGTCGTCCCGTCCGCTGGTCATCGTGGCCGAGGATGTGGAAGGCGAGGCGCTGGCCACGCTGGTCGTCAACAAGCTGCGCGGCGGCCTGAAGATCGCCGCCGTGAAGGCCCCGGGCTTCGGTGACCGTCGCAAGGCGATGCTGGAAGACATGGCCATCCTGACGGGCGGCCAAGTCATCAGCGAAGATCTGGGCATCAAGCTGGAGAACGTGACGCTGGACATGCTGGGCCGCGCCAAGAAGGTGACGATCAGCAAGGACAACACCACGATCGTCGACGGCGAGGGTGCGAAGGAAGACATCACGGCCCGTATCGCCCAGATCAAGGCCCAGATCGAAGAGACCACCAGCGACTACGACCGCGAGAAGCTGCAGGAGCGTCTGGCGAAGCTGGCTGGCGGCGTTGCCGTCATCCGCGTCGGCGGCGCCACCGAGGTCGAGGTGAAGGAGCGCAAGGATCGCGTTGACGACGCGATGCACGCCACCCGCGCCGCCGTGGAAGAGGGCATCGTCGCCGGCGGCGGCGTGGCCCTGCTGTACGCCACGAAGAAGCTGGAAGAACTGGTCGCCCCGAACGCCGACCAGAAGTTCGGTGTGGACATCGTCCGCAAGGCCCTGCAGGCCCCGGTCCGCCAGATCGCCCAGAATGCCGGTTTCGACGGCTCGGTGATCGTCGGCAAGCTGCTGGAGCAGGCTGACACCAACCATGGCTTCAACGCCCAGACCGGCGAATATGGCGACATGTTCAAGTTCGGCGTCATCGACCCGACCAAGGTCGTGCGCGCCGCCCTGCAGGACGCCGCCTCCATCGCCGGCCTGCTGATCACCACCGAGGCGATGATCGGCGAGAAGCCGCAGCCGCCGGCCGCCGGTGGCGCCGCTCCGGGCGGCATGGGTGGCATGGGCGGCATGGGCGGCATGGACTTCTAAGTCCGGGCCGTTCAGCCGAACAGGCATGAATGCGAAGACCCCCGGCAGGGCAACCTGCCGGGGGTTCTTCTTTTCGGGGAGCCCCCCTTCTGCGGGAGCGGGGTGCCGGTCCTTGGTGCCGGTCCTTACCGCGGCGGCGCGCGGCTGGCCAGACGCCAATGCTTGGCCTGGGAATAGCTGCGGGCCAGGAACTGGTATGTCTTTTTCAACACGGCCTCGAAGGGTGCCCCCTTCTCGATGGCGACGGCTTCCCAATCCTCCATCACCTCGTCCCAGGGCAGCAGCGTCTGGTGCAGGTCGTCACGCATCTCGCGGATATAGGTGATGTTCTTGTCGAACAGGGTCAGCATCGACAGGACCTCTCCCGTCTGGGCATCGACCTGCGCGAACCGCTGCTCGATATCGGTGATGGGCGGCAGCGACAGGGTCTGCATGCGCACGATCTCCTCGCGCAGGGTGCGCTCGATCTTGTAAAGGCGGTGCGCCAACTCCAGCCCGTCGCGGATCTTGTGCAGGCGGCTCGCCCGTTCGCGCAGCGCCTCGATATAGGACAGTTCCTTGGCCAGCGCGTCGATGCGGTCTTCCACCTGCTGCTCGGCATTGCCGGTCAGGGCCAGCCGGTTGGCGATCATCTGGAAGGCCTCGCGCACGCGGGTTTTCGTGGTCGGGTCCTCAACCACCTGTTCCAGTTGCTCGGGGCTGGAAATGACCGTCTCGCCACCTGTCAGCCAGGTCACCATCTGCACCGTCAGCCGACCCTTGGCGATGGCATAATGCCGGTCATCGACGCGCCAGGATGCGGTACCGTCGATCAGTTCATTGGGGATCGTGTCGCCGGGCCGGATCTCGCGCACATATTTCAGGCCCTTGGCCACCATGTCGATCAACTGGCCATCGAAGCTTTTGGGATCGATCTTGAACTCGTTGCACAGCTTGTCGAGCGCCACCTCTGCCTCCACTTTGCCGAGGAGGAAACGCATCACCGCCTCCTCGGCGGACCGGGACCAGACGAAGCGGCAGCCTTCCACCGTGAAGACCTTGTGTTCGAACAGGAAATGCGTGCTGCGGTTCGGGGTTGGCTGCATGCCTTGGCTCATGCTGGCGCGGGGCTCCGGAACAGGGGAACGGTACGGCCTTCCTTCCATAGCATGGGATGCCGCCCGCCCGCCCGTCAATTCCGCCACGCCTGGGGCCGGATTTCCCCTTTCGCTGCCGGGGGTTGGCGAGGTAGCTTTGCCTTGTCACCCGTCCACATCGCAGCCATGGACCCCGATGCCACCCACCCCCACCGTTTCCGCCCCCGTGCCGGCCGTGCAGGTGGAGGCGCTGCACAAGCGTTTCGGTGACAACGAGGTTCTGAAGGGCGTCTCCCTGTCGGCGCAGGAGGGCGAGGTGGTGGCCCTGATCGGATCGTCCGGGTCGGGCAAGAGCACGCTGCTGCGCTGCATCAACCTGCTGGAAATCCCCGATGACGGCATCGTGCGCATCGAGGGGGAACAGATCGCCATGAAGCGCACCCGCCATGGCGCGCAACCGGCCGATGGCCGGCAGGTGGATCGTATCCGCCAGCGCTGCGGCATGGTGTTCCAGGGTTTCAATCTCTGGACCCATATGACGGTGCTGGAAAACATCATCGAAGCCCCCGTGCATGTGCGGGGCCAGCCGAAGGACCAGGCCGTCGCCCGGGCGGAGGCGCTGCTGGCCAAGGTCGGCCTGTCGGCCAAGCGCGACGCCTATCCTTCGCAGATGTCGGGCGGGCAGCAGCAGCGCGCGGCCATCGCCCGCATGCTGGCCATGGAGCCCCGCGTCATGCTGTTCGACGAGCCGACCAGCGCGCTGGACCCCGAACTGGTGGGCGAGGTGCTGCGGGTCATCCGCGACCTGGCATCGGAGGGGGCGACGATGCTGATCGTCACGCATGAAATGGCCTTCGCGCGGGAGGTGGCGCACAAGGTCGTCTTCCTGCATCAGGGCCGGATCGAGGAGGAGGGGACGCCGGCGGAACTGTTCGGCAATCCCAGATCCGAACGCTGCCGCCAGTTCCTGACCCGCGAGGGGCTGTGACCGGCGGCGGACAGAAAACCGGAAAAGCAGGCACGCAATCCAGACGCCGGGCACAGGGCAGGCAGGCACAGGGTCGAGGGGGTATCGGGTGATGAGGAAATTGATGGTGGCGCTGGCCATGGCCGGCCTCGTGGCGCTGACGGGCTGCGGCAAGGAGGGAGGCGAACAGGCGGCGACGGCGCCGGGTGGCATACCCGATCCGTTGCGCGTGGCGACCGAAGGCGCCTATCCGCCCTACAACATGCTCGACGCATCCGGCAATCTCGTCGGGTTCGAGGTCGACATGATGAAGGATGTCTGCCGCCGCATGGCGGTGCGCTGCCAGTTCATCGCCCAGGCCTGGGATGGCATGATCCCGGCCCTGCAGGCCGGCCGCTTCGATGTCATCGTGGCCGGCATGTCCATCACCGGGGAACGCCAGCAGGCCGTCGACTTCACGAAGGGTTATGCCACGACGCCGGCCTATCTGGTCTCTGCCAACGCCAACCCGTTGCAGCAGGTGGATTACGGCGTGGAACGGGTGGACCTGACGGAGATCGACCAGGCGGAGCAGGCCGCCATCGACACGCTGCGCGAACACCTTAAGGGCAAGGTCCTGGGCGTGCAGACCAGCACCATCCACGCCAATTTCGCCGATACCTATCTGGCCGATGTGGCCAGCATCCGCCGCTATGACACGCAGGAGAACCTGGCGCTGGACCTGCAGACGGGCCGCGTGGAGGTGGGACTGGCCGACGCCATCACCTGGAACGCCTTCCTGCAACGGCCGGAAGGCAAGGATTTCAGCTATTTCGGGCCGGGATTCGATGGTGGGCTGTTCGGCCGCGGCCAGGGTATCGCGGTGGCCAAGGGCCGGCCGGACCTGCTGGGCGCGCTGGACAAGGCGGTTGCCGAGATGAAGGCCGACGGCACCATGTCGAACCTGTCGGTGCAGTGGTTCGGTTTCGACAGTTCCATGCCCTGACCCGCCCCGGAGGCCGGAGGGGACGGGGGACGTACCCCGTCGGCCCTGACGGCCCGCCCAGGACCAAGCCGGACCGGACCTGCCCATGCTCGACCTTCTTCGTTTCGGTGCCGATGGTTGGGGCGATGA
This sequence comes from Niveispirillum fermenti, assembly GCF_052474395.1. Taxonomy (NCBI): domain Bacteria; kingdom Pseudomonadati; phylum Pseudomonadota; class Alphaproteobacteria; order Rhodospirillales; family Azospirillaceae; genus Niveispirillum; species Niveispirillum fermenti. The sequence goes on along the minus strand of NZ_CP156681.1, from coordinate 367,971 downwards.
AATCGCCGCCGGTGCCGCCATGACCCTGGCGGTGGCCATCCTGGCCTATCTGCTGGGGCTTGTCGCCGGATCGCTGGCGGCCGCGGCCAAGCTGGCGGGACCGGCGCCCGTGCGCTGGCTGGCAGCCATCTATACAACCGTGGTGCGCGGGGTGCCGGCGCTGCTGGTCATCTGGCTGCTGTTCTTCGGGGGGGCGGGCTTCGTCACCTGGATGGCCGGCCTGTTCGGCTATACGGGCCGGGTGGACCTGCCGACCTTTGCCGTGGGCGTCGTGGCGGTGGGCATCGTGTCGGGCGCCTATGCGGCGGAGGTGATCCGCGGTGCGGTGCAGGCCGTGCCCAAAGGCCAGATCGAGGCGGCGCGCGCGCTGGGCATGCATCGCCTGCTGATCCTGCGTCGCATCCTGGTGCCGCTGGCCCTGCGCCATGCGCTGCCCGGCCTGGGCAATGTCTGGCAGATGACGCTGAAGGATACGACGCTGGTATCCGTCGTTTCCCTGGCCGAACTGATGCGACAGTCCTTCCTGGCCATGCAGTCCACGCGCCAGGCTTTCCTGTTCTATGCCACGGCGGCCATTCTCTACATGATCATGACGACGGCGTCGGAACTGGGCTTCCGGGCCCTGTCGCGCCGGGCCGAGCGCGGCGTGCGCCGGGCCGGCGGCAATTGAGCGGGGGAGAGGCGGCATGAATATCGATCTCGTCCTGTCCTCCCTGCCGGCCCTGCTGGCCGGAACCTGGACCACCTTGCAACTGGTCGTCCTGTCGCTGGGGCTGGGCTTCATGCTGGCCATGGTCGTGGCCTTCGGGCGCCTGTCGTCCAGCCCGGTCCTGTCGGGCCTGTCGGGGACCTACATCTTCCTGTTCCGGTCGACGCCGCTGCTGGTGCAGATATTCCTGATCTATTACGGGCTGGGGCAGTTCCAGGCGGTAAGGGACAGTTTCCTGTGGCCCGTGCTGCGCGAGCCCTACGGGTGCGCCATCATCGCGCTGACGCTGAACACCGCCGCCTATACGGGCGAGATCATCCGCGGTGGCATCCGGTCGGTGCCGTTCGGCCAGATCGAGGCGGCGCGCGCGCTGGGCATGTCGCGCCCGCTGCTCTACCGCCGCATCGTGCTGCCGCAGGCCCTGCGCCAGATGCTGCCCGCCTATGGCAACGAGATGATACAGATGGTGCAGGCCACCTCGCTGGCCAGCACCATCACGCTGGTGGAACTGACGGGGGCCGCCCGCAACATCGCCTCGCGCACCTTCCAGCCCGTGGAAATCTTCATCATCGCGGGTGCCATCTATCTGGCCATGAATTTCATCATCGCCCAGGCCATCCGCTGGGCGGAGCGCCGGACGGCGGCGGCGGGCTGATCAGCCGCAGCCCTCCACCCAGACACGCACCTGGGCCAGCGCCCGGTTGTCGGGGCCGAGCCGCCGGGTCTCCGTGGCCAGGATGGCGTCGAAGGCGCGACGCTTCAGCGCGTCGATGCGATCGGCGGGCAGGGTGCGCCCCCCGGCATCCACGACCAGGTCGATGCAGCGTTCCGCCGCCTGCAGGCGGCCCAGCAGGTAATCATGTTCCCGGTCATGGCGGCTGAAGAAGCCGCCGAAGGCGTTCATGCGGGCGCTGCGCAGGTCGGTGGGCGCGCCGGCCTGCTGCAAAAGCCGTGCATCGGGCGGCGCGATGCGGTCCACGCGGATGGCGTGGAACTCGTCCAGTTCGACCCAGCCACTGGTGGAGAAGGTCAGCACATCCCAGAAGGCGAAACCCAGATAGGCCTCGAATATCTGCCGCCGTGCGGCCGGCCCCAGATAGTTCAGGCCCATCAGGGCGAAAATCTCGTCGATCTCGTCAGACTGCGCTTCCAGGTTCCAGGCGGCGGCCAACTGGCCCAGCACGCGGTCCAGCGTTTCGGGGCCGGGCACGGGGCCGTCGGCCCGCATGGTGTTGTTGAGCGCGCTGCGCTCCCCGGCATTGAACACGCCCAGCCCGTCCGTTGCGGCCCCCGACGGGCCGGGCAGCCGTTCCAGCGCGCTGTACAGGCTGGCCTTGATCTCGTCCAGGTCGTCGGGGAGGGTGTCTGCATGCTCACCCGTCCCGACCATCGGATAGATGGCATTCAGTTCCCGGATCAGGAAACGCAGGCGCCGCGCGCGGAAGGCGATGTCGAAATCGCGCAGGAACCGCACCCAGGCCAGCATCTCCCCTTCCCGTCCCGCATCCAGCCGGTCGGGCAGCACGCCACGCGACCGCGCCCATTCATGCAGGGCCGCCAGCAAGGCCGGCCGCGCACCGGCATCCAGCCGGCCCAGGCAGGGAACCAGCAGGTCGGCCAGATATTCCAGGGCGCCCTCGATCTTCAGGCGCAGATAGGCCTCGAACGCGAAGCCGGCCTGTTCAGCGGCCCGCGCGCTGGCCCGGTCGCGCCAATGGCGGATCTGTTCGATGGTCGGGGCGAAGGGCAGCGGCCCGCCCACCACCAGCGCCACCTGTTCGGCCACGCGCGGCCGGGCGGCATCCAGCAGGCCGCGCAGCCGTTCCACGCGGGCATTGCGGGCGGCGATGGCCAGCAACTCGTCGCGCACGGGTTCATTGCGGGGAATGTCGGACAGGGCGCCGCGAATGGTCCGGAAAAATCCCGGCACGTCCCGCCGTCCGCCCGGCGCCTGTGCCCTGGCCGCCGGCTTGGGGTCGATATAGACGACGCGGCGGTCCACCTCGCGATAGGCCGGCCGGCCCGCGATGGCGGCCACGGCGGCGGCGAAGGGTTTGTTGTTCAGGACCGACCCGTCGATGAAGCTGGCCTGGTCGGGATCGGCGCCTTGCCGGCGGTATTCGGCGAAATTGCGCTGGAAGAAATGCGCCCGGCCGTCCCACCCCTCGCCGCGTTCGTTCAACAGCCGGTCGATATGGCGCAACTGGGCGGGCGGGAAGGCACCGGGGTAGGACGCGGACGCCCGTGCCGCAAAGACCAGCCCCGGCACGTCGCCATCCCTGAAATCGCTTTGCACGTCCCCCGCCCCACCCCGGCGGTAATGGAAGGAGAAGCGGTGCCGATGCTCCCGCTCCAGAATCTCCGGCGGGTCATGGGCCGGGATGCGGGTCGTGTAGCCGTGGAAATCCGTCACCGTCACATGCAGCGACAGGGGCAGGCCGCGCGGCATCAGGCTGGCCTGGGGCTGCGCGTCGCTTCGGCCCATGGCATGCGCGGCGTCCAGCAGAAATCCCATCAGGCGGTTGCCGTCGAAGGGGGGCCGGAACCAGCGCGAGCGCACGAACAGCGACAGCTTGTCCCGCACCTCCGGGTCGGGTGCCAGCCGTTCCAGCCGCCGCGTCATGGCCCAAAGCACGGGCCGCATGAACCATTTGCTCCATTTGCCGGCGCGGCTGTCGGCCGTCAGCAGCCGTGTGACGTCGGCATTCTCCAGCCACAGGCCCGTCAGCGGATCCAGGTCCAGGTCATGGGCCAGGGCGCGGGCCAGCAGCACACCGTTGATGCCCCCGGCGCTGGCCCCGGCGACGACATCGATCAGCACGCGCAGGGACAGGTCGGGAAGCAGATCGTGCAGCAGGTCGAAATACACCGATTCGGTGTCGAAGGGCCGGTTGTCGCCGACGCTGGCGGCCGCGAAATCGTGGGACTGGCCGTGGCCCGTGCCCGGGCGCCCATGGCGGCCGGCATGCAGTGCCTGGCTGGCACGGACCAGCTTCCACAATTCCTTGGTGACGCCGTGCATGTAGACCGCCAGGCTGACCCCGCCATAGCAGACCAGTGCTATCCGCAGTTCCTTTTCCTTCACCGTCCCGGTTCCTCCCCTTTCCGGTTCCAGGGGGCAGAGTGGGGCCGGGCGGCGGCCAGCGTCAATCTCATCCGCGATCCGGCCGGCGTGCCCAGAAGGGCCGGCCGGCCCAGCGCCGCTCCAGCCCATAGAACGCGGTCAGATGCGCGCGGTAGGCGGCGCGGATGTCGTTCAGGCGGCCGGTATGGGTGCCGGCCGCCCCGGCCCTGTCGCCAGCCAGGGCGCGATCGGCCCCTTCCGCCGCGGCCAGGCCGGTATAGAGCGCGTTGAACAACCCCTGGGCGGACAGCGGATCGAACGCACCGGCCGCATCGCCGCAGGCAAACCAGCCGGGTCCGGCGGGCGGGTCCAGCACGCTGCCATGCGCGGCCGTGAAGCCGCCCGGTCCGGCCGGCACGGCCCCTTGTGGCAACAGGGGGGCCAGCGCCTTCACACCGGCGGCCCGCCACAGCAGGCCCACCCTGTCATGCACGCTGCCCGCGGCATCCAGATCGGCATCGGTATGGAAGGCCAGCACACGCTGTCCGCCCGGCAGCGGCGCGCTGTACCACCAGCCGTCGGGTTCCGCCACGATGCTGGTCAGGCCGGGGGCAGCGCCCGTGTCGGGCAGGTGGGCCCAGGCGCAGGCCAGCCGGTCCAGCGGGCGCGGCATGACGCCCAGCCGGCGGGCCAGCGGGGCCGCCCGGCCACCGGCATCGATCAGCACGCGGGCCTGCACGATCCGGCCACCGGCCAGCCGCACCCGCCATCCGTCGCCGTCACGTTCCAGCCCGGCCAACTCATCGGGAATGGACAGTGCCGCCCCGCGACAGCGGGCAACATCGCGCAGCCAGCCGTCGAACCGGGCCCGGTCCAGGTGCCAGCCATGGCCATAGGGGTCGCGCAGTGCATCGCGTTCCACCGGCTCCGGCCCGCCCCACAGGGAGCGCTGCCCGTGGCAGGGGGCATGACGTTCGGCCAGGAAGGCCGGCAGCAGTCCCATGTCGGCCAGCAGGCGCCCGGCCGCTGCGGGCAGCGACTCGCCGATACGCGGCGGACAGTCCGCCCGCCGGTCGATCAGCAGCACGCGCCGCACCGGGGCCAGGTTCAGCGCGGCGGCGCAGCCGGCCGGACCCGCCCCGATGACCAGAGCATCGACGCTTTCCACGCCTGCGTCAGAGGCGGACGCGGGAGGTGAAGCGCCGCACCTTCTCGATCTTCGACAGGTCGGGCGGGGCGCCGTCCGTCTCCAGACCGGCCTTCAGCAGCGCAGGCGGCGGCGCCTCCCGGTCGGCGACCTCCATCACCTTGGGAAGCGGCAGGTCGCCCGGACCGGGGGCCACGTCCACCACGGCCACGATATCGATATTATTGGCCAGGTTGTTGATCTGGCTGATGTAGGTGCCCTTGCCCAACGGATCGTTCCAGGAGGCGCGGCGGGCGAAGGCGGCCAACCTTTCCTCCGCCGGCAGCTTCTTGTTCATCACCGTCTTGTAGTCGCTGGGCGTCAGCACCTGGTTGGGGACGCGCGCTGGCCAGAAGGTGGGCAGATAGGGATCATAGGCGGTGTCATAGCCCGACCGGCAGCTTGCCGTGTCGGTCTGCCAGGGCACCGCCATCCAGCGGGAGATGGAACCCGGCCGCTGGCCATAGAGCGGGCCATCTGGCGTCCCGCAGATCTCCGATGTCATGACGGGGCCGTAATCCGGTTCCTTGCTGCCGGCGGGCGCATGCAGGAAGCGGTAGGCGCCCATGAAGATGCTTTCCGACCGCACGGGCCATGTCATCTCGCAGCCGGGATGAAAGGCGTCGGCCAGACAGAATTCCAGCGACGCGCGGTCCAGCATGTCGGGCTGCCGTTCCACGGGCACCTTGTCCAGGCTGGCCGGCGGCCTGGCCGTGGGGTCGTAATCATTGATAAAGTCGCCGGCCACCCACTGTTTCAGGAAGCCCAACTGGGTCTCGGTCAGTTGCGTGAACTGGCGCGGTGTCCTGGCGGCCGGCACGCTCATCGCGTCGCCATAGACCCAGGGCCAGGGCACGGGCGACCAGCTATCCCGGTCACCCTGGCGGAACTGGTTGTAAAGCTGGCGGCGGGTTTCCTGGTTGGAAGCGGAACCGTCGGCCAGCTTGGCCTGCCAGTCCGGGCTGGTGAAGTCGAACGGGGAACCCCAGCCGAAACCACGGGCGAAGCCGGCATTCACCCATTGCAGCCGGCTCAACCGCTCGAAGATGGGCAGGATGTCCCCGGTGAAGGACGGACGGGCCGGCCGCTTCAGAAAGGCCAGATCATAGGCGATGTCGCGCATCAGGTCCCACATGGTGCGGACCGATTTCTGCTGCGGGGCATAGTTGGGCGGGCCGACGACGATCCAGGCCGGCGTCACCTGGATATCCTTGCCCTGCCAGCGCACGGATGCCGTCACCGGCCCGTCGGCCACATCATCATGCCAGCCATCATTGTTGCCGAAGGTCACGGCCGGCGCACCATTGTAGGAGGCCGACTTGCCATGCCCGCCCAGCACGACCAGACGCCCCGCCTCATCGGTACGCAATTCGCCCAGATAGACGCGCTTGCCCACGAACTCCCCGTCATCGAAGGCAACCGGACCCTTGCCGGCACCTGCCAGCGAGCGCGGGCCGGGATCGATGGTCAGCGAGGCGCGGTCCTTCACCTGGGCATTGCGGCGGTAGGAGGGCGGGGCGGCGGCCGCTTCCGGAATGTCCAGCGCCAGTTGGAATTCGTACCAGGAGGCCTTCTGGTTGGCCAGATGCACGGTCCATTCCACCTCCGCCCCCTTCGCCCCCGTCAGTTCCTTCACCGGCAGGCCGGCGGCGTTAAGGCCATAGACCCGGAACCGGGCCGCCTGCCGCTTCAACGCTCCCGTTTTGTCCCGGTAGAAACCGGCGGGCTGCGGCGGCGGGTCCGGCACCTCGGGACCATAGAACCATTCCTGCGGGCTGTTGCCGACGCGCGCGACACCGATGGCCGGATAGATCGCCGCGCTGACGATCGTATCGTCGACAGAAGGGGCCTTCTTCGCCATGACCGGATTTCCTTGCCTTGACCATAGGGCCGCCACGCTGGCGGATCACGACGAAATTGCGCGAATATCTTTTTAAGTACAACAATTAAAACGATAGAAAGTCCTATTGTCGATAGGTGTCACCCTGGCCGTGTCCGGCCGTGTCTGGCCGCCGGGGGCGACGGTACGGGCGCAACAAAGCCCGCTCCGGGGCGAGGCGGCGGGCCGCCGCCGGCCATTTTCATTTCCCATCGGGAGACAGTGGAAATCCTGGCGGCCGCGACCGCGGCCGTGCGCGATCCGTCACGCCACGCGGGTGCCGCCGCGTTCGTTCTGGGCGCTCTTGTGGACGACAAGGGTGATCTTGTCGTTCATCATGTGCAACTGCTTGGCCGATTTGGTCGGCAGCGGGATGCGCTGGTTGATGCAGAAGAAGATCAGGCAGGCGGCCAGCGTGGGATTGTCCACCCAATGCACCTGACGCGCCCCGTCATCCTGCCCGACATGCAGCGCACAGCGCACGGGGTCGGCCATCACCTCCATCCGGATGACGCTGCCCGACGGCATGGGGTTGCCGGCACGGCGGTGATATTCCACCACGGCGCGGATCACCTCGTCATTGCTGAACAGGATATGGCGGATTTCAGTCGGCATGCCCAACCTTACCCGCCCCGCCGGGATACGTCACCAGCCGGAAACGGGAAATGAAACCAGGGTACGGGAGACATCAGGGCGCAGGAAGGTGGCGGAGCGGCAAAGCCCGCAGCCTGTCGAACGAAACGGATATGAAGGAGGAATGGTGGAGCCGAGGAGGATCGAACTCCCGACCTACGCATTGCGAACGCGTCGCTCTCCCAGCTGAGCTACGGCCCCACACCATCGTTGCCCGAAACGACAAGTCAACCGGGCCCCTGAAGTGGCGCGGATAATGCTGATCGGGCCGGCCCCTGTCAAGCGCGGCATTGCGCCCCAGGGTTCCGTCCCGTGCATGGGGCCCGCGCATGGGTCCGTTCCAGGGCGGCGGGGCCCGGATGGGGGGTGGACAGGGACAGGTGGCGACATTACGTTCCACAGCACAAGGCGCCTGTTGCCGATACCGTCCACCAGATCCGGAAAAATCATGGACCCGCTGCTGCGCACCATCGTCGAAATCCTCTATGTGGTGCTGGACCTTTATGTCTGGGTTCTGATCATCTCGGCCATCCTGTCCTGGCTGATCGCCTTCAACGTCATCAACACGCATAATCGCGTGGTCTATACCATCTCCGACATCCTCTACCGCCTGACGGAACCGGCGCTGCGCCCCATCCGCAACGTCCTGCCCAATCTGGGCGGCATCGACCTGTCGCCCGTGGTCCTGATCCTGATCATCATGTTCGTGCAGCGGCTGATCCTGAATTACGGGCTGTTGTAAGGGATGAAGCCGGCCCTGGAAGGTGCGGCCGGCGGCGTCCGGCTGTTCGTGCGGGCGGCACCCAGGGCCAGCCGCAACGCCGTGCAGGGGATGGCCCCCGGTGCGGATGACAGGATGCAGGTGAAAATATCGGTCACGGCCGTGCCGGAGGATGGCAAGGCCAATGCCGCCATCATCGGGCTGCTGGCCAAAGCGTGGCGAATTCCGAAAAGCAGCATCAGCGTCGTCGCGGGTGGCACCGACCGGTCAAAGATATTATTCGTTGCCGGCGAAACAGAGGCCCTGATGACCCGGCTGTCGGACTGGCTGGGCGGGCTGTAACGTCGACAGGATCGAAGGGGAACCGGGCATGGCCGAGGCACGCATCATCGACGGCAAGGGCTTTGCGGCCGGCTTGCGGGCACGAATCGCAACGGCGGTGGACCAGTTGCGCACGGCGCATGCGCTGGTCCCCGGCCTGGCCGTCGTGCTGGTGGGGGAAGACCCGGCCAGCGCCATCTATGTGCGCAGCAAGGGGGAGCAGACGCGCGAGGCGGGGATGCATTCCGTCACCCACCGCCTGGACGCGGCCACCAGCCAGGAGGATCTGCTGCGTCTGGTCAACCAGTTGAACAACGACCCCTCGATCCACGGCATCCTGGTGCAACTGCCCCTGCCGGCCCATATCGACAGCCAGACCGTGCTGGCCGCCATCGATCCGGCCAAGGATGTGGATGGGTTCCACGTCATTAATGCCGGGCGGCTGTCCATCGGCCTGCCGTCGCAGGTGCCCTGCACGCCTCTGGGCTGCATGCTGTTGCTGAAGGACACGGTCGGGGACCTGCGCGGCCTGCACGCCGTCGTCATCGGCCGGTCCAACATCGTGGGCAAGCCCATGGCGCAGTTGCTGCTTCAGGCCGATTGCACCGTCACCATCGCCCATTCCCGCACGCGCGACCTGCCCGCCATCTGCCGGGAGGCGGATATCCTGGTGGCCGCCGTCGGCCGGCCGGAAATGGTGAAGGGCGACTGGATCAAGGAGGGGGCGGTCGTCATCGATGTGGGCGTCAACCGCGTGCCCGCGCGTGACCCGGCGGCGGCGGCGGCCGGCAAGACCCGGATCGTCGGTGATGTCGCCTATGCCGAGGCGGCGTCGGTGGCCGGCGCCATCACGCCGGTGCCCGGCGGCGTGGGGCCGATGACCATCGCCTGCCTGCTGTCCAACACGGTGACGGCCGCCTGCCGCGCGGCCGGCGTGCCGGTGCCCGCCGGGATCGGTCTTTGATCACGGTCTATGTCCGTGATGGCACGGGCCTGCGGGCCCAGGCCCTGGACCCCGGCGAGCCCGTGCCGTCGGGGACGATCTGGCTGGACATGCTGTATCCGGACGAGACGGAGCGGCTGACCGTTTCCACCCTGCTGTCGGTCGACCTGCCGACGCAGGAGGATATCAGCGAGATCGAAACCTCCTCCCGCCTCTATACCGAGGGGGAGGTGGCCTTCATGACTACGCCCGTGATCGTGCGCTCATCCACGGGGCCGCTGGAACGCGGGCTTCTGACCTTTGTGGTGGCGCCGTCGCTGCTGGTGACGATCCGGCATGCCGAACCCCTGTGGTTCACCATCTTCGCGGCCCGCGCCCAGCGGCAGGTGGAACTGGTCACCTCGCCGCTGGAGGCGTTCCTGGGGTTGCTGGAAGCGGTCGTGGACCGCGCGGCCGACGTGCTGGAACGGGTGACGGCCGACCTGGACCGGCTGTCGCACCGCATCTTCGCCGATCACGAGGACCGGGTGGTGGAACCGCTGGTGGGGCGTGATGGCGGGGTGGTACAGCGCCGGCAGGCGGTGGCCCGCGAACATACCCGCCGCCGCCCGCCCACCACCGTGTCCATGCGCGCGGTCATCACCGCCATCGGCCGGGCCGGCGACCTGACCCAGAAGGTACGCGACAGCCTGGCCGGCCTGGAACGGCTGGTGGCCTTCGCCACGACCGTCGCCGGGCCGCGCATGGCCAAGGACCAGAAGGCGCGGCTGAAGACCATCGGCCGCGACGTGCATTCGCTGGTCGAACATGCGGCCTTCCAGGCCATGCAGACGAATTTCCTGCTGGATGCCACGCTGGGCGTGATCAATATCCAGCAGACGAACATCATCAAGATTTTCTCCGTCGCGTCCGTGGCCTTTCTGCCGCCGACGCTGGTCGCCAGCATCTATGGCATGAACTTTCACCATATGCCCGAACTGGACTGGACGCTCGGCTATCCGCTGGCGCTGCTGCTGATGGTGCTGTCGGCGGTGGGGCCGCTCTGGTATTTCCGCAAGCGCGGCTGGCTGTAGGCTGGGCGCCCGCCCCCGCGCTCAACTCAGAACGCCGTCCTTGCGCCTGTCAGAGGACGCAATCATCCAGCGCATCGCGACGGACGATCGCCATGCGCTGCATCAGCGTGCCGGCCCGCGACGCGACATAGGGTCCGGGCGGGTCGGCCTTCCACTGGCGCGGGCTGGGCAGGATGGCGGCCAGCAGGGCGGCCTCGCGCGTCGTCAGCGCATCGGCCCCCTTGCCGAACCAGTGACGGGCCGCCGCCTCGGCGCCATAGACGCCCGGCGCCCATTCCACGATGTTCAGATAGACCTCCAGGATGCGCCGCTTGGACCAGAAGGTCTCCACCAGCAGCGTGAAGCCCAGTTCCACCCCCTTGCGCAGCCAGGAGCGGTCGGGCCACAGGAAGGCGTTCTTGGCGACCTGCTGGCTGATCGTGCTGCCGCCACGCAGGCGCCCGCCCGACTGGTTACGTTCCAGCGCCCGCTCGATGGCGTCCATGTCCAGGCCGCCATGGGCGCAGAACCGGCTGTCCTCCGCGGCGATGACGGCACGGACCAGATGGGGGCTGATCCGTTCCACGGGGCGCCATTCATGGTGCCATTCCTGGCCCTGGATGGCGCGGATGACCATCAGCGGCGTGCCCGGCACGGGAACGACCGCATAGGCCAGCACCCAGGTCACGCAGAAGCCGGCCAGCGCCAGCAGAACCACCCCCAGCCAGAGCGCGACCCTGCCGATCCTGCCGCGCCCGCTCTTCGCCATTGCCGCCAATGCCCGTTCCCCGCATGGTGCCGACCGCCACCGCAGCCTTCATTCGTTGAAGGCTGCCAAGCATAAGGTAAAAACCGGTCCGCCCCTTTCCAACCCGGAAGATGTGACGATGTACAAGCTTTACTGGAATCCCGGTATGGCCAACCTGGCCCCGCACATGGCGCTGGAGGCCATTGGCGTTCCCTATGAACTGATCCGCGTCGATACCGGTGCGGGCGAACAGCACAACGAAGCCTATCGCCGGCTGAACCCCACGGGCCGCATCCCGACCCTGGTCCATGACGACCAGCCCCTGTTCGAGACGGCGGCCATCCTGCTGCATCTGGCCGACCGGCACCCGGAAGCCGCGCTGATGCCGGCGCCGGGCACGCGGGACCGGGCCCTGGCCTATCAATGGCTGATCCATCTGACCAATACGGTGCAGGCGACATATCTGGCCTACTATTATCCCGAGCGCCAGGTGGCCGACCCCGCCCTGGCCGGCAGCGTCCGCCAGGCGGCCGAAACCCGGCTGGGGGAGATGTTCGACCTGCTGGAGCAGGCCCTTGACGGTCGGGAATGGATGGTGGGCGAGGGGCCGACCATCGTGGATTTAATGCTGCTGATGATGATCCGCTGGGGCCGCAATTTCGCCCGCCCGCCGCGCAGCCTGCCCAACCTGGGCGTGCTTGCCGCCCGCATCGCCGCCCTGCCGCCCGTGCGCCGCGCGTTCGAACAGGAAGGGCTGGCCCAGCCCTGGTACTGAACCCGACCGGGGCGGATGACAGGGTTGGCGCCAGCGCCGGCCCGGCCGCAACCGGACGGCTTGACAAGCAGGGGCGGGAGGGATTTAACCAAGCCCACGTGGTGATTTGGTGACCGGATTGCAGACCACGTTAAAGAAACTGCTAAAAGGTCGATGCCATGAACCAGATGCCGGATACGGACGGGAACAGGGCCTCGATCGAACGGTCGGGGCCGCTGGAAGCCGGCCTTTAGGCAAGTCTGGAAGGAACATGGCGATGAGTGATCTGCCCGATGATGTGAACCCCGCGACCCTGCTGGTGCATGGCGGCACGCGCCGCAGCCAGTTCGAGGAGACGAGCGAGGCCATCTTCCTTACTTCGGGTTATGTTTATGGCAGTGCGGAGGCGGCCGAGGCGGCCTTTGCCAATGACGGATCGCGCTTCGTCTATTCCCGCTTCCGCAACCCCACGGTCGCCATGTTCGAGGACAGGCTGGCGCAGTATGAGGGGTATCCCCGCTGCTTTGCCACGGCGTCCGGCATGGCGGCCGTGCATGCCGCCGTCATCGGCCTGCTGAAGGCCGGTGACCGGCTGGTGGCCAGCCGCGCGCTGTTCGGCTCCTGTCTTTACATCGTGTCCGACATCGCCCGGCGGTTCGGGATCGAAAGCGTCATCATCGACGGCACGAAGCCGGAGGAATGGGAGAAAGCCCTGTCGGTGCCGACCGACCTTGTGTTCCTGGAAACCCCCAGCAACCCCTGCCTGGACGTGGTGGACCTGGAACATGTCGTGCCGCTGGCGCATAAGGCCGGGGCCCGCGTCGTCGTCGACAATGTGTTCGCCACGCCCGTTCTGCAGAAGCCGAACCGGTTCGGGGTCGATGTCGTCGTCTATTCGGCCACCAAGCATATCGATGGGCAGGGACGCTGCCTGGGCGGCGCCATCCTGTGTGACGACACGGTGGCGGCGCTGCTGGCGCCCTATCTGCGCCATACCGGCCCCGCCATGAGCCCGTTCAACGCCTGGACCCTGCTGAAGGGGCTGGAGACGCTGGAACTGCGGGTGAAGGCGCAGCAGGCCGCCGCCCTGAAGGTTGCCACGTTCCTGGAAGGGCACCCGGCCGTGGCGCGCGTGCTTTATGCCGGACTGGACAGCCACCCGCAGCGTGCATTGCTGCGGCGGCAGATGGCCGGTGGCAGCAACCTGATCTGCTTCCACCTGAAGCCCGCCGGCGGCGACGCCAAGGCGGCTGCCTTCGCCACCCTGAACGCGCTGCGGATCATCAAGATTTCCAACAATCTGGGCGACAGCAAAAGCCTGGCGACCCACCCCGCCACCACCACCCATCAGCGCCTGACGGTGGAGGAGAAGGAGACATTGGGCATCGGCCCCGGGACCATCCGCCTGTCGGTGGGCCTGGAAGACCCCGACGACCTGATCGCCGACCTGAAGCGCGGGCTGGATGGGCTGGTATAATACCAGCCCCGGGGATCAGAACTCACCGGGCCCCGGCGGATCAGCCGCGCCTTGCCTGGATCAGCATGGTGTCCAGCCGGAAACTGCCGTCGGGCTGGATGGCGAAATGGTCCTTCACCTCCGGGGCGGCACCGGCCTGAAGGCTGGCAAGGGCCGGGCGGTGGGCGGTGGGTGTGCCGATCCTTTCCATCCAGCTTTCAAAGGCGATGGGCAGCCGGTAGGTCTGCGGCGCCTGCGGCACCAGCCCGGCGCCGGTCAGCATGTGCCGCCATTCGGCCAGGCTGTAATTACGGACATGGCTGGGGTCGCGCACCATTTCAATGGTTTGCAGGTGGCTGTCCAGCAGCGGATCGGCCGGGGCGAAGACATCCATGATGATGCAGCGCCCGCCGGGCCGCAGCACCCGCACCGCCTCTGCCAGCGACCGGGGCACGTCGCGCCAGTGATGCGCGCTGTAGCGGCTGACCACCAGATCGAAGCTGCCATCCGCAAAGGGCAGTTCCTCTGCCCGCCCCTGACGTGTGGCGATGTTGCACAGGCCGCGTTCGACGGCGCCGGCCGCCACCACGTCCAGCATGGCGCGCGACAGGTCATAGGCCACGATATGGTCGGCGAAGGCGGCGGCATGGAAGCTGGCATGCCCGCCGCCACAGCCCAGATCCAGCATCCGGTCGGCCGGCGCGATGCGCAGAAGGGATTGGAAATCCGTCAGGTCCGGGCCGCTTGCATGGGTGGGGCTGCTGGCATAGGCGGCGGCGCGCGGCGCAAACTGCCGGACGACAAGGTCATGCTGGCTGACGGTGGCGGCTGCGGCTGACATCGGGTGACGCTCCATCGGGGATCTGGTACGGCGGCGCTGGCGATTGAGGTGCCGAAACCTTGACCATCGATCAAGATTTTCGGCCGCTGGTATAAGGCTGGCATCCTCACCAAACTGGTACAAGATAAGTAGTTATCCTGGTATGAATACCACCATGAACACGCCCCCTGTTCTTCTGAATGATGGCCGGGATGCCGCCACGGCGCAGCGGCGTCTGCTGGGGCTTTTCCTGCGGGAAAGGCGGGCACGGCTGGACCCGGCCGCCGTGGGCATCGGCAGCCTGGGCCGCCGTCGCGCACCGGGCCTGCGGCGGGAAGAGGTGGCGATGCTGGCCGGGATCAGCCCCACCTGGCTGACCTAGCTGGAACAGGGACGCGACATCCAGGCCTCTTCCCAGGCGCTGGACCGGCTGGCCCGTGCGCTGCGCCTGGCGGCGGCGGAACGCGCCTATCTGTTCCAGCTTTCCGGCCGGCGCGACCCGCGCGAACCCGGTCCGGCCGATACCGATGCGGCCCTGTTGCCGCTGCTGCGCCAGGCGGTCGATGGCCAGCAGGCTCCCTGCTATGTCCTCAACCATCGTTATGACATGCTGGCCTGGAACCGGGGGGCAGCGGACCTGTTCGCCGGCTGGCTGGATCGGCCGGGCCCGCACAACCAGCTTCGCTTTCTGTTCCTGGACCCGGTGGCGCGGCGCCTGCTGGTGGATTGGCCGGCCCGCACGGCGCGCGTGCTGGCCGAATTCCGCGCCGATCATGGCCGCCACCTGGCGGATGGGTCCCTGGCCGCGCTGGTGGGCGAACTGCGGGAGCGCAGCCCCGAATTCGCCGCCGGCTGGACAGGCGCCGATATCCGCGGGCGGGAGGGTGGGGAACGTCTGTTCCTGCACCCGGATCAGGGCCTGCTGCGCCTGACACAGGTGACCCTGGCGGTGGAAGCGCGGCCCGATCTGCGTCTGGTGCTGCTGTTGGGATAGGTGTTTTCCCGCTTGCCATCACGCCGGAAAACAGGTGACCTGTTGTCCTGGCACGGGCGGTGGGTCCAGCATCCACGGACAATAAGCGAATACCGCCCCGGGGGTAGGAGGCGCCATGCGCTGGCGGTTGGCCACGCTGCTGTCTTTGGCGGGGCTGTCTTTGGCGGGCTTGCTGACGGGTTCGCTGTTGTTTCAGGCAGGGGCCATGGCGGAACCTGTGGCCCCGAACGTCTACCGGATCGAGCATAATGCCTCGCCGGCCGGGGCCAATGTCCGCTCCTATTATATCGATCTGATCGAGGAGATATTCCACCGCACGCAGGCGGAGTTTGGTCCCGCCACCCTGGAAAGGGTGCCGGGTGACGTGCCGCAGGCCCGGCTGCTGGCACTTCTGGCCCACGGGCGACTCGATCTTCTGTGGACGACGACCAGCCGCCAGCGGGAGGCGTTGGCCACACCCATCCGCATTCCGCTGGACATGGGGCTGACCGGCCAGCGTGCGCTGGTGATCCGGGCCGACCGCAAGGCGGAATTCGATGCCATCACCAGCCTGGAGGAACTGGGCCGGCTGAAGGCCTGCCAGGGCGCCTATTGGCCCGACACCGCCGTGCTGCGCGCCGCCGGCCTGCGGGTGGTGGAGTTCGAATGGATCGATCTGGCCTATCCGGCCCTTTATGACGGGCGTTGCGATTATCTGCCGCGCGGCATCAACGAGATCGACAGCGAGGTCCGGGCGGTGGGTGATCCCGGCGTCATGGTCTATGACCGGCTGTTGCTGTCCTATCCGCTGCCCATGTACCTGTTCGTGGCGCCGCAGCGCGCGGAGTTGGCCCGGCGCCTGACACTGGGGCTGGAACGGATGGTGGCCGATGGCGGCCTGCGCCGGTTTCTGGAGCAGCACCCTGCCACATCCATGATCTTCCCCCTGGGGCGGTATCGCGGCGCCCGCGTCCTTCACCTGGCCAATCCCGACCTGCCGGAGGAGACACCGCTGAACGATCCCCGCCTGTGGCTGGATGTCGCCGGGCCGCATCGACCAAAGTCCTGATGCCCGCACCGGCCGTTGCGGGCCGTTGGCAGGAAGATTACTGTTCATGTGGGCATGAATGCCCTTCAACCCCGGCGCGTGGCCCGATCCGGACCCGAGACCGGGGAACAGCATAGGGGAGGGACGGACGGATGCGATATCCCGGGGTCGCGCGTTTCCTTGTCCGCAGGGGGGCATGCCATGCGTGTGCGTAGCCCCCAGGATCTCGTGGGCGGGATCGCCCTGGTGCTTGTCTCCATCCTGGCCTTTTCCCAAATCGGCGATTTGCGCATGGGCACGGCGTCGCGCATGGGGCCGGGCTATTTCCCGATCGTGCTGGCCGGGCTGACAGGGCTTCTGGGGCTGGTCATCGCGGGCCGGTCGCTGGTTCTGGACGGGCCACCGCTGGACCGGCTGCACTGGCGCCAGGCGTTGCCGCTGCTGGGGGGCATCGTGGCCTTCGGGCTGGCCATCCGGCCCCTGGGCCTGGTGGCTGCCTCCGCCCTGCTGTTCGGCGTGGCGGCACTGGCGTCCGACGATACGCGCTGGCGTGAATTGCTGGTGGTCAGCGTGGTCCTGATCCTTTTCGCGGTCGGGCTGTTCGTGCTGCTGCTGGGTCTGCCCTTCCCCCTGTGGCCGCGGACGTGACGCATGGATAACGTCTTCTCCAACCTCGCCATGGGATTTGGCGCCGCCGCCACGCCCATCAATCTGGGCCTGTGCTTCGTGGGGGTGCTGGTGGGCACGCTGATCGGCGTGCTGCCGGGGCTGGGCCCCATCGCCACCATCGCCATCCTGCTGCCCATCACCTTCTATCTGGACCCGCTGGGTGCGCTGATCATGCTGGCTGGCATCTATTATGGCGCGCAGTATGGCGGCAGCACCACGGCCATCCTGGTCAACATGCCGGGGGAGACCTCGTCCGTCGTCACGACGCTGGACGGGCACCAGATGGCGCGGCAGGGCCGCGCCGGTCCCGCCCTGGCCATCGCGGCGCTCGGCTCCTTCTTCGCGGGCTGTGTCGCCACCTTCGTCGTCGCGCTGTTCGGGCCGTTGCTGGCGGCGTTTGCACAGAATTTCGGCCCGCCGGAATATTTCGCGCTGATGCTGCTGGGGCTGGTCGGGGCCACGGTCCTGGCGTCCGGCTCGGTGGTCAAGGCTGTTTCCATGATCATCGTCGGCCTGCTGCTGGGCTGCGTGGGATCGGATATCGAGACGGGGGAACAGCGCATGACCTTCGGCATCGCGGAGATGGCGGAGGGCATCAATTTCACGACCCTGGCCGTGGGCCTGTTCGGCGTGGCGGAGATCCTGCGCAACCTGGAAAAGACCCAGGACCGGTCCGTGGTGCAGGCGAAGATCAGGGGTTTGATGCCGACGCTGGCCGACCTGCGGCAGAGCTTCCCCGCCGTGCTGCGCGGGACGGGCCTGGGGTCGGTGCTGGGCATCCTGCCGGGCAACGGCGCGGTCCTGGCACCCTATGCCAGCTATACCCTGGAAAAGAAGCTGGCGCGGGAGCCGCAGCGGTTCGGCCGGGGTGCCATCGAGGGTGTGGCCGGGCCGGAAAGCGCCAACAATGCCGGGGCGCAGACCAGTTTCATCCCGCTGCTGACGCTGGGCATCCCGCCCAATGCCGTGATGGCCATGATGGTCGGTGCCATGACCATCCAGGGGATCGTGCCGGGCCCGCAGGTCATGAACGAAAACCCGACCCTTTTCTGGGGCATGATCGCCAGCATGTGGATCGGCAATGCCATGCTGGTCATCATCAATCTGCCGCTGGTCGGCGTCTGGGTGAAACTTCTGCAGGTGCCCTACCGGCTGCTGTTTCCGGCCATCCTGATGTTCTGTTGCATCGGGGTCTATTCCATCAATTCCTCGGGCGTGGAGGTGATGCTGGTCGCGCTGTTCGGGCTCATCGGCTATTTCCTGCTGAAACACGGGTTCGAGCCGGCCCCCCTGCTGCTGGCCTTCGTGCTGGGCCCGCTGATGGAAGAGAACCTGCGCCGTTCCTTCCTGATCGCGCGCGGCGACCCGATGATCTTCGTCAGCCGCCCGCTGTCGGCGACCTTGCTGGTCCTCACCCTGCTTCTGTTGGCCATCGTGTTGCTGCCGGCCGTCCGTCGCCGGCGGGAGGAGGTGTTCCACGAGGAGGATTGAGGATGATGCCGGCCGGCAATGGCGGGCCGGCATGCCGAACAACCATATCGAACCATAAAGGGAGGTCCCCCATGCGTTTCAGGTCCATCATCCTCGCGGCCGCGCTGCTGGCCGGACTTGGTCCCGCTGCCGCGCAGGATTATCCGACGCGGCCCATCACCATGGTCGTGCCCTTCTCGGCCGGCGGCCCGACCGATACCGTGGCCCGCCTGGTGGCGCAATCGATGAGCCGTACCCTGGGCCAGCAGGTGCTGGTGGAGAATGTCGGCGGGGCCGGCGGTACCATCGGGGCGGCCCGCGTCGCCAAGGCGTCGCCCGACGGATACACGATCCTGCTGCACCATATCGGACAGGCGACGTCCGCCACGCTCTATCGCCGGCTGCCCTATAACGCCCTGACCGATTTCGCGCCGGTCGGGCTGGTGACCGACGTGCCCATGGCCATCGTGGCGCGCAAGGATTTCCCGGCCAGGGACCTGGCCGAACTGGTGGCCTATGTGAAGGCCAACCCCGACAAGGTGACGCTGGCCAATGCCGGGGTCGGCGCCGCCTCGCACCTGTGCGGCATGCTGTTCATGCAGGCGCTGGGCACGCCGCTGACCACGGTGCCATACAAGGGCACCGGACCCGCCATGAATGATCTGGTCGGCAGCCAGGTGGACATGCTGTGCGACCAGACGACCAACACGACCGGCCAGATCAAGGGCGGGGCGGTAAAGGCCTATGCCGTCACGACGGCGACCCGCGTGCCCTCCCTGCCGGACCTGCCGACGACGCGGGAAGCCGGGCTGCCGGGCGTGCAGGTGGCCGTCTGGCACGGCATCTACGCGCCGAAGGGCACACCGGATGCGGTGACGGGCAAACTGTCCGACGCGCTGAAGGTGGCGCTGAAGGATGATCTCGTGAAGCAGCGCTTCGGCGAGCTGGGGACCGAGCCCGTGGCCGAGGACCGCGCCACGCCCAAGGCCCTGGGCGATTTCCTGGCCGCGGAGATCGAGCGCTGGCGCCCCCTGATCACGGCCGCCGGGGTTTATGCCGACTGATAGCAGCGGCCGAAAATCTTGACCGATGGTCAAGGTTTTCGGCACCTCAAGCGCCGGGCCGGCAGTCGCCGGCCTATACCAGGAGCATCAGTCATAAATTCATGCCCCTGGTATGATACCGGGTCGGGAAATCCTGGTCCCCGGAATCCGCGCCGGCTGGCGCGCTCCCCCCCATGTCATGCTTCATGACCTTGGGGGATGCCGGATCAGGGCAGGTGCTCACAGGCCCGTGAATTCCGTTCCCGCCGCCACGAAGCAGAGCGGGTTGCCGAACGGGTCGCGGCAATAGAAGCTGCGCTCCCCCCAGGGACGGACGGCGATGGCGCCATCCTGTGCCAGCACGGCGCCCGCCGCCACTGCCCTGGCATGGAAGGCCGCCAGGTCATGCACGGCCAGGTAGACGGGCTCGGGCAGGGGTGTCGCCGGCCCGGTGTCGCCATCGGCAACGGGGTCGTAACAGGCCAGCACCATCTGGCCGAGGTCGAAATAATGCCGCCCGGCGGACACGCGCCTTCCGGGTTGGCCCAGCAGCGACTTATAGAAATCCGCCGCGGCCCCGATCGGGCTGGCGGGCAGGATGATGCGGAACACACGCATGGCGCCTATCCCTCCCTCGACATTTTCGTCCTTCTTGATCATTGAAGATAATGTCGATGGCCGGGCTCTGCCATCCCCGCCAAGGTCGAACCCCGCCGTGCCGGGTGTTTCACGCAAGCTTCTGTCGCAGGGCAGCCTTCCGACGATCATGTATTGCGCAGTGCGGGAGCGACGTGGCAAAACAGAGGCCGTTTGATCCCCTTTTCGGTCGGGTAGTCCCATGGAGAAGTTTGTTCAGCTTACCGGCGTCGCCGCCCCGCTGCGTCTGATGAATGTCGATACGGATATGATCATCCCGGCCGACTATCTGAAGACGATCAAGCGCACGGGCCTGGGTGCCGGCCTGTTCGCCTCGATGCGCCTGAAGGACGGGGAGGAAATTCCCGACTTCGTCCTGAACAAGCAGGCCTATCGCCAGGCCAGGATCCTGATCGCCGGTGACAATTTCGGCTGCGGCTCCAGCCGTGAGCATGCGCCGTGGGCGCTGGCCGATTTCGGCATCCGCTGCATCATCGCCCCCAGCTTCGCCGACATCTTCTTCAACAACTGCTTCAAGAATGGCATCCTGCCCATCCGCCTGCCGACCGAACTGGTCGACAAGCTGATGGGGGCCGCCGACAATGGCGCCAACGCCGTCTTCACGGTGGACCTGGAAGCGCAGCAGATCACCCTGCCCGACGGGGAGAAGATCGGTTTCGACGTGGAGCCGTTCCGCCGCCAGTGCCTGCTGAACGGCTGGGACGATATCGGCCTGACCCTGCGCAATGCCGATGCCATCGACGCCTTCGAGGGCAAGTCGAAGGACGGGCAGCCCTGGCTCTGGGCCTCCTGATCGGCGTCTTCGGTCGCGATCCGCGAAGGGAAATTCCCGATCCCGTGCCCGGCGCCCCCTGGCGGCGGACGCGGGATCGGTTTATCAACGCAAGGCGTGCCCGACCGGCCGCCATCGCCCAAGAAAACATACAGAGGTATTTCGATGTCGACGAAGCGTTCGCTCCTCCTGCTGCCGGGCGACGGCATCGGCCCCGAGGTCATGCGTCAGGTCCGCCGCGTCATCGACTGGTATGCCCGCAAGCGCGGCATCGAGTTCCAGGTTGAGGAAGGCCTGGTCGGCGGCTGTTCCTACGACGCGCATGGCACGCCGCTGACGGACGAGACCATGGCCCGTGCGCTGGCCGTGGATGCCGTGCTGCTGGCCGCCGTGGGCGGACCGAAATGGGACAATCTGGGCTTCGACAAGCGCCCGGAGGCAGGGTTGCTGCGCCTGCGCAAGGAAATGGAGCTGTTCGCCAACCTGCGTCCGGCCAAGGTGTTCGACGCGCTGGTCGATGCGTCCACGCTGAAACCCGACGTGGTGCGCGGGCTGGACATCATGATCGTGCGCGAACTGACGGGCGGCATCTATTTCGGGGAGCCGCGCGGCATTTCCGACCTGCCCAACGGCGAGCGCCGGGGCATCAACACCCAGGTCTATGACACGCACGAGATCCACCGCGTGGCCCGTGTGGCGTTTGAACTGGCCCGCAAGCGCTCCAACAAGGTCTGCTCTTCGGAGAAGGGCAATGTCATGGAGTCGGGCCTGCTGTGGCGGCAGGAGGTGATCGCCCTGCACAAGGCCGAATATCAGGATGTGGAACTGTCCCACATGCTGGCCGATGCGGCCGCCATGCAGCTGGTGCGCAATCCCAAGCAGTTCGACGTGATCGTCACCGACAACCTGTTCGGCGACATCCTGTCGGACGAGGCCTCGATGCTGACCGGTTCCATCGGGATGCTGCCCAGCGCCTCGCTGGGGGCGACCGATGCCGACGGCAAGCGCAAGGCCCTGTATGAGCCGGTGCATGGTTCGGCCCCGGACATTGCCGGCCGCGACCTGGCCAACCCCATCGCCATGTTCCTGTCCTTCGCCATGGCGCTCCGCTGGTCCTTCGACCTGCAGGCCGAAGCCGACATCCTGGAACAGGCCGTGGAGAATGTGCTGTCCACGGGGCTGCGCACGGGCGACATCATGCAGCCGGGCATGGCCAGGGTTTCCACCTCCGTCATGGCCGACAGCATCCTGCGTGAGATGGACAAGCTGGCGACCGCCTGATCGCGGAACCGTGACGGCCATCGTGAAGAGACAGATCGGCGTCCGTCGGGCCACCCCGGCGGACGCCGATCTTGTTTGCGCCTTCGTCGCCGCGCTGTCGGCAGAGGAAGGCATGGACCCGCCCGCCCTGACCCCGGCGAAATTCCGCCGCCAGGGGTTCGGGGAGGATGCGCTGTTCCGCTGTCTGGTGGCGGAATGCGGGGACCGCATTGCCGGCATGGTCTTGCTCACCCCTGGCTATGACAGCCAGACCGCCACCGGCGGCATGATGCTGGAAAATATCTATGTGGAGCCGGGATCGCGCCGGCTTGGCGTGGGCCGCGCCCTGATGGCCGCGGCAGGGCGGATGGCGCTGGACCAGGGCCTGTCCTGGATCTGCTGGCACGCACGGCCCGCCAATGTCCGCGCTGGCCTGTTCTATCGGGCGCTGGGCGCGCGGACGGAGAGCGTCACCCTGCTGGGCATCGATGTGAAGCTGCTGGTGGGGACGGGCTAAGCAGGTTCCTCCAGATCGGGCCACACATGGCCCGGCCTGGAGGAACCTGCCGACTCCATGGTTAGCAGATTTTCCGAGCCCGCCCATCTGTGGGCGGCGTTCGGAAAATCTGCTTAGTGCCAGCCTTCGCCTGCGGTGGAGGCGAAGAGCGGGCGCGCAAGCAATCTGCGTCATCAACCATGCCGGTCAGGGCCTGAAATCCCGGCCGACGGCACCTTCTGCATACACGCCTTGCGTCAGGCGCTGACCAGCCACCCCGCACCCACGACCCTTGTCGGCTTGCCCGAACGGCTGTTTCAGGCTAATGACGCCGCCCAGGGTCATCCCGCATTGCAGCTAATGATGAGCGCGGCTCGGATGTTCCAAACGTAATCTTGTTTCCTGACCCGAACCAAATCGAAGGGAAATTCCCATGGCACGCAAGAAGATCGCGCTGATCGGCGCCGGCCAGATCGGTGGCACGCTGGCCCTGCTGGCTGGCCAGAAGGAGCTGGGTGACATCATCCTGCTCGACATCCCCGACTTCGCGGGCGTTGCCAAGGGCAAGGCGCTGGACATTGCCGAACTGTCGCCGGTCGCCGGTTTCGATGCCGGTTACTCGGGCACGTCGGATTATGCCGACATCGCCGGCGCCGATGTTGTGATCATCACCGCCGGCGTGCCGCGCAAGCCGGGCATGAGCCGTGACGATCTGGTCGGCATCAACGCCAAGGTCATCAAGGCCGTGGCTGCCGGCGTCAAGGAACACGCCCCGAACGCCTTCGTCATCGTCATCACCAACCCGCTGGACGCCATGGTCGGCCTGTTCCAGCAGGTCTCCGGCCTGCCGGCGGAGAAGGTGGTCGGCATGGCCGGCGTGCTGGACAGCGCCCGCTTCCGCTGGTTCCTGGCCGAAGAATTCGGCGTGTCGGTCGAAGACGTGACGGCCTTCGTGCTGGGCGGCCATGGCGACACGATGGTGCCGTCGGTCCGTTATTCCACCGTCGCCGGCATCCCGCTGCCCGATCTGGTGAAGATGGGCTGGACCACGCAGGAGAAGCTGGACAAGATCGTGCAGCGTACCCGTGACGGCGGTGCGGAGATCGTCGGTCTGCTGAAGACCGGCTCCGCCTTCTACGCCCCGGCCGCTTCCGCCATCGCCATGGCTGAGAGCTATCTGAAGGACAAGAAGCGCGTCCTGCCGGTGGCTGCCAAGCTGTCCGGCGAGTATGGCGTCGACGGTCTCTATATCGGCGTGCCGACCATCATCGGCGCCAAGGGCGTGGAGAAGATCATCCAGATCGACCTGTCCGATGAGGAGAAGGCCAATTTCGACAAGTCCGTCGACGCCGTGAAGACCCTGGTGGACGTCACCGCCAAGGTTTCGGCCGAAGGCTGATCCGGTTTCCCCCTGTCCCGCATCCGCGGGGCAGGGTCATCCGGCCTGAAAACCCCGCACAGCGATGGCTACGCGGGGTTTTTTTACTTCCGGCCTGCGAATGGTTTCATTCCGTCACCCTGGCGAGAGGTCGGGGCCTGGCTCTCAGGACGGGGCGCTTGTCATGGCCTTCCGGTGCCCGGTGCCGGGGTGAGGACAACCCCGAAAGACAGGGCCTGCATGATTCTGAAATCATGTGGAATTTTCCGGATGGGTATCGGGGGTGCAGGGATCGCGCCAGGGGGCACAGGCAATGATCCATGGTGTGATCGTGCGTTTGATGGCCTTTACTGATAATTTCCGCAAAATACACAATAAATCCTGCTCAAATGAAGCGAGGCCATTCCCTTGCTTCCCCTTGAGGCCGTTGCAACACTGGTCTGCATTGCCGCACGCCCAAAGTATAGTTTTGGTTTCCGTTGTTAACCATTCGCTTACTCGTGACCCCTATAGTCCGCGCACGACGCCGAAAGCCTGAATAATAAGGTATGTGTCGGGGGCGCATGGACAGAAGCCATCGGCTTTCAGAGGGGCAATCCGGTTAATCCGAAGTCTCTTTGATGGATGGTGGCATTCTATGCTGTGCATCCATCAAATAATAAACGTCCCCAGCCGCTGGAATGGGGAAGGACGCCTGCCCCGGAACTGTGATCACCGTCTTTATCTATCGCAGAATCCCCCACCATCACCCATTCCGTGACCGGAAGGAAAAAGGATCTCCAATGAAGACCGCCGTGCTGTTCTCCGTCGCCCTTCTCTCCCTCACCGCCGGCACCGCCATGGCGCAGAGCTGCGATCAGGGGGCTCCGCCCGTGCTGGTTGACGGTTCCACCGCGACCGAGGCGCAGATGGCAGATACGATGAAGGCCGTTAAGGCCTATATCGTGGCGACCGAGGAATACCAGGCGTGCCTTGAGGCTGCCGGCCGCGGCGGCAAGGTGGATGTGGATGCCTATAACCGCTCCGCCGCCCGCATGGAGGCGCTGGCTGCCGACTTCAACAAGCAGCTCAAGACCTTCAAGGCCCGCAACGGCTGATCGTCGTCATCGGGTCTTCCGGGGCGTCAAGAAAAGAGCCCGCGCCGGGAACCGGCGCGGGCTCTTGCTTTTGCAGTGCCGGGTGGACTGCCGGCTGATCGGTCATGGCGCTGCCGGATGCAATGTCTGCAAGAACCCTTTCCCGGCCGTTGGAATTGACGATTACTCCAGATGAACCTATCCTTCCGGCAGGTTTAGGGAGATAGGGCAGATAAGCCTAATAATTAGTCAATTGGGGATAACGCGGCACCCAATAAAACAGCAGTGGGAACGAAAATTCCATTCTTCTTGCGGGATGAGATTGGAAGTTTCCTGAATTTTTATTGTCTGGGGGTGTCCAATCATGAAGAAAGCAATCCTGATCACGACCTTTGTCTCCTGCCTGTTCGTGCCGGCGGCGTTCGCCGCCTGCGAGCAGGGTGAACCGCCCAGCCTGCCCGACGGCTCGACCGCCACGGAGGCCGAGATGGGGCAGGCGGTGCAGCAGGTGAAGGCCTACATCGCAGCGACGGAGGAGTACCAGGCCTGTCTGACCGCGGAAGGACGCCGTGGAAAGATGGATATCGACAGCTACAACAAATCGACCGAAAGGATGGAGCGTCTGGCGGCCGCCTTCAACCGCCAGCTCAAGGCCTACAAGAGCCGGGGCGGCTGACCCGGGCGGCTGATCTGGGGCATCGGGAAAGTCCGGCTCCCCTCCGGGGCCGGACATCCTGTCTGCCGGCCATCATGCCTGTCGGTAACGGGATTGTCCTCATTACATGGCACCCTTGCGTGGTGCCATTGGGTTATGTCGCACTTGCGGCACAGCGTGTTGCGATGCAAGGGTTTGCGGGCTTCCTTACCGCTGTTCGGACAGGCGGGGGGCGGCCGGCGCCGGGCCTCCGCTGCGGCCATGGGGGACCTTTGGATGGTTGATCCCGGTCGGCATAGTGCTAAAGTGCGGCCCGCGCGGGGATCAACCCGGCGCGCGGCCCGGCGGATCCCCGTCTGGCCGGCCCGTCTCCCATCCAGAGCAAGACGGCTGAGCGATGAATATCCATGAGTACCAGGCCAAGAGCCTGCTGAAGAAGTACGGCGTCGCGGTGCCGCGTGGCGGCGTGGCCTATACGCCGGAAGAAGCCGCCAAGGTCGCCACCGAGCTGGGTGGCCCCATCTGGGTGGTGAAGTCGCAGATCCATGCGGGCGGCCGTGGCGCCGGCCGCTTCCAGAATGACCCGAATGGCAAGGGCGGCGTCCGCGTCGTCAAGAGCGTGGAGGACGTGCAGTCCAACGCCGCCGCCATGCTGGGCCAGGTTCTGGTCACCAAGCAGACCGGTCCGGACGGCAAGGAAGTCGCCCGCCTCTATATCGAGGAAGGTGCGGACATCAAGCGTGAGCTGTACCTGTCCATGCTGCTGGACCGCGGCTCTTCCCGCGTCACCATCGTCGCTTCCACCGAAGGCGGGATGGAGATCGAGGAAGTGGCCCACAGCCACCCGGAAAAGATCACCAAGGTCGCCATCGATCCGGTGGAGGGCCTGCAGGGCTATCATGCCCGCAAGGTCGCCTTTGCCCTGGGCCTGGAAGGCAAGCAGGTCAATGCCGCCGCCAAGTTCATGACCGCCATGTACAAGGCGTTCGTGGATCTGGACATGAGCATGGTCGAGATCAACCCGCTGGTCGTGACCGGTGCTGGTGAGGTGATCGCGCTCGACGCCAAGGTCAACTTCGACGACAACGCGCTGTACCGCCACCCGGAAGTGGAGGAACTGCGCGACCCGACCGAAGAAGAAGCCTCGGAGACGGAAGCCACCAAGCACGGCCTGAACTATGTGAAGCTGGATGGCAACATCGGCTGCATGGTGAACGGTGCCGGCCTGGCCATGGCCACCATGGACATCATCAAGCTGTATGGCGGCGAGCCGGCCAACTTCCTGGATGTCGGCGGCGGTGCCACCAAGGAGCGCGTGACGATCGCCTTCAAGCTGATCCTGTCCGATCCGAACGTGGAAGGCATCCTGGTCAACATTTTCGGCGGCATCATGCGCTGCGACGTCATCGCGGAGGGCGTTGTCGCTGCCGCACGTGAAGTGTCCCTGCATGTTCCGCTGGTTGTCCGCCTGGAAGGCACGAATGTCGATCTCGGCAAGAAGATCCTGGCCGAAAGCGGTCTGCCGATCCTGTCGGCCGACAACCTGGCCGACGCCGCCGAGAAGATCGTCAAGGCCGTGAAGGAGGCCGCGTAACATGGCCGTTCTCGTCAATAAAGACACCAAGGTCATCTGCCAGGGCTTCACCGGCGCGCAGGGGACCTTCCATTCCGAACAGGCCATCGCCTATGGCACCAAGATGGTCGGCGGTGTGACCCCCGGCAAGGGCGGTTCCAAGCATCTGGACCTGCCCGTGTTCGACACCGTGGCCGACGCGGTGCTCAAGACCGGTGCCAACGCCTCGGTCATCTATGTGCCGCCGCCGTTCGCGGCCGACGCCATCCTGGAAGCCATCGATGCCGAACTGCCGCTGGTGGTCTGCATCACCGAGGGCATCCCGGTGCTGGACATGGTCCGCGTCAAGCGTGCCCTGGCCAATAGCGGTACGCGCCTGATCGGCCCGAACTGCCCCGGCGTCATCACCCCGGACGAGTGCAAGATCGGCATCATGCCAGGCCACATCCACAAGCGTGGCAAGATCGGCATCGTGTCCCGTTCCGGCACGCTGACCTATGAGGCGGTGGCGCAGACGACGGCCGCCGGCCTGGGCCAGACCACCTGCATCGGCATCGGCGGCGATCCGGTCAACGGCACGAACTTCGTGGACGCGCTGGAGATGTTTGCCAAGGACCCGGAAACCGAAGGTATCATCATGATCGGCGAGATCGGTGGTGACGCTGAGGTGAACGGTGCGGAGTATATCAAGGCGTCGGGCCTGAAGAAGCCGGTCGTCGGCTTCATCGCCGGCCGCACGGCTCCTCCGGGTCGCCGCATGGGCCATGCCGGCGCCGTGATCTCCGGCGGTAACGACACCGCCGAGTTCAAGGTGGAGGCCATGCGCGCCGCCGGTATCCATGTTTCCGAAAGCCCGGCCAGCCTGGGTTCGACCATGGTGAAGGCGCTGGGCTGATTTCCAGTCTGCAGCTCGCACTCCTGGTGATTGCAGGAAACCCGCCGGGGCGACTCGGCGGGTTTCGCTTTGCCGGGGCCCCGATAGCTTCACCGCTCCGGTATTTCGGCTGCCCGCGACAGCGGGTAGGCGGCCAGTTCGCTTTCCGTCAGCCGCGCCGAAGCCGCATAGAGGCGGGCGATGATTTCCCCTTTTTCCAGCGGCGTCAGGGTGTGGCTGTATTCGCGTTCCACCCGGTGGATCATGGCCGCCAGCAGATATTCATCGACTTCCAGCGAGGTTGTCGCTTCCGGTGGTGGAGGGGGATGGTTCATGGCATCCGCGCCATCCATCGCGGCCGAGGACAGAAGCATCTCCCCTTCACCTGTCAGAAGCCAGTTCAGGTTCACGCCCCGCCGCGCCAGTTCCACCAGCCATTCCACCTTGGGCGGACCGGAATCACCTTCGTAAGCGCTGTAGGTGGAGTTGGGCAAACCCAGGTGACTGGCCATGTCGGACCGGCGGTTGAAGCCGATTCGAATGCGCAATTCCCGCAGGCGCAAGGCGATACTGCTTTTCACGTTCCGGCCTCCCCCGCATTGATCGGCATGAAGGCCCGAGGCCCGGTATTCATACCTTTGTTTCCAATGAGATTGGACAGCCACCGTGGATTGTCGGAATTCACTTGCATACATTCGTATGCGATTCCGTGTTCCGGTTTCCCATGCTGCTTTATTCGCCCAACCATCGTGAAGTGAGACGGTTTTTCGTTGAATTCCCGTTTTTCGATGCGTAAAGTCATTTTCAAGTGATCGAGCCCTTGTAGGATGGAGGCACGGAGGGGGGATAAGAAGTAATTGAACCAACTTTTCCCTAATCCAGATGTTGGGGCGGGATCATCCTTTCCAGATTTGGGAAGGGGAGAGGAAATGGTTGGCCGTCAACAAAGCCGACCATTTGAATGGACTGGCTGTTGTTCTCTAGATCGTGATTTTGGGCTGGACAAACGGTTTCCGGCTTTTGCCTCCATCCGGTGAAACGACCCTAATGGTGACTGAAAACTTGTCCGTTTGTCAAAGTGGACAGTGGTCGCGACAGATTGTGACATTTTGGGTCAATGCCATTGGTCGTGCGGCATCCGTGCGGAATCCGTTGGTCAGGCTGGCTGACAAGATAGGATTTCCTTCGCCTTTTCCCATGCCTTGGCTGGCCCCTTCTATCCTCAGCGCAACTGGCCTCAGCGCAACTGGCCTCAGCGCAACTGGCCTCAGCGCAACTGGCCGAATGGAATTGCCGCCGATGTCCGTGGGAATCCCGACCGATCAGCGATACATGCAAAGGGTTGGGTTTGCGTTACCCCGCGCACTGGGGGTGGCGTCCGGCTTTTGCGGTATTCCGGGAATTCGCTGAATGAGCGACCCCATTAAAAATGGTTCGCCAACAAAATCGTTGGCGATGCATCTGGCGCCGGAAGATGATTGGCGTCGAAGCATGGAGCTTTCCCATCGCGTCGCCTTCCTGGCTTGGCTGGATTGTGCCGAGGGGGCCACCCGCCGTCAGTTGGCGGCGGAAATGGCAAAGGTTTCAGGGGCCCCGGTGTCAGGTACCAAGTGCGGTTGCTGTGGTTGACCTTTCGCGCAGATCATTGCTGGCGGCTGGTCGCGGCGCCGTGCCACGGGTGACATTGGGGGCGGGGAAACGGAAGGTGAAGGTCGTGCCTTGCCCCAGAACACTGTCCACCGCGACCTCTGCACCGTGCAACTCGGCCAGCGCCCGCGCGATGGACAGGCCCAGCCCGGTGCCGTTCTGGTGGTCCTGCACCTGGCCGACCTGTTCGAACGGATGCCAGATGCGATCCAGGTCGCTGTCGGAAATGCCGACGCCTGTGTCCGCCACCGACAGGACAAGGTCGCGGCTGTCGGGGTCGATAATGGCACCAAGGTTGATCTTCCCGCCGGCCGGCGTGAACTTCACGGCATTGCCGACGATGTTCAGCAGCAATTGCCGCAGGGCCCGCTCGTCTGCCAGAAGCAGCACCGGTTCCCCCTCGGGCAGGTCGACCCGGACGTCCAGATTCTTGTCCTGTGCAAGCCCCAGGGCAATGCGCTGGATCTGCCTTAACTCACCTTCCAGGGGAATCCAGCAGGGCTCCAGCGTCAGGCGGCCGGCTTCGATCTTGGACAGGTGCAGCATGTCGTTGATGACGGACAGAAGGTGCCGGGCCGCCAACATGATGTCGCCCGCATATTCGACATGATGGGGATCGACGGCCGTTCCGTGCTGCCCGCTGCCGGCAATCATGCCGGCGAAGCCCAGGATGGCGTTCAGCGGCGTGCGCAACTCGTGGCTCATGGTCGCGATGAAGGCGGATTTGGTCCGCGATGCCTCCTCCGCGGCCAGACGCGCGGCCTCGGCGGCGGCGGCCTTGGCCTGGGCCGTCACATCAACGACCGTGGATTGAATGGCATGGCTCCCGTCCCAGACGATGCGGCGGGCCAGCACATCCACATGGATGATCGATCCGTCCTTCTTCAGGACCTTGGCTGCCCGGAAAATGGGCAGCTTGCCGCCGGCCAGCAGGATCGACCAGGCCCGGTCGGCCTGCGCCCGTTCCGCAGCCGGAATGATCAGGGATATGTCGCCCGCGATCACGTCCAGCACCGACGAGTAGCCCAGCATGCTGGCATAGGCCGGGTTGCAGAACAGGATGCGGGATCCCTGATGCACCACGATGCCCTGCACCGACCCTTCGACCATGTCGCGCAGCCGTTGCTCGTTGGTTCGCAAGGCCTGTTCGATGTCGCGCGCCTCCGTCACGTCCCGCCCTTCCACCACCAGACGGGGATGGCCATCCCCGTCATGGTCGATTGGCGTGATGGACAGGTCGAAGACAAGCGGGGCGCCCGTTTCAGGCCCCGTTCCCAGGTCGAAGCGGATGGTGGCGCCCTTGCAGGCCGCCTGCACGGCGGAAACAAGCCGGTCGCGCGCCACGTCGGAGCCCCGCCACCAGGGCGTGTCCCACAATGCGATGCCCTGTACCTGGGAGGGGGGCAGATCGCCCACGCGCAAGGCCGCCCGGTTGGCCGCCAGCACGACGCCATCCCCGTCCAACAGGAGAAGCACCTGCGATGTGCTGTTGAAATAGGATATGAACAGCCGGTCGGCACCTGCCAGACCATCCACCCATAGATCCGAACCGGTCGCCTCCGCTGCCGCCATCAGGCATTCCCCTGCGATGTCCAGGGCGTGCGCCAGGGCGCCCAGGGCATCCGCCGAAAAAAATGGGAGCAATCCCGCCCATCGCCGGGGGCAGGACAGCCTGTCCATTTGTGATAGAAAAGCGAAAGCCCGGCAACAGAATGTTGCCGGGCTTGGGCAGGAAGATAGCCGCAGGTGGAAGATACCTACTCGTTCTTCCCGTCACCGTGGCCATTCAGCCGCTGTGCCAGGGCCGCCTGCAGGAACTTGTCCAGATCACCGTTCAGCACGCCGGCGCTGTCGGATGTCTCCACCCCGGTCCGCAAATCCTTCACCATCTGATAGGGCTGCAGGACATAGGAACGGATCTGGTGGCCCCAGCCGATATCGGTCTTGGTGGCTTCCAGGGCGCTGGCAGCCTCTTCCCGCTTGCGCAGTTCCAGCTCGTACAAGCGGGCACGCAGCATATCCCAGGCCTTGGCCCGGTTCTTGTGCTGGCTGCGTTCCTGCTGACAGGAAACCACGATTCCAGTCGGGATATGCGTGAAACGCACGGCCGAGTTGGTCTTGTTCACGTGCTGGCCACCGGCCCCGCTGGCGCGGAACGTATCGACCTTCACGTCCTTCTCGTTGATTTCCACATTGATCTTGTCATCGATCACGGGGGTGACCGAAACCGATGAGAAGGAGGTGTGGCGCCGTGCCTGGCTGTCGAAGGGAGAGATCCGGACCAGACGATGCACGCCCGATTCCGACTTCAGCCAGCCATAGGCGTTATGGCCCTTGATCTGGATGGTGGCGGACTTGATGCCGGCTTCCTCGCCGTCGGTCTCGTCCAGCATTTCCACCTTGTAGCCGTGCTGTTCGGCCCAGCGGGTGTACATGCGCAGCAGGATCAGGGCCCAGTCCTGGGCTTCCGTGCCGCCGGCACCGGCATTGACTTCCAGGTAGCAGTCATTGGCATCGGCCTCACCGGAAAGCAGGCTTTCCAGTTCCATGGTGGCGGCGCGATCCTGCAGGCTGAACACGGCCTTCTCGGCCTCGGCGACCATGTCCTGATCGCCTTCCATCTCGGCCAGCTCCAGAAGTTCCAGATTGTCCTTCAGGTCGCGTTCCAGCTGCCGCGTCCCGTTCAGGGATGCTTCAAGCTGGTTCTTTTCCCGCAGCAGCTTCTGGGCCCGGTCGCTGTCATTCCACAGGTTGGGGTCTTCGGTCAGTGCGGTCAGTTCGTCGAGGCGGAAAAGGGATTTCTCCCAGTCAAAGATGCCTCCTCAGCAGGACCAAGGACTGTTCCACAGCCTCGGCCACCGCTTGGATTTCGGCGCGCATGGGCATGCTCCCGATCAAGAACGGTGCGGCCTTGCCCGGACAGGGACCGGGGGCGGCCTTGTTGCGAAGGGCCTTGTGTACCCCCGGATGCCGCCGAGGCCAAGTCCCTTCCCAACATGGCCGCCCCCGGTTTGCGGGGACGGTCGCGCCGGACCGCCGATCAGAAGCGGTAGCCGAAGCCGACGCCGAAGATCCAGGGATCAAGATCGACCTTGGCATTGACCAGCGCGGGCAGGCCGGCATTCACCTTCACATCGGTGTTCAGCCACAGCTTCTTGACGTCCAGGTTCAGCGACCATTTGTCCGTCAGCGCCACGTCCACGCCACCCTGCAGGGCCACGCCGAAACTGTTGTCATAATCGATGCCCAGCGCGGCACCGGGATCGTCGCCATAGAAGATGGTGTAGTTGACACCGGCGCCGATATAGGGGCTGACCTTGCCCTTGGGGTTGAAATGATACTGAAGGGTCACCGTCGGCGGCAGCAGCCAGACATCGCCCAGATCCACCGACGCACCCAGCGGCGAGCCCTTTGCCTTCACATGATGATGGGTCGTGCCCAGGATCAGTTCGGCGGCGATATTGTCGGTGAAGAAATAGCTGAAATCGAGTTCCGGCACCGTGGAATTATCGACCGATGCCTTGCCGGGGATCGCCGTGGTGCCCAGCTTCAGGTTGCTGCCTTCATCAGGCTGCACATAGATGACGCGACCACGCACAAGCAGATCACCGGCTGCCTTCTCCGCCTGTGCCGGCACGGCAGCGGCGGCGGCAATCGTCAACGCGGCGGCAACCGCCGGGACAGCGATGTTCCTCATCGAAAGGCTCCTGTATTGTGTGCCGGGCGAATATTTCCCCGGCGTCATGGCGCAGTTTCGTGCGTCGTTTACAGGAAGAAGATATATTCTATTGGTCAGGCGCGATCCCTGACTTGGATCAATTTATGGATTTGACTGGATCGCCTTGGTGGAATGCAATAATCGCGGGTGTCGCTTCTTTTATTCTGCCGCGTTGCGCCGGGTCCGGGGCAGCCGGGCCTGGGCATCGGCCAGGATGGCGTCCATGGCGGCCAGGGCCGTATTCATGGGCTGGCCGGGTCGCAGCAGGGCCAGACAATCCCGCAAGGCCTGGGCATCGGCCGTGAAGCCGACGCAGTCCAGCCCGTCCGCCAGCCGCAGGGTGACACGACGAATATCCTTCAGGGGAGGGGGCTTGCGCTCCTCGGCCTGCCGGAATTGCTGACGGGCGTCGGCAACATTCTGTGCCGCCAGCGACAGAAGCCCGTCGACCGCCGGTGTCCCCAGCCGGCCACGCAGCAGCGCCACAGGCCCGGCATCCGCGAGCGGCTGGGGGGCTGATGCCGCCTCTGACGCCCGGCTCGCCTCCGGGATGCTGCCGATGCCGTCAGGCGGGATATGACGCCCCAGCGCGGTCAGCAATTCATCAAGCTTGATGGGCTTGCTCAGGAAGCCCTGCATGCCCACGGCACGGCTGCGGGACACGGTTTCGGGCAGGACATTGGCTGTCAGGGCGATGACGGGAACCGTGGCCATGGGGCCGCCACCGGCCCGCAGCCGTGCCGTGGTTTCAAACCCGTCGAGTCCAGGCATGCCGATATCCATCAGGACCAGCCTGACACGCAGCGTTTCCAGCAGGCGCAGGGCCGTCTCCCCGTCCTCCGCGGTTGTGACCTGGAAGCCCTGCCGGGTAAGAAGCTGTGTTGCGACGAACTGGTTGACGGCATCATCCTCCACCAGCAGCACGGCCGGCCGGCTGGTCCAATAGGGTAACAGGCGGCTGCCCTGGCTGGCCTGGGCGGGGGCGGCGGTCAACGGCATGGGCAGGTCCAGCAAGAAGACGGTGCCATACCCTTCGGCGCTTTCCGCCCGGATGGTGCCGCCCATCATGTCGACCAGCCGCTTGCAGATGGCCAGTCCCAGGCCCACCCCGCCAAAACGCCGGCTGTTGCCCGTCTCCACCTGATAGAAGGCGTCGAACACATGGGGCAGCTTGGCCGGTGGAATGCCGATGCCCGTGTCGGCGACGCTGATCCGGATCAGCGCCGCGCCGGGTGTGATGCTGGCATCGCCGATGCTGGGTTGTTGCCGGCTCACCTCGACCCGGATGCCGCCATGTTCGGTGAACTTGATGGCATTGCCGATCAGGTTCAGCAGGATCTGGCGCAGGCGGGCCTGGTCGATGCTGACATGGCGGGGCACGTCGGGGGCAATGGCGATATCCAGCAGCAGGCCGCCGGCCGCGGCACGCCCGGCCATCAGGTCGATGGCATCATGCAGGCGCTGGTGCAGGTCGGTCGGCTGTGGCAGCAGGGACAGGTGCCCCGCCTCCATGCGGGTGATGTCCAGCAGGTCGTCCAGCAGGGCCATCATCGACTGGCCGGCTTTCTCCATCACCTCCAGCACCTTCTGCTGGGGTGATCCCTTCGGGGGCGGGTCCTGGCGGTGCAGGATTTCCAGCCCGCCCAGCACGGCGTTCACGGGGGTGCGGATCTCGTGACTGACGGCCGCCAGGAACATGGACTTTGCATGGTTGGCCGCCTCCGCCGTCTGGGCCGCGTGGTCGCGCTCCTGTGCGACGCGCGCATTCTCCGCTGATTCCATTTCCAGACGGCGCTGCAGCCATTCGTTGGTCAGCGCCATCATGGCGATGCTGCCCATCACCAGCCCCAGGGTGGTCAGCAGGAAGTTCAGCGATGCGGTCGGGCTGGGCGCGAAAATCCCCTCCGCGTCGGGGTGCAGCAGCAGGTCGGCCAACCGTACCGACAATATCACGGCCATCCCGCCGAAGATGGTGGCGATGGCCACCCACAGCCGCGGCGCCACCTTGCGCCCGTATCGCCAGCATTCGTAGGTGATCAGCAGCTTGATGCCGACAACCCAGATGGTGGCCACGATGGAGCGCAGCACGATGTCGTCGCGCGTCAGCACATCGTAACCCAGGATGGCCGTCATCAGCAGCAGGGAAGCCACCGGCATGGCCAGCCGCGCGCGTCGCCCGTTGAAAAGGCGGATGGAGCCCAGCAGCGCGACCAGCGCCCCACCGACCAGGAAATTGCCAAAGATGACGGCAAACCAGAGCGGCGCGAACCCGCGGCTGGCCAGAACCGCGACGCCCAATCCCACAAGGAAGATGCCGACCGTGAAGTGCGACAGGCCCGGCACGGTCCGCTGACGCCACCAGTAGAGACCCACCGACAGGCCGAGTCCCAGCGCGATCGCCGAAAAGGTGACCAGTTGGGTGATGGTATCGAGGTGCCGAACCAGTTCCATGCCCGCCATCCGCCGGAACGTGTGCCGACAGTTCAAGCATGTCGTGCCCGGCTTGTCATCAAAAGGCTGTTATCCAAAAGAAAAGGCCGTCCCCTGGGGGACGGCCTCTCGCGCACAAGGTTCGGTGCCGATCCGCGGATCAGACATCCAGCAGGATGCGCTCCGGGTTCTCGATGCATTCCTTGACGCGCACCAGGAAGGTCACGGCCTCGCGGCCGTCGATGATGCGGTGGTCATAGGACAGCGCCAGATACATCATGGGCCGAACCTCGACCTTGCCGTTCACGACGACGGCGCGGTCCATGGTCTTGTGCATGCCCAGGATGCCGGATTGCGGCGTGTTCAGGATCGGCGTCGACATCAGCGAGCCATAGACGCCGCCGTTGGAGATGGTGAAGGTGCCACCCGACAGGTCTTCCATGGACAGCTTGCCGTCGCGGGCCTTCTTGCCCAGCTCGCCGATGGTCTTCTCAACGCCGGCGAAGGACAGCTTGTCAGCGTCGCGGACCACGGGAACCACCAGACCCTGCGGCGTGCCCACGGCCACGCCGATATCATAGTAGTTCTTGTAGACAAGATCGGTGCCGTCGATCTCGGCATTGACGGCGGGCAGTTCCTTCAGCGCGACCAGGCAGGCCTTCACGAAGAAGGACATGAAGCCCAGCTTCACGCCGTGCTTCTTCTCGAAGGCGTCCTTCAACTGGTTGCGCATGGCGATCACGTTCGTCATGTCCACCTCGTTGAAGGTGGTCAGCATGGCGGCCGTGTTCTGCGCTTCCTTCAGGCGCTCGGCGATGCGCTGGCGCAGGCGGGTCATGCGCACACGCTCTTCCAGGTCGGCCTTGGCGCGCGGACCGGATGGGGCGGGTGCGGCCTTGGGCGCGGGGGCCGGTGCCGGGGCGGCCTTCGGCGTCTCGATGGCGGCCAGCACGTCGCCCTTGGTCACGCGGCCATCCTTGCCGGTGCCGGCGATGGCGCCGGTATCGACGCCGTTATCCGCTGCGATCTTGGCGGCGGCCGGCATGACCGGGGCCGTGGCGGCCGGTGCGGCGGCAGCGGCGGCCGGCGCAGCGGGTGCCGGGCTGGCCTTGGCCGCGGGGGCCACAGCGGCCCCGGACCCTTCACCGATGGTGCCCAGCAGGGCGCCGACATCGACGTTGGCGCCTTCTTCGGCGACGATCTCCGTCAGCACGCCGGCGGCCTGTGCATTGACCTCCAGCGTCACCTTGTCGGTTTCCAGTTCCACCAGGGCGTCATCGACATTGATGGCGTCCCCGACCTTCTTCAACCAGCGGGCAACCGTCGCTTCCGTGACCGATTCGCCCAGGGTGGGCACCTTGATTTCCGTCGCCATATTCTGTGGCCTTCGTGATTGGATGGTCGTGGGTATGAAAGGATGTTGCCGGCGGTCAGACCGTCAGCGCGTCGTCCAGAAGCTTCGCCTGCTCCTGGTTGTGGCGCTTCAGCATGCCGGTGGCAGGGGCCGCGGATTCGGGCCGGCCGGCATATTTCGGACGGCCCGCCTTGTGCCCGATGCTGGTCAGCACCTTTTCAATGCGGCGGTCGACGAAGTTCCAGCTTCCCTGGTTCTCCGACTCCTCCTGGCACCAGACGACATCGGCGTTCGGATACTTGGCCAGTTCCACGCCCAGCGCATCGGCCGGGAACGGATAGAGCTGTTCCAGGCGGACGATGGCGATGTCCTTGAGGCCCCGGCTCTCGCGTTCCTGGAACAGGTCATAATAGACCTTGCCGGAGCACAGGACCACGCGGCGGATCTTGTCATTGGCCACCAGATCGACGCCCGTTTCGTAAAGGACGCGATGGAAGGTCTGGCCGTTGGTGAACATCTCCAGCGGCGACACGGCCAGCTTGTGGCGCAGCAGCGACTTCGGCGACATCACGATCAGCGGCTTGCGGAAATCGCGGCGGACCTGACGGCGCAGGGCGTGGAAATAGTTGGCCGGCGTCGTGATGTTGCAGACCTGCCAGTTATCCTCGGCCGAGTTCTGCAGAAAACGCTCCAGCCGGGCGGAGCTGTGTTCCGGACCCTGGCCTTCCATGCCGTGCGGCAGCAGCATGACCAGACCGGACATGCGCAGCCACTTCGATTCGGCCGAGCTGATGAACTGATCGATGATGACCTGCGCACCGTTCACGAAATCGCCGAACTGTGCTTCCCAGATGGTCAGCGCATGCGGTTCGGCCAGGGAGAAGCCATATTCGAAGCCCAGCACGGCCGCTTCCGACAGCGGGCTGTCATGCACCTCGAAGGTGGCCTGCTTGCCCGGACGGATATTGTTCAGCGGGATGTACTTCTCTTCATTCTTCTGGTCGATCAGCACGCTGTGCCGCTGGGAGAAGGTGCCGCGGCCCACATCCTGCCCGGACAGGCGCACGGCCGTGCCCTCCACGGCCAGCGTGCCGAAGGCCAGCGCCTCGGCCGTGGCCCAGTCGATGCCCTGGCCCGAGCTGATGGCCTCTGCCTTGGCCTTCAACTGGCGGGCGACCTTGGAATTGACGTTGAAATCGGCCGGCACGCGGGAGATGGCCATGCCCACTTCCGTCAGCAGGTCGGCGGGGACGGCCGTCGTGCCGCGATGCGCATCGGCCTTCGCGGCGGACAGGCCCGCCCACTTGCCTTCCAGCCAGTCGGCCTTGTTGGGCTTGTAGGACATGCCCGCCTGGAATTCGGCTTCCATCCGGGTATTGAACTCGGTGACGAAGCCCTCGGCCTCGTCCTGGCTCAGCACACCTTCAGCGACCAGTTGCTGGGCATAGAGCGCGCGGGTCGTCTGCTGCTTGGCGATGGTCTTGTACATCAGCGGCTGCGTGAACGCCGGCTCGTCGCCTTCATTATGGCCCTGGCGGCGGTAGCAGACGATGTCCACCACCACGTCCTTCAGGAACTTCTGGCGGAATTCGATGGCGATGCGGCTGACATGGATCACCGCTTCGGGATCGTCGCCGTTCACATGGAAGATCGGGGCCTGGATCGACTTGGCCACTTCCGTCGGATACGGGCCGGAACGGCTGTATTGCGGGGCGGTGGTGAAGCCGATCTGGTTGTTGATGATGAAATGGATGATGCCGCCCGTGCGGTAGCCCTTCAGTTCGGACAGCAGCAGCGTTTCCGGCACCAGCCCCTGGCCGGCAAAGGCGGCGTCGCCATGCAGCAGCACGCCCAGCACGTTCCAGCGGCTTTCGTCGGACGGCGGCACCTGCCCGGAAATCTGGCACTGCTTGGCCCGCACGCGGCCGCAGACGACCGGGTTCACGACCTCCAGATGCGACGGGTTGGGCGACAGCGACAGGTGGATGGTGTTGCCATCGAAATCACGGTCGCTGGACGTCCCCATATGGTACTTCACGTCGCCGGAGCCCTGGACATCCTCGGGGTTCGCGGGGTTGCCCTGGAACTCGCTGAAGATGGCCTTGAAGGGCTTGCCCATCACATTGGCCAGCACGTTCAGGCGGCCGCGATGGGCCATGCCCAGCACGATCTCCTTCAGGCCCAGCTGGCCGCCGCGCTTCATCACCTGTTCGATGGCCGGCACCAGCACCTCGCCGCCTTCCAGGCCGAAGCGCTTGGTGCCCGTGTATTTCACTTGGCAGAACTTCTCGAACCCTTCCGCCGCCGTCAGGCGTTGCAGGATGGCCTTCTTGCCATTCACCGTGAAATCGGTCTGGTTGCGGATGCCTTCGATACGTTCCTGGATCCAGGCCTTCTGCTCGGGATCCTGGATATGCATGAACTCCACGCCGATCGAGCCGCAATAGGTGCGATGCACCGCGTCCACGATCTGGCGCAGGGTGGCCGTCTCCATCCCCAGCACGTTGTTGATGAAGATCGGGCGGTCCAGGTCGGCGTCGGTGAAGCCGTAATGGCGGTAGTCCAGTTCCGCATGCTCGGCCCGCTTGTCCAGGCCCAGCGGGTCCAGCTTGGCCAGCAGATGGCCGCGCACCCGGTAATTGCGGATCAGCATCAGGGCGCGCAGGCTGTCCAACTGTGCCTGGCGGACCTGCTCGGGCGTGAAGCCGTTGGCGACCGGTGCCGCGGCCGCCGCGGGGGCGGCCGCCTTGTCGCCCTTGCCCGGCTTGGCCGGCACGGCGTCCGGATCGGCGGCCCCGATGACCCTGGCGGTCGACTTCGCCCAGGACGCACCGTTCAGCTCCGCCAGGATGGCATGACCGTCATCGCCCAGATCGGCGAAGAAGGCCTGCCAACTTGCGTCGACGGAGGCGGGGTCCTGTCTGTAACGGGCGTAGAGTTCCGCGATGAAGGTGCCGTTGGCGCCGAAAAGGAAGGAAAGGCGCTCACTCGGGGCTTGGTCGTAGGGGGCCATTGGGGATTCCGGTCGGAAAGGCCGTGGTGCGGAGCCGCACCGGGCCGGGTGCAAAGGCATGAAATTCCGCGACGGTTGTACGTCAGTGCAACGGTGTCATCAATATGCAGGTCTGCCGTGGCAGCCTTTTGCCTGTAGCACGGGTAGGGTGGATAGCCGGACAAAGGTCGATGCCGTCATCCGGCCGTGTTACAGATAGGAACCCGTCGCGCCAAATCCAGGGAAAATCGGGAAAAATCGCCCATGACACGCCAGCCCCGCGCCGAACTCGCCAAAGCCGTCCTGCACGAGGCGCGCAAACTGGTCGCTGACCACGGACTGGCCGCGCTCACCGCCAGGACTTTGGCGCAGGCGGTCGGTTGCTCTGTCGGGACCCTGTACAACCTGTACCCGAACCTTGATACCGTGCGCCTGCATCTGAACGCGGAACTGCTGGACCGCCTGCAGGTCGTGATGGCCGCCGCCGATGCGGCCGTGCCCGCGGATGCGGCCGTGGAGACACGGCTGCTGGCGCTGGCCAACGCCTATCTTTCGTTCGCACGCTCCAACCTGAACCTGTTCCAGACCCTGATCGACAACCGGCCGCCCGTCCTGACCGAACCGCTGCCCGACTGGCTGCTGGAACGGATCGTGCGCCTGCGCCGGGGGGTGGAGGCGGCGGTCGCCCCGCTGGTGCCCGATGCGGGGGCGGAGCGGCTGGAACGCGCGGCCACCACCATCTGGGCCGCCGTCAACGGCCTGGTGGAGGGCATCGTGTCGGGCAACCTGGCCCCCGTCAGCAGCGCCGACCCCGAATTGCTGATGAGCGAGCTGGTGGAGATGCTGGCCGCGGGCCTGCGGGCCAGGGGGTAGGCCATGGGCCGTGCAGTCACTGCCATCCTGTCATGCGTGCTGCTGGCCCTGCCCGTGTCGGCTGCGGAGCCGGCGGATCCGGCACCGGCGGAAACGCCCGCCGAAAGGGCGCTGGCCGTCCGGCTGTGTGCCGCGCTGACGGTTGCCATCGACAATGTGCCGGGGCGGGGACCCGCATTCCTGCGTTCCTACGACGCCCCGTCGGGCCAGGGCGCGCCGGAGGAGCCGGCGCTGGCCACGGCGGCCTTCACCTATGACAATGCGCTGGCCGCCATCGCCCTGGTGGCCTGTGGCCGCGCGGCCAAGGCGCGGCGTATCGGCGACGCGCTGCTGGCAGCTGTGGAGCATGACCGCGCCGGGGCCGACGGGCGGCTGCGCACGGCCTATCGCGCCGGCCCGCAGCAGGAATTCCCGATTCCACCCAATGGCTGGTGGAATCAGCGGCGGCAGCGCTGGGAGGAGGATGCCTATCAGGTGGGCACCGCCACCGGCAATGTCGCCTGGGCCGGGCTGGCTCTGCTGACCTTGGGTGATGTCCTGGACGAGCCCAGATACCATGCCGGGGCCGCGGCGCTGGGCGCCTGGGTTCTGGCCCGGACGGCGGATGACCGGGGGCCGGGTGGCTTCACGGGCGGGGTTCACGGATATGACGGCGAGACCGTGGCGCTGACCTGGAAATCAACGGAACATAATGTCGATCTGGTGGCGCTGTTCGGCTGGCTGGAACGCGCCGGTGCCGCGGGCGGGGACTGGGCCGGGGGCCGGGCGGCGGCGCGGGGCTTCCTGGACAGCTTGTGGCGGGCCGACAGCGGCCATTTCCCCACGGGCACCCTGCCCGACGGCGTGACGGTCAATGACGGCAATTCGGGCCTGGATGCGCAGCTCTGGCCCCTGATGCTGCCAGGGGCGCCGGACGAATGGCGCCGCGCGCTGGCCTATGCCGACGCGGCGCATGGTGTCGGCGGCGGCTATGATTTCAACGCCGACCGCGATGGCGTCTGGGTGGAAGGCACGGCGCAGGCGGCGCTGGCCTGGCGCATTGCGGGCGACCGGGAACGGTCCGATGCGCTGCTGGAAGGGCTGGCGGCGGATGTCAGCCCCGGCGGCTATCTGTGGGCCACGCGCAGCGACCGTGTTTCCACCGGCTTCGCCATCGGCCCCGACAGCGCGGAAGCGGATTTCTTCTATCACCGCCAGCCGCACCTTGGGGCCACGGCCTGGGCCGTGCTGGCGGCCAGGGGCTGGAACCCCTTTGCGGGCCGGCGTATCGGCGGGCCCAGCGGCGGGCCCAGCGGCGGGCCTTGAGGGCCGGGGCGCCTTCTGGGATGCTGCCGGTCCATCGGCAATCCATCACAAGAAGAAGCCCATGCGCCCGACCCTGTCCGCCGCCGCCCTGGCCCTGGCCCTGGCAGCCCCCGTTTCCATCCCCGCCGCCGCGTCGGCGGCCGCACACCCGACACAGGCGGAGGTGCTGGCCGCCTCGCCCGCGTCGGACTGGCGCGCGCCCGTGCCGGAGAACACGCTTTATCTGGAACTGCCGGCCGGGCGGGTTATCATCGAACTGGCCCCCGGCTTCGCGCCCGCGCATGTGGACAATATGCGCAAGCTGGCGCGGGAACATTGGTATGACGGCACCTTCATCGTGCGGGTGCAGGACAATTACGTCACGCAATGGGGAATGCCGGAGGAAACGCCCCGGCCCATGAAGACCGCCCTGGACCGGCTGGCGCCGGAATTCACGGTGAAGGACGGGGCGGCGGCCTTGCCCTTCACCGTCTCGCCCGATCCCGATGCCTATGCGCCGGAAGTCGGCATTTCCGACATCTTCCCCGCCGCCCGCGATCCGCGGACGGGAGAAGCCTGGATGACCCATTGCTATGGCATCGTCGGGGTGGGGCGCGGCTATGCGCTGGACAGCGGCAGCGGTGCCGAACTCTACACCGTCATCGGCCACAGCCCCCGCCCGCTGGACCGGGTGATCACCCTGGTCGGGCGCGTGCTGAAGGGGATGGAACTGCTGACGGCGCTGCCGCGCGGCACGGGGCCGCTGGGTTTCTATGAAAAGGCCGAACAACGGGTGCCGATCCACAGCGTGCGCCTGGCCGCGGACCTGCCCGCGACGGAACGGGAACGGATCGAGGTGCTGTCCGGCCAGTCCGCGACCTATGTGAAATGGCGCGAGGCGCGGCGCTTCCGCCAGGATGATTTCTTCATCCGGGCGGCCGGCCATATCGATGTCTGCAATGCGATGCCTCCGGTGCGCAGCATCGACGGCTGAGCGGCCGCCACCGGGCGGCACAGACCGGGCCCTGTGTTCCGATCGATGCCGGGATGCGCCGATGCCGCCTTGCGGGCAGCCCGGCGCATCTCCGCCGGGATCAGGCCCGCTTGGCGCCGATATAGGCCACGTCGGCGCGCGGGGTGCTGTCGAAATCGGTCAGCGGAATCGGATATTCGCCCGTGAAGCAGGCGTCGCAATATTGCGGCAGGTCGCTTTCGCGCCTGGCATGGTCCAGCGACTTGTAAAGCCCGTCCAGGCTGATGAAGGCCAAACTGTCGGCATTGATATAGCGCTGCATCTCCTCCACCGTCATGCGGTGGGCCAGCAGCTTTTCCTTCTCCGGCGTGTCGATGCCGTAGAAGCAGCTATGGCTGGTCGGCGGGCTGGAGATGCGCATATGCACTTCCTTGGCGCCGGCGTCGCGCATCATCTCCACGATCTTCACCGACGTGGTGCCGCGCACGATGCTGTCATCGACCAGGATGATGCGCTTGCCCTCGATGAAATGCCGGTTGGCATTATGCTTCAGCTTCACGCCCAGGCGGCGGATCTTGTCCGTCGGCTGGATGAAGGTGCGGCCGACATAATGGTTGCGGATGATGCCCAGGTCGAAGGGGATGCCGCTCTGCTCGGCATAGCCCAGCGCGGCGGGTACGCCGCTGTCCGGCACGGGGATGACCAGATCGGCATCCACATGGCTTTCGATGGCCAGTTGCTGGCCGATCTTCTTGCGCACGCCATAGACGGAATGGCCTTCCATGAAACTGTCCGGCCGGGCGAAATAGATATATTCGAAGATGCAGAACTTGGACGCGGTATTCTGGAAGGGCCGCAGGCTCTGGACACCGTTGCGGTCCAGCACCACCATTTCCCCCGGTTCGATGTCGCGCACGTAATCGGCGCCGATAATGTCCAGCGCCACCGTTTCCGACGCCAGCACATGGCTGTCGCCCAGCCGGCCCAGCACCAGCGGGCGCACGCCATACGGGTCGCGCACGCCGACCACCTGGTCCTTGGCCATGCAGACCAGGGAATAGGCGCCTTCGATCTGGCGCAGCGCATCGACCAGCCGGTCGATGACGCTGCCGTTCCGGCTGGTCGCCATCAGGTGGATGATGGTTTCGGTGTCCGACGTGGACTGGAACAGGCAGC
Source organism: Niveispirillum fermenti (assembly GCF_052474395.1). Lineage (NCBI taxonomy): Bacteria > Pseudomonadati > Pseudomonadota > Alphaproteobacteria > Rhodospirillales > Azospirillaceae > Niveispirillum > Niveispirillum fermenti. Next base: position 323,294 of record NZ_CP156681.1, on the reverse strand, counting down.
CGCGGCGCACAAGCTGCCGGCGGAGCTGCATGGCGTTGGTCAGGTTGCCGTTATGGGCCAGGGCGAAGCCGCCGAACTCGAACTCGGCGAACAGCGGCTGCACGTTGCGCAGGCTGCGCTCGCCCGTCGTGGCATAGCGGACATGGCCGATCGCGACCTCGCCCGTCAGGTTGCGCATGACCGTTTCGCTACCGAAAATATCGCCGACCTGCCCCAGGGCGCGGTGCTGTGGAAAGTCCTGGCCGTCGAAACTGACGATGCCGGCCGCCTCCTGCCCGCGATGCTGGAGCGCATGCAGCCCCAGCGCCACGAGCGCCGCCGCATCCTGGGGACCATACACACCGAAGACGCCGCACTCCTCGCGCAGCTTGTCGTCGTCGAAGGGATGGGTCGTAAGCATGGGCAGAACGCCTTTCGCGGCTGAGGATGTGTCCGGTTATGTCGAGTTGGCGGGCCGGGTCTAGCGTTGGTCCCCGTCGGGACGTCGATCCGGTTCAAGGAACGGTTGGTCGGTGCTTTTGATCACCTGGTCGAGACGGCCGAGATCATCGGCATTATAGCCGCGATCGGTCTCCGGCACAGCCGCGTTCCCCGCAGATGTGGGGCGCGGATTGGCCAGCCTTTCCAGGGTGCGCCGGGCGTTCTCCGCCTCTTCCAGCCTGTGGCGCGCGCGCTCCGCCTCCCGCTGTGCCGGCGTCAGGTCGGCATTGGGCAGGAAGCCGCGCAACATGTCAGCCCCGGTTTCCAGATAGGGACGGGACTTCGCCTCGCGCAGCCAGACGGGTTGTTCCGGCCACAGCCAGGCGGCGAAAAGATAGGCCAGCGACACCAGCACCGCCCCGCGCACGATGCCGAACGCGAATCCCAGTGACCGGTCGATGGCCGACAGGCTGCTTTCCTGCACCCGACCCGAAATGGCACCGGTCAGCAGGGACAGCGCGATCAGCGAGCCCGTGAACAGGCCCAGGATGGTCACGCCGTCGGCAACATATTGGGTATCGATATGGGCACGGGTGAAGGGGGCTGCCACGGGAAACAGCCATAATGTCGCAAGTGCCGCCCCGATCCAGGCCGCCACCGACAGCACCTCGCGCACGAAACCGCGCGCGAAGGCCATCAGGGCGGAGATCAGCAGGATGATGATGACCGCGATATCGACCGGGTTCAGGCTGCTGGCTTCCATGACGGCTTCCCCCTCAATCCCGGCCGCGCGGCGGACGGGGCGGCGCATCCGCCTGGAACAATGGCAGCAGGTCGGACAAATGGTCCAGTTCGACGCGCCGCAGCCCGTCGGCCGAACCACCACCGCGCGCGCGGCGCGGCTGCGGCATCAGGGCGCGGTTGAAGCCCAGCTTGGCGGCTTCCTTCAGCCGCTGGTCGGTCTGGCTGACGGCCCTGATCTCCCCTGACAGCCCGATTTCCCCGAACACCACGGCGTCGGCCGGCACGGGTTCCCCCGTCAGGCTGCTGATCAGCGCCGCGGCCACGGCCAGGTCGGCCGCCGGTTCGGAAACCTTCAGCCCGCCGGCCACCGACAGATAGACGTCGTTGGCCCCGATGGCCACGCCGCAGCGCGCCTCCAGCACGGCCAGCACCATGGCCAGGCGCGACGTGTCCCAGCCCACCACGGCCCGGCGCGGTGTGCCCAGCGGGGACGGCGCGACCAGGGCCTGGACCTCCACCAGCACGGGGCGCGTACCCTCCAGCCCGGCGAAGACGGCGGTGCCCGTGATATCGCGGCGGCGGTCGGCCAGGAACAGTTCGGACGGGTTGGGGACCTCCACCAGCCCGTCCTCCCCCATCTCGAACACCCCGATCTCGTCGGTCGGGCCGAAACGGTTCTTCACGGCGCGCAGGATGCGGAACTGGTGCCCCCGTTCCCCTTCGAAATAAAGCACGGTGTCGACCATGTGTTCCAGCACGCGGGGCCCGGCGATCTGCCCGTCCTTGGTGACATGGCCGACGATCAGCAGGGTGATGCCCCGGCGCTTGGCCACGCGGATCAGTTCGGCCGCGCAGGACCGGACCTGGGCCACGGTGCCCGGCGCGCTGTCCAGCGTGTCGATATACATGGTCTGGATCGAATTGATGACGGCGACCTGCGGTCCGTCGGGGGCTTCCAGGCTGGCCACGATGTCGCGGACATTGTTGGCCGATGCCAGTTGCACGGGCGCGTTGGCCAGCCCCAGACGGGCGGCACGCATGCGCACCTGATCCACCGCCTCTTCCCCGCTGATATAGGCGCAGCGCGTTTCCTGTGCCAGGCAGCAGGTGACCTGCAGCAGCAAGGTGGACTTGCCGATGCCGGGATCGCCGCCGACCAGCAGGGCCGAGCCATTGACCAGCCCGCCGCCGCATACACGGTCGAATTCCTGGATGTGGGTCATGCGGCGGGGCGCATCCTTGGACACGCCGGAAAGGGCCACGAACTCTATGCGCCGCCCGCTGCCGGATTTGCCCAGCCCCTTGGGCATGGCATCGGCGGCCTGCTCCTCCACCAGCGTGTTCCATTCCCCGCAGGCATCGCATTTACCCGACCATTTGGGGTAATACGCCCCGCAATTCTGGCAGACATATCGGCTGGTGGCGCGGGCCAAGGTCGTGCAGGCTCCAGGGGTCGGGGGACGCGCCTTATATAGACGCATCATGCTGCCAAGGGGAGCCCTTCATAACACGGATGCAACATGCGCAAGGGCTGGCCGTAAGGGCTATCCCGTCGGGGGGCGGCAGGGCCGGCCCGGGGGGCGCATACGATACGTTCGATCAGATAAGCGAATGGATAGCTTGCCTGTTCATGTGGCAATGGTCAGGTTTGAAACATGCGGTCATGCTTGATCCGCGCGTTCACAATGCAAGGACCTCCCCGCCATGGGCCAAGTCATCCCCTTTCCCCGCCCGCAGGGCGCGACACGGGTTGCCGCCCTGGCCAACAGTCTGGTTGCCACCAATGCGGCACTGCCCCAATTGCTCTCGGTCATGGGGGATGTGGGGCGTTCCACGGAGGCGCTGTGCCGGTCCTTCCAGGACAGCCTGCTGCAATTGAGCGCATCGTTCGATGAGGCATTGATGCTGAATGCCGCCCATCGCCGCCTGCAACGGGCGACGCAGGACGCCATGGAACTGGCCGCCACCGATCCGGAAAAGGCGGCCTTGAGGCTGGCCGAACTGCGCGCCGATTACGCCCGCATCAATTGCCAGGGTTCCTGACGGACGGCAGGGAACGGGGCTGTTCACCTTATACTATTTTGCGGTGACCAGAACCTATAGGTTCTGGTCACCGTCCTCAATTGCCGGCGCCAACATTCGTTGGCTTGGCTGCGCCGCACGAGCGGCGCGGCGGCGGCCGCCGCCGGACCAACTGGCGATGAGTTCTACTCATCGCCAGTTGGTATTACCTCACCTCACCGCGCCCCTGGGCGCAACAGGTCACCTCACCTCACCGCGGAGGCGCCAGGCCGCGTCGGCTGGCGATGCATGCAAGGATCGGCCTGTAAGGCTATCCGTCCGGATGCCGGCCTTGTATCAGCAGGAAATATGCGATCTCGGGAAGAGGTGGCTGGGGGACTAGGATTCGAACCTAGACTGGCGGAGTCAGAGTCCGCTGTCCTACCGTTAGACGATCCCCCATCCGAACCGGCGTCCGGTGCCGCACTTGGCGACCCGCCGTCGGGGTGGGCGGGCTTATAGCACCGGGTTTCGGGGTTGTGAACCCCTTATCTTCACAAAAAACGCACGGGTCGTCCGCCGGGTGGCGGGGCTGCCCACGGGGTGGCCAGTCCGCCAGCCGGGCGGGCAGGCCTGCTTGAACGGTGCTTGCGGGCTGTCGGTCTTCAGTTACGATGGCACGACGGTTTCAACATGGCAGATGTCGCTGGGATTTGGCAGTCGTGGAAGGTGGTGTTGCAGACAGGGGCGGCTCTGACCGCTGTGGGCCGCCGGCGTCGGAGCCGGCGACAGCCGGTTGTCGCTCGCCCGTGCTGGCGGCACTGGATCTGGGCACCAACAATTGCCGCCTGCTGATCGCGAAGCCGGCGCGTGAGGGGTTCCGTGTCATCGACGCCTTTTCCCGCATCGTCCGTCTGGGCGAGGGGCTGTCGCGCAGCGACCGGCTGTGCGACGACGCGATGGCCCGCACGGTCCAGGCGCTGAAGGTCTGCCGGTCCAAGATGGAACGCCGCGGGGTCAGCCACCTGCGCGCCGTCGGGACGGAGGCCTGCCGCCGCGCCGGCAATTGCGACGAGTTCCTGAGCCGTGTGGAGGGGGAGACCGGTCTGAGGATCGAGATCATCAGCACGCGGGAGGAGGCGCGGCTGGCACTGGCCGGCGTGGCTCCGCTGCTGGATGCCAGGATCCCCAACGCCCTGGTCTTCGATATCGGCGGTGGTTCCACCGAGCTGATCTGGATCGAACTGGTGCGCGGTCGCCCGCGCGTCATCGATCAGATATCGGTGCCGCTGGGCGTCGTCAACCTGACGGAGACTTATGGCGGCGACCGCGTCTGTCCCCTGGATTACCGGCGCATGATGGACAGGGTGGGGGCCGGACTGGGCGATTTCGACGAGCGTAACGGCATCGCCCGCGCTGTGGCGGAAGGGCGGGTGCAGATGCTGGGCGCCTCGGGCACCGTCACGACGCTGGCCGGCATTCAGATGGGTCTGGAACGCTATGACAGGTCGCGGGTGGATGGCGCCTTCCTGGATCGCGACAAGGCGCGCAGCATCTCCGACACGCTGCTGGGGCTGGATTACATGGGCCGGGCCGGCCAGCCCTGCGTCGGTCGCGACCGGGCCGATCTGGTGATTGCCGGCTGCGCCATCCTGGATGCCATCTGGCGCCAATGGCCGGTGCCGCAATTGCGCATCGCCGACCGTGGCGTGCGTGAAGGCATCCTGTGCGAACTGGCCGCCGCCGCCCGCCGTCGGCGGGGCCGGGGCTAGCGGTTTCGGATGACCGGAAACGGTGCCGGCGCCTGGTGAAGGGCAGGGTAGGGCTGGGTTGCGGCCCTACCCCCTTGTGCCGGGGGGCGTTCGGGGGAATGCTACCTGCCTGATCCTTCATTTCCGTTCCGATGGCGCCTGTCCCATGAGCAAATCCTCCGGCAACATTCCCACCGGCCGCGGCCAGTCCGTCCGCGTGAAGACCGCCAAGCGCCGGTCGGTGTCATCGGCGCGCTGGCTGGAACGGCAACTGAACGACCCCTATGTCGCCGAAGCCCGCAAGCGCGGCCTGCGCAGCCGCGCGGCGTTCAAGCTGCTGCAGCTTGACGAGAAGTTCGGCCTGCTGAAGCGCGGGCAGCGCATCGTCGATCTGGGCGCCGCGCCCGGCGGCTGGACACAGGTGGCGGTCGACAAGTCGAAGTCCGACCAGGGTGGCACCGGCCAGGTGGTCGGGCTGGATTTGCTGGAGATGGAGCCCGTGCCCGGCGCCACCACCTTCCAGATGGATTTCACGACCGACGAGGCGCCGGCCCGGCTGAAATCCCTATTGAACGGCCCGGCCGATATCGTGATGTCGGACATGGCGGCCAACACGACGGGCCACACCCAGACCGATCATCTGCGCATCATGGGTCTGGCCGAAATGGCCTATCAGTTCGCGACCGAAGTGCTGGCGCCCGGCGGGCATTTCATCTGCAAACTGTTCCAGGGCGGGGCGGAGCGTGAATTGCTGGCCCGCATGAAGCAGGACTTTGCCAGCGTCCGCCATGCGAAGCCGGCCGCCAGCCGACAGGACAGCAGCGAGACCTATCTGGTCGCCATGGGTTTCCGTGGTGCAACCCCGCCGCAGGCCTGACGCCGGGCGCGATTGCGCAAGGTTGGTTTCCATTCTGGCAAAAGTAATGCCGCGCCGATCGCGTCATATCCGGAAGGGCCGGGGCGGGGTGGTATTTCCATAGGTGTAGTACAACCCGTTTGAAGGGCTGATCCAACTGAGATAAATTGTTGGCTTGGCGGCTCCAGTAAGGGGAGCCCGCTCCATTTGAGCGGGTGTGGTTCGTCCGGTGACAGGACGAATCCGACTTCAATTCTCGGGAAAGGGGATATTTGGTCGCCACTTGCGCAAACCGTGGGGCTTGGAATGCAGATGGCTATCAATATACCCGATGAAATATCGCTTAGTTCGGCACGGCTTCTGGTCATAGATGATATGCAGGTCAGCGTTGATCTGCTGATCTGTATTCTTCGCCGGGCCGGGCTGGCGCATATATCCGCGACAACTGATCCGCTGGAAGGGCTCAATTTGTGCCTTGTTTCGCCGCCGGATCTTGTGTTGCTGGATTATTGCATGCCGGGCCTGGACGGCCCGGCCTTCATCGAGGCGATGAACCAGGCCCTGGGCGATGATGCCCCGCCCGTGCTGATCATCACGGCCCATGATGCCGGCAATATGCGCCGCCGCGCGCTGGAAACCGGTGCCATCGATTATGTCACCAAGCCCTTCACCGACTGGGAAATACTGACCCGTGCCCGCAACCTGTTGCGGCTGAACATGCTGTATCGCAGCCAGCGTTCGCTTTCCCGCTTCCTGGAGGAGCAGGTACGGGCGCGCACGGCCGAACTGGAGCATACGCGCGCGGAGATCATCCATCGCCTGTGCAATGCGGGGGAGTTCCGGGACGAGGATACGGGCCGGCATGTGGCACGGATCGGACAATTATCGGCCCGGCTGGCGGCCCTGGCCGGGCTTGACGACGGGTTCGTGCAGCGGCTGGGGGCCGCGGCCCCGCTGCATGACATCGGCAAGATCGGCATTCCGGACAGGGTCCTTTTGAAGCCGGGCAAGCTTGATCCCGCAGAATGGAACGTGATGCGCAGCCACTGCGCCCTGGGCGCGCAAATCCTGGCGGGCAGCGGCCTGCCGCTGCTGGACCTGGCGTCGGAGATCGCACTCAGCCATCACGAAAAATGGGATGGGGGCGGCTATCCGCGCGGACTGTCGGGCACCGATATCCCGCTGTCGGGCCGGATCGTCGCCGTTTGCGACGTGTTCGACGCGCTGCTGTCGCACCGGCCTTACAAACAGCCCTGGTCCATGGATCGTGCGCTGGCCTATATCGGAGAGGTGGCGGGCAGTCACCTGGACCCCGACATCGCACAGCTTTTCCTGGACAACCGGGAGGAGATGATCGGCATCCGGCTGGACATGGCGGACTGATACCAACGTGCGATGAGTAGAATTCATCGCACGTTGGTCCGGCGGCGACTGCCACAGCACCGCTCGTGCGGCGTCGCCGGCGCCAACGAATGTTGGCGCCGGCAATTGAAGGCGGTGATTAGAACCAATAAGTTCTAATCACCGCAAAATAATATGATTCCGGTCCCGGTGCCGGCGGCGTGGGGATCGGCCGCGATCACCGCCGCCTGTGTCAAAGCGGTTGCGGCAGCGCCAGGCCACGCGCCTTGGCGGCTTCGACGAACCTGCCGGCCGCACGTTCCCCCACGCCCTGGCCCCAGACCTGTCCGATGGCCATCGACTGCTGGGTGATCATCGGCAGTGACTGGACAAGCTTGGAGCCGGTTGGCGTCCTGTAGAAGCGGATGATATCGTCCAGTTCGGCCATCGTGAATTGGGTGGCATAGATGCCGGCCAGTCCCCGGATCAGATCGGGCAGGGCGGCCTTGGCCTCCGGCACGAAATATTCCTGCAGCAGCGACCGGATTTCCCCCGCGTGGCCCGGATTGCGATCGATCATCTGCTGTTCCATTTCGTGGAGCATGGCGACGATCAACTGTTCCCCGATATTGGCGGCACCGGAAACCCTCAGCAGTTCGGCAGCCTTTTCCTGGCGGGCGGCCGGCTGTTCGGCGTTGCCGGCAAGGCTTGCGGGTGCCAGCAGCAAAAGCCCGGCAAGGATGGCGGGAAAGGTCTTGCGGATCGGCACGGGTTCCTCGGAGGCTGGGGGGAGGGATGGCTGGGGGGAGGGATGATGGTGCGGCCGCGTCAGACTGCCAGCACGGAGGTGACCTGCAGGTCGTATGCCCCGCGCCGCTGCCGCAGGCGGGAAAAGTCGATCCGGCTCCAGCCGTCATCACCGAAGCGGGCCAGATAGCGGTCGGCCCCCTGCCGGTCCAGCGGGGCCAGGGACAGACGCTGTTCAGCCCCGCCGGCGGCCGCGAAATCACGGCCATCGGCATGGTCGCGCAGCCAGGCCAGGGCCCAGGCACCAAGCAGGAAGTGGCCACCCATAGATAGCGCGATCCGCCCCGCCGCCACCTCTCTCAGTGCATCGGTCTGCCAGTTCATGCCGACCAGCGCCAGATCGATGCCGGTCTTGAAGCCCAGTTCCGCGGCACCGTCCAGGGCACCCAGCGCCATATCGTCATTGGCGCACCAGATACCCTCTGTCTGCGGCTGACGGCGCAGCAGGGAAATGACGCGGCTGCGCGCCTGTTCCCGGCTCCAGTTCAAGGAGACATGGTCCAGCACGACCGCATTGCCGTCCGCGGCCACGGCGAGGCGCAGCCCGTCCGACCGTTCCTGACCGGCCGGTGTGGCGGCCGGCCCGGCGATCGCCAGCAGCGGAACGGCATCCGTCCGCTCCGGCCGGCGCAGGCGGCGGCATTCGGACAGAAGCCCCCGGGCCATGGCAGCCCCCGCCGCCATATTGTCGGCGACCAGACTGCCCAGCAGCAAGGGGGAACGTTCCCGCGGGCGGCCCAGGATGGCAATGTCATCCGCCGCCAGCCCGCTGAAGACCAGCAGGCAGGGTGTGCCGGCCTCCATCGCTGCATTCGCCAGGGGGACGGCTGTGCGGTGTTCATTGACGATGGCCAGATAATCCAGCCCCTGGTCGATCAGTTCCCGCCCCTGAACAATGATCCGCTGCCGGTCGCGTTCACCCCGGCGAACCACCAGATCGATATCGAAATGATCGGCGGCCGTCCGCATCAGCCGGTCCGCCATCTGCCAGAATCCGTCCGTGGTGCGGCCGGGATTGACGAACCCCACGCGCAGGCGCCGGGCCCGCGCCTGCGATGGCAGGGTCAGGCCAGCAAGGGAACCGGTCAGCAACTGACGACGTGAAGGTCGAAAAGGCACGGGGGTGAAGCCCCTATTAGGTGTGGGCAGGTAAAGATCATACCCTGTTTGGCGTCGGAACTGCAAAGGGGTGTCGCATCTTCCGCCCTGGTTCCTTTGCATACGAAGTCATGTTGCGTATGAATTTTTTGCCCTCCCTAATGAAATGGAAAAAGTTTCTTATAAGGCAGGGGGGAATATGATTGCGCCTGTGGACCGGCGGTTCGACCGTCCGGAGCTGGATGTGTTGCGCTTCCTGGCTTTTGTCGGTGTCTTCGCCTTTCACTATATCGATTACGCGCCATTCGACCGTGATGCCCATCCGGTCTTCATGGCTTTTTGCACCATCGGTGCCTTTGGCGTTTCGGTATTTTTCCTGTTGTCGGCCTATCTGATCACCGAACTGCTTTACCGGGAACGTCAGGCGGCCGGGCGGGTCGATGTGAAGCGGTTCTTCATCCGCCGCAGCCTGCGGATATGGCCGCTTTACTTTGCGACCCTGTTCGGGCTGCTGGCGTTGGGGCAGGTGGTGCCCAAGGTGGCGCCGGACACCTGGCCGGCGGTGCTGACCTTCCTCACCTTCACCGGCAACTGGTACGTCATGGATCAGGGCTGGATCGCCGGGTCGTTCGACCCGCTATGGAGCATTTCGGTCGAGGAGCAGTTCTATATCCTGGTACCTTTCGCCATCGCGCTGTTGACGCGCCGGTGGGTCGTGGGCATCTGCCTGGGGATCATCGGCCTATCCTATGCCACCATCCTGCATTATGCGATGCACCCGGTTGCCGGGGACAACGGGATGTGGACCAACAGTCTGGTGCAGTTTCAGTTCTTCGCCGCCGGCACGCTGCTGTCCATCGGGCTGCGCGGGCGGGTGCCGGATTGGGGGATCGCGCGACGGTCCGGCCTGTTCGCGGCCGGGCTGGGGTGCTGGCTGTGGGCGCTGTGGGGGTTTGGCGTCAAAAGCTGGGATGCGCATCCCACGCCCGCCGGTGCGCTTGCCGGCTGGGCGCTGGTGCTGCTGGGGGCGGTGCTGTTCTTCCTGGCCCTGCTGGGTATGGACCGGCGGCTGGCCCCGCCCTGGCTCACCTACTGGGGCCGGGTGTCCTATGGGCTTTACCTGTTTCATTCACTGGTCATGTATCTGACCTTCGGGTTGCTGCTGGGCTGGTTCGGCACGCCGGCGCTGCTATCGGGGGAACCGGGCGGGCCGGCCCTGTGGGCGGGCACGGCGCTGTCGCTGCTCGTGCTGTTCACCCTGGCCCATCTTTCCTACCGCTATTTCGAAAGTCCGTTCCTGCGGCTGAAACAGCGTTACGCCATCGTCCGGCGATGAAGGGACGGGGTGGGGCGGCTCTCACCCCCCACCCCGTCCGCCTGGTATCAAGCCCGTCGATCGCCGGTGCCCGCCCATGGGTCCGGGGCGTCAGGCCGCGTTCCGGCGGCCCTCGATCCAGCCATCCACCACTTCTTCCAGGATGGGCAGGGTGACGGCCCCGTTCATCAGCACGGTGTCGTGGAAGCCGCGGATGTCGAACCGGTCCCCCAGGGCGGCCCGCGCCTTCTCCCGCAATTCCAGGATCTTGTTCATGCCGATCTTGTAGCCCAGCGCCTGACCCGGCCAGACGAAATAGCGGTCGATCTCGTTGGCATTGTCGGCCAGCGGGTTGGCCGTGTTCTCGCCCATCCAGGCCACGGCCTGCTCGCGCGTCCATTGCTTGGCGTGAATACCCGTATCGACGACCAGCCGCCCGGCGCGGAACAGTTCCGACACGATGCGGCCCGCCTCGTTCAGGGGAGATTTGTAGAAGCCGTAATCCTTGGCCATGCGCTCGGTATACATGGCCCACCCCTCCCCATAGGCCGTGTCCCAGGCATATTTGCGGAAGGTGGGCAGGCCCTGGGTCTCCTGCGCGATGGCGATCTGCATGTGATGGCCCGGCAGCGCTTCGTGGAAGCACAGCGCCTGCAGGTCGTGGCGTGTCTGCACCGACATGTCCGACAGGTTGGCATAGAACACGCCGGGCCGGGCGCCGTCGGGGGATGAGGGTTCATAGAAGGCGCTGGGCGTCGCATTCTCGCGATAGGCCTCCACGGGCTTCACCACGACCCTGGCCTTGGGAAGCGCGCCGAAGAATTCCGGCAGCCGGGCGCCCATCTCCTCGATATAGGCGGTGGCAGTGGCCAGATATTCCTGCCGTCCCTCCGCGCTGTCGGGGAAGCGGATGGACGGTTCGGTACGCAGGTGCTGGAAGAAATCCTGCACGCTGCCCGCAAAATCCATCGCCGCCATGGCTTCCCGCAGTTCCGCATGCAGGCGGGCCGTCTCCGACAGGCCGATGGCGTGGATCTCGTCTGCGGTCAGGTCCAGACCCGTATGGACCATGATCTGCGTGCGATAGAAATCCGCCCCGTCCGGCAGGGACCAGACGCCGTTGCTGTCCTTCTGCCGGTCGGCCATCTCGGCCACGGTGGCCAGGAAGCGCTGATAGGCGGGCAGCAGGCTGTCCGTCATGGCCCTGGTGCCGGCCCGGATGATGGCCTGCTTTTCCGCGGTGGGGATGGACAGCTTGCCCACCTTCTCCTTCAGATCGGCCAGCAGCGGGTTGTCCTTGCCGGCGCTCGCCTCGAATGGCGCACCGGCGATGACATTGCGGGCCGATTCCGTGATGCGGCCGAAGCAGAAGGCGGGGGGCAGCACGCCCTTGCCGGCCTGCCGGCGCATGTTCTCGCCGGCAATATCCATCACCTGTCCGGCCCCTTCCAGCCGGCGGACATAGTCCCTGGCATCCGCGGCACTGTTCACGGCGTGATAGCCGATCAGGAAGGATGGAATCTCGGTATGCGCACCGCCCAGATGGCTGACGGCATAGAGATGATGGCGCCAGCGGTAGAAATCGAGCTGGCGGCGCAACGCCTGGCCGAACAGCTTGTGGCTGACCTGCGCCGTGGGCGACAGTGCTTCCAGGTCAAAGGCGGACAGGCCCTGCAACTGTTCCGCCGCGATGCGCAGGCTCAATTGCTGGAAACCCTCGTCGGGCAGGGTCCAGCGGTCATGCGGACCGGGCAGCCCCATGCGCGTCCGCTGTTCGGGGCTGCGGGCCAGGTCCTCCTGCCAGCATTTCTCCAGATATTCGTTCAGCGCCTTGTCGGCCGGTCCGTCCTGGCCCGCCATCGCAAGCCGGGGGATCACGCCCTCCAGCGCAACGGCGGTGGCGGACAGGGCAAACAGGCCGGTAACGGCGGCACGGCGGGTAACGCTGGGCATGATGGCTCCGGTTCGGACGGGCGGGAATACCGGGCGCATCCTACCCTGTCCCGCCGCGCGGCCAACAGAACCATTGTAACCCGCCTGTAATACCAACGTGCGATGAGTAGAACGCATCGCACGTTGGTCCGGCGGCGACTGCCACAGCACCGCTCGTGCGGCGTCGCCCGCGCTAACGAATGTTGGCGCCGGTAATTGAGGGCGGTGACCAGAACCAATAGGTTCTGGTCACCGCAAAATAGTATAACGGGTGGGCCGGACATGCGGCCCGGCAGGTCCGGCCGGCCCCGGTTTCAATCCCGGCTGGGGCGGCCCTGCACGCTGTCACTGCTGGGGCTGCGCATAACGCTTTTGCCACTGTCCGGATTGGGGGTGTCGGTCATGCGGTCCGCGCGGCGGTTCGGGCCGCCGGGCGTGCCATAGATCTTGTGCAGCCGGTCGAATTCCTGGCGGTGATGTTCCCAGCTTTCCTGGAAGCCTGGCTCCCCGTCGCGGCGGCCGCGAACGATGATCTCGTCTTCCATCTGCTGCTGTTGCTGTGCCTTGGCGGGTGCCGGCGGTTCAGGGTTCTGCTGTGCCTTCACGGCAAGCGCTGTCATCAACGCGAACAGCGTGGCGCAAACCAGCACCAGACCCACTTCCAGCATCATCCGCATCAATCACCCCTGCATCCCGCGATACCATGCGCAGGATGCCACAGGCAGGTCAAGATGAACATAGTTCATTGGACATAGGGAGCGATCATACCAACTTGCGATGAGTAGAACTCACCGCCCTCAATTGCCGGCCAGCGGCTCGTACCAGTCCGATGGCAGGCCCGCCAGCTCGCGTGACAGACCGTTGAAGGGGCGCTTCAGTTCACCCTTGAAATGGGTGCGCACCAGTTGCTGCCACCAGGGGCCGGCCTCCTGCCCCAGGCATTGCGCGGCTACCTGGAACCAGCGGCGGCCTGTGGCGACGTGGCCGACCTCGTCGCGCAGGATGATGCGCAGGACCTCCACGCTTTCCGCATCGCCGGCCTTGGTCAGGCTGTCGATGATGGCGGGTGTGACGTCCAGGCCGCGGGCCTCCAGCACCATGGGCACGACCGCCAGCCGGGCGGCCAGATCGTGCGCCGTGGCCTCTGACGCCTGCCACAGCCCGTCATGGGCCGGCAGGTCGCCATAGGCCGCCCCCAGACTGGCCAGGCGGTCGGCGACCAGGGTGAAATGCAACGCCTCCTCGTCCGCCACCCGCAGCCAGTCGGCGTGGAACGAGAGGGGAAGCGGCGAGCCATCCGGCAGGTGCCGGAACCGGGCCAGGATATCCCAGGCCAGGTCGATGGCGTTCAGTTCGATATGGGCGATGGCGTGCAGCAGCGCGACGCGGTTGGCGATGGATTGCCCCCGCCCGCGCTTGGGCATGTCCTTCGGGTGGCGCAGTTCAGGCCTGGCCGGCCGGGCGGGACGAGCGGGCGGCATGCTGCTGCCCGGGCCGGTGATGGAGCCATCCCGCCACGCCGCCGCGAAGGCGCGGGTCAGGCGAGCCTTTTCCCGCGCGTCGGCGGTGGTCAGCACGGAGACGGCGGCGTCGGAAAGGCTGGGGGGAAGGGACATGAAAGGTCGCGAGGATGCTTATCGATGCTTTGAACGCCCACGCACACGGGAAGGGATGAACGGGGAGGCGTGGTGGATCATTGTTGGGGTTCCTACACCGAAAAACTCTCTCCGCATCCACACCGCGCCTTCTCGTTCGGGTTCTTGAAGGTGAAGCCGGACTGGAACTTGTCCTCGGCATAGTCCATTTCGCTGCCGATCAGGAACATGGTGGCGGCGGGGTCGATCAGGATGGTGACGCCCTTATCCTCCACCACCTCCTCGAACTTCTTCTTTTCCTCGGCATATTCCACGAAATAGGACATGCCGGAACAGCCGCGGGTCTTCACGCCCACGCGCAGGCCGACCAGCGGCTTCTCGGACCGGGACATCAGTTCCCTGACCCGTTCGGCGGCGGCGTCGGTCAGGGTCAGGGCCTTGGGCATGGGGCGGGCCATCTGCTCCTCCTTCAGAACATGTTCAGCGCGATGCGGGCTTCGTCGCTCATCCGGGTGGGGTCCCAGGCGGGCTCCCAGACCAGTTCGACATGCACGCTGCTCACGCCATCGACGGCGGCCACGACCTGCTGCACCTGGCCCGGCATCTCGCCGGCCACGGGGCAACCGGGGGCCGTCAGGGTCATGTCGATCTCCACATCGCCATCGCCGTCGATGTCGCAGCGGTAGATCAGCCCCAGTTCATATATATTCACCGGGATCTCGGGATCATAGACGGTGCGCAGCGCCTCGATCACCCTGTCATGCAGCGGGGCGTCGGGGGGCAGCTTCTCGTCGGCCGGAATGTCCACGGGGCTGCCCATGGAAACGTCGGGGGCGATGGGGCGGGTGGTCTGGTTCATGTCTCGTCTCTCCCGTCAGAAGGAGGCATTTTCGGTGGAGGCGGCGGCTTCGCCATGCAGGGCCGCATTCATCGTGTGCCAGGCCAGCGTGGCGCATTTCACCCGCATGGGGAATTCGCGCACGCCCGACAGGACGGCCAGCTTGTCGGTGGCATCCTCGTCCAGGGCGCCATGGTCGCCCTGCTCATCCTCGTCCTTGGTACACATGTCATGGAAATAGCCGAACAGCGCCTCGGCCTCCTTGACGGGCTTGCCGCGCAGGATCTCCGTCATCAGGCTGGCGCTCGCCTGGCTGATGGCACAGCCGCGCCCATCGAACCGCAGGTCCTGGATGATGCCGGCATCATCCACCGTCAGATAGATGGCGATCTTGTCCCCGCACATCGGGTTGTCACCCCGGGCCGTGCGGTTGAAGGCATCGGGCTTGCCGAAGTTCCGCGGGTTCTTCCCGTGGTCCAGGATCACTTCCTGATAAAGATCACGCAAATCATCGAACATTGCTTACCCCGTCAATTCCCACAGGGCGCCGGACCGGTGCCCGCCGCCCTGTGGAAGGCCCGCTGTCACCCGAAGAACGCCTTGCAGGCCTGGACCGCCTCGACCAGCGCATCCACCTCGGCCTCTGTATTATATAGGCCGAAACTGGCGCGGGCGGTGGCCCCGACCCCGAACCTGTCCATCAGCGGTTCCGCACAGTGCCGGCCCACCCGTACCGCCACCCCGCCGCGATCCAGCAGGGTGCCGATATCATGGGGGTGGATGGCGTCCATGGTGAAGCTGATGATGGCCGCCTTGTCCGGGGCCGTGCCGATGATGCGCAGCCCTTCCACCTCCGACAGCCTGTGCGTGGCATAGGCCAGCAGGCGCTGTTCATGCGCCTGGATGGCGTCCATGCCAAGTGCGGTGACATAGTCGATGGCGGCCCCCAGCCCGATCCCTTCCACGATGGCCGGCGTTCCGGCCTCGAACCGGTACGGTGCTTCGCGATAGGTCGTCTTCTCGAAACTGACCGCGCTGATCATGTCGCCGCCGCCCTGCCAGGGCGGCATGGCGTCCAGAAGCTCCTTGCGGCCATAGAGAACGCCGATGCCGGTCGGGCCATAGAGCTTGTGGCCCGTGAAGATGTAGAAATCGGCGTCGATGGCGGTGACGTCCACCGGCTGATGCACGGCGGCCTGGCTGCCGTCGAAGGCGACCAGGATGCCCTTGGCATGGGCCAGCCTGGCGATGCGGGCCGCCGGGTTGACCGTGCCCAGCACGTTGCTGGCATGGGTGATGGAGACCAGCTTCACCTCCGGCGTCAGCATGGCCTCATAGGCATCCATGTCCAGGCTGCCATCATCCAGCACCGGCACGACCTTGATGTCGATGCCGATCCGGTCGCGCAGCAATTGCCAGGGCACGATATTGGCATGGTGCTCCATCCAGGAGATGACCACCGCGTCACCCGCCTTCAGGAATTTGCCGCCCCAGCTCTGGGCCAGCAGGTTGAAGGCTTCCGTCGCGTTGCGGGTGAAAACGATGTTCTCGCGCGAGGGGGCGTTCAGGAAGGCGGCGACCTTGTCGCGCGTGGCCTCGTACAGGTCGGTGGAACGCTGGGACAGGAAATGCACGCCGCGATGCACATTGGCGTAATCATTTTCCAGCAGGTGCGACATGGCATCGATCACCTGGCGCGGTTTCTGCGCGCTGGCGCCATTGTCCAGATAGACCAGGGGCTTGCCGGGGCGGCCCTTCTTTTCATGCACCAGCCGCGTCAGGATCGGGAAATCCTGGCGGATGCGCATGACGTCATAGGGGGCGTTGCCGATCGTCCTGGTCTGCTCACTCATCATTCATCCCCGATGGCCCGCCGCAACCAGTCGCGGCCATGGCCCAAAAGATAGTCATCGACCCGCAGATGGCGGGCATATCCGTGACGGCGGAAAAAGTCCGGCTGCTGATAGTCCATCGGCATCACCGTGGACCAGCGGCAGCCCGCCTGCACCCCCGCCTGTTCCAGTGCCGCCAGCAATCGCCGGCCGATCCCCTGTCCCCGCCATGCCGGCAGCACCAGCAGGTCGACCAGCGTCAGATAGGCGCCGTCCACCACGGCCAGCCCGGCCCCGACCCGCGCCCCGGCCGCATCCGTGATCTCCACCGCCGTCTCGGTATAGGGATCGGGAATGGTCAGATACCAATGCGCGTCCAGCCCGTTCTCCACGGTGCGCACATCGGCATCGTCGGCGGCTTCGGCCCGGTGCAGGTATAGGCCCGCCGGCAGCGGCAGGGCAGGGGCGGGGGCCAGCGTCTCCTTGCGGAAATAGTGCCGGTCGTGCCCCCAGGTGAAGTCGGTGAACACGCCTTGGGCGGCAAAGCCGTAGCGTGGATAGAAATCCGGTCCCTGGAAACCCATGGTGGACAGGTAGAGCCGCGCCGCGCCGGCCGTCACGGCGGCGTTTTCCGCCGCGCGCAGCAGGGCGACACCCACCCCGCGTCCACGCCATGGCGCATCCACCCACAGCACGTGGATATAGGCGTCGCGGCCATAGAACCACAGCACGATGCCGCCCTGGATGGCCCCGCCCGCGTCGCGTGCGAACAGGGCCAGGGTCTGGCGCTCCACGCCCAGCGCCGCGCGCTCCGCCGTCATGGCCTGCCCGTGCAGCCAGCCGATCACCGCCCCGTCCGCCGGATGGCGAGGGGTCAGCGTCAGCGTGGCGTTGCGGGACGGGCCGTCGGACATGCCTCAGCGCCTTCCCATCCAGCTTTCGGCCCGGCCACGGAAATGGGCGCGGATATCTTCGTCGATGATCTCGTCCAGCGCTTCGTCCAGAAAGGCACCGATCAGCAGCACGCGGGCCGCGTCGCGCGGGATGCCGCGGGCCCGCAGATAGAACATCTGGTCCTCGTCCAGCTCGCCCGCCGTGGCGCCATGGCTGCATTTCACGTCGTCGGCATAGATCTCAAGCTCGGGCTTGGAATTGATCTCGGCATTGTCCGACAGCAGCAGCGCGCGGTTCAACTGATAGCCGTCGGTCTTCTGCGCATCGGGGCGCACGACGATCTTGCCCTGGAACACGGCGCGGGCATTGCCGTCGATCACGCCTTTCACGACCTCGCGGCTGGTGCAGCTGGGTCTGGCATGGTCGATCAGGGTGGTGATGTCGCTGACCTGATTGCCGCCGATGGCATAGGCGCCGGACACCCGCGCCTCGATCCCCGTCCCGTCCAGCACCTGCCGGGCCTCATGCCGGGCCAGGCGCGCACCCAGGTTCAGCACGAACGTGTCATAGACCGCGTCCTGTGCCAGATGGGTGGCGATGTTGGCCAGATGCCAGGCATCCAGGCTTTCGGCCTGCAGCTTGTAATGATGCAGGCGGGCGCCGGCCCCCACCTTCACATCGGCGGCGATGTTGCTGACATAGGGGCCGGCATTGGCGCCGACATGGTGTTCCACCACGGTGGCCTCGGCCCCGTCGGCGATGTCGATCAGGATGCGCGGGTTCCACAGCGCCGCCTTGTCCCCCGCACTGGCGGCGATGAAGACCAGTTCGACGGGTCTGTCCAGCTTCACCGCCGGTCCGATACGCAGGGCGGCCCCATCCGACGGCAGGGCGCTATTCAGCGCGCGGAACGGGTCGTCGCCCGTTGCGGGGGCGGCGGTGCCGGCGGCAAGCGGTTCCAGCACCGCGCCGTCGGGCAGGCCATCGGTGCGCGACAGGTCGGCCCGGAACTGACCGGCCACGAAGACCAGTCGCGGACCGGGCCGGTCCAGCGCCGTGGGAATGGCATCCACCGCCACCGATGCGGCATCGGGCGCCGGGCCCAGGATCAGCTTGTCCAGCCCGCGCAGGTTGGTGAATTTCCAGGCTTCCACCCGGGTGGTTGGCAGGCCCGCCTTGGCGAACCGGTCCAGCCCCTCGCCGCGCACACCGTCCAGGGCGGGGGCAAGCGCCACCACCTGTTCCACGAAACCCTTGGCGGTCTGGTTCTGTTCGTCGCGCATCGTCTAAAGCTTCATGTCAAAGAAGTTCATGTTCAGGCCCGGCACGTCATATTCGGCATAGCCGAAGCGCCGGAACCCATGCAGCGGATAGAAGGTCGGGGCCTGGCAATCCATCGTCTCCACCGCGGCCCGCGTGCAGCCCATCCGCCGTCCCTCGTCCAGGGCGGCGGCCAGCATGGCAAAGCCCGTGCCGGTGCCGCGCAGCCCTTCCTCCACCCACACCATGTCGACCATGAAGTCGGTTCCCACGGCATAGCAAAGGGCGGCCCCGCGCGGGGCGTTGTTGGTGCGGTCGCGGACATAGGCTGCCACCAGCCGGACGGGGGCACCCAGCAGTCCCTGACGGCGGGCATCGGTGATGCGCCATATCTCCTGCGACAGCGGCCGGGGCGGCGGCTCGTGGATGGCCAGCGCCAGGCCCGGCGGCATGTCCCGCCCCCCACCGTCGCGCGCGGCCAGCCGCTTTTCCAGCACCGTGAAGGCCCCGCCGCTTATATGGTCCGCGATCACCTGCCGCAACCCGAAGCCGGCGGCCAGATAGGGGGCCGTATCGTCATGGGCGCGGACCACCATGATCAGCCGGTCCACGTCGCGGCGCAGCAGCTCCGCCTCCGTGCGGGCCAGCAGGGTGGAGATGGCCGGCGCCGCTTCAACCCCCGGCGCCGCCCAGGCGCCCCAGAAGCAATAGGCATCGCGGCCCCACAGCGTCAGCGAGAGACCGGCCTGCGGCGTGCCCTTCTCCTGATCGCTGGCAACCAGCACGAAACGGCCGGCGGCCGGCGGCAGGTTGGCGGCGTTGTAGGCCATCAGCCCGTTCAGCACGATCTCGGCGTCGGGCGCCGTGAGCGGCACGTCATGTTCGATGCTGATGCGGATATCGGGGGAGACCATGGCCGCGGGCCCTTCGTCCTAAGCCGCCTCGGTCACGCCGAATTCGGCATAACCCTTGGCTTCCAGCTCCAGGGCCAGTTCCTTGCCGCCCGTCTTCTGGATGCGGCCATGGGCCAGCACATGCACCACATCGGGCACGATATAGTCCAGCAGGCGCTGGTAATGCGTGATGACCAGCATGCCGCGGCCGGGGCCGCGCAGCTTGTTCACGCCCTCGGCCACGATCTTCAGCGCGTCGATGTCCAGGCCGCTGTCGGTTTCGTCCAGAATGGCCAGCTTGGGCTGCAGCACGGCCATCTGAAGCGCTTCGTTGCGCTTCTTCTCACCCCCGGAGAAGCCGACATTGACGGCGCGCTTGATCATCTCGTCCGTCATCGACAGATCCTTGGCCTTGGCCCGGATCAGCTTCAGGAACTGCATCGCGTCCAGCGGGCTCTCGCCGCGCGTCTTGCGCACGGCGTTCAGCGCCTCCTTCAGGAAGGTGGTGTTCGAGACGCCGGGAATTTCCACCGGATACTGGAAGGCCAGGAACAGGCCGGCGGCGGCCCGCTCCTCGATCTCCATGGACAGCAGATCGCGGCCGTCGAAGGTCACGGACCCTTCGGTGATCTCGTATCCCTCACGGCCCGCCAGCACATAGGACAGCGTGCTCTTGCCCGACCCGTTGGGGCCCATGATGGCATGCACCTCCCCCGGATTGATGGTCAGATCGATCCCTTTCAGGATCGCCTTGCCATCGACAGCGGCATGCAGGTTCTTGATTTCGATCAGGGACATCGCCTTACACCCATTCCTTAGGGGACCTTGGTCCCAATCCTTCCTCTGCTGTCATTCCAGCGAAAGCGGGATTGACAGTGACGCTGCTAAAGCAGCGTCGAACTCAAATCCTTCCACTCCGGATTGGAGGCTTCGATCAACTCCAGCTTCCAGTCGCGGTTCCATTTCTTCATCTGCTTTTCCCGAAAGATCGCATCATCTATCCGGTCGAAAAGCTCGTAATGGACCAGTGTTTTCACACCATACTGCTTGGAGAAGCCGTCCACCAATCCTTCCCGGTGTTCGTAAATCCGCCGTCCGATGTCGCTTGTCACCCCGATATAAAGGGTACCGTTGCGCTGACTGGCGAGGATGTAGACGTAACCGGGCACACCCCTTCCTTTCCGCTTCCATCCTTCTCCACCGTCATCCCCGCGAAAGCGGGGATCCAGCGTAGCGGCGTCAGCCGCGATAGGACTCATATCGGCGCCAACCGCGCCTCACACTGGATTCCCGCTTTCGCGGGAATGACGGTAGTGAGAGTGGGCGGGGGCGTTCATCACCCCACGCTTCCCTCCAGGCTGATCGCCACCAGCTTCTGGGCTTCCACCGCGAATTCCATGGGCAGTTCCTTCAGCACTTCCTTGCAGAAGCCGTTCACGATCAGGCCGACCGCATCCTCTTCCCCCAGGCCGCGCTGGCGGCAGTAGAAAAGCTGGTCTTCGCTGATCTTGGCCGTCGTCGCCTCATGCTCCACCCGCGCCGTGCGGTTGCGGCTTTCGATGTAGGGCACGGTGTGCGCCCCGCACTTGTCACCGATCAGCAGGCTGTCGCACTGGGTGAAGTTGCGGGCGTTTTCGGCCCGGGGCAGGATGCGGACAAGGCCGCGATAGGTGTTCTGGGCGCGGCCGGCGGAGATGCCCTTGGAGATGATGGTCGATCGGGTGTTCTTCCCGATATGGATCATCTTCGTGCCGGTATCGGCCTGCTGCATGTTGTTTGTGATGGCGACGGAATAGAACTCGCCCACCGAATTGTCGCCCTGCAGGATGCAGCTCGGGTATTTCCAGGTGATGGCCGACCCGGTTTCCACCTGCGTCCAGCTCACCTTGCTGTTCCGGCCGCGGCAGGCGGCCCGCTTGGTCACGAAATTATAGATGCCGCCCTTGCCGTTCTCATCGCCCGGATACCAGTTCTGGACGGTCGAGTATTTGATGGTGGCGTCATCCAGCGCCACCAGTTCCACCACGGCGGCATGCAACTGGTTCTCGTCGCGCTGCGGGGCGGTGCAGCCCTCCAGATAGGAGACGTAGGACCCTTCATCGGCGATGATCAGGGTGCGCTCGAACTGGCCGGTATTCTTCGCATTGATGCGGAAATACGTGGACAGTTCCATCGGGCAGCGCACGCCCTTGGGGATATAGACGAAGCTGCCATCGGTAAAGACGGCACAGTTCAGGGTCGCGAAGTAATTGTCGGAATAGGGCACGACGGTGCCCAGATACTGGCGCACCAGATCGGGATGGGTCTTCACCGCCTCGCTGATGGAACAGAAGACGATGCCCTTCTCCTCCAGCTTCTTCTTGAAGGTGGTGGCCACCGACACGCTGTCGAACACGGCGTCGACCGCGATGGACGGGCTGTCGCCAGCACCCTCCACGCCGGCCAGGATGGCCTGTTCCTTCAGCGGGATGCCCAGCTTCTCATAGGTCTTCAGCAGTTCCGGATCGACCTCGTCCAGCGACTTCGGGCCGGCCGTCGTCTTGGGTGCGGAATAGTAATAGCTGTCCTGATAGTCGATCGGCGGGTAATGCAGCTTGGCCCAGTCCGGCTCTTCCATGGTCAGCCAGTGGCGATAGGCCTTCAGCCGCCATTCCAGCAGCCATTCCGGCTCCCCCTTCTTGGCGGAGATGAAGCGGACGATATCCTCCGACAGGCCCTTGGGCGCCGTTTCGGATTCGATGTCGGTGAAGAAGCCGTACTTGTACTTCCCCTCCGCCAGGCTCTTGACCTGTTCGATCGTCTGTTCAGTGGCGGCCATGTCCGTCGCTCCCTATCAACCTTCAACCCGACGCCGTTCAACCGGCCAGCGCCGCGCGGCGGGCCGGCGGCGGCTGGTCGAAATCGAACAGGTTGGGCGTGGCCATGTCGGCCAGCGTCACATCCTCCAGCGCCCGGCGCACGGCGCCGTTCACCTTTTCCCAATGGCCCTTGCGCGAGCACAGGCTCTGCACACCGCATGACCCGCTGCCGCCATCCACGCAATCGGTCAGGGCGATGGGCCCCTCGATCGCTTCGATGATATGCACGACATTGATGCGGTCGGGCGTGCGCGACAGGCTGTAGCCACCCATCGCGCCGCGGTGCGATTGCAGCAGGTCGCCACGGGCCAGCAGCTTCAACAGCTTCTGCACCGTCGGCATGGGCAGGCCCGTGCGGTCGGCCAGCGAATTCGCCGTGTGCAGCGCGCCGTCGGCATGCGCCAGCGTGGTCAGGACGACCACGGCATAATCCGTCATCTTGCTGAGCCGCAGCATGGGCTTTTGCGAACCTTTCTCAATACAGGACCAATCTGGTCCCGATTAAGTGATCCGACCGGGCACGATAGTCAAGCGCCGGCCCACCCCCCCTGCGACACGGGAGACATGCAGTAGCGTGGAAGCCATGGGCCTGCCAAGCAAAGATTGGAGAGGAAATCCGGCTTCAATGCTGGCTTCCCGCAGCCATGACCTGAGCGGGCAGCTTTCGCCCTGCACCATTCGGCATTGGACGTTGATCGGGTGGCGGGATGGGTGCAGGCTTAATTCACTGGCGGGGCAATCGGGACCAATCCCCGCCATGACCGACCTGCCCCGATGACGGGTGGCCGGACAATCGGCCGGATCATTCGCGGCAAAGCCCCCGCCTCCGCGCGGTTTAAACATGGCTTGTGCCCATCCGGCTGAGGCCGAGAGGCTATCGAAGAAACGGCGGGTCTGTCCGTGACAAGCGGATGGCCCGCCGTCTTTCGTTTCGGCCCCCCCCTGTGCCGACCGGTATCGGCCCCGTGGGCCCATCCGGTGGGCATACCCCTGCTGGACGATATCCTGATGCAAATGGATTGGTGGGACGTTTGTCCCAGGCTCGCCATTTTTCAGCCGCCCATGTGCCATCCCCGCTGCGTTCCCTGTTTATCAACTGCGACGTAACAGCGGAGCTTATTCCCATGTTGACTGGCAGCACACTCATGGCCGCCCCCCACGCCAATGGTATGGCGGCACCCGCGCAGCATATGGTGCGGGGTGACCTGGATTTGCGGCTGGATACCGGCCGTGTGCAATGGCGGGGGCGGCCTGTGCCCCTGACCATGACGGAATGCAAGATGGTGCGCCTGATGGCGCAGCGGCCCGGTACGGGCGTCACCTATCGCGACCTGTACGATCTGGTCCACGGGCCGGGCTTCATGGCGGGCAAGGGGGCGTCAGGTTACCGTGCCAACGTGCGGGCCTTCATCAAGCGTATCCGCAAGAAGTTTCGGGACATTGATGATGGGTTCGATGCCATCATCAATGATCCCGGCACGGGCTATAGCTGGGCCAAGCAGGGGGAGGCCGAATAGGCTTCCCCCCACCGGCGGGCATCGCCCCCGGTCAGCGCCACCTGCCAGGCCGGATCACAGCCCTTCCAGTTCCGTGATGAAGCTGTCCAGAAGGCCCAGTCCCTTGTTCCAGAAGGACGGGTCCTTCAGGTTCAATCCGAACGGGGCCAGCAGATCGCCATGATGCAGGGTGCCGGCCGCGGACAGCATTTCCATATATTTGGCGGCAAACGCTTCTCCCTGGCCCTGGACCGCGGCTTCCTGATAGGCGGCGTACAGGCTGTTCACCAGGCAATCGCCGAAGGCATAGGCATAGACATAGAAGGGTGAATGGACGAAATGCCCGATATAGGCCCAATAGGGCCGATAACTGTCCTCGAACTGGAAGGCGGGGCCCAGGCTTTCGGTCTGCACCTGCATCCAGATGTCGGCGATCCGCTCGGCTGACAGTTCGCCTTCCCGCCGCTCGGTATGCAGGGTCCGTTCGAACTGGTAGAATGCGATCTGCCGGATCACCGTGTTGATCATATCCTCCACCTTGCCGGCCAGCAGCGCCTTGCGCTTGGCCTTGTCGGTGGTGGCGTCCAGCAGGCTGCGGAAGGTCAGCATTTCCCCGAAGACGGACGCGGTTTCGGCCAGCGTCAGCGGGGTGGATGCCTGGAGATGGCCCTGGGCCCGGCACAGATACTGATGCACGCCATGGCCCAGCTCATGCGCCAGGGTCATCACGTCGCGCGTGCGGCCCATATAGTTCAGCAGCAGATAGGGATGGGCCGAGGGCACCACCGGATGCGCAAAGGCACCGGGGTTCTTGCCCGGGCGCGGCGGGACATCGATCCAGGGATTGTCGAAGAATTTCTGCCCGATCTCGGCCATGGCCGGGCTGAAGCGGGCATAGGCGCCGCGCACGATCTCCTTGGCATCCGACCATGGTATCTTGCGGTCGTCATCGCCGGGCAGCGGGGCGTTGCGGTCCCAGTAATCCAGCTTGTCCTGTTTGAACCATTTGGCCTTCAGGCTGTAATAGCGGTGGGACAGGCGCGGATAGGCAAGGCGGACCGATGACAGCAGCGCGTCCACCACCTCGTCCTCCACCTGATTGGCCAGGTTGCGGGCCGACCAGGGATAGGGGTAGTGGCGCCAGCGATCCTCGATCTCCTTGTCCTTGATCAGGGTGTTCATGATGTGGGCGAAGGTGCGCTGGTTCTTTGCCAGCACGTCGCCCAGCGCGAGCGCTGCATCCTTGCGCAGCGAGGCATCGGTGGATGACAGCAGGTTCAGCGCCTGGGCGGAGGTCAGGTTCTCCCCCCGCACATTGAAGCGCAGGTCGGCCAGATGCTCGTCGAACAGGCGGGTCCAGGCGGCGCGGCCGGCCACATGCTTTTCATGGAGCAGCCGTTCGGCCTCGTCGGAAAGCTGGTGCGGCCGGAACAGACGGGTGTCGCGCAGGAAGGGCATATAGGCGGCCAGCGCCCTGTCCTTCAACTTGGCTTGTATATCCTTGTCCTCCAGCCGGTTGATCTCCAGCGTGAAGAACAGCAGGTGGACGGAGATGGCGGTCACCCGCTCGCTCATGCCCTGATAGAAGCGGCCGATGGCCGGATCGGCCATGTTGCCGGCATAGAGCAGGCCGGCATAGCTCATCACCTTGGAAAGGACCTCGTCCAGCCGTTCATAGTCGGCGATGGCCCGGGCCATTTCGGCCCCTGTCAGGCCGGGCAGCTTGCCCTGGTAGCGGCGGGAGAAGGCGACGGCGTCGGCTTCCGCCTGGTCCAGGTCGGTCTTCAATGCGGGACTGTTGGGTCCGGCATACAGGTCGGACAGGTCCCAGGTGGGCAATTCACCCAGTTCGGCTTGGTTCAGGCTGTCGGGCATTCGCCCCCTCCGGCAAAAAAGGACTGCCGGTTGCATATGGCACGGCGGGAACGTCAGTTCAATCAGGCGGCCGTCGTCACGAAGGCGGGCCGGCCGCAATCGTTGCTGGCCATGCGCCCGGCCGTCACGCGCATCAGCCGATGCACATCGTCGGCGGCGACGCCGTCACGGTCCATCAGCAGCCGCGCGATGGGATCGGCCAGCAGATCATTCAGGCTTGCTTCCCCAAGAAGATCGGGGTTCAGCGGCAAGGTCGTATCGAAAATATCCATTTGTGTCCTCCTGTCCGGGCCCTGCGGCCAGCGTCAGCGGTTCCACGAGGCAACGGGATGATCATGCGCTTGTTCCATGACAATACAATGCTCTCATGACCGATTTGACGGACCCTATACCTTTGCGTGGCCGGGTGCCGTGATGCAGGTCACGCGGTCTATGAAATGCCTATGAAAAAAGGCCGCGGCGGATATCCGCCGCGGCCTTCCATCGGGGGAACCGGTGATCGCGGGGGGCGGGGCACACCCCTCACCCCGGCTGGTGACGGCATGAGGGGGGCGGCTCCGGTCACTGGTTCATGCTGTCGAAGAAATCGTTGTTGGTCTTGGACTGTTTCAGCTTGTCGACAAGGAATTCGACGGCGTCCTGCGGACCCATCGGGTTCAGGATGCGGCGCAGGATCCACATCTTGGCCAGCGCCCCGCGATCGACCAGCAGATCCTCCTTGCGGGTGCCGGACTTCTGGATGTCCAGCGACGGGAAGATGCGCTTGTCGGACAGCTTGCGGTCCAGGACGATTTCGCTGTTGCCCGTGCCCTTGAACTCTTCGAAGATCACCTCGTCCATGCGGCTGCCGGTATCGATCAGCGCGGTGGCGATGATGGTCAGCGACCCACCTTCCTCGATATTGCGGGCGGCACCAAAGAAGCGCTTGGGGCGCTGCAGGGCGTTGGCATCGACACCACCCGTCAGCACCTTGCCCGACGAGGGGACGACGGTGTTGTAGGCGCGGCCCAGGCGGGTGATGCTGTCCAGCAGGATGACCACGTCACGCTTATGCTCCACCAGGCGCTTGGCCTTTTCCAGCACCATCTCCGTCACCTGCACGTGGCGGGTGGCCGGCTCGTCGAAGGTGGAGGATACGACCTCGCCCCGGACCGAGCGGGCCATGTCGGTTACTTCTTCCGGACGCTCATCGATCAGCAGGACGATCAGATAGACTTCCGGATGGTTGGTGGCGATGGAATGGGCGATGTTCTGCAGCATCACCGTCTTGCCGGTGCGCGGCGGCGCCACGATCAGGGCGCGCTGTCCCTTGCCCAGGGGAGCGACAAGGTCGATGACGCGGGTCGTCATGTCCTTGCGGCCCTTGCCGGAATTATCGACCTCGACCTCCAGCTTCAGCCGCTCGTCCGGGTAGAGCGGGGTCAGGTTGTCGAAGTTGATGCGGTGGCGCACCTTGTCCGGGTGGTCGAAATTGATGGAATTGACCTTCAGCAGGGCGAAGTACCGCTCCCCGTCCTTGGGCGCCCGGATCTGGCCTTCCACCGTATCCCCGGTGCGCAGGCCGAAGCGCTTGACCTGCGAAGGCGAGATATAGATGTCGTCGGGGCCCGGCAGATAGTTGGCTTCCGGGCTGCGCAGGAAGCCGAACCCATCGGGCAGCACCTCCAGCACCCCTTCGCCATAGATCGGCACATCATTGTCGGCAAGCTGCTTCAGAATGGCGAACATCATGTCCTGCTTGCGCAGCGTGCCGGCATTCTCGATCTGCAGCTCCTCGGCGAAGGCGAGCAGCTCTGCGGGGGTCTTGGCCTTGAGTTCCTGGAGATTCATCGGATCTGGCTTCGGTCGGCCGGAAGGCCGGTTGCGGGGAGGGGGAAACGGGGGATACCCGTGGGATGTGTCCCATGGCGTGCAGCCGGATCGGGCATGCATCCGGATTGCGGCAGGATCACGGCCCTGGAGGCCGCTTGGAGAATCGCTCTGGTAGCCGGTGGCACAGGGTCTGCACGAACTTGCAAGGAGGGGATCAAGAAGGGGATGGGGAGGTGTGAGCATGCCGGACAGGCATACCCAGGTGACAGCCGCGTCGAATGGCCATCCAAGATGGACTGCCGTCCGGCGATTCGCCCTGACACCTGCCCGGTGCCCGGACCCTGCAGGCGCGTTGGGGCGCCCCGTATCCGGCCTTAACCTTCTACCGTGGTCATCGATAGCCCAGCAGCCTGTGCAAGTCAAAGCAAAAGAGTGGGTAAGCCCTGTTCCACCCTGTCGCAGCCGGATCACCACCTGTTCCCGCCGGATAAGTGCGCCTCATGGCAACGGGAGACTATGCGCAATCGCCTGTTGCTGTAATATAGCGTTTAAATGGCTTACTTTTTGGGCAACAAGACCATGCGCCTGCTGATCGCCGACGACCACGATCTCTTACGCGACGCCCTGCGTTCCCATTTCGAACGGGAAGCGCCGGGCACTTTTGTCCAGGGGGTGGGCACGGTCAGCGAAGCGCTGAAGGTGCTGGATGACGGGCAGCCGTTCGATATCCTGCTGCTGGACCTGCGGATGCCGGGGATGAACGGCCTGAACGGTCTGGTCCGACTGCGGGAGCGCTATCCGTCCCTGAAGATCGCCCTGATGTCGGGCGAGGCCAAGAACGAGGATATCCGCCTGGCCATGGCCCATGGCGCCATCGGCTTCCTGCCCAAGACGCTGCCCGGTTCGGTGCTTCTGCAGGCCGTGCAGCGCATGGCGGGCGGCGAGGTGTTCATGCCGGACAATCTGCCGGAAAGCGCCATGGCCGACAGCAACGCGCTGAACAGTACCTTCACCCGACGCGAGCGGGAGGTGCTGGACTTCCTGCTGAAGGGCCAGTCCAACAAGGAGATCGCCCGCGCGCTGGACCTGGAAGAGGTGACCGTCAAGCTGCATATCCGTGGCCTTTGCCGCAAGCTGGGTGCCAAGAACCGCACCCAGGCCGCCATGCGCGCCGTGGAGCTTGGCCTTGCCCGCTGACGACCGCGCCCCCGCTGCACCGGCCGTATCCCCGCCGCTGGATGCCAACGGTCTGCCGCGCGGGCTGCGCCATGATCTGGTCAATGCGCTGAACGCCCTGCTGGGCTTCGCCACCTTCCTGGAAGCCGACCTGCCGGAAGGCCCGTCGCGCGAATTCGCCACCCGCATCCTGCAGGCCGGCCGTCAGGCCATGACCCTGGCCGAGCGCATTCCGTCCAGCAGCCGGGCGGCGGCGGTGCGGGTGCTGATGGTATCGACCGCCGCCGATGCCGATCCGCTGGTGCTGGAACTGGACGGCTATGGCTGCGAGGTGACGCTGGTGACCAGCGTTGCCAAGGCTGCCCAGGCCTTGCGGCAGGCGCCGAACGCCTGGGACGTGGTGCTGGCCGACCTGCCGGGTCCGGCCGACGCCGCGACCCTGCGCGCGGCGGCTGGCCGGATGGAGATCATCCCCCGGACGGCGGAGGCCACGGCCGCCGGTCTGGCCCTTGTCCTGCGTGCCGCAGGGACGGCGCCTGCCTGAGCGCGATGCTGCGGCATCCCCTCATCGTTCCCGATTGATCCCCCCCCGATGGGCACTCCTATGTGCGGCCCCCGGTGTCCGATGCGCCGGTGGCGCTGGCCTGTTCCTTCGCTGATCGGTTGTAAAGCTTCCGCGACCTAGCCTTTTGTACCCCTGTCGGTCAGGGTTGTTTCGTGCGAGTCTCAGGTGCTCGGCCTTTTGGCCGCATGCAACCAGGCTGGTTTCTCATGCCCTGTCGTCGATCCGCCCCCGCCCTGCTGCTGTTCGCCTTTTCGCTGGCGGCAACGCCTGTGCTGGCCGGGCCCTGCACGCTTCCGAAGATCGATGGCGGCATTGCCATCGGCGAGGCCGACCGGATCGACAAGGACCGTGACGCCCTGCTTTCCTATGAGGCCTGCCTGGCGGAGCAGGAGGAGCTGGAAGGCGCCTTCAACAGCGATGCGGCGGACCGCACCGCCTTGCAGCGCGAGGCGGCGGCCAACCTGCGCCGCACCCTGGATGCCTGGCAGAAGACGCGCCGTGCCGCCGACGCCACCCCCCAGAAACGGTCCTGAGCGCGGGGTGAGGCGTCACTTCCGCAACAGCTTTTCCGCCGCCGCCTTCACGGCCGGGTCCAGCGGAGGCGGAGTGATGTCGATGCCTTGTGACAACACCTCCACCACATGCCGCAGCACGGCCACCCTGGCATACCATTTGGCATCGGCGGGGATGGCCACCCAGGGGGCGATGCCCGTGCTGGTATGGGTGAACATGTCATCGATGGCCTGTTCATAGTCGGCCCGCCGGTCGCGGTTGCGCAAATCCTCCGCCGTCAGCTTCCAGCGCTTGTAGGGATTGCCGAGCCGTTCCCTGAACCGTTCAAGCTGCTCGGCCTCGCTGACATGCAGGAACAGCTTGACGATCCGCACCCCGTCATCGCTCAGCAGCCGCTCGAACTCGTTGATCTCGTCATAGGCGCGGCGCCATTCATGGGGCTTGGCAAAGCCTTCGACCCGCTCCACCAGGACGCGCCCGTACCAGGAGCGGTCGAAGATGGCGAAGGTTCCCGGTTCGGGCAGGCGCTGCCAGAAGCGCCATAGGTAATGCCGGCCCTGTTCGGCCGCCGTGGGGGCCGCGATGGGCCAGACATGCGCGCCGCGCGGGTCCAGGTTCTCGGTCAGGCGGCGGATGGCGCCCCCCTTGCCCGCGGCGTCCCACCCCTCGAACACGATGATGGCCCGCCGCTTGGCATGCCAGTAGGCCTGCTGCACATGCAGGATTTTCTCCTGCAACGCCGCCAGTTCCTTCTGATAGGCGGCTTTCTCGGCGAAGCGGTGCCCCTTCATGTCCAGGTCGGCCAGGCGGGGAACAGAATGGGCGTTGTCGTGCATCATGACTCCGGCAGGGTGGGGCGGACGGTCCTTCGGGTCGGCTGGCAGCTTATACCAGAGACCGGTGATCGGTTGCGATCACCGGGACTTATTAGCGACGGTGCGGATATTGTAACAGAACTGTTTCGCCCCTTGTCTTGGCACACGCCATATCGGACCCATGTAGTTTCGGACGAACCCTGGCAAAAATGGGGACATGTGGTGAAGACGGTGTTGAAGAACGGGGCCTCGGCCCTGATCCTGGCCATGGTGGGCGCTGTCGCCCCCATGACCGTGATGGCGGCGGACGCCCCGGTGCAGGTGGCGCAGGCGGAGACCAAGGTGACCAGCGAGAATCCCTTCTTCCAGGAATGGAAGACCCCGTTCGGCGTGCCGCCGTTCGACGCGATCAAGCCCGCGCATTTCCGGCCCGCCTTCGACAAGGGGATGGCCGACCATCTGGCCGAGATCAAGGCCATCACCGACAACCGGCAGGCCCCCACCTTCGCCAACACCATCGATGCTTTGGAAAAAAGCGGCCGGTTGCTGGGCGATGTGTCGCGGGTGTTCTTCAACCTGACCGCCTCCAACACGAATGACGAGCTGCAGGCGCTTCAGCGCGACATGGCGCCGCTGCTGGCCGACCACAGCAACGCCATCAACCTGAATGCGGCCCTGTTCAAGCGCATCGACACGCTGTACGCCCAGCGCGAGAAGCTGAAGGTCACCGCCGAACAGCGCCGGGTGCTGGAACGCTACCACCTGGATTTCGTGCGCGCGGGCGCCCAGTTGGAAGGCCAGGACCGCGAGCGGATGGCCGCCGTCCTGCAGCGCCTGGCCGTGCTGTCCACGCAGTTTTCCCAGAACGTCCTGGCCGACGAGAAGGAATACAAGCTGGTCCTGTCCAGCAAGGACGAACTGGTCGGCCTGCCCGACTTCTTCGTGGCTGCCGCGGCCCAGGCCGCCAAGGATCGCGGCGATGACGGCAAGTATGTCGTCACCCTGTCGCGCTCCTCGATCGAGCCGTTCCTGACCTTCTCCGCCAACCGGCCCCTGCGCGAGCAGGCGTGGAAGGCCTGGATCGCCCGCGGCGACAATGGCGACGAGCACGACAACAACGCCATCATCACGGAGATCGTGCAACTCCGTATCGAGCGCGCGAACCTGCTGGGCTACAAGACCTTCGCCGAATACAAGCTGGCCGACACGATGGCCAAGACCCCGCAGGCCGTCAGCGACCTGCTGCTGCAGGTCTGGGAACCGGCCAAGATTCGCGCCGCGGAGGAACGCGACGAGATGCAGAAGCTGGCCGCTGCGGAAGGCCAGAACATCACGATCGAGCCGTGGGACTGGTATTATTACGCGGAGAAGGTCCGCAAGGCGAAGTACGACCTGGATGAGGAGCAGATCAAGCCCTACTTCCAGCTCGACAAGATGATGGAGGCCGTCTTCTACACGGCCACCCAGCTGTTCGGCGTCACCTTCACCGAGATGAAGGACGCGCCGCGTTACCATCCCGATGTCCGGGTGTACGAGGTCAAGGACCGCAAGGGCCAGCATGTCGCCGTGTTCTACAGCGACAATTTCGCCCGCCCGTCCAAGCGCAGCGGCGCCTGGATGTCGTCCTTCCGCGATCAGGAAAGGCTGTCGGGCACCGTCACGCCCGTGGTGATCAACAACAACAACTTTGCCAAGGCGGCGGAAGGGGAGCCGACGCTGCTGTCCTTCGACGATGCGACGACCCTGTTCCATGAATTCGGCCACGGCCTGCACGGCATGCTGTCGAATGTGACCTATCCGATGTTCTCCGGCACCTCGGTCCTGCGCGATTTCGTGGAGTTCCCGAGCCAGATCCTGGAACACTGGATTTCCCAGCCGGAGGTGCTGCAGCGCTTCGCCGTCCATTACAAGACGGGCGAGCCCATCCCGAAGGAGTTGCTGGACAAGATCCTGGCCACGCAGACCTTCAATCAGGGTTTCGCGACCGTGTCCTATACCTCCTCGGCGCTGGTTGACCTGGCCTATCACAGCCTGACCGATGCCAAGGGGCTGAACCCGGACACGTTCGAGCGGGAAACGCTGGACAAGCTGGGCATGCCGAAGGAAATCGTCATGCGCCACCGCAGCCCGCATTTCAGCCATATCTTCTCCGGCGACGGCTATTCGGCCGGCTATTACAGCTATATGTGGGCCGAGGTGCTGGACGCCGACGGCTTCAACGCCTTCAAGGAGGCGGGGAACATCTTCGATCCGAAGCTGGCCCAGAAGTTGTACGAGAACATCTACAGCGCCGGCGGTGCGGTGGATCCGATGGATGCCTATGTCGCGTTCCGCGGCCGCGCGCCGAAGGTCGATGCGCTGCTGGAGAATCGCGGCCTGCTGGGCGTCGGTTCGCGCGTGAACTGATACTATTTTACGGTGATCAGAACCAATTGGTTCTGATCACCGCTCTCAATCGCCGGGCCGAACCGGCGGGAATAGGCAAGGGCCGTGGGAGGTGATCCCGCGGCCCTTTTCCGTGCAAGGAGTCGGCCCGTTCCGGTGCCGGCCCGACGGGAATGATATCAGTTCGGCGGGGTGGCGAAGGCCGACAGCGTCACGCGGGCGCCAACCACCAGCTTGTCCTGCACGCCGGGCTGGGCGTCGGCCATGGGGGCCGCCGCGGCTTCCATCATCTGCTTGCGCGCGCCGGTGACCATGACGGCCCGCGGCACGGACTGTTCGAAGAAGTCGATGCCGGCCACGCGGTAATTGCGGCCGGGGAAGGCCGTGTTCAGCCGCTTCAATTCGCCATTGACCTGGGCATAGAGCCGGTCGCGCAGGGCCGCCCGCGTCGTTTCCGTTTCCGCCAGGGTCGGGTCGAAGGCCACGGAGCCGACGCGCACCTGCAGGCCGCTGCGGCTGGCCTTCTTGGTACGGTCATTGAGGGCCGGAAGCTGGCTCTCCGGCAGGCGTGCCTGCAGCAGGGCCTGCCAGCGGTCCAGCCCGGCGCTGTCATTCTGCTTGTCCATGGCGATGAAGCGCCACTCGGCCCGGTCGGCCACGCCGGCGACGGCCTTCAGGATGTCACCGCGCAGGTTGGTGCCCTCGCCGCTGCCGGCGACATCGACCACCAGGGTGACCAGGGCCGTCTCGGTCTTCACCCAATCTTCCACGGACAGGTTCAGCGACACGCTGTCGGTGACGGGCGGTACGATGGTCTGGGCCATGGCGGTCGCCGGCATCGCGGCCAGCGGCAGGGCGAGAAGGGCGGCGGCGGTAAGGGGACCCATGAGCCGGCGCATGATTTTTCTCCGTATTTCCGTGCTGGGCGCCCTCTTGGGCGGGGCACCCCTGGGACGTATCATGTCACAGCACGTTTGGCCGAATTGCGACCGAAATGCGGAAAGGATCAGAAATCGAGATCGGCGTAATGCTTGGGCGGCGCCAGGCCCGGCTGGTGATCGGCCAGCAGCGGGCGGAAGCTGGGCCGGCTTTTCACGCGCGCGTAGAAATCCTTGGCGTCGGGATGGTCGTCCCACGGCACGTCGCCCAGATAGTCGATGGACGAAAGCTGGGCCGCCGCCGCGATGTCGGCCCAGGAGAAATCGTCCCCCGCCAGCCATTTCCGCCGTTCGGCCAGCCAGCCGATATAGTCCAGGTGATAATGGATGTTGGCCAGGCCGGCGCGGATCGACTGGGCATGCGGCGTGCCCTGGCCGGAAAAGCGTTTGAACAGCTTCTCGCCTACCAGCAGGTCGGTGACCTCCGCCTTGAACTTCACGTCGAACCAGGCGGCCAGCCGCCGCACCTCTGCACGCTGCGGCACGTCGCGGCCCAGCAGGCTGTGCCCCGGATAGGCATCCTCAAGATATTCGCAGATGGCGATCTGATCGGCGATCACGGTGCCGTCATCCTCCACCAGCACCGGCACCTCTCCGGCGGGGTTCAGCATCATGAAGGCTTCCCGCCGTTCCCAGGGCTTTTCCGGGAGCAGGTCGAAATCCAGGCGCTTTTCCGCCAGTGCCACCCGCACCTTGCGGGAAAAGGGGGAAAGGGGGTGGTGAAAGAGAGTCCGCATCCGCTGTTCCGATCCCGCTGCCCATGGCCTTCCGTCACGCCCCGGACGGCCGGTCCACGGCCGTCAAAGCTGTGCCACAGGCGGCGGGTGTCTGACAAGGGTGACCGGACCGGACAAATCCTTTTCCCGCCGGGGGTTATGCCAACGTGCGATGAGTAGAATTCATCGCACGTTGGTGCGGCGGCGACTGCCGCCGCGCCGCTCGTGCGGCGCAGCCAAGCCAACGAATGTTGGCGCCTGCGAATGAGGGCGGTAACCAGAACCTAAAGGTTCTGGTTACCGCAAAATAGTATTATGCCCGCTCGCGGTGATTACAGCCCGCCGGGGACCGATAGGACGGCGAGGGCCGCCACGCGCCCTGCGGCGCGTGTCAGAGGCCATGGATGGGGGGCTGGCGATTGAGATTTTGTGATAATCATCCCCGCCGCCTTACGCCGCATGGACAGAAACCATGGGGAGTGCGATACCCGAAGCGGCGTCGGGGGACGCCGTTACGGTTTTGGGGGAGCATGGAATTTGACGGCGGGCGGAGTGACCGTGCGTGCGGTCGGGCCTGGGGATCGTGATGCATGGCGCATCCTCTGGGATGAATATTGCGCCTTCTACCGGGTGACGGTGCCGGCGGAGGTGACGCAGACCCTGTGGCACCGGCTGCTGGACCCGGGCTCGCCGGTAAGCGGACTGGTGGCGGTGGGGCCGGATGGCAGCCTGCTGGGCCTTTGCCATTACGTCCTGCATCCGCACACCTGGTCGGTCCGGCTGGTCTGCTATCTGGAGGATCTGTTCACGGCCGGGCCGTGCCGCGGGCGCGGCGTGGGCCGGGCATTGATCAGCCATCTGCGTGAAATGGGCGCGGCGGCCGGGTGGGGCCGGCTCTACTGGAATACCGAGCATGACAACCATCAGGCCCGGGCGCTCTATGACAAGGTGGCGGGTGGGGCTGACGGCTATGTCCGTTATCTGATCCCGTTGGCGCCCCGCGGATGAGGGGCCGGGCCGGCCGGCCGGCCGGTTTCCTCCCCTGGCTGGTCCTGCTGCTGATGCTGGCGGTGCCGGCGCCGATGGTGCGGGCAGAGGCGCCGGATGGGCCGGAACTGCGTATCGGGCTGGACAGTCTGGGGGTGACCTATGCCCCCTATGCGGTCAACAGCCTGTCGACCCGCACCCTGCTGTCCCACCTTTACGAAGGACTGGTGGCGCGACGGCCCGATCTGGGTCTGGTACCGTCCCTGGCGACGGGCTGGAGCCGGCGGCCCGATGGGGCGTGGCTGTTCGAGCTCAGGCCCGGTGTGCTGTTCCATCGTGGCGGGGTCCTGCGGGCCGGCGATGTCGTCTACAGCCTTTGCCGTATCCTGGCCACGCCGGGGTCGGTCCTGGCGACCACGGTGCGCCAGTTCGCCATGGTGGAGGCTGTGGGGGCCGACAAGGTGGCGATCCACCCCCTGGCACCCTTCGCCGATGTGCCGGGGCAGATGGTGGGCCTGTGGATCGTCCAGGCGCCCTCCGGCTGGGCGGGACGCTTCGACCCGGCCGGCTGTGCCGGGGTGGAGGGAACCCCGGGCCCGGTGCCGGACGGCCCGCCGGATGCCAACGGCACCGGGCCCTACCGGCTGGTGCAGTATCAGGCCGACACCCATCTGGTCATGGTGCGGTTTCCCGGCCATTGGCATGGGGTGCCCGCCTGGGGTCGGGTCGTGATGCTGCGGATCGGCGATGCCGGCCGCCGCGCCCGCGCGCTTGTCGTGGGCGAGGTCGACCTGATCGACATGGTTCCGGCCGAAAGCCTGGCCTATCTGCAGGGCCGTCCCAATCTGGAGATCGTGGCAGGCCCGATCTACCGCGTGTTCATGATCCAGATGAACCAGCGTTCCGCGGCCATGGATGTGCAGGGGCGCAATCCCCTGGCCGATGCCCGCGTTCGGCGCGCCATATCCCTGGCCATCGATCGCGGGACGCTGGCCCGGCGCACCATGGTGAACGGGGCGAAGCCCACGTCGCAACTGGTGCCGACCGGCATGGCGGGCCACCAGCCGGACCTTTCCGACGATCCCTATGATCCCGACGCCGCCCGGCGGTTGATGCGGGAGGCGGGATTCACCGACGGGTTCACGCTCAGCCTGGCGACGCTGGACCATGCTGCGCGGCTGGGCACGGCCGTGGCGCGCTATCTTCAGCAGATCGGCATTCGTGTCATCCTCCACACCCTGTCGGAGGCGGAGTTGATCAGCCGGGCGGCTGCCGGGGATTTCCAGCTTTTCATCGGGTCCGCCAACCTGTTCAGCGGCGATTTCACCACCCTGGTGCGCGACCTGCTGGCCAGCCCGGACGAAGCCGCCGGCCGGGGCGGCTATAATCGCGGGCAGTTCCGTGACGCGGAAATGGATGCGCTGGTCGCCCGGCTGATGACGCTGCCGCCCGATGATCCCCTGCTGCCCGCCTATCGCCGCCGCGTCGCGCTTCTGGCCCATGCGCAGACGGCCGTCGTGCCGCTGGCCCATGCCGGACGG
The DNA here is from genome assembly GCF_052474395.1 of Niveispirillum fermenti. Taxonomy (NCBI): domain Bacteria; kingdom Pseudomonadati; phylum Pseudomonadota; class Alphaproteobacteria; order Rhodospirillales; family Azospirillaceae; genus Niveispirillum; species Niveispirillum fermenti. The sequence goes on along the minus strand of NZ_CP156681.1, from coordinate 286,040 downwards.
CTTTGGGCCGTGCGGCATGGGCTGGCCTTTTCCGGGCGTATGGATGGAATGACACTGGCCATGGATGTGGCGCCGCCCCCGCCCTGATCCTTCAGGATGTTCATCTGTCATCCATTACATCCATGACGGGTGATGGGATTGGACAAGGATATGGTGGACAGGTATCGTTGGGGGGATTTAAGGGTTAACAATGGAGGAAGCGGCCATGGCGGATTTCACCATCGCCCCACCCGCCCCGGAGGATGAGGCTGATTGGCGCCGCCATTGGGCACAATATCTGACCCGCTACACCGTCAATGTCACCCCGCTGACCACCGACATCATCTGGGCCCGCATGCTGGACCCGACATCCGCCATGCGCGGCCTCATCGCCCGTGATGCCGATGGGCGGGGTATCGGCTTCTGCCACCTGATCCTGCACGACAATACCTGGTCGCTGCACCCGTTCTGCTATCTGGAAGATATGTTCATCGCGCCCGAATACCGGCGGCGCGGGATCGGCCGGGCCATGCTGGACCGGATCGTCGAACTGGCACATGCCAACCAGTGGGCCCGCGTCTACTGGACGACGTGGGAGAATAATGCCGGTGCCCGGACCCTGTACGATCAGGTGACGGGCGGCGCCGATTCGCTGGTCCATTACACGATCAAGGTCAGTGCCTGACCCCCGGCCCGTGGCGCACCTCCCTTCTTCTCCCTTGGTTTCCGCCCCTGTCCGCCTGGTGGGCATGTTCTCTTTTGGTTCCGGACGCTAACCATGATAGGGTGGGCGCCGCCGGGGGGCGGAGATGTGATCGGTTGACGGTACGGGTGGACCCCGCGTGAGGCGGCGCGTTTCATCCGGGCCGACCGATGCATGTTGCTCCCTTCACAAGTTTCGCATCCACCCTATTTCCGGTCCGGGTCGCTTCCGCCGGTCGGCGGAAAGCGGGACGAACCCGGCAACAGGCCGGCGCCGCAGGCATGGCGCGGGCGGGAATGAAAATGGTTGGACGGTCGTGATGGACAATAAACGGGACCTGCTGCACTCGCTGAAGATCGACCGCCGGGAGGACCCGGCCATGCCGGCGCAGGGAACCAGCGGCTGGGTCCGTGTGGCGGGCGTGGCGGGCTTGCTGGTGCTGGGCGTCGTGGGTGGGGTCGTTGGCGCCCGCCTTCTGGGGGAAACCGGGCCGGCGGCTTCCGGTCCGGCTGCCTCCGGGGCCAATGGCGCAGCGGTGCAGGCGCCCTCTGCCGCCAGCGCCGCTGGCACCGCCAACGCCGCCCCGGCGCGGCCGGCCGGCTCGCTGGTGGCGTCGGGCTATATCGTGGCCCGGCGCACGGCGACCGTGTCGGCGGAACTGACGGGCCGGGTGCAGGATGTGCTGGTGGATGAGGGCATGGTGGTGACCAGGGGCCAGGAACTGGCGCGGCTGGACGCGACCCTGGCCGTGATCGACCTGGACCTGGCCAAGGCCCGCGTGGCCGCCGCCCAGGCCCAGGCGGAGGGGCTGTCCGCCGACCTGCGCGACGCGGAGCGGGTGTTGCAGCGCACCTCCTCCCTTTCCCGGGCTTCCAACGCCTCGGAAGCGGAACTGACGCGCGCCCAGGCCCGGGCGGAAACATTGCGCGCCCAACTGAAAGGCGCCCGCGCAGAGATGGAGGTGGCGCGCATTTCCGTGGCCCGTCAGGCGGAAACCGTGGACAGGCATGTCGTGCGGGCCCCGTTCGACGGCGTCGTGATCGACAAGAACGCGCAGCCGGGAGAGATCATCTCCCCCATGTCGTCGGGCGGCTTCACCCGTACCGGCGTCTGCACGCTGGTGGACATGACCAGCCTGGAGGTCGAGGTGGATGTGAATGAGGCCAATATCGGCCGCGTCCGGCCGGGCCAGAAGGTGGAAGCCGTGCTTGATGCCTATCCGGACTGGAAGATCGCGGCCAGCGTGATCGCCGTGGTGCCGCGCGCCAACCGCGACAAGGCGACCATCAAGGTGCGCATCGCCCTGGATCAGCGTGACGCCCGCGTCCTGCCCGACATGGGGGCCAAGGTCACGTTCCTGGACGCCAGATCGTCCGATTGAAGCATTTTCAACTTGGCGGCCGCTGTCCCCTCGGGATGGCGATTGGGGGGAGAGCGTACATGACGGCACTGATCACCATCACGGGCGGCGCCAAGCGTTTCGTCAAGGGCAAGGAAACCATCACCATCTTCGACCGGCTGGACATGCAGATCGAGGAGGGGGATTTCATCGCCATCATGGGCCCCAGCGGGTCGGGCAAGACGACACTTCTGAACCTGCTGGGCGGTATCGACAAGCCCACCGCCGGGTCCATCGATTTCGCCGGGCAGCGCCTGGATCAGATGGGCGAGGGGCAATTGTCGGCCTGGCGCGCAGCCAATGTCGGCTTCATCTTCCAGTTCTACAACCTGATGCCGGCCCTGAACGCGGCGCGCAATGTGGAACTGCCCCTGCTGCTGACCCGGCTGGGTGCGGGGGAGCGCCGGCGACGGGTGGAAACGGCACTGAAGATCGTGGGCCTGGCGGAACGCGCCCGGCATTTCCCGCGGGAGATGTCGGGCGGGCAACAGCAGCGCGTCGCCATCGCGCGCGCCATCGTGGCCGACCCCAAGCTTCTGCTCTGCGATGAACCGACGGGCGATCTGGACCGCAAGACGGCGGACGAGATTCTGGGCATGCTCCAGTTGCTGAACCGCGAGCTGGGCAAGACCATCATCATGGTCACCCATGATCCGGAGGCGGCGCGCCACGCCAACCGCGTCCTGCATCTGGACAAGGGCCGCTTCGTGGAGCAGGAGGGCGTGGCATGACCGATTTCAGCCTGATCCTGGCCAACCTGTTCAGCCGCAAGCTGCGGGCCGCGCTGATGATCGTGGCGATTTTCTTCGCCTTCCTGATCTTCGGCATGCTGGCCGGCGTGCAGAACGGCTTCAACAGTATCGGCAGCAGTGCCGGGGAAAACCGGCTGGTCACGGTGAACAAGATCAACTTCACCCAGCCCATGCCCATCGCCTATGTCAACCGCATCCGCGCCGTGGACGGCGTGGCGCGGGCCAGTTTCGCCAATTGGTTCGGGGGCTATTACCAGGACCCCAGGAACCTGGTGATGACCTTCGCCATCGATCCGGAAAGCTATCTGGACATCTATGCCAGCGACATCGCCCTGACGGCGGACGAGCGGGCGGCCTTCCTGGCCGATCGCACGGGCCTGCTGGTGGGGCGCAAGCTGGCGGAAAATAACGGCTGGAAGGTGGGGGACCGCATCCCGCTGAAATCCAACATCTATACCAACAAGAGCACGGGTGAGCAGTCCTGGGACTTCACCATCGCCGGTATCATGGAGCCGGCGCGGGAGGAGGCGGATACGAACTATGCCCTGTTCCACCACACCTATTTCAACGAGTCGGTGACATTCGGCCAGGATACGGCCGGCTGGATCGTCATGGAAACCACGGACAAGGCGCTGAACACCAAGGTGGCGCAGACCATCGACGCCATGTTCGCCAATTCCCCGGCCGAAACCGCGACAGACACGGAGAAAGCCTTCAACGAGGCGTTCATCGGCCAGTTGGGCAATATCACGCTGATCATCACGCTGGTGGTCGGGGCGGCCTTCTTCACGATCCTGATGATCGTGGGCAATACCATGGCCATGGCCGTGCGCGAGCGGACGAAGGAGATCGGGGTCATGAAGACGCTGGGCTTCCCCTCCCGCCGCATCTTCAAGCTGGTGCTGGGGGAAAGCCTGCTGTTGTCGGCGCTGGGCGCGCTACCGGCCCTGGCCCTGGCGGCTTTCCTGCTGGCCATGCTGAAGCCGGTCATCGGCTTTCCCGGCCTGGCGCTCAGCCCGCCCTACATCGCGCTGGGCCTGGGCATCATGCTGCTGCTGGGGCTGGTCACGGGCATCATTCCGGCCTGGACCGCCCTGCGGCTGAATATCGTCACCGCCCTGGGGCGGCAGTGAATATCCTCAACCGCCCCGGGGCGGTCGTGAGGGCGGGGGGACACCGATGCGTATCCTGAACCAGATCGTCGCCGTTTCGACCATCAATCTGAAAAGCCTGCCGCAGCGTTTCTGGCTGTCGCTGTCCACGGTGGTGGCCGTGGCGCTGGTGGTGATGGTGCTGCTGTCCTTCCTGGCCATGGCGGCCGGGTTCCAGCGCACCATCGAAGGGTCCGGGTCGCCCGGCATCGCCATCCTGTTGCGCGATGGCTCGCAGCAGGAACTGAATTCCATCGTGATGCTGGAGCAGATACGGCTGGTGGGGGAGGCGCCGGGTATCGTGCGCAAGCCCGATGGCAACCCGCTCCTGTCGGGGGAGCTTTATGTCGTCGTCGACGGCATCCGGCGCAGCACCGGCATGAAGGCGAACATACCGCTGCGCGGCATCGGCCAGGATGGCCCCGGCCTGCGTGACGGGCTGACCTTCTCCCAGGGCCGCATGTTCTCCCCCGGCAGCAACGAGATCGTGGTGGGCGAGGGGCTGGCACGGGAATTCACCGGTTTCGAACTGGGGCGGGAGATCAAGCTGGGGCCGACCACCTGGAAGGTGGTGGGCGTCTTCGCCATGAACGGGGCCGTGTTCGAGAGCGAGATCTGGGCCGACGTCACCGTCGTGCAGAGCATGTTCCGTCGCGGCAACAGCTTCCAGACCATCCGGGTCCGGTTGGAGACGCCACAATCCATCAAGGTGCTGCAGGATTATGTCGCGAACGAACCGCGGCTCAAGCTCGCCGTCTCATCCGAGCAGGAATTCTTCGCGGGCCAGTCCTCGGGCACCGTGAAGCTGATCCGGGGTGCTGGCTGGCCGCTGGCCATTGCCATGGCCGTGGGGGCGCTGGCCGGGGCGCTCAACACCATGTACAGCTCTGTCGCTGCGCGGACGCGGGAGATTGCGACCCTGCGCTGTCTTGGCTTCGGCGGCTTTCCCAGCTTTGTCGCCACCCTGCTGGAAAGTCTTGTCCTGTCGGCCATCGGCGGGCTGATCGGGACCGTGCTGACCTGGATGTTCTTCGACGGGTTCAGCACATCCACCCTGGGCGAGGGGTTCACCCAGATCGTGTTCAGCTTCTCCCTCACCCCGGCGCTGGCCGTGCAGGGGGTGACGCTGGCCCTGGTGGTGGGCATGATCGGCGGCTTCTTCCCGGCCTTGCGCGCCGCACGGCTGCCGATCGTCGCGGCCTATGCCCAGGGGTGATGCCAAATTGCGATAATGCCAATCCGCCTTGATACTGACCATCGGCCAGTATCAAGGCGGATTGGCATGACCTGACATCTTCCGGTTCTGTCCGGTGAGGGGGCCTGCCCCCACCGGACAGGGGTGCTGATCAGAAATCGACCGTGGTCGACAGCTTGAACGTGCGCGGCGCGCCCTGCAGAAGCGTGGTGGCGAAGGCGTCGTAGGAAGAGGCCCAGTACCGCTTGTCCGCCACATTGTCGACGTTCAGGCGCAGCGTCACCGGCCGGTCGCCCGCCAGGAACACATAGCGGGCCCCCAGGTCGAACCGCGTCCAGGCGGGGATCGACAGGGTGTTGGCCGCATCCACCTTCTGGCTGCCCGTGCGCACGACCCGCCCGGTCAGCGTGACGGCCGGCATGAAGGGCAGGTCCCATTCGACATTGCCGTTGATCGTGTAATCGGGAACGCCGATCACGTCATTGCCCTCGTTCACACCGCCGGCCGTCTTGCGCAGCTCCGCATCGCTGAGCGAGAAGCCGCCGATCAGGCGCAGCCCGTCCACCGGCTCCCCATCCAGGCTGAGTTCGATGCCGCGGTTGCGCTGTTCGCCATCCATCGCAAAGACCAGCGGGCCGGCCGGGTTGGCCGCGTCGACCGGCCGGGTGAAGGCGCTGGGCTTCTTCGTCTGGAACAGGGCCAGCGACACGGCCATGCGGCCGAAATCATACTTGCCGCCGATTTCATACTGTGTGGACTTGTAAGGGGCGAACACCTCCCCCGAATTCACCACGCGCACATCGATGGGGGCCGTCGGCCCCTGCGCCAGCCCCTGGATGCGGTTGGCGTAAAGCGACAGCCCCTCGGCCGGCTTCACGACCAGGCCGACGACGGGCGTGTTGGCGCTTTCATCATATTCGCCGGACTGGACGCCCGTGCCATAGGCATAGCTTTTCGTGCGGATGACCTGGTGGCGGATGCCCAGCGTCAGCAGCACCTTGTCGTCGAAGGCACCCAGCGTGTCGGCGATATAGGCGCTGTAAAGCCGCGTGCGGGAAATGGGATCAGGATCGTCCAGATCCCCGCCGGAGAAGGCGGAGGCCGGCTGTGCCACCGCCGGCGTGGTGTAGAGATTGCTGGCAAAGCCGCCGAAGAAATCATAGGCATTGCGGTTGACCTGCCAGACGGCCGAGCCGCCGGCATTGATCTCGTGGCTGATGGCGCCCGTGCCCAGCTTGGCCCGGATGCCGGCCTGCGCGGCTTCGTTATTGTCGGTACGCGGAATGTACGACCCGCCGCCATTGGCGGCACCGGTCAGCACATCGGTCACGGTGATGCTGTCATAGATGCCCTTTTCCGACCCGTCGCGGGCGCCGGCCGCCGCGTACAGCGTAACATTCTCCGTCACGTCATATTCACCGCGCAGGATACCGAACACGTCGCGCAGGGTGCTGTAGGACCAGGACTGGCCGTAATTGTGATCGGCCTTCGGCACGTCGGGGATGGCGTTTGTGCCCAGGGTCACCTTGGGGCGAAGGTTGCGCACATGCATGCGCTGATAGGCCAGGTCGAAGGAAAGGCGCGCACGCTCCCCCGTCCAGTCCAGGCCCGTGCCCAGCACATAGGCGCTGCGGAATTCCCCGTCGATGGCCACATCGCCGGTGCGGGCGGCGCCGTTGATGCGGATGCCGAACTGGTCGCCCTCCCCGAACCGGCGGGCCATGTCGAAGCTGCCGCCTATATGTTCGTCGCCGGTATAGTTCAGCGTGGCGCGGGCCAGCGGCCGGGCTCCCGCCCGCTTGGGCACCAGATTGACGTTGCCGCCCAGGCCCGAGCCGCCGGGGGCGGCGCCGTTCAGGAAGGCGCTGGCGCCGTTCAGCACCTGCACCTGCTCGTAAAGCTCCGGGGCGATCAACTGGCGCGGGGTCAGGCCGTACATCCCGTCGATGGCGATATCATCGCCGAACAGCGGGAACCCGCGCACGATGAACAGTTCGGCGGCATTGCCGAAGGCATAGCCCGTGCGCACCGACGGGTCATTTTCCAGCACCTGACCCAGCGTCTGCGGCTGCTGGTTCAAGATCAGGGCCGAGCCATAGGATTTGATGGCGAACGGTACATCGCCGGCCGGCTTGTCGCCCAGCACGCCGACGGTGCCGCCGCGGATGACCTGGGTCTGGTTCCCGCGCTGCGCGGTCACCACGATTTCCGACAAGGCCTCGCCCCCGGCCTGCTGAGCCTGCGCCGGCAGACCGGCCGCCAGCAATGCCGCCAGGGAGACACCGGCAATCAGGGCATGATCGAGTTTCATTCTCTTCCTCCGGCGTTGAAGCCGCTTCCTTAATCAAGGGTGAAATCGCAATCGCTTCTTAGTGGCGATTGCCTGGAACAAATCAGGACCGTCGCGCCCACAGGGCCCAGGCCACGACCAGGACCGGAATGCCAAGCGTGATCCAGGAGACCAGATCGCGCAGGCCGTCGCCCGTCAGCGCGGCGATCAGGCCGATGGTGCTGGCGATGGCGATCAAGGTGGGCGCCAGGAAGATGGCCGCCAGGGATTGCCGGCCTTGACGCCCGGTTCCGGTCCCGCGGCTCATTCCGCTGCCCCCGCCGCCTGGATGCCGCCCGTCTCCACCTCCCGCACGCGGGCTTCCAGGCTGGGGGTGCGACGGCCCAGCCAGAGATAGAGACCGCTGCCCAGCACGATCGTGGTGAAGAGGGTCAGCACCGCCCATAGCAGTTTCAGCGGCAGCCCGCCGTAATCCCCGAAATGCAGCGGCCGCGACAGCATCAGCGCTTGCATATACCAGGGCATGGGCCGGGCGGCCGTCAGGTCGCCGGTACTGGCATCGACCAGGGCGGGGGTCAGCAGTTCCTTGGTCAGCGGCGTGGCCCCTTGCAGGAACACGCCGTAATGATGGCGGGTGGAATAGGCCGTGCCGGGGAAGGCCACGAATTGCGGCCGGCTGTTGGGCACGGCGGCCTTGGCCGCCTCCACCGCGTCATGCAGGGAGGCCAGGTCGCGCGTCACCACCCCTTCCCGGTCGCCATAGGCGCTGGTCAGCGCCGCGAGCTGCCCGCGCTGCCATGCCTGGACGATGGGCGTGTCGAAGGCGTTCAGCACGCCCGTCAGCCCCACCACCAGGGCCCAGGCCAGGGACACGATGCCCAGCAGATTATGGTAATCCAGCCATTTCAGCCGTGTGCTGCGCGTTGTCCGCACCGTACCGAACGGCAGCTTGCGCATGAAGGGCGCGTAAAGCACCACACCCGACACGATGGCCACCAGGAACAGGATGCCCATCACACCCAGGAACAGCATGCCGGGCAGCCCCAGGAACATGTCGGTGTGGAGCTGCAGCAGGAAATGCATGAAGCCGCTATCATCGATGATGCCGACCAGTTCGCCCGTGCGCTGGTCAAACGACCGGATGGTCATCTCCTTGGCGGTGACATCGGGGCGCGGACCGGTGGTGATGTTCACCACGGGCCGGTCCTCGTCGAAGCTCATGAACAGCCCGATCTCGCCGGGACGGGAGGACAGCGCGATGGCCATCATCTCGTCCAGCGTCTTCAGCCCGGCATCGGTGTCGGCCAGGACCTGCCTTTCCTCCGTCAGCGCCTCGATCTCGTCATGGAAGATCAGCGGCAGCCCCGTGATGCACAACATCAACAGAAAGGCCGTGCAGATGATGCTCGTCCATTTATGGATCAGGAACCAGGCCCGGATGGTTGCCGAGGTCATGAATATCCCGCAAGGCGAAGGATTATGATAGTCATTATCAATTCTTATAGGCGCCAAAGCCTGGGCCGGCAAGCCGGTTCCCGGCATGGTGGGCGGCGTGGCCCGGACACGACAGGAATTGGCCCGCAAGCAAAACGGCCTGCCGGGCGGCATTACGCCCCGCAGGCCGGGATGGGCGGCATGGGTACTGTCGGGGAAGGGGACGGTCAGCCTGTCAGGTCTTCCATGGTGCGGCGGACCACACGCACGATCTCGGCCCCGCGCTTGTGCGCATCCTCACCCAGGCTGCTGACGATGACCGACAGCTCGATCTCCGTGGTGGGCGCGTAGCGGGCGACCTCGGCCAGCAGATGGTTGCTCATCACCTCTTCCCGGTCCACGGCCAGGTTGCGGGCGACCTCACTGCGCCAAAGGTTCAGTTCGGCCTGGATCGCGGTTTCGATCTGGGCCTGCTCTTCCTTCCGGCGCAGGTCGCGGTAATGCACCAGGATACGCCAGCTCTCACCGGCATAGGCCGTGTCGATCCGCTCGACCTCTACCGTGCGCAGGAAATTGGCGACCCGATGCTCATCATCCTCGGCGCTCGCGTCGCGGATGGTGAAGGTCCGAAGCTCAAGATTCATGATGAAAACCTGCCGCTGGTGACCTGATGCGGGCACCTGTACCGACCCGGCGGCACTGCCCGGCTGCTGCGTCCGGTCGCACCGCCCGGTGGAAGGGCCCATCCCGCGCACTATACCGTGGGCGTGTGACAGTGGCATCTATCTTCACGTATGGGTCGGGGGGCATGGAAACCGACCGGAAAACAGCAACGGCCCCGCGGTGATGCCGCGGGGCCGTTGCCAGCCGCCAACCCGCCGTCACAAGGCGGGCACGCTCAAGGCCTGAAGCCTGATCACGTCAGGCCGCGGTGCCCAGCCGGTCGACCAGATTCTGCCAGCGGCCCAGCGACACGAAATGGGCATAGACCAGACCGATCCAGTTGCGCTTGCGCCATTCCAGGAACACCTCGTCTGGCAGGGCGTTGAACTTGGCCTCGTCGATGATGCGGAAACCGGACAGCGACAGGCGCTTGCCGTCGGGGGTCACCACCTCGGCGCGCTGGTCGACCAGCAGGTCCAGCTTCTGCACTTCGTCGCAGAAAAGCTGGGTCTGACGGGCGGAATTGTTGAAGGCCACGCAATAGTTCAGGATGTCCTCGCCATCCTTGGTGCCCTTGCCATTCTCAAACAGCGGCATGTCGCCATCGGGACCAACCAGGCGTGCATCCTCTTCCATGATCAGGATGAGGCGCTTGTCTTCCGGCATTTCCACCAGAAGGAAAGGGTAGCGGCCGATATAGGCCGGCACCTGGACATTCTTGGCCCAGGCGCCATCCTTGTCCACGAACAGGTTTTCACCCGCGCGCAGGCCCGACAGTGCCATCACGCCCGCATTCGGACCGGGGCCGAACACCAGCGGATAGAAATTCTGGAGCTGCGGCATCTCCTCGGCCAGCACCGGGATCGCGTGGATATTGGCAGCATACTCGAAGCTGCGGTTGCGCTTCACCTTGACATTGGCGTGCCGCTCCGCGCTGACGGGCACGGGGTTGTTGTACAGCAGCGGCATCTGGGGGGCGTCGGCGTTGGCGACGTCGGTCATCTTGGTCAGTCCCGGCAAAAGGTATGGCAAGGGCGGTTGCCCGCCCGGTGCTGGAGCCATTCAACTGCCGCAAACCACCCCCCCTGTCAATGCCGGTGGCATGGGTTTTCAGCCGTGAAACGGCACGAAAGCAGGCCGAAAAGCAGGGAAAAGGGCCAGAAGGGACGGGTGGGGGGCGGTGCCTGGCGGGCCATGCTGGCGACTCCGGATCGGGGGGGAAGGTTCTGCCCGCATGATCGGGCTTTCCCGCCTTGACGTCGAACACCGATCCAATACAGTCGCTGTAACTTGTCGTTACAGCAAAGGTCGCGCCATGCGCCGGTTGCCGCCCATGACCATGCTGCGCGCGTTCGAGGCTGCGGCGCGCCACGAAAGCCTGTCGCGCGCGGCGGAGGAACTGAATGTGGCCCATCCGGCCCTGTCCCGGCAGGTCCGGGATCTGGAGTCCTGGCTGGGCTGCGCCCTGTTCACGCGGCACAATCGCGGCCTGTCGCTGACGGAGGCGGGCCGGGTCTATCGCGATGCGGCGGTTGCCGCCTTCGACCTGCTTGAAACGGCGACCGGCCTGCTGCGCACGGCCCCGCCGCAGGCGGGCCGGACACGTCTGGTCCTGTCGGTCGAGCCGTCCTTTGCCCAGCGCTGGCTGGTGCCACGGCTGGGCGATTTCCGCACCCGCAACCCGCTGGTGGAGGTGGTGGTGGATGCCACCCGCGCGCCGGCCGATTTCCGCAAGGGTGGGGCCGACCTGGGCATCCGCTACGGCAATGGTCCCTGGTCGGGTCTGCAGGCGCAGCTTCTATGGGCGGTGGAGAATTTCCCCGTATGCGCGCCGGGTCTGGCGGCCGGGCTGCCGGCCGATCCGGTGGGGTTGCTGGCCGGCGACCTGCTGCTGGAGGAGATGGACATGCCCTGGCATGCCTGGTTCCGTGCGGCGGGCATCGGGGTTGCGGGGCCGCTGCGGGGGCCGCGCTTCTATGATGCGGGAAACGCCATTGATGCCGCGGTGGCGGGGCAGGGGGTGGCGCTGGGTGACGCGATCCTGGCGGCCGACGACGTGGCGGCGGGCCGGCTGGTCCGGCCCTATCCGCAGACGGCGGTCCATGACGCCTACCATCTGGTCGCCCCCGCCCCGCATTTCCGCCGCCCGGCCGTAAGGGCCTTCATCGACTGGGTGGTGGCGGCGATGCGAGATTTCCATGCGCGGCGGGCGGGGCACTCCCCGCCCGGTATCTGAGCCCGGAGACCGGACAAGGTCATCGGGACCGGATATCAGTCGCGCAGCAGGTCATTGATGGAGGTCTTGGAGCGGGTCTGGGCATCCACCCGCTTCACGATCACGGCACAGGACAGGGACGGGCCGGGCGTGCCGTCGGGCAGCGGCTTGCCCGGCAGGCTGCCGGGGACCACCACCGAATAGGCCGGGACACGGCCCACGAACACCTCGCCCGTGGTGCGGTCGATGATCTTGGTCGTGGCGCTGATGAACACGCCCATGGACAGCACGGCACCCTGTTCCACGATCACGCCTTCCACCACTTCGGACCGCGCGCCGATGAAGCAATCATCCTCGATGATCACGGGGCCGGCCTGCAGCGGTTCCAGCACGCCGCCGATGCCGACGCCGCCGGACAGATGCACGTTCTTGCCGATCTGGGCGCAGGAACCGACCGTAGCCCAGGTATCGACCATGGTCCCCTGGTCCACGAAGGCGCCGACATTGACGAAGCCGGGCATCAGCACGACACCGGGGGCGACATAGGCGCTGCGGCGCACGACGCTGCCCGGGACGGCGCGGAAGCCGGCCTGGCGCCAGGCATTCTCGTCCCAGCCCTCGAACTTGGACGGCACTTTGTCCCACCAGTAGGCGCCGCCGGGGCCGCCGGCGATCATGCTGTTGTCATTCAGGCGGAAGGACAGCAGCACCGCCTTCTTCAGCCACTGGTTGACGACCCAGGCGCCGTCCACCTTGGCGGCCACGCGGGCATCGCCGGCATCCAGCAGCGACAGGGCCCGGTTCACGGCGTCGCGCACGTCGCCCGTGGTGGAAAAGCCAAGGCTGGCCCGGTCTTCCCAGGCCTGGTCGATGATACGGGCGAGATCGGCGTGGCTGGTCATCGCGGGGGCTGTCCCTATCGTCGGTTTCAAGATCGGCGGGGACTTTGTGCGTCCCCATCCGCCCTGTCAACGCGGGTGCCCGCAGGGCGCCCATGCCCCCCAGGGGCGCCGGTCCATGCCCCCCAGGGGGCGCCGGTCCATGCCCCCCCAGGGGCGCCGGCCATCCCCGCCCGAGCCCCCTGCCGTGCGGGGCGCGCGATCAGCGCCGGCGCGCCGCCAGCCCCTCCAGCCAGGTTTCCACATCATCGATGACGTGATGCACATGCGGGCCGGGATGCTGGATGGCCTGCGGCTTGAACTCTCCCTTCATCTCCGGGTGCGAGAACTCGCTTTCGGTGCGCACCCAGACGGTGGTCATCCCCATCTCGGCGGCGGGCCCCAGATTGCGGTGCAGATCCTCCACCATCACGGCGCGCGACGGTTCCAGCGCGAAGCGGCGGGCCATGGCTGCATAGGTCGCAGGATCGGGCTTTGGCACGTAATCGGCGGCGACGATGTCGAAGATGCCGTCGAACTGGTCCGCCACCCCCAACCGCGTCAGCACATTCTCCGCATGGCGCACCGACCCGTTGGTGAAGACCAGCTTGCGTCCCGGAAGCGCGCGCAGGGCCGCCGCCATGGCGGGCGAGGGGGCCACCGGCGTCACGTCGATATCGTGGACATAATCCAGGAAGGCCGCCGGATCCATGCCGTGATGGATCATCATGCCGCGCAGCGATGTGCCGTGGCGCAGATAATAATCCTTCTGCCGGGCCCGTGCCGCCTCCCGGTCCAGTGCCAGTTCGCGCGCGATATAATCCGTGATGCGGACATCGACCTGTGCGAACAGGTTGCATCGGGCGGGATAAAGCGTGTTGTCCAGATCGAACACCCATTGGTCCACATGGGCGAAGGGATCGGCAACCGGTGAACCCGCGGGCGGCGGAATGGTTTGGTGATCGACTTTCATCATGTCCTTAAGATGATCATGCCCGGCAGGGACCGCAAGTGCGATGGACCCGGCGGCGGGAGTGGAGTACCACTTGCTGTTGTCCCCCAGGGCTTTGACAGGAGCATGGCCGCCTTGCCCCCCGATGAAGGTTCGATACCGCCCGGCGATGGTGCGGATGCCCTGGCAGGCCTTATGCATGGCTGGCCCGGCCCGGCGCTGGCCATTTGCGGCGACGGACGGGTGCGCTCCTGGAACGAGTCGGCGCGGGTGATGGCCAGCCGGCATGATGGCTGGCTGACGGAACTGGCCCGCTGGGTGGGGACCGGCGGCGCGCTGAACGAACCCTGCCGCTCGGTGCCTGTGGAAACCGGCAGTGGACCGGGAGTGGTGGAATTCACGACCGTGCTGCTGCCCCAGGGCATCGTCGCCTGCCTGGGCCGCGATGTGACGCTGGAACGGCGTCTGCGGCATGCCCTGACCGAGTCGCGCCAGCGCTACAAGGATCTCGTCGATGTCTCGTCCGATTTTGCATGGGAAGTGGGGCCGGACGGGCAATTCGTTTTCGTCTCCTCGGCGGGGGCCATCGGCTACCATCCCGATGACCTGATCGGACGCCACCCGTCGGAATTCGTGCTGTCCGACTTCGCCGACCAGCCGCTGCCCTTCGATACGGCCGTGGGGATCGAACGGACGGAGGTCTGGTTGCGGGCCAAGGATGGGGAGGCCGCCTGCCTGATCTCCTCCGCCGTGCCGCTGATCGGGGTGGATGGCGGCTGGATCGGCGCGCGCGGGGCCTGCCGCGACATTACCGAAGCGCGCGTAAAGGGCATGGAACTGGCCCAGGTCCGCCTGCGCGAGAAATATCTGGGCTATATCGTCTCCTCCACGCGCGACGACGTGGACCCGGCCAAGACGCTGGAGATTGCGGTGGGCGTGGCCGTCAACGCCACGGGTGCCGGCGGGGCCATGCTCTATGCCCGCACGGGCGATGTCTTCTCCCGCGCAGCCGGCCAGGGCCTGCTGCCGGAAGGGCTCCGCCCGGCCATCGCACCGTTCCTGGAACAGGTGGCCGGACAGCCGACGCCTACCATCAGCCGGGCCGGCGGCTGGACCCTGCTGGCCACCCGGACCCTTTTCCGCCACGAGGTCAACGGCGCCGTGCTGGTCTGGCGCGACGACGGCCAGGACTGGAACGAGGATGACCTGTCCATGGTCCAGGCCATCGCCGACCAGGTGGGCGTGGCCGTGGCCCAGGCCCGTTACCAGGAACGGCTGAAGACCCTTTCCGAGCGCGACGGGCTGACCGGCCTCTACAACCGCCGCACCTTCATGGAGATGCTGGAGGCGCGGCTGGACAAGCAGACGGGTGGCGGTTCGGCCCTGCTCTATTTCGATCTCGACAATTTCAAGGCGGTCAACGACAAGTTGGGCCATGGGGCCGGCGATGACGTGCTGCGCGCCGTGGGCGAGCTGCTGGGACGGCTGGCACGCCCGGGCGACCTGTCGGGCCGGCTGGGCGGGGACGAGTTCGTGCTTTGGATCGACCGCGTGGACCAGGGGCAGGCGCTGGCCGTGGCCGACCGCCTGCTGCGCGAGGCGGCGGAGTTCCTGCGGCCCCTGTCGGCGACGCACGACAAGCCGCTGGGTGTCTCCGTCGGTGTCGCCTTCTATCGCGGCGGTTCGGGGGAGCCTGCACAGGGGCTTGTCGACCGGGGCGACCAGGGAATGTATGCTGCCAAGCGCATGGGCAAGGGCCATCGCGCGCTGGCACCGGGATTCGAGCCGGCGGGACCGGCGCAGGACAGGTAGGCCGTCGGGCCGAACCGTCCGATGGATGGAACGATCAATGCGGGTTTCGGGCATGTCAGGTTCGCGCATCCCCCTGGACTATGAGACGGCGAAGAAGCTGGCCGCCAGCCAGGACACGGGGGACAGGCGGCTGGTCGCCAGCCGCGCGGACACCCAGCCTGAAATCCTGTTCTTCCTGGCCAACGATGCCAGCGCGGAGGTGCGGCGGGAAATCGCCCGCAACGATTCGACCCCGCGCCAGGCCGATCTTCTGCTGTGCGGCGATCCCGACGAGGAGGTGCGCAGCGGCCTGGCGCGCAAGATCGCCCGGCTGCTGCCATCGCTGACGGCGGATCGTGTGGGCCAGTTGGAGCGGATGACGCTGGACATCGTTGAGGCGCTGGCCCGCGACCAGGCCATCGCCGTGCGCCGCGTCGTGGCCGAAACGCTGAAGGATACCGACGCCGCCCCGCCGCATCTGGTCCAGCAACTGGCCCGTGACCTGGAACTGTCGGTCAGCGGCCCGGTCCTGCGCCATTCGCCGTTGCTGACCGATGACGATCTGCTGTCGATCATCGGCAGTCAGCCCATGGACGGCAAGCTGGTGGCCATCGCGGAACGGGCCGGCCTGTCGGGATCGGTTTCCGAGGCTGTCGCCCGCACGCAGAACGAGGCGGCCGTGGCCGCCCTTCTGGGCAACCAGTCCGCCCAGATCCGGGAAGAGACGCTGGACCGGATCATCGACATGGCGCCCAGGTTCGAGCCGTGGCACAGCCCGCTGGTCCGCCGTCCGTCCCTGCCGCCCCAGGCCGCGGCGCGCATCGCGGGCTTTGTCAGCGAACAGTTGCTGAAGGTCCTGGAAACCCGCACCGACCTGCCGGCCGATGTGCGCGGCGCCATCCGGAGCGCGGTGCAGCAGCGCGCCAATGCCGGCAATCCTGCGCGGGGCGGGGCCGAACCGCTGGGCATCGCCGACCCCGCGGAGGAAGAGGAGCCGAAGGAACGCCCCATGGACCGCGCGCGTAAGGCGCACGCCGCAGGCAAACTGGACGAGGAGATGATCACCGAGGCGCTGACGAAGGGTGACCGCGGCTTTGTGCTGGGCGCGCTGTCCCTGCGGGCCGGCGCCCCGCTGGAGGCGGTGGACAAGATCATTGGCGGACAGAGCGCACGCGGCGTCACGGCCCTGTGCTGGAAGGCGAAACTGTCCATGCGTCTGTGCCGCCAGGTGCAGCTCCGCATCGCGAACATCCCGCCTTCCTCCGTCCTGAACGCCCGCGACGGCAGCCATTATCCCATGTCGGACAGCGAGATGGTCTGGCAGCTCGAATTTTTCGGCCTGAAAGGCTGAAGCAATGGAGGGGGTGGGGGAACAGCCGGACCTGCCGACCGCCCACCCCGGCCCCGTCGGCCTGATGGCCGGCACGGCGGCGCGGCGGGTCATGCAATCGCTGATGCGCACGGGGCAGGAGGCGCGCTTCATCGGCGGCTGCGTGCGCGATGCGCTGCTGGGCGTTCAGGCCAGCGATATCGACATCGCCACCCCGCTGCTGCCCGATGAGGTGACGCGGCGGCTGCGCCAGGACGGCATCCGGGTTGTGCCCACGGGCATCGCGCATGGCACCGTGACAGCCGTGACGGAGGGGGCGTCGTTCGAGATCACCACCCTGCGCCGGGATGTGGAGACCGATGGCCGCCATGCCGTCGTCGCCTTCACCGACGATTGGCTGGTCGATGCGGGCCGGCGCGATTTCACCTTCAATGCCATGTCGCTGACGCCGGAAGGGGAGCTTTACGACCCGTTCGGCGGCGTGCGCGACCTGCGCGCGGGGCGTGTGCGCTTCATCGGTGCCGCCCGGGAACGGATCGCGGAGGATGTGCTGCGCATCCTGCGCTTCTTCCGGTTCCATGGCCGGTTCGGCCAGGGCCGGCCCGACCCCGACGGCCTGGCCGCCTGTGCGTCGCTGGCCCCGCTGCTGCCTTCCCTGTCGGGAGAGCGGGTGCAGCAGGAGGTGACGCGCATCCTGGTCCAGGACCGGGTGGTGGAGGTCTGGCGCCTGATGGCCGGTTGCGGCGTCGTGGCGCAGATCCTGCCGCAGGCGCTGGATACCGACCGGCTGGCCGCCCTGGACCGGCTGGAATGGCTGGTGGGGGAGGCGCATCCCATGGCGCATCTGGCCGCCCTGCTGCCCCCGAGCCTGAGTGCCGCGACCGACGTGGCCGAGCGGCTGCGCCTGTCCAACGCCAATCGCAGCCATCTGCTGGCATTGTGCGCCCCGACCGTGGATGTGCATCCTGATCTGACCGTGACCAGCCGGCGGCATGCGCTGCAGAAGCTGGGACCGGAACTGTACCGCGACCTGCTGCTGCTGTCGGCAGCTTCCCGGCGCACGCCTGCCGTGGAACTGCTGGAGGCGCTGGCCGATGCGGCGACCTGGATTCAGGTGCCCTTCCCGTTGAAGGGGCGCGACGCGATCGACCTGGGCATTCCGCCCGGCCCGGATATCGGCCTGCTGCTGGCCGGCGTCGAAGGCTGGTGGGCCGCCCGCGACTATCGCCCCACGCGGGAGGAGTGCCTGGCCGAACTGGCGCGCCGCATCGCCGGCCGTGCGGCGGCGGAAAGCGGGTCGGGGCAGGCATGACCGGCGCCCGGGAATGGTGCGGATGCCGGAATAATCGGCGTGGATGCTGGACATCCGGTGCCGCTGGCCTCATCTGTTGTTTTCCGACCATGATGCCGGCAGCGGCAGAACAAGGCGGCCGCTGGCCGCGCAGGAGGAGAAGGCCGCATGCGGGCCAGTGATGTCGATGGCGTCCTCAGCTTCTGGTTCGACGAGGCGGGGCCGGCAAAATGGTTCGGCGGCGGGCCGGATTTCGATGTGCTGGTGACACAGCGCCTGCTGGCCGCCCATCTGGCCGCTTCGGCTGGCGATCTGGCGGATTGGACGATGACGCCGGAAGGCACGCTGGCGCTTTGCATCCTGTTGGACCAGGCGCCGCGCAACATGTTCCGCGGTACCGCCCGTGCCTTTGCCAGCGACGAACAGGCGCTGCTGGTCGCCACCGATGCCGTGGCCCGGGAGCAGGATCTGATGCTGCCCGACAATCAGCGCCTGTTCATCTATCTTCCGTTCGAGCATTCAGAGAAGATCGAGGACCAGCGGCTGGCCGTCCGGCTGTTCGCCAACCGCACGCGCGACCCGACGCTGCTGGATTACGCCTGCCGCCATCTGGCCGTGATCGCGCAATATGGCCGCTTTCCCCATCGCAACAAGATGCTGGGGCGGGAGAGTACGCCCGACGAGCTGGCCTATCTGGCGCTGCCGGGATCGGGTTTCTGACCCCGGAAGGCGCGCGGGACCGGGTCCCTATCCCTCGCACAGGTGCCGGCCGCGTTCCATGAAACGCAGCGGATTGACGGGCTTGCCGTCCAGCAGCACCTCGTAATGCAGGTGGGGACCGGAACTGCGGCCGGTGCTGCCCAGGGTGCCCAGGGCGCGGCCGGGGTCCAGATTCTCCCCCGCTTGACGCTGATCTTCTTCATATGGGCATAGCGGGTATGGATGCCGAAACCATGATCCACCTCCACCATGTTGCCATATCCGGGATCATAGCCCGCCCGGATGACGCGGCCGGCGGCGGGCAGGGTGACGGGTGACCCTTCACGCGCCACCAGGTCCAGGCCGGTATGGGAGGCCCAATCATTGGTGAACGGGTCGCGCCGGCTGCCGAAACCGCTGGAGACGTAGAAATTGTCCACCGGTGGCGTCAGGGGCAGGTAATGCTTCACGGCGCGCAGCCGCGCCTGACGCTCCAGCCGCGATTCGAGCTGGGTCAATGCGACGCGCGCCTCCGGCGGCAGTGCCGCCGTGGGCAGATCGGGCAGGCCGACCAGCGGGCCGCCAACCCCGCGCGGGGTGCCATCCTCCATGGCGGTCAGCACCTGTTCCAGATCGATGCCGGTCTCGCGCAACTCGCCCTCGATGGCGCCGGAGCGCAGTTCCGTATGTTCGGCCAGCCGGGTCAGCAGGGCCACCTGGCCGGCCGCCACCTCGCCCATGCGCTGTTCGGCGGCGGCCAGGGTCGCGGCCATCGCGTCGCGCTCGGCCCGCATCGTTTCCGCCTCGCTCCGGTTGCGCAGCGATTCGGCCTGTGCCTCCGCCAGGGTACGGGCAAGGCCCTGGCCCGCCAGCACCAGCGTGGGCGGCGCATCGGCCGGCGCGTCCAGACCGTCGATGGCCAGGGCCAGCGCGGCCATGGCGGCCTGGGCCCGGCGGGCGGCGATGTCATGGCTGACATCGGTCACCATCTGCAACGATTCCTGCGCGGCGCGCAGATGGCTGCCGCCTTCCGCCACGCCGATGCGCAGCGGGGCCAGTTCGGTGCGCACGGCCGCCAGGACCTGACGCGGGGTCTGCTTGCTGCCGGACCTGTCGGCGGCGATCAGCACGTCCAATGCTGCCTGCACCCGCGCGCGGGAGGCCTGTTCCTCCTCCAGCGCCGCGCCCAGTGCTTCTCTGGCATTTTCAAGTTCGCCGGCGATGCGGGAAATATGCTCCCGGCTGTCGGCAAGCTGCCGGGCCAGACCCTGGGCGCCCTGGTCGACCTGTGCGATGCTGTTGCGGCTGCTGTGCAACGCCACTGTCGTGGCGATCCAGCCGATGGAGGTGGTGACGGCCACGGCCAGTGTGGCGGCCAGCAGCAGCGGCCGGTGCCGGTCGGCGAAGGTGACGGGCTTCGCCTCGCCATCATCCTCGACGATGATCACCTGTCGGCTGCGCTTGAAGATGCCGATCACCCCTTGAACCCCCCGTCAGTGCCGTCGGCCCTGTGCCCGGCTGTGATGGCCGGGATGGAACCTGCTTGCGGACGATCAGGCGCCCGCGGTGCCGGCACTGGCGCCGGCGAGGGGAATTTAAGGGAAACTACCCCGAATGGGCAAGCCGCGAATCGCCAATGGACTATATCCAAGGTGTGGATGGGTCTTTCCCGGTTCCCCGATCGGGGAACAGTCCAGGGCGATCAGTCCAGCGCGGCGCGCAAGGCGGCGGCCCCGGCCCAGGGGGCCAGCGGCAGGGCGGCGGCCAGCAATCCGCCCAGCAGCAGCAGGTGCGGGCGCGCGGTCTGGCCTGTCAGGGTGGCATCAATGGCGGCGGCAGCGAAGATCAGGGCGGGGATGTAGAGGGGCAGCACCAGCAGCGGCAGCAGTACCCCGCCCCGCCGTGCCCCCAGCGTCAATCCGGCCCCGATCCCGCCGATCAGGCTCAAAAGCGGCGTGACCAGCGCCAGCGTTCCCAGCAGGATCGGAAAGCCTTCCCCCGGCAGATTGAGGAACAGGGCCAGCAGCGGGGATGCCAGGATCAGCGGCACACCCGTCACCAGCCAATGGGCCGTGATCTTGGCCGCCGCCACGCCTTCCAGGGGCAGGAGCGACAGGGCCAGCAATTCCAGCGAGCCATCATCCATATCCGCCTGGAACAGCCGGTCCAGGGACAAAAGCGAGGCCAGCAGGGCAGCGACCAGGATGACGCCGGGCGCGATGCGCGACAGCAGGCCCGGTTCCGGCCCGATGCCGAACGGGAACATCACGACGCACAGCACGAAGAACAGCACGGCCATGGCGGCGTCGGCGCCCTGGCGCAGGGCCAGCCGCAGATCACGGCGCAACAGCCGCAGGAACCCTGTCATGGCGCCGGCTCCGCAGCAGCGGGGCCGAACGCGGCCATATCCAGCATGATGGCGTCCGGCACATCCAACTCGCTATGGGTGGACAGCACGACCATCCCGCCATCGGCCCGGTGGGCGGCGATCAGGGCGGCCAGACGGTCGATCGAATCGCGGTCCAGCGCCGTCGCCGGCTCGTCCAGCAGCCATAGCGGTGCCAGTGCTGCCGGCGCCAGGGCCAGCCGGGCCAGATTCACGCGCTTCTTCTGACCGGCGGACAGATAGCGGCCCGGCATGTCGGCGACATGCGCCATGGACATGCGCCGCAGGGCCTGGCGCGACCGGTCCTCCGGTTCGGGCAACCCGTCCAGCCCGGCCCAGACCGAAAGGTTCTCCAGCGCCGTCAGGGTGGGTTTCACTGCATCCTGATGCCCGGCGTAACGCAGGCGGCCGCGGTGGGCGTCCGGGTCCTGGATGATATCGGCCCCGTTCCACAGCAAGGCGCCGGCAAAGGGGCGCGACAGACCGGCCAGCAGGCGCAGCAGGCTGGACTTGCCGCTGCCGTTGGGCCCCACCAGGACCAGTGCGCCGCCGGCGGGCAGGGTGAAATCCAGCGCCGTGAAGACGACACGCTCGCCCCGCAGGCAGGTGAGGCTGCGCGCGGCGAGCAGATCGGAAGAGGGCGCGGAGGCCTGGCCTTCGGTCAAGGATACGGCTCCTGGCAGGGAACGGGCGGTCAGGGCGCCACGATGCCAGAACCGGCGACAAAAAGGGGGCACAAAATGCGGGCAAAGAAACGGCCACCGCGGGGGCTTGTGCGGTGGCCGCAATAGCGTCGATCCGGGGCGGGATCGACAGTTTCGGGCAGATCTTCACAGGTGGGGCCTGGAATCCCGCCGGCACGGGGTGTCTCAAACGTACCGGCGCTGCCACGGCCCAACCTGACCGGCCCGCGTGTCCAAACTCTTGCGGGAAAGTGGCAAAATTTTGATTTGTGCGCAGGTCACCCGTCCTATGCGGAATTTCACGGTCCAGAC
Organism: Niveispirillum fermenti; assembly: GCF_052474395.1. NCBI lineage: Bacteria > Pseudomonadati > Pseudomonadota > Alphaproteobacteria > Rhodospirillales > Azospirillaceae > Niveispirillum > Niveispirillum fermenti. The sequence goes on along the minus strand of NZ_CP156681.1, from coordinate 263,937 downwards.
ACAAAAAACTTCTTTGCCCACCGGGGGTTCGGCCCTATATAGCCGCTTATCGCAGCGCACGTGCCTATGGCCCCCACACCCGTCCCGCCTGTCATTTTCAAGAGAGGGACGGAGCCGTCGACCCGGTGGGGTTATGCAACGACGTAAAGCGTATCCCCGTCCGTCCCTTAAACAAGGCGGCGAATTGGAGGCTACGATGGATGTTGTTGTTGTCGGGGGGCCGGCCGTGCCCTTCGTTTCCATTTTCCATTCCGACCGGACCCCTGGCCATGGGGTGTCGGTTCTCCCTGGCGTCATGACCAGTATCTGACCCGCCTGGGCCGGCCGCGAAAGGCGGCACGCTTGGGCGGAACCGGACCCTGTCGGGGTCCGGCAGAGAGCCTTTCACCCTTCATTATCATCGCCATGCCGCCTCGGAGTCCCCGATGACCGAGAAGATCGCCCGTTTTTTCGCTGAACAGACCCCCGCCACCCCTTGCCTGGTCGTGGATTTGGATGTCGTTGCCGACAATTTCGGCAAGCTGGCCGGTGCCATGCCCGACAGCCGCATCTTCTATGCGGTGAAGGCCAATCCCGCGCCGGAGATTCTGCGCCTGCTGGTGGAGCGCGGGTCGAGCTTCGACACGGCGTCCGTGCCGGAAATCCAGTATTGCCTGGATGCCGGTGCCACGGCCGACCGGATCAGCTTCGGCAACACGATCAAGAAGGCCGGCGATATCCGCACCGCCCACGCCCTGGGCGTGGACCTGTTCGCCTTCGACAGCATCGAGGAACTGGAGAAGATCGCCGAGAACGCGCCCGGCGCGCGCGTCTTCTGCCGTATCCTGACATCCGGCGAGGGGGCTGACTGGCCCCTGTCGCGCAAGTTCGGCTGCGAGCCGGATATGGCGCGCGACCTGCTGATCCAGGCGGCTGGCATGAATGTCGTGCCCTATGGCGTGTCGTTCCATGTCGGCAGCCAGCAGCGCGACCTGCGGCAGTGGGACGTGGCGTTGTCCACGGCCGCCGCCATCTTCCGCGGCTGCGAGGAGAAGGGTGTGCTGCTGCGCATGGTCAATATGGGCGGTGGCTTCCCGACGCGCTATCTGAAGGACGTGCCGACCAGCCAGGCCTATGGCGAGGCCATCAACGAGAGCCTGCGCCGCCATTTCGGCAATCGCCTGCCGGAAACCATCATCGAGCCGGGCCGCGGCATGGTGGGCAATGCCGGCATCATCCAGTCCGAAGTGGTGCTGATCTCCCGCAAGTCGGCCAATGACGACAAGCGCTGGGTCTATCTGGATATCGGCAAGTTCGGCGGTCTGGCCGAGACCATGGACGAGGCCATCCAGTACCCGATCCGCAGCGAGCGTGACGGCCCGGCCGAGCCCGTGATCCTGGCGGGCCCGACCTGCGACAGTGCCGATGTGCTTTATGAAAAGGCGGAATATCGCCTGCCGACCTCGCTGAAGATTGGCGACAAGGTGACGATCATGGCGACCGGTGCCTATACGACCACCTATTCTGCGGTCAATTTCAACGGGTTCGCTCCGCTGCACGCCTATTACATCTGACGCTTCCCGAACCGTCATTTTTGCACAAGCCGCCCTTTTCAGGGCGGCTTGTGTCATTTTATGGACTTTTTGGTGGTTTTTTAAGCAACCCTTGGGCAACTGCGTATTTATTTTGCAACACTCCCGGGGATTGTTGCAGGGCAGCATGCGCCGGTTCTAGGCGCTGCGATTGAAAACCCTCATAATCCGGCCTTGTAAGGGCCTCGCGCAGCAAGTGGCATCATATTTGCTGCACTGCGTGCGGACCCCAACCATATAAATGCCTCATAAGGAGTGGTTCATGCGTTTCTCCCGGTTGCTCGCCTCCACCGCGGTTGCCGTCACCATGCTGGGCGCCGCTGGCGCTGCCCATGCCGAGGACGGGCCGTTCTCCTTCTCCGGCTCGGCCGCCCTGACCAGCGATTATGTGTTCCGTGGCTACAGCCAGACCGAAGAAGACCCCGCCGTCCAGTTGGGCCTTGAAGTCGGTCATGAAAGCGGCTTCTTCGCCGGCGCCTGGGGCTCCAACGTCGATCTCGGCGCCGATGCCGATGTCGAGCTGGATGTCTATATCGGCTACGGCAACACGATCGACAATTTCTCCTATTCGATCGTCGGCAACTACTACACCTATCCGGGTGCTGACAGCTCCGCCAAGTATGACTTCTTCGAGTTCGGCCTGAACCTGGAATATGCGCTCGACAAGTTCACGCTGTCTGGCTCCGCCTACTGGTCGCCGGAATTCTACGGCACGCAGGGCGGTGACGGCTGGTACTTCAACACCGGCTTGGCCTATGCCGTGACCGACACCGTGTCGGTCTATGGCGCCATCGGCTTCAACGAGTTCGACAGCGCCCTGCTGGAAGACTATCAGGACTACCAGGTCGGCGTGACGGTCGATTTCGAGCCGTTCGCCCTGGACGTCAAGTATGTCGACACCGACGTGAAGAATGCCGCCCCGCTGGGCAATTCCCGCTTCGTCGCCACGCTGTCCTACTCGTTCTGATCGGGGGCGGGCTTTTGCCCGCTCTCCATCGTCTCAATCAATGTGGTCCGGGCTGCGGCCGGTCTCCCTTCCGGGGACCGGCCGTTGCTTTTCAGCCCTATCCTTTCCCGCGCTTGCCGATGCCGGCGGCCCGGGTCATGCTGGCAACATCCGCGTGACCCCCAAGGACCTTCCCCCATGTCCATCGGCGGCATTAATATCGCCCTGTCCGGCGCCCTGGCGCAGACCCAGCGTCTGGCCGTCAGCGCCGGCAACGTTGCGAACCTGCGCAGCACAGGGGCGATTCCCGCAGCCGACGGCACCGTGCAACCTGGCCAGAGCCAGCCCTACCAGCCGCAGACAGCCAGTCAAACCAGTGTGGCCGGGCCTGGCGGCCAGGGCCAGGGGACGCGGGTTGTCGCACGACCAACCACGCCGGCCTATCTGCCCGAATATCAGCCGGACAGCCCCGACGCCAATGCCGATGGGCTTGTCGCCGCGCCGAATGTAGATATCGTCGGCGAAAGCGTCGGCCAGATGACCGCCCTGCGGGCCTTCCAGGCCAATCTTGCCACCATCCGCACCCAGGATGAGATGGAACGCAGCGCCATCGACACGCTGGCCTGATCGACATGTTGGCCTGATCGACACGCTGGCCTGAGGATCGCTTCGCCGGTGATGGGCGGATTTGCGGTGCGGATGGCTTAATCCGGCCTTGCCCGCCTGCCCACCAAAGAGGCAGGATAGGCGCCATGAAACCGCCACGCCCTGGCGGCAACCTTCCGTTTCAGACCCTTGTCTTCCCCCCTTGCCGCTCCCAAGGACCGCCCCATGCTGCGCCGCTCGCTGCTGACCCTGGCCCTGGCCACGCCGTTCCTGTCCATCCTGCCCGCCGCGGCCCAGTCCGCCGGTGTCGATTTCACGACGCGGGAGCCGATCGTGCTGGATGTGGCCAGCATCGAGGTGGAAAGCCCCTATGTGCCCCCCATGAAGCCGCCCAACGTGGATCACCTGATCCCGCTGACGCCGTCGGATTCGGTCCGGCTTTGGGCCACGTCCCGGTTGAAGGCCGGTGGTCCGCAGGGCCGGGCCCGCGTCATCATCCACGACGCCTCGGTGAAGGAAGAGGACCTGGACCGGACCAAGGGCATCCGGGGCTGGTTCACCAAGGACCAGTCGCAGAAATATGCGGGCAAGGTCCAGGTGGAGGTCGTGGTGGAGGGCACCTCGCGCGGCTATAACGGCAGCGTGTCCGCCACCGTCGCCCGCGCCACCACGGTGGCAGAGGACGTGACCCTGGCCGGCCGGGAAAAGACCATGCTGGGCCTGGTCCGCGACCTGGCAGCCGACATGGATACCGAACTGGACAAGAGCATCCGGGCCAACATGTTCCCGGTCATCATCATCCAGTAGGGTTTTGCTCAGGAGGGGGCACCGGCCTGCCGGCAGTCCCCTTTTGCTGTGGCGCCGTATCAGGCCGGGTCAGACCAGCTTGCGGTCGGGCAGGCCCCAATGGTGGCAGGCCACCTGATGGCCGGGGGCCTTTTCCTCCAGCTTGGGTGTCAGATTGGCGCATTCTTCCGTCGCACGCGGGCAGCGCGTGCGGAAGACACAGCCGGACGGCGGGTTCATGGGGCTGGGCAGGTCGCCGCCCAGCACGATCCGCTCCTTGTTCTTCTCGACATCCGGGTCCGGCACCGGCACGGCGGAAATCAGCGCTTGGGTATAGGGGTGCAGGGGGGCGGCATAGATGGCGTCGCGATCCGCGATCTCCATCACCTTTCCCAGATAAAGCACCATGACGCGGTGGCTGACATGGCGCACGACAGACAGGTCGTGGCTGATGAACAGCAGCGACAGGCCCATCTCCTTTTGCAGATCCATCAGCAGGTTGACGATCTGGGCCTGGATCGACACGTCCAGGGCGGACACGGGCTCGTCGCAGACGACCATTTTCGGCTTCAGGATCATGGCCCGCGCGATGCCGATGCGCTGGCACTGCCCGCCGGAGAATTCGTGCGGATAGCGGTTGATCATCTGCGGCAGCAGGCCGACCTTGGCCATCATGTCCTTGACCAGGGCCTTGCGCTCGGCCTTGGGCATCTTGGGCCGGAAGACGGTCAGCGGCTCGGCGATGATGTCGCCGATGGTTATGCGGGGGTTCAGGCTGGCCAGCGGGTCCTGGAAGACGATCTGCATGTCCTCCCGCTTCTGGCGGATCACCTCCGCCCCCACGCCCGTCAGTTCCGAGCCCATGAACAGCACTTGTCCGTCGGTCGGCTTGATGAGCTGCAGGATGGCACGGCCCAGCGTGGATTTGCCACAGCCGGACTCGCCCACGATGCCCAGGGTCTCTCCCTCGCCCAGGGCGAAGGAGACGCCGTCCACGGCCTTCAGCGGCGTGTACCGCCCGATCAGGACGCCGCCGGTGCGGATGGGGAAATGGACCTTCAGGTCGGAGACGCGGAGCAGTTCCTTGGACATGGGGTGCATACTCCGTGCCTTATTCGCCGACCGGCAGCGACGGGGCGGCCGGATCGGAAACGGGGTTTTGAAGACTGACCAGGTGGCAGGCCTTGGCATGGCCGGGCCCGACCTCGCGCAGCAGCGGCAATTCGCTTACGCAGCGGTCATGCACGAAATCGCAGCGTTCCTGGAACGGGCAGCCCTTGGGCAGGCGCTGCAGGTTCGGCGGCTGGCCGGGAATGGCATAGAGCGTTTCCGACCGTTCCTCCGTCAGGCGCGGCATGGAGGAAAGCAGGCCGGCGGCGTAAGGGTGGGCGGGGGAATAGAAGATGTCCCGCACGGTGCCCGTCTCCATGAACCGGCCACCGTACATGACCTGCACCTTGTCGCACAGGCCGGCGACGGTGCCCAGATCATGGGTGATCAGCACGATGGCGGCCTTGGTCACGCGCTTCAGGTCGGCCATCAGGTCCAGGATCTGGGCCTGGACCGTCACGTCCAGCGCCGTTGTCGGTTCATCCGCGATCAGCAGTTCCGGCTCGCACAAAAGCGCCATGGCGATCATGATGCGCTGGCGCATGCCGCCCGACAATTCATGGGGATATTGCGTCAGGCGCCGGCCCGCCTCCGGGATCCGCACAAGGTTCAGCATTTCCAGCGCGCGCTTGGTGGCGTCGGCGTTGCTCATGCCCTTGTGCTGCACCAGCACCTCGGTCATCTGGCGGCCGATGCGCAGATGCGGGGTCAGGCCGGTCATGCTGTCCTGGAAGATCATGGCGATCTTGTCGCCGCGGATCCTGTTCAGTTCCTTGACCGGCATGCCGACCAGTTCGGTCCCGCGATAGCGGGCGGACCCCAGCGTCCGGCCGTTCTTGGCCAGAAGCCCCATCACGGACATGAAAAGCTGGCTCTTGCCGGAACCACTCTCACCGACGATGCCGACACATTCTCCCTCGTTTACATCGAAGGAAACGCCGTTGACGGCACTGACCTCGCCATCGGGTGTGGCGAAACGGACCTGGAGGTCGCGGACTTCCAAAACTGCGGTCATCTTGTCCGTTCCCTTAGCGGTCCTTGGGGTCCAGCGCGTCGCGCAGCCCGTCGCCGATGAAGTTGAAGCAGAACAGCGTCACCGCCAGGAACACGGCCGGGAAGATCAGCATGTGCGGGGCATTCTCCATCTGGGCGGCCCCTTCGGAAATCAGCACGCCCCAGCTCGTCATCGGCTCCTGCACGCCCAGGCCCAGGAAGGACAGGAAGCTTTCCACCAGGATCACCACCGGCACCAGCAGGGTGACGAACACGATGACCGGGCCAATGACGTTGGGGATGATGTGGCGGCGGATGATGTTGGGCGTGGACACGCCGGCGGCGCGGGCCGCCTCGATATATTCCTTGCGCTTCACGGACATGGTCTGGCCGCGCACGATACGCGCCATGGTCAGCCATTCGACACAGCCGATGGCCGCAAACACCAGGATGATGTGCCGGCCGAACACCACGACCAGGATGATCACGAAGAACATCAGCGGCATGGAATAGAGCACGTCGACGATGCGCATCATGACGCTGTCGATGCGACCACCGAAATAGCCGGCGACGGCACCGTAGACGACACCGATGATCAGGGCGACCAGCGTCGTGACGATGCCCACCGCCAGCGACACCTTGGCACCATACAGCGTGCGGATGAACAGGTCGCGGCCATTGGCATCGGTGCCGAACCAGTGGCTGTTCTCCAGCGTCGGGCCGACGCCGATATAATCCCAGTAGACCGCGTCATATTCATGCGGGCTGAGAAAATCCGCGAAGATCGCCAGCAAGGTGATGATGCCCAGCACGATCATGCTGACCACGGCCATCTTGTTGGCCAGCAGGCGGCGACGCGCGTCCTGCCAGAGCGACCGGCCCAGAACCTCCTCGCCCGCCGCCTTTTCGATCAGGGCCGCCCGTGTGGCGCTGCCGGTGATGTCTTGAACCATGGGGGTTTCCAGTTCTCAGTCGTAGCGCACGCGCGGGTCCATCAGGCCATAGACCAGATCGACCAGCAGGTTCATCAGCACGATCAGGCTGCCATAGGTGATGACGGTGCCCATCACCAGCGTATAGTCACGGTTGATGGCACCCTGCACAAAATAGCGGCCGATGCCGGGCAGCCCGAAAATCTGCTCGATCACCACCGAACCGGTCACCAGCCCGGCAACGGCCGGCCCCAGATAGGAGATCACGGGCAGCAGGGCCGCGCGCAGCGTGTGCCGGGTGATGATCAGGCGTTCCGGCAACCCCTTGGCATGGGCGGTGCGCACGAAGTTCGACCGCAGCACCTCCACCATGCCGCCGCGGGTCAGGCGGCTGATGATGGCGATCTGCGGCAGGGCCAGTGCCACAACCGGCAGAACCAGATGGCGCATCGACCCATCCCCCAGCCCCGCCACGGGCAACAGGCCGAGATAAATGCCGAAAACCAGGGTCAGCAGCGGCGCCATCACAAAATTCGGGATCGTGATGCCCACCATGGCCACACCCATGATGGAATAATCCGTCTTTGAATTCTGCCGCATGGCCGCGATGATGCCCAGCGTGCAGCCGATCACCACGGCCAGGGCAATGGCGGAAAGACCAAGGCGAAGCGAAACGGGGAAACCGGTGCCGATCAATTCGGATACCGTGAAATCCTTGTAGGTGAAGGAGGGGCCGAAATCACCCTGCAGCGCATTGCCCAGATAGATCAGGAACTGTTGCCAGACCGGCTTGTCCAGATTGTAGGCGGCCTTCAGGTTGGCCTCGATCTCCGGCGGCAACACCCGCTCGCTGTCGAACGGGCCGCCGGGGGCGGAGTGCATCAGGAAAAAGGACAGGGCAACGATCACCAGCAAAGTCGGGATCGCTTCCAGCAGCCGCCGGACGGCATAAGACAACATCTACAGGGTCCCTCCATCGCGCCTTATTCAGCCGGCATGGACTCTGCCATGCGCCAAACGCATCCCGCGCGGACGGCATGACATGTCTGTGAAAAAACCGTCCCTGTCAACCGTGCCACGGCAAAAGAGATATTATTTCAAGTCTAGACATGTCCGCGGGCCATTCATCATTTAATGCAGGCCGTATCGGGTAATTTTTGGTGCCGGAAACGCGCGAGGGCATATTCCGGTATTCGCCGGTTCCGTTCCATTCATCATCCACCGCCCATGATCGTGCCGGGTTTCACGGCGGGTTTCCAGTTCAATCACCGGCACTGCGTCCTGTCCGCCGCCGCCATGGGCGGGCTCTCCGGTTACCGGGTCGTGCCCAGGGGGCGGGCCCCGGCGCATGGCCCGTGGCGGTGATCCGGCCGCAGGTCCGTCTCCAGTTAAGATTGTTTCGCAACAAGCCCCTACCTTGAGCGAAATCGACGAAAATGGGGGGCTGATCCCCCCTTCTGGGATTTGCCCCGCACCGCAAAAAGCGCTACACCACGCACCGAAACAGCCATCCTCGGCAGGCCGGTTGTTCCCGGACGCTGGAGCCGGGGCGAAGGTGCGGCCCGCCTAATTCCCGCGACCCCGTTGGAGGAGTCACCCCCTTATGTCCACGACCACCGGCACCGACAGCCTGAAAACCCGCCGCACATTGACCGTCGGCGGCAAGTCCGTTGATTATTTCAGCATTCCCGAAGCCGAGAAGGCCGGCCTGGGCGATGTATCGCGCCTGCCCTTCTCGATGAAGGTGCTGCTGGAGAACCTGCTGCGCTTCGAAGATGGGCGCACGGTGAGCGTGGACGACGTGAAGGCCGTCGCCCAGTGGCTGGTCGACAAGCGGTCCGACCGCGAGATCGCCTATCGTCCGGCCCGCGTGCTGATGCAGGATTTCACGGGCGTTCCGGCCGTCTGCGATCTGGCCGCGATGCGCGAGGCCATGGTGGCGCTGGGTGGTGATCCGACCAAGATCAACCCGCTGACCCCGGTCGATCTGGTCATCGACCATTCGGTGATGGTCGATGCCTTCGGCACCCCGCAGGCCTTTGACGAGAATGTGGACCTGGAATTCCAGCGCAATGGCGAACGGTACGAGTTCCTGCGCTGGGGCCAGAAGGCCTTCAACAATTTCCGCGTCGTGCCGCCGGGCACCGGCATCTGCCACCAGGTGAACCTGGAATATCTGGCCCAGACCGTCTGGACCGATACCGACCAGACCGGCGCGACCGTGGCCTATCCGGACACGCTGGTCGGCACCGACAGCCACACGACCATGGTCAACGGCATGGCCGTGCTGGGCTGGGGCGTGGGCGGTATCGAGGCCGAAGCCGCGATGCTGGGCCAGCCCATCTCCATGCTGATCCCGGAAGTCGTCGGCTTCAAGCTGACCGGCAAGCTGCGTGAGGGTGCGACCGCCACCGATCTGGTGCTGACCGTCACCCAGATGCTGCGCGCGAAGAAGGTGGTCGGCAAGTTCGTGGAATTCTACGGTTCGGGCCTGGACGCCCTGACCCTGGCCGACCGCGCGACGATCGCCAACATGGCCCCGGAATATGGCGCCACCTGCGGCATCTTCCCGATCGATGCCGAGACCATCCGCTTCCTGCACTTCACCGGCCGCGACGCCGACCGCGTGGCGCTGGTGGAAGCCTATGCCAAGGCCCAGGGCATGTGGCGCGATGCCAACTCGCCCGAGCCGGTCTTCACCGATACGCTGGAACTGGACCTTGGTTCGGTTGAGCCGTCCCTGGCCGGCCCGAAGCGTCCGCAGGACCGCGTGCTGCTGTCCAACGTCACCAAGGAATTCGGCGAATTCCTGGCCACCGACGTTGCCGGCCGCCCCGTCAGCCAGCCGACCGACGTTGCCGGTGCCGATTACAAGCTGGATCACGGCCATGTCGTGATCGCCGCCATCACCAGCTGCACCAACACCTCCAACCCGTCGGTGCTGTTCGCCGCCGGCCTGGTGGCGAAGAAGGCGGTGGAACTGGGCCTGAAGACCAAGCCGTGGGTGAAGCCCTCGCTGGCGCCCGGGTCCCAGGTCGTGACCGACTATCTGAATGCCGCCGGCCTGTCGTCCTATCTGGATCAGCTCGGCTTCAATCTGGTCGGCTATGGCTGCACCACCTGCATCGGCAATTCCGGTCCGCTGCCGGACCCGATCGCCGCCGCCGTGGATGCGGGCAAGCTGACCGTCGCGTCGGTTCTGTCGGGCAATCGCAACTTCGAAGGCCGCGTGTCCCCGCAGGTCCGCGCCAACTATCTGGCCTCCCCGCCGCTGGTGGTGGCCTATGCCCTGGCCGGCACGCTGCACCTGGACATCTCCAAGGATCCGATCGGCACGGGCAAGGACGGCAAGCCCGTCTACCTGAAGGACATCTGGCCGTCGAACAAGGAGATCGAGGACACGATCGCCCAGTTCCTGACGCGCGACATGTTCGTCAGCCGCTATGCCAACGTGTTCCAGGGTCCGGAACAGTGGCAGAAGATCAAGACCGTCGAGGGCATGACCTACAAGTGGGACGACAAGTCGACCTACGCGAAGCGTCCGCCGCTGTTCGACGGCATCACCATGCAGCCGGGCGACGTGTCCGATGTGAAGGGGGCCCGTGCGCTCGCCATTCTGGGCGACAGCATCACCACCGACCACATCTCCCCGGCCGGCAACATCAAGAAGGCCAGCCCGGCCGGTGAATACCTGCTGGAGAATGGCGTCACCGTCGCCGACTTCAACAGCTATGGCGCCCGCCGCGGCAACCATGAAGTCATGATGCGTGGCACCTTCGCCAATATCCGCATCAAGAACGAGATGGTGCCGGGTGTCGAAGGCGGCGTGACCAAGTATGTCCCGACCGGCGACGTCATGCCGATCTACAATGCCTCCATGAAGTATCAGGCCGAGGGCACGCCGCTGGTCGTGTTCGCGGGCGCCGAGTATGGCACCGGTTCCTCGCGTGACTGGGCGGCCAAGGGCACCCGCCTGCTGGGCGTTCGCGCCGTGGTGGCGGAAAGCTTCGAGCGTATCCACCGGTCCAATCTGGTCGGCATGGGCATCCTTCCGCTTCAGTACCCGGCCGGTGTGAACCGCAAGACGCTGAAGCTGGATGGCTCGGAAACCTTCGACATCGTGGGTGTCGAAGCCGGCCTGAAGCCGCGCATGAACCTGACGCTGACCATCACCCGCGCCGACGGGTCGAAGGAGACGCTGGACCTGCTGTGCCGCATCGACACGCTGGACGAGGTCGATTATTTCAAGAATGGCGGCATCCTGCAGTACGTGCTGCGCAATCTGGCGGCCCCGGCCGCCGCCGCAGAGTAACCGACGCCCTGATGGACAGGGTTCCCGTCTGGGAACCCTGTCCGGTCTGCCGGCGGCAAATACCGCTGGCGGGCAGGCGGGATGAAGGGCAGGGGCGTCGGTGCAATCCGGCGCTCACCCTGCACAAAGAAAACCCGGCGGAACCATCCGCCGGGTTTTTTCATGAACGGGGCTTGTTTCCGGACATCCCCGGCGGGCTGGCCGGGGATGTCTAGCGCTGCTCGTCGCCTTCCCCTGGCCTGGGGCCCGGCGGTGCTGCCATCGGGGCGCGGGCCGGGTCGAATGGAATGGCACCGGGCGGTGGCGGGGGCATGCCCGGTTCGCGGCCGCCCGGCCCGTCATTCATCAGCAGGCGGGGGCCGCGCATCTCCGTCAGGCGGCGTCTTCCCTCCGGCGACAATTTCTCCAGGACGGCGATGATCGTATCGGTCTGGCCACGCTCCATCGCCTGACGTTCGGCTGCGGCCTTCTCCAACTCCGTGCGCAGGGCGGCGGCGTCGAAGGGGTCGGCCTGCATCAGATCACGAAGGTTATCGATACGGCTCCGGAATGTTTTGGCGCGCTCGGCGAATTTTTCCATATCGCCTTCGAAATGATCCCGAAGTATCTGGGCATCGGCTGGCGGAAGATCATCGATTTTCCGCCGCAGGGCGATCATGGGACCACCGAAGCCCGGGGGGCCCTCCGGACCGTCCGCCATCATGCGTGGCGGATGGGGCGGGGTGGGCGCCAGCCAGTGGGGAACCTGCGTTCCCAGCAGGAAAAGGTTGAGGCCGACCGACGCCAGCAGCGCGGTCTGGATCAGGCGGTTGCGGTTCATTGGAACAGGCTTTCCAGGGCGGACGGGGTGAAAAGGGCGCCGGCCAGATCATTGCCGGCGGTGGCCGTGACGGCGGTGACCGCGGGGGCGGGGCCTGTCGCCGGTGTCACGGTGCCGACGAGGATTCCGGCCGCGGTGCAGGCCGCCAGCCCGGCTGTGCGGGGCCAGACGGGGGCAAGTGTATCCACCCAGCGGCGCAGACGCTGTGCAAAAGGGGGCGGCCGCCGCACCGGCTGCCGTGCGGGCAGGTCGGCCAGGGCCCCGGCCACGACCCGGGCCACGCGATCGGCCCCTGTGTCGGGCCGCGGGGCCATGTCCAGCAGTCCGTCCAGGGCCGCGGCCTGTCGCAGGGCCGCGTGTGCCTCTCTGGTGCTCGCCAGCAATGCCTGGGCCGGGCCACGCCATTCGGCAGGCCAGCGGTCCGGTGCGGCGCCGTACTGCTCCAGCAGGCTCCGGAAGGTGGCCATCCCCATGGCCGTCTCCCGATCCGCATCTTGCTTCGGTTCCCTCATGTCTCATCCTCCCCCACGCCCGTAATCCCCAGGGCGGTCAGCCGGCTGCGCAAGGCGCGGCGGGCGCGGGCCAGCAGCGATTCCACTGCTGGCACCGACAAGTCCATCACCCGCCCGGCCTCGGCGGCGCTCATCTCCTCGTAATAGCAAAGGGCGACGGCCGCCCTTTGCCGCTCCGGCAGGCCCGCAAGGGCCGCCTCCATCTTTGCCGATACCTGCCGACGCGCCACCAGCGTGCCAGCGGCGGGTGCCGGGTCGGGAACGTCGGGTGCGTCGTCCAGCGCCTCGAACCCCTGCCGCCGCCGGCGATCGATGCATTGGTTGACGACGACCCTGTGCAGCCAGGTGGGGAACCGGGCCGAACCGCCCGCCTGCCACTGGCCGGCCCGGGTCCAGACCTTCACCCACGCCTCCTGTACCACCTCGTCCGCCTCGGCGGCACTGCCCAGAATACGCTGGGCAACGGACAGGGCCCTGGCGCTGTGCCGGGTGGCCAGCACGGCAAAGGCCGCCCGGTCGCCATCGGCGATAAGGGCCAGCAGCGTGTCATCGTCCAGCACCTGCTCCGCAGCCGTCATCGGCGTCACGGTCACCTGCTTCTCTTCGTTCCGAACCCGTCCGGCGGCGCTGGATATCCGGGCGTCGCGCCCCGGCGGATCCAGCGGTGACGGCAACCGCTTCGTCGCCAGCATGCCCCTTCCACGCGGCGGGGCACAGGGGACTGTCGCGCCCCTGTGCGGGAAAAATTACCAAGCCTACGCGACAGGGACCAGCCGGGGGCAGCGTGGAAGAGGTATCGCCACCCGGTGCAAACCCCATCCGACGGCACCGGCAAAATCCCCCGTACCCCAGCCCATCCGGCCCCGGGGGATCGGCGATGAACGGGCCGGCCTCCCGGCATATCCGGACCCCGCCGACCCCGCCCCTTCAAAAAGGCGGTGTCCGGCCCGGGAGGTTCCAGGTGCGGCCATGTCTCCAGAGTAGGGCTGACCCCCGCTGTTCCTGCCCGGACGGCGGGGGTCTTCCTGCCTGCTGCATCATGCCCTTCAATCGCCAGCGCCCCATGCGTGGGCCATGACCACGCGGTCGCTACGCAGCCGCGCGGGCCGGCAGCAGGTGGCTGATCAGGAACAGGAAAGCGCCGGCCGACACGATGGCCGGTCCCGTCGGCAAATCAGCCCAGAGCGAGGCGGCAAGCCCCGTTACCACCGTGCCCATGCCGATCAGGACGGACAGCAGGGCCATGGCTTCCGGCCCGCGCACGAAGCGCCGGGCCGTGGCCGCCGGGATGATCAGCAGCGACGTGACCAGCAGAATGCCCACGATTTTCATGGCCAGCGCGATGGTGACGGCGATCAGCAGCGTGAAGCCCAGCCGGATGCGGCGCACGGGCACGCCTTCGACACGGGCCAGATCCTCATCCACGATCAGGGCCAGCAACCCGCGCCAGATCCAGGCCAGCAGCGCCAGCACGACAGCCCCGCCGGCCCAGATGGCGTAAAGGTCCGCGTCGGCGACGGCCAGAATGTCGCCGAACAGATAGGACAGCAGATCCACCCGCACCGACCCCAGCAACGCCATGGCGACCAGCCCCAGGCTGAGCGTGGAATGCGAGATGATGCCCAGCAGCGTGTCACTGGCCAGCCGTCGCTGTTCCTGGAGGAGGGTCAGCGAAACGGCAATGACCAGACAGACCAGCACGATGCCGGCCCCGGCCCCGATCCCGGCCAGAAAGCCCAGTGCCACGCCAAGCAGGGCCGAATGGGACAGGGTGTCCCCGAAATAGGCCATACGCCGCCAGACGACGACGCAGCCCAGCGGCCCCGTGACCAGCGCCATGCCGATACCGGCCAGCAATGCCCGAACCAGGAAATCATCCATGGTCATGCCCCGCCGGATGATGATGGCCGTGCCCGTGCCGCCCATGGTCATGGTGATGATGGTGGCTGTGGGGGGTATGTTCCTGCCCCGCCGGCACCACGCAGCCATCATCGGCGTGGCTGTGGTCATGGCTGTGGTGATAGACGGCCAGTGCCTCTGCATGGCGGCCGAACAGGGCCGTGTATTCAGGATGGCGCGACACGTCCTCGGGCTTGCCCTGGCAGCAGACATGCCGGTTCAGGCAGAGCACCGTGTCGGTGCGGGCCATGACCAGATGCAGGTCGTGGCTGACCAGCAGTACGCCGCAGCCCCGGCGGTTGCGGATATCGCCGATCAGTTCGAACAGTTCGATCTGGCCATGCACGTCCACGGCCTGTACGGGTTCGTCCAGGACCAGCAGGTCCGGGCGGCGCAGCAGGGCGCGGGCCAGCAGCACGCGCTGCATCTCCCCGCCCGACAGGGTCTGCACGGCGCGGTCGATCGTATGGGACGCTCCCACCTCCGCCAATGTGCCGCGCATCTCCGCTTCCCCGCTGCGCGACCAGAGCGACAGGAAGCGCCGCACGGTCAGCGGCAGCGTGGCATCGACGGAGAGGCGCTGGGGCATATAGCCGATGCGCAGGCCCGGCCGGCGTTCCACCCGGCCCGCCGTGGGTGGCAGCAGGCCCAGGCACAGCTTGACCAGACTGGTCTTGCCGGCCCCGTTGGGGCCGATCAGGGTGACGATCTCCCCTGCGCTGACGGTCAGGGACACGTCGTCCAGCACGGCGCGTCCCGCCCGCGACAGGCTCAACCCCTCGGCTTTCAACAGCGGCGTGGACACGGGCATGAAGGCTCCGGTGGCGGCGGGCGGCGATCTGATCTGCGCCTGCCGCAGGGTTTACGCCATGCTGTGCGTCTTGACAAACGTTACATTATAACACATTTGCTGGGTTCCCACTTCTCGACGTCAGGTTTGCTGTCTCCGCCAGGGTTCCGTTGCATGTTCCGTTTGCTGACAATCGCGGTCCTTCTCGTGGCCGGGCTCTCCTTCCCGATTGCCGCGGCACCGCCGCCGCCCAAGGTGGTCGTGTCGGTGAAACCGCTGCATTCCCTGGTTGCCGGGATCATGCAGGGGGCGGGGGAACCTTATCTGCTGGTAAGGGGCGCCGCCAGTCCGCACGCCTTCGCGCTGCGGCCGTCCGATGCCCGGGCCCTGGCCGATGCGCAACTGATCGTGTGGGCCGGCCCGATGATGGAGACATTCCTGGAACGGCCGCTATCCACGCTGGCGCGCGGGGCCACGCTGCTGACCCTGTCACAGTCCGCCGGGGTGCGGCTGCTGCCCACCCGGGCCGGCGGTGCCTGGGAACATCACGACCATGATCACGGCCATGCCGGCCACGATCATGGTGACCTGACGACCGACGGGCATTTGTGGCTGGACCCCATGAACGCCAAGGCCATCGGCCTGGCCGTGGCGGGGGCGCTGTCCACACTGGACCCGGCGCGGGCGGCCCTCTACCACGCCAATGCGCAGGCCCGGAGCGAAGAGATCGACCGCCTGCACGCGGAATTGTCGGCCGAACTGGCGACGGTCAGGGACCGGCCCTTCATCGTCTTCCACGACGCCTATCATTATCTAGAGGACCGGTACGGGCTGGCCACCGCCGGGGCCATCACGGTGAGCCCGGACCAGCCGCCGGGTGCCGCCCGCCTGTCGGCCCTGCGCCGGCGTATCGCGCAGGCCGGGGCCGTGTGCATATTCGCCGAGCCGCAGTTCGAGCCGGCCCTGGTGCGCACCCTGGCCCAGGGGACCAAGGCGCGCACGGGTGTGCTGGACCCGGAAGGGGCGAATATTCCCGACGGGCCGGGCCTTTATCCCGCCCTGATGCGCTTCAACGTGCGTTCACTGGTGGATTGCCTTTCCGGGGGCTGATCAGGGCACCGGGGCATGCTATGCCCATGGTCTGGATCATGTCTGGGTGAGGGAAATGGCGATGCGTATCGGAATCGTGGGCGGCGGCGGCCGCATGGGTCAGATGCTGATCCGCGAGGTCCTGGCGACCGGGGGGGCCAGCCTGTCCGGTGCCACGGAGCGGCCGGGTTCGGCCGTCATCGGCCGTGACCTGGGCGTGCTGGTGGGGGGCGAGCCGGCGGGTGTCGCCGTCACCGACGACGCGGCCGCCCTGTTCGCCACGGCCGATGCCGTCATCGACTTCACCGCACCGGCGGCCACGGTGGCCCACGCCGCCCTGGCTGCCGAACATGGCACGGCGCTGATCGTGGGCACCACCGGCCTGACGGCCGACGACCATGCGCGGCTTGCGATGGCGGCGGAGAAGGCGCCGCTGGTCGTGGCGGCCAATTTCAGCCTGGGCGTCACGCTGCTGGCCGGACTGGTGCGCAAGGTTGCGGCGACGCTGGGTCCCGACTGGGATATCGAGATCGTGGAGATGCACCACAAGCACAAGGTCGATGCGCCCAGCGGCACGGCGCTGGCATTGGGCCGCGCGGCGGCGGCCGGTCGCGGGGTGGACCTGATGGATGTGAAGGATGCCGTGCGCGACGGCCATACGGGCGCGCGCAAGCGGGGGGATATCGGCTTTGCCACCGTGCGCGGCGGCGACGTGGTGGGGGACCATACCGTGATGTTCGCCACCGAGGCGGAACGGCTGGAACTGACGCACAAGGCCGGCAGCCGCGCCATTTTCGCGCGCGGCGCCGTGCGGGCCGCATTGTGGGCCGGGGGCCGGGCACCGGGACTATATTCGATGGATGACGTGCTGGGCCTCTGACCCCGGCACGCCAGAGACGACGCGATCGGCAAGGGGCCGGCCGGGGGGGGGCGCATACCCCCCCGGCCGGCCCGGTTCCTCAGCCGCCGATCATGCCCACGAAGGGCACCACCTGCTCCCCGCCACTGATGATCATCTTGATGGCCACGTAAAGGATGACCAGCAGGCCGATATAGGCGATCCAGTGGTAGCGCGACAGAAGCTTGGCGATGGCTGTCGCGGCCGCCCCCATGAAGGCCACCGACAGGGCCAGCCCCAGGATCAGCACCTCCGGATGGTCATGCGCCGCGCCGGCCACGGCCAGCACATTGTCCAGCGACATGGACACGTCGGCGATGACGATCTGGATGATGGCCTGGCGCACCGTCTTGGTGCCTTCCGGCGGCAAACTCTCTGCATCGGGATTGTCGCCATCGGGGTTGGCGGCCTCGTCCACCACCTCGGCGGCCAGCGCCTCCTGCCGCTGTTCGCGGATTTCGCGCCACATCTTCCAGCAGACCCACAGCAGCAGGATGCCACCCGCCAGGGTCAGTCCCACGATATCCAGCAATTGCGTGGTCAGCAGGGCGAAGATGATGCGCAGCACCACGGCCGCCGCGATGCCCCAGAAGATGACCTTCGTGCGTTGATGGGCTGCCACCCCGGCTGCGGCCAGGCCGACGACGATGGCATTGTCGCCCGCCAGCACGATGTCGATCAGGATGACCTGCCACAGGGCATGCCAGAACGACATTTCAAAAAACATTTCCATATCCGCAGATCCTCTCGCCGATGGTGCCCGTCCGTTTGCGGAGAGGCATTTTTATTGATTTAGACAAGTACAAAAAAGCCCGCCCCTTGAAACAGGGGCGGGTTATCAAGTCTTGGCAGTTGGATCCTGCATGAATGATGACAGGACAATTTGAGATTGGGCGCAGAAATCGCGGATGTCAAACAGTAAATTCACAAAATATCAAAATGAATTGGCGATATTTACTTAATCTCAGGCAAAGAAAAAGCGCTTTCATCCAATTATATGGATGAGGTACTTCAAGTTATTGCAATGAAAGAAGGAGTTGCCGGAGCCCTTACAGGCGCGGCGGGCCCGTGGCCCAGGGGCGGCCCGTCAGGCGGCCATCCTGCTGCGCGGCAGTGGCGAAGATACGGGCCGATGTCGCCGTGAATCCCCGCTTCAACGTGGAAGCAGGGGAGGCGAGCCCGTCCATGCCCGAGCCCTCGTCGCTGTTGGCAGGCGACGGTGTCTCGGGTATCGCGGTCAGAAGCAGGGGGGCGGTATCGTCGGGGCCGGGCGGCGGCAGGGGGATGTCGTCCCCGGCTGTCGCAATGCCACCTGGCGGCTGATCGGGGGCGAGCCCGTGCGCTGTTGCCGGCGGGGCCAGCAACAGGAAGGACAGGCTCAGCAAAAGGACAAGCAACCGTACAACGGTCACAGGCATCATCCCCGGCGGCGCAATCCCATCTCGGGACGCTACATCCCTACAATGGGCGCGCCCTGGCCCGACGGCAAGGGCAAGAAAGGCATGTGAGCCCCCCGGCGGGGCCAGGGGCGTCAGCCGCCCAGTTCCTCCACCCCATGCCGGGACAGCCGGAACACGCGATCCTGCGGCACGGGCAGGGCACAGCATGTGGCCTGGTCCTGGCCGGCATAATGGCCGCGCAGGACGCGGCCCGTCATGCCGTGTGAGATGGCGATGGTGGGCCGGTCCACGACCGCCAGGAAGGATAGCAGCCGTTCGAGCACGCCGTCGAAACGCTCCCCGTTCGGGGCGTGGAACTGCCAGCCATGCGGGCCGTGGGCGGCCAGCCAGGGATTGGCCGCCTCGATCTCCGGCCGGGTCATCCCTTCCCAATCGCCGAACGACACCTCTGCCAGGCGTGCATCCAGCGTGACGGGCAGGTCCAGATGGCGGTTGATGATGCGCGTCGTCTCCTGCGTCCGGCCCAGAGGGCTGGAGACCAGCCGGACGCCGTCGCGCCCGCCGGGGATCGCCGCCAGCAGGGTCCGAAGGATACGGCCCACCTGATCGGCCTGGGCACGGCCCTTTTCCGTCAGGTCGCTGTCCATCTGGCCCTGGCACCGCGCCTCCACGTTCCATCGGGTCTGCCCGTGGCGGACCAGCAGGATGGGATGGGCGGCGATGGTGCGGTGTTCCAGGATCATGTCCATGGGATCAGGGCCATTTCACTTCGGGCGGCAGGCTCATCAGGATGGCGTCGATATTGCCGCCCGTCTTCAACCCGAACAGCGTGCCGCGATCATGCAGCAGGTTGAATTCGACATAGCGGCCCCGGCGCAGCAACTGGTGCTCGCGCTGGGCGTCGGTCCAGTCCTGCTGCATGCGCCGGGCAACGATGCGGGGATAGACATCCAGGAACGCCTCGCCCACCGCGCGGGTGAAGGCGAAATCGGCTTCCCAGTCGCCGCTGTCCAGATGATCGTAGAAGATGCCGCCCACGCCCCTTGGCTCGTCGCGGTGGGGCAGGAAGAAATAGCGGTCGCACCATTCCTTGAACCGGTCGTAATAATCGGCGCCGTGCCGGTCGCAGGCCGCCTTCAGCGCAGCGTGGAACGCGGCCTTGTCCTCTTCGGTCTGCACGCCTTCCAGGAACATCGGCGTCAGGTCGGCGCCGCCGCCGAACCAGCCCTGGCTGGTGACCAGCATGCGGGTGTTCATATGGACGGCCGGAACCAGAGGGCTGCGCATATGGGCCACCAGACTGATGCCGCTGGCCCAGAAGCGCCCGTCACCGCCCGCCCCCGTGATCGATCCCCGGAATTCAGGAGAGAAGGTGCCATGGACGGTGGAGATGTTGACGCCCACCTTCTCGAACACGCGGCCCTTCATCACGCTCATCACGCCGCCGCCGCCCTCGGCCCCGTCATGGTTGGGCCGGTTCCATTCCTTGCGTTCGAACCGGCCGGCCGGCAGCCCGGCATGCCGTCCGCCCGCCAGATCATCCTCCAGCCGCTCGAACGCGGCGCAGATATGATCGCGCAGGGTCCGGAACCATGTGCTGGCCTGGGCCTGGCGGGCGGCCAGGATGTCGGGGGCGGGAAGCGGGGTGGGCATGGGGCGGGTCCGGGACAGCCAACGGGAACGGGGAACGGATGCGGGTTTACCCTGTCGCGCCCGTGCGTGCCATGGGGGAATCGGCCGCACCGCCCCCCACCTGCCGCAACACTTCCCCCAGCACCATGGCGGCGGCCACGGCGACATTCAGCGACCGTGTGCCCGCGCGCATGGGGATCAGCACCCGCAGGCTGGCGGCCTCATGCACATCTTCCGGCACGCCGGCGCTTTCCCGGCCCAGCAGCAGGATGTCGTCGGGCCGGTAGGCGACCTGGGTATAGGGCACGGCGGCGCGGGTGGTCAGCAGCACCAGCCGTCCCTGCCGCCGGGCCTGGAAGGCATCCCAGCTCGCATGGCGCGTCACCTCGGCATGGCCGGCATAATCCATCACCGACCGCCGCATGCGCCGGTCGTCCAGGATGAAGCCGCAGGGCTCTATGATGTCCAGGCCGACGCCGGTGCAGGCGGCCAGCCGCATCAGCGTGCCGGCATTCTGCGGAATGTCGGGCTGGTAAAGGGCGATGCGGGGCAAGGTCAGGTCAGCACGTCCAGATACATGCCACGGCGGTAGCGGGCGGGAAGGCGCAGCATGCCATCAACGATCAGGGCCGCCAGCTCCCGCGGGTTGGGCCAGCGGTTGCCGGGCCGCCCCGTGGGGATGGGCCGCCCGCCGGGGCCGGTGATGGCGATGGTGCCGCGCCGGCCACCGCCTTCCACCAGGGCGCCGCCCATGCCGCTGGCAGCGGCGGATGTCGAATTCATGCGCGTATCGACCATCTCGTGGTGTCCCCCGGCCGGGTTGTCTTTGCATCAGGAGCAGACAGGATATAAGGAACAAGGCCCGGCGGAAAGGGGCTGGTGCATCCCCGCATGGCGGAATTGCGGGGGAAAGCCGCTGTCCACGGGCTTGACTCCATGCAACCCCTCGTCTATCAACGCGGCTTCGTTGGTCGGGCGGGTTCCCGGCCGGCAATGTCGAGTTTCGTCGTCGAGTTTCGTCAGGGTGCGCCCCGGTATCTTCTTATCCGTGGCCGCCAGCAGCAAAGAATAGGTGTTCCATGTCCCGCAAGTGCGCCGTGACCGGCAAGGGTGTGCAGACCGGCAACAACGTCTCCCACGCCAACAACAAGTCCCGCCGGCGCTTCCTGCCGAACCTGCAGGAGACCTCCCTGCTGTCCGATGCGCTGGGCCGCATGGTGCGCCTGCGCCTGTCGACCAACGGCATCCGCACGATCGAGCACAAGGGTGGCCTGGACGCCGCCCTGCTGGACATCGCCGACGCCAAGCTGAGCGACGATGCCCGCAAGGTGAAGAAGCAGATCCAGAAGGCGCTGGCCGCCAAGTCCGCCGCCTGATCGGCGCGCGACGGTTCTTCTGATCGCTGCTGACGGTATCGTCGGCCCCGCGAGACATCCCGAGGGGATCGTTTCGCGGGGCCGCTGCCGTTTGCGGGCAGGGCCTTTCCATCCGGCCGTCGCCGGCCGGTGTGCCCGCCGTTCCTGCCAAGGTGCCGCCGCATGTCGCTGTCGCCCGCCGACCTGATCGCCTTTCTGAACGGGATGCCGCCCGAGGCGCTGCTGCTGTTCCAGGCCTTGTTCTGCTTCGGCACGATTCTGGTGATGGTGCGGCTGTTCGGGGCCGCCGGCCTCTACCTCTATATCGCCACGGCCGTCATCGCGGCGAATGTGGAGGTGCTGAAGGCCGTGCAGTTCAGCTTCTATGACCATCCCGTGGCCATGGGCACGGTGCTGTTCGGCTCCACCTATCTGGCGACCGACATCCTGACGGAACATTACGGGCGCCAGGCGGCGCGCCGGGCCATCTTCCTGTCCTTCGCCGCCTATCTGCTGTTCACGCTGCTGATGGTCCTGACGCTGGGCTTCCGGCCCATGAATGCCGAACAGGCGGCCGGCGGCATGGAATGGGCCCTGCCCATGCACGACCATATCGGCGCCCTGTTCAGCCCCGCCCCGGCCCTGTTCGCGGCCGGGATGACGGCCTATCTGACCAGCCAGCTTTTCGATGTCTGGGTCTATCAGCGGATCCGGGGCGTCACGGGTGACCGCCATCTCTGGCTGCGCAACAATGCCAGCACGATGCTGTCCTCCCTGGTCGACAACGTGATCTTCTCCGTCCTGGCCTGGGTCGTCTTTTCCCCCGACCCGGTGGGGTGGGAGGCGCTGTTCTATACCTATATCCTGGGCACCTATGGCATGCGCGTCGCCCTGACCGTGCTGGACACCCCCTTCATGTACCTGTCACGCCGCATGGTGCGGCGGGTGGATGGCTGAGGACGGAAGGGGTGGCGGCCAGCCATTCGCTGTGGCTTCTGTACAAAGCCGCCATTTTCGCCAATACCGGTAGGCAAGCGGCGCTGGGCGCCTGACCGTCACATCCGAAGAGTTTGTTTGCACGCCATGTCCGCAACATATCCCGGTTTCTCCTTCGACATCACGCATCGCGATCCGGCCGGGTCGAAGGCGCGGATCGGTACGCTGTCCACCCCGCATGGCGCCATCCAGACGCCGAATTTCATTTTCTGCGGCACCAAGGCGGCCATCAAGGGCCTGACCACGGAGCAGATGCGGGAAGAGAAGACGGACATCATCCTGGCCAATACCTACCATCTGATGATCCAGCCGGGCGCCGATCTGGTGGCGAAGCTGGGCGGCCTGCACAAGATGATGAATTGGCACGGGCCGATGCTGACCGACAGCGGCGGCTATCAGATTTTCGCCATGGGCCACGGGTCGGTGGCGGACGAGGTGAAGGGGCGGCGGACCACGACGCGCGAGAAGACGCTTCTGAAGATCACGGAGGAAGGGGCGACCTTCCGGTCCTACACCAATGGCGAAAAGCTGTTCCTGACGCCGGAGAAAAGCATCGACATCCAGCGCAAGCTGGGACCGGACTTCGTCGTGCAGCTTGATGAATGCACGCCCTTCCATGTCGATCGCAGGTACACGGCCCGTTCCATGAAGATGTCGCATCGCTGGGGCGACCGGTCGCTGGCGGCGTTCCGGGAATTTGGCGGCATCTCGGCCAATGGAATGCCGCAGGCCATGTATGGCATCGTCCAGGGCGGCGTCTATCCCGACCTGCGCAAGGAGAGTGCCGAGATCGTCGCCAGCCAGGATTTCTTCGCCACGGCCGTCGGCGGCTGCCTGGGCGCCACGCGCGAACAGATGCACGATGTGGTGGGCATGGCCATGGCGCATGTGCATCCCGACCGGCCGGTGCATCTGCTGGGTATCGGCGGCATCGTGGATATATTCGAAGGGGTGGCGCTGGGCATCGACACGTTCGACTGTGTCAGCCCCACCCGCATCGCCCGCCATGGCTGGGCCCTGGCGCCCGGCGTGAAGGGCGAACGGCTGAATATGCGCAATGCGCGGTTCAAGGATGATGATACGCCCATCGATGCCGAATGCGGCTGCTTCGCCTGCCGCACGGCCAGCCGGGGTTATGTCCACCATCTGCTGAAGGCGGAGGAGATGCTGGGCATGCAGTTGCTGACCATGCACAATGTCCACACCATGAACCGTCTGATGCGCGATATCCGCGCCGCCATCATCACCGGCACCCTGGCCGAGGCGCGGCGCAAATGGGTGTGGCAGCCGGGCGACGGGGCCGAGGGGGCCGAGGGGGCCGAGGGGAGAAGTAAATGAGCGAACCGGCCGGCGCGGCGCCTTCCACGACCATCGCCGGCCTGTCGGCGGTCGTGGACGAGCATCTGCGCTGGCTGACCCGCTGGCACCGGGCCGCCTTTTTCCCGCGCGAAAGCGGGCTGACCGGTCTTGATGACGTGCCCGTGCCGCCCGGCCTGGCGGCCTGGGTTGCACAGATGCGGCAGGACATGGTGGCCGACCAGCCGGCCATCGACCGGCTGATGCTGCTTCATGAGCAGTTGCACCGCATGGGCCGGCTGCTGCTGCTGCGGGCCATGGAGGGCGACCCGCCCGACCATGGCGCCTATGGCGCCGTGATGGACCGTTTCGATGAGTTCATCCAGCAATGCCGCCGCATCGAACGGGCGCTGTCGGTCGCGGGCAGCGGCATCGATCCGCTGACGGGCCTGCGCAACCGCACGGGCCTGATGGAGGAGGTGGGGCGCGAGCTGGCGCGCTTCGCCCGCACGGGCCAGCCCTTCTGCGTGGCCCTGTGCGATCTGGACCGGTTCAAGTCGGTCAATGACACCTTTGGGCACGAGGCCGGCGACCGCGTGCTGGTGGCCGCCGCCGGTTGTCTGGGCAGCGGCATCCGCGCGCTGGACGAAGCCTTCCGCCTGGGTGGAGAGGAAATCCTGATCCTTCTGAAGGAGACGGGGCTGGAAGAGGCCGTGGCCGTACTCGACCGGCTGCGCGCCGACCTGGCGGCGACGCCCGTGCAACTGGCCGACGGGCATGTGCTGCATGTCACGGCCAGCTTCGGCGTGGCCTGCCATGGCCTGGCCGAATTGGCCATCGGCCTGATGGCGGACCAGTTGCTGGAAAGGGCCGACCAGGCGCTTTATGCTGCCAAGCATGGCGGCCGCAACCGGGTGGAGGCCTGGCGGCCCGCCCATTCCCCTCCCTGATCGCCGGGCCGTCGCCGATGCCGCCGAAGCTGCCCCTGTCCGTCTTCATCATCTGCCAGGACGAGGCCGACCGGATCGGCCCCGTCATCCGGGCCGTGGCCGGCTGGGTGGACGAGGTGGTGGTGGTCGACAGCGGCAGCAGTGACGGCACGCCGGACCTGGCCCGGTCGCTGGGGGCCCGCGTCATCCACCATGACTGGCCGGGATACGGCCCGCAGAAACGCTATGCGGAGATGCAGTGCCGGCACGACTGGCTGCTGAACCTGGATGCCGACGAGGTGCCCGTGCCGGAACTGGAGGCGGAGGTGCGGTCCTTGTTCGCGGCCGGCCCGCCGGCGCACCAGGGATATCGCATACGCACCGTGATGGCCCTGCCGCATCAGCGCCGGCCGCACCGGTTCGCCCCCCGGCACAATTACATCCGCCTTTACGACCGGCGTCACGGGCGGTTCGCCGACAGCGCCACGCATGACGCCGTGGCAATGCACAGTGGAACGGTTGCCAGCCTGCGCGCCATCATCGTGCATTATTCCATCCGCAACCACGCCGACCTGATCGCCAAGCTGAACCGCTATTCCACGGCGCAGGCGGCGGAGATCGTGGGGGCGGGCAAGGCCGGACGCTATGGCGCGCTGCGCGCCGTCACGGAGTTCCCCGTCAACCTGCTGCGCTATTTCTTCCTGAAGGGCTATTGGGTTTTCGGGCTGTACGGGCTGGAACTGGCGGCCATCATCGCCTTTTTCCGGTTCGCGCGCGTGGCGAAGGTGCGCGAAATGCATCGCGTCCCCCCTTGAACAATACGGTCCGCTCATTACATTGCACCCCATCCGGGCCCCTCTGGCAGCCGAGGCGTCGGCTGTGATGTCGGATATGAACCCTCATCGCTGACGCAAGCATATCAGGCTGATCCAAGGAGGCGCTCCCATGGAGTTCCTGACAACGATCCTGCTTGAGCCGGTCATGGGTAAGGCCCTGTGGCTATGGCTCGTTTTCATGACCATCGTCCTCACGCTCCTGGCTTTCGACCTGGGCGTCCTCAACAAGAAGGACCATGAGATCGGAATCAAGGAAAGCCTTTATCTTTCGGCTTTCTATATCGTCATCGCCGTCATTTTCGGCAGTTGGGTCTGGTGGTATCTGGGGCCCGATCCGGGCATGCAGTACTTCACCGGCTATGCCCTGGAAAAGGCGCTGTCGCTCGACAATGTCTTCGTCATCTCCCTGATCTTCGGCTATCTGGCCATCCCGCGGCTCTATCAGCACCGGGTGCTGTTCTGGGGCATCCTGGGCGTCATCATCCTGCGCGGCGTGATGATCGGGCTGGGCACGGCGCTGGTCACGAAATGGTCCTGGATATTGTTCCTGTTCGGCGGCTTCCTGATCCTGACGGGTCTGAAGATGCTGTTCATCGCCGACAAGGATGACAAGACGCTGGACGACAATGCCATGGTGCGCTTCCTGCGCCGGCATGTCCGCGTGACCCCGGAACTGCATGGCAACAGCTTCTTCGTTCACCAGCCGCATCCCGCGACCGGCAAGCTCACGCGCTATGCCACGCCGCTGTTCCTGGCGCTGCTGATGGTGGAATTCGCGGACATCGTGTTCGCGGTGGACAGCGTGCCGGCCATCTTCGCCATCACGACCGATCCGTTCATCATCTATACCAGCAACATCTTCGCCATCCTGGGGCTGCGCGCGCTCTACTTCGCGCTGGCCGCCATGGTCCATCGCTTCGAATATCTGAAATATGCGCTGGCCCTGGTGCTGGTGTTCATCGGCGGCAAGATTTTCTGGAACCATTTCCAGGGGAAGATGGACCCGGCCATCTCGCTGTCCGTCACCTTCGTCCTGCTGGCCGGCGGCGTGGTCTATTCATTGCTGAAGACCCGCCGCGCGGAGGCCAAGGACAAGATCTGATGTGGGCCGGCGGGCGGGTGCAACACCCCGCCCGCCCCCGGTGCCGCCCCTTGGCAGGCGGTCACACCATCTCCGTCACCAGCTTGCCCAGCAGCACGCCGGCGAAGGCATCCAGGCTGTCGGCCGCGCGCACGAAGGCGTCGCGGCCGGTGATGACGTTGCCGGTATAGTAATTCTCCAGCCAGTCATATTCGTTCAGGATGGCCAGCGCGTTGATGGTGACATTGGCGCCGGCCGCATAGCCGCGGGCCGATCGCGGATCGATGCCGGCATTGCTGAAGCCGTTGGACACGACATCGATGGTCCGCCGGGCGGTACTGAAAGGTGCCTGGTCCAGAAGGGCCACGGCCCGCACCATGGCGCTGCCCAGTGCCGTCGCCCCGCCCATGGCCACACCGGGGGCAGCATCGATGCTGGCGGCGAAGGTCTCGCAATCGCTCCCCGTCCGCAGGTGCCGCCAGGGAACCAGGGTGGTCAGCGTATCGGGGCCGGCGAACTGGGCCAGCATGACGGCGATGCCATTGCCCCCGCCCCGGACGATGGCTTCGGCCACCGCCTTGTGCCGAAAGGCGGCGGCATGGCCGCGCAACTGGAAATCCAGCAATCCCTCATCGATGCTGGCCGATGCATCCACGGCCAGCAGCAGGGCGAGATCGACCGCCGGCGCCGGCTGGGCCAGTGCTGCGGGAACCGCTGGCAGGGCCGCCAGTCCTGACAGGATGGAACGACGCGACAGCAGGGTCACAGGATGCTCGGGGCCTCCGCCCGGTTCAGGCCATGCGGGTCAGCGCATGGCGCAAGATCTTCATCATGACGGTGGGCAGGGCTTCGTCCGCCAGCGCGTCGGGCGCCACCCATATCAGCCCCGGACCCTTTTCCTCTGTGCCGGCCGTCCGGCCCGCCACCACGCCAATTTCGAACTCGAAATGGGTGAAAGTATGACGGACCAGCCCCGGCAGCGCCTGCCAGCCGATGCCGGGCAGGGGGACGTGGCCGGCGGCGGCCGGCAGGGAGGGAAGGGGCGCCGTTTCCCACGGGGTGGTCGGCACCTCCATCATGCCGCCCAGCAATCCTTTCTCCGGCCGGCGGCGCAGCGCGACATGGCCGCGACCGTCGGTCAGCACAAAGGCCAGCGCCCGGCGCACGGGCTTTGCGGCCTTGGCCGTCTTGGCGGGCAGTTCCTCTGCGATGCCCTGCCGGCGGGCCCGGCACGGGTCGGCCCAGGGGCACAGGATGCAGCGCGGCTTGCGCGGCACGCAGATGCTGGCCCCCAGGTCGAACAGCGCCTGGGTATAATCGCCGGGGCGGGTTTCGGGCACCAGGGCGGCGGCATGGGCCTTCAGCACGGGTTTTGATCCCGGCAGCGGGTCGCGCACGGCATGCAGGCGGGCCATCACCCGCTCGACATTTCCATCCATGGCCGTGGCCGGCTTGTCGAACGCGATAGCCAGGATCGCGGCGGCCGTGTAGGTGCCGATGCCGGGCAGGGACAGCAGCCCCTCCTCGCTGTCGGGAAAGTGTCCGCCATGCCGGTCGGCCACGGTCACGGCGCATTTATGCAGGTTGCGGGCGCGGGCATAGTAGCCCAGCCCGGCCCAGGCCCGCAGCACATCATCCAGTTCGGCCGCCGCCAGGTCGGCAATGCCGGGCCATCGCGCCAGGAACGCCTGGAAATAGGGGCCAACCGTGGCCACCGTCGTCTGCTGGAGCATGATCTCCGACAGCCAGACGCGGTAGGGATCGGCTTTTTCCCCCGGCGCGGCGCGCCAGGGCAGCACGCGGCGGTGCCGGTCGTACCAGTTCAGCAGAAGGCGCGGCAGGTCACCGGGCTGGTCAGTGCCGGGGCGATCTGCTTTCATGGGGCCAGCAAGGGAAGATCGTGCTGTCATGAATGAACCTGGTGGTTTCGGGCCGCAGCGGCTCGGGCGGACATTGAAGACCATCGCCGGCAAGGCGCTGGGCAAGGATGGGCTGGCCTTCGGTGCATTGCTGACCGACTGGCCCACCATCATGGGCTCACGGCTGGCCGAGCAGACGGGGCCGCTGAAGCTCGTCTTTCCGGCAGGCCGGCGGGAGAATGCCGTGCTGCATATCCGCGTGTCCAGCGCGGCGGCCCTTCTGGTCCAGCATGAGGAGCCGCAGATCCTGGAGCGCATCAACGCCTTCATGGGCTGGCGGGCCGTGGCGCGTCTGAAACTGGTGCATGCCGGGCCGGCATTGCCGCAGAAGAACTATGCGCTGCGGCCGCTGAAACGGCTGGACCCGGTGAAGGAGGCCGAACTGACGGCCGCCACGGCCCCCGTCGACGATCCCGAACTGCGCGCCGCGCTGGAACGGCTGGGCCGGGCGCTTTCCGGATAGGCATAACCAGAGGTGGCCACCTGCCGGCCCCGCTTTCATCCTATCCGGCCAGCGCGCCGCGCCCCCGGATCAGCCGGGCTATGGCCTCGTCCAGTATTTCGTCCCGCTTGCAGAAGCAGAAACGGGCCAGATGCGTGGGCGCGTCCGCCTCATAGAAGGCGCTGAACGGGATGGCGGCCACGCCGACCCGTTCGGTCAGCAGGCGGCAGAAATCCTGATCGGCCATGTCGATGCCGCTGGCTTGCAGGTCCACGGCCAGGAAATAGGTCCCGGCACAGGGCAGCACGGCCAGCCCCACCGCCGACAGCCCGGCCGACAGCCGGTCGCGCCGCGCCTGCATGTCGGAAGCCAGCCCGGTGAAATAGCCATCATCCTTGGAAAGCCCCAGCGCCACGGCATGCTGCAGGTTGGGCGCCGTCGTGAAGGTCAGGAACTGGTGCGCCTTCATGACGGGTGCCAGCAGGTGCGGCGGCGCCGTGAGATAGCCGACCTTCCACCCGGTCAGGGAGAAGGTCTTGCCGGCCGATCCGATGCGCAGCGTGCGCTCGCGCATGCCGGGCAGGGTCATTAACGGGATGTGCGGCCGCCCGTCGAATACCAGATGCTCATAGACCTCGTCGCACAGCGCGATGGCATCATGGGCGATGACGCGGCCGGCCAGCAATTCCAGCTCCGCGCGCGTCCAGACCTTGCCGGCCGGGTTCTGCGGGTTGTTGATCAGCACCAGCTTGGTGCGTTCCGAAAAGACGGCATCCAGGTCGGCCGCGGAGAAGGACCAGTCCGGCGCCTTCAGGCTGACGAAGCGCGGCACGGCCCCGGCCCGCCGGATGAGGGGGACATAGCTGTCATAGAGCGGCTGGAACAGCACCACCTCGTCCCCCGGCTCCAGCAGGCCGAACAGACAGGCCGCCAGCACCTCCGTGGCACCGCAGGCCACCATGGTTTCCGTCGCCCAGTCGATGTCCAGGCCATAGAATCGCCGGCCATGGGCCGCCACGGCCTGACGCAGGGCCGGCAGGCCCGGCATGGGCGGATACTGGTTCCAGCCGCTGGCAAGATAGTCGGCGGCGGCGGCCACGATGTCGGGCGGGCCGTTGCCATCCGGGAAGCCCTGACCCAGATTGACGGCCTTGTGCTGGTCGGCCAGCCGCGACATGACCTCGAATATGGTCGTGCCGTAGGAGGACAGGACGGAATTGCCTGATTTCATCGTGAACCCTGGCTGATCGTGCGGAACGGGGGAAGGCCGGGACCGGGCAATACCACCGGTCAAGATAACCAGCCGCTGGTGTTATTCCGCGGCCAGCACGCGCGGCAGCTTGAAGGTGACGTTCTCCGTTGCCGTCACGACTTCCTCCACCGTCACCGCGAATTGTTCGCCCAGGGCGGCCAGCACCTCGTCCACCAGCACTTCCGGGGCCGACGCGCCGGCCGTGATCCCCAGGGTCCGGATATTCTCCAGCCGGTCCCAGTCGATCTGGGCGGCCCGCTGCACCAGCATGGCACGGGTACAGCCATGGGCGCGCGCCACCTCCACCAGCCGGACGGAATTGGACGAGTTGGGGGCCCCCAGCACCAGCAGCGCATCGGCGCCGGTCGCGATGGCCTTCACGGCCGCCTGCCGGTTCGTGGTGGCGTAGCAGATATCCTCCCGCTTCGGGCCGGCGATGGTGGGAAAGCGGGTGCGCAGCGCCTCCACGATGGCGCCCGTGTCGTCGACCGACAGGGTGGTCTGCGTGGCGAAGGCCAGGTTGTCGGGATCATCGACCGACAGGGTGGCGACATCGGCCACCGTCTCCACCAGTTTCACGGCCCCATCGGGCAACTGGCCGATCGTGCCCACCACCTCCGGATGGCCGGCATGGCCGATCAGGATGACGGTGCGTCCCGTCTCGAAATGGCGCTCCGCCTCGCGGTGGACCTTGGAAACCAGGGGGCAGGTTGCATCCACGAAGATCATGTTGCGCCGCTGAGCCTCGGCCGGAACCGATTTGGGCACGCCATGGGCGGAAAACACCACGGGCCTGTCGTCCGGCACCTCGTCCAGTTCCTGCACGAACACGGCACCCTTGGCTTCCAGGCTTTCCACCACGAAGCGGTTATGCACGATCTCGTGCCGGACATAGACGGGGGCGCCGAATTTCCGCAGGGCCGTTTCCACGATCTGGATGGCGCGGTCCACCCCGGCACAGAATCCCCGGGGTGCCGCCAGCAGCACGTGCAGCGGCGGAAGCGGGGCGGCGGGGCGGGCAATGTTCTCGGACATGATGATGGGATGATCCCTGTCGAAGCGTGTCAGCGGTTGGGGCCATGCTTGCGCGGCCGGATGGCCCCCTATATTGTCGCAACCCGGCATATATAGGGTGCGGGCCATGCTGTTGACATGGTCGCCGCCCAATCTGGCCGCGGTGAACGGAAGTGAACGGACCCTTGATGACCAGCCCTTGCTCGATGAAGACCCGGCCCGACCATAAACCGGTTTCGCCGGTCAGGAAAGCCGCCCGCCGCTGGACCCTGGCCGCTTTGGCGGGGATGGGTGTCCTGACGCTGGGCGCCTGTTCGGACAATGAACACATGATCGCCGCCTGCCCCAATGTGGGCGTGCTGCGCGATGCCGGCACGGCCCGCAGCGAGGCCGGTGTGGCCATCCTGTCCGGCATCCTGGCCAATTGCGGCTATGACGACAATTCGGTCACCGTTGCCGCCAACCTGGTCATCACGGGCCGCGCGGCCGATGGGGGCACGGCCACCGCCATCCCGGTCACCTATTTCGTCGCCGTGACGGACCCGGACCGCAACATCCTGTCAAAGAAGACCTTCACGACGTCCGTGCCCCTGTCGGGCGGGGCCGGCACGGTGGAACAGAAGCTGACCCAGGTCATCCCCGCGCCCAAGACCATGGATGCGCGCTGGTTCGAGGTCCTGGTCGGCTTCCAGCTCACCCCGGAAGAGATCGCTGCCAACCGGGCGTCGAACGAGGGGCGGTGACCCTTCACTGGGGGTTGACAGGCGCGAAGGTAAGCGTAGGTTAGCGCCCGCATAGCCGATGACCCCATGCGGGAGAGACCGGCCCCTGGCAACGGGGTGTCCGGCGCCGAAGGAGCAACCGCCCCCGGAAACTCTCAGGCAAAAGGACCGCACAGGGTAGGCGCATCTGGAAAGCAGGCGGGTCCGGCAACGGGCCGACAGCCCACCGACGGAGTAAGCCGACGTGTGAACCGCGCGGCGAATCTCTCAGGGGCCAGGACAGAGGGGGGCGAACCGCCGCGGGGAGGCGCCCCGTGACGGCCGCACTCTGTCCTGATGGGAGTGTCCCGCCTTGGGTGACACCAGCCTGCTGCGCACACCGCTTCATGATCTTCACGTCGAACTGGGCGCCAGGATGGTGCCGTTCGCCGGTTATGACATGCCGGTCCAGTATCCGCTGGGCGTGCTGAAGGAGCATCTGCACACGAGAGCCCGCGCCGGTCTGTTCGATGTGTCGCACATGGGACAGGTCCGCCTGCGGGGGGGCGGCATCGACAGCGTGATCAAGGCGCTGGAAGCGCTGGTGCCGGGCGATATCGCGGCCTTGGCGCCGGGCCGCATCCGCTACACCATGTTCACCAATGATGAAGGCGGCATCCTGGATGACCTGATGGTCACCCGGTTCGAGGATCACCTCTATGTGGTGATCAATGCCGGCTGCAAGGCGGAGGATCTGGCCCACCTGAAGGCCAGCCTGCCCGCCGACGTGACCATCGACTATCTGGGCGACGATGCCGGCCTGCTGGCCCTGCAGGGGCCGGAGGCGGCGTCCATCCTGTCCCGCCTGCTGCCCGAAGCGGCGGCCATGGGCTTCATGAGCGCGCGCCAGGCTGTCATCGGCGGCATTCCCGTGCAGATCAGCCGCTCGGGCTATACCGGCGAGGACGGGTACGAGATCAGCGTGGCCGCGGCCGATGCCGAAGGGCTGGCCCGCCTGCTGCTCGCCCAGGACGGGGTGGAGGCGATCGGGCTGGGTGCGCGCGATTCGCTGCGCCTGGAAGCCGGCCTGTGCCTTTATGGTCATGACATCGACACCACCACCGATCCGGTGGAAGCCGCCCTGACCTGGACCATCTCCAAACGCCGGAAGGCAGAGGGCGGGTTTCCCGGTGCATCGGTGGTGCAGTCCCGACTGGCTGCCGGCCCCGCCCGCAAGCGCGTGGGCATCCAGCCGGAAGGCAAGGCGCCGGCCCGTGAGCATACCGAAATCCAGGACCTGTCCGGCAATCGTATCGGGGAGATCACCAGCGGCGGCTTCGGCCCCACGGCCGGCGGCCCTGTTGCCATGGGCTATGTCGATGCCGGCTTTGCCGCCGTCGGCACGGAGGTCCGGCTGATCGTCCGTGGCAAGGCTTTGCCCGCCAAGGTGGCCGCCATGCCGTTCGCACCGCACCGCTATTTCAAGGGCTGAGGGTCGCAAGACCCTCTTCCCCGCCGCACAGATGCTGCCATTGCTGTGAAAGTGCCTGGGCGCTGATTGACCATTCCTCATCACGCCGTCTTCCCCGCTTTCGTGGGGATGGCCGTGATGAGGGGCCAAGCGCAGACACAGCAATGGCAACCAACCGACCTTCCCATCCCCCAAGACCCGAGAGACCCGACCCATGACCATCCGTTTCACCAAGGACCATGAGTGGATCAGCCTGGACGGTGGTGTTGCCACCGTCGGCATCACCGACTATGCCCAGAACGCGCTGGGCGACGTGGTGTTCGTCGAGGTGCCGGACGCCGGCAAGGTCCTGACCCAGGGGGCGGAAGCCGCTGTGGTGGAATCGGTGAAGGCCGCCTCGGAGATCTATGCGCCCGTCGCTGGCACGGTCCTGGAGGGCAATGCCGCCCTGGCCGATGAGCCGGCCCTGGCCAACACCGACCCGCAGGGTGACGGCTGGTTCTTCAAGATGACCATTGCCGATCAGGCGCAGTTCGACGCCCTGATGGACCAGGACGCCTATAACGACTTCATTCAGGGGCTGTGATGCGTTACCTGCCGCTGACGGATGCCGACCGTGCCGCCATGCTGTCCACCATCGGGGTGGACAGCGTGGATGCCCTGTTCCGTGACGTGCCCGACCATGCAAGGCTGCCGGGCAAGATCGCGGGCCTGCCCGACCATAAGGGCGAACTGGAGGTGGAACGCCACCTGTCGCGCCTGGCCGCCAGGAACGTCGCGGCCTCGACCGTGCCGTTCTTCGTGGGGGCGGGGGCCTACAAGCACCATGTGCCCGCCTCGGTCGATCAGATCCTGCTGCGTGGCGAGTTCCTGACCAGTTACACGCCGTACCAGCCGGAAGTCACCCAGGGCACGCTGCAATATCTGTTCGAGTTCCAGACCCAGGTGGCGGTGTTGACCGGCATGGATGTGGCCAACGCCTCCATGTATGACGGGGCGACGGGCACGGCGGAGGCCGTCCTGATGGCCGCCCGCGTCAACAAGCGCAACAAGGTCATCCTGTCCGGCGGCCTGCACCCGCATTACCGCGAAGTGGTGGAAACCACCTGTGGCGTGATGGGTATGGATATCCGCGCCCAGGCGCCGGACTGGAAGAATGCCGAGGAGCTGTCGGCCCTGCTGGACGCGGAGACCTCGGCCGTCGTCGTGCAGACCCCGTCCCTGTTCGGCCATCTGCGCGACTTCACGGCACTGTGCGAGGCGGCGCACGCCAAGGGCGTGATGGTCATCGTGGTGGTGACGGAGGTGGTGTCGCTGGGCCTGTTGCCGTCGCCCGGTTCCATGGGGGCCGATATCGTGGTCTGCGAGGGGCAGAGCATCGGCAATGGCCTGAATTTCGGCGGTCCTTACGTGGGCCTGTTCGCCACGCGCGACAAATTCGTGCGCCAGATGCCGGGCCGCCTGTGCGGCCAGACGGTGGATGCCGATGGCAAGCGTGGTTTCGTGCTGACCCTCTCGACGCGCGAGCAGCATATTCGCCGCGAGAAGGCGACGTCGAACATCTGCACCAATTCCGGCCTGTGTGCGCTTGCCTTCACCATCCACCTGTCGCTGCTGGGCGAGCAGGGGCTGGTGCAACTGGCCCGCATCAACCACGCCAATGCTGTGATGCTGGCCGACAAGCTGTCGGCGGTGAAGGGGGTCAGCGTCGTCAATGACGGGTTCTTCAACGAATTCACGGTAAAGCTGCCCCGGAAGGCGGCGAAGGTCGTCTCCAAGCTGGCGGCCAGGAACATCCTGGCCGGCGTGCCGGTCAGCCGCCTGCACCCGGATGTGGAAGGGCTGGACGATCTGCTGCTGGTCGCGGTCACCGAGATCAGCAGTGTGGAAGACATGGACGCGCTGGCGCGCGGCCTGGAGGAGGTTCTCTGATGGCCATGAACAGCCAGGGTCGCGACAGCACCCCCCATGCCGTGTCGATCACGGACGAAATCGTCACCTTCACCGGCAACAAGGCGCTGCAGCAGGAAGAGGCGCTGATCTTCGAACTGGACAATCCGGGCGCCATCGGCGTGGACTTGGACGAACCGGTGACCGCCGCCACCCGCCTGGGGGGCCTCAGCCCGCGTGCCGGTGTCGGCCTGCCGTCGCTGGCCGAGCCCGATGTGGTGCGCCATTACACGCGCCTGTCCCAGAAGAACTTCGCCATCGACACGACCCTCTATCCGCTGGGGTCCTGCACGATGAAACACAATCCGCGTCTGAACGAGAAGGTGGCCCGCCTGCCGGGCTTCAGCGATATCCACCCGATGCAGCCGGTGGAAACGGTTCAGGGTGCGCTGGAACTGATCGATCAACTGGCGCACTGGCTTAAGACGCTGACCGGTATGCCCGCCGTCGCCATGTCACCGGGCGCCGGCGCGCATGGGGAGCTGTGCGGCCTGATGGCCATCCATGCGGCGTTGGAAGCACGGGGCGAAAGCCGTCGCCGCCGCGTGCTGGTTCCCGAATTGGCCCATGGCACCAACCCGGCCACGGCCGCCTTCTGCGGTTTCACCGTCGACACGATCCCGACGGAGGATAATGGCCGTGTCAGCGTGGAGGCCGTGAAGGCCAAGCTGGGCGACGATGTCGCCTGCATCATGCTGACCAACCCCAATACCTGCGGCCTGTTCGAACCGCAGATCAGGGAAATCGCCGACGCGGTGCATGCGGCCGGCGGCTATTTCTATTGCGATGGTGCGAATTACAACGCCATTGTCGGCCGGGTCCGCCCCGCCGACCTGGGCGTCGATGCCATGCACATCAACCTGCACAAGACCTTCTCCACCCCGCATGGCGGCGGCGGTCCGGGTTCCGGCCCGGTGGTGCTGTCCGACGCCCTGGCCCCCTTCGCGCCGCTGCCCTTCGTGGTGCATGGCAAGGACGGGTTCACCCTGGTCGAACATGCC
This sequence comes from Niveispirillum fermenti, assembly GCF_052474395.1. NCBI lineage: Bacteria > Pseudomonadati > Pseudomonadota > Alphaproteobacteria > Rhodospirillales > Azospirillaceae > Niveispirillum > Niveispirillum fermenti. The sequence continues at coordinate 227,398 of NZ_CP156681.1, read as the reverse complement.
AGGGATGCCGGCGAGGCCCGGCCCTTCGGCCGGCTGAAGGGCTTCCATGGCCAGATGGGCATGTTCGTGCGGGCGCTGGCCTACATGCTGTCGCACGGGGCGGACGGGCTGCGACAGGTGTCTTCCGACGCCGTACTCAATGCCAATTACGTGCTGGCCAGCCTGAAGGATGTGATGTCGGCCTCGTTCGAGGGGCCGTGCATGCACGAGGCCCTGTTCGACGACCGCTTCCTGAAGGGTACGGGCGTCACCCCACTGGATTTCGCCAAGGCGATGATCGACGAGGGTTATCATCCCATGACGATGTATTTCCCGCTGGTCGTACACGGCGCCCTGCTGATCGAGCCGACGGAAACGGAAAGCAAGCGCACGCTGGACCTGTTCATCGGGACCATGCGTCATCTGGCGGCGAAGGCCAGGGCGGGTGACCAAACCCATTTCCAGGCCTCCCCCCGGCTGACCCCGCGCAAGCGGCTGGACGAAACGCAGGCGGCCCGCAAGCCTGTACTGCGGTGGACCAGGCCCGCCGCCTGACAGCGGCAGGTCAGGGGGCCTGATAGGGATGGGGTCATTGTCCCGGGGTGAACGGAACGGATTGCGGGCCTTCCGTCACCCCGTCATCCAGGGACAATCCCTGTGTCGTTTATCGGCCATGCCAGTTCCCGGTGATCAGAACCTGTTGGTTCTGATCACCGCTCCCTATCGCCGGCGCCAGCATCCGCTGGGTTGGCGACGCTGCACAAGCGCTGCTGTGGCAGTCGCCGCCGGACCAGCTTGCGGCCAGTTCTGACAGGCATACTATTTTACGGTGACCAGAACCTATAGGTTCTGGTCACCGCCCTCAATCGCCGGCGCCAACATTCCTTGGCTTGGCTACGCCGCACGAGCGGCGCGGCGGCGGTCGCCGCCGGACCAAGTTGCGATGAGTTCTACTCATCGCAACTTGGTATCAGACAGTCTCCACAATAGTGGCCGAGGCCAGTTGCGGCCGTCCTTCTCTTTGTCCAGAGAGAAATTGAATAAAATTATCGAAAAACATTGTTAAAGCCGGATACAGGACGGGGTTTCCACGGATTTTCTTATAGACTTCAAAGTCCGGGCGTGATTTGTGCCGGAGCATGTGTATATTACCGTCCCATGCTGAAGTCCTTGGCCGATCTCCGGTGCATCCTCATCCCCCAATGCTTCGCCCTGGCATTCGTCATCGGTGCTGATGGGGTTCGCGCCCATGAACTGAACGCGACCGAACTGGCACGGCCCGTTGTCATCGCGTCAGACCCTTGGTGCCCCTATGCCTGTGATCCGGACGCCGATGGGCGCGAGGGTTACATGGTTGATATCGCAAGGGAAATATTCGAGGCGTCGGGCCTGCGGGTTGAGTATCGCGTCGTCAATTTCGCCGTGATGCGGCGCATGGCCAGCGATGGCAGCGCCACGGCGTTACCCGGCGTGGCTTCCGACATGGATGGTGCCATCCGGTTGCCGGAACTGGCGCAAGGCAATTCAGCCAATGCCGTGGCCGTGACCCGCGGCCGTGGCTTCATCTTCAACGATCCCGAAGATTTCGTTCCTTTCCGCCTGGGCGTGATCAAGGATTATGATTATGGCGGCGCGTTGCAGGCGTATGTTAACAGGAATCAGGACAATCCGGACCGGATCACGGTGCTGAGTGGCTTTGGCTATTCGCACCTGGTGCAGGGGCTGCGCATGTTGACGGCCGGGCGCATGGACATGCTGCTGGACGACTATAACGTGTTGCGCTGGCAGGTCCGCCGCCTGGGCCTGGACCATAAGGTCGAGACCGTGCCGTTGCGCGACGATGCCGACCTGTTCGTCGGGTTTTCAGCCAGCGATCCGCGTGCGCCCGTCCTGGCCCGGATGATGGCCGACGGGACACGCCGGCTGCGGGAGAGCGGCCGGCTGGCCGCCATCATGCGCCAATACGGGCTGGAGGAGCAGGCCGACGTCGTGAATTGACGCCGCCCCCCCTCCGGTCTCACGCCGGTCTCAGCGCTTCACATCCAGCCAGCGCGTCGGCAACTGGTCCAGCGGCACCGGCCGCCAGCCCTGGACCTTGGGCGATACCATCCGGCGGCGGTTGTTGTGGTAGAGCGGGACGATGGGGAAGTCGGCCTGGTACATGCGTTCGGCCTCTGCCAGCATCGTCATGCGCTCTGCCGGGTCCAGGCTGGCATTGGCCTTGTCCAGCAGCGCGTCATAGGCCGGATTGCGATAATCGGACAGGTTCTGCTGGGCCACGTCACCGCGCAGCAGTTTCAGGAAATTGATCGGATCGGGAAAATCACCGATCCAGCCATATGAAATGACGTCCTTGTAGCTCTTCTGGTTGCCGATGCTGGCGACGACGCGGAATTCCTGGTTGTTCAGGTTGGTCTGCACCCCCAGCTTCTGCCGCCACATGGCGGCCACGGCCACCATGACCCGCCGTGAATTCTCCGAGGTGGAATGCAGAACCTCCACCGTCGGCAGCGTATTGCCGCCGGGGCCATAGCCCGCTTCTGCCAGCAGCTTCTTCGCCATCTCGTCACGCTGCGCCTGGGTCAGGGCCGCCCAGTCCGGGCGCGGCGGTTCGTACCCGCCGACATTGCCCGGCGGGGTGAAGCTGTAGGCGGGCAGCATGTCGCCGTTCAGCACCTTTTCCGTCAGCACCTCCCGATCAATGGCCAGGGTCAGCGCGGCCCGCAGCTTGGGGTTGGACTTCCAGGGCTCGTGCCGCAGGTTGAAGGCCAGATAGAAGGTGGAATAGGTGGGGGTCGGCACATAGGCATCGGCCGCCTGCCGCCGCGCCCATTCCGCCTGGGTGACGGGCAGGGTATAGGTGATGTCCAGCTCACCGGCCCGGAACCGCTTCAGCTCCGTTTCCAGGTTCTCCGTGACATTGTGATAGACCGTGTCGATCTTCACGGCCGCATTGTCGTAATAGTAGGGGTTGCGGGTCAGCTTGTAGTGGGTCTGGGGTATCATCTCCACCAACTGATAGGCCCCGTTGCTGATGGGCTGGCCGTCCTTGCGGTCCAGCCGGATGGGGGACATGGACTGATGTGAAAGCTGGCCCAGGAAATAGGCGGCCGGTTCCTTCAGCACCACCTTCAGCGTGCGGTCGTCCACCGCTTCCACGCCCAGTTTTTCCGGCGGCAGCTTGCCCGACGACACTTCGGCCCCGTTCTGGATGACCCAGACGAAATAGCCATAGGGCGACGCCGTGGCCGGTGCCGCCAGATGCCGCCAGGCCGTGACGAAATCGCCGGCCACCACGGGCTTGCCGTCGGACCATTTGCCATCGGCGCGCAGATGGAAGGTGTAGGTGCGGCCATCGGCCGATATGTCCCATTTCTCCGCCGCACCCGGGCGTGGTGTCCCGTCCGCGCCGGGCGTCAGCAGCCCTTCATACAGGTCATAGATGACGATGGACGACGGGTGCAGTTCGGCCTTGCCGGGGTCCACCGTATCCGGGGCGGCCCCGATGCCCCGGCGCAGCACGGTTTCAGCGGCGGCGGGCAGGGCGCTGGCCAGCGGCGCGGCCGCGAGGGCGGCCAGCAGGAGCGAGCGGGCGATGAGACGCATGGGCGGTTCCTGATCGGTATGGATTTGCCTGTCACGCTATTCCCGATGGCCACCCACCGCAAGCTTGCACGCGCGGGCTCCTTGCAGGCTGGAACGTCTCTTCCTTATGCTTGTTCACTTTTCGCTAACCAACCCTTATCGGCAGGTGGAACGAATGTTCGACTGGTTGTCCGACCCCAATGCCTGGGCCAGCCTGGCGACCCTGACGGCGCTGGAGATCGTGCTGGGCATCGATAACATCATCTTCATCTCGATCATGGCCAACCGCCTGCCGGAGGCGCAGCGCGCCAGGGCGCGGCAGATCGGGCTGGGCCTGGCCCTGGTCATGCGCCTGGGGCTTCTGGTCTCCATCGCCTGGATCATGTCGCTGACCCGGCCGCTGTTCACGCTGTTCGAGATGGATTTCTCCGCCCGCGACCTGATCCTGCTGGGGGGTGGGCTGTTCCTTCTCTACAAGGGTACACAGGAGATACATCACACGATGGAAGGCGGGCAGGAGGACGGGGGCAAGCCCCTCGTCGTGGCCACCTTCGGCGGTGTCATCGCCCAGATCCTGGTGCTGGACATCGTCTTCTCGCTGGACAGCGTGATCACCGCGGTCGGCATGGCCAACCATCTGCCCGTCATGGTGACGGCCGTGGTCATCGCGGTTGCCGTCATGCTGTTCGCGGCCGGCCCCACATCCCGTTTCGTGCAGGACCACCCGACGGTGAAGATGCTGGCGCTGGCCTTCCTGATCCTGGTCGGAGTGGCACTGATCGCCGACGGACTGCATTTCCACATTCCCAAGGGCTATCTATACTTCGCCATCGCCTTCTCGATCGGTGTGGAGAGTTTGAACCTAGCCGCCGCCAAGCGGCGCCGGCGCAAGGCGGAAGCGGCGGGGCACTGACGCGGCAGCGTCGGGGGGTAACTGACGCGGCAGCGTCGGGGGCAAGTGACGTGGAGGCTGCTGCGGCTTGACGCCGGGGGCCTTTCCCGCCCAATTGACAGGGTTCTTCCCGCGCCCGCCGGGGAAGGAGACTTTCACGCCCCGCCCCTGCCACGGATGCCCACCGATGACCCGCCTCACCCTGCGCCTGGATTTTACCAATGGGGCCAAGCTCGGCCCCGGAAAGATCAGGCTGCTGGAAGCCATCGAGGCTACGGGTTCCATTGCCGCGGCCGGGCGGTCGCTGGGCATGTCCTATCGGCGGGCCTGGCTGCTGGTGGACGAGGTGAACCGCGCCTTCGCCGGGCCGGCCGTTGCGGGACAGACGGGCGGCAGCGGCGGCGGCGGTACGGCCCTGACCGACTGGGGCCGGGAACTGGTCGTTCTCTATCGTCAGGTCGAGGCCGAAAGCCGCATGGCCAACACCACCGCCCTGGCCCGTCTGGAAAGCCGGCTGGGAGTGGGGGAGGCGGGGGCGGCGGCCAAGGACGCCGGAAAGCCGCCCCGGGGCCGTTGAGCGCCGACTGCGCGCGGTCGCCCAACCGCCTTGCCGCCGCCATGATCATCCCCCTATAGTCGCATCCGAGCCGATCCATCCTTTTGCCTGGAGACAAGCCCCGTGAGCGGTTCCGTCGTTTCCGCCTTCTCGCGCCGCCACCTGCTGGCCAGCGGTGCCGCCCTGTCACTGGCGCCTGCCCTGCCGGCCTTCGCCCAGGATGGCGCCATCGACCTGAAGGCCGCCATGGCCGAAATCTCCTATGGCGATCCGAAGGCCAAGGTGACCGTGGTCGAATATGCCTCCCTGGCCTGTTCGCACTGCGCCCATTTCGAGACGGAGATGTTTCCGACCTTCAAGAAGGAATTCATCGACACGGGCGAGGTCAGGCTGATCTTCCGCGACTTTCCGCTGAACGGGCCGGGCCTGCGCGCGCACATGCTGATGCGCTGTGCCGGCGGGGCGAAGACCCAGGCGCTGAAGACCGTCATCTTCAAGAACCAGGGGAGCTGGCTGAACCAGAACTTCCTGGTCAATCTGGCCAATATCGGCAAGCTGGCCGGCGTCAGCCAGGCACAGTTCGACGCCTGCATGGCGTCCAAGCCGCTGGAGGATTTCCTGATCAAGGGCCAGTATGCCGCCAGCCAGGAAAAGCAGATCAACTCCACCCCCACCTTCATCGTGAATGACGAATATGTCATCGCCGGTGCCTATCTGGACCAGTTGACCGAGGCCGTCATCAAGGCCGGCGCCAAGCGCAAATCGTCCTAAAAGCGGGATGCCGGCGCTGGCGGCCGGCTGAACGCGGAATGCCGGCGCGGACCGCCGGATCATCACGGACGGGGGTGCGGCGGGTGACGCCGTGCCCCCGTTATTGTTTTCGCGCCGGAGTGCGCCGCCGGCTGACGGTCGGGCCGGCGCCGTCCCCTTCCCCGACACGGATGTAAGCCCCCGTGCAGTTCAACAAGCTCCGCCTGTCCGGCTTCAAATCCTTTGTCGATCAGACCGAGTTGCTGATCGAGCCCGGCATGACGGGTGTCGTCGGCCCCAATGGCTGTGGCAAGTCCAACCTGCTGGAGGCGCTGCGCTGGGCCATGGGTGAGACATCGGCCAAGCGCATGCGCGGCGAGGACATGGACGATGTCATCTTCGGCGGCACGGCCACGCGGCCGGCGCGCAATATCTGCGAGGTGACGATGGTGCTGGCCAATGATGCCCGCACCGCCCCACCCCCCTTCACCGATGCGGAAGAGCTGGAGATCACCCGGCGGCTGGAACGTGGCTCCGGGTCCGATTACCGCATCAATGGCAAGCTGGTGCGTGCCCGCGATGTGCAGATCCTGTTCGCCGACCATTCCTCCGGCGCCAACAGCCCGTCCATGGTCAGCCAGGGCCGCGTCGGCGCGCTGATCAATGCCCGGCCGTCCGACCGGCGGCAATTGCTGGAAGAAGCGGCCGGCATCAGCGGCCTGCATGCAAGGCGGCACGAGGCCGAACTGCGCCTGCGTGCCGCGGACACGAACCTGACCCGGCTGGAGGACGTGCTGGGCGCCCTGGACGGGCAGTTGCAGGGACTGCGGCGTCAGGCCCGGCAGGCGCAGCGCTATCGTCAGGTGCAGGACCATATCCGCCGGGCCGAGGCCCTGTTGCTGTACCAGCGCTGGCACGAGGCCAACCGGTTCCTGGACCGGGCGCACGCCGCCCATGCCGCCGCCGATACCGCCGTGCGCGACCAGATGCTGGCGGTCACGGCGGCATCGACGCTGCGCGAACAGGCGGCAGAGGCGCTGCCGCCGCGCCGGCAGGAGGATGCGGCGGCGGCGGCGGCGCTGCAGCGCCTTGTTCTGGCGCGCGAGCAACTGGATGCCGAGGAGGCGCGGGTCGCGTCGGCGCATGCCGCCACGCAGCGGCGGCTGGCGCAACTGGCCACCGATCTGGCCCGTGAACGGTCGCTGGCCGCCGATGCCGACAGTGCCGCCGCCCGTCTGGCGGCGGAACGGACCGCCCTGCTGGAAGCCCAGGCCGACGAGGTCATGGAACTGGAAGCGGCGGAGGAGGCCGCGCAGGTGGTGCTGGACGCGGTGGATCTGGCTGAACGCGACCTGTCCCGCGCGCTGGAGGTGGCCGCCGCACAGGACGCGGCCCGCAACGGTGCCGCCGGCCGGCTGCGCGACGCCCAAGCACGGCTGGCCACGCTGGAAAGGCGGCTGGCCGAACAGGCGGCGCAACTGGCCACCCTGGATGCCCGCATCGACGATGGCATGGACCTGGAACAGGCGGCCGAGACCTGTTTGCTGGCGGAGGAGCGGCTGGAGCTTGCCCGTGACACGGCCGAAACGGCAGAGGCCGTCCGGCAGCAGGCCGACGCGGCGCTTGAGCGGGCGCGCGCCGAAGGTCAGGCCGCCATCGCCGCCGGTCGCGCCGCCCTGTCGCAGGCCGAGGCACGCGACACCCAGTTGCGGGCGGAACGCGACGGGCTGCGTGCCCTGCTGCACCTGGAGGAGGAGGATCTCTTTCCGCCGCTGATCGATGCGATCACGGTGGCTGCCGGCTATGAGCAGGCGCTGGCGGCGTCGCTGGGGGAGGATCTGACGGCCCCGCTGGACGAGGCTGCCGCCCGCCACTGGCGCGCGTTGCCGCCCCTGGCAGACAGCCGTGCCCTGCCGGCCGGGGTGGAGCCGCTGGCGGCCCATGTCAAGGCGCCTGCCGAACTGGCCCGCTGCCTGTCCCATATCGGGCTGGTATCCGACACGGCCCTGGCGCAGCATCTGGCCCCGACGCTGGCGCCGGGCCAGATGCTGGTCAGCCGGGATGGCGGGTTGTGGCGCTGGGACGGGCTGACCGTCACGCCGGGGGCCCCGACGGCGGCAGCCATCCGTCTGACACAGCGCAACCGTCTGGCCGCGATCGAAGCCGACCAGCAAAGGGCTACGGCCGAACTGGCCGGGACCCGCAAGGCTTATGCCGAAGCCGTGGCTGCGGCGGATGCGGCAATCGCCGTAGCGCGACGGGGGCAGGAAGAAGCGGCCGCCCGCGACCGGCAGGCCCGCGACGCCGTGCGCCATGCCTTCACCGGCCTGGACCAGGCCCGCGCCGCCCAATCCCGGCTGGCCGCGGAAGCCGCTGCCGCCCGGTCCCGGCGTGATGCCCTGGCCCAGGCGCTGGACGCGCTGGACGGCGACCGGGCCATGGCGGCCGGCGACGTGGCCGCGGCGCAGGCCGAGCTGGACGGCTCACCCGACCCCACCCTGTCGCGGCTGGCCGTGGCCGATGCGCGCGGCCTTCTGGCCGAACAGCGCGGACACCTTTCCGGCGCGCAGGCCGGTGTGGAGCGTGTGAAGCGCGAGGCCGAACAGCGCCGCCGCCGGCTGGCCACGCTGGAGGCCGAGCAGGCATCCTGGCGGATGCGGGTGGAAGGCGCCGCGGCCCGGCTGGCCGAATTGACCGAACGGGCCGAGGAAGGGCGCGGCGAATTGGAACGGCTTGCCGAACGGCCCGTGGAGATCGAGGCGGAGCGTGATGCGCTGCGTGACCGCATCACGGCCGCCGAGCGTCAGCGCCGCCGGACCGGCGACGCGCTGGCCGAGGCGGAAACAGCCCTGTCGGCGGCCGACCAGTCCGTGCGCCGTGCCGAAACCGGTCTGGCTGATGCGCGCGAGGCGCGCGCCCATGCCGAAGCGGCCGTCGCCCAGTCGTTGTCCGCCCTGGCGGCGCTGGTGGAACGGGTGCGGGAGAAGCTGGACTGTGAACCGGGCGACGTGCTGGCCACGGCTGGCGTGGAACCCGACGAGGAGATGCCGCCGCCATCCCAACTGGAACAGCGGCTGGCCCGGCTGATGGAGGATCGTGAGCGTATCGGCCCCGTCAATCTGCGGGCCGAGGTCGAACTGGCGGATATGGAAGGGGAGGTGGCCCGGCTGACGGCGGAACGCGACGATCTTGTCGCAGCCATCGCCCGGCTGCGCCAGGGGATCGGCGCCATCAACCGCGAGGCGCGGGAAAAGCTGCTGGCCAGCTTCGAACTGGTGGACGGCCATTTCCAGCGGCTTTTCACGCGCCTGTTCGGCGGTGGCATGGCATATCTGAAGCTGACCGAATTGGAGGACCCGCTGGATGCGGGGCTGGAAATCTATGCCAGCCCGCCGGGCAAGAAACTGCAGGTCCTGTCCCTGCTTTCAGGGGGCGAACAGGCGCTGACGGCCCTGTCGCTGCTGTTCGCGGTGTTCTTGTGCAACCCGGCGCCGGTCTGCGTGCTGGACGAGGTGGATGCACCGCTGGACGAGGCCAATGTCGGCCGGTTCTGCGACATGGTGGAGGAGATGGCGGCCAGCGGCGCCACCCGCTTCCTGATCGTCACCCATCACCGGCTGACCATGGCCCGCATGCACCGGCTGTTCGGCGTGACCATGATGGAACGCGGTGTCAGCCAGCTCGTATCGGTCGATCTGGCGCGGGCCGCCGAAATGGTCGACGCCTGAGGCTGAGAGCGCCTCCCTGCCCAGATGTCCCATGTCCCACGGTCCCAGTCCCATCCGGCCTACAGTGCCAGGGCGGCTTCCTTCGCGGCGATCTGGGCCGCGTATTCGGCGGCCAGCAGCTTGTGCTGTTCCAGTTGCGCCATGCGCTGGGCGGCGCTGGGGCGCTGGCTTTCGCTTTTCAACTGACCGCAGGCCGCCAGGATGTCGTCGCCGCGCGGCCGGCGGATGGGGCTGGCATAGCCCGCCTCGTTCAGATAGTCGCTGAACCTTTCGATCTGGTCCCAGTCGCTGCGCTCGAACGGGGAGCCGGGCCAGGGATTGAAGGGGATCAGGTTGATCTTGGACGGGATGCCGCGGATCAGGCGTACAAGCTCGCGCGCGTCCGCCATGCTGTCATTGACGCCCTTCAGCATCACATATTCCCAGGTGCAGCGCCGGGCATTGTTCAGACCCGGATAGGTGCGCACCGCTTCCATCAGTTCCCGGATGGGGTATTTGCGGTTGATGGGCACGATGCGGTCGCGCAACTCGTCATTCACCGCATGCAGCGAAACGGCCAGATTGACACCGAGCTCGGCGCCGCAGCGCTTCATCAGGGGCACCACGCCGCTGGTCGACAAGGTGATGCGCCGCTTGGATATGGAGATACCCTCCCCATCCATGATGATCTTCAGCGCCTTGGCGACATTCTCGTAATTGTAGAGCGGTTCCCCCATGCCCATCATGACGATGTTGGACAGCATGCGGCCATCCACGGGGCTGGGCCATTCATCCAGATGGTCGCGGGCCAGCATGACCTGGCCCACGATCTCGTCCGCCGTCAGGTTGCGCACCAGACGCTGGGTGCCCGTATGGCAGAACCGGCAGGTCAGCGTGCAGCCGACCTGGGAGGAGACGCACAGCGTGCCGCGATCCTCCTCCGGGATATGCACGGCCTCCACCTCCTGCCCGTCATGCATGCGGCAGAGCCATTTGCGCGTCCCGTCGGTGGATTTCAGATCCTTCACGGGCATCGGCCGGTCGATCAGGAACCGTTCGGCCAGCTTTTCGCGCGCGGGCTTGGCCAGCGTGGACATGAGTGCGAAGTCCGTCACCCCGCGATGGTACAGCCAGTGCCAGACCTGACGGGCCCGGAACTTCTCGAATCCGGCGTCGGTCAGCGTGCTTTCCAGCTCCTCGCGGGAAAGGCCGATCAGATTGATGCGCCCGTCGGCCCGCGGGGCCGCGGGGGCGAAGCTGCTGCTGTGATTCTCAATGCCCATGACCGGGTTAAATGGCGCATGCGGCGGCCCCTGTCAAAGGCCTTGCCGCCAGGGGTGGCTTGCAGGGGCCGCAGGGGCGGGGATACGGAAGTTGCGGATGTGACAGGTATATGATTGCGTTAGTATGCATTCATGCCTCGAATAAAAATCTTCAGTCAATCATGGCAGCCTGCATGTACGGAGCGAAATATATACGTAAGGTCATCTGGATTATCGCGGTGGCATCACCATGTTAAATTGTCGCCCACTATCATAAGGCGAAGATTTTCAATAGTTTGGTGACTTCACTATGTTCAACCGATCCGGTTTTCTTGTCGGCTTGACGCTGTTGGTCACGTTGCTGGTCCCGATGCTGGTGGCCCTGTCACCCGTGCCGCAAGGGGGGCGCAGCTTCGCGGTCATCCTGCCGCCCTGGATGGCGCGTGATGCCCAGATCGCGACCCTGGCGGACACCGGCGTCCGGCTGCGCGAAGGCGGTGCTCCCGTCTGGATCGTCGATGTTCCCGACCAGGAAAGCGCGCGCCGGCTGGCCGCCCTGCCGGCCCTGCTATTGTCGGGAACCCTGGTCGGCTGCGGTTCCTGACATTCCCCGACCCTGTCCTGTCTGTCCCCGGTTAAGGCAATGCCCATGACACCCATCGATCGCATCCGCAGTATGGCACTGCTCGTCTTCATCGCCTTTCTCTGGCTTTGCGTGCCGCTGGCGCTGGTGGCGGCCATCCTGGATCAGGTGAATTGGGTGGCGTCGGTCCTGTCAGCCCTTCTGATCGCCGGATTGGGGACCACAGCCCATCTCCTGCGCATGCCGCGTCCGGGCGTGGAATATCTGTTCGCGGTGCTGGCAGTGGCCCAGGTTTCGGTGGTCGTGGCCGCCGCCGCCGGCCCGTGGCAGATCGACGCGCATTTCCTTTACTTCGCCGTGCTGGCCATGCTGACGGCCTTCTGCAACTGGCGCGTCATCCTGGTGGCGGCCGGCGTCACGGCTGTCCATCACCTGACCCTCAGCTTCCTGCTGCCGGCCCTGGTCTTTCCCGATGGCCAGGGCAGCCTGCTGCGTGTGCTGGTGCATGCGGCCGTGGTGATCATGGAGACCGCCGTGCTGCTGTGGCTGTCCTGGAACCTGGAGCGCGCCTTCGTCTTCAGCGAGCGCGCCCGCGCCACGGCGGAGGCGGCCGCGGTGGAAACCGAACGGCTGCGGGCGCAGCAGCAGGCGGCGGCCGAGACGCAGCGGGCCGAGCGCATGACCCTGCGCAAGGCGCTGGCCGACCGGTTCGTGGTCGATGTGGAAAGCATGACCCGCCGCCTGGACGGTGCCGTGCGGGGCCTGAAGGAGGAGGCGGACCTGCTGGGCCAGACCGTGTCCAGCACGGGTGATGTGACCAGCAGCGCCCGTATTGAGGCCGAGGAGGCGACCAGCCATGCCGCCAGCGTGGCCGCCGCCGTGGAGCAGATGGCTGCCAGCATCGCCGAGGTTTCCCGCGCCGCCAGCGGAGCCGCCGTCCAGGCCCGTGGCACGAATGTGGAGGTGGGGCGCGTGCGCGAGCGGGTGGCTGACCTGTCCGACACCGCGGCCCGTATCGGCAATATCGTGCAATTGATTGCCGACATTGCCGGTCAGACCAACCTGCTGGCCCTGAACGCCACGATCGAGGCGGCCCGCGCCGGTGATGCCGGCAAGGGCTTCGCTGTCGTGGCCAGCGAGGTCAAGTCCCTGGCCAGCCAGACGGGCCGCGCGACGGAGGAGATCAGCCGTCAGGTGGCGGAAATCCAGGCGGCAACGCGCCAGGCCGTGGAGGCCATTGCCGGGGTCGCCGAAGCGGTCACGGCGCTGGACACCGGCGCCGGTGAAATCTCCGACGCTGTGCAGCAGCAGGAGGCCACGGTCATGGAAATCAGCCGGTCGATCCAGACCGTATCCAGCCGCACGGCAACGCTGGGCGGGGCCGTTGCACGCATGGCCGACGTGGCCACGGAGATCGCCGGTGCCGTCGGCAAGACCCACGCCACGGCGGGAGACGCCGAACGCCTGTCCACAGAGATGCATGATCGGCTGGACAGCTTCATCAACGAATTGCGCGACGCGGCGTAATACTATTTCGCGGTGATCAGAACCTATTGGTTGTGATCACCGCCTTCAATTGCCGGCGCCAACATTCGTTGGCTTGGCGACGCCGCACGAGCGGCGGTATAAGGCCGGACCGGTCAGTCCGGCTGCCAGCCGCCCAGCGGGTACTCCTGCAGGATGTGGTAGCTGGGGCCGGACCGGCCCGGGACGCTTTCATAAAGGCAATAGCGGTCGACGGTGAAGGGGCCGGCCTGGAACAGGCCATTGGCCCCCATATAGGTGGCCAGCCGCGTTTCCGGTGTGTCGGAAAGGTAGGCCAGCGTCACATGCGGGCTGAATTTCCGCTCCTCCGCCGGCAATCCGGCCCGGACCAGGGCCAATTCCACCTTGTCACGCAGGTGATGCAGCGCGTCGGCGGGTGCCACGCCCGCCCATAGCGCATGCTGCCTGTGTCCCCGGCCGAAACAGCCCAGCCCCGACAGGGCCACCGGAAAGGCCGGGCCCGTGACATAGTCCAGCGCCTCGTCAACATCATGGGCGGTGCCCTCGTCCACCTCTCCCACGAAGCGCAGGGTCAGGTGGTAATTCTCCGGCGGGACCCAGCGCGCGCCGGGCAGGCCCGATGCCAGGGCCGACAGGCGTTCAACGACCATTTCCGGCATGGGAATGCCGATGAACAGGCGCAGCATTGCGGCAGTTCCCCCTTCTCGCGTCTCAAAGGCAGGGGTTGGGATTGGCGGCGTGTACCGCCTCCAGTGCCGTCAGCACCTCCGGCGGCAGGGTCATCGCGCCGCCGTCGATGGCGATCCGCAACTGGTCCAGGCTGGTGGCCCCGATGATGGTGCTGGTCACGAAGGGCCGGCTCACCACATAGGCGATGGCCATGGCCGCCGGGTCCAGCCCGTGGGCCCGGGCAATGGCCAGATAGTCGCGGGTTGCCGTGTCACCCCGCGCCGTATCGTAGCGGGAGCGGCGATTATCGATGGCGCGGCGGGTGCCGGCGGGGATGGCCCCGTCCAGGTACTTGCCCGTCAGCGTGCCGGCGGCCAGCGGGGAATAGGCCAGCAGCGACACATCCTCGCGCAGCGCCACCTCCGACAGGCCCATCTCGAAGCTGCGGTTCAGCAGGTTGTAGGGATTCTGGATCGATGCGATGCGGGGCAGGCCCAGGCGGTCCGCCGCAGCCACATAGCGCATGGTCCCCCAGGCCGTCTCGTTGGAGATGCCGACATGGCGGACCTTGCCCGCCTGGACCAGATCGGCGAAAACGGCCAGCGTCTCCTCGATCGGGACCTCGTCGGGGCCCGTGGCGGGGTTGGTGATGGTCCGGCCGAAACGGTCGGCATTACGGTCCGGCCAGTGAAGCTGGTAAAGGTCGATATGGTCGGTGCGCAGGCGGCGCAGGCTGGCTTCCACCGCCGCCTCGATATTGGCGCGGTCGGCCCTGGCCCCGCCACCGCGTACATAGGCAAAGCCGCCATCGGCATTGCCGATCACCTTGCTGGCCAGCAGCACGTCGTTCCGGCGGCCGGTCCGGGCGAACCAGTTGCCGATGATCTCCTCCGTCCTTCCATAGCCCTCTGGCGAGGGCGGTGCGGCATACATTTCCGCGGTGTCCCAGAAGAACAATCCATGGTCCAGGGCCATGTCCATCTGGGCGAAGCCCTCGGCCTCCGTGTTCTGCCGGCCCCAGGTCATGGTGCCCAGGCACAGGGCCGGAACGGAAAGGTCGGTGCGGCCGAGGCGGCGAAGCGTCATGGGACGTGTCCTTGTCAACAATAACGGATGAAACCACCGGCGAATATGGATCGGGCGGGCGCCTGAATCTTGAGGCGCCTCAATGCGCTTCGGCCCAGGAGGCACCGGTGCCGGCCTCCGCCACCAGGGGAATGCCGATATCAGCCGCCCCCTCCATGACCGCTCGCACCAGGGTCGACGTAGCCTCCACCTCCGCGTCCGGCACCTCGAACAGCAGTTCGTCATGGACCTGGAGCAGCATGCGGGCCTTCAGCCCGGCATCGGCCAGGGCGCCGGGCAGCCTGATCATGGCCCGCTTGATGATGTCGGCGGCCGTGCCCTGGATGGGCGCGTTGATGGCCTGGCGCTCGGCATAGGCCTTGCGCGCGCCCTTCTCCTGGATACCCGGTATCCAGCATTTGCGGCCCAGCAGCGTGCGCACGAAGCCGTGTTCCCGGGCCTCGGCCTTGGTCTTCTCCATATAGGCCTGCAATTCCGGGAACCGCTCGAAATAGGCCTTGATGAAGGCCCCGGCCTCCCCCGGTGCGATACCGAGCTGGCGTGACAGGCCGAAACTGGAGATGCCATAGATGATGCCGAAATTGATGGCCTTGGCCCGCCGGCGGATTTCGGACGTCATCTGGTCCAGCGGCACGTTGAACACCTGGCTGGCCGTCATGGCGTGGATGTCGATCCCGTCGCGGAAGGCCTGCTGCAGGGCCGGGATGCCCGCCATTTCCGCCACGATGCGCAATTCGATCTGGCTGTAGTCCACGGACATGATGCGGTGGCCGGGGGCAGCCACGAAGGCACGACGGATCTTGCGCCCCTCCTCCGTCCGGATGGGGATGTTCTGCAGGTTCGGGTCGGTGGAGGACAGGCGGCCCGTGGAGGTGGCGGCCAGCGCGAAGCTGGTATGGACGCGGCCCGTCACGGGGTTGATCTGTTCGCCCAGCGTGTCGGTATAGGTGGATTTCAGCTTCTGGAACTGCCGCCAGTCCAGCACCTTCTGCGCGATGGGAATGCCCAGGTCGGCCAGTTCCTCCAGCACGGAACTGTCGGTGGACCAGGCGCCGGTCTTGCTGCTTTTCTTGCTGCCCGACAGTTTCATCTCATCGAACAGGATCTCGCCCAACTGCTTGGGACTGCCCACATTGAACTCTCGCCCGGCCAGCTTCTGGATATCGGCCTCGAACTCCACCATCTTCTTGGCGAAATCACTGGAAAGTTCGCGCAGGACCTGCCGGTCGACCAGCACGCCCTCCATCTCCATGTCGGCCACGACCCGGATCAGCGGCCGGTCGATGGTCTCGTAGACCGTCACCATGCGGTCGGCCAGCACGTCGTGGCGCAGCACGTGCCACAGGCGCAGTGTGATGTCGGCATCCTCTGCGGCATAGGAAGTGGCCTTGTCCAGCGGCACGCGGTCGAAGGTGACGCGCGCCTTGCCCGTGCCTGTCACCTCGTCATAGGTGATGCAGGTGATGCCCAGGTGGCGCTGGGCCAGTTCATCCATGCCGTGCCCGTGCCGCCCGCCGCCGATGACGTAGGAACGCAGCATCGTATCGTCGATGGGATCGACCTTGATGCCGTTCTTGGCAAACATCTGCCAGTCGAACTTGATATTGTGGCCGACCTTCAGCACCCCCGGATGTTCCAGCAGGGGGCGCAGGATTTCCAGGGCGCGGGCCGCCTGTATCTGGCGCGGCGGCGGGGCGGCATCGCCGAAATCCAGCCCGCCGGCCCCATCCTTGGGCGTGGACGGATCGATATGGGCGACAGGGATGTAGCAGGCACGGCCGGGCCGGGTGGCCAGCGAGATCCCCACCAGGTTGGCCCGCATCGGCGTCAGCCCGTCCGTCTCCGTGTCCAGGGCCACGACGCCGGCTTCCAGCCCCTCCGCAACCCAGGCGGCCAGTGCCTCCTCCGTATCGACCAGGATATATTCCACGGTCGCGGGGCGGGGGATATGCGCATCCTCCCGCGCGTCCGGCGCGGCGGCGGGGGGGGCATAGGAACGGCCATCCAGGGCGGCACGCAGGTCGCGCAGGCCCTGTTCCCCGCCACCCGTACCGGCCGCGGCGCTGATGGCGGCGCCGTCGGCCAGCGTACCATCCTCGGCAATTTCCGCCTTCACCTTGGCGATGATGCTGCGGAAGCCCTGCACCCCCAGCCAGGACAGCAGCCGGTTCACGTCCGGCTCGCGCACCTTCAGCGCCTCCACGGGCACGGGCACGGGGGCGTTTTCCTCCAGTTGCACCAGGCGCTTGGAAATCCGGGCCATGTCGGCATTGTCGATCAGCTTCTGCCGCCGGCCCGCCTGCTTGATCTCCGCCGCCCGTTCCAGCAGCACTTCCAGCGATCCGTACTCGGTGATCAACTGGGCGGCCGTCTTCACGCCGATGCCGGGCACACCTGGCACATTGTCGACGCTGTCGCCGGCCAGCGCCTGCACATCCACGACCTTCTCGGGTGCCACGCCGAACTTCTCGAACACCTCGTCCGGTCCGATCAGCCGGTTCTTCATGGGGTCCAGCATGCGGATGCCGTCGCCCACCAGTTGCATCAGATCCTTGTCGGACGACACGATGGTGACGGGGCGGCCCAGCGCCCGGGCCTGGCGGGCATAGGTGGCGATCAGGTCGTCCGCCTCGTACCCTTCCAGCTCGATGCAGGGCAGGCTGAACGCCTCCACCGCCTCCCGGATCAGGGCGAACTGGGGCCGCAGATCCTCCGGCGGGTCGGGCCGGTGGGCCTTGTAGTCGGGATAGAACTCATTGCGGAAATTGATGCGCTTGCTGTCGAAGATGACAGCCACCGCCTCCGCCTTCAATTCCGCCAGCAGGCGCATCAGCATGTTGGTGAAGCCCATGACAGCGTTCACCGGCGTGCCGTCCGGCCGGCTCAGCGGCGGCAGCGCGTGATAGGCGCGGAAGATAAAGCCCGAACCATCGACCAGATAGAGCGGATTGCCGTCCGCCGGCGGCGGCGGCGCAACAGGGCTGGCGGCGGTCAGGATGTCGGTCGGCATGGGGCGGCCTGTCGTTCCGGCTGTGTTCTGGGGCTCGATCCGAACATGGCCCATCGGGCGGCCCCTTGTCGAGAGGCGCAGCGTCGAGAGGGGCAGCGTCGAGAGGGGCAGCGTCGAGAGGGGCAGCGTCAAGGGGGGCGGCGCCATCAGCCCCGCTTCCCGACCGCACTCCGTGTCGCCAGGCGGCAGGACAGGGTTGAAGCCGGCGTGGGAGGGATGAGCGCGTTTCACATAACCCTATGGATATGTGGGATTATTGGCGAGCTTAGTTCTTTGGCATTAGGGTCATCTTGTATGACGACTAAAGTAATAGGCTATAGGGCCTAGTTTCTTGGTTCGGTTTCGGCTCGCGATTTCAGCCGCCCGCCGACTTCGAAGAGGATGCTTCCACCGTGCACCTGTCTGATCACCAAAGGCACTATCTGGCCAGCATCGTCGAAAGCAGTGATGACGCCATCATCGGTGAGGATCTCGATGGCCGGATCACAAGCTGGAACCGGGCGGCCGAAAAACTGTTCGGCTATGGTGCGGCGGAAATGCTGGGCCAACCGGCGGCCCGACTGCTTCCGGCGGAAATGGCGCAGGACCGGGACATCCTTGACCGCATCTCCCGTGGCCAGCCCGTGGGATCGTTCGATACGATCCGGTTGCATCGCGATGGCCGCCCGCTGCATCTGTCCGTTGCCGCTTCTCCTATCCTGGATGGGGTGGGCAAGGTGATCGGTGCGTCCATGATCGCCCGCGACATCACGGCCCGCAGGCGGGTGGAGGAGCGGCTTGAACTGACGGCCAGTGTCTTCGACCATTGTTCGGAAGCGGTGGCGATCATCGATGCCGATGGCGTCTTCATCGAGGTGAACGGCGCTTTCGCCACCGTCACCGGCTATAGCCGGGAAGAGGTGCTGGGTCGCACGGCTTTTCTGTTCCAGTCGGGCCGGCAGGGGCCTGAGCTTTATCACCGCATGTTCCACGACCTGATCATGACCGGCTGCTGCAAGGGAGAGGTCTGGACGCGGCGCAAGGACGGGCAGTCCCTGGCCGGCCTGCTGACGGTCAGCCGGATCCGCGACGGCAAGGACAGGGTTGCCAGATATATCGCCATCTTCGCGGATGTCACGCCGCTGCGCCTGCAGCAGGAGCGGGTGCAGCGGCTGGCCCATTACGATCCGCTGACCAACCTGCCCAACCGGCTGCTGCTGTCCGACCGGTTGCGGCAGGCCGTTCTTCATGCGCGGCGGACGGGCCAGGAAGTGGTGGTCGCCTATCTGGACCTGGACGGATTCAAGGAGATCAACGACAGCCACGGCCATGCCGTGGGGGACGAGGCGCTGAACACCGTGTCACGTCGCATCCAGGGCACCATGCGGGCCACCGATACATTGGCCCGCATCGGTGGCGACGAGTTCGTGCTGGTGCTGGGTGGCATCGACGATCAGGAAAGCTATACCGCGATTCTGGACCGCGTGCTGGAGACCTGCCGCCGGCCCATCATGCTGGGTTCGGCCAGTCTTCAGGTTTCCGCCAGCATCGGCGTCACGGTCTATCCCACAAACTCGTCCGACGTGGATCAGCTTCTGCGGCATGCCGATCAGGCCATGTATGACGTCAAGCAATCGGGCCGCAACCGCATCCATTTCTTCGATGTCGGCCGTCAGCACCGGAACCGCCATCTGCATGCCCGGCTGAACAGCATCGAGCGGGCGTTCGGGAATGGGGAATTCGTGCTGTACTACCAGCCGCGCATCTGCCTGCGCGATGGTTCCGTCGCCGGTGCGGAGGCACTGATCCGCTGGCAGGACCCGCAGCGCGGGCTGGTCGGGCCGGGTGACTTCCTGCCCCTGATCCAGGACCATCCGCTGATTGAAAGGCTGGGGGCCTGGGTGATCGACAGCGCGCTGGATCAGGTCGCCGCCTGGAGCCGACAGGGCATGCCGACACCGGTCAGCATCAACGTGGCCCCCCGGCATTTCCTGGCCGGGGGCTTCCTGGACGATCTCCTGTCCCGGTTGCGGGCGCACCCGTTGGTGACGCCCGAGATGATCGAACTGGAATTGGTGGAAACCAGTGCGCTGGAGGATACAGCCCGCGTGGCCGCAGCCATGGAGCGCAGCCAGCAGGCCGGGCTGCGCTTCGCCATCGACGATTTCGGCACGGGCTATTCCTCGCTGACCTATCTGAAGACCCTGCCGGCCGAAATCCTGAAGATCGACCGCAGCTTCGTCCAGGGCATGATGGAGAATGAGCGGGATGAAAAGCTGGTGCGCGCCATTGTCGGCATGGCCGATGCCTTCGACCGCATGGTGGTGGCCGAGGGCGTGGAATGTGTCGAACAGGGAGTAGCTCTGGCTGCCATGGGGTGCTGGCACATACAGGGATTCGCCATCGCCCGGCCCATGCCGCCGGCCCGGTTCGAACGCTGGTCGGCGGCCTGGCTGGCAAGCCGGCAGGTGACCGACGGGGTCTTCGACCTGCCGGCGACGGTCGACCGGTGCCGCCGGCGCCTGGCACTGGACGACCTGCTGTCGCAGGAAGGCGCCGGCCATCGGGGGACGTTGCCGACAAGCACCGTTCCGTGCTAGGTCCCGCACCGGAGTTGATGTTCCCGAAACCGGAGTTCCCCATGACCGACGAGACCGTCGATAACGGCAACGAAGCCGCCGAAGCCGATAACGCGCGCCCTGTGATGCCGCTCGTCGTCAATATGCAGTATGTGAAGGACATGTCCTTCGAGAACCCGAATGCGCCGCGTATCCTGACCGGCGCCTCGGAACAGCCGAAGATCGACCTGCAGGTCGACCTGCAGGCCCAGGGGCTGGCCGACAACGTGGCGGAAGTGCAGATGCGCCTGCGCGCCGAGGCCACGATCGGCGAGGCCACGGCTTTCATCGCCGAACTGGTCTATGCCGGTGTCTTCACCCTGCCGCCGTTGCCGCCGGAACAGCAGCGCGCCGTGCTGCTGATCGAGGGGCCGCGCCTGCTGTTTCCCTTCGCCCGCCAGATCATCGCGGAGATCACCAGCCAGGGCGGCTTCCCGCCGCTGCTGCTGCAGCCGCTTGATTTCGTCGACCTGTACCGTCGTCAGGTGCTTGCCCAGCAGGCCCAGATGGGCGAGGCCCAGGGCACGGCCTGATCATCGGTCCCGTATCCGGCGGCAGGCCGGGTAGGGGAATCCCTATGCCCCGCCGCCCTGTGCCCCCACGGCATCGGGCGGCAGCCCGGGCGAGCCGGTTCCCGCCGCTTCCGCCTGCCGGACAAGGTCGCGGACACGCGCGTTGACCGGGGCGGACAGGCTGTGGCGGCCGGCAAGCGCCACAATGGCGCCCTGCAGGCGGTCGATCTCCGTCGGGCGACGGCGTTCCAGATCCTCCCACATGGAGGAGCGGGCCAGCGGATCGATGGACAGCATCCGCCGGGCCAGCAGCCGGAACAGCGGGTCCGGCAGGCGCAGCACATGGGGCAGCAGTCCCGGCCGCAGCGGACCCAGCCGGGCCGGGCGGATGCCGGCCGCGGCCAGTGCGCGCAGCGCCTCCCGCTGCTGTTCGGCCAGAAGCAGGCGCCAGGGGCGCAGCCCGAGCTGTTCGGCCAGCGGCAGGCCCGACAGGGCATTCAGCGCATTGTTCAGATTGATCAGCAGCTTGCCCCACAGCACGCTGTCCATGTCCGCGCTTTCGACCACGGGCAGGCCCGGCACGTCCAGTTCCGCACGCAATCCCGCATGCCCCGCGGCGACCATGACGGCGCCATCCGTGCCGCGATGGAAACGGCCATCGGCAAGCTGCACGATATTGAAGGGCACCATGCCGGCCACGACGCGGTCATGGCCCAGAGGTTCGGCCAGCAGGGCGGCATTGCCCACGCCGTTCTGAAGGCTGATCACGGTCGTATCCGACGGGGCATGATCGGCGATCAGCCGCCCCATGGCAGCCGTGTCGGCGCATTTCACCGTCACCAGGATCAGACCCGCGTCCCGCATGGCGGCGGCCGGATCGGTTTCCGGCCGCAGGCCGGGGCCGGCGGCAATGTGATGGTGCCGGCCTTCCAGGTCGCTGACATGCAGACCCCCGGCGGTGATCCTGTCCATCAGGGAGGGCCGGCCCAGCAAGGTGATCGGCCGGCCCGCATGGGCCAGACAGCCGCCGGCATAGGTGCCGACGCTGCCGGCCCCGGCGATCAGGATGCGGCGTCCGCCGACCATGACCGGTTCAGCCCTGCTGCATTTTCAGCCCCAGCGCGCCGGGGCCGCCGACGCCGTCGGCGACCAGCCGTTCAACCTCCGCCTCCACATCCTTGCGCAGGCCCAGCGCGAAATAGGCCTCCGCCACCAGGAACAGGGGGGCCACGAAAATCTGGAGCAGGTTGGCGGTCAATGCCGGCCTGTTGCCTTCGAACTTGTGTCCCAGCAACTGCACGGCCCAGCCACCGACAAAGGCCACGATGCCCACCGTGGCCGCCAGAACCGGGGGCTGCGTCGTCAGATGGTCGGCCAGCATCAGCACCGGAATGGCGATGGCCGTCAGCGTGCCGCCGATCATCGGGTCCAGATAGACATAATAAGCGGCCAGCACCGCCATCAGCAGCAGGGCCAGGCTGATGTTCGCGCCGCCCAGCGGCAGGGTGACATAGGACAGGCCCAGCATGACGGCGAACACGATGACCGGCACGCCGAAATAATGTGTCAGCCGGTTGTGCGGGTGCCGGTGATAGGCGGAATAGAAGGCCATGCTGCGGGCCAGCCTGCTGACATTCTGCGTGCTCATCCTTGCCGTTCCTTCCTGTTATTGATAAAACAGACCGATCGGTTTGTTTTTACATGGCAGGGGCTTCCATGGCAATGGTGAAAGGAACGAACGGTTGGACGATACCGGAGGCATGATGGCAAAGGGGGGTGCCGCCCGGCGCAGCCAGGCCGAGCGGCGGGACGGGATGCGTCAGCGGCTGGCGGCGGCGACGCTGGATGCGCTGTGCCGGCATGGCCATGCGGGGGCATCGCTGTCGGTGATCCTGGACGGGGCGGGCGTGTCGCGCGGCGCCTGGGCCCACCATTTCGAGACCAAGGCCGAAATGCTGGCACTGGCGGCGGAAGGGCTGCTGCGCGACGCGGTGGAGGCGGCACGCACCTTGGCCCCGCCGGCCGTCACGCTGGACGGCATGGATGTGGAAAGGCGGCTGACGGCGATGATCGAAATCGCCTGGAACCGTTTCTATACCGGCCGCCATCGCGACCTGCTGTTCGAGGTGGCGCTGGCGGCGCGCACCGATGGGGAACTGCGCGAGAGGCTGGCGCCGATCTTCGCCGGTTTCCTGGCGGCCGTCGGCGGCAATTGGGGGCTGGCGCTGAAGCCCGGTGCCGGCGCCGGCACGGAGATCGCGGGCCTGATGACGCTCAGCATCTACATGCTGCGCGGCATGGCCATGCAGGAACTGGCGGCCGGTCCCGTGGCGGACCATGCCGGCCTGCGCGCGCTGTGGGTGCGGCTGCTGGCCGGATGGCTCCGCGTAGGTGACAGGGCCTGACGGTCAGCCGCCGACCGTCGTGGTCAGCGTCTGGTCGCCGCGGCGCACCGCGATGGTCCAGCGGCGGGCCTGGGTGCCCAGCGCCGCGTCCAGGTCCTTGACCAGCCGGATGTCACGGTCGTTCACCCGCAGCAAGACGTCGCCCGGCCGCAGGCCCAGCGAGGCGGCCGGCGTGCCGCGGCCCACCTCCAGCACGATCACGCCCTCCCCGGCCCCATCGAACCGCAGTTCCTCCACCAGGGCAGGGCTGAGATTGGCGACCTTGGCGCCCGACAGGGGGGTGCGGCCGGCCAGCAATGTCTCGTCGCGGGGCGGGTCTTCCGGCGGGCCGATCAGGCGCAGGGACAGGGTCTGTTCCCGGCCCTGGCGCAGCACGGTGATGGTGGTCGTGCCGCCCACGGCCAGCGTGGCGACGCGGTAGCGCATGCTGTCCGGATCGTCCACGGGCTTGCCATTGACGGAAACCACCACATCGCCGACGCGCAGGCCCGCCTGTTCGGCCGGCCCGCCCCGGCGGATCTGGTTGATCAGCACGCCTGCCGGCCGGGCCAGGCCCAGCGAGGCGGCGATATCGCTGGTCACGGCCTGTCCGCCGGCACCGATCCAGGGGCGCACCAGCTTGCCGCCATTGCGCACGGCTTCCACTACGGTGCGGACCATGTTGGCCGGGATGGCGAAGCCGATGCCGATCGACCCGCCGGACCGGCTGAAAATGGCCGTGTTGATCCCGACCAGCCGCCCGTCCATGCCGATCAGCGCACCGCCGGAATTGCCGGGATTGATGGCCGCATCGGTCTGGATGAAGAAATTATAGTCGGAGATGCCGACCGCCGTGCGCGCCAC
The DNA here is from genome assembly GCF_052474395.1 of Niveispirillum fermenti. Taxonomy (NCBI): domain Bacteria; kingdom Pseudomonadati; phylum Pseudomonadota; class Alphaproteobacteria; order Rhodospirillales; family Azospirillaceae; genus Niveispirillum; species Niveispirillum fermenti. The sequence goes on along the minus strand of NZ_CP156681.1, from coordinate 203,456 downwards.
GGCCGACACGATGCCGCTGGTCACCGTCTGGCCCACGCCGAACGGATTGCCAATGGCCAGCACCAGGTCGCCGACCTCCAGATTGTCGCTGTCGCGCATGTCCAGCACCGGCAGCTTTTCCCGGCCGGGATCGATGCGCAGCACGGCCAGGTCGACCTGTTCGTCCGTCGTCACCAGCTTGGCCGGGAATTCACGGCGGTCGGCCAGGACGACCGTGATCTCGTCGCTGTCCTTGATGACATGGGCGTTGGTGACGATCAGCCCGTCGGTTCCCAGGATCACGCCCGATCCCAGACTGCTTTCCACCCGTTCACGCGGGATGCCCGACAGGGCGTCGCCGAAGAACCGCTGGAACAGCGGGTCCTGCAACAGGGGGGAGATGCGCTGCTGCACCCGCCGCTTGGTGTAGATGTTCACCACGGCGGGACCGGCCTGTTTGACCAGCGGCGCGAAGGACAGGGTGATGTCGGCCCGGCCGGCCGGCACGGCCCGTTCCTGGGCCGGTGCGGGCAGCGGGGCCATGACCAGGGCGGCCAGCGTCAGGGCCGCCAGTTTCTTGGCAACAATGGCTTTCATTCTTCCATTCCGCGAACAGGGTTCGCCCGCCGGATCAGCAGCGGGCAAGGCAGCTTTGCAGTTCGGCCTTGCAGGTGGCGCCCATGCCATGGTCGGTGTTCCCGACCTGGGAGGTGTTGCCGCCGCGGGTCGACTGCTGGTCCATGCAGATATTGTTGTCGCGGTTGCATTGCGCAATGCAGGCGCGGCGCGGATCGACACCGACGCGCGCTTCCCGCTGGGCAGGGGCGGCCATGCAGCCGGCAAGGCCCAGAAGGGCCAGCAGGGCGACGGTGGTACGGGCGGATTTCATGTCGGGGACCTTCCCAGGATCAATCTGCCGCCATCCTAGGCCGAATGGGGCAGAGCGCAACAGGCATGCTTGTCACGGGGCCGCGCGTGGCGGCCCGTCGCCGGTGGCATGCCATTCAGTCCTTGTCCCGCGGTCAGGTCATCCAGCCGGGGAACAGCGCGCGCAGCCCGTTGGCCATGATCTCCACTGCGACCGCGGCCAGCAGCAGGCCGGTCAGGCGGTTCATGATGTTCAGGCCCGTCTGGCCCAGCTTGGCCCCGATGGGCACGGCCAGGCGCAAGGTGATGTAAAGCCCGGTGCAGACCAGAACGATACAGCCGACCAGAACGGCATAATGCTCCCAGCCATGGCCGCGCTGCACCTCGATGATGACGGCAGAGATGGAGCCGGGACCGGCCAGAAGCGGCAGGCCCAGCGGGACCACGCCGATGGCGGTGCGCTGCCCGGCCTCGTCGGCTTCCTGCGGCGTCTGCTTCACGGCGCTGACCGTCGCGTTCAGCAGCGACAGCGCGATCAGGAACAGCACGATGCCGCCGCTCACCCGGAAACTGGCAAGGCTGGTGCCCAGCACCTTCAGCACGGCATCGCCCAGAAAGACCGAACTGATCAGCACGGCCGCCACCGTCAGCACGGCCGACCGCGCAATGCCGTTGCGCTCATGCGGGGCGCGGCCTTCCGTCAGCCCCAGGAAGATGGGGATGGCCGCGAAGGGCGTCAGGATGGCGAACAGGGCGATGAAGAAGCGGGAATATTCCGACCAGGCTTCCATTGGGGATGTCCGGCTGCATGTCCCCCTTCGGGGGAATTATTGTGGGGACCGAACCATAGCATGGCTGCCGGGTCCGGATAGAGGGGCAAGGAAGGCGGCGCGGACACGGCGGCGGGACGGGGCGACCCGCCGCCGGTGACCAAGAAAAAGGGGACGGCTGCCTGCCGCACCCCTTCCCGATCCGCCGGGATGACGGCCGGTCAGCCGGCCGCACCGTGGCAGTGCTTGAACTTCTTGCCGCTTCCACAGGGGCAGGGGGCGTTGCGAGGCGTATTGATCCAGGATTCGCGTTCCTTCAGATCGCTTTCCTGCGCGACGGGCAGGCCCGTGGCGCCGAACGACGGCACGGTGGCACTCCGCCGTACCATCCCCTCCGGCAGGGGGGCGTCGGCGGGGGGCATTCCGCCGCCGGCCAGGGCCGGGTCCAGGCGGGTTTCCTGCCCCACCACAGGCGGCGGGGTGAGGTCGGGTTCCGCCACGCGCACCTGGATCAGCATCAGCATCTGGGTCACCTGCTCGCGCAGATTGTCCAGCAGGCCGGAGAAGAGTTCGAATGCCTCGCGCTTGTACTCGTTCAGCGGGTCGCGCTGGGCATAGGCGCGCAGGTTGATGCCCTGGCGCAGATGGTCGAGCGACAGCAGATGGTCCTTCCAGACCTGGTCCAGGATCTGAAGCAGCAGGCTCTTCTCGATATTGCGCAGCAGTTCGGGTCCGTAGGAGGCTTCCTTTTCCGCCATCTTGTCGTCGGAGAACTTGATCAGCCGCTCGGTGATCTCCTCGTCCGCGATGCCTTCCTCCTGCGCCCATTCGCGCACGGGCAGGTCGGCCCCCAGCAGGCGCAGGCATTCCTCGTGCAGCAGGTTCATGTTCCACTGCTCGGCATAGGCGTTTTCCGGGATGGCCCGGCGCACCATGTTGGCGATCACCTCATGGCGCATGGACGTCACCATTTCCTGGACGTCCTCGGCCTCCATGATCTCGCGGCGCTGCTCATAAATGACCTTGCGCTGGTCATTCATGACATTGTCATACTTCAGCAGGTTCTTGCGGATCTCGAAATTGTGGGCTTCGACGCGCTGCTGCGCCTTGGCCAGGGCCTTGTTGATCCAGGGGTGGATGATGGCCTCCCCCTGTTCCAGGCCCAGCTTCTGCAGCATCGTGTCCAGCCGCTGGGTGCCGAAGATGCGCATCAGGTCGTCTTCCAGCGACAGGAAGAACTTCGAGGCGCCCGGATCGCCCTGACGGCCCGACCGGCCGCGCAACTGGTTGTCGATTCGGCGGCTTTCATGCCGTTCCGTGCCGACGACATAAAGGCCGCCGGCCTTCAGCACCACGTCGCGGGCGGCGGCCACCTCGTCCTTGATGGTCTGGATGCGGCGGTCGCGCTCCTCCCCCTCGGGGATGTCGGCCAGCTCATGCTCGATGCGCATGTCCAGGTTGCCGCCCAACTGGATGTCGGTGCCGCGGCCGGCCATGTTGGTGGCGATGGTGATGGCGCCGGGCCGGCCCGCCTGCGAAACGATATAGGCTTCCTGCTCGTGATAGCGGGCGTTCAGCACATTGTGCGGGATGCCCTTCTTCTTCATCAGGGCCGACAGCGTCTCCGATTTCTCGATCGAGACGGTACCGACCAGCATGGGCTGCTGGCGCGCGCGGCATTCCTCGACCAGCTTGACGATGGCCTCGTACTTTTCTAGCGCGGTGCGATAGACCTCGTCATCCTGGTCCTTGCGGGCCACGGGCAGGTTGGTGGGGATGTCCACCACTTCCAGGCCGTAGATTTCCGCGAATTCGGACGCTTCGGTCATGGCTGTGCCGGTCATGCCCGACAGCTTGGGATAGATGCGGAAGTAATTCTGGAAGGTGATGCTGGCCAGCGTCTGGTTCTCCCGCTGGATCGTGACGCCTTCCTTCGCTTCCAGGGCCTGGTGCAGGCCCTCCGAATAGCGGCGGCCCTCCATCATGCGGCCCGTGAACTCATCGATGATGACGACCTTGTCGTCCTTGACGATGTAATCCACGTCGCGGGTGAACAGCTTGTGCGCCTTCAGCGCCTGGTTCACGTGATGGACCAGCGAGATATTGTGGATGTCGTAAAGGTCGCCGGTCTTCAGCAACTCCATGTCCTTCAGGATCTGGGCCACCTTCTCGGTGCCGCCCTCGGTCATGGAGACGGCCTTGGCCTTCTCGTCCTTCTCGTAGTCGGCCTCGTCCAGCAGGGCCATCACCTTGTTGATGGCGATATAGAGTTCGGAACTGTCGGTGGAGGGGCCGGAGATGATCAGCGGGGTCCGCGCCTCATCGACCAGGATGCTGTCGACCTCGTCGACGATGGCATAGTTGAAGGGCCGCTGGACCATGTCGGTCAGGCGGTACTTCATATTGTCGCGAAGATAGTCGAACCCGAATTCGTTGTTGGTGCCATAGGTGATGTCGCTGGCATAGGCCGCGCGGCGTTCATTGTCATCCAGCCCATGGACGATGACGCCCGTGGTCAGGCCCAGGAAGCCATAGAGCCTGCCCATATGGCTGGCATCGCGGCTGGCCAGGTAATCGTTGACGGTGACGACATGCACGCCCTTGCCCTGCAGGGCGTTCAGGTAGACAGACAGCGTGGCGACCAGCGTCTTGCCCTCGCCCGTGCGCATTTCCGCGATCTTGCCGGCATGCAGCACCATGCCGCCGATGAGCTGCACATCGAAATGGCGCATGCCCATGACCCGCTTGGACGCCTCGCGCACCGTCGCGAAGGCGTCGGGCAGGATGTCGTTCAGCGTCTCGCCCTTTTCCAGCCGGTCGCGCAACCAGTCCGTGCGCATCTGCAATTCGGCATCGGACAGGCCGGCCAGCTTCGGCTCCAGCGCGTTGATGGCCTCCACCTGCTTGCGCAGGCCCTTGACCACCCGCTCATTGGCGCTGCCGAACAGCTTGCGGGCGATGGCACCGAACATGAAAGCACTCCACCAAAGGAACAGGCGCGAAGGACACCGGACACAACGAAATCCCGGTCACGGCCGGGCTGGCCGCCGGGAAGGCTTCTGGCCGAAACGGAGTTACCTATTTCAGCGCCCGTCACAGATAAGACCTGCCATCCCGCCGGTCAATGCGGCATCGGTATCCCGAAGGCGTTTGGCCGCCATGAAACCGCCATTTAGGGGTGATTTGGGTTGCTCTTACCCGTATCAACCGTCCCCCCTTGCCTGTTCGTGGGCTGTCATGCTTTATGCCGGGGCGGCCGGGGATGAGGATCTGATACCCCCCTTAGTGCCGACCGTACTGTTTCGAGGGAACCCCTGCTGATGTCTTTCAAGACCATGCGTGCCGCCCTGGTTGTCGCCGCCCTCGGGTCGGTCGCCACCGCCGCCCTTGCCCCTGCCATGGCGCAGGATGCTGCCCGGCCGGCGGCTGGCGCCAATCTGGGTGACGACCCCGTCGTCGCCCGCGTCAATGCCAAGGAATTCAAGCGTTCCGACGTGCTGGCCCTGCTCCAGCAACTCGACCCGCAGGTCCAGCAGATGCCCTTGCAGCTCATCTACCCGCAGCTTGTCGAGCAGCTGGTCCAGGGTCAGCTGCTGACCGAAGCGGGCTACAAGGCCAAATTGCAGGACAGCGCGGACGTCAAGCGCCGCATGAAGATGGCCGAGGAGCAGTTCGTGCAGCAGGCCTGGCTGAAGGCCGAGATCGACAAGAAGCTGACGCCGGAACGGCTGCGCGCCGCCTTCGACAAGTGGACGAAGGAGAATCCGCCGCAGGATGAGGTGCGGGCCCGTCACATCCTGGTCAAGACCAAGGCCGAGGCGGAAGCGCTGATCAAGCAGCTTCGCGGCGGCGCCGACTTTGCCAAGCTGGCGGCCGAGAAGGGCACCGACGGCACCAAGGATTCCGGTGGCGACCTGGGCTATTTCGTGCATGACCGGATGGTCAAGCCGTTTGCCGACGCCGCCTTCGCGATGAAGGCCGGCGATATCAGCCAGACCCCGGTCCAGACCGATTTCGGCTTCCATGTCATCAAGGTCGAGGACAAGCGCAAGCAGACCCCGCCGACCTATGAGCAGGCGGCCCCGCAGCTTCGTGGCATGGTCGCGCAGGAAATCGCCGAGGAACTGGTCGAAGGCCTGCAGAAGACCGCGAAGGTCCAGACCTTCAATATCGACGGCTCGCCCATGCCGGCCGCCGCACCGGCCCCCTGAAGAACCGGCGCTTCCCCCTGACGGTGCCAGCACCGTCAGGGGGAAGCGGATTTCCCGCCCCATTCCAGGCCGATCGCCGGGGATGGGGTTTTTTCATGCCGGGGGGCTGTTGGGGGCCGGCCGGACCTGTCCCCGCCGCCGCATATCCAGCCAGGCGGCCATCGCCATTCCGGTCGCCAGTGTGGCCAGCCATACAACTCGGCCCTGATAGCGGTCATGCGGGTTGGAAAGGGCGCCGTTGATGAAGGCGTTGCCCAGCAGGGCCAGGGCCGTGAACAGGGCAAGCGCCCCCAGGTCGGCCCGCCCGCCCCGGCGCAGGCCCCAGGCGGCCGCCAGCAGCAGCCCCAGGCCCGACAGGTGCGCCACGGGCACATGTACGGCGTTCAGCGTATCGAAAAGGCCGCGCGTCACCTCGCCGCGCTGCTGGCGGGCCGTGGTGAAGGACAGTTCCTGCTGCCGCGGCATGAAGGCGGCAAAGACCCAGCGCGTGACCTCATGCCATTCATCCAGCCCGTCCCCGGTCCTGACGGTGACAAGCTGGCGCGCCGCGGCCCGCAGCCCGGTGGCCAGGAAGGCCAGGGGTTCTTCCCGGATGATGCCGGCGACGAGGCGGGACAGTTCCGCGTCGGCCCCGCCCCACCAGCCGATGACGCGGAAGGGGCTGTCCGCATGCCACAGGAAATCGTTGGCCGTCGACGGCATCCGGTCGCGGTGATCACACAGCCGGATGGTTGCGTCCGGGCAATGGCGCTCCAGATAGCGCTGGGCCAGCCCGTCCTGCACCAGCCGGCCGAACACGAAGGCGGGGCCGCCGGGCGTGTAGCCCTGCTTGCCGATCAGCGCCATATGCAGCGTGGGCATCAGCAGCAGGGCCATCGCCACAAGGCCGGCGGCGGGGCCCAGCCGGGGCGACAATGCCCAGCCGCACCGGCGGTCCAGCACCCTGGCCACGGCGATGACGGCGACCAGCCCGACGGCCAACCCCATGCCCGACATATGGGACAGCAATGCCAGCAGGCCGATGGCAGCCACGCCCAGCCTTTCACCGGGGTTCAGCGTTTCCCACCGGAAGGCCAGCAGCCAGAGGGCTAGCACCAGCAGGCCCAGCAGGATGTCGGGCATCAGTTGCGCCACATACCAGGAAATGCCCGTCAGCGCGGACAGGCCGATGGCGGCGACCCCCGTGACCTGGGCGGCCGGCCAGTCGCGGCAGCCGATGGCATGGCTGCGCAGGGTCAGATGGATCAGCCACAGCGTCGCCGCCGCCTGGGCCAGCACCGGCCCCCAGAAGCTGAACCATCCGGCGGAGGTGGCGAAGAGGAACAGGCCATAGAAGAAGGACCGGCCCGGTTCCAGGTCCCAGTCAAGCACGCGCTTGATATAGCCGCCCGTATCGAAGAACACGACGGGGAAACCGTTCCACAGGGCCGGCCCCAGCAGCGCGAAGGCCCCCAGCCACAGGGCCAGGCGGGGCCAGTCCAGGCGCGGCAGGCGTCGGGGGGCGTCGGGCGCATCTTCGGGGGCGGTCATGGCTTGACGATCTCACAGGGGGAACGGTCGGGACAGCATGCCGGCCGGCCCGTTGACGGGGCACGGGGGACGGCGGCACGCGGCGTACTGTCACGGGATCGGGGGCTTCATGCAAGGCGCATCCCGATCCCTCTCCCTCGGGGGTGCGCTCCCCCATCCCAATGACCTTGTTGCAAAGATTTGGAAAACAGCGTCCTCTGGCCGTTGTGGTGCCATATTCGTGGCGTCCATTCCACCGTCGCTCCGCTTCCGCCCTTCCGTCCCGCCATTCGCCTCCCAAGACACATGCCGCGCATTCAAGCCCTGCTGCTCGCCACGGCTATTCTCCTGGCGCCCGCTGCCCTTGCCCAGGGAGGTCAGCGCCCGCCGCCGCCGCCCGCCGCCGCGCCGGCCGCGGACCCGGAGTCGCGCCCCTTCGAACTGATGGGGGTGGAGGTGGCGGCCGAGCGTGACCAGCCGCAGGCCTGTTTCGCCTTCACACGGGCATTGCCGCGCCAGCGGGGCCGAACGAACGAATTGTCGCGCTTCGTCTCCGTCGATCCGGGACAGGGCGTCAACCTGACCACGCGCGATCAGACCCTGTGCCTGGACGGGCTGAAGCATGGCCAACGCTATGCCGTCACCATCAAGGCCGGATTGCCCGCCGCCGGCGCGCGGGAAAAGCTGGCCGACGCCGTTACCCGCGAACTGGCCGTGCCGGACCGGCGGCCCAGCCTGTCCTTCCGCGGACAGGGATACATCCTGCCGCGGGTCGGGGCGGACGGGCTGCCGCTGCGCAGCGTCAACACCGACCGTGCCCGCCTGACCGTGCTGCGTGTCAATGACCGCGCGCTGGTGGAACAGGTCTATTATGGCCGGTCCAACCAGACCATGACCGATTTCGAGATCGGCGATGTCCTGGACCAGAAGGGCGAGCGCGTCTGGAAGGGCGAGATGGCCATCGGCGGCGCGCGCAACAAGAGCGTGTTGACGCCGTTTCCCATCGATGCCGTGCTGGGGGCGCTGACGCCGGGCGTGTATGTCGCCGTGGCAGAGGATGCGGCCCTGTCCTTTGTGGCGTGGGACAAGCGCACGACGCAATGGTTCGTGGTTTCCGATCTGGGATTGACCAGTTTCAAGGCCGGCAACGGGCTTTATGTCTTCGCCCGCAGCCTGGCCACGGCAAAGCCGCTGGCCGGGGTGGAACTGCGGCTGGTGGCGCGCGACAAGCGCGAACTGGGCCGTGCTGTGACGGGGGCCGACGGCATGGCCCGGTTCAACGCCGCCCAGATCGGCGGCGTGAACGAGGCGGCGCCACAGGCGCTGTTCGCGTCCAGCTCCGATGGCGGTTTCTCGCTGCTGGATTTCGGCGTGCCGGCCGTGGAATTGCTGGGGGGAAGCGGCGGCCGTGCCGTGTCGGGGCCGGCCGACGCCTATCTTTTCACCGAGCGCGGCGCCTATCGTCCGGGCGATCCGGTATGGCTGACGGCATTGCTGCGCGATGCCGACGCCAATGCGCTGGCTGGCCAGAAGCTGACAATGCGCTTCGTCCGGCCCGACGGGCTGGAAGTGGAACGGCGCGTGGTGGAGGATGAGGGCGCTGGCGGCCATGTGCTGCGCTTCGAGCTTCCCGCCAATGCACCGTCGGGTCGCTGGACGGCAACCGCGCATCTGGACCCGTCCGGCCCCGCAATCGGCGAGACGCGCTTCAATGTCGGGGAGGTCGCGCCCGCCCGCATCGCCTTCGACCTGTTGGCCGACCGGCCCCGCATCGGGGCCGACGGGAAGGTCAATCTGTCCGTGGCGGCCCGTTACCTGAACGGGTCGGCGGCTGGTCTGCTGCCGGGTGAGATGACCGTGACGCTGCGGTCGACGGACAAGGTCTGGCCGGGGCTGGAAGGGTATCAGTTCGGGCTGGCCCAGCAGGTGCCGTCGCCGGAAAGGCGGCCGCTGCCCGGCTTCACGACCGGCGACGATGGTGCGGCGCAATTGTCGCTTGATGTGGGGCGTCTGCCGGATACGACCCGGCGGCTGGAAGCCGTGCTGCGTGCCACGTTGCATGATGTCGGCGGCCGTTCGGTGGATCGCGAGCTGGTCCTGCCCGTCGGTCATCGCCCTGTCTTTCTGGGTTTGAAGCCCAATTTCAGCGGCGATGCCGTGCCGGAGGGGGCGACGGTGGCCGTGGATGTCGTGGCCGCCGCGGCCGATGGCCGCCGTATCGCGCGCAACGGCCTCTCCTGGGACCTTTTCGAGGAAGAGTTCGATTACGAGTGGTACGCCGCCGATGGCCGCTGGGAATACCGCACCACGGTCAAGGACCGGCGGCTGACCGGCGGCAGCATTGACGTTGCCGCCGATCAGCCCAGCGTCATCGAGGAGCAGGTTCGCGCCGGCCGCTACCGGCTGGAGGTTTTCGACCCGGCATCCGGCACGGCCAGTTCCATCCGCTTTTCCGCCGGCTGGTGGGTGAGTGCCAAGCTGGGTGACGCGCCCGACATCGTCGAGGTCAAGGTGCAGGAGCCGCTGCACCGGCCGGGCGACAAGGTGCGGGTCTTCGTGCGGCCGCCCTATGCCGGCACGGTGGCCGTCACCCTGGCGGATCGCGCCATTCGCCAGACCGTGGTCAGCGAGATCGGGACCGAGGGCGCCTTCGTGGAACTGTCCCTGCCGGGCGATGTGACGGCCGGTGCCCATGTGCTGGCCACGGCCTTCGCCCCGGCCAATCCCGGCAACCGCACGCCCCCGCGCCGCGCGCTGGGGTCCGGCTGGGTCGCCATCGATCCCGCCGACCGGTCGCTGACCGTGACGGTGGAAGCGCCGGAGGCCGCGCATCCCCGCGGTCCCGTGACCCTGCCCGTCACCGTGACGGGCTTGGAACCGGGCGGCACCGTCAATCTGGTCCTGACCGCTGTGGATGAAGGTGTGGCCCGCCTGCCCGAAACGCGCAAGGTCGATCCCGTCGGCTGGTATCTGGGCAAGCGGCGGCTGGCGGTGGAACTGCGCGATGTCTATGGGCGGCTGGTCAGCCCGACGGAGCCGCCAGCCGCAGCCGCAGCCGGCGACAATGGCGAGGCGGCACGCAGCCGTGTCACCACGGCCCCGCGCTCCGGTCCCGTCACGGCGCTGCATTCGGGCGTCGTCACGGTTGGCCCGGATGGCAAGGCCGTCGTGACCCTGGACCTGCCCGACGCCACGGGCCGGCTGGACCTGACGGTGGTGGCCTGGAGCGGGGCCAAGGTCGGCAGGGGGACGGCCGTGCTGGATGTGCGTGACGACATCGCGGCGGACGTGAGCCTGCCGGGCTTCCTGGCGCCGGGCGACCGGGCGCGCATCGCCCTGACGCTGGAGAACCTGTCCGGTCCGCGCGGCGCCTACAAGGTGTCGTTCACGGCGGAAGGCCCGGTGAAGCTGGAAGGCGGGCAGGAGGAGACGCGCTTCTCCTCTCTGGCACGCGGGCGCAAGGTGGTGCTGAACCGCCTGCTGGTGGGCGGTGATCCTGGCTACGGCGTGCTGGTCGTGCATGTCACGGGACCGCAGGGCTACAGCCTCACCCGGCGGTTCCCCGTCAATATCCGCCCCGCCCACCCGTTGGCGGTGACCCAGGTGCGGGGTGAACTGGCCGCCGGCCAGACGGTGGCCCTGACCCCGCCGCAGCATGAGGCGCCGGTGGCGGGGGCGACGACGCGCCTGGCCATGGTGTCGGCACCGCCGCCGCTGGACGCGCTGACGCATCTGCTGCTGATCGACAGCCGGCCGTTCGGATCGGCCGACCAGTTGGCCGCCCGCCTGTTGCCCCTGCCGGGGGCCAATGCCTGGCTGAAGGCGCTGGACCTGCCCGCCGACGAACGGCTGTCCGCCAAGGCAGAGGATCTGGTGGAACGGCTGATCAGCCGCCAGCGGGCCGATGGTGCCTTTTCGCTCTGGGCGCATGACGGGCCGGCCGATCCGTGGCTGACGGCCTTCGCGCTCGACGTGCTGACCCGCTCACGCGAGGCCGGGTTCACCGTGCCCGAGGACGGCTATCGCCGGGGGCTGGATTATCTGGTCCGTTCCATCGGCAACCGCTGGATCGAGGATGCGGAACTGCCGGCCCGCGCCTACGCGCTCTATGTCGCGGCCCGGGCCCGGGCCATCGACGCCGCACCTATCCGTTTCTTCCAGGAAACCTTCATGGCCCGTGTGCCCACACGGCTGGCCCGCGCTCAGGTCGCCGCGGCCTTCGCCATCCTTGGTGAAGGGCAACGCGCGGCCGACCTGCTGGCACGGCTGGACGATCCGCTGCCCGTGGCGGTGGGCATCCGTGATTTCGGCTCCCCCTTGCGCGACCGGGCGGCCACCTTGTCGCTGCTGATCGCCGCCAATGCCGATCCTGCCCGCATCAATGCGGAGACGGCGACGTTGTCGGAGATGCTGCGCGATCCGTCGCTGGTGGCCACGCAGGAACGGGCCTGGCTGCTGCTGGCGGCGCAGTCGCTGGCCCGAGTCACGCCGCCATTGTCCCTGACCGTGGATGGCCAGCCCGCGACGGGGGATGGCCCGTTGCTGCGGCCGCTTGCTGCCGACGGTCCGGGCCTGTCGGTGCGCAATGACGGCGATCAGCCGCTGCGGACCCTGACCATGTCGGCCGGCATCCTGTCGACGCCGGACAAGGCTGATGCCGCAGGCCTGGGCTTGACCCGGCAGATCATGGACAGCCGCGGCCGGCCCGCCAACCTGTCGCGGGTGCGCACCGGCGATCTGCTGGTCGTGGTGCTGGAAGGCCGGGCCGAACAGCCGCTGACCGGGCCGTTGCTGCTGCTGGACCCGTTGCCGGCGGGTCTGGTCGTCGAAAATGTGCGCCTGGCCGGCAGTGCCCAGTTGGGCAACCTTTCCTGGCTGGGTACCCTGTCGGAAGCGGCACTGGTGGAATTCCGCGACGACCGGTTCGTGGCGGCGCTGGACGGCATGCCCGATGGCGGCAGTTTCCGGCTTGTCTATCTGGCCCGCGCCGTGACGGCTGGCACCTTCGCGCTGCCATCGGCCCGGCTGGATGACCTGATCGACGGCACCCGCTTCGCGCGCACCGCGGCGGGTACCCTGACCGTGCTGCCACCCGCCCCCCCGCCGGCGCCGGCCCCCCAGCCGGTTCCCGCCCCCACGCCGGCGCCTGCACCGGCGCCCATTTCGGCGCCCCCCTCGGCCCCGACGACCGGTCCGGTGCAACCGGCGCTGGACGTTCCCGCCCCGCCGCCATCGGCCGCGCCGTCCCCCTGATCAGGAACGACAAAGCCGCCGCCATGCGCTCCCCTGGGGGGCAATGGCGGCGGCTTCGCAGGTATTGCCGATCTTTCCCGTGGTGCCCCGGACAAAGGCGTGCCCCGGACAAAGGCGTGCCCTGGTCAAGGCATGCTCCGGACAAGCGATCAGAGTGCCACGCCCAGCTCGTTGCCGATGGTGAAGATGTCCTTGTCACCGCGACCCGACAGGTTCACGACCAGGAGCGTGTCCCTGGGCAGCGTCGGGGCCAGCTTGGCGACCACGGCCAAGGCGTGGCTGGGCTCCAGGGCGGGCAGGATGCCCTCCAGGCGGGCCAGCAGTTGGAAGGCGTCCAGCGCCTCCTTGTCCGTGGCGCTGACATATTCGACGCGGCCCACCTCGTGCAGCCAGGCATGTTCCGGGCCGATGCCCGGATAGTCCAGCCCGGCGGAGATGGAATGGCCTTCCAGGATCTGGCCGTCTTCATCCTGCAGAAGATAGGTGCGGTTGCCATGCAGCACGCCGGGGCGCCCACCGGCCAGACTGGCGGCATGGCCGTTGGGCGTGTCCAACCCGTGGCCGCCGGCCTCCACGGCGACCATGCGCACCGACGGGTCGTCCAGGAACGGGTGGAACAGGCCCATGGCATTGGACCCGCCGCCGATGCAGGCGACCAGCAGATCGGGCAGGCGGCCTTCCATCTCCATCATCTGCTGGCGCGTTTCCTCGCCGATAATGTTCTGGAAGTCGCGCACCATGGCCGGATAGGGATGGGGGCCGGCGACGGTGCCGATGATGTAGAAGGTATCCTCCACATTCGTCACCCAGTCGCGCAGCGCATCGTTCATCGCGTCCTTCAGCGTCGCGGCACCGCTGGTCACGGCCTTCACCTCCGCCCCCAGCAGCTTCATCCGGAACACGTTGGGCGCCTGGCGCGCGATGTCGGTGGCGCCCATGTAGATCGTGCAGGGCAGGCCCATCAGGGCGCAGACCGTGGCTGTGGCCACGCCGTGCTGTCCGGCACCCGTTTCCGCGATGATCCGCTTCTTGCCCATGCGCTTGGCCAGCAGGATCTGGCCCATGCAATTGTTGATCTTGTGCGCGCCGGTATGGTTCAGCTCCTCGCGCTTCAGATAGATCCGCGCGCCGCCGAAATGGCTGGTCAGCCGCTCGGCGAGGTAGAGCGGGCTGGGCCGGCCCACATACTGCTTCAGATAGCCTGCCAGTTCGGCGTGGAAGGCCGGATCGGCCTTCGCCTCCTCATAGGCCTTTTCCAGGTCCAGGATCAGCGGCATCAGCGTTTCGGCCACGAAACGGCCCCCGAATATGCCGAAATGCCCGTGCTCGTCGGGGCCGTTGCGGTAGCTGTTCAAGGGCTTGTTCATCGGATGACCATCATGCTGGCGCGAATGTGACAGGCAAACTAGACCGCCGGCCCGGGATTTCCAAGTCCGCACGGGTCTGTATTGCATCATGGCGCGGCGGCGATTTCGCGGGCAATGAAATGTCCGCTTCGCATCAGGCCGTCAGCAGGGGACCGCTGGTCACCAGCACTTCCCGGCCCGCGATGGACAGGAGGATGTCGCCGGGGCAGGCATAGCGGTTTCGCGACCGGGCCCAGACGGGGCCGTCGCTGGCGGCATGACAGGCGTGGCGGGTGCCCGTCATCGGGTCCAGCACGCAGGCGACATGCTGTCCGGCCTGTACCTGCTCACCCAGCATGGCATGGTACAGCACCACGCCACCGGCCGGCGCGCGCACCCTGTCCACGGCGGCCAGCGGCGTGGCGATGTCGGCGGCAATGGCCATGGCGGGTGCGGGCACGTCCAGGATGCCGCGCCAGCCCAGGTGATCGATCAGGGCATCGGCATCCCGCCGCGCCATCGTCTCGTCGACATCATGCTGGCCGCGCAGTTCCACGGTCACCGAAATGCAGCCCACGGGAATGGGGGTGGCGGGGCCGCCATGCCCGCGGCGCAGGCTGTCCCACGGGGTGGAACACACCTCGTCGAAGGGGTTGCCGCCCGATGTCTCGGCCAGCAGCGCCACCCCGCAATCCAGGCGGGCCGCCAGATCGTCCACACCCAGCGGCCAGCAGCAGGGGGTGGTGTACAGATGCATCAGCGCCTCGCTGTCGCAATGCAGATCCAGCACAAGATCGGCATCCACGGCATGCGACAGCAGCAGTTTGCGCAGCGCCTCGGTCTCCGTCCGGGTCCGGATTTCGCCGGCCGCCTGTGAAAGGGCTGCCTGCAGAAGGCGCCGGTTGGCCTCGGGGTCTGCCGACAGCGGTCCCAGCGTTCCGGCCGCCAGCCGTGCCGACACCGGATCGGACAGGTCGGCGAAGGCGCGGTTGAAATTGACCCCGCCGGCCAGGTCGAATTGGCCCATATGACCGCCCATGATGATCTGGTCCAGCCCGATCGGGTTGGCCATGGGGATCAGCACGACATGGCCCGCCACCTTGCCCTGCCCGTCCAGTGCGGCCAGCCGGTCGATCAGGTGGCGGGCAACCAGCATGCCGGGCAATTCATCAGCATGCAGGCCGGCCTGGATATAGGCCTTGGGCCGGGCGCCCGGCTGCCCGAACTGGTGGATGGTCAGCTGCCGGCTGGTGCCCGGCCGGCCGTGCGGCAGTGCGATGGTGTCGATCTGGTGCGTCATGGCCAGGGATTTGGACCCGGCACGGCATGCTTGTCCAGTCCCGATCCCATGGCACAATGGGTGTTGAGGAAGATGGTTGCGGATCGCGTGATGCGGGTAGGGTGGGCGGAAGATAGACGCTGGGTGGCGCTGGGGCTGGCCTTCATCGCCTATGGGCTGGGCAGCGCACCCGCCCCACCCGGCATCCGTTTGCAGGAACTGCTGGTTTTCGTCGGCATCGCGGTCTGTGCCGGCCTGGCTGTTCCCTGGCGCTTCCTGTCCGGCCTGGCCGTAGCACGGGGGCCGGCCGTGCTGGGGATCGGGTCCGCCATCATGGTCTGGCTGTTCTGGCAGGGGCTGGTTCGGGGCCTTTGGAACGGCTGGGGCCTGACAGACATGGTGCGCGACATCGTGCCCATGATGTTCCTGGCGCTGCCATTGCTGCTGGCCCCCGCGCTGGCGCATCTGCCCGACCGGTCGGCTGATCGGCTGGCCGATGCGGCGGCGATGGGCGGGGTGGCCCTGGCCATGCGCTGGTGGCTGGATGCCGGCATGGCCTTGTCCGCTGTCGGTTCCGCCCCCCTGGGCGAGGGGCGGGACTATCTGTTGAACAGTGCGCTGATTCCCTTTGCCTCGGTCTGGCTGGGGCTGCGCGGGATGGACGGGCTGGCGATGGGGACGGGCTGGTTCAGGCGGGTGCCGGCCCTGCTGGCGCTGGCCGGTGCCGCCTGCTGTCTGCTGGCCCAGGCCGCCACCCTGCATCGCGCCGGGCTGGGCCTGTCGCTGCTGGCGCTGCTGGCGGGTCTGGCGCTGCCCCTGTGGCGGCTGGTGGTGCGGCGGCCCGTATGGCTGGTGCTGGGGCTGTTCCTGCTGGCCTTGTTCCTGTTGGTCATCCGTGAACCGCTGGCCGGCGTGGCGGGGTTGCTGGCGGACAAGACGCAGGCGGTGGGGCTCAACAACCGCGCCGATGAATTTCTGGCCGTCCTGGACCAGATGGGTCGCAGCCCGGTGGCCTTCCTGTTCGGCGACGGCTGGGGCGCGCTGGTGGCCAACCCGGCCGTTGGCTGGTGGCGGGTATCCTATACCCACAGCGCCGCCAGCTATTTCCTGTTGAAGCTGGGGGCCGTGGGGCTGGCGCTGGTCGTGATCTATGCCGGATTGCTGGCCGGCCTGGTGGTTCGCAGCCCCGCTGTGCCGATGCGTCTGCTGCTGGCGGCCACGCCGTCGCTGCTGCTGGGATTGCTGCTGCATACAAGCTTCAAGTACATTTGTTTCAGCATGATTATATCATTGGTCGCAGGGAGGGCGCTTTCCGGGCTTTACAAGAGAATATGATGCATACATCCTCTTCTTCAGGTGAGTATAAGAAGAGGCATCCCCCGTGCCGGACAGTCTCGGCTCCACTGTGGCGCTGCCCGCGCCGGGCATCCTGGAAATGTTTCGCGCGCTGGCGGGGGATTGGCGGCGGCTGGCCCTGGCCACTGCGGTGGGCGTGGGGCTGATGGTGCTGGCGCTGCACCTTGTCACGCCGCAATTTACCGCGAGCATGGTGGTGGGCCCACCCGGCCGGTCGGGGCCGGCCGCCATGGGCCCGCGTGCCCCGGCCCTGTCGCCGGCCGCAGCATTGCCGAACCGGGGGCGGCGGACGAGCTTGTGTCCGACTTCGCCCGTTATCTGGCCCTGCTGACCTCGGTGCCCGTGGCGGAAAGGCTGGAGGCGGACCCGGCCATCATGCGGGTCCTGTTCAAGGACAGTTGGGATGCCGAAGCCGGTGGCTGGCGCCCCCCCGTCGGCCTCACCGCCCTGCTGGGCCGGACCCTGCGATGGGTGGCCGGGCATCCCACCTGGGCCCCGCCGGATGCCGTGGACCTGTCGCGACACCTGAAGAAATATCTGGCCATCGAATTGGTGTCCGGCGGCCCCATGCGACGCCTGGTCTATCGGCATGAGCGGCGGGATTTCGCATTGCTGCTGCTGGCCCGGCTGCATGGCGCCACGGAGGCGCATCTGCGGGAGGAGGCGCGGCGGCGCCTGCGGGCCGAGATGGACCATGTCGGCAGCCGGCTGGCCACCATGTCCAACCTGGACCGGTCGCGGTCGCTGACCGGGATGGTGGCGGATCAGGAACAGACCCTGATGATGCTGGAACTGGGCCTGCCCTTCGCGGCGGATCCGCTGGAGGCGCCGTCCGCCCCGGCGCTGGCCGACTGGCCCAATCCCGTGCTGTTGTTGCCGGCGGGCGGGCTTGCCGGCTTCGCGCTCTGCCTGTTCGTGCTGTCCGCCCGGTTCGGGTGGCGCCGGGGGTGGGCATGAGCGGTGATATCCCCGCCACCGTCATCGTGATGACCCGTAACGAGGCGGCGAACATCACCGCCTGCCTGGCCTGCCTGGACCGTTTTGCACAGGTGCTGGTGGTGGACAGCCACAGCGAGGATGGAACCGACAGCCTTGCCAAGGCGGCGGGCGCGGAAATCCTTCCTTTCCGCTGGAACGGCCTTTACCCCAAGAAGAAGCAATGGTCGCTGTCGCATCCGCGGGTACGACACGACTGGGTGCTGTTCATCGATGCCGACGAGCGGGTGCCGCCCGCCCTGGCGGAGGAGATCGCGGTGCTGTTGCGCGGTGAGAGCCGCCATGATGCCTTTTTCATCGACAGCCGGCCCGTCTGGCTGGGCCGCACGCTGCGCTTCGGCACCCCTTACCGCAAGATCGCCCTGCTGCGCCGCGACCGGGTGCGTTTTCCGACCTGCGACGATCTGCACATCACCCGCATGTGGGAGGTGGAAGGCCATTATCAGCCCGTTGCTGACGGGTCGGTGGGCCGGCTTTGCGCCTTCATGCTGCATGATGATGCCAAGCCGCCGGCCGCCTGGTTCGATCGTCACAACCGCTATTCGGACTGGGAAGCGGGGCTGTCGCGGTATGCGGCCCGCGGACAGCAGGTACGGCTGGCCGGTGAACGCGGCTGGCGGCGCCGGGCCAAGCATCTGGTGGCGTCCCTGCCGTGCCGGCCGTTGCTGGCGTTCCTGCACGCCTATATCTGGTGCCTTGGCTTTCTGGATGGCCGGGCGGGGCTGCACCATGCCCTGGCCCGGGCCTTCTACTATTGGTCGATCGACCTGAAACGCGACTGGCTGGCCACGCGGGACGCAGCCAGCCAGATGGACCGTTCAGGCGCTGGGGACCGGTATGATCAACCGGCCTTGGTGCTGTCCGTCGCGTCGCCGGCCAGGGTCTTGACCAGTTCGAACGTGCGGCGGCGGATGGATTCGTCGGGAATCCGGTAATAGGCGCGGACCAGTTCCAGCGTCTCGCGGCGTGCCATCGACTCGAACTCCTGCGTCTCGCTGGGCTCCTCCTGGACCAGGGTGGCCTCCGGCGCCGGCAGATCGTCGAAGAAGAAGGTCACGGGCACGCCCAGCACCTGGGACAGGTTGAACAGGCGGCTGGCGCTGATGCGGTTGGCACCGCGCTCATATTTCTGAAGCTGCTGGAAGGTGATGCCCACCGCCTCGCCCAGTGTTTCCTGGCTCAGGCCCAGCAGGGTGCGGCGCAGGCGAAGGCGCTGGCCGACATGGATATCGATCGGGTTCGGACCTTCTCCCCGCTTCGACAGGGAATAGGCCTGGGCAAGCCCGGCCTTCGACGGGTTTCTTTTTTCAAGCATCGCTATACTCCTTCGCGCCTGACAGTTACCGCTACATATAGAACCCCGGTTTGTCCGCTCCAATACGGCTAGTTGCATAGTCACAGGTTGCGAACCGGTCACGGTTCGGGGCGGCAGAGGCGCATAGCGGCGGGTGTAACGCTTGAAAACATTGTGTCAATGGCGGTTTAACACCCTCCTGTGGTGGCCATGTTCAGGGTTTCTTTACCGGAAAACCCAAAAGGCATAGCCCCTTGGAAATATATGTCGCATCGTGCCTGCGACAATTTGTATCAGATAAATTCCCTTGGATAAAATCCGTGGCATTTTAAGCAAGTGCTGCCGGATGTACGCCTGCTCCATCCTGCCCAATGCCGCATATCTACGGGACAATCCGCCGGGTGCAAACCGGGCGACGACGCGCGCGGCGCGTGCGACTCGGGGCGTACGCCGCAGGGCCGCCAATGTGAAGGCATAATCCCCCGCGACCTTGTACCCTTGTTCCATCCGCAGGCCTGCGACCAGGGCGCGGCGGTAATATAGCGCGCAATGGTGGGCCGGCATGCCGTAGAATGCCCATCGCCAATGTCGCGCCGGTTTGCGCCGGACCCGCCCGTCGCCTGGGTCCTCCAGCGTATCGCCATAGAAGATGTCGGCGTCCCGGCCCGCCAGCAGGCCGGACAGGTCCTGAAGGACATCGTCGTCGGCCAGCAGGTCGCCGGCATTCAGGAACAGCAGGAAATCGCCCTGTGCATGCGCCATGGCCCTGTCCATGCCGTCGAAGGGGCCGCCATCGGGCCGGCTGTCGGCCCAGTCCGGCGGCCGCGGAACGGCGGCCAGTGCCGCCAGGGTGGCCGGGCCGGACCCGCCATCGGCCACCAACCATTCGAACGCCGTCCAGCGCTGGGCCGCCACACTTCCCGCCGTCGCCGCCAGCCCTTCGGGATCGTCGCGCACGACGGTAATGATGGACAGGCGGGGCGGTGGTGCCATGGATCAGTCCTGGATGGCTGCGATGGCGGCGGCGCTGAAGGCGATCTGGCTCAGGATCGTGGTGATGCTCTGTGCCAGCGGCAGCCATTCGAACGGCTCCGCGTCGCGGGGCACCACCAGCATGGAACCGGGCGTGATGGCCATGGCGCGATGCGACAGCCAGCCGCTGCGCAAGGGCTCGGCCGCGCCATCGGGATGGATGATGAAGATGCGGCCATCATCGGCGTAGCGGGTCAGTCCGCCCGCCTCGCGCAGGTAATCGCGCGGCGTCTTTTCCGGATCGAACAGCAGCGATGCGGGGGACAGCACCTCCCCCGACACCGTGACGGTCAGTGGCCGCCGGGGAATATGGATGCGATCGCCGGGCATAAGGGGAATGTCCAGTTCGGGCCGGTCGGCCAGCACACCGGGATCGGCCTTCACGGTTATGCGTCCCAGGGCGCTGACCCCGCGCAGATCCTCCGTCAGGCGGCGCAGCAGGTCCACACGCGCCGGGTCGGGCGGGTTCTTGCCGCCCAGCATCTGGGCCAGTTGCCGGTCCAGTTCCCGCGCATTGCGTCGCAGCCCCTCCTCCTCCGCCAGCCGGGCGCTTTCGCGGGTGAAGATGGTGCCGTCGGGATAGGCATCGGCCGTCAGCCCGCCCGCACGGGTCAGCAGGCCGGACAATGTCTCGCCCGGCGCCAGATCGTAGGTTCCCGGCTCCATCACCTCTCCGGCCAGCAGCACGCTGCGCCGTTCCTGCGGCCGCTGCCGCAGCCCGACGCGCAGCGCCGAGCCCGGTGGTATGGATTGTGCCCCGGCGCTACCCTGCGGCAGCAGGCGGGGCTGCCCTGCGAACGGGTCGGTGTCGGGCCCGGCGGGGGGGTGGGGGGTCAGCTCCACCCGCGCGCCATCGGCATCCGGATGCAGGCCGCCGGCCACGCGCAACAGCAAATCCAGCGGGGCCGGACCTGCCACGGGGTATTCGCCGGGCCGCATCACCCCGCCCCGCACGGCGATGGTCCTTTCGCGCAACAGGGCGCGGGCGGCCGGTTCCAGCGGGTCCGGCGTGTCGGGATTGTCGGGTGCCGCCATCACCTCGGTCTGATGGAACAGCGTGACGCGGTCGCCGTCCCGCAGGCGCAGGTCGAACCTTCCGGCCAGGACATCGGCCGGGGCGAACAGGTGTGTCCGCCGCGCCGGTCCCGCGGGGTCGGCACGGTCCAGGATGGCCGCCAGCCCGTAGGCGTCCGGCAGCGGGGCGCCCGCCCCCGTCAACAGGCTGCGCAGGCTGCCGCCGTCGAAGGGGCGAAGGCCCGGCTGGCGCACCGCCCCGGCCAGCAGGATGCCGTCGCCCCCCGCATCGGCCACCTGGCCGGGATGGGCCAGTTCGCGCCCCTCGTGCCGCCCGCCGGCCACCGGCGCCAGCAGAGACAATGCCACCGGGCCGGCCACGGGATAGGGACCGGGCCGCATCACGCCGCGCCGCAGGAACACCGATTGCCGCAGCAGGAAGGGCAGAAGGTCGGGATCATCGATGAACAGGGATGGGCAGGGCAGGGGCGGTCCTTCCATCCCTGTGGCGGCCAGGGCGCCCGGCCCGGCGGCCAGCGGTCCCCCGGGGTCGGCCGTCAGCGCGGCGGCCAGCGACGCCAGGCCGGGGCAGGCCGCGACCGCGCCTGGATCGGGGAAACGCCCGGCCAAAAGCGACAGCACGGCCCGGCTGCGCAGGAACGCCACATCGGTCGCAGCCAGCAGCAGCAGCCGGTCCCCGTCGCGCGCTTCCTCCCCCTGGTGGCCGGCCAGCAGGGCGGCAAGGTCCAGGGCCAGCATCTCCGGCGGGCCGCCGGCCGCCGGCCGGCGCAGCAGGATGGCGACGGGATAATAGATGTCGGCCGGCAGCATATCCGCATCCACCAGCCCGGCCAGCCGCATGCCCGCCGCCAGCGGCCGTTCCCCTGGTTCCGCCACGGCACCGCCCAGTGTCACGCTGCCCTGACGGGCGCCGCCCAGCGGGGCATGCAGCAGAAGGTCGCCGTCGCGCAGGGGCAGCGGTGTGCCAGCCGATACGGGCTGTGGCCGTTCCACCCCCTGGGCGTCATAGCGCAGCAAGGTCGACCGGTCCTGTCCCGGCCGCAGGCTGCCACCGGCCAGCGCAAGCAGGTCCGCCGTATCGTCCGGGCCGGTCAGGCCCCCGTCACCGGCCGGCAATTCATAAAGGCCGGGGCGCTTTACGGCGCCGGCCGCGGCCACGACGGGCCCGATGGGCGGAATGACAAGCCGTGTGCCGTCGGCCAGCAGCCGGGTGGCGGCACCGTCGCCACGTGTCATCAGATCGTAAAGATCGACCAGGGTCTCCTGTCCGCCGGGCTCCAGCAGGCGGATGGCACGCAGGCTGCCATCCGGCAGCACGCCGCCGGCCGCCTGCAAGGCATCCAGCGCTGTGGCGAAGGCGGGCAATTGCTGACGGCCCGGCCGCGCCACCTGGCCCAGCACCAGCACCCCGACCTGTCGGGGTGCCACAACCGACAGAAAGGCCTGGGTCTGGAGATGGGCCACGGCGATGGCCGCCTCCACCTCCTCCCGCACGTCCCGCAGGCTGCGGCCGGCGGCGGCGATAGGGCGGAGATCCTCGATCAGCAGCAGCCCGTCGGCGCCGATCCGGTACAGCCTGCTGCGCGACACCTGCCCCCGCAGCAACAGCGACAATTCATCGCCGGGGCCCAGACGGTATTCGTCGCCCACCATGCCCAGCAGCGGCGTGCCGTTCGTCTGTGGTCCGCTCGTCTGCAATCCGGGCGCCGGCGGCCCGCCGAACAGGTCACGCCCAAACAGGGTCAGTACCTGGCCCGCGCGCTGGCTGAACATCCGCTCCAGCCGTCCCTGGGGCGGCTGGCCGGATTGCGGCTCGGCCGCCACTGTCATCCGCGGCTCGGCCGCCACTGTCATCCGCGGCTCGGCCGCCACTGTCATCCGCGGCTCGGCCGCCACTGTCATCCACGGCTCGGCCGTGCCGGTCATCCGCGGCTCGGCCGCCGCAACCGTCAAAGCTGTGATTGTCAGAAGGAAGATCAGACAAAAGAGCAGGCGCAAGGTTGCAATGGGTCCTTAAGGGTGCAGGACCACAGGATTACACATATATTCGGTTTATTAAAGACGCTATGCGTGGCGCAGGCTGCCATCCAGGCTCAGGATCGGGGCGTAAAGCGTGGGGCGCCGGTCTCGGAACACGCCCCAGCCGGCGCGCGTGCGGGCGATGGCGTCCAGGTCGAATTCCTGCACCAGCAATGCTTCCTCCCCCCGACCCGCCTCGGTCAGTTTGGCCCCCTTCGGGTCGGTGATGAAGCTGGACCCGTAGAAGGTAATGCTGCCCGTGTCGAAATCCTCCTGCCCGATGCGGTTGCTGGCGATCACGGGGATCAGGTTGGCCCCGCTATGGCCCTGCATCACGCGCTGCCAATGGTCACGGCTGTCCAATGTCGGGTCCTGCGGTTCGGAACCGATGGCCGTGGGATAGAACAGCAGTTCTGCCCCCTGCAGCGCCATGACGCGCGCGGCTTCGGGAAACCACTGGTCCCAGCAGATGGCGGTGCCGATACGGGCGTATCGGGTCTGGCAGGTCCTGAACCCGGTATCCCCGGGGTTGAAATAATATTTCTCCTGATAGCCCGGCCCGTCGGGAATATGGCTCTTGCGATAGATGTCCAGGATGGTGCCGTCGGCATCAATGGTGGCCAGTGAATTGTAATGGGCGTTGTTTGCCTTTTCGAAAAAGGACAGGGGCAGCACGACCGCCAGCTCCCGCGCCAGGGACTGAAAATGTGACAGCAGCGGATTGCCGGCGGCCGGTGCGGCCAGTTCGAAATATTCCGGCTTCTGGTCCTGACAGAAATAAGGGGTTTCAAACAGTTCCTGGATCAGGATGATCTGTGCGCCCCTCGCATGGGCGTCGCGGATCATCCGTTCCGCCTTGGCGATATTGGCTTCGCGATCCCAACTGCACGCGAACTGCGTGGCGGCGACGGTCACCTTGCGCATGTCATCATCCCCGGAGAAAAGTCCGGCTCCCAGCATAGTCAAGCCAGGGCCGGGGGGTGAGTGAAATTCCCGCTTAACCCCATGGTCCGGCGATCGCAACCGGCGGCCGGCGTCCATCGCCGGCGTCCATCGCCGCAGCCGGGGCCCGCAGCCGGGTCCCGCATCAAACCAGCCGTGCGCGCGTCTTCAGCACCAGGACCAGGAAGAAGGGCGCGCCCAGCAGGGCCGTGACGACACCCAGCTTCAGTTCCTGTCCCGGCCCGCCCAGGCGGACGGCGGTGTCGGCGGCCAGCAGCAGGGCGGCCCCGCCCAGGGCCGACAGCGGCAGCAGGCGCGATGGCTGCGCCCCGGCCAGCGGGCGCAGGAGATGCGGCACGATCAGCCCGATGAAGCCGATGGCGCCGGCTACCGACACTGCCGCCCCCACCGACAGCGCCGTGCCGATGATGACCAGCGCGCCCGTGCGACCGGGGTTGAACCCCATGGACCGCGCCGTTTCCTCCCCCAGTGACAGGGCGTCCAGCCCGCGACCGGCCAGCAGCAGCAAAAGCGCACCGGCCAGCATGAAGGGGGCCGCCACCGTCACATGATCCATGGACCGGTCGGCCAGCGATCCCAGCATCCAGAACACGATTTCCGACAGGGCGAACGGATTGGGCGACAGCGACAGGGCCAGGGAAGTCAGCGCCGACGCCAGGCTGCTGATGGCCACGCCGGCCAGGATCAGGGTCAGGACGGAGGCCTGACGCCCGGCCAGCAGATAAAGAAGGGTAACGGCGACCAGCGCCCCGGTCATGCCGCCCAGGGGCAGGGCCAGCGGGAAAACCAGGGTCATCCCGGCATAAAAGGCGATGACCGCGCCCAGCCCGGCACTGGCCGACACGCCGATCAGGGCCGGCTCGGCCAGCGGATTGCGCAAAAGCCCCTGCAGGGCGGCGCCGGCCAGCCCCAGCACGGCACCGATGCCCAGCCCCAGCAGGGCGCGGGGCAGGCGAATGTCGGCGAAGATGATGGCGGCCGTTCCGTCGCCCCCCCGCCACCATTCGCCGACGGCCAGCGGCAGTGACACGGCGCTGGGGCCCACGGCCAGCGAGGTGACGAAGAAAAGCGGTACGGCCAGGATCAGCAGCGGCAGGGTCCAGCGCGGCATGGATGGGTCATTCCTTCTCAGAACCGGGCCGTCTTGAAACCCGGCCTTCGTCAAAAACGGTCTCCGCCAGAAGCCGGTCGCGGGCGGCGGCCAGGCCGGCCACGGCTTCTGCGGTGAAAGGCCCGCCGCAGGTCCACAGCCGGCCCGGCACCACGGGCCGCCGGCCGGCCGGCACGGCATGGGTCAGGGCCGGGTGGGTCAGCATCTGCCCGTTCAGCGACGGGTGCCGCCCCTCGTCGGTGCCGGCGACCAGCAGATCGGGCGGGTCGGCGGCCACGGTCTCGACCGACAGATAGCCATAGCCGGCAAGGCCCTTGCCGGCGGCATAATTGTCCAGGCCCGCCGCCCGCATGACGGCGTCGTAAAGCGTGCCGGACCCGGCCGTGAAGGCACCGGGCGCCAGCGACAGCACGCGCAGCCGCCGCGCCGGCCCGTCGGCCCGGCGGGCGGCGGCCAGCATGGCATCCATCTCCGCGATGGCAGCTTCGCCCCGCGCCGTTTCGTCCAGGGCGGCGGCCACCTGCCGGATCTGGGCACGGATATCGTCGAAATCATTCACCAGGCCGATTTCCAGCACGGGGATGCCGCGGGCGCGCAGCAGGGCGATGGTGTGGCGCGTCGTGAAGGCGCCGGCCAGGACGAGGTCGGGCTTGAGGGGCAGCACCTCTTCCGCCATGCCCTGCAGAAGCGGAATGCGGCCCACCTGTCCGGCCAGGGCGGACAGGCCGGGATCGGCGGCCAGATGCGTCAGCCCTGCGATCCTGTCACGCGGCAACAGCAGCAAGGCCAACTGGTCGGTGCAGAGATTAAGGGAAACAACCCGCGCCGGCCCCGCTTTCGCCGCAATCGGCACCAGCATCGCCATGGTGACGACACAGAGGGCGGCGAAGACGGAGAGGCCGCATCCCCGCCTTTCGGAGGGATTGGCGGCGGGAGCGCTAGGCACGATGCTATCCTTTGGACCCGTACATCCGCCCGACGGCGGATGCGACCTTATACCAAACTGCGATGAGTGGACCTTATCGCAATTTGCTACGGCGGCGACTGCCGCCGCGCCGCTCGTGCGGCATCGCCAAGCCAACGGATGTTGGCGCCGGCATTTGAGGGCGGTAATCAGAGCCAACAGGCTCTGATTACCGCAATGCAGTATTATAAGGCCGATGGAACGGCACGGGCAAGTTCTGGGGGAGGTGGCGCAGGAGATGACGCGACAGCCACGCATCGGGATTGCCGGCAGCGCCGGCACCGGAAAATCGACCTTGGCCGCCCGCCTGTCGGGGGACCTTGGCCTGCCCGTGCGCCAGGAGGCGATGCGCGCCAGACTGGCGGCCGGGTTCGATTTCCACGATCTGACCCGGGATGGACACAGGCGGTTGCTGGCGGGGGATGCCGACGCGCTGGCGGCCGATCTGGCCCGCGGCGACGGGCTGGTCACCGACCGCACGCCGCTGGATTTCGCGGCCTTCTGGCTATCCAACGGCTTTGGCGTGGATGACCCGGCCGCAACGGAGGCGCTGCTGGCCCGTGCCGTCTGCGCCATGGCGGATTACAGCCTTGTCGTGCTGCTGCCCTGGGGGGCCATGCCCCTGGCCGGCGACGGGGTGCGGTCCACCAATCCCTGGCTGCAGCTTCATTTCCAGACGGTGCTGGAAGGGCTGTGCCAGCGCTATGTGGCGCCCGCGCGCCTGTTGTCGCTGGCCGATGCGCCGGCCGACACGGCAACGCGGTTGTTACTGGTGCGTTCGCGTCTGGCGGTGCTCAACTGAAATCATCATCCTCATCGGGTGCGGGCAGGGCCGCCCCCTTGGTGACGGCCCCCGCCATGTCGGCGCCTCGCATGTTGGCATCCAGCAGGTTGGCGTCGGTCAGGTCCGCATCGCGCAGATTGGCGCCCGACAGGTTCACGCCGCGCATGCTGGCGCGGGTCAGGCTGGCCTGGACAAGGGTGGTGTTGGACAGGTTGGCGGGCCATTTGCGGCCCGTGCCGCGGCCGTTCGGCCCCTTGATCTCCACCGAGCCGACCTTGGCACCGTCCAGCTTGGCGCCCGTCATGTCGCTGCCGCGCAGGTTGGCCCCGTCCAGCGTGGCACCCGTCAGGTCGGCATAGTTCAGGGCCGCGCCCGACAGGTCGGCCATGATGAACAGGCCGTCGCGCAGCTTGGCGCCCGACAGCTTCACGCCCTTCAGATTGGCGCCGCCCAGGTTGGCACCGGCCAGGTCGATATGCGACAGGTCCTGGCCCTCCAGGTCGGCACGCTCCCCCTTCTCGCCATTGCTGGTGATCCAGGTCTGGTGCTGGCTGAGGATGCGTTGGATGGTGGCAGAGAAGCTTTCAGCCGAGCGGCTGAAATTGGCGCCCAGCATGTCGACATTGGACAGGTCGACCCCTTCCAGATTGGCCCCCTGCAGGTCGGCATTGCGCAGGTTGGCGCCGGCCATCACTGCGCCGGCCAGATTGCAGTCGCGCAGCCGCGCACCGGCCAGGTTGGCGCCAGCCAGGCTGACGCCGCGCATGTCGCTGCCCGCGAAATTGGCGTTCTTCATGACCGACCGGGCCATGTTGCAGCCGGCCATCTGCGCACCTGAGCAATCCGCGCCCACCAGCGAGCATTCCGACAGGTCGGCCCCGGCCAGATTGGCATTGGCCAGCGTGGCGTCATCCATGTCGGCACCGCGCAGATCCGACGGTTCCATCCGCACATTGCCGGGATTGCGCCGGTCCAGCAGCGCACCGCCCCGCAGGTCCGCCCCGCGCAGGATGGCGCATTTCAGCCGGGCGCCGCGCAGGTGGGCGCCGCGCAGGTCGGCATTGGTCAGGTTGGTATTGACCAGGATGGCGCGGCTCAGCCTTGCGGCGAACAGGTCGCATGCCGACAGGTTGGCACCGGTGAAGTCGCAATCGGAAAGGTCGGCGCCGGAAAACTTGCCATTCTGCAAGTTGGCACCGGAGAAATTATGGCCCTGCAGGTCAGCCAGCGCCAGCATGGCGCGGGCGCCGCCCGTCAACCTTTTCAGCCAGCGTTCATGTTTGTCTATGACGGCAAGCAATTCATGCGGGGTCATCGTGGCGGGAGCCCGTTCGCGAAAGATGAACTTTTCTTGAACCTGCCACAGGCGCGGACATTTGTGTTAGATGCTTTCTTGACAATTGTATCCGTTTCCAAGGCCGGAGCCCGCCCCGTGGACGAGAAAAGCAGCGTCGTGCCCACGCGCCATATCGTGAGCGCGTTCGACGAGCAGTTGGATATCCTGCACGAACTGATCCGGGAGATGGGCCGGGTGGCCGTTCGCCAGATCACGGAGGCGGTGACCGCCATGACCGAGCGTGACGGCGACCTGGCCACCGCCGTCATGGCCCGCGACAGCGTGCTGGATGATCTGGAACGCAAGGTGGAGGCGCAGACCATGCGCCTGCTGGTGCTGCGCCATCCCAAGGCCAACGATCTGCGCGATGTCATCGCCGCCATGCGCATCGCCAACAATCTGGAGCGAATCGGCGATTTCGCCTCCAACGTCGCCAAGCGCACCATGGTGCTGCAGACCTTGCCGGAAGTGGCGCTGGCCCGATCCATGCGGCCCATCGCCCGATCGGTGGCCGACATGCTCGAACTTGTCATGCAAGCCTATGACGAGGCGGATGATACCAAGGCCCTCGCCGTGCGCGACAAGGATGAGGAGGTGGACCGCGCCTATACCGCCCTGTTCCGCGAGTTGCTGACATATATGATGGAAGGCCCGGTCCGCATCACGGCCTGCACCCATCTGCTGTTCGCGGCCAAGAATCTGGAGCGTATCGGCGACCATGCCACAAACATCGCCGAGACCCTTTGCTATCGCGTCCAGGGGCAGCCCCTGGACGCCGCCCGGGCCAAGGGCGACGATACCGCCGCCGTCACGGTGATGCCGGCCTGATCCGGCCCTTGCCCCGCGACGGTTGAGCTGGGCCTTCCCTTTCATCGAAAGGGTTGCCGAATCCCGGGCCTGGCCCCACCTTGATTGATGGTGGGGCCGCAGTGATCGGGGGCCGGTGGCCATGACGGATGCCTACATACTGGATATCGGCCCGGCGCAGGGCAGCCTGCGGGCCTTGCCCCTGCGCATGCTGTTCGATGCCTGGACCCGTGCCATCCGGCCGGGGGATCGCCTGCCGCGCCTTGCTGCGATCGACCCGACGGTCCTGGCGGTGGTGGCTGACCGGTTCTGGTCCTTCGATCTCTTGCCGTCGCCGGTGCCGGGTGGCCGGCCCGATTTCCGCGGGCGGATTTTCGGGGCGGTCACCATCGCGTCCTATCAGATGGACCCTGCGGGACGGCTGGTCAGCGAGTTCATCCGCATGCCCGTTTATGCCCGCATCTTCCGCGTCCTGTCGGCCGTGGCGGGCGGCGGGGGACAACCGGTTCGCTTCGCGGCGGACCAGTCGGTGATGTCCGACGGGCGGTTGTCGGACGTGGAGGCGCTGGGCCTGCCCGTGACGGGAGATGATGGCGTCCTATCAGGGATCATCGGGGCCACCTACGCCCGTGGCGATTGACCGGGGCCGTTGTTTCATGCCGCTGGCATGGCGGTTGCTTGGCATGATCAGAATTTCGGGCCGATCCCGGACCCGTGCCCCTTTGAGAACCGGAACCGCCGCCATGCCCCGCCATTCCCCGTTCCTTCCCCGCCTCCGGGTCCATCCAGGGCTGGCCCTGCCGCTTCTCCTGGCGCTCTGCCTGGGGCTTGCGGGTTGTTCCGGCCGGCCCCTGGCCGTGGGCCAGGCGCTGCGGCCCCAGCCGGTGCTGCAATCGGCAGGGCAATGGCAGGTGGTCGCCGATGATGTCGCCTCGGCAATTTCAGCCCACCTGGAACTCCAGATGGGCAGGAAGGTGCCGGTGCAGGTCTATATGATGCGCCGCGACGATACGCTGTTTGCCGATGCCTTTCAGTCGGCCGTGACCACCAAGCTGGTACAGGCCGGCCATCTGGTATCGGTCGATGCGCGGCCCGACGTCGTCGCGGTCGGCATCGATGTGCTGACCGTGAAAAGCAGCGGTCCCCGCATGGCGGCCGACCCGTTCCCCGGTCCGCTGACGCTGCTGGCGGCGGGTGTCGGCGTGGCATCATACCTGTCGGGGGGTGACCTGCCCAAATTCCCCTGGGGCATCTCGGCAGGCCTGGCCGCGGTGGGGCTGGAGGCGCTGAATGCGAAGCCGGCGGAAACGGATATGGAGATGGTCCTGACCGTTTCCATCGCACGCGATGGTTTCTACACCTTCCGCACCAGCGCCGTTTACTATGTGAACGAGGCCGACCTCTGGCATTATGCCGGCACGGGATCGGCCCAGGGCATGCACCGGGTGAACCTGAACAGCGTGCCGCAGGGCACCGTGCGCTATGACCTGGGCGGCAAGCCCTATGTCATCAAGTGATGGCGGCCGCGGGCTCGGGCCCCAGGCTCGCTCCCTATCGCCTCTGCATCCCGGCCCGGCCCTTGCAATTCCCGGATAAAATCCTGGAACCGGTCGTCAGCCCTTACGGTGTTGGGATGTTCGACGCCGTGCATTCGCCTGACATTGCCGCACAGGTAGCAGGAGCAGGGCTTCAGGTGGTTGGCCACCCGGCCGGGCTCCTCGACATCTGGATAGAACCTGCGGGCACGCTGCTTCATGCGCGCATAATCGCGGCGGCGTTGGGCACGCTTGTTTTGCATCGGAACCCCGTCATTGGCGGCCCCATCGACGCCGATCCGGTATGGATCGGGTGGGATGGGGCTATCGCATGATCGGTCGATGCTTATTCATTGAGTGCCTTCGGGGCGGGCGCACTGGGGACGGGCGCACTGGTGCCGGCTGTCAGGATTGAACTGACGACCTACCGCTTACAAGGCGGTTGCTCTACCACTGAGCTAAGCCGGCGTTCCAGGCGGGTAACGCCGGAGGGCGGACCCTCCGGCGAATGGGCGGCGACATTAGCGCCGTCGGGCGACCTCGTAAAGGGCCACGGCGGCGGCGGTGGAAACATTCAGGCTGCCGACGGGGCCGCCGGTCGGCAGCTTGACGATTTCATCGCATCGTTCGCCGGTCAGACGCCGGATGCCGTCCCCTTCCGACCCCAGAACCAGTGCCGTCCGGCCGGACAGATCCACCTCGTGCAGGTGGCGGGCACCCGATTCGGCCAGCGCCACGGTCCAGAAGCTGGCGGCCTTCAACTGATCAAGCGCGCGCGCCAGGTTCGTGACGCGGACCAGCGGCACCGCCTCCACCGCGCCCGACGCCGTCTTGGCCAGCGTGCCTGTCACGGGCGGGGCATGCCGGTCCTGCACGATGACCGCCTTGGCGCCGAATGCCGCGGCGGAACGCAGGACGGCGCCCACATTGTGCGGATCGGTCACCTGGTCCAGCACCACGACCAAGGCTGTCGGATCATCGGCGGCGGCGTCGACGATATCCTCGATCTCCACTTCCGCCAAAGGCGCGCAGGAGAGCGCCACCCCCTGATGCACGGCACCCGGCGGCAGCAGCCTGTCGATCTCCTCCTTCTCCACCAGCCTTGGCTCGGGCCGGTCCAGTTCGGCCGTCGAGGCGGCGTCAAAGGCGGCATCGAGCGCCTCCAGCCCGGATTCGGTGACGAACAGGTCGCGGACCCGCCGGCGCGGGTTCGTCCAGGCCGCCGACACGGCATGCACCCCATAAAGCAGGTTGTGCTTGTTCAGGGCGGGGCCGGTGCTGGCACGCAGGGGCGTCGATTCGAGACCAAGTTCCTCCGCGGCGCTCAGCGGCCGGCGGCGTTCGGTGCCGGCGCGCTCCCGGTCCTGCGGGGCGCGGGCCGGGCGCCGCTCGTCCCGCCGGTCCTCGTGCCGGCGATCCTCCCGGCGATCGTCATGTCGACGATCCTCCCGCCGGGCGTCGCCGCCGCGGGCGGGGCGGGCGGATGAGCGCTGATCGCCTTCCTGCTCCCGCCGCGGGCCGCGGGCCGGACGGGCATCGTCCTCCCGCACGGGCCCCCGGGCGGGCCCGCGCAGCGGGCCGCGGGATGTCTTGGTCGCACCGGGCTTGCCGCCGCCGCGCGGCGGACGCGGGGCCTCTTCGCCGGAACGGTTGCTGGTGCGGCCACCGGTGCGCGAAGCGCCAGCGCCGCTGGCGCCGCTCTTGCCGCGGCCTGATTTGGGGGAGGGGGGTCGGTTTCTCATGATGGCACTTTCCGTCAAACCCCGCGTTTCCGCCAGTGGCTAGAAAGAATGAATGCGCATGTCAGAATGGCGTTGACATGGCCGATTTAATCCTTATAACCCGCCTCCGTTCCGGCCGCTGGCCGAGAGCGGCACCGAGGAAGGGTGGCCGAGTGGTTAAAGGCAGCAGACTGTAAATCTGCCCGCATAGCGTACGCTGGTTCGAATCCAGCCCCTTCCACCAGTTCAGGCGCGCCTCAGATGATGAGGCGCGCCGTTCTGCTTGAGGTGGCGCCATCGGTCTGGTGGTTGCAACAACTCGCGCGGGTGTAGCTCAATGGTAGAGCAGAAGCCTTCCAAGCTTACGACGAGGGTTCGATTCCCTTCACCCGCTCCAAATCAGAGTTTGTTTTCCACGACCCGGCGTCTTCTAGAGATCGCAGCAGGCAAGGGCACAGGATACCATGGCTAAGGCAAAGTTTGAGCGGACGAAGCCGCACTGCAACATCGGCACCATCGGCCACGTCGACCATGGCAAGACGTCGCTGACGGCCGCCATCACGAAGGTGCTGGCTGAAAAGGGCGGCGCGACCTTCACCGCCTACGATCAGATCGACAAGGCGCCGGAAGAGAAGGCCCGCGGCATCACGATCTCGACCGCTCACGTTGAGTACGAGACGGACAACCGCCACTATGCCCACGTGGACTGCCCGGGCCACGCCGACTATGTGAAGAACATGATCACGGGTGCGGCGCAGATGGACGGCGCGATCCTGGTGTGCTCGGCCGCCGACGGCCCGATGCCGCAGACGCGCGAGCACATCCTGCTGGCCCGTCAGGTCGGCGTGCCGGCGCTGGTGGTGTTCCTGAACAAGATGGACCTGGCCGATCCGGACCTGGTCGAGCTGGTTGAGCTGGAGCTGCGCGAGCTGCTGTCCTCCTACGGCTTCCCGGGCGACGATATTCCGATCGTGAAGGGTTCGGCGGTCTGCGCGCTGAACGACACGCAGCCGGAGATCGGCCGCGAGGCGATCCTGGCGCTGATGGCCGAGGTGGACAAGTACATCCCGCAGCCGGAGCGTCCGATCGACCGGCCGTTCCTGATGCCGATCGAAGACGTGTTCTCGATCTCGGGCCGTGGCACCGTGGTGACGGGCCGCGTCGAGAAGGGCATCGTCAAGGTGGGTGAGGAAGTCGAGATCGTCGGCCTGAAGGCCACGGTGAAGACGACCGTGACGGGCGTCGAGATGTTCCGCAAGCTGCTGGACCAGGGCCAGGCTGGCGACAATATCGGTGCGCTGCTGCGCGGCACGAAGCGTGAGGACGTGGAGCGCGGCCAGGTTCTGGCCAAGCCGGGCTCGATCACCCCGCACACGGACTTCGAGGCCGAGACCTACATCCTGACCAAGGAAGAGGGCGGCCGTCACACCCCGTTCTTCGCCAACTACCGTCCGCAGTTCTACTTCCGTACCACGGACGTGACCGGCTCGGTGACCCTGCCGGAAGGCACGGAGATGGTGATGCCGGGCGACAACATCCGCATCGGCGTCAAGCTGATCGCCCCCATCGCCATGGACGAAGGCCTGCGCTTCGCCATCCGCGAGGGCGGCCGCACCGTCGGCGCCGGCGTCGTGTCGAAGATCGTCAAGTAAGGTTGACGGGTCCCCGGACCCGTTGGGGAAGGGCCGCTGGTGACAGCGGCCCTTTTCCTTTTATTGGGAAGGGACTGGCGGCGTTGCCGCGGTCCTTATCCGGGATGCGGCGGGCGCAATGTTCCCCTGCAACGTGCCGGGCCGGCTTTCTGCAAACTGGCTGTTGCGTTGCGGGCTCAACTGCGCTATCAACCCGCACTCCCCGGGACCGCTCGGGGCGATGGCGATGTTTTGTCGCCGCCGCCCAGGACGGGACCAGCGGTGTAGGAGTGTAGCTCAATTGGTAGAGCACCGGTCTCCAAAACCGGGGGTTGGGGGTTCGAGCCCCTCCACTCCTGCCATTCCCTCCGGAATGGCCCCCTGCCGAAGATCGGCCCCAGCCGATGCCTGTGCCAGGGTGACCCGCAATGGTATGTGCATTCAGGAATGATGGCCGACGCCGACATGGCAAAAACCAATCCCGCAGAGTTCTTGCGCGAGGTGCGCCGTGAAGTGGCCAAGGTTACATGGCCGACGCGGAAAGAGACCCTCGTGTCCACCGGCATGGTGTTCGTCATGGTGACCCTGGCCGCCCTGTTCTTCCTGGTGGTGGACCAGATCATCGGATTCGGCATCCGCCTGATTCTTGGCATTGGGGGCTGACCATGACGATGCGTTGGTACGTCGTGCATGTCTATTCCGGCTTCGAGAAGAAGGTCGCCCAGGCGATCCGCGAGAAGGCCGCCCAGAAGGGCCTGGAAGAGCTGTTCGGCGACATCCTGGTCCCGACCGAAGAGGTCGTGGAGGTCCGTCGTGGCGCCAAGATCAATTCGGAGCGCAAATTCTTCCCCGGCTATGTGCTGGTGAAGATGGAGCTGACGGACGATACGTGGCATCTGGTCAAGAATGCGCCGAAGGTCAGCGGCTTCCTGGGGTCCGGCGGCAAGCCGCAAGCCATCTCGGAGCATGAGGCCCTGCGCATCATGAACCAGGTGCAGGAAGGTGTGGAACGGGCCAAGCCCTCCATCACTTTCGAGGTGGGCGAGCAGGTCCGCGTCACGGACGGTCCCTTCACCTCCTTCACCGGCCTGATCGAGGAGGTCGACGAAGACAGGACGCGCATCAAGGTTGCGGTGTCCATCTTCGGTCGCGCCACGCCGGTGGAACTGGAATATACCCAGGTCGAAAAGATCTGACCCGTTTCCGGCCGCCGATCCGTCGGTGGCCGGCTTTCGTCGTGGGAGGCTTTGCCCGAAAGTCCAAGGGCGGCCGCACCACGCAATCCCATGGCGGTTAGGGCCCGGCCCGGCCGCCAGATCATGAGGATCATGTCATGGCGAAGAAAATCGTCGGTTACATCAAGTTGCAGGTTCCGGCCGGCAAGGCCAATCCCAGCCCGCCCATCGGCCCGGCGCTGGGTCAGCGCGGCCTGAACATCATGGAATTCGTCAAGCAGTTCAATGCGAAGACGGCCCAGCTTGAGCAGGGTATGCCGATCCCGGTCGTGATCACCGCTTATGGTGACCGTACCTTCACCTTCGTGACCAAGACCCCGCCGGTGACCTACTTCCTGAAGAAGGCCGCCAAGATCGACAAGGGCTCCTCCACGGTCGGCAAGTCCGCCGCCGTCGGCAAGGTGACGACCAGCCAGGTCCGCGCCATCGCCGAGCAGAAGATGGTCGATCTGAACGCGAACGACGTTGAAGCCGCGATGACGATGATCGTCGGTTCCGCCCGTTCCATGGGTCTCGAAGTGGTGGAGGGCTGATCATGGCCATCGGTAAGCGTCTGAAGAAGGCCAACGGCAACGTTGACCGCGCCAAGTTCTACGAGCTGGGCGATGCCATCACCACCGTGAAGGGCAACGCCACCGCCAAGTTCGACGAGACCGTCGAGATCGCGATGAACCTGGGCATCGATCCGCGTCACGCCGACCAGCAGGTCCGTGGCATGGTCGTTCTGCCCAACGGCACGGGCAAGACCGTCCGCGTCGCCGTGTTCGCCCGCGCCGCCAAGGCCGAGGAAGCCAAGGCCGCCGGTGCCGACATCGTCGGTGCCGATGATCTGGCCGAGCAGATCCTGGCCGGCAACATGGATTTCGACCGCTGCATCGCGACCCCGGACATGATGGGCGTGGTCGGCAAGCTGGGTAAGGTTCTGGGCCCCCGCGGCCTGATGCCGAACCCGAAGCTGGGCACCGTCACCCCGAACGTCGGCGAGGCCGTGAAGGCCGCCAAGGGCGGTTCGGTCGAGTTCCGCGCCGAGAAGACCGGTATCATCCATGCCGGCGTCGGCAAGGCCAGCTTCTCTCCGGAAGCCCTGGAGGAGAACGTGAAGGCCTTCGTTGCGGCCATCAACCGTGCTAAGCCCTCGGGCGCCAAGGGCACCTATATCGAGAAGGTCTCGCTGTCCTCCTCGATGGGTCCGGGCCTGAAGCTGGACGTGCAGGCGCTGGCCGCCGCGCTGAACGCCTGAGTCCGGTACTGAGTTTCCCGTTCCGGTCCGCCGGGGCGGGATCGGGCCCTCTCCGGAGGGTCCACCCTGTCCGAGACCGCCGTGCGCCGATGGGACCTGTCCCTGACGCTTAATAGTCCAGCCGGCGCAGACAGGAGCAAAAGCATTGAATTGCCGGGACGGCCGTAGCCGCCCTGGACATGATGGCTTGAAGCTTCTGGGACAGGTAACCCCGATCCGGGCTGGTTCATCCGAACCGGCCTGGATGTGTTGTAACCGGGCGGAACAGCCTTGTGGCTGTCCTGTCCCCTGTTGGAGGCGAACCGTGGATCGTTCACAGAAGGAAGCAACGATCGCGGCCCTTAATCTTGAGCTGCAGTCGGCAGCCCTCGTCGTCGTGACCAAGCAGTCCGGCATGACGGTGGCTGAAGTTACCGACCTGCGCCGCAAGATGCGGGCCGCGGGCGCGAGCTACAAAGTGACCAAGAACCGGCTCGCCGTCATCGCCCTCAAGGGCACGCAGTTCGAGGGCACCGAGGGCCTGTTCAAGGGCCCGACCGCCATTGCCTGGTCCAAGGACCCGGTTGCGGCGGCCAAGGTTGCCACCGATTACGCCAAGGCCAACGACAAGTTCAAGATCGTTGGTGGCGGCCTCGGCGCCGTTCAGCTGGACGCTTCGGGCATCGAAGCCCTGTCCAAGCTGCCGTCGCTGGACGAACTGCGCGCGTCCCTGCTCGGCATGATCCAGACCCCGGCGACCCGTGTCGCTGGTGTTCTGCAAGCGCCGGGTGGCCAAGTGGCCCGCGTTCTCGCGGCCTATGCCAAGAAGGACGAGGCGGCCTGAGCCGCATCCTCTCATACTCACATCTAGTGTCCCTAGGAGACCATCATGTCCAAGCTCGAAAAGCTGGTTGAAGAACTGTCCGCCCTGACCGTCATCGAGGCGGCCGAACTGTCCAAGCTGCTGGAAGAGAAGTGGGGCGTTTCCGCCGCTGCTCCGGTTGCTGTTGCCGCTGCTCCGGCCGCCGCTGCCACTGCCGCCCCGGTCGAAGAGCAGACCGAGTTCACCGTTGAGCTGCTGGACGGCGGCGACAAGAAGATCAACGTGATCAAGGAAGTCCGCGCCATCACCAACCTCGGCCTGAAGGAAGCCAAGGACCTGGTCGAGGGTGCGCCGAAGGTCGTCAAGGAAGGCGTGTCGAAGGACGAAGCTGCCAAGCTCAAGAAGCAGCTCGAAGACGCCGGCGCGAAGGTCGCCGTCAAGTAATAGTGGCGCTCGTCGCTGCATAGGAGGGCGCTGGACGGTGGTCCCCCGGAAGTGGGGGCCGCCGCCCGGCGTCGTCTGTCTTTTCTGAACCGGAACGTTCCGCTATCATGGCGGGCTTTTCCGGCAAGGGACCTTGAGGGTTCCGGAAAGGGTAGGGGTTCTCCCTGTCCGATCCGGAAAAAGTGAGGCAAATCCTGGCTTCTACCGGCAGCGGAAGCGGGAGGCGCCGATACTGACGACGCGGTTCGGCGACAATCCCGACGGGATTTGCGCTCGCGTCGATTTGTGTTTTGGGGCACCGGGTAGCAGGCCCGGGGTTCCAATGTTGGGCATTGACCAGAGCGCGCACTGCACCGGGCGAGTTCACGAGAGGCACTCTATGGCCAAGTCGTTCACGGGACGTAAGCGTATCCGCAAGAGCTTCGGGCGTATCCCCGAGGTGACCCGCATGCCGAACCTGATCGAGGTTCAGCGCAGCTCCTACGACCACTTCCTGCAAATGGATGTGGTGCCGGAGAAGCGGGCGGTCCTCGGTCTCCAGGAAGTCTTCAAGTCGGTCTTCCCGATCAAGGACTTCTCCGAGCGCGCCGTGCTGGACTTCGTCCGGTACGAGCTTGAGCAGCCGAAATATGATGTCGAGGAATGCCAGCAGCGCGGTATGACCTTCGCCGCCCCGCTGAAGGTGACACTGCGCCTCACCGTGTTCGACATTGATGAGGATACCGGTCTGCGGTCGATCCGCGACATCAAGGAGCAGGACGTCTACATGGGCGACATGCCCCTGATGACGGCGAACGGCACCTTCATCATCAATGGCACCGAGCGCGTGATCGTCAGCCAGATGCACCGCAGCCCCGGTGTGTTCTTCGACCACGACAAGGGCAAGACCCACAGCTCGGGCAAGTACCTGTTCGCTGCCCGCGTGATCCCCTATCGCGGCTCGTGGCTGGATTTCGAGTTCGATGCCAAGGACATTGTCTATGTCCGCATCGACCGTCGCCGCAAGCTGCCGGCCACCACGCTGCTTTATGCGCTGGACGGCACCGAGACCGAGGAACTGCGCGCGCAGCGCCGGGGCCAGGGCAAGGACCTGCTGCCCTATGAAGCGCAGGGCATGACCAAGGAGGAGATCCTTGGCGGCTTCTACGCGACCGTGAATTACACCCGCGCCGGTGCCGGCTGGAAGACCGCGTTCGAGCCCGAGCGCCTGAAGGGTCAGAAGCTGGTCAACGACCTGATCGATGCCCGGACGGGCGAGGTTCTGGCCCAGCGCGAGACCAAGATGACCCCGCGCGTGCTGAAGCGCCTGGTCGAGCAGGGCTTGACGGAGGTTTCCGCCTCGGTCGAGGAGATCGTCGGCCGTTATCTGGCCGTCGACATCATCGACGAGAAGACGGGCGAGGTCCTGTACGAGGCCGGTGACGAGATCAGCGGCGCCGCGCTGGACCGGCTGGAGAAGCTGGGCGTCCAGGACCTGCCGGTCCTGGCCATCGACCATCTGAATGTCGGTCCCTATATCCGCAACACCATGGCTGCGGACCGCAATGCGAGCCGCGAGGACGCGCTGGTCGACATCTATCGTGTGATGCGTCCGGGCGAGCCGCCGACGCTGGAAAGTGCCGAGGCGCTGTTCCAGGGCCTGTTCTTCGACCAGGAGCGCTATGACCTGTCGGCCGTGGGCCGCGTGAAGATGAACGCCCGTCTCGGTTTCGAGACGGACGATCAGATGCGCGTGCTCCGCAAGGAAGACATCCTGAAGATCCTGAAGATCCTGGTGGAACTGAAGGATGGCCGCGGCGAGATCGACGATATCGACCATCTGGGCAATCGTCGCGTCCGCTCCGTCGGTGAGCTGATGGAAAACCAGTACCGCGTCGGCCTGCTGCGCATGGAGCGCGCCATCCGCGAGCGCATGAGCTCGGTGGAGATCGACACGGTCATGCCGCATGACCTGATCAACGCCAAGCCGGCCGCCGCCGCCGTGCGTGAATTCTTCGGCTCCTCGCAGCTGTCGCAGTTCATGGACCAGACCAATCCGCTGTCCGAGATCACGCACAAGCGTCGTCTCTCGGCCCTGGGGCCGGGCGGTCTGACCCGCGAGCGCGCCGGCTTCGAAGTCCGCGACGTGCATCCGACCCACTATGGCCGCATCTGCCCGATTGAGACGCCGGAAGGCCCGAATATCGGTCTGATCAACAGCCTGGCCACCTATGCCCGCGTCAATCAGTACGGCTTCATCGAGAGCCCGTACCGCAAGGTCGTGGACCAGAAGGTGACGTCGGAAGTGGTCTACCTGTCGGCCATGGAAGAGGGCCGCTACATGGTGGCCCAGGCCAACGCGCCGCTGCATGATGATGGGCGCTTCGCCGAGCCGCTGGTGTCCTGCCGCAAGGGCGGGGAATATCTGCTGGCGCGGCCCGACATGATCGACCTGATCGACGTGTCGCCCAAGCAGGTCGTGTCCGTCGCCGCGGCGCTGATCCCGTTCCTTGAGAATGACGACGCCAACCGCGCGCTGATGGGCTCCAACATGCAGCGCCAGGCCGTGCCGCTGATCAAGGCGGACAGCCCGCTGGTCGGTACCGGCATGGAAGCCACGGTTGCCCGTGACAGTGGCGTGACCATCGTGGCCCGCCGCGCCGGCATCGTCGACCAGGTGGATGCCACCCGTATCGTGGTCCGTGCGACCGAGGATACGGATCCGGCCGCTCCCGGTGTCGACATCTACAACCTGCTGAAGTTCCAGCGTTCCAACCAGAACACCTGCATCAATCAGAAGCCGCTGGTGAAGGTGGGCGATCGGGTGATCAAGGGCGATATCATCGCCGATGGTCCCTCGACCGACCTGGGCGAGCTGGCCCTGGGCCGGAACGTGCTGGTGGCGTTCATGCCCTGGAACGGCTACAACTTCGAAGACTCGATCCTGATCTCCGAGCGGATCGTGCGCGATGACGTCTTCACCTCGATCCATATCGAGGAGTTCGAGGTCATGGCCCGCGATACCAAGCTGGGCCAGGAGGAAATCACCCGCGACATTCCGAATGTCGGCGAAGAGGCTCTGAAGAACCTCGACGAGGCCGGCATTGTCTATATCGGCGCCGAAGTCCGTCCGGGCGACATCCTGGTCGGCAAGGTGACGCCGAAGGGCGAAAGCCCGATGACGCCGGAAGAGAAGCTGCTGCGCGCCATCTTCGGCGAAAAGGCGTCTGACGTGCGTGACACGTCCCTGCGTCTGCCGCCGGGCGTGGTCGGTACGGTCGTGGAAGTGCGCGTGTTCAGCCGTCGCGGTGTCGACAAGGACGAGCGCGCGCTGGCCATCGAACGGGCCGAGATCGAGAAGCTGGCCAAGGATCGCGACGACGAGAAGGGCATCCTGGAGCGTTCCTTCTACACTCGTCTGAAGGAACTGCTGATCGGTCAGACCGTCGTGTCGGGCCCCAAGGGCCTGCGCGGTGGCGAGGTGATCAATGCCGAGCTGTTGTCGGGCCTGACCCGCGGCCAGTGGCGCCACATCTCCGTTGCCGAGGACGGGGTGATGGAGTTCATCGAGCAGACCGGCAAGGTGTTCGATGAGAGCGTTCAGCGCC
This sequence comes from Niveispirillum fermenti, assembly GCF_052474395.1. Classification (NCBI taxonomy): domain Bacteria; kingdom Pseudomonadati; phylum Pseudomonadota; class Alphaproteobacteria; order Rhodospirillales; family Azospirillaceae; genus Niveispirillum; species Niveispirillum fermenti. The sequence goes on along the minus strand of NZ_CP156681.1, from coordinate 162,350 downwards.
TGCAGGAGAAGTTCGAGAACAAGGTCGAGAAGCTGCAGCGCGGCGACGAGCTGCCGCCCGGCGTGATGAAGATGGTCAAGGTCTTCGTGGCTGTTAAGCGCAAGCTGCAGCCCGGCGACAAGATGGCCGGTCGTCACGGCAACAAGGGCGTCATCAGCCGCATCACCCCGATCGAAGACATGCCGTACCTGGAAGATGGCCGGAATGTCGATATCGTGCTGAACCCGCTGGGTGTGCCGTCGCGCATGAATGTCGGTCAGATCCTGGAAACCCATCTGGGTTGGGCTGCTGCCGGTCTGGGGCGCCAGATCGGTGAGATGCTGGACAAGATGCGGGCCCAGGCCACCGATGCGGCCATCAAATCCAAGACCCTGGATGAGTTGCGGGCCCGCCTGCGCCACATCTATGGCGAGGATGTCTGGGGCAACGACATCTCCGACATGGGCGACGCCGAGCTGATCGAACTGGCCAACAACCTGCGTCGCGGCATTCCCTTTGCCACGCCCGTCTTCGACGGCGCGCGCGAGGAGGACATCTGCCGCATGCTGGAAGATGCCGGCATCGACCGTTCGGGCCAGATGCAGCTGATCGACGGCCGCACCGGTGAGCCGTTCGATCGTCGCGTGACGGTCGGCTACATCTACATGCTCAAGCTGCACCATCTGGTCGACGACAAGATCCACGCCCGCTCCATCGGCCCCTACAGCCTGGTCACCCAGCAGCCGCTGGGCGGTAAGGCCCAGTTCGGTGGCCAGCGCTTCGGTGAAATGGAAGTGTGGGCATTGGAAGCCTATGGCGCCGCCTATACCTTGCAGGAAATGCTGACGGTGAAGTCGGACGACGTGTCCGGCCGTACCAAGGTCTACGAGGCCATCGTCCGCGGCGACGATAATTTCGAGGCCGGCATTCCCGAAAGCTTCAACGTTCTGGTCAAGGAACTGCGTTCTCTGGGCCTGAATGTCGAGCTGAACGAGCGCGACTACTAAGGGCCGGACAGGTCGGCGCCCGGCGGGTCACCGCCCGCCGGGCGCTCTCAATCGTTTGACGAAGCCACACCCCCAGGGGAGACGGCACATGAATACCGAATTGATGAACATCTTCGGCACCCCGCAGGGGCCGCAGAGCTTCGACCAGATCCGCATCTCGATCGCCAGCCCGGAGCGCATCCGCTCCTGGTCGTTCGGCGAGATCAAGAAGCCCGAGACGATCAACTACCGGACCTTCAAGCCGGAGCGCGACGGCCTGTTCTGCGCCCGCATCTTCGGCCCGATCAAGGATTACGAGTGCTTGTGCGGCAAGTACAAGCGCATGAAGTATCGCGGCATCATCTGCGAGAAGTGCGGCGTGGAAGTGACCTTGTCCAAGGTCCGCCGCGAGCGCATGGGCCATATCGAACTGGCCTCGCCCGTTGCCCATATCTGGTTCCTGAAGTCGCTGCCGTCCCGCATCGGCCTGTTGCTGGACAACACGCTGAAGGATCTGGAGCGCATCCTTTACTTCGAGAACTATGTCGTCATCGAACCCGGCTTGACTGAGCTGAAGCAGGGTCAGTTGCTGTCCGAAGACGAGCTGATCGACTTCCAGGACAAGTACGGCGAGGACACTTTCACCGCCAAGATCGGTGCCGAGGCCCTGAAGGACATGCTGTCCTCCCTGGACCTCATCTCCGAGAAGGCGAATTGCCGCGACGATCTGCGCGAGACCGCCAGCGAGGCCAAGCGCAAGAAGCTCGTCAAGCGTCTGAAGATGCTGGAAAGCTTCCTGGGCGAGCCGGTCGAGGTGGAAGATGTCGCCGCTTATGAGCGGTTCGAAGGCTACAAGGAGCGCGTCGAGCATGCCGATGCGCCGACCATCTACAAGACCTATCCCGAGGCGACCCGTCCGGAATGGATGATCCTGGAAGTCGTTCCGGTCATCCCGCCCGAACTGCGCCCGCTGGTCCCCCTGGATGGCGGCCGTTTCGCGACGTCGGATCTGAACGATCTGTACCGCCGCGTGATCAACCGCAATAACCGTCTGAAGCGCCTGATCGAGCTGAAGGCCCCGGACATCATCGTCCGCAACGAAAAGCGCATGCTGCAGGAAGCTGTGGACGCGCTGTTCGACAATGGCCGTCGCGGTCGCGTCATCACCGGCGCCAACAAGCGTCCGCTGAAATCCATCAGCGACATGCTGAAGGGCAAGCAGGGCCGCTTCCGTCAGAACCTGCTGGGCAAGCGCGTCGACTATTCTGGCCGTTCGGTCATCGTCGTGGGTCCGGAACTGAAGCTGCACCAGTGCGGCCTGCCGAAGAAGATGGCGCTTGAGCTGTTCAAGCCCTTCATCTACGCCAAGCTGGAACTGTACGGTCTGGCCAGCACCATCAAGGCCGCCAAGCGGATGGTGGAAAAGGAGCGTCCGGAGGTCTGGGACATCCTGGAAGAGGTCATCCGCGAGCATCCCGTGATGCTGAACCGCGCGCCGACCCTGCACCGCCTGGGCATCCAGGCGTTCGAGCCGACGCTGATCGAAGGCAAGGCCATCCAGCTTCACCCGCTGGTCTGCACCGCGTTCAACGCCGATTTCGACGGCGACCAGATGGCCGTTCACGTGCCCCTGAGCCTTGAGGCCCAGTTGGAAGCGCGCGTCCTGATGATGTCGACGAACAACATCCTGTCGCCCGCGTCGGGCCGTCCCATCATCGTCCCGTCCCAGGATATCATCCTGGGTCTGTACTACATCACGATGGAACTGCCGGGTGCCGTGGGCGAAGGCATGGCCTTCGGTTCGATTGGCGAGATTGAGCATGCGCTGGCGGCCAAGGCCGTGACGCTGCATTCCAAGATCCAGGCCCGCTACCACACGGTGGACAGCGAGGGCAATCCGATCACCACCCGCGTGACGGCCACCCCCGGCCGCATGCTGCTGTCGGAGATCCTGCCCCGTCATCCGGCCATCAAGTTCGACCTGATCAACCGCCTTCTGACCAAGAAGGAAATCGGCAACATCATCGACGTCGTCTACCGCCATTGCGGTCAGAAGGAGACGGTGATCTTCGCCGACCGGATGATGCGTCTGGGCTTCACGAACGCCTTCAAGGCCGGCATCTCCTTCGGCAAGGATGACATGGTCATCCCGGCCGAGAAGGAGACGCTGATCGCCGAGGCGCAGGATCGCGTCAAGGAGTTCGAGCAGCAATATCTGGACGGCCTGATCACCCAGGGCGAAAAGTACAACAAGGTCGTCGACGTCTGGTCGGAAACCACCGAAAAGGTGGCGACTGCCATGATGAAGGTGATCGAGCAGCCGCGCCCCGGCTACGGCGTGAACTCGGTCTACATGATGGCACATTCCGGTGCGCGTGGGTCGCCGGCCCAGATCAAGCAGCTTGCTGGTATGCGCGGCCTGATGGCCAAGCCGTCGGGTGAGATCATCGAGACGCCGATCATCTCCAACTTCAAGGAAGGCCTGACCGTTCTGGAGTATTTCAACTCCACCCACGGTGCCCGTAAGGGTCTGGCCGACACCGCCTTGAAGACGGCGAACTCCGGTTACCTCACCCGCCGTCTGGTGGACGTGGCGCAGGACGCCATCATCACCGAGACGGATTGCGGTACGAAGAATGGCCTGACCGTGAAGGCGGTGATCGATGGCGGCGATGTCATCGTTCCGCTGTCGGAGCGTATCCTGGGCCGCACCTCGACCGTCGATCTAGTCAACCCGCTGACGGGCGAGATGATCGTGCCGGCCGGCGAACTGATCACCGAGCGGGAGATCGAACTGGTCGACCGCGCCGGCATCGACACGGTCCATATCCGTTCCGTGCTGACCTGCGAAACGCAGGATGGCGTGTGCGCCCACTGCTATGGCCGGGACCTGGCCCGTGGCACGCGGGTGAACATGGGCGAGGCCGTGGGCGTCATCGCCGCCCAGTCGATCGGCGAGCCCGGCACGCAGCTCACCATGCGCACCTTCCACATCGGTGGTGCGGCGCAGCGCGGTGCCGAGCAAAGCTTCATCGAGGCGACGCTGGATGCCAAGGTCGTGGTCCGCAACCGCAACTTGGTGCTCAACAGTGACGGCGTGCCCGTCGTGATGGGCCGCAACTGCGAACTGGCGCTGCTGGACGAGCAGGGCCGCGAGCGCGCCAAGCATCGCGTGCCCTATGGTGCCAAGCTGCACAAGGCGCTGGCCGTGGATGGGGCCCCCATCCAGCGCGGCGACCGTCTGGCGGAATGGGACCCGTATACCCTGCCGATCCTGACTGAAAAGGAAGGTACCGCCACCTATGTCGACCTGGTGGAGGGTGTGTCCGTCCGCGAGGTCATGGACGAGGCGACGGGTATCTCGGCCAAGGTGGTGGTGGATTGGCGTCAGCAGCCGCGTGGTGCGGACCTGCGTCCGCGCATCGCACTGCTGGGCGAGAATGGCGAGGTCGTGAAACTGCCGAACGGCACCGAAGCCCGCTATTTCATGAGCGTCGATGCCATCCTGTCGGTGGAGAATGGCGCGAAGGTCCGGGCCGGTGACGTGCTGGCCCGTATCCCGCGCGAAAGCTCCAAGACCCGCGACATCACGGGCGGTCTGCCGCGCGTGGCGGAGCTGTTCGAAGCCCGCCGCCCGAAGGACTTCGCGATCATCGCGGAGATCGAGGGCCGGGTGGAGTTCGGCAAGGACTACAAGACCAAGCGCCGCATCGTCGTGAAGAGCGATGAGACGGGGGAAGAGCGTGAGTACCTGATCCCGAAGGGCAAGCACATCTCCGTTCAGGAGGGTGACTATGTCCAGAAGGGCGACAGCCTGATGGATGGCAGCCCCGTGCCGCACGACATCCTGTCTGTGATGGGTGTCGAGGCGCTGGCCAACTATCTCATCAACGAGATCCAGGACGTCTATCGTCTGCAGGGCGTGAAGATCAACGACAAGCATATTGAAGTGATCGTCCGCCAGATGCTGCAGAAGATCGAGGTTTCCGATCCGGGTGACACCACCCTGCTGATCGGCGACCAGGTGGATCGCGTCGAGTTCGAGCAGGAGAACCGCGCCGTTCAGCAGCGGATCAAGGAAGGCGAGCAGGATCTGCGGTTCGCGCAGGGCAAGCCGGTGCTTCAGGGCATCACCAAGGCCAGCCTGCAGACCCGTTCCTTCATCTCTGCCGCGTCGTTCCAGGAAACGACCCGCGTCCTGACGGAAGCCGCCGTCCAGGGCAAGGTCGATAATCTGGAAGGCCTGAAGGAGAACGTGATCGTCGGTCGTCTGATCCCGGCGGGTACGGGCTCCGTCGTCAATCGCCTGAAGGCGATTGCGGCCGAGCGCGACCGGGCCATGCAACTGGGTGAGAACCCGGATGACGCGCCCGCCCTGCCGCCGGAAGCGGCGGAGTAAGGCCGCGCTGCCCGTCAGGCATCGCATGAATGGGTTAGGGCCGCTCCGGAAACGGGGCGGCCTTTTCCTTTTGAACATCGCCATGGGATTCCGATATATCGGAACAGTCCGGAAGTGATTCGCCACGAATGCCGAAAATCCGTCCCGAAACCAGCCATGGTGGAGGGGGCAACCCGCAGAGGGGGGAGGCGGCTGGTTCCCTCTGCCAGCATCGGGTTGTCGGGATGGCGTTGCCGGTCACCGTCATGGCGGCTGCCGGAAACCAGCGTCACCGCTGGAACCCGGCAGTGTCTGGCATGTGAATTTTCACCTGTGACTATTCCAGTAATCGGCGCCCATCACCTGGCACGGTCATGGACAGGGCAGTAACCGGTCGGGTTGTCCAAGAGGTCGTTGACAGGAAAGGGTGATGTCATCACAAGTTAGCCGGTCTGATATCCCGACAGGCTACCGCATCGCCTGGAAGTCCGTCCGGCAGGCAACGGCGCGGGGGGTGGGCCGGAGGGGGAGCCATGACAATGCCTAAGACCGCGCGCTATCTCGGCTTCGCCTTCGCGAACTCCGATCTGCTGCTTGAGGTTGATTTGGGGGGACGGATCACCTTCCTGGCCGGCGCGGTCCAGGCGCTGACCGGGCGGACCGACGATAATGTCAGGGGGCTGGCGCTGCGTGATCTGCTGTCCGATGCCGACGCGCGTCTGGCATTACGCCTGTTGACCGATCTGGGCGAGAATGAGCGGCTGGAGCCGCGCCTGATCCATCTGCGCCATCCGCTTTTGGGGGAAACCCCCTGTGTGATGGGCGCTTATCGCGTGTTGGGACGGGCGTCCATCAGCGTCACTTTTTCCCGTCTGGCGGGACGCGACGGCACACGCAGTTTCAAGCCGAGCGAATGCGACGTGGAAACCGGCCTGTCCAGCCAGGCCAGCTTCCAGAAATATCTTTCCGGCCTTGAGATGGGCGAGGGGGATTCCCGACATCTGACATTGATCCGTCTGGCCGAATTACGGGAAATGTGTGCCGAGCTGGTGCCGGCGCAGGCCAGTGAGTTGCTGGCCGAAATCGGTGCTGTTCTGCGCCAGCACGCACCGTCCGATGCGGCGGTGGCCCGGCTCGGACCCGACCGGTTCGGCATGCTGCACACCGAGGACGTGGTGTCGGAGATCCGTGGGGAGATCGATGATGTTGTCCGGGCGCTGGTGCCGGACAGCAACGGTACGACCATCGATATCCAGACGCTGGACACAGAGGGTCTCGGCCTGTCGATGCCGGACCGGGTCCGCATCCTGCTGCATGTCGTCCGCCGCTTTGCCGAGAAGGGGCTGGTCAGCTTCGATCCGCAGGGCGGCCGGCCGCTGGTCACGTCGCTGGTGCAGGAAACGGTGCAGCAGATGCTGTCCTTGCGCGATGACCTGCTGGCCAAGCGCATCGGCCTCGCCTATCAACCCATCATCGATTTGCGCACCGGCCGGACACATCACGTGGAAGCCCTTGCCCGCAAGCCGGATGGTACGTCCTATGCCCCCGGCATTGCCTTTGCCGAGCAGGTGGGCGTGGTGGCTGATTTCGACTTGTTCGTCTGCCGCAAGGTGCTGCACGATCTGGAGAAGGCACCGGCCGGCCACCGTGTCGCCGTCAATCTGTCGGGCCATTCGATCGGCAGCGACCTGTTCGTTCAGGCGCTTGTGGAGATGTTGCGGGCCCGCCCGGTGGAAGCTGCCCGGGTGCTGTTCGAACTGACGGAAACGGTGGGTTTGAAGGACCTGCCGCGGGCCGGGAGGATCATTGCCGACCTGCGGGGGGCGGGCCACGCGGTCTGCCTGGATGATTTCGGGGCGGGGGTGGCGTCGTTCCCCTATTTGCGCGACATGAAGTTCGACTATGTGAAGCTGGACGGTTCCTATATCCGCAATCTGGGTCGCAGCGAACGGGATGATGCCATCCTGGGCAGCATGATGGGCCTGTGTCGCCGGCTGAAGGTGAAGACCATCGCCGAGCATGTCGAGACGGTGGAGCAGGCCGTCCGGTTGCGCAGCCTGCGCTGTGATCTGGCGCAGGGCTGGCTGTTTGGCGCCGGGACCAACCGGCTGGAATATCAGCAGTTCGACATCAACAAGTTGAACCAGCCCGGCCAGTGGCACTCGCAGTTGCGCGTGCAGTAGCGGCCGGAGGGGCAGGCGGCCGCGTCCGGGGGACGGCGGCCGATCGCGTCTGAGGCAGTGCGCATGACGAGGGGGCTTTTTACCCTTGGCAACCCATTGCCTGCCCCCTCATACTATTTTACGGTAATCAGAACCTATTGGTTCTGATTACCGCCCTCAATTGCCGGCGCCAACATTCGTTGGCTTGGCTGCGCCGCACGAGCGGTGCTGTGGCGGTCGCCGCCGAACCAACTTGCGATGAGTTCTACTCATCGCAAGTTGGTATAAATAGCCGGCAATGGGAAATTCGTTCAGGGCAGGAGACGGGCAATGGCCGCGCGCAGTCGATTGGGTGGCAGGGTTGGCCTGCTCTTCGCGGCCCTTGCCGGCGCTGGGGCGGCGAGCCTCATGGGGTCGCTGTTGCGGTCACTGCCGGGGGCGGCCGCCATCGCGGCGGATAATCCCGTGATTTTCATCGTGGCGCCCCTGCCCATCGGTGCATTGGTGGCCGTGCTGCACATCTATTGGCTGCGCCGTGTGCTTGCGGCTTCGGCTGCCGCCGGCACTCCGGCCGATACCCCGCCCGCGCCCGCGCGGACCCTCGTGCCGCCTGCCGACGCGGCCAGCGGCGGCAGCCCGCCGCGTTGGCGGCCTGTGATCCGCAACTGAAGCAGAAAAGATGAACCGGACGCAGTTGACCCTGGCGCTGGATGATATGGATCGGCTTTATCCCAATGTCCTGCAGCCGGCCTATCGGGATCAGGTGCTGGGCGTCGGGCGATCCTTTCCGCCCGTGGGGCGGACGGCGAAACGTCTGGCGACATTGCTGCATGCCCATCGCGGCTGCAAGCTGGACCAGGTGAATGAGCCTGTCTTGGCGGAGGTGCGGCGCCTGCATGACGAATTGCGGGAGGGCGCGCAGCGCCTGCTGGCGGCAAAGGTATGGATCGGCGACGAATGATACCAACGTGCGATGAGTTGAACTCGTCCCACGTTGGTCCGGCGGCGACCGCCGACGTACCGCTCGTGCGGCGGCTGAGGGCGGTGATCAGAACCAAATAGTATGATACCCGCGGCAGAAAATCCTGACCGATGGTCAAGATTTTCTGCCGCGGGCATGATTGTGGCTCTGCACCCCGACGGGCGCGCGGCCGTCAGCCCCCGAACAGGACCTGATGCATCAGCCGACCTGGCAGCAGGGTGAAGGCGCCTGTGATGAGCAGGGCCAGCAGGTACAGCCGTATCATGGTGCGCCTATGCCGGGCGATATCGCCGCGCCGGGCCAGCCGGACCCCCTGCCACAAGGTGACCAGAACCAGCACGGCCAGCAGATGGATGGGGCTGAACGGGCCGATCATCCGCAATTCGTGAATACCGAAAGCGGACAGGGCGACCAGCGCCATGCCCCCCACCCAGAAACGGCCCAGCAGCCGGTGACTGCCCGTGCCCTTGGGCAGAGCGAACTGAAGCCCGCCCGCCAGGATGGCGGCAAGGGCCAGGATCGTGTGAAACTGGATCAGCCAGGACGCGCTGAGGAACAGGTCGAGACCGTGCATGGTTCCGGACTCCATCATGGCGGGATCAGCGGATGATGCTGCCCCAAAGGTCGTACTCGTCCGCTTCCTCGATCTTCACGCGAACCATGTCGCCCGGCTTCACCTTGAACTCATCATTCAGGTAGACGGCACCATCGATCTCCGGCGCGTCGGCCCAGGAACGCCCGATGGCCCCCTCGGCATCCACTTCGTCGATCAGCACGTCCATCTCGCGGCCGATCTTGGCGGCGAAGCGCCTGGCGCTGATTTCCTGCTGATGCGCCATCAGGCGGTTCCAGCGCTCCTCCTGGACTTCCCGAGCGACGGCACCGGGAAGCGCGTTCGCGGGAGCGCCGTCCACCGGCTCGTACTTGAAGCAGCCCAGCCGGTCGATCTGCGCTTCGGTCAGCCAATCCAGCAGATACTGGAAATCCTGTTCCGTTTCCCCGGGGAATCCGACGATGAAGGTAGACCGCAGGGTCAGGTCGGGGCAGCCCTGGCGCCACATCTTGATCCGGTCCAGCACCTTGTCGGTATTTGCCGGCCGCTTCATGGCCTTCAGCACGTTGGGGGCGGCATGCTGGAAGGGGATGTCCAGATAGGGCAGGACCTTGCCATCGGCCATCAGGCTGATCACCTCATCCACGTGGGGATAGGGGTAGACATAATGCAGGCGGATCCAGGCGCCCAGGTCACCCAGCTCGCGGGCCAGATCGATGAATTTCGCGCGGACCTGCCGGCCCTTCCACTTGGCTTCGGCGTAGCGGGTATCCATGCCGTAGGCGGAGGTGTCCTGGCTGACCACCAGGATTTCCTTCACGCCGGCCTTCACCAGGGCCTCGGCTTCCGCCAGAACCATGTTGGCGGGACGGGAAACCAGATCGCCGCGGATGGATGGGATGATGCAGAAGGTGCAGCGATTGTTGCAGCCCTCGGAAATCTTCAGATAGGCGTAATGGCGCGGCGTCAGGCGCAGTCCCTGCGGCGGCACGACGTCCAGATAGGGATCATGGCGCGGCGGCACCACCTCATGCACGGCACTGACCACCTGCTCATACTGGTGCGGACCGGTGACGGCCAGCACGTTGGGATGGGACCGGCGGATCAGGCCCTCTTCCTTGCCCAGGCAGCCCGTGACGATGACCTTGCCGTTTTCCTTGATGGCTTCCCCGATGGCCTCCAGGCTTTCTGCCTTGGCACTGTCCAGGAAGCCGCAGGTATTAACCAGCACGACATCGGCTCCGTCATAGGAACCGGAAATCTCATACCCCTCCGACCGCAGCTTGGTCAGGATGCGTTCACTGTCCACCAGTGCCTTGGGACAGCCGAGGGAGACGATACCGACCTTGGGCGCGGCGGCGGGGGCATGGGCAAGCTTGGTCATGGCAACGGGTCCTTGAAAACAAGCGGCCTATATAAGGCCGGACGCGCGCGCAGGCCAGTAGGGCCGCAAGCATGGCGGGGTGGCGATAACCGGCGCAAACGGCGGCTGGACGCGATTCGGGCCATGATAGCCTTCCAATCCGGCGGCCGGGATGGTCGAAGGGCCATCGCCATCCAGATGCCGCCGATCCGAAAGGGACGGGCATGGAGGCTTTCCTTGTCCGGGGCAAGGGCGGATGATCTGTCCGATCAGGCGCGGATGGCGACTGTTGGATTATCGAAACGATCCAAGGTCTGAAAGCCGGGACCCCGCTGGAGAGCGTGGGCGTGACCATCTCCATGGCGCACATTCATGAGGATGTGGAACCGGCGACGCCCGGGGGATGGTGACCACCGGAGGCCGGGGGCAATCCCGTGGCGCCTCCCAGCCCTGCGGACTCCGGAGGGCCAGGATGCGCGGGAAACGGGGCGGAAGCCCTAGGGTCGCGCTTGACGGGGTGGGGTCAGGTCCCTATAGTCCGCCAACCTATTTCGGGGGGGCAGGCTGTAGCCCGCCCTCGTGGCGTCTAGACGCTGTCCCCAATGTTGGTACTGCGCTCCGCGATTGACGGTGCGGCCAGCTCCAAGGAACCCTCCCGGAACAGTCGATAGCCGCACCCGAGTCCTTGTTCGGACGGCGTATGGAAATCTCCCGCACGGAGCTTGACGCTTCGTATGCGGGTCTTTTTCGTCCGTTGTCTGTCGGAATGCTGGTGCGACCGGTTTGGAATGACATCCCCGGACGGGGATTTGAGAAAAGGCGAAGGGCGTTCATGCCGACGATCAGTCAGTTGATCCGCAAGCCGCGGGCTCCGTTGGTGGCCCGGGACAAGGTGCCGGCCCTGCAGGAATGCCCGCAGAAGCGTGGCGTCTGCACCCGTGTCTACACCACCACCCCGAAGAAGCCGAACTCGGCGCTTCGTAAGGTCGCCCGCGTGCGCCTGACGAACGGCTACGAAGTCATCAGCTACATCCCCGGCGAGGGTCACAACCTCCAGGAACACTCGGTTGTCATGATCCGTGGTGGCCGTGTGAAGGATCTTCCGGGTGTGCGTTACCACATCATCCGCGGCACGCTCGATACGCAGGGCGTGAAGGACCGCAAGCAGCGTCGTTCCAAGTACGGCGCGAAGCGGCCCAAGTAAGGAGAGCGAGCAATGTCCCGTCGTCGTAAAGCCGACAAGCGCGAAGTTCTGCCCGACGCCAAGTTCGGCGATATCGTGCTGACGAAGTTCATGAACTGCCTGATGTACGACGGCAAGAAGTCGGTGGCCGAATCCATCGTCTATGGCGCCCTGGATCGCATCGAGGTGAAGACCAAGCAGGACGCCCTGCAGCTCTTCCATGACGCCCTGAACAATGTCCGTCCGTATCTGGAAGTCCGCTCCCGCCGCGTCGGTGGTGCGACCTACCAGGTGCCGGTGGAAGTGCGTACCGATCGTGCGCAGGCCCTGGCGATCCGCTGGATCATCGGTGCGGCCCGCAACCGTTCGGAAAACACCATGACCGAGCGTCTGTCGGGTGAGTTGCTGGATGCCGCGCAGCAGCGTGGTACGGCTGTGAAGAAGCGTGAAGACACGCATCGCATGGCCGAAGCCAACAAGGCCTTCTCGCACTACCGCTGGTAAGTTCGTCAAGAACCACGCATGGCGGAAGTTCCACTCATGGCCCGTTCCCATCCCATCCACTCCTATCGGAATATCGGCATTGCCGCGCATATCGATGCCGGCAAGACGACGACGACGGAGCGGATTCTCTATTACACGGGGAAGTCCTATCGCATCGGCGAGGTCGATCACGGCACCGCCACGATGGACTGGATGGAGCAGGAACAGGAGCGGGGCATCACCATCACGTCGGCAGCGACGACCTGCTTCTGGAAAGATCACCGCATTAATATCATCGACACGCCTGGGCACGTCGACTTCACCATTGAGGTCGAACGCTCCCTGCGGGTGCTGGATGGTGCGGTGGCCCTGTTTGATGCCGTGTCGGGTGTCGAACCCCAGTCGGAGACGGTGTGGCGGCAGGCGGACAAGTACCGTGTGCCGCGCATCTGCTTCGTGAACAAGATGGACCGTGCTGGCGCGGACCTTCTTGCCACGGTCGGGATGATCCGGGAAAGGCTTGGCGCCAATCCCGTTCTCCTGCAGCTCCCGCTGGGGTTGGAGGCCGGGTTCAGGGGTGTCATCGACCTGATCGCCATGAAGGCGGTCATCTGGGCCGATGACATGCTGGGCGCCCGCTTCGATCACGCGGACGTGCCCGCCGATCTGCTCGACGAGGCCAAGCGCTGGCGCGCAAGGCTGGTGGAGCAGGCGGTCGAACTGGACGAGGCGGCGACGGATGCCTTCCTTTCCGGCGATGAGCCGGACGAGGAGGGGCTTCGCCGTCTGATCCGCAAGGGTACGCTCGGGCTGAAGCTGGTCCCGGTGCTGTGTGGTTCGGCGTTCAAGAACAAGGGCGTTCAGCCACTTCTGGATGCTGTCATCGATTATCTGCCGTCGCCGGCCGATGTCGGCGATGTGGTGGGAACGACCCCGTCAGGGGATCCGGCCAGCCGGCCGGCCAATGACGAGGCGCCGTTTTCCGCCCTGGCGTTCAAGGTGATGAACGATCCGTTTGTCGGGTCATTGACCTTCGCCCGTATCTATTCCGGCACTTTGCGTCAGGACGCCATGATGGTGAACCCAGGCAAGAAGCTGGAAGAGACGGCTGGCCGCATGCTCCTGATGCATGCCAACAGCCGGGAGGAGATCGGGGAGGCGTTTGCAGGTGACATCGTCGCCTTCGCCTCCCTTGAGGGGACGACGACGGGGGATACGCTGTGTGATCCGGCCCATCCGATCCTGTTGGAGCGGATGGAGTTTCCCGAGCCGGTGATCGAGGTGGTGGTCGAGCCGCGCACGCAGCCCGATCATGACCGGATGGCGGTGGCGCTTGGCCGTCTGGCGGCCGAGGACCCGTCGTTCCGGATCGGCCGCGATCCTGAATCGGGGCAGGTGATCCTGCGGGGCATGGGTGAACTCCATCTGGAGATCATCGTGGACCGCATGCGGCGGGAATTCCGGGTGGAAGCGGCGGTCGGCACTCCGAAGGTGGCCTACCGGGAGACCGTGACCGCGCGGGGCGAGGCCGATTATACCTATCGGCGCCAGATCGGTGCCGTTGGCCATTTCGCCCGCGTCAAGCTGGCGATCATGCCGGCGGTGGCGGGACAGGGGCTGGTATTCGTGAATGATCCGGCGGCCGAAGCGCTGCCAAAGGAATTCGTCACGGGCGTGCAGAAGGGGCTTGAGGCCGCCAGAACCTCGGGGATCGTCGCCGGATATCCGGTGGTCGATATCCGGGTGGAACTGGTCGATGGCGCCTTCCACGATGTGGAGAGCTCTGCGCAGGCGTTTGAAATCGCGGCGCGGGCGGCATTGCGGGAAGGGCTGGCCAAGGCTCGCCCCGTCCTGCTGGAGCCTGTGATGAAGGTCGAGGTGGTGACCCCGGACGAATATCTGGGGGACATCATCGGCGACCTGAACAGTCGCCGGGGGCAGATCCTGGGCATCGACCAGCGGGGCAATGCCCGGGTGATCGATGCGAAGGTGCCGCTGGCGACGATGTTTGGTTACGTGAACACGCTCCGGTCCGTCAGTCAGGGCCGGGCACAGTACTCGATGCAGTTTGAACGTTATGAACAGGCGCCGCACGCCATTGCGGAGGAACTCCGCAGCAAAGTGGCTTGAACCGGTCGTCAACCGATTGAAATGAGGACGGAACATCATGGCTAAGGCAAAGTTTGAGCGCACGAAGCCGCACTGCAACATCGGCACGATCGGCCACGTCGACCATGGCAAGACGTCGCTGACGGCCGCCATCACGAAGGTGCTGGCTGAAAAGGGCGGCGCGACCTTCACCGCCTACGATCAGATCGACAAGGCGCCGGAAGAGAAGGCCCGCGGCATCACGATCTCGACCGCTCACGTTGAGTACGAGACGGACAACCGCCACTATGCCCACGTGGACTGCCCGGGCCACGCCGACTATGTGAAGAACATGATCACGGGTGCGGCGCAGATGGACGGCGCGATCCTGGTGTGCTCGGCCGCCGACGGCCCGATGCCGCAGACGCGCGAGCACATCCTGCTGGCCCGTCAGGTCGGCGTGCCGGCGCTGGTGGTGTTCCTGAACAAGATGGACCTGGCCGATCCGGACCTGGTCGAGCTGGTTGAGCTGGAGCTGCGCGAGCTGCTGTCCTCCTACGGCTTCCCGGGCGACGATATTCCGATCGTGAAGGGTTCGGCGGTCTGCGCGCTGAACGACACGCAGCCGGAGATCGGCCGCGAGGCGATCCTGGCGCTGATGGCCGAGGTGGACAAGTACATCCCGCAGCCGGAGCGTCCGATCGACCGGCCGTTCCTGATGCCGATCGAAGACGTGTTCTCGATCTCGGGCCGTGGCACCGTGGTGACGGGCCGCGTCGAGAAGGGCATCGTCAAGGTGGGTGAGGAAGTCGAGATCGTCGGCCTGAAGGCCACGGTGAAGACGACCGTGACGGGCGTCGAGATGTTCCGCAAGCTGCTGGACCAGGGCCAGGCTGGCGACAATATCGGTGCGCTGCTGCGCGGCACGAAGCGTGAGGACGTGGAGCGCGGCCAGGTTCTGGCCAAGCCGGGCTCGATCACCCCGCACACGGACTTCGAGGCCGAGACCTACATCCTGACCAAGGAAGAGGGCGGCCGTCACACCCCGTTCTTCGCCAACTACCGTCCGCAGTTCTACTTCCGTACCACGGACGTGACCGGCTCGGTGACCCTGCCGGAAGGCACGGAGATGGTGATGCCGGGCGACAACATCCGCATCGGCGTCAAGCTGATCGCCCCCATCGCCATGGACGAAGGCCTGCGCTTCGCCATCCGCGAGGGCGGCCGCACCGTCGGCGCCGGCGTCGTGTCGAAGATCGTCAAGTAAGCCTATCGCTTCGACGCATCACAGCAATGTGGTGGGGCCGGCCCGAAAGTACTTGGGGCCGGCCCACTCTTTGGGTATAAACCCTGCTCTTTTTGGGGTCTAGGACATGGACAATCAGAATATCCGGATCCGCCTTAAGGCGTTTGATCATCGCGTGCTCGACCAGAGCACCAGCGAGATCGTCAACACCGCGAAGCGGACCGGTGCGCGCGTCCGCGGTCCGATTCCGCTGCCCACGCAGCTGGAGAAGTTCACGGTGAACCGCAGCCCGCATATCGACAAGAAGTCGCGCGAGCAGTTCGAGATTCGCACCCACAAGCGCCTGCTGGACATCGTCGATCCGACGCCGCAGACGGTTGATGCGCTGATGAAGCTCGACCTGGCCGCCGGCGTCGATGTCGAGATCAAGCTGTAATCAGTTTTGGTGTGAGTACGGGACCTCTCCCGATCTGAGGATGTCCCGAGTGATGGAGAAAAACAGATGCGATCCGGATTGATCGCGCAGAAGGTCGGCATGACCCGCGTCTTCACCGACGAGGGTGAGAGCGTGCCGGTGACTGTGCTGAAGCTGGACCAGGTCCAGGTCGTCGCCCACAAGACGGAAGCGAAGGATGGCTACACCGCCCTCCAGCTCGGCGCCGTCAAGGCCAAGGTGAAGAACGTCGCCAAGGCCCAGCGTGAGGTGTTCGCCCGGGCCAAGGTCGAGCCGAAGAAGAAGCTCGTCGAGTTCCGCGTGGCTCCCGCCAACCTGATCGAGGTTGGTGCCGAGCTGACCGCGGATCATTTCGTTGCCGGCCAGTTCGTGGACGTGCAGGGCACGACCCTGGGTAAGGGTTTTGCCGGCGGTATGAAGCGCTGGAATTTCGGCGGTCTGCGGGCGACCCACGGCGTGTCCGTGTCGCACCGCTCCATCGGTTCGACCGGTGGCCGTCAGGATCCGGGTAAGACCTTCAAGAACAAGAAGATGCCCGGTCATCTGGGCTCTGAGACCGTCACCGTCCAGAACCTGAAGGTCGTGTCGGTCGACGCCGAGCGCGGTCTGATCCTGGTCAAGGGTGCCGTCCCGGGCCATGAGGGCGCCTTCGTCCTCGTCAAGGACGCCGTCAAGAAGAAGCTGCCCGAGGGCGTGCCGTTCCCCGGTGCCTTCCGTGCTCCGGCTGCTGAAGCTGTCGCGGCGGAGGGCTGATAAATGAAGACGTCCATCAAGAACCTGAACAACGAGACCGTCGGCGAGATCGAGCTGTCGGAAGCCGTGTTCGGCCTGCCGGCCCGCCAGGACATCCTGGCTCGCATGGTGCTGTGGCAGCTCGCCAAGCGCCGCGCCGGCACGCACAAGACCAAGGGGATCTCCGAGATCTCCGGCACCACGAAGAAGCCGTGGCGTCAGAAGGGCACCGGCCGCGCCCGTCAGGGTTCCGTCCGTTCGCCGCAGTTCCGCGGCGGTGCGCGCATTTTCGGGCCGGTCGTTCGTTCCCACGAGCATGACCTGACCAAGAAGGTTCGCAAGCTGGCCCTGAAGACCGCCCTGTCGGTCAAGGCCGCCGAGGGCAAGCTGGTCGTGCTGGAAGCTGCGAAGACCGATAGCCACAAGACCAAGGCGCTGTTCGGCCAGCTCCAGGCCCTCGGCCTGAAGTCGGCTCTGATCATCGACGGCGCCAATGTCGACGTGAACTTTGCCCGTGCCGCCGGCAATATTCCGCACATCGACGTGCTGCCGGAACAGGGCGCCAACGTGTACGACATCCTGCGCAAGGACGTTCTCGTCCTGACGCGCAACGCGGTCGAGCAGCTGGAGGCTCGCCTGAAATGAGCACGAGCAAGAAGACCATCATCTCGGCCGAGCGCATGTACGATCTGATCGTCGCGCCCGTGATCACCGAGAAGGCCACCATGGGCTCCGAGCATAACCAGGTCACCTTCAAGGTGCGCCTGGATGCGAAGAAGCCCGAAATCAAGGCCGCGATCGAAGGCCTGTTCAAGGTGAAGGTCACGGCGGTGAACACCGTCGTGGTCAAGGGGAAGACCAAGCGCTTCCGTGGGACGATCGGTCGCCGGTCGGACTACAAGAAGGCCGTGGTCACCCTCGCCGAGGGCAGCTCCATCGACGTGACCACCGGCGTGTGAGGGTAGAGCTATGGCTTTGAAGACTTTCCGTCCGATTACGCCCAGCCTCCGCCAGCTCGTTCTGGTGGATCGCTCGGAGCTGCACAAGGGCAAGCCTGTGAAGATGCTGACCGAGGGCCTGTCCGGCTCCGGCGGTCGCAACAACACCGGTCGCATCACGGCCCGCCGCATGGGTGGCGGGCACAAGCGCACCTACCGTATCGTGGACTTCAAGCGTCGCAAGTTCGACGTCCCGGCCACGGTGGAACGCCTGGAATATGACCCGAACCGTACCGGCTTCATCGCCCTGGTGAAGTACGAGGACGGCACGCTCTCCTACATTCTGGCCCCGCAGCGCCTGAAGGCCGGCGACGTCATCGTCTCCGGCGAAAAGGTCGATGTGAAGCCCGGCAATGCCATGCCGCTGAAGAACATCCCCGTCGGCACCATCGTCCACAATGTGGAGCTGAAGGCCGGCAAGGGTGGTCAGCTGGCTCGTTCCGCCGGTACGTACCTGCAGCTCGTCGGTCGCGACCAGGGCTATGCCCAGCTCAAGCTCCCCTCGGGCGAGCTGCGCATGGTCCGTGGTGAGTGCATGGCCACCATCGGTGCTGTGTCCAATCCGGACCAGTCCAACGTGGTCATCGCCAAGGCCGGCCGTAACCGCTGGCTCGGCAAGCGCCCGGCTGTTCGCGGTGTCGCCATGAACCCGATCGACCACCCGCACGGTGGTGGTGAAGGTCGCACCTCCGGTGGCCGTCATCCGGTCACGCCGTGGGGCAAGCCGACCAAGGGTAAGAAGACCCGTCAGAACAAGGGCACGGATAAGCTCATTATCCGCCGCCGCGCTAAGTAAGGGAGTGCTGCCGTGACTCGTTCCGTTTGGAAGGGGCCGTTCGTAGACGGCTACCTGTTGAAGAAGGCAGACAAGGCGCGGGCGTCGGGCCGCAACGAGATCATCAAGATCTGGTCGCGTCGCTCCACCATCCTGCCGCATTTCGTTGGTCTGACCTTCGGCGTGTACAATGGCCAGAAGTTCGTGCCGGTGCTGGTGACCGAAAACATGATCGGCCACAAGTTCGGTGAATTCTCGCCGACCCGTACGTTCTACGGTCATGCGGCCGACAAGAAGGCGAAGAGGAAGTAATCATGGGAAAGCCTGCTGCAGAGCGGCGCCTCAGCGAGACTGAGGCCAAGGCGTTCGGCGGAATGATCCGCACGAGCCCGCAGAAGCTGAACCTGGTTGCGCAGCTGATCCGCGGAAAGTCCGCTGGTGAAGCTGTCGCCCTTCTGACATTTTCCAAGCGTCGTATCGCTGGCGAAGTGAAGAAGGTCCTCCAGTCCGCCATCGCGAACGCCGAGAACAACCACCAGCTGGATGTCGATCGTCTGTATGTGTCCCATGCGACGGTCGGCAAGGCTCTGGTCATGAAGCGCTTCCACGCCCGCGCCCGCGGTCGTGGCGCCCGTGTCGAGAAGCTGTTCAGCAACCTGACCGTGATTGTGCGTGAGCGCGCTGAGGACAAGGCCGAGGGGGCCGCTGAATAATGGGTCAGAAAGTCAATCCGATCGGCCTGCGCGTTGGCATCAACCGCACCTGGGACAGCCGCTGGTACGCGGGCCGCGACTACGCCAAGCTGCTCCACCAGGACCTGAAGCTGCGCGGCTACCTGCAGTCCCGTCTGCAGGCGGCCGGTGTCAGCCGAGTCATCATTGAGCGTCCGGCCAAGAAGGCCCGCGTCACCATTCATACGGCCCGTCCGGGTGTGGTGATCGGCAAGAAGGGCGCGGACATCGAGAAGCTGCGCACGGAACTGAGCCGCATGGCCGGGTCCGACGTGAACCTGAACATCGTCGAGATCCGCAAGCCGGAACTGGACGCCCGGCTGATCGCCGAGAACATCGCCAGCCAGCTGGAACGCCGCGTGGCGTTCCGCCGCGCCATGAAGCGCGCCGTGCAGTCGGCGATGCGTCTGGGCGCCCAGGGTATCCGGATCAACTGCTCCGGTCGTCTGGGTGGTGCGGAAATCGCGCGTATCGAATGGTACCGTGAAGGCCGCGTGCCGCTGCACACCCTGCGTGCCGACATCGATTATGGTGTCGCGACCGCGAAGACCACCTATGGCACCTGCGGTGTCAAGGTGTGGGTGTTCAAGGGTGAGGTGTTGGCCCATGATCCGATGGCGCAGGACAAGCGCGCCGCGGACCAGACGGCCGCCCGCTGATCATCCGGATACTGGCAAGGGATCTAGAGAAGGCTACATGCCATGCTGAGTCCGAAGCGTACCAAGTATCGCAAGGCGCATAAGGGCCGTATTCACGGCGCGTCGAAGGGCGGTACCACTCTCAATTTCGGCGCTTTCGGCTTGAAAGCTGTCGAGCCGGCGCGTATCACGGCCCGTCAGATCGAGTCCGCGCGTCGTGCCATCACCCGTCACCTGCGTCGCCAGGGGCGCGTGTGGATCCGGATTTTCCCGGATCTGCCCGTTTCCTCGAAGCCGGCGGAAGTGCGCATGGGTTCCGGTAAGGGTTCTCCGGAATTCTGGGCCGCGCGCGTTGCGCCGGGCCGTATCATGTTCGAACTCGATGGCGTGCCGGCCGAACTGGCCACGCGCGCTTTCGAACTGGCCGCTGCGAAGCTGCCGATCAAGGTGCGTATGGTCACCCGTCTGGGTGAAGGGGGTGAGGCATGACGAAGGCTACCGACCTTCGCGCCAAGAGCGTGGACGAGCTGAACGATCAGCTCCTCCAGCTCAAGAAGGAGCAGTTCAACCTGCGTTTCCAGAAGGCCTCCGGCCAGCTGGAGAACACGGCGCGGGTTCGTGTGGTGCGTCGCGATATCGCCCGCATCAAGACCATCCTGGGCCAGCAGACGTCGTCTGCTGCGTCCGCGTCCTAAGGGGGTTAAGCGATGCCCCGTCGCGTCCTGCAGGGTACCGTGGTGTCCGACAAGGGTGACAAGACCGTCACCGTCCTGGTCGAGCGCCGCGTGATGCATCCTGTCTACAAGAAGTTCATCAAGCAATCCAAGAAGTACGCCGCTCACGACGAGGCGAACGCATTCAAGATCGGCGATACCGTCCAGATCGAAGAATGCCGTCCGATCTCCAAGTCCAAGCGGTGGACCGTTATTGTGGCCCCGGCCGCAGACGGCAATCCGAACGCCTGAAGATAAGGAAGACATTCCATGATTCAGATGCAAACCAACCTGGAAGTCGCGGACAATAGCGGCGCGCGCCGGGTGCAGTGCATCAAGGTGCTGGGCGGCGCTGGTCGTCGCTTCGCCGCCATCGGCGATATCATCGTCGTGTCGGTGAAGGAGGCGATCCCGCGCGGCCGTGTGAAGAAGGGTGACGTGCAGCGCGCCGTCATCGTTCGCACCGCAAAGGAACTGCGCCGTGAGGACGGTTCCGTCATCCGCTTCGACCGCAACGCCGCCGTGCTGATCAACAAGCAGGGCGAGCCGATCGGCACCCGTATTTTCGGGCCGGTCACCCGCGAGCTGCGCGGTAAGAAGTTCATGAAGATCATTTCGCTGGCGCCGGAGGTGCTCTGATGGCTGCGAAGATCCGCAAGAATGACCGTGTCGTTGTCATCGCTGGCAAGGACAAGGGCAAGACGGGCGAAGTCATCGAAGTGCTGCCGACCGAAGGTCGCGTCAAGGTGCGCGGTGTCAACCTGGTGAAAAAGCACCAGCGTCAGACGCCGATGCAGCAGGGCGGCATTGTCGAGATCGAAGCTGCGCTGGACGTGTCCAACGTCGCGCACATCGACCCGAAGACCAACAAGCCGACCCGCGTCGGCTTCCGGACCCTGGAAGACGGCCGCAAGGTTCGTTTTGCCAAGGCGTCCGGTGAAGTGATCGATCAGTGAGGCGCGCCATGGCTGCTCGTTTTAAGGAACGCTATGACGCGACCATCCGTGCAAAGTTGAAGGCGGAGTTCAACTACGCCAACGACATGCAGGTGCCGCGTCTGGAAAAGATCGTGATCAACATGGGCGTCGGCGAAGCCGCCGGCGATGGCAAGAAGGTGAACCAGGCGGCCGCCGAGCTGGCTGCCATCACCGGCCAGAAGCCCGTGATCACCAAGGCCCGCAAGTCCATCGCGCAGTTCAAGCTGCGTGAAGGCATGCCGATCGGCTGCAAGGTGACCCTGCGCCGCGACCGCATGTACGAGTTCCTGGACCGTCTGGTCACCATCGCGCTGCCCCGCGTCCGCGACTTCCGCGGCATCAAGGGCGATGCCTTCGATGGCCGTGGGAACTACGCCATGGGTCTGAAGGAACAGATCATCTTCCCCGAAATCGATTACGACAAGATCGATGAGATTCGGGGCATGGACATCATCTTCGTCACGACGGCCCAGACCGACAAGGAAGCCAAGGCTCTCCTGAAGGGTTTCGACATGCCGTTCGCCGGGGAGGCGGGGACCAATGGCTAAGAAGAGCTCGATCGAGAAGAACAAGCGCCGCACCGAGCTGGCGGCGAAGCATCGGGAAAAGCGGGCTGCCCTGAAGGCCACCGCGAAGAACCGCGAACTGTCCGATGAGGAGCGTTTTGCGGCCGTCCTGAAGCTGGCGCAGCTGCCCCGTAACGGCAGCCGCACCCGCATCCGGAACCGTTGCGAGCTGACGGGGCGTCCGCGCGCCTTCTATCGCAAGTTCCGCTTGTGCCGTGTTGCCCTGCGTGATCTCGCCAGCAATGGCCAGATCCCGGGCATGACCAAGTCCAGCTGGTAAGGAGGGTCGGGTAATGAGCCTGAGCGATCCCCTGGGCGATATGCTGACCCGCATCCGCAATGGTCAGAAGGCCCGTATGTCGGTCGTGACGAGCCCCGCCTCGAAGCTCCGTGCCAATGTGCTGGAGGTTTTGAAGCGTGAAGGTTACATCCGCGGTTATTCCGTGGAAGAGGACCGTCCCGGTGTGCAGTCCCTGCGCATCGAACTGAAATACTTCGAAGGCGAGCCGGTCATCAAGGAAGTGCATCGCGTTTCCAAGCCGGGCCGCCGCATCTATTCGAAGATCGCCGATCTGCCGCGGGTCTTTAATGGCCTGGGCATTTCGATCCTGTCGACGCCGCGTGGCGTCATGTCTGATGCGGAAGCCCGCGCTGCCAATGTCGGCGGCGAGGTCCTCTGCAAGGTGTTCTAAGGAGCACGGCCATGTCGCGTATCGGAAAGCATCCGGTGCCGGTCCCGGCCGGGGTTACCGTCCAGGTCACCGGTCAGACCATCACCGCGAAGGGCAAGCTGGGCGAGCTCAGCCTGACCCTCATCGACGAAATCGAAGCCAAGCTGGAGGACGGTAAGATCACCGTCCTGCCGCGCGCCGAAACGGTCCGCGCCCGCCAGAACTGGGCGACGGCCCGCACCAATGTTTCCAACTTGGTGACCGGGGTGGAGAAGGGTTTCACGCGCAACCTCGAAATCACCGGCGTCGGCTACAAGGCCGCCGTCGCTGGCAGCGAGCTTGTGCTGAACCTCGGTTTCAGCCACGACATCCGTTACCCCATTCCCGCGGGTATCACGATGAAGTGCGACAAGCCGACCTCCATCTCGATCAGCGGTGCTGATAAGCAGCAGGTTGGTCAGATCGCCGCGGAGATCCGTGGTTATCGTCCGCCCGAGCCCTACAAGGGCAAGGGTGTGAAGTACGATAACGAGACGATCATCCGCAAGGAAGGCAAGAAGAAGTAAGGCGGACGTCGATGAGCAAGCAACAGGATCTCAACGCGCGCCGCAAGGCGCGGGTGCGTGCCCGGCTCCGCAAGGTTGGCGGCGGTCGCGTGCGTCTCTCCGTTTTCCGGTCGAGCCAGCATATCTATGCCCAGATCATCGACGATACGGAGGGCCATACGCTGGTCTCCGCGTCGACTCTGGAAAAGACGCTGCGCGACGGCCTGAAGACCGGTGCGGACATCGAGGCGGCAAAGGCGGTCGGCAAGTTGATTGCCGAACGCGCCGTCGAGAAGGGTGTCAGCAGCGTTTATTTCGACCGTGGTCAGTACCTGTATCACGGGCGTGTGAAGGCCTTGGCCGACGCCGCCCGTGAGGCCGGCCTGCAGTTCTAAGGGGGTAGCAATGGCTCGTAATGAGAACAGCGCGGCCGGCGGCGAGGGTGAGCGGCGGAACCGCGATCGCGGCGAACGCCGTGATCGCGGGGACAACCGCGAGCGTCGCGAAGAGCGCGAAGGCGACGATCTCGTCGAGAAGCTTGTCGGGATTAACCGCGTCGCCAAGGTGGTGAAGGGTGGCCGTCGCTTCGGCTTTGCCGCCATCGTCGTGGTCGGTGATGCGAAGGGCCGCGTCGGCGTCGGATCGGGCAAGGCCCGTGAAGTGCCGGAAGCCATTCGCAAGGCCACCGACCAGGCCAAGCGCTCCATGATCCGCGTACCCCTGCGCGAAGGTCGCACGCTGCATCATGACGTGTACGGTCACTTCGGTGCCGGCAAGGTCGTGCTGCGCGCTGCCCCTCCGGGTACCGGCATCATCGCGGGCGGCCCGATGCGCGCCATCTTCGAAGCGCTGGGCGTGGCGGACGTGGTGACCAAGTCGGTCGGCACCTCCAACCCGCACAACATGATCAAGGCGACCTTCGACGCCCTGGCGCAGTGCGTCAGCCCGCGTTCGGTTGCTGCCCGTCGTGGCCGCCGCGTCTCCGACATTCTCGGCAAGCGCGATGGCGCTGGTGAGAAGGAGGCCGCATAATGGCTGAGAAGAGCACCGTCATCGTGACCCAGACGGGCAGCCCGATCGGACGCAAGTCCGATCAGCGCGCGACCCTGATCGGTCTGGGCCTCAACAAGCTGAACCGCACCCGCGAACTGGAGGATACCCCCTCCGTCCGCGGGATGATTGCCAAGGTTCGGCACCTCGTGCGCGTCGAGGAGGCCTCGTAAGAGGCGTCCCCGATACGGCCTGAAGGATCAAAACCATGAAGCTCAACGAAATCACCGAAAACGAAGGCGCCCGCAAGGGCCGCATGCGTATCGGCCGCGGGATCGGGTCCGGCAAGGGCAAGACCGGTGGTCGTGGCGTGAAGGGCCAGAAGTCGCGCACGGGCGTGTCGATCAAGGGCTTCGAAGGCGGCCAGATGCCTCTGCATCGCCGTCTGCCGAAGCGTGGTTTCTCCAACGCTCCGTTCGCCAAGGACTATGCCGTGGTCAATGTCGGCGCCGTGCAGAAGGCCATCGATGATGGTCGCCTGAACGCCGCGGAGACCGTGAACGCCGAAGCGCTGGTGAATGCCGGTCTGGCTCGTGCCGCCCGCGATGGCGTGCGCCTGCTGAACAAGGGCGCCATCACCGCCGCTGTCACCTTCGATGTTGCCGGCGCTTCCGCCGGTGCCGTCGAGGCCGTGCAGAAGGCGGGTGGCAAGGTGAACGTCCCGGCCGTCGAGGCCTGAGCGAGCACCCTTGCGACAGTGACGTTGGTGACGAGGCCCCGGGGCGACCCGGGGCCTCGTTGCGTTTGGTTCCCACGCACTTTCCTGCATCAGCGAAGCGGGGAGCAGGGGAGTTCCTGGTGGTTTCTCCATGGAAAGGGCATGGCTCTGTCAACGTCGGCACGACCCCGACGATAGTGGCATTGACCGTGCGACGGTTTGCGGGATATTTCCCCGCGGCAGACCGGAAGGGGAAGGCCCCTGACCCGTCGAAGCGAGGGACGGCGAACCCCCGCCAACAGCACATGGCATCGTGGCGCGACCGTTTTTCATGTTGACCGCATGGCCCTATGTCCTGTTGATACGCTGTGAGAAGGACTGGCCGTGTGTTTCGGCCAGCAATGTGACTTGCCAAGAGGCCTTTTATGGCATCCGCCGCTGAACAGCTTGCCGCGAATATGAGTTTCGGCGCCTTTTCCAAGGCGACCGAGCTCAAGAAGCGGATTTGGTTCACCCTGGGGGCGCTGATCGTCTACCGTCTGGGGACCTATATTCCGCTGCCGGGTATCGATTCCGGCGCCTTCGCCAGTTTCTTCGCCGACCAGTCGGGCGGCATCCTGGGCATGTTCAACATGTTCGCCGGTGGTGCTGTCGAGCGCATGAGCATCTTCGCGCTCAACATCATGCCCTACATTTCCGCCTCGATCATCATTCAGCTCATGACCGCTGTGTCGCCGACGCTGGAGACCTTGAAGAAGGAAGGCGAATCGGGCCGGAAGAAGATCAACCAGTACACGCGCTACCTGACGGTGGCCCTGGCCGTGGTGCAGTCCTACGGGCTGGCGCTTGGCCTGGAGGGCATGAACCAGGCGGGAGGCGGTGTCGTGATCGATCCGGGCTGGTTCTTCCGCCTGTCGACCGTCATCACGATGGTTGGCGGCACGATGTTCCTGATGTGGCTGGGTGAGCAGATCACGGCGCGCGGCGTTGGCAATGGCATCTCGCTGATCATCTTTTCGGGCATCGTCGCGGCATTGCCCGGTGCGCTGGCCCAGATCCTGGAGTTGGGCCGTACCGGCGCCATGAGCACCTGGTTCATTATCGGCGTGCTGCTGCTGGCCGTCATCGTGATCACGGGGATCGTGTTCTTCGAGCGCGCGCAGCGCCGCTTGATCGTGCAGTATCCCAAGCGCCAGGTTGGCAACAAGATGTATGGCGGTGAAGCCTCGCATCTGCCGCTGAAGCTGAATACGGCCGGCGTCATTCCGCCCATTTTCGCGTCGTCGCTGTTGCTGCTGCCGCTGACGGCGGTCGGCTTCTCGTCGAGCGGTGGGCCGGAATGGCTGTCCATGATCACGCGCAACGTGGCCCACGGCACGCCGCTTTATATGATCCTGTATACGGCGCTGATTGTCTTTTTCTGTTTCTTTTATACCGCCATTGTCTTCAATCCGACCGAAACGGCGGACAATCTGAAGAAGTATGGCGGGTTCATACCGGGCATCCGGCCCGGCAAGAACACGGCCGATTATCTGGATTTCGTGCTGACCCGTTTGACGGTGGTGGGGGCCGCCTACATCACGGTGGTCTGCCTGCTGCCCGAACTGATGATGGCGGAGTATGGGGCCGCCTTCTATTTCGGCGGTACCAGCCTGCTGATCATGGTGACGGTGACCCTGGATACGGTGGCTCAGATCCACTCCCACCTTCTGGCGCATCAGTATGAAGGCCTGATCAAGAAGGCCAAGCTGCGTGGGAGACGTGGATGAACCTGATTTTGTTGGGACCGCCGGGGGCGGGCAAGGGGACGCAGTCCCAGCGTCTGGAGAAGAAGTACGGCACCGTGCAGCTTTCGACCGGTGATATGCTCCGGGCGGCCGTGCGCAGTGGCTCCGAACTGGGGCAGCGGGCCGATGCCATCATGAAGGCCGGCCAGCTTGTACCCGACGAGGTCATGATTGCCATGATCGCCGAACGGATCGAACAGCCGGATTGCGCCAAGGGCTTCATCCTTGACGGTTTCCCGCGCACCGTGCCGCAGGCCGAGGCGCTGGACAGCATGCTGGCCGAGAAGGGCCTGAAGCTGGATCATGTGATCGAGATGAAGGTGGACGGTCCGGCACTGGTCACCCGAGTGACGGGGCGCTTCACCTGTGCCAAGTGCGGCGCCGGCTATCACGACACGTTCAAGCCGACCGCCACGTCCGGCGTGTGCGACAATTGCGGTTCGACCGAGTTCACCCGCCGCGCCGATGACAATGCCGAGACCTTCGGCAAGCGTCTTGCCGCCTATGAACGCGACACGGCACCCATCCTGCCCTACTACCGCGGTCGCGGTGTGCTGAAGCAGGTGGACGGCATGGCTGACATGGATGAGGTCACCCGGCAGTTGGAAGCCATCATCGGCTGATCAGCTTCCGGAAGTCCGGACCTGGGCGAACGAGAACGGGGCGGGCCTTGGGCACCGCCCCGTTTCTTTTGTGCCGCGCATGCCAGACCCTTGCCGGGATGCTTGACAGTGCCGGCGCGCTGCCTATACTCCGCGCCTTCGATCCCGCAAGGATCGGACGCGCACGACCATACCCGTCCATCGGCTTTTCGCCGGGGGCGTCGTTGGCGTGTGTATGCATTTGGAGGCCTGGAGCCGTATCCGGGTTTCTTCGGATGAGATGTCCCGAAGCCGACCGGTCGCCCCGCCACGGGTGCCGGAACCGGCAGGCGGGATGTGGACGAAGATCGTCCGGCCGTCCGGCCGGGCATAACGAGGAGAAGACACGTGGCGCGTATCGCTGGCGTCAATATCCCCACGGCAAAGCGTGTGGTGATCGCCCTTCAGTACATTCACGGCATTGGTCCGAAGTTCGCTTCCGACATCTGCGCCAAGGTTGGCATCCCGGCCGAGCGCCGCGTCAACCAGCTTACCGACGACGAGGTCCTGCGGATCCGCGAGACCATCGACAGCGACTACAAGGTCGAAGGTGACCTGCGTCGCGAAGTCGCCATGAACATCAAGCGTCTGATGGACATGGTTTCCTACCGCGGCCTGCGTCATCGCAAGGGCCTGCCGGTTCATGGCCAGCGCACGCATACCAATGCGCGCACCCGCAAGGGCCCGGCCAAGCCGATCGCCGGTAAGAAGAAGTAAGACGGGAGTAGGACCAAATGGCCAAGCCCAATGCCGCCGCGCGTCTTCGCCGTCGCGAGCGTAAGAACATCACCTCTGGCGTCGCGCATGTGAATGCCAGCTTCAACAACACCATGATCACCATCACCGACGCCCAGGGCAACACCATTGCCTGGTCCTCGTCGGGCACGATGGGCTTCAAGGGTTCGCGCAAGTCCACGCCCTACGCGGCGCAGGTCGCTGCCGAGGATGCCGGCCGCAAGGCGCAGGAACACGGCATGAAGACCCTGGAAGTCGAAGTGAAGGGTCCGGGTTCGGGCCGTGAATCGGCTCTGCGCGCCCTGCAGTCGATCGGCTTCCAGATCACGTCCATCCGCGACGTGACGCCGATCCCGCACAACGGCGTTCGCCCGCCGAAGAAGCGTCGCGTCTGATTTCTGTTGCTCATCGTCCCGGAGCAGGCTCCGTTCGGGAAAGGCCGCCACATGCCATCGTGGCGGCCCAGAATGGAACGGAACCCCTGCGCCGGGACGTTGTTTTCCCCCGATGGCATGAGGCACAGCCGTGATCCAGAAGAACTGGCAGACTCTCGAAAAGCCGAACAAGTTGGAAATCACGCCGGGCAATGACCCGAAGCGTGACGCCGTCATCGTCGCCGGCCCGCTGGAGCGTGGCTTTGGCCTGACGCTGGGCAATTCGCTGCGTCGCGTCCTGCTGTCGTCCCTGCAGGGTGCCGCTGTCACGTCGATCCATATCGACGGCGTGCTGCATGAATTCTCGTCGATCCCGGGCGTGCGCGAGGATGTGACGGACATCGTCCTGAACATCAAGGCCATGGCGCTGAAGATGGGTGCCGAAGGCCCCCGCCGCATGCGTCTGCGCGCCGAAGGCCCGTGCAATGTCGTTGCCGGCATGATCGACACCGGCGCCGATATCGAGGTGCTGGACCCCGATCACGTGATCTGCACGCTGGACGCCGGCGCGCGGCTCAACATGGAACTGACCGTTCATTCGGGCAAGGGCTATATCCCCGCCTCCATGAACCGTCCGGAAGACGCCCCGATCGGCCTGATCCCGGTCGACAGCATCTTCTCGCCCGTCCGCAAGGTCGCCTACAAGGTGGAAAACACCCGCGTCGGCCAGACCACGGACTATGACAAGCTGCTGCTGACCGTTGAGACCAACGGTGCGGTCACGCCGGAAGACGCGGTGGCCATCGCCGCCCGCATCCTGC
Source organism: Niveispirillum fermenti (assembly GCF_052474395.1). Classification (NCBI taxonomy): domain Bacteria; kingdom Pseudomonadati; phylum Pseudomonadota; class Alphaproteobacteria; order Rhodospirillales; family Azospirillaceae; genus Niveispirillum; species Niveispirillum fermenti. The sequence goes on along the minus strand of NZ_CP156681.1, from coordinate 133,081 downwards.
AGGACCAGCTGCAGATGTTCATCAATTTCGAGGAGCCGCAGGCTGCCGTGGCCGAGTTGAAGGCGGACGAGATCCCCTTCAACAAGAACCTGCTGCGCAAGGTCGACGAGCTGGAACTGTCGGTCCGTTCGGCCAACTGCCTCAAGAACGACAACATCGTCTATATCGGTGATCTGGTGCAGAAGACCGAGGCGGAGATGCTCCGTACCCCGAACTTCGGCCGCAAGTCGCTGAACGAGATCAAGGAAGTGCTGGCCCAGATGGGTCTGCATCTCGGCATGGAAATCCCGAACTGGCCGCCTGAGAATATCGAGGACCTGGCCAAGCGTCTGGAAGAGCCGTACTGAGCTTGATTTTACGGGCGGAGCCGTCTAGGTTCCGCCCGCTTTTGCGTACCGGGCATTCCGCCCACCCCCGCCGTACTGGCCCTTCCGGGTACCGGCGCTTGCGGGGATCGCCATCGGTTCCGCCCAGCGGGGCCATGCTATGAAGGAGAGTACCCATGCGTCATGGAATGTCCGGGCGTAAGTTCAGCCGCACCACCTCCCACCGTCTGGCCATGTTCTCCAACATGGCGAACGCCCTGATCAAGCACGAGCAGATCAAGACGACCCTGCCGAAGGCCAAGGACCTGCGTCCGATCGTCGAGAAGCTGATCACGCTCGGCAAGAAGGGCGGCCTGGCCAACAAGCGTCTGGCCTATGCCGAGCTGCGCGACAATGCCGTTGTGGACAAGCTGTTCACCGTCATCGCCGAGCGTTACAAGGATCGCAACGGTGGCTATACCCGCGTCCTGAAGGCCGGCTTCCGCTATGGCGACAACGCCCCGATGGCCATCATCGAGTTCGTTGACCGCGACGTGGCCGCCAAGGGCCAGGACAGCGGCCCGGTCCTGGTCAAGGATGAGGACGGCGAGGAAGCCGCCGCCTGATTTCAGGTGTACGGTTGATCGTATGAAAAACCCCGGCGGGAGCAATCCCGTCGGGGTTTTTTTTATGTACGCCGATATCTTGTGCCGATCGATCCTGCATGGAATGCTGCGGTTCAACCCGCAGATCCTTCCAGGCGAGAAGTATCAGAGTCCGCTTTAAGGCGCCCACCCGTGATCCAGTCACAAGCCGGCAGGTGCAGAATCCAGCCTTCCTGATTGCGACTGGCGCCCAACGGGGCCGCGAGCGCAGTCCGCGTCATCTCCTGTTGACCCATTGCTTTCGAAACTGGGGTCTTCACGGTCGAATGCCTCCACCCAGTCCGGTACCGGCTCGTTACCAGCAGCCATCCGGAATAACCTCACCTGGAAAATCGTGGCGGGTGACGTGGCGCGTATAGTGGGAACGGCGGATGGTGGTGCTGAAAAGTACGCGCGCCCATGCCGTCCCCATCCCCCCGCGCTTACCCGTCATGCCATATCCCCCCTTGGCATATAGGCGCATCCGCGCTAAATAGGCCGCCACCGGGGAACCGAGGCCTTTGTGCTTTCGGCACCCCGGTTTTTTTCGTGCGGGATGGGTGCTGCGGCCTCGTGGTTCCTCCCGCCTCATCCACGCACTCGACCTCACCACGCCGGGTCGTTTGATCTGTTTTGACACGACGCTGGACGACGGAGCCCTTCTTATGCCCCGCACTACCCCGCTTTCTGATATCCGGAATATCGGCATCATCGCCCACGTCGATGCCGGCAAGACGACGACGACCGAGCGCATCCTGTACTATACCGGTCGCAAGCACACGATCATCGACGTTCATGATACCAAGGATCTGAAGACGTCGACGACGACCGACTACATGGAGCAGGAACAGAAGCGCGGCATCACGATTCAGTCGGCGGCCGTGTCCTGCTTCTGGAAGGGCAAGAAGATCAACGTCATCGACACCCCGGGCCACGTGGACTTCACCATCGAGGTGAACCGTAGCTTGCGCGTGCTCGACGGCGCTGTCGTCGTGTTCGACGGTGTGGCCGGCGTGGAGCCGCAGACCGAGACCAACTGGCGCCTCGCGGACAACTACAAGGTTCCGCGCATGTGCTATGTCAACAAGCTGGATCGCTCGGGCGCGAATTTCCGCCGCACGGTGAAGATGGTTGTTGACCGCCTGGGCTCGCGCCCGGTGCCGCTGCAGATGCCGATCGGCTCGGAAGATGATTTCCACGGCATGATCGACCTCGTCGAGATGAAGGCCTATGTCTGGTTCTCCGACGAGAAGGATGCCAAGTGGGAAGAGTGGGAAGTCACGGATGATCTGGCTGACAAGCTGAAGATCACCAACGCCTACGACCGCGAGCTGCTGTCCCAGTACAAGCAGTATCGCCAGGATCTGGTGGAAGCCTGCGTCGAGCAGGACGAAGATGCCATGGAAGCCTATCTGACGGACGGCAGCGAGCCGTCGGTCGATGTGCTGAAGGCTTGCATCCGCAAGGCCACCATCGATGGTGCCTTCGTGCCGGTCCTGTGCGGCTCCTCCTACAAGAACAAGGGCGTGCCGCAGCTTCTGGACGCCGTTGTGGCTTACCTCCCGGCCCCGACCGACGTGGAAGCCATCAAGACGGTGGACCCCGATGGCAACCCGGACGGCGAGCGCGTCTGCTCCGACGACGAGCCCTTCTCGGGCCTGGCCTTCAAGGTGCTGAACGACAAGTACGGCTCGCTGACCTTCGTCCGCGTCTATTCGGGCGTCGTGACCAAGGGTTCCGCCCTGCTGAACACCACCCGTGGCAAGCGTGAGCGCATCGGCCGTATCGTGGAGATGTTCGCCAAGGACACCAACGATCTGGATGAGTGCCGCGCCGGCGACATCGTCGCCTTCGTGTCGCTGGCCGAAACCGATACCGGCGACACGCTGTGCGATCCGACCGCTCCCGTCGTGCTGGAGCGCATGCGCTTCCCCGACCCCGTGATCTCCGTCTCCATCGAGCCGAAGAACCGCGGTGACCAGGACAAGTTCGGTGCCGCCATCGGCAAGATGGTCCGTGCCGACCCCTCGCTGCGTCTGGAAACCGATCGTGAGACCGGCCAGACCCTGCTGCGCGGCATGGGCGAACTGCACCTGGAAGTCACCCTGGACCGCGTCCGCACCGAATATGGTGTGGAAGGCGTCATGGGCCGTCCGCAGGTGGCCTATCGCGAGACGATCACCCGTCCGGTCACGCATATCTATACCCACAAGAAGCAGACCGGCGGTTCGGGCCAGTTCGCTGAAGTGAAGATCGTGTTCGAGCCGCAGGAGCGGGGCCAGGGCTATGCGTTCGTCGACCAGGTGGTCGGCGGTACCGTGCCGCGTGAATACATCCCGTCGGTCGACAAGGGCCTGCAGATGCAGAAGGAAGACGGTGTCATCGCCGGCTATCCGACTGTGGACTTCAAGGCCACGCTGATCGACGGCAAGTATCACGACGTCGACTCCAACGCCCTGACCTTCGAAATCGCCGCGAAGGCCTGCTTCCGTGAGGCCATGAAGCTGGCCGGCCCGGTGCTGCTGGAGCCGATCATGAAGGTCGAGGTCGTGGTGCCGGAGGATTACCTGGGTGACGTGATCGGCGACGTGAACCGTCGTCGCGGCACGATCCTGGGTCAGCTGGAGCGCGGCAACAACATCGCCGTCGAGAGCCACGTTCCGCTGTCCGAAATGTTCGGCTATATCGGCCAGCTGCGTGGCATGACGTCGGGTCGCGGCTCCTTCACCATGGAGTTCTCGCACTACGATCCGGTGCCCCGTAACGTGGCCGACGAAATCGTCGCCAAGCAGGGCAAGAACGGCTGATCCGGCATATCCATTGCCGGCTGATTGCCTGAGGTTTACGGCCGTCCCCATCCGGGGGCGGCCGTTTTCCGTTCCAGAGCCTTCATCCATGTCCACCCGGTGCCCGTCCCGATGTCGACCCCGTCCACCCCGCGCATGACCGCCCCCCATTGGCAGCAAGCCGCGCCCGCCCTGTTCGTGCTGCTGTGGAGCACGGGCTTCATCGGCGGCAAGCTGGGGCTTCCCCATGCGGAGCCGCTGACTTTCCTGCTCTGGCGCATGGCGCTGGTGGCCGTGGCGCTGACGATCGTTTCCGCCTGGGTGAAGGCGCCCTGGCCCGGCAGCTGGCGGGCGGCCGCCCACATCGCCGTGGCCGGGCTGCTGGTTCACGGGCTTTATCTGGGCGGTGTGTTCGCGGCCCTGGACCAGGGCGTGCCGGCGGGCCCGGTGGCCGTCATCGTCGGCATGCAGCCCCTGCTGACAGCGCTGGCGGCGGGTCCCCTGTTCGGCGAAAGGCTGACCCGGCGCCAGTGGCTCGGGCTGGTGCTCGGCCTTGGCGGCGTGGTGGCCGTGGTGTGGGAGAAGCTGGCCCTGGGTATCGGAACGCCGCTGGGGCTCGCCCTGTGCGGTGTGGCCCTGATGGGCATCACAGGGGGTACGCTCTATCAGAAGCGCTATTGCGCGGAAATGGATCTGCGTACCGGCACCGCCATCCAGTACGGCGCGACAGGCGCCGTCCTGGCCATTCTGGCGCCGATGCTGGAAACCATGCATGTCCGGTGGACGGGGGCGTTCATTTTCGCCCTGCTCTGGCTTTGTCTGGTCCTGTCGGTGGGGGCCGTGTTCCTGCTGTTCGCCCTGATCCGGCAGGGGGCGGCGTCGAAAGTGGCCAGTCTGTTCTATCTGGTGCCGCCGGTCACGGCGGTGATGGCCTGGGCGCTGTTCGGTGAGCGCTTGGGGCCGCTGGCGTTGGCTGGCATGGCGTTGACGGCCGGCGGTGTGGCCCTGGTCCTGCGGCGGTGACCGGGCGGTAGAACCTCCCACGCGCGCGGTGGGGCCGGCGGCCGGCCGGCGATGGCGTCACCAACCGGCTTGCGTCCGTCGGGCCGGCTGGCTAAGGTCCCCCCACTTCCAACACTATCGCAAGGTAAGAGGCATCATGTCTGACGCCGCAACCTCCAACGATGTCGGCGGTATCGCGGCCGACCGTCTGCGCTCCTTCATCGAGCGTATCGAACGCCTGGAGGAGGAGAAAAAGGGTATCCAGGACGATATCAAGGATATCTATGCCGAGGCGAAGGGCACCGGCTTCGATACAAAGGTGATGCGCCAGATCATCCGCATCCGCCGGATGGAGAAGGAAGACCGTCAGGAGATGGACGCCCTTCTGGAACTGTACAAGGCGGCGCTGGGGATCGAGTGATCCTTCTGCCGCCCTGATCGATGAGCGCCGGGCCTTCCCGGAAATCATCGGCACCGGCGGCAACGGCTGCCACCGCGCCGGGCGGCGCATATACTTGGATCGGCCGGGTATCGTCCCGGCCGTCCGTTTTTCGGCATCAAGTCCTTGACGGCCGGACGCCCTTCGCGAAGGGTGGCATATGCCGGCCGGCCCAACCATCGGAGTGCCATGCTCTCCCTGGACGTTCGCCCCATCTTCTATGTCATCGGTGCGCTTTTGTCGGTCATCGCGCTGGCGATGGTGGCGCCGCTGACGGCCGACCTGGCCGCCGGCCATGATGATTGGCGTGTCTTCGCCGTGTCGTCGGCGCTGACCCTGTTTTTCGGCGTGCTGCTGATGCTGATGAACCGGTCGGGGCGCATCGCGCTGTCGTTGCGCCAGACATTCATCCTGACATCCGTCGCCTGGATCATCGTCTGCGCCTTCGCGGCCCTGCCATTCGTCTTCACCGAACAGGGGCTGTCCTATACCAATGCCTATTTCGAGGCCATGTCGGGCCTGACCACCACGGGGGCCAGCGCCTATTCGTCGGTCCAGACATTGCCGCCCGGCGTGCTGCTTTGGCGCTCGCTGCTGGTCTGGCTGGGCGGTATCGGTATCGTGGGCATGGGCATCGTGATCCTGCCGTTCCTGCGGGTCGGCGGGATGCAGCTTTTCCGCAGCGAATCATCGGACAAGTCCGACAAGGTGGTGCCGCGCGCCGCCGATATGGCCCTTGGCTTCGGCTGGGTTTATCTCGCGCTGACCATCATCTGCATCATCCTGTTGAAGATGGCGGGCCTCGGCATGTTCGACGCCATCAATCATTCGATGACCGCGCTGGGGACGGGTGGCTTCTCCACCAAGGACAGTTCGATCGGCTATTTCCAGAACCCTGCCGCCGAATGGATCATCATCCTGTTCATGTTCCTGGGCAGCCTGCCGTTCGTCCGGTTTATCAGCATGATCAAGGGCGATGTCAAGGCCCTGTGGCATGACAGTCAGGTCCGTACCTATACGGCCTTTACCGGGATTGTGGCCTCACTGCTGGCCATCTATCTGATGGCCACGGGGCAGATGGGGGCTACCGATGCCATCCGCCATTCCTTCTTCAACTGCGTCTCGCTGATCACCACCACGGGCTTCTCTTCCACCGATTATCTGGCCTGGGGTCACGGGCCCGTGGCGCTGTTCTTCATCCTGACCCTGGTGGGCGGCTGCACGGGTTCCACTTCCGGCGGGATCAAGATGTTCCGGTTCGAGATCCTGTGGCTGGCGATGCGCATGCAGGTCCACCGGCTGTTCAGCCCCAATCGCGTCATGCCGCTTTCCTATAATGGCAAGCTGGTGGATGCCGACGTCATCGTCTCGGTGATGAGCTTCATCTTCCTCTACATGGCGCTGATCCTGGTCTTCGGTGTGCTGCTGGCCCTGACGGGGCTGGATTACGTCACGGCCATTTCCGCGGCGGCGACGGCCGTCAGCAATGTCGGCCCCGGTCTTTCCCAGGCTATCGGTCCGGTCGGCAATTACGACCCGTTGCATGATTTCGGCATCTGGATCATGTCGCTTGGCATGTTGCTGGGCCGGCTGGAACTGTTCACGGTGCTGGTCCTGATCAGCCCGTCCTTCTGGCGACGGTAAAGCCGCTCGACGGGCGGCCTCTCCGCATTTAAACATTTGTTTGAAGCCCGGTGCGAGCGGGCCGCGAACAAAGGGGAGGGACTGGCACATGAGCCGGATGGATCGCCGCGAGATCGATTTTCTGCTGGATGGCCTGCTGGACCTGGAGGGGCTGCTGTCGCGCCCGCGCTATGCGCATCTGGACCGTGACGCGCTGTCCCAGGTGCTGGATACGGCTGCGGGTCTGGCCGACACGAAGTTCGGCCCCCATTACCACGACACCGACAAGCATGAGCCGGAGCGCATCGACGGCAAGGTCGTGATGCTGCCGGCCGTGAAGGAGGCTGTGGATGCCCTGGCGGGTGCCGGCTTCATGGCTGCCCACCATGACGAGGAACTGGGTGGCCTTCAGCTTCCCTGGTGTGTCGTGCAGGCGGCCTTCAGCTTCTTCCAGACGGCGAACATCGCCACGGCCGCCTATCCGTTCCTGACCATCGGGGCCGGCAACCTGATCCGCAGCTTTGGCAGCCCCGGGCAGCAGGCGATGTTCCTGGCCCCCATGCTGACGGGCCGCTTCTTCGGCACCATGGCCCTGTCGGAACCCCAGGCCGGCAGCAGCTTGGCCGATATCCGCACCGGTGCGGTGCCCAATGCCGACGGTTCCTATGCCATCACGGGGACCAAGCAATGGATCAGTGCCGGCGAGCATGAGTTGTCGGAAAACATCGTCCATATGGTGCTGGCCAGAATCAAGGGCGCGCCGGCCGGCGTGAAGGGCATCAGCCTGTTCATCGTGCCGCGCCATCGCATCAACGCGGATGGCAGTCTGGGTCCGGATAATGACGTGCGGCTGGTCAGCCTGCTGCACAAGATGGGGTATCGCGGCACCACCAGCACCATCCTGTCCTTTGGAGAGGAGGGGCGCTGCCAGGGCTTCCTGGTGGGGCAGGCGCATCAGGGACTGGCCTATATGTTCCAGATGATGAACGAGGCGCGGATCGGCGTGGGGCTGGGGGCGGCGGCCCTGGGGTATGCCGGCTATCGCTATTCCGCCGATTATGCGCGCACGCGCACGCAAGGGCGGCCCCTGGCGGCCCGCGATCCGGCCAGCCCCATGATCCCCATCATCGAACATGCCGATGTCCGGCGCATGTTGCTGCAGCAGAAGGCGGCCGCAGAGGGCGCCATCGCCCTTTGCCTCTATTGCGCCCGACTGGTGGATGAGGAGAAGACAGCGCCCGACGCGGCCGACCGGCGCCGGGCCGGCCTGCTGCTGGAACTGCTGACACCCATCGCCAAGTCCTGGCCTTCCGAACATTGTCTGGAAGCCAATAAATGGGCCATCCAGATTCTGGGTGGCTATGGCTATACCCGCGATTATCCGGTGGAGCAGTATTATCGCGACAACCGCCTGAACCCGATCCATGAGGGCACATATGGTATCCAGGCCAATGACCTGCTGGGTCGCAAGCTGTTCATGGAAAACGGCGCGGCGCTGGAGGAGCTGGGCCGTACCATGGGGGTCACCATCGCCCGGGCGGCCGGCATGCCCGATCTGGCCGGCCACGCGGCCGACCTGCGCGATGCCCTGACCCGCGTGGCCAGCGTCACCGCCCGCCTGGGGCAGGTACGGGCCGCGGGGGATGTGGCGCTCTGCCTGGCCAATGCCACGGCGTATCTGGAGATGTTCGGCCACACGGTGCTGGCCTGGATCTGGCTGCGCCAGGCCATGGCCGCCGCCGACCGGTTGGCGACGGGGCAGGGGGATGCCGATTATCTGAACGGCAAGCTGGCCGCCTGCCGCTGGTTCTTCGCGCACGAACTGCCCAAGACGATAACGCAGGCGGCATTGCTGGCCAGCCTGGACCGAACCGTGCTTGATGTCCGGCCGGAATGGTTGTGATGGTAAAAAGCCATCATGATCCGCTTATACTATTTTGCGGTGATCAGAACCAATAGGCTCTGATCACCCCCCTCAATTGCCGGCGCCAACATGTGTTGGCTTGGCTACGCCGCCGAAGCGGCGCGGCGCCGGTTGCCGCCAACCTAGGTGCGATGAGTAGAACTCATCGCACCTAGGTTGGCGGGACCTGCCCGACGGGGCTTTGGCGGGCCGCGACCGGCGGTGCTATGGTGCGCCCGTCCGCTGCCGAAAGCCGCCCCATCATGGCCAATCCATCGCCCTTCCTGACTGACATCTGGTATTTCGCGCTGCCGTCCACGGCCCTGAAGCGGGGAGGCATGCTGGCCAGGACCCTGCTGGGCCAGCCGGTCCTGTTCGCGCGGGACAATGACGGCCAGGCCTTCGCCCTGCGGGACATCTGCCCCCATCGCGGCATCCCGCTTTCCTGCGGCCGTTTCGACGGGCGGGAGGTGGAATGCCGCTATCACGGCTGGCGTTTCGACGCGGCCGGTGCCTGCACGGCCATCCCGTCACTGGTCCCCGACCAGGATTTCGACCTGACGCGCATCAAGGTGCGCCGCCATCCGGTGTCGGAGGCGCAGGGGAACCTGTGGATATGGATGGGGGAAGGCCCCCCGGAGGGAGAACCGCCGCAAATGCCCGACATGGATGGGCGCGTGCCCAACATGACCGAAACCATGGCCTTTCCCTGTCCGGTCGACCACGCCGTGATCGGCCTGATGGACCCGGCCCACGGACCTTTCGTGCATCAAAGCTGGTTCTGGCGTTCTTCCCGCTCCATCCATGAGAAGTCCAAGGCCTTTGGCCCCGCGCCGCTGGGCTTTGCCATGAAACGGCACCGTCCCTCGTCCAATTCCGCCGCGTACCGCCTGCTGGGCGGGGCGCCGGAGACCGAGATCACCTTCAGACTGCCGGGCATCCGCGTGGAGCATATCGCGGCGGGCCGGCACCGTATCGTCAACCTGACCACCGTCACGCCCGTCGATGCCACGAACACGGAAGTCACCAACAGCTTCTATTGGACGCTGGGCTGGGCCGATCTGGCGCGGCCCGTCCTGCGCCGCTTCGTGCGGCGTTTCCTGGGCCAGGACCGGGATGTGGTGGTGATGCAGCAGCAGGGGCTGGCGCATGACCCGACCCTGATGCTGATCAAGGATGCCGACACCCAGGCACGCTGGTATCACCAGTTGAAGAACGAGCATCAGCGCGCACGGGCCGAGGGGCGGGAATTCGTCAATCCCGTGCGCGACACGGTGCTGCGCTGGCGGAGTTGACCGCGATCCCGGCCGTTCCGCCTACATCCCGGCGCACCAGGGCTCACGCTTGCCCCCGGTATAGGGGCGGGCATGGCCAGTCTTGATCAGGGCCTGTGAAAGGTCCGTGCCGTCGGCCAGCGTCACACGGGCCCGCACCCGGCCACCATATTTGTCATAGACGACATCATGCAGCCGGATGGTGCCGTCGCCCCGGCCTTCGGTTGCCGGGGCCACCAGATCGGCCAGCATGCGGCGCGCCTCCTGCGCCATACGCTTTTCCGCCGCGCATCTGGACCGGCTTTCGGGTGTGTCGATACCGTCCAGCCGGACCCGTGCCACCACCTCCTGATCCAGCCAGATCAGGGCACGGACATTCAGCGTGTCGCCGTCCACCACCTCCGTCACCCGCGCCGGCACCGGGCCGGCCAGCCGGCTGATGGCCAGCGATGGCACCGCCCCCAGCACAAGGGCGAGTAGAAGCGGCAGAGGCAAAAGGGCGGAACGCATGGACATGGGGCCGCTGGGGCATCGGGGACAAGGATTTAAGCCTGCATCCTATGCCGAACCAGTCCAGGGCGGAACAAGAATTTATGATCTATTTCCTAAGTAGAATACACTTAGGATCATTGACGCATAATGAGAGCGTTTCTGGGCGCATGCGCAACCAGTGGGGTTAAAAGTCGCTGCAGCGGCCCTTGAATTCCCAATCGCCGAACCGTGTCGGTTCGGGCCCGGCCGGACCGCCGATCTCCCCCGGCGGCTGTAAGATCGCGGGCTTGCGGGGCGGGCTGGGCGGTTGGCCGGCCGGAACCGCCGCCTGGGGGTCGCGCTTGCTCTCGTCCGTCATCAAGAGGTCTCCATCCGTGTCGGGCATTAATACTGTCTCGCGGTGATCGGAACCTGTTGGTTCTGATCACCGCCCTCAGCGCCGGTGCCAGCATCCGCAGATATGGCGCGCCGGCGGGCCGCTGCCAAGCCTTAACAACTCTTGATGCGGCGGGGGCAGGGGCCATATCAGGAAGGCGGGCGTCATGCCCGCTCGCATCAGGCATGAAGGGAGCCTTGAGGAACCCATGAACGGCTATTTCCGAACCGCGATGCTGCTGGCAGGGCTGACCGGCCTGTTCCTGGCGGTCGGCTATATGCTGGGGGGGCAGGGAGGCATGGTGGTGGCGCTGGGGATCGCGCTGGCCATGAACTTCTTCGCCTACTGGAATTCCGACAAGATGGTGCTGCGCATGTATGGCGCGCGGCAGGTGGATGCGGCGACCGCGCCGCAATTCTACACCATGGTCCAGCGTCTGGCGCAGCGGGCCGAACTGCCCATGCCGAAGGTCTATATCATCGACAATGACCAGCCCAACGCCTTCGCCACGGGCCGCAACCCCGAGAACGCGGCCGTCGCCGCCACGACCGGCCTGTTGAAGCGACTGTCGGGCGAGGAGGTGGCGGGCGTGATGGCCCATGAACTGGCCCATATCAAGAACCGCGACACGCTGATCATGACGATCACGGCGACGCTGGCCGGTGCGTTGTCCATGCTGGCCAATTTTGCCATGTTCTTCGGTGCCAGCGGCAACAGCGACAATCGCAACAACCCGCTGGGCATTGTGGGCGTGATCCTGGTCGCCATCCTGGCCCCGCTGGGTGCCATGCTGGTGCAGATGGCCATCAGCCGGTCGCGGGAATATGAGGCCGATCGCATCGGCGCGGAAATCTGTGGCAAGCCCACATGGCTGGCCGATGCGCTGGAAGGCATCCAGTCCGGTGCCGCGCGCGTCATGAATCATCAGGCGGAAAGCAATCCGGCCACCGCGCATATGTTCATCATCAACCCGCTGCACGGGCGTGGGGTGGACAGTCTCTTCTCCACCCATCCCAGCACGGCGGAACGGGTGCGCCGCTTGCGGGCGATGGCGATGGGTGGGGACCGTTCCGGCAGCCCTCCCCCTTATCGTCCCGCCGCCGGCCCCGCGACGCCCCCGCCCCCGCCCCCGTCGCGTCGCGCCGGCAGCGTTCCCAATGCCGGTGGCAAGGCGCCGCCGCGGTCACCCTGGACCTGATACCCTTTGCTGCGCCCCGCCCGGTCCGGGGCGGGGCGGTCACAGGGTGGCCAGGCAGTCCGCGATCAGGCCGGTCAGGCCGATGGCGTTGGTGGGGTGGTCGATGCCGTCGGCCGACACCACGGTTTCGATCCCCGCCGCCTGGAAGGCGGCCATCCGTTCCATGGGGAACACGGCATGCGCCGTGGCGGCCAGGAACCGTGTGGCCCCATGGGCACGGGCAACCTTTGCGGCGTCGATCAGGGTGCCCCCGGAACTGACGATGTCGTCGACGAACAGCACGGTCCGGCCCGTCAGGTCCGTGCCGGCCGGCAGGCCGACGGACACATCATGATCCCCGCGCCGCACCTTCAGCCCCACCAGTGCCTGCGCGCCTGCGGCCTGCGCCGCGCCATGGACCAGATGCTCGGACTCCTCGTCCGGCCCCAGAATCACCCAGCCCGCATCAGCCCCCTGTTCGCGGGCCCAGCGGCCCAGCAGCGGTCCGGCCGACAGGGCGGCACTGCGTGTCCCGGGAAAGACCGCCGTCAGGTCATGGGTGCGGTGCAGGTGCGGTTCCACCGTGACGATGCGGTCGAACAGCCCGCCCAGCCATCGGCCCATGATGCGCTGGCTCACCACCTCGCCGGGCCGGAACTCAATGTCCTGGCGCATATAGGCCAGGTAGGGGGCGACCAGCGTCAGTTCCCGGCACCCGCGTTCCCGCAGGGCACCGGCCAGGAATTGCAACTCCACCAGCTTGTCATTGGGCCGATCCAGGGAGCGGACGATCACCGCCCGTTCCGGCGCGCCCTCCAGCCGCACCAGGCTTTCCCCGTCGGGAAACCGGTGCAGCGCCACCATACGCAATCCCAGCCCCAGCCGTGAGGCCAGCCGGCCGGCCAGTGCCTCGCCTTCCGGAAAGCCGATCAGAATGTCCATCGCGTTTCTTCCCCCGACGGGCCGCCTCGCCGGCCCCTTTCGTGATCCCTGGAACGGAACCCGCCTTTGGGGTCCGCCTCCCCCCTGTGCATCGCCCCGTTGCCAGATTACACCGGCCACGGGCCATGACGCATCCGGGAAGCGCAAAAGGTCAGTTCAGTGTGGCGAAATTCGGGGTTAGGATTTATTCGACTGAAAAATGGGTGCGTTTCGTTCATTCTTATCCATGGCTTGTCCATGGCTGCGGGGCATGCCCCGCGGGTGTGGCGGTGTGCAGCGGTTGAAAGGGGTGGCCCGATGTGGGGGCTAGGCGGAAGCGGCGGCATGGACCCGATGGAGCTGTCGGAGAAGGAATATTCAGCCCTGGAAGAGGCGCTGATGGCGTCGGCCCGCGGCCGGGCCTTCCTGCGTCAGCGCGACCGGCAGACCCGCATCGTGGCCCAGGATGACTGGCGCGCCCTGTTGCAGGGCATGACCGAGCAGGTGGGGCGCCTTCAGGGTATCGGCGGGGGCGGTGCCGCGGCCGCGGTCGTGGGTGACCAGAGCCCGCACCTGCACATCATGCGCGAGGAACTGAAACAGCTTTCCAACTATATCGAACAGACCCGTCAGGAGATCGCCCAGCTTCGCCCCATGGATGCCGGCGCCAATCGCATCATGGCCGCCACCAATGAGCTGGACGCCATCGTGACGGCGACCGAACGCGCCACATCCGACATCCTGAACGCGACGGAGCGGATACAGTCGCTGGTCTCCCGACTGCCACCCAGCGACATCACCAACGATATCGACGCCCAGACGATCGAGATCATGACGGCCTGTTCCTTCCAGGACATCACGGGCCAGCGCACGACCAAGGTGGTGAACACGCTTCGCTATATCGAACAGCGCGTCAACACCATGATCGAGATCTGGGGGGTCGAGGAGACCGACGGCGCCCCCAACAAGGTGGGCGCGGACGGGTTGATTGCGTTGCGCCCGGACGACACCCGACCGGACAAGCACCTGTTGCATGGCCCCGCCATGGAACCGGTCAGCCAGGCCAATATCGATGCGCTGTTCGACAGCCTGGACAATGACGAACCGGCCAAGGCCGACCCCAACGATGCCCTGACCAACATGGATGATTGGGGACTGGCGGCAGAGGACGTGGCAGCCCCGCCGCCTCCGCCTCCGCCTCCGCCTCCGCCTCCGCCGCCCCCACCTCCGCCGCCTCCACCTCCGCCCCCGCCTCCTCCCCCTCCGCCACCGGCGGCCGGCGCCACCGTATCGCAGGCCGATATCGACGCCTTGTTCGGGTAAGCTCGCATGTCCGAAGACAGCAACAACGTCGCCCCGCGTGTGCGCCTGACGCAGGCACAGCTTGACCGTGCCTGCGAACGGCATCTGGCCTATCTTTCCGGCCTGCAGGGCGGGGCCAAGCTCTCGTTGCCCTTTTTCGACCTGTCGGAATTATCGTTCAACGGCCGCAACCTGACGAACGCCAACCTGTCCGGCGCTATCCTGCGTGGCACGCGCTTCGTGGGGGCGAAGCTGGACTATGCCGATTTGTTCGGGTGTGACCTGTCGGAGGCCGATCTGACACGGGCGCAACTGACCCGCACCGACCTGCGGGCGGCCAGTCTGCGCCGGTCGGTGCTGCGCGGTGCGCGGATGGTGGAATGCGACCTGCGCGACGGCAACATGGCGGTCAGCACGCGGGCCGATTTCCGGGTGCTGGGGCTTGATATCGGTCCCGCCGATATCTCACTGGCCATCATGGCCGATGCCGACCTGACGCGGGCGCGGCTGACCGGCTCCTGCGCGCGGGAGGCGGATTTTTCCGGCGCCATCATGTCCGGTGCCCATCTGGCGCGGACCGATCTGCGCGACGCGCAGTTCAAGGCCACTGACCTGGAAGGGGCTGATCTGGCTGATGCCGATCTGCGTGGCGCCGACCTGTCGGGCGCCAAGGTCTCCCTCCAGGCATTGCAGAGCGCCATCCGCACGGACGAGGATGCGGCCCGCCGCGCCATCCGGATGGAGGAAGGGGCAATGCCCGCGCCCGACCGGCCGCCGGAAGGCCCCCCGTCACCGGAGCGGCTGGATGCCATGCTGCGAGCCCATGCCCAATGGGTGGGTACGGGCGGGCGCTCGGGCCACCAGTTGGATATCAGCGGGCTGGACCTGTCACAGGTCGATCTGGCGGGGCGGGTCCTGACGCTGATGAAGGCCACGGGCGTGATCTTGCGCGGGGCCGACCTGCGCGGCGCACAGATGCAGGCGGCGCAATTGTCCGGTGCCGACCTGCGATCCACCGACCTGGGCTTCGCCGATCTGCGCGGCGCCAGCCTGGATCGTGCCAACCTGATCGACGCCAATCTGGAAAAGGCCAATCTGGCCATGTTGAAGACCGCGCGCGGGCATGAATTGCGGACCTCTCTGGTCCGGGCCCGGCTGGCGGCGGCCATCCTGCGCGGGGCCGACCTGACGGGTGTGGATTTTTCCGGCGCCGACCTGACCGAGACGGTGATGGATGGGGCGACGCTGACCGACGCCACGATTGCGGCGGCGCGCGGCATCAGCCTGGGCTGAACCCCGTCGCACCCTCCCCCTCGGGCTCGCGGGCACGGACCCGCCAGCCCGTGCAGAAACAGCAGGGTGGTGAAATGAGTGGTGAAATGAAAACGGCGGGGTCTATCCCCGCCGTTTTCATTCGTCTGCGTGTGCTGCTGCGTGTGCTGCACCGATGACGGTCAGCCGCGGTTCATGCGGCTGCCGACCAGATCGCTGACGACGCCGGGATCGGCCAGCGTGCTGGTATCGCCCAGCGCCTCATGCTCATTGGCGGCGATCTTGCGCAGGATGCGGCGCATGATCTTGCCCGAACGGGTCTTGGGCAGGCCGGGCGCCCACTGGATCAGGTCCGGCGTGGCGATGGGGCCGATTTCCTTGCGCACCCAGGTCACCAGTTCGCGGCGCAATTCGTCGGTGGGCTCCTCGCCGGCATTCAGGGTGACATAGGCGTAGATGCCCTGGCCCTTCAGGTCGTGCGGATAACCCACCACGGCGGCCTCGGCCACCTTGGGATGGGCGACCAGGGCCAACTCGATCTCCGCCGTGCCCAGCCGGTGACCGGACACGTTGATCACGTCATCGACGCGCCCCGTGATCCAGTAATAGCCATCCTCGTCCCGGCGGCAGCCATCGCCCGTGAAATACTTGCCCTTGAAGGTGGAGAAATAGGTCTGGACGAAGCGCTCATGATCGCCGAACACCGTGCGCATCTGGCCCGGCCAGCTATCGGTGATGCAGAGATTGCCTTCCGTCGCCCCTTCCAGGACCTGACCGTCATTATCCACGATCTCCGGCTTCACGCCGAAGAAGGGCAAGGTGGCCGATCCCGGCTTCTGGCCAATGGCGCCGGGCAGCGGAGTGATCAGGATGCCGCCCGTTTCCGTCTGCCACCAGGTATCGACGATGGGGCAGCGGCCGTCACCGACCACGCCATGATACCACAGCCAGGCTTCGGGGTTGATCGGTTCCCCCACCGAGCCCAGCAGACGCAGGCTGGCGCGGCTGGTCCGCTTCACCGGCTCCTCCCCCTCGCGCATCAGGGCGCGGATGGCGGTGGGGGCGGTATAGAAGATGTTGACCTTGTGCTTGTCGATCACTTCCCAGAAGCGGCTGACGGTCGGGTAATTGGGGATGCCCTCGAACATCAGGGTCGTGGCACCGTTGGCCAGCGGTCCATAGACGATGTAGCTGTGGCCCGTCACCCAGCCTACATCGGCCGTACACCAGTAGATGTCACCCTCGTGATAGTCGAAGACATATTGGTGCGTCATGGCGGCATAGACCAGGTAGCCGCCCGTGGTGTGCAGCACGCCCTTGGGCTTGCCCGTCGAACCGGAGGTGTAGAGGATGAACAGCGGGTCTTCCGCCCCGATCTTCGCGGCCTCGTTCTCCGCGGGGACCTTGGCCACTTCCTCATGATACCAATGGTCGCGGCCGTCCTTCCAGCCGACGGTGCCGCCCGTGCGCTTGACCACGATGACGGAGGTGACGTCGGGCAGGCTTTCCAGCGCCTTGTCGACATTGGCCTTCAGCGGCACCTTGCGGCCGCCGCGCAACCCCTCATCGGCCGTGATGACGACCTTGCCCTGGCACCCTTCGATCCGGTCGCGCAGGCTGTCGGGGGAGAAGCCGCCGAACACCACGGAATGCACGGCCCCGATGCGCGCACAGGCCAGCATGGCATAGGCGGCTTCCGGGATCATCGGCATGTAGATTGTGACGCGGTCCCCCTTTTCCACGCCATGCGCCTTCAGCACATTGGCCAGCCGGCCGACCTTCTCGTGCAGTTCCCGGTAGGTGATATGGGCGCTTTCGCTGGGATTGTCGCCTTCCCAGATGATGGCGGTCTGGTCGCCGCGCGTGGCCAGATGCCGGTCGATGCAGTTATAGGCGACATTGGTCACCCCGTCCTCGAACCAGCGGATGGAAACATCGCCCTCGAAGCTGGTGTTCTTCACCTTGGTGAAGGGGGTGAACCAGTCGATGCGCTTGCCATGCTCTGCCCAGAACGCTTCCGGGTCGGCGAGGGACTGCGCATACATGGCCTTGTATTTGGCCTCATCGATCCAGGCGCTGCCGGCCACCTCTTCCGTCACGGGAAAGAACGAAGGGCTGCTCATGGCGTTGTTTCTCCCAATCGGTTGGCGGGCGGTGCGGCGCACCGGCCGGTGACCCGGCCCCGCTTATCTCCCATCCCGGTCCCGGCGCCGACAGCAAGGAAAGCCGACGCGGACCATGGTTTACGCAAGCTTATGTAAGCAACGGCCGCCTGTTTTGGAACATGTACATTCGTCGTGTCGGCATTTCGCCGCATTCAACGGTTTTTCAAGGGGAAAGACGGCGGCGATAGCGCGTGCCATGGGTTGCACAGCATGGTATGGTCCGCCTTCAATCTTCGATACAAACCGGGCAGGATGGCATGACGGGGGGCGTTCCCGGGGGCGGGGAAATCGCGGTGGCGGAAGGGGATGTGGCCAGGCTGGGCATGCGCACCAGCCTGATGACCCTCGACCTGCTGCTGGCTGTGTTGCCGCCGGACGGCTCCGGCTATGCCGATGCCGCGGCGGAGGCATGCATCCTGTCCCGCCGCATCGGCACGGCGACGGCCGATTTCGCCGAAATGATGCGGATGGCGCGCTGAGCGGCAGCGAGCGGCTCCGGTTGGGCAGCTTGGGGCCACGGGGCCCGGCCTTTCTGCGGCGGCATCAATCCCCGACGGATACCATGCCCCCCGTGATGCTGACCGGCACGGACCGCAGCGGCCGGCCGATGCAGGGGCCCAGCACGCACATGCCGTCTTCCACACGGAACTGCGCGCCATGGGTGCTGCATTGCAGATGCAGCCCGTCCAGGCTCATGAAATCGTCGGGGTCCAGTTCCAGCGGCACGCCGACATGCGGGCAGGCGTTGCGATAGCCGAAGACCCGGTCGCCCCTGCGCGCGACCAGGATTTTGACCTTTGTTTCCCCGCGCGGCCAGTCGAAGCCGCGGGCCGTGCCGTCGGGAATATCCTCCACCCGGCACAGCACATGGCCTGTCATGCCGACACCCCGGCCAGCATGCAGATATGCGCCCATTGTTCATCGGTGACGGGGCAGACCGACAGCCGCGACTGCTTGATCAACTGCATGTCGGCCAGGGCGGGATCGGCCTTCATCTGCTTCAGCGTCACGGGGGTGGCCACGGGTTTCACCGGTGCCAGATCGACCATCACGAAACGGCCGGCCGGATCGCTGGGATCGGGATAGGCCTCGCGCACGATCTCGGCGATGCCGACGATCTCCAGCCCTTTGTTGGAATGATAGAAGAAGGCATGTTCGCCCACCTTCATGCTTTTCAGGTTCAGTGCTGCCTGATGGTTGCGCACGCCGTCCCAATGGGTGCGGCCGTCCTGCACGAACCGGTCCCAGGAATATTTGAACGGTTCCGATTTCACCAGCCAGTAAGCCATCTCGTCTCCCTCTCAACGGTCATTCGCATCGGTCGCCATCCGCGCCATCAGGCCGGCAGGACCTTGCGGTAGGGGCGGATGGTGACGGACTTGAACAGGCCCGCCCTGGCATAGGGATCGTTGGCGGCGAAATCCTCCGCGCCGGCGCGGTCGGGATAATCCAGGATGATCAGGCTGCCCACGGGCCTGCCCCCGTCGGCGTCCAGGATGGGACCGGCGATGACGATATGGTCCAGCCGGCTTTCCATATAGGCCAGGTGCTCTGGCCGCGTGGCCATGCGCAGGTCGAGCCCGCCGTCCTTGTCGTGACATTCCAGGATGAAATGCATGGGGGAACCGTCCCGTCGCTCGAAGGTTGGAAAAAGTCCAGGCAGAGTGCATAGCCGCCCCGTGCGGCGGCGTCCAGAACCAGAAAGGGCCCGTCGCCACGGGTGCCGCCCAATGCCCGCCCGCCGGTCAGCCATGGGCCGGAATGACGATCCGGTCACCCGGCCCGGCTGCGGTCAGCAGCGCCAGCATGTCATCCGGCTGCACGGCGACGCAACCGGCCGTCGGGCCATAGTCGGGTCCTGTCAGGTGCAGGAAGACCGCGCTGCCCAGCCCCGGCACGGGCGGGTCGTCATTGTGGCCCAGCACGACGACGATGTCGTAGACGCCGCGTTCCATCCACATCCGCTCGTGCGAGGCGGCGAAGGGCAGCGTCACGGGCCGGTTGTAGTCGGGATGGGCCGGGTCGTCGCACCAGCCATCATCGGGACCGATGGTTGAGACCGGCAGGCCCGTGCGCGGTCGGGCTTGCCGGTCGGCACGGTAGAGCACGCGGCGCAACGCGAAGGCGCCCACGGGTGTGGCCCCGTCGCCTTCGCGCTTGTCCTGCCGGATGCCGCCGCGGCCCAGCGCGCAACGCGCCTGCCCGCCGTTCCAGGAAAGGTGATGCCGCCCGTCCGCGCCGGGAATGACGATGATATCCATGGGCAGGGCTTCCCGGCCGGCTTGTCAGGACGTGGGGGCGGGGGCGGACAGGAAACTCTGCGGCGCGGGATCGACCTCCATCGTGCCCGTCCGCGTCACCTCCATCACGGCCAGTCCGCGTTCGGCGATGCCGGCGGGCAGCAGGCGGAAAATGCCTTCCACGCCTGCGAACCCGTTGGCATTGGTCAGGTCGGGCAGCGCGAATCCGTTGCCACCGCGTGCCAGCACGGCGGCCAGGGCCGTGGCATCATAGGCCAGCGTGGCCAGCCGGTGCGGGCGATAGCCATAGGCCTGCTGGAACCGCGTCTCGAACGCGGCGCGTCCGATCGGGGACGGGGCGGCGAACCAGCCGCCGATCAGCGACGGTTCCCGGCCCAGCCCGGCCTCGTCCCACAGGCCGGTGCCCAGCAGGCGTACCGGCCCCGGATCGATGTCGAAGAAGGGGAACAGGGCTGCCAGTTCACGCAGCGTCTGTCCCCCCTCCGCGATCAGCACGGCATCGAAGGGCAGCGGGCCGAACGTGTCGGCATTGGACAGGCGGCGCAGGACGGCGAGCGACTCCGGATCACCCAGTGCCTGAAGGCGGGACCGTTCCGCCGCCAGGGCCGCCTGACGCTGGTCGAAATCGGACAGGCGGCGCACCAGGTCGGTCAGATTGGTGGCACCGGCGGTGTAGCGTTCCACCTTCGTCACCTCCCCACCCATCCCGATGACGGCGTCGCGCAGCGATTGCACGGCGGCGTCGCCATAGGGTGTGGCCGGGGCCAGCACGCCGAAGCGCATAAGCCCGCGCGACGCGGCCAGATCGACGACGCGGCGCACCTGTTCCTGCGGCTGGAAGCCCAGGGTCCAGACCCCGCCGCCGGCAACGTTCCAATCGCTGGAAAAGGACAGAACGGGCCGGCCGGCCTGGGCGGCAACGGGTTTCACGGCGGCGGCCTCGCCCCCGAACAGGGGGCCCAGGATGATGCCGGCCCCTTCATCGACCAGCCCCTTTGCCGCCGTCGCCGCGATGCCGGGGCTGCCCTGCGTGTCGCGCGGCAGCAGCGTGAACCTGTCGTCCCCCAGGTCGAACAAGGCCATCTGTGCCGCGTCCAGCATGGACTGGCCCAGCGCGGCATTGGCCCCGGACAGCGGCAGCAGCAGGCCCACGCGCACCTTCCCGTCCTGCGGCAGGGCGGGCGGCAATTCCGCCGGCGGTGCTTCGGGTGGCAGGGCCGTTACCGGCGGGGGTTGCGGGACGGGGGGCGGGGCCGGTACGCTGCGGGGGCTGGCGCAGGCCCCCAGCAGGCCGGCCGCCGCCGTCAGCGTCACCAGCAACGACGCCATGCGCCAACCAGAATTCCTTAGCATCCGGGACCCTTTCCCCTTGACGTCAGACCCTATGGACGACCAGACCCACCTTGACGCCGACCTTGACGGGGAGGATGTCCCCGACCTGGACGACGGCGATGCGGACGCGCAGCCTAGCGGCAGCGGCGCCATCCGTAAACCGGGGCCGGGGCTTTACATCGTCGCGACCCCCATCGGCAATGCCGGCGACATCAGCCTGCGTGCGCTGGACATCCTGCGCGGGGTCGATGCCATCGCCTGCGAGGATACCCGCGTCACGGCCAAGCTGTTGCGCCGGTACGGCATTCGCACGCGCATGGTGCCTTATCATGACCATAACGCGGCAAGGATGCGGCCGGTTCTGCTGGACCGTATCGCCGGCGGCCAGGCCATCGCCCTGGTCAGCGATGCCGGCACGCCGCTGGTCAGTGATCCCGGTTTCAAGCTGGTGCGTGAGGCGCGCGACCGCGGCCTGGGCCTGACGCACCTGCCCGGCGCCAATGCGGCGGTCACCGCCCTGGTCCTGTCCGGGCTGCCATCCGACCGCTTCCTGTTCGGCGGGTTCCTGCCGGCCAAATCGGCGGCACGGCGCAGCGAACTGGAGATGTTCCGCGCGCTGCCGGCCACGTTGATCTTCTATGAATCCGCCCAGCGGCTGGCCGAGATGCTGGCCGACGTTGCGGCCGCGCTGGGCGCGCGCGAAGTGGCCGTGGCCCGCGAACTGACGAAGCTGTTCGAAGAGGTGCGGCGCGGCACGGCCGCCGACCTTGCCCACCATTATACGCAATCCGGCCCGCCGAAGGGGGAGGTCGTCGTCGTCGTGGGCCCGCCGGCGGCCGATGCGGCGGCGGCCGATGCGGCCGACATGGACAGCCTGTTGCGGCAGGCGCTGAGCGGGGGGATGAGCGTGCGCGACGCGGCGGCGCATGTGGCCACCATCACGGGCCAGCCGCGCAAGCAGGTCTATGCCCGCGCCCTGCAACTGGGGACGGGGGGCCATGGCGCGGGTCCGTGAGCGCATCGACCGCCGGCGGGCGGAACGGCTGGGCCGCATCGCCGAGTGGCTCTGCTGCCTTGTCCTGTGGCTGAAAGGGTATCGCATCCTGGCCACCCGCCTGCGTCTGCCCATGGGGGAGGTCGACATCATCGCCGCCCGGCGTGGCGTGCTGGTGGTGGTGGAGGTGAAGGCGCGGCGCACCCTGGCACAGGCGCTGGGCGCGTTGCCGCGGACAAGCTGGCGCCGCCGTCACGCTGCCATCAGCCATTTCATCGCCCGCCGTCCCCACCTGGCCCGGCTTGGTATCCGCTTCGACCTGATGGCCGTGCTGCCCCGGCGGCTGCCGCGCCATATCAAGGATGTCTGGCGGGTGGAGGGGTTGTAGGCCTGCAGGCATGAAACGACCCCGGCCCATCCGCCGTTTCCTAAGCAGGTTCCTCCAGGCCGGGCCACACATGGCCCGGCCTGGAGGAACCTGCCAACTCCATGGTTTGCAGATTTTCCGAGCCCGCCCATCTGTGGGCGGCGTTCGGAAAATCTGCTTAGCCCGTCCGCCGCAGCCGGGCCGCGAAGAACCCGTCCATGCCGCCCTGTTCGGCCAGATGGCCCGGCGTGCAGCGCACGAAACCGTCCCCGGTCAGCAGGTCGGTCAAGCCGCCGACTTCGTCGGGCGTGACGGGTTCGATCACCATCTCCGGCCGGCGATAGAGCAGGTTGGTGATCTGGTTCTCCCCTTCCTCCGGCTGGAGGGAACAGGTGCAATAGACCAGGGTGCCGCCAGGCTTCAGCATGTCGACGGCGCGATAGAGCAGGCGGGACTGGATGCGGGCCAGCTTCTCCACATCCTCTTCCGTCTTCAGCCGGGCGACATCGGGATGGCGGCGGATCGTGCCTGTCGCGCTGCAGGGCGCATCCAGCAGAACCGCGTCCACGGGGGCCGCCGGCCGCCATTCGGTGGCGTCGGCCACGATGGTCGCGACCTGGCCGGCCAGGTCCAGCCGGGCCATGTTCTCCGTCAGCCGGGCCAGGCGCCGGTCCGACCGGTCCACGGCCGTGACCTGCGCGCCCGCCGCGGCCAGTTGCGCCGTCTTGCCACCGGGCGCGGCGCACAGGTCGATGGCGGTGCGGCCGGTCAGGTTCCCGAACAGCCGGGCGGGGATGGCGGCGGCGGCATCCTGCACCCACCAGCCCCCCTCATCGAAGCCGGAAAGCTCTGTCACCTGCCCGCCCGCGGTCCGGCGCAGGGAACCGGTGGGCAGGGGCACCGCCTCCAGCCGCCCGGCCCAGGCGCCCGCATCGCCCTTGACGGTGATGTCCAGCGGGGCTTCGGCCAGATGGGTTTCCACGATGGCCCGTGTCAGCGCCGTGCCATAGGTCTTGCGCCAGGACAGCCACAGCCAGTCCGGTGTGTTCAGCCGCCCGGCGTCCTGGGCCGCCAGGATGGCATCCCGTTCCCGGTCCAGGCGGCGCAGAATGGCGTTGATCAGCCCCTTGTACGGGTGCTGCCGGCGGGCCACGGCCAGTTCCACGGCCGTGTCAACGGCGGCATGGGCGGGGGTGCCCAGGAACAGGAGCTGTGCCGCCCCCAGGCGCAGGATATCCTGCACCACGGCCTTCAATTGTTGCCCCTGCTTGGTCAGCATGGACTGGATGGCATCGTCGATCTGTCCCAGCCGGCGCAGGGTGGTGGCGACCAGCAGGCGCGTGAAGGCGCGGTCGCGCGGGGCGAGCGCCCGCAGGCCGCGGCTGCCTTCCCAGGCATCGTCGAAGGGCACGCGCTTGGCCAGCACGTTGAACAGAAGGTCCAGGGCCACACCGCGCGTGGCAAGCGCGCTGTCGGCCGGGGCGGGGGTCTCGTCGGTCATGGCCGGGGTGTACCCCGGTCTACCCCGCTTGTCGAACGCCGATGACGCAACTGTGCCCGGAAGCGCGCGCCGCATCGCCCTGGACAGGCGGGCGTCGCGTCACCAAATTCCCAGGCCTAACCTTTTTCCGAGAGGAACCAAGCTCATGGCGATCGAACGGGCCATTCTGGCCGGTGGCTGCTTCTGGGGCATGCAGGATCTGATCCGCAAGGTGCCGGGCGTGGTGGGAACCCGCGTCGGTTACACCGGCGGCGATCTGGAGAACCCCACCTACAAGGATGTGAAGACGGGCCATACCGGCCATGCGGAGGCCATCGAGATCAGCTTCGACAATGACAAGCTGAGCTATCGCCGCCTGCTGGAATTCTTTTTCCAGATCCACGATCCCACGACGCAGGACCGTCAGGGCAACGATACGGGCAGCCAGTACCGCTCCGCCATCTTCGTGGCCGATGCCACCCAGGCCGGCACGGCCCGTGCCGTGAAGGCCGATGTGGAGGAAAGCGGACGCTGGCCCGGCAAGGTGGTGACGGAGATTACCGATGTCGGCCCCTTCTGGGAGGCGGAGGATTTCCATCAGGACTACCTGGAGCGCACGCCCGACGGCTATACCTGCCATTGGGTGCGCCCCGACTGGGTCCTGAACGGGGACTGACGGGGTGCTCCTGCCCGGAGATCAGTCGCCGTTCCAGGCCTGGCGGTAGAGCGCCACCATCGCCGCCACGTCGGGCACAAGCGGGTTGTTGCCGGGGCTGCCCGATGCCAAGGCCTGTGCCGCCATGGTCTCCAGCAGCCCGTCCCAGCGGGCAGGGTCGATGCCGTAATGGCGCGGGCTTGGCACCGACAGGTCGGCGTTCAACTGGCGCAGGGCCATGACGAGGGCCAGGCCCGCCGCCGCATCATCCTGCTCCGGCCCGGCCACGCCCATGGCGCGGGCACAATCGGCATAACGGCCGGGCGCGCCCGGCAGCGACCAGGCCGTGACGGCCGGCAGCAGCATGGCGTTCGACAGGCCGTGCGGCACATGAAAGAAGGCGCCGATGGGCCGGCTCATCCCATGCACCAGTGCTACGGAGGCGTTGGAAAAGGCCATGCCCGCCAGGGTGGCGCCCAGCATCATGGCTTCCCGCGCGGTCCGGTCGCCGGGGTCGGCGCAGGCACGGCGGATATGCGGGGCGATCTGGCGGATCGCCGCGATGGCCATGGCATCGGTATAGGGGCTGGCCTTCACGCTGACATAGGCCTCGATGGCGTGGGTCAGCGCGTCGATGCCCGTGTCCGCCGTCAGGCGCGGCGGGCAGGTCAGGGTCAGTTCATAATCGATGATGGCGGCGGCCGGCACCAGCATGGGGCCGGCGATCAGCATCTTCTCATCCGTTTCGGTATCGGTGATGACGGTGAAGCGCGTCACCTCCGATCCGGTGCCGGCCGTGGTGGGAATGGCGATGACGGGAACGCCCGTGCGCGCAATGGGATTGGGCACCTTGTAATCGCGCATGCGCCCGCCATTGGCGGCCAGCACGGCCATGGCCTTTGCGGTGTCGATGGGTGACCCGCCGCCAAGCGCCACCAGCCCGTCATAGCCGCCCGCCAGCAGCCGTTCCACCCCGGCGGCGATCACATCCGTCGTGGGGTCGGGCACGGTCTCGGCGAACATGTCGGCGGTGAAGCCGGCGGCGCGCAGGGGGGCCAGCAGCCGTTCGGCATGGCCGCTGTCACGCATGAAGGGATCGGTCACCACGAGCGGCCGGGTCACCCCCAGGCGGGACAGCACGGCCCCGATGCGGCCGATGGCTCCGCCGCCGATCTCCATGACGGGGGGGACCAGGATGGTGGCGATCATGGCATGTTCCTTGGTTCATCCGATTGTGGCCGCCAGGGCGGGGCACCATGTTTGGCCACACCCCGGTGATTTGCCAAGTCCCTTCCCGTGCGAGGAAAATGCATGGGGCGATGCGGTCCCCTCATCGCGCACCTTCCCCTCGCACGCCATCTGGCCGCCGTGCGTGCAAGCGCCTATGCTAGGGGCCGATACCGGTTTTCCAGGCTGAAAGCGCATGAGCAACCCCGCCCCCGACCTTTTCGACGCCGCCCTGGCTGTCCGCCTTCAGGCGCACGCCCCCTATTCCGGCTTCCGGGTGGGGGCGGCCATCCGGGCGGATGGCGGGCGCATCCATGCCGGTTGCAACGTGGAGAATGCCGCCTATCCCCAAGGCCAGTGCGCGGAGGCCACGGCCATCGGCCTGATGGTGGCTTCCGGCGACCGGCGGATTGCAGAGATCGTGGTGGTCGGCGGTGATGCCGGGGCCGGGGTTCTCTGCACCCCCTGTGGCGGATGCCGCCAGCGCATCCGGGAATTTGCCGGCCCCGACACGCCCATCCATGTCTATGATGCCGGGGGGCATCGCCGCACCTTCACGCTGGGGGAACTGCTGCCCTTCAGCTTCGGCCCCGACAATCTGGGGTTTTGACGTTATGATGGATCATTCCGATTCCGAAATAATGGTTGCCGCCATTGCCACACGCGCGCTGCCCCTTGTCGATCTGACCAGCCTGAACGATGCCGACGATGTCGCCAGCACCGCGGCACTCTGCGCCAAGGCGGTGACGCCGGCCGGGAACGTGGCTGCGGTCTGTCTTTGGCCTGAATTCGTTGCGCAGGCGAAACATGCCTTGATGGGCACGGGTATTCGCGTGGCGACCGTTGTGAATTTTCCTGGCGGCTCGCTGCCGGCGGAAAAGGTCGTGGACCAGATCGCCCGCGCCCTTGCCGACGGGGCGGAGGAGATCGACATCGTCATGCCCTATGGTGCCATCATGGTGGGGCAGGGGGGGGACCAGCGGGCGGCGGACCATCTGGCCGCCTGCCGGGCGGCGTGTGGGGCCGCCACCATGAAGGTCATCCTGGAAAGCGGGTCCCTGGCCAAGCCGGCCCTGATCGAGCGCGCGGCCCGGGTGGCGGTCGATGCGGGGGCGGATTTCCTGAAGACCTCCACGGGCAAGGTGCCGGCCGGGGCCACGCCCGGTGCGGCGCGCATCATGCTGGAAGCCAGCCGTGCGGCGGGCCGGCCTGTCGGCTTCAAGGCGTCGGGTGGCATCCGCGATGTGGAGACGGCGGGCCAGTATCTGGCCCTGGCCGACGAGATATGCGGCCCCGGCTGGGTTTCCCCGGCCCGTTTCCGGTTCGGGGCGTCCGGATTGCTGGATGCGATTCTGGCCGTACTGGGGCACGGGCCGGCGGCGGTGACGTCTGCCGGTTACTGACCCGGCAGCACACGCCCCTTTTCCACATGCAGCCAGGTGGTGGCCAGTTCGGCCAGTTCGTCCGCCTGATGCGTGACATAGAGCATGGGCAGCCCGGCCCCATCGCGCAGACGGATCAGATAGGGCAGCATCTCGGCCCTTCGCGCGGGGTCCAGGGCCGACAGGGGCTCGTCCAGCAGCAGCAGGCGGGGTGCAGACAGCAGGGCGCGGCCGATCGCCACCCGCTGCCGTTCCCCGCCCGACAGATCACGCGGCCGGCGCGACAGCAGGGGGGCGATATCCAGCAGGTCGATGATGGCGCCGGGCGCGGGCCCGCCGGTGTCGGCACCCGCGAACAGCCGGCCGTACAACAGGTTCTGCCGCACCGACAGGTGCGGGAACAGCCGCGCATCCTGGAACACCTGTCCGATGCGCCGCCGGTGGGGCGGCAGCCAGCGACGGGTCGTGGTGTCGACCAGTACAGTGCCATCCAGCACGATACGCCCGCGGGTCGGCCGGGCCAGCCCCGCGACCAGGGCGAGCAGCGTCGTCTTGCCGGCACCCGACGGCCCCGTGATGACGGTGACACCGGGGCCGATGGCCAGTTCCGCCGACAGCCTGAACTCGCCGATCTGGTGGGTCAGCGCGATCTCAAGCATCGCGCCCCTCCACCCGTCGGCGCACGCGCCGGGCCAGCAGCTCGCTGGCGGCGACGGCGAAAACGGCGATGACAACCGCCACCATGGTCAGCCGCAGGGCGGCCGCATCGCCACCCGGCACCTGTGTCAGGCTGTAGATGGCGGCCGGCATCGTCTGGGTGACGCCCGGAATGGCCGCCACGAAGGTGATGGTGGCCCCGAATTCCCCCAGCGCCTTGGCGAAGCACAGGATGGCGCCCGACAGGATGCCGGGCAGGGACAGGGGCAGGGTGATGGTCAGGAACACGGCCCAGGGCGGTGCCCCCAGCCCTGCCGCCGCATCCTCCAGCCGGTTGTCCACAGCCTCCATCGACAGCCGTATGGCCCGGACCAGCAGGGGAAAGGCCATCACCGAACAGGCCAGCACCGCCCCCGTCCAGTTGAAGGCCAGGACGATGCCCATCTCCGCCAGCACGGCCCCGAATGGCCCCTGTCGCCCGAACAGCAGCAGAAGAAGATAGCCCGTGACGACGGGGGGCAGCACCAGGGGCAGATGTACCAGCGCATCCAGAAGAATGCGGCCGGGAAAGGATTTGCGGGCCAGCAGCCAGGCCACCAGGATGCCGGGCACCAGACTGACCATCGTGGCCCAGCAGGCCACCTTCAGCGACAGCCAGATGGCCGTCATCTCCTCCGGCGTGAAATCCATCACTTACCTGGCCAGTATCGTGAAGCCCTGGTTCGTGAAATGGCGATGGCCATCCTCGGACAGGAGATAGTCCAGCAACGGCCGGGCCGTGGCCGCATCCGCCCCCTTGACCAGGGCGATCGGATATTCGATGGCCGGATGGCTGCCGGCCGGGAAAATACCGACGATGGCGACGCCGGGCTCCACCCGCGCATCCGTGGCATAAACGATGCCGGCCCCCGCCTCGCCACGTGCCACCATCGCCAGGGCGGCGCGTACATTCTCCGCCGGGGCCAGCCGGTCCTGCACCTTGTCCCACAGGCCCAGGCTGGTCAGGGCGGCCCTGGCATAGCGGCCGGCCGGCACGGCGTTGACATCGCCCACCGCAAGCCGGTTGCCGGCCAGCAGGCCAAGGATGTCCAGGTCCCCATCCACTGTCAGCCGCCTGGCCTGTGACCGCTGCACGACCAGCACGAGCTGATTGCCCAGGAAGGTGCGGCGGCTGTCGGGCTGGATCAGCCCGGTCTTCTCCAGATGGTCCATCCATTCCTGATCGGCGGAGATGAAAATATCGGCAGGCGCCCCCGCCTCGATCTGCCGGGCCAGGGCGGACGAGGCGGCATAGGCCGCCGTGGCATCCGCGCCGGCCCTTTCCTTGTAGCCGGCCAGCGCCTGGTCCAGCGCGGTCCGCAGGCTGGCGGCGGCATAGACGCTGGCATCGCGTGCCGCGGCGGCCGGCGCCAGCAGCAGGGAAAGGGCGATCAGCAGGCGGGACAGGCGGGAACGCAGCATGGGGCCACTCCGGCGGGGTCGGGAAGGGCAGATTATCGTTATGTTTTGTTAAATACAACGATAGCGCATTCCACTGTCTATCGCCGCCGGAAGCAGAGCGTCAGGTTGTTGGCGGGCATCTGGATGATGTCGGGCGCCCCGAACCCCTGACTGTCGGCCAGTTCCGCCACCGTTTCCAGGTCGCGCACGCCCCAGGCGGGGTTGCGGGCGCGCAGGTCGGCGTCAAAGGCAGCGTTGCTGTCGGCCGTGTGCCGTCCGTCACGGCGATAGGGTCCGTAGAGCAGCAGCGGCGCCCCCGGCGACAGTAGCCGGCCGGCGCCCGTGAACAGGCCGATGGCGGCCTGCCACGGTGCGATATGGATCATGTTCACGCACAATATCGCGTCCGGTGCCGCGCTGCCGGGCCATTCGTCGGACCACTTGTCGGGCTGGGTGGCATTGATGGCCAGCGGCGGGCGCAGGTTGGGCAATGCCGCCTCTGCCGCCCAGGCGCGGATGCTGGCGCGGGCCGCCCCGTCGGGATCGCTGGGCTGGATGATGAGGCCCGGCAGGTTCGCGGCCAGGAACAGGGCATGTTCCCCGCTGCCGCTGGCGATTTCCAGCAGCAGGCCGGTTTCGGGCAGGCGGGGACGCAGGGCCTCCAGCAGCGGCTGGCGGTTGCGCAGGGTGGCGGGCGCGTGGCGCTTGTCGTCGGTCATCATGGGAACCAAGCTATGCCGGAAGCCGGCAGCCCGCCAAGCCCCTTGGCCTGCGCATGTCCGGGTCGCAGGGGATGGCACCATGGAAGCAGTTGCGCTGCCGGCCTTGATTGTCTACCTCTCCCCCTTGATCGATCTGCGGCGCGCGCCGGCCCGTTTTTGTGGAGTGTTTGGGGATGCCCTACGTCGTCACCGAAGCCTGCATCAAGTGCAAGTACACCGATTGCGTCGAAGTCTGCCCGGTGGACTGCTTCTATGAAGGTGAGAATACGCTGGTCATCGCCCCGGACGAGTGCATCGATTGCGGCGTCTGCGAACCGGAATGCCCGGCTGAAGCCATCCTGCCCGACACCGATCCGCGTGCCGAGCAGTGGCTGGAGATGAACCGCGAATACGCCGCGCAATGGCCCAATATCAATCGTAAGAAGCCGGCCCTGTCCGATGCCGACGACTGGAAGGGCGTGCCGGACAAGTATGCCAAGTATTTCAGCGACAAGCCTGGCAAGTAAACGGCCTCGCAAGGGGGCTGCAACTCGCCCCGCCGATGCACCGCTGGAACAGTGTTTCGCGTTCGCCCATGCGGCCGGTGCATGACCGACATAACGTGTCCCCCGCGGAACTTTCTGCGATTGGGGCCTTCTGGGTCTGTCATCTTGGCGTAACATCGACTATATTGATGTTCAAGCGAGGATCGGCACGGCGCCCTGAGAGTGGCGGCGGACATGTAAGCCATCCGCTATCGCCAGAGCATGTGTGACGATCCGTGTCCCGCCGCCCGTGCGGTCGGGGCTCCGAGTTTTTTGTTCCCGTGGCGCGCAGCCCGCGCGGAAAAAGAGAGCAAACCGAACATGTCTGAGAGCCTAGATTTCACCACTGGTGATCACGTTGTCTATCCGGCCCACGGTGTGGGCCAGATCATCGGGATCGAGAACCACAGCATCGCTGACATCAATGTCACGCTCTATGCCATCCAGTTCGAAAAGGAACGGATGACGCTGAAGGTTCCGGTGGCGAAGGCCAAGGCTTCCGGCTTGCGCCGCCTGTCCACCAAGGACCGGATCAAGGCCGCGATGGAGACCCTGCAGGGTCCCAGCAAGGTGAAGCGCATCATGTGGAGCCGCCGCGCCCAGGAATATGAGGCGAAGATCAATTCCGGCGACCCCGTCTCCATCGCCGAGGTGGTGCGCGACCTTTATCGCGGTGAGGACCAGTCCGACCAGTCCTACAGCGAACGGCAGATTTATCATGCCGCGCTGGAGCGCCTGGCCCGTGAACTGGCGGTTGTCGAGAAGATCGACGAGCGCAAGGCGACGGAGAAGCTGGAAGCCGTGTTGAGCAAGGCCGCCTGATCCCTTCTGTCACGGCCCGTTCCAATGGTGCCGGACACAAGATGAAGCATCCCGTTCTTACCCGGATGGGCTATTTAGTATGAAAGAGGCGTCCTAGAACGGGACGCCTCTTTTTTTGCACCGCCGCAGGCTCTACACTGCGAACCTCGTTGCCAGCCGCCGGAATCAGATGTCGGACGATCGCAAATATGCCTTGCTGGGTCGGCCCCGCCATGTGTGGGCCGTGGGGTCTGTGCATGGGGAGGCGGCGCGGCTGGCCGCGCTGCATGATGATATCGGCCGCCGGTTCCAGCCGGGCGACCGGCTGGTCTATCTGGGCAACATGATCGGCCGCGGTGCTGCCGTGCGGGACACGATCGAGGAGTTGTTGTCCTTCCGCCGGCACGTCCTGGCCATGCGGGGGGTGGTGGTGACTGACATCACCTATCTGCGTGGCGGACAGGAGGAAATGTGGCACAAGCTGTTGCAGCTCCAGTTCGCGCCCGACCCGGCTGCCGTGCTGCAATGGATGGTGGGGCAGGGGCTGGATGCCACATTGGCGGCCTATGGCGGCACGGCGGCCTATGGCCTGGCGGCGGCCCGGGATGGCGCGGTATCGCTCTCGCGCTGGACGGGGGAGTTGCGGGCCGCCCTGCGCGCCTCGCCCGGCCACGACAATCTTTTGAGCGCGCTGCGCCGCTGTGCCTACACCAGCGCGGCGGACGGGGCGCCGACCGACCTGCTGTTCGTCAGCGCCGGGCTGGACCCGGCCAAGCCGCTGCATATGCAGGCCGATACCTTCTGGTGGGGCGGGGGCAGTTTCGCCCGCATCGATGCCCCCTATAACGGCTTCCGCCGGGTGGTCCGCGGCTATGACCCCACGCATGCGCCGGGTCCGACCGTGACGGATTTCACGGCCAGCCTGGATGGCGGTGCCGGTTTCGGTGGCCGGCTGATCTGCGCCTGTTTCGCCCCCGACGGGCGGATGCTTGAACTGGTCGAAGCCTGATTGGTATTAAGGGGCATTGAGAAAGCTCTTTGGTATGCCTGAGTGACGGGAGAATCCCGGAACCGGGGATACCTGAGCCCGTGCGGCGGTTAATACCAACTTGCGGTGAGTGGAACTCATCGCAAGTTGGTCCGGCGGCGACTGCCGCCGCGCCGCTCGTGCGGCGCAGCCAAGCCAACGAATGTTGGCGCCGGCAATTGAGGGCGGTGACCAGAACCTATAGGTTCTGGTCACCGCAAAATAGTATAAGCATTTCACCGAACTATTCGGCACATGAATATATGGCAGGTTGGGCGCGGGAGGCCGCCCCGCGCAGGCTCAACCCTCCTGCCTTCACCCGCATGATGAAAAAATAACGACGGGCGGTGATCCGCCCGTCAGGCCGCTGCGTACCAAGCTTCGAGAACCGGCCCGTGACGGGCCGGCCCGCGACAGCGACGGAGCAGGCGGCGATGGCGCATATTGATGATCCCGAGACCCAGCGGGCCAACCTGGCCTTCATCCGTAGCGCCATGCGCGCGCCGCTTCTGGCGCGCGACCATGAAATGGAACTGGCTCGCCGCTGGCGCGAGAATGGGGATCAGAAGGCGCTGCATGAACTGGTACGCAGCTATACCCGCCTGGTCGTCTCCATGGCTGCCCGCTTCCGCCATTACGGCATTCCCTCCGGGGATCTGGTGCAGGAGGGGAATGTCGGTCTGATGCAGGCCGCCAGCCGGTTCGAGCCGGAGCGCGACGTGCGCTTTTCAACCTATGCGGCCTGGTGGATCCGATCGGCCATCCAGGATCACATCCTGCGCAACTGGTCCATCGTGCGCACGGGCACGACGGCGGCGCAGAAGACGCTGTTCTTCAACCTGCGCCGGCTGCGCGCGAAGATCGCCGACAATCCGTCCGGTGAGCGCCTGTCCGACATGGCCCGACAGGAGATTGCCCGGGAGCTGGATGTCGAGGTGGCCGAAGTGGAAAGCATGGAGGCACGGCTATCGGGCAGCGACCAGTCGCTGAACGCCGTCATGGCCGCCGACGGCGATGCGCAATGGCAGGATTTCCTGGCGGACACCCGGCCCGATCCTGAAGAGGTGGCCATCGGCACGCGCGATGGCCGCATGCGGTCACGCTGGCTGGCCGCCGCGCTGGGGGAATTGTCGCCGCGGGAACGCCGCATCATCGCCGAGCGCCGCCTGCGCGACCAGGGGGCCACGCTGGAGGAACTGGGCAAGGCGCTGGGCGTTTCCAAGGAGCGGGTACGCCAGCTGGAGAGCCGTGCCCTCAATAAGCTGCGCGCCAGCATGATGAAGCGTGTGGCCGATGGCAGGGATCTGTTGATGGAGGCGTGATACAATTTGCGGTGATCAGAGCCAATTGGTTCTGATCACCGCCTTCAATTGCCGGCGCCAACATTCGTTGGCTTGGATACGCCGCACGAGCGGCGCGGCGGCGACCGCCCTGCATCGTATCCCGTGGGGCTGACCATCCCCGACAAGACAAAAGCCCCCGCCGGCATCACCGGCGGGGGGTTTCGTGTCATGGTCCCGGACGAGGGGCCGGGGATCAGCCGGCTTCGGCCTGACGCTCGGCACGCTTGCGGGCGTTGGGGTCCAGCAGCTTCTTGCGCAGCCGGATGGATTTCGGCGTCACTTCCACCAGTTCATCATCCTGGATATAGGCCAGGGCCTTTTCCAGGGACATGCGGATGGGCGGCGTCAGGACGACGGCTTCATCCTTGCTGGTGGTGCGGATGTTCGTCAGCTTCTTGCCCTTCTGAACATTGACCTCAAGGTCGTTCTCGCGGGTATGCTCGCCGACGATCATGCCTTCATAGACCTTCCAGCCGGGCTCGATCATCATCGGGCCGCGATCTTCCAGGTTCCACAGCGCATAGGCCACGGCCTCGCCATCGGAATTGGAGATCAGCACGCCGTTGCGGCGGCCGGGGATCGGGCCCTTGAAGGGGGCGTAATCATGGAACAGGCGGTTCATGACGCCCGTGCCGCGCGTATCGGTCAGGAATTCACCCTGATAGCCGATCAGGCCGCGGGACGGGACATGGAACACCAGACGGACCTTGCCGGCGCCCGACGGACGCATTTCCAGCATCTCGCCCTTGCGCTCGGCAACCTTCTGGACGACGACGCCGGAAAATTCCTCGTCCACGTCGACGACGACTTCCTCGATCGGCTCCTGGCGCTGGCCGTTGGCGTCGGTCTTCATGACCACGCGGGGACGGCTGATCGACAGCTCGAAGCCCTCGCGGCGCATGGTCTCGATCAGGATGCCGAGCTGGAGTTCACCGCGGCCGGCGACCTCATAGGCGTCGGCATTGTCCGTCTCGCGGATGCGCAGGGCGACGTTGCCTTCGGCCTCGCGCATCAGGCGGTCGCGGATCATGCGGCTGGTGACCTTGTCGCCTTCGCGGCCGGCCAGCGGGCTGTCATTGACCGAGAAGGTCATGGCCAGCGTCGGCGGATCGATCGGCTGCGCCGGCAGGGCGTTCTCGACGCTCATGTCGACGATGCTGTCGGCGACCGTGGTCTTCACCAGGCCGGCGATGGCGACGATGTCACCCGCCTGCGCCTCTTCCACGGGCACGCGCTCCAGCCCGCGGAAGGCCAGCACCTTCGACGCGCGGCCCTGCTCGATCAGCTTGCCGTCGCGCGACAGGGACTTGATCGCCATGTTGGTCTTGATGCGGCCCGACTGGATGCGGCCCGTCAGGATGCGGCCCAGATAGGGGTTGGCTTCCAGCGTCGTGGCCAGCATGGTGAAGGGCTCATCGACACTGTCGACCTTGGGCGGCGGCACATGGTTGACGACCAGTTCGAACAGCGGCGTCAGGTCCTTGCGCTCGTCATTCAGGTCGACCACGGCCCAGCCGTTGCGGCCCGACGCGAACAGCGTGGGGAAATCAAGCTGCTCGTCGGAGGCGTCCAGCGAGGCGAACAGATCGAAGATCTCGTTGTGGACCTCGTCGGGGCGGGCGTCCTGACGGTCGATCTTGTTGACGACGACCATGGGGCGCATGCCCAGCTTCAGGGCCTTGCCCAGCACGAACTTGGTCTGCGGCAGCGGGCCTTCGGCGCTGTCCACCAGCAGGCAGACACCGTCGACCATGTTCAAGATGCGCTCCACCTCGCCGCCGAAATCGGCGTGGCCGGGCGTGTCGACGATGTTGATGCGCACGTCGTTCCAGACGACGGACGTACACTTGGCCAGGATCGTGATGCCGCGCTCACGCTCCAGGTCGTTGCTGTCCATGGCGCGCTCGGCGACCTGCTGGTTTTCGCGGAAGGTGCCGGACTGCTTCAGCAGCATGTCCACCAGGGTGGTCTTGCCGTGGTCGACGTGGGCGATGATGGCGATATTGCGCAATTGCATGAGGGTACGGTCCTGCGTGCCTGGTGCTGGTCGCGCGCCGCCCAATGACTATGTCCGCCGGATCGGGGTTCGCGCATGAAAAACGCCCGGCCACCTTTGTCGTCCCGCCCGGGATCGGGCGGCGGAACAGGGGTGGCCGGGCTGATGTCGCGGCGCAATATAACGATGACGGCACCGTCCGGCTAGGGCCGGGAACGGGGGGCTGCCTTGCGTTTCAGACCTTCGGCCGGGGGCTGCCGGGGGGCCTACTCCGAAAGTGGACGAGCTTACCCCTGGAAAGCCCGCGCCCACCCGTGCCACCATGGCAAGGCAACCGGGGGAGGATATGGCAACGCCCATGGCACGGAAATGGATGCTGGTGCTGGCGACGGCGGCGCTGCCTGTGGCGACCGTCGCGCAGGCACAGCAGACCCCCTATAAGGTGGTGATCGAAGGGATCGACGACCAGCCGGCCCTGTCGGACCTCATGCGGAACGTCTCCAGCCTTGTGGAGCTGCAGGACGAGCCGCCCCCTTCCCCCATCGGGCTGGGACGCCGGGCCGACGCGGATCTGGACCGGTTCAAGGCGGCGCTGCGGTCCGAAGGCTTCTACGACGCGCTGGTCGTGGCAGAGATCGACACCGACGTTTCCCCTGCCACCGTCGTGATCAAGGTGGAGGAGGGCAGCCCCTATCGCGTGACGCGGGTCTCCCTGGTGTCGGCGGACGGTGCGTCCCTGCCGGAAGGGGCGCCGCTGGCCGACGGGCTGGGGTTGCCCGTCGGGGCCGTGGCGCGGGCGCCGGCGGTCATCGATGCTGAAAGCCGCATCCTGCCGCGCTTCGCCGAACGCGGCTATGCCTATGCCCGGCTGCTGGATCGCAAGCTGGTGGTCGATCATGCCACTCGTGGCATGGATGTGACCTATGTTGTCGATCCGGGACCGAAGGTCACCTTCGGTCCCATCACGATCAACGGGTTGGAGGAAGTGTCGGAGAGGGCGGCCCGCCGGCGCCTGCCCTGGCGCGTGGGCGACGATTACCATCCGGCCACGATGGAGGAGGGCCGGCAGGCCCTGGCCGACCTGGGGGTCTTCTCCTCCGTCCGGCTGCGGCTGGCGGACGAGCCGACGCCCGACCAGCAGGCGCCCGTGATGGTCGACCTGGCCGAACGGGCCATGAATTTCGTGGGATTCGGCGCCGATTACGGAACCGAGGATGGATTTGGTGCCAACGCCTATTGGGGTGATCGCAATTTCCTGGGCAATGCCGAACGGTTCCGTGTCGATGCGCGGTTGGCCGGTATCTCCCGCCGGGGGGAGACGAGTGCCAGCGATTTCGACTACCGCCTGGGCACCTCCTTCATGCAGCCAGACTTCCTGTCCAGAGGCCAGTCCCTTAACCTCTCGGCGGAAGCATTGTCGGAACGGCCCGATGCCTACCGGCGCAAGGCGCTTGTCCTGACGGCAGCCGTGGAACGACGGCTGTCAAAGGGGCTGACGGCCAGCCTGGGCGTGACGGCAGAACAATCCCGCGTGGCGGAAAACACGCAGAAGACCTCCAACACCCTCGTCGGTATTCCGCTGGCGCTGAACTGGGACCGGTCGAACGATCTTTTGAATCCGACCAAGGGATTCCGTCTGTCCGGCGCGGTCACGCCCTATCTGGCAGCACTGGGTGACAGCAACAGCTTCGCCATCGCGCGGGTGGGGGGCAGCACCTATTTCGATTTCAGCGACAATGGCGATTACGTCGCCGCGCTGCGCGGCGTCTATGGTGCCGTGATCGGCGGCGGCCTGCTGGATGTGCCGGCCGACAAGCGTTTCTATGCCGGCGGCGGCGGGTCCATCCGTGGCTATGGCTATCAGGAGGTGGGGCCGCGCGATGCGCTGGGCGACCCGCTGGGGGGCGTATCGCTGCTGGAGATGTCGGCCGAGATGCGCATCAAGGTGACGGAGAATATCGGGGTCGTGCCCTTCGTGGATGCCGGCAACGTCTACACGACCGAATATCCCAAGCTGGGTCAGGGGCTTCGTTATGCCGCGGGTGTGGGCGGACGCTACTACACGCCCATCGGCCCCATCCGTGTGGACGTGGCCGTGCCGCTGAACCGGCGGACAGGCGACAAGACCTTCCAGTTCTATATCTCCATCGGACAGGCATTCTAGGGGGTGGGGGGAATGGACGCCATCCGGGCTGATGCCCTTCCGGCCGCGGCGGATCATCCGCCGGCCCGCCTGTCGAAGCTGCCGGAAAAGTACGGGGAGGCCCCATGCGCGCTGTCCTGATCTGGATCGCCGCCGGCCTGGCGGGGCTTCTGGCACTGGTTTTGCTGCTGGTCATCGGCGCCGGTATCTGGCTGTCCACGCCATCGGGGCGTGACGTCATCCTGGCACAGGCACAGAAGGCCGTGCCGGGGCTGGTCGTGGAGGGGGCGGACGGCTCCATCTTCGACCTGCGCCTGGCCCGCGTGACGATGGCCGATGCCGACGGCATCTGGCTGATTGTCACCGATGCGAGGCTGGACTGGACCCCCTGGCCGCTGCTCGGCCGGTCGCTGGAGGTGGCGAAGGTCGGGGCTGCGACGGTGGATGTGGCCCGTCAGCCCCTGCCGTCGCCCGACCAGACGGAAGCCGGAACCACGCCGTTGCGTCTCCCCGTTTCCGTGACGGTGGACCGGCTGGCGGTGGGGCGGGTGACGCTGGGCGCTGCGCTGCTGGGCGGGGAGCCGGCGCTGCTGACCGTATCGGGCCATCTCAATCTGCCATCGGGCGAACTGGCCGGCGCCGGGGCGCTGGATATCGCGCGCATCGACGAGCATCCGGGCACGCTGGCCGTATCCGGCGCCTACCGGCCGGGCGGAAGGCTGACCCTGGCGGCGGAGGCGACGGAGGAAGGCAACGGACTGCTGGCGGAACTGCTGGATATTCCCGGCCGGCCGGCCGTCGTGCTGACGCTGCAGGGCGACGGCACCCTGTCGGACTGGACCGGCACGGCAACGGCCAAGGCCGGCGATCAGGCCGATGCCCGCGCGGAATTCCGTATCCGGCCCGTCGGCACCAAGTTGACCTTCGGCCTGGATCTTGCCGGCAACATGCAGGCCCTGCTGCCGCCATCCATCCGTGACCTGGTCGGGCCGGATCTGAAGGTGGGGGCCGGTGGCCTGATCGATCCGGGCAAGCTGATCGCGCTGGACGGCGTGGGGATCGAGGCCGCCATCGGCCGGGTGTCCGGCGGCGGCCAGTTCGATCTTGAAACAAGGGCGCTGAATGTCGGTGCCTGGGTGGAGGTGCCCGACGCCGCACCCCTGGACCCGATGGTGGCACCGGCCGCCTTCGCCGCGGCGCGCGGCAGCCTGACCCTGACGGGCACGCCGGAGGCGCCGCATCTGGCCACCGACATGGTGCTGGACCGTGTCGTCCTGCCCGACCTGACGGCCGCGACGCTGGGCATCAAGGGTGTCGTGAAGGCCGAGCCGGGGATGGAAAAGATCGACGTTGCGGCCGACATGGCGCTGCAGGGGCTGGCGGGGCCGCTGGCGACCCTGACAGGCCCGCGCGCCACCATGGTGACGCGCGCCGTCCTGACGCCGGCCCCGGGCCGTATCGATCTGTCGCAACTGGCCTTCAACGGCACTTCCATGACCGCGACGGCCAAGGGTGTACTGACCGGCTGGGGTCAGGATGGCGATCTGGCCATCAACATGGCGGCCCGCAATCTGGCGCCGCTGTCCAACATGGCCGGCCGGCCCCTGTCCGGCGCCATGACGGCAGAGGCCACGGTGCGCCGCCGCAACGGCGAGACGGCGGTCCTGCTGAAGGGCCAGGCCGACGGGCTGGGCGTGGGCCAGGACCAGGCCAACGCATTGCTGGCCGGGCGCACCGAACTGACGGCCGATATCACGGTAGGGGCGGAAACGGTGCTGCGCGCGCTGTCGGTGCGCACCCCGCTGATGAGCCTGACGGCCCAGGGCCGCTATGGGGCGGATGGCATCACGGCCGACGCCACGGCGGAGGTGCCGGACCTGTCGCCGCTGTCGCGCGGGCTGGGCATGGAAATGGTGGGTGCGGTCACGGCCCGCCTGCGCAGCCCCGTCGCGGACAGCCTGGAACTGGAGGTGCGCGGCGATGGTGTGGTGCTGGACGGGCTGAGACTGCCCGACACGCGCCTGGACGCGCGTCTGGCCAATGCGACCACGGCGCCCAACGGCCGTGCCACGCTGGAAACCAGGCTGAACGGTCAGCGCATCGCGGCGGAAACCAACCTGGCGCTGGCCGACGGCATCCTGGAGGTCGCTGACCTGGAGGCCGTGGTTGGCATCAACCGTTTCACGGGCGGGCTGCGGCTGGACACGGGCACGGGACTGGCCAGCGGCCGGTTCCAGGGCACGGTGCCCGACCTGGGCATCCTGGCCTTCATCGCGGGGGACGAGGTCTGGGGCAATGGCACCATCGACCTGTCCCTGTCGGCCGAACAGGGCAGGCAGTCGCTGGACCTGAAGGCGGATTTCAAGGAGATCTGGCGCCGCTGGCACGGGCAGCGCGTCGCCACCATCTCGCTGGCCGCCCGGCTTGACGGCGCCGGCCGCGACCATCCGCTGGATGCCGGCTTCACCATCACCGGTGTGGATGCCGGCACGTTGGACCTGGACCGGATCACGGGCAGCGCGCAGGGACCCCTGGCCGATCTGGCGCTGCGGTTCGATCTGGCGGGCAAGCGCGGCGCGGCGCCGCTGCGTCTGGCCATGGCTGCGCAGTTGGCGACGGGGGCCAAGGACGGCGTGACCCGCCTGGGACTGCGCGATCTGTCCGGCACCTACGCCGATACCGATTTCCACCTGGCCAATCCGGCCGACCTGGCCTTTGGCGAGGGGGTGGTCGGGGTCGACCGGCTGGTCGTGCTGGCCGGCGATGCGCGCATCGACCTGACGGCCGACCTGTCGGCTCGTGGTATCGACGGACGGCTGGCCCTGTCGCGGGTGCCGCTGAACTGGGTACGCCTGATCGACCCCACCCTGACACTTTACGGCCATATCGACGGATCGGCCGAACTTTCGGGCAATGTGCGCGATCCGCGGGGCACGCTGTCGCTGAAACTGACCGATTTCGCCGTGACGCCGCAGGCGCAACGCGGGCCTTCGCCCATCGGCGCGACGCTGGCCGCGACCTGGCGCGATGGCCGCGTCGCGCTGGAGGCGCATGTCGATTCCGCCGGGTCCGGCGTCGGCCTGACGGCGCGGGGCGATCTGCCCCTGGTCATGCAGGGATCGGTGACCAACATCGCCATTCCCACCGACCAGCCCGTCAGCGGCCGGTTGGAAGGCAACCTTGCCCTGCGGCGGCTGAATGATTTCCTGGCCAGCACGGGCGACCGGCTGGGCGGGCAGATGGTTCTGGACCTCACCCTGGGGGGCACGCTGGCGGAACGGCAATTGAGCGGGTCCGTCCGGCTGGAGAATGCCCGGTATGAGAACCAGCAATGGGGCACCCAGATCACGGATATCCAGGCCGTGCTGACAGGCGACACCCAGGGCCTCTCCATCGAGCGATTCGAAGGCCGGACCGCCGGCGGCGGCACCGTCACCGTGGCCGGGTCGCTGGGATTGCGTCCCGAACTGGGCGACCGGCAGATCGACCTGCATCTGAAGGCCAACCGGGCCAAGCTGACCAATGTCGACATGGTGGAGGCCATTGCCGGTGCGGACATCACCGTGACGGGCAGCCTGACCGACGTGACCATCGCGGGCCGGGTGGATGTGCAGCAGGCCTATGTCCGCATGCCGGACAAACTGCCCTCCTCTGTCGTGCAGTTGAAGGTGGTGGAGATCAACCATCCCCGCCGCGTGCCGCCCCCGGGTGCCGTCAGCAGCGCCGACGCCACGCCGGAAGGCACGCCGCCGCCCAAGCTGGTCATCCGCTTCAATGTGGATATCGAGGCGCCCAACCAGATCTATGTCAGCGGGCGGGGCCTGGATGCCGAACTGAAGGCGTCGCTGAAGCTGCGCGGCACGTCGGAGGCACCACTGGTCACCGGCGGCGTCTCGCTGGTCAAGGGCGAGATGGCGCTGCTGGGCCAGACCTTCACCCTGTCGCGTGTCAATATCGGTTTCATGGGCGACAATGCCTTCGACCCGTCGCTGGACGTGTCGGCCCGCACCCAGCGGGGCGAGTTGACGGCCATCGTGGAAGTGTCGGGGCGGCCGTCGAAGCCCGTGGTGAAACTCTCGTCCGAACCGCCCTATCCGGAGGATGAGGTGCTGGCCCGGCTGCTGTTCAACCGTGGTGCCGGTCAGCTTTCGGCGCTGGAGGCCGTGCAGTTGGCGCAAAGTGCCGCCCAGCTTGCCGGCCTGTTCGGCAGTGGTCCCGGATTCGTGGACAATGTGAAACGCTCCCTGGGCGTGGATCGCCTTGAATTCCGGGGCAGCGAGGACGGGCAGGGCGCCGGCACGGTCGCGGCCGGCCGCTATGTCGGCGACAACATCTATATCGGCGTCGAGCAGGAACTGGGCACCGGACAGAGCAAGGCCACGGTGGAATACGGCATCACCCAGAACATCAAGGCCCGTGGCGAAGTCGGGACCGAAAGCAAGGTGGGCATCCAGTTCGAATGGGATTATTGACCGGAGCCGGTCCCCCGACCGCCATTCGCCCCGTCCGATCTCTTCCACGGGTCCGGACGGACGGCACCCGAAAAGCGGGATGCGACGGCAGGGCATGCTTTGGAGTGTGAAAATCAGGGCATGAAAAAAGGGGCGGTCACCCGCCCCTTTTTATCACCTTGCTTTTACCATTGCGCGAAGCCGGACGGGAAGCCGGTCCTACAACATCGCCTTCAATGCCGTGCGCACCTTCTCCGACATGTCGGGCCGGTTCAGGGCATAGGCGACATTGGCCAGCACGAAGCCCAGCTTGTCGCCGCAATCGAAGCGCTCGCCCTCGAACTTGAACCCGTGGAAGGGCTGGTTGCCGATCAGCTTGGCCATGGCGTCGGTCAACTGGATCTCCCCGCCCGCGCCCTTCTCGAACACCGACAGGTGCTTGAACACCTCGGGCTGCAGGATGTAACGGCCCTGGATCGATAGGTTGCTGGGCGCCACGGCGGGGTCCGGCTTCTCCACCAGCCCCTTCACGGCGACCAGCTTTCCATCCTCCGACGCGATGTCGAGGATGCCGTATTTGTTCGTCTGTTCCCGCGGCACCTCGAACACGGACAACAGATTGCCGCCGACCTGTTCATAGGCGTCCATCATCTGCGCAAGGCAGGGTCTGGTTCCCAGCACCTGCTCATCAGGCAGCAGCACGGCAAAGGGCTCATTGCCCACAAATTCGCGCGCGCACCAGACGGCATGGCCCAGGCCCAGCGGCTCGGCCTGTCGGACATAGGAGAGATAGCCCAACTCGATCTGGATATCCTCGACGATCTTCAGCAGTTCGGCCTTGCCGCGACGGCGCAGCGTCTCGTTCAGCTCGTAATTGAGGTCGAAATGGTCTTCCAGCGGGCTCTTGCCGCGACTGGTGACGAAGCAGAACTGGTCGATGCCGGCGGCCTTGGCCTCATCCACGGCATGCTGGATCAGTGGCCGGTCGGCCAGGGGCAGCATTTCCTTCGGGATGGCCTTGGTCGCCGGCAGGAAGCGGGTGCCCAGACCTGCGACCGGGAATACGGCCTTGCGCACTTTTTGGGGCATCTTGGAGCCTGTATTGAATGCCATGATCGATCTGTCCCGCACCTTCAGGTCTTCAGACCGTGGGTGCCTTCTCCTGTTGTGCCATGCCGGACCCCCGCTTCGCAACAAAGCCGGGAGAACGGGCCCCGCTTGTCGGGGAAGGGAGGCAGGATGACTGGCCCCCTCCCTGTCAACACGGCGGCAATGAGATAGTTGTCACAGACAGCCGCATGATTTTGATTTATTAAGGGTGTGATGCTGACCACAAAGTG
Organism: Niveispirillum fermenti; assembly: GCF_052474395.1. Classification (NCBI taxonomy): domain Bacteria; kingdom Pseudomonadati; phylum Pseudomonadota; class Alphaproteobacteria; order Rhodospirillales; family Azospirillaceae; genus Niveispirillum; species Niveispirillum fermenti. The sequence continues at coordinate 89,258 of NZ_CP156681.1, read as the reverse complement.
GCAGGATCGGAAGGATGGCCATCCGGGGCCTGCGTGGGCGGCGCGGGCGGGTGGCTGCACGTTTTATGATTGGGCTGGGATCGACGAATGAAAATCCTGATAGGCGACGACCATCTGTTGTTTCGCGAAGGGCTTTGCCGACTTTTGACCCAATTGGACAGCCAGGCCAGCTTTGTCGAGGCGGGCACGTTCGATGAGGTCCGGGAACTGGCCCGGGATGGGCAGGATTTTGATCTGGTCCTGCTGGACCTGCAGATGCCGGGCTTTCCGGGTTTCAATGGTGTCCAGGAAGTGTGCGAGGCGCAGGCCGGCACCCCCGTTGTCATCGTTTCGGCGTCCGAATCGCAGGCCGACGTGCGTGCCGCGCTGGATGCTGGCGCGTCGGGCTATATCCCCAAATCCTCTTCCGTGAAGATCATGCTGTCGGCGCTGAACCTGATCTTCTCCGGTGGCGTCTATGTGCCGCCGGCTGCCCTGCTGGGTGATGGGCCCGGTGTCGGGGGTGGTGCCGGCGGGCTCCCCGGTGTATCGCCGGGTCCTGGCGGTGGCGCCGGCGGCACCCCTGCCCTGACCCAGCGTCAGCGCGATGTGTTGCGCTGCCTGCGTGAAGGCAAGTCGAACAAGCAGATCGCCTATGAGCTGGGCCTTTCGGAAGGCACCGTGAAGATCCATGTCACGGCCGTCATGCGCAGCCTGGGCGTGCGCAACCGCACCCAGGCCGTGATCGCGTCCAGCGATATGCCCTCCTGAACCCTCCGCACGGGTCAAGCATGACGCATGCCGATGTGACGGCCCCGACGGCAACGCCGCTCGGGGCCACTGCCTATCTGGCGGCCGAGGATTATCTGGAACCGCTTTTGGTCGAACTGGGCGACGTGCGGTCCGTGCATGGGCGCCTGGTGCTGGCCGACGGGCCGCCGCGCCCGGCCGCCTGGGCGCAGAATGTCTGGTACGACCCGGTTCTGATTCCGATCCAGTCGATCAAGCAGGGGGCCAAGGCCCTGCGCGCCATCCAGCGCAATTGGGCGCTGTACGGTTTCCAGCATCACCGCCGCGCGCAACTGATCCAGGATAACCTGCCCCATGTTTCGGCCCGGCCGCTGGTCTTTCCGGCGCCGGCGCCGACGGCGCCGCTGGGGTCCTGGACATTGCTGAACGAAAATACGATTCTGGCGGCGGCGCATTGCGCCAGCCCGTTCCGCAATGGCGAGATCGAGTTTGTCGAGGACAAGGTCACGCCTCCCAACCGCGCCTATCTGAAGCTGTGGGAGGCGTTCACCCGGATCGGCCATACGCCGAAGCCGGGGGAACAATGCATCGATCTGGGCGCCTGCCCCGGGGGCTGGACCTGGGTCATGCAAAGCTGTGGCGCGCGTGTGATTGCCGTGGACAAGGCACCGCTCGACCCCGCCATCGCGGCCTTGCCCGGTGTCACGGAACGGCGGGAAAGCGCCTTCGGCCTCAAGCCCGCCGATATCGGACCCGTCGATTGGCTGGCCTGCGACGTGATCTGCTACCCCTCGCGGCTTTACCGCATGATCCAGGGCTGGCTGCTATCGGGACTGGCGCGCAATTATGTCTGCACCCTGAAATTCCAGGGGGAAACGGACCATGAGACGGCGCGCGCGTTCGCCGCCATTCCAGGTTCGCAACTGGTCCACCTGTGCCAGAACAAGCACGAGTTGACCTGGATACGGCTGGCTGCGGATGCGTGATACCCGCCTGCGATGGGGGACCTCGTCGCAGGCGGGTACATCCGGCGCTTACCGCATGCGGAAGCGGTTACGCAGGCCCAGGCTGATCAGGAACAGCAGGACCAGTCCCAAAACGGTTTGCAGGCCGCTCAGCAAGTATGCCCAATCCGGCAGGCCTTGCAGGGTTTCCGGATCGATCAGATCCTTGCGCAGACCGAGCGAGCCCAGCGTATTGGCTGTGCTGATCCCCAGTGACAGGAACAGGTCCCGAGGCTCCTTGACCCACCAGAGTGGGAGGGCCCCGACAATGATCACCCCCATGAGCCATATGAAAGGCCGCACGAAGCTCTGTCCATAATTGCAAAGAACGCGATAAAGAAGGAACGGCCATTTGCTGCGATCAGGCGCGATGACCCGGCGGCATTCAAGTTCCATGGCAAAGAATTTCAGTTCGTCTTCATGCTTCTTCAGCCGGTCCATTTCAAGCTTCAAACGCTCATAGGCAATGATGAACCGGCTTGCATCGCCCTGCGTCGGCGGGGCGGGGAATTTTGCCTCCCATATGGTGCCCTCGTGCAGTTTGGCGCCGGCAAAGTCCGGTGGATAGCGTTTGAAATTGCATCTTTCGAATGTAGTGCGCGCCTTCATCTCTGTATTGACGAAGGTAATGCTGCTGCCGAAGGTTGCGCTCTCAAAGTATACGCTTTTCTCGAACACGGCATTCTCGAAGCTGGTGGACTTATGGAATTTGGCTGACTCGAAATAAATCGTATTGGAAAAGACTGTACGGCAGAAACTGGACCTTTCATGGAATATCGAGTTATTGAATTTGGCCATTTTCATCAGCTTTGAGTCGTCAAAATTTACATCCCCGACAAACGCGACGCTGCTGAAATTGGCTTCATCCTTGAAGGTCGTATTATTGAAGTCGCATTTCCTGCGGAAAACATAGCCTTGGAAAGATACGGGTTTCTCGAATATACACCCGGAGAAATTGATATTTTCCGAAACGGAGGGGAGGGCGATGGATCGACCATCGGCTCTCGCCGCAAATTTCCGGCGAAGCGCGGATAATTCCTCATCTGTCAGGGGGACTTTTTCCGCGTCGGAAATGCCGGGTGCGGTTGGCCCGGTTGAGGATGCATAGTAGCGGTTCCAGGCGATGCGATTGGCGTTGATCCGGTCCTGGTCATCGGCGGCAGGGACGCCGTCGATGGTGGCCAGCAGGTAGAATGGATTGTCTTCGGGATTGGAACCAAAATTGGATGTTACTTCGGACATGGTCTTTCCCTGATTATAATTGTATTTATTTATAATAATACAACTTATGATCAGGGAAGGAAATCGTTCTGTTGGCACCTCCTGCCGGGGCCGCGCGCCTATCGTGTCATGGCCAGTTCCACGGCGGGCCGCATGGCGATGGCGGCGGTATAGCCCAGCTCGATCAATTCCTCGGCGCGTTCGAATTCCAGGATGCCGATATGGCCGATGCGCGGCGTGATCAGCACGTCCGGCGGCTCTCCGGCCAGGCGGGAGCGGGTTATCCGGTCCTGCATGATGTCGATCGAACTGGCCATCACCTCCAGCACGCCGGGGCTTGGCGGTCGGGGCAGGGGCTTCAGGTGGGTGGCGAACTGGCGGGCGTGCTCGCCCACCTGGTTCAGTCTGGCCGCCAGCTTGGCCAGGGGTTTGGCCACTTCGCGCAGTGGCTTTTCCGGGGGCGTTTCCCCGATCGGATGTTCAGGCAGGCTGACATTGACGGGGCCCAGTTGCGCCTTGGACAGGCGGGGCATCTGCGACAGGTCGCCGTTCAGGTTGATGGCGATCACGACCTCGGCCCCCAGCGCCCGGCACAAGGAAACGGGCACCGGGTTCACCAGCGCGCCATCGGCCAGCCACATGTTCTGGAACGGCACGGCGGGAAACATGCCGGGTATCGCCGCAGACGCGCGCACGACATCCAGCAGATGCCCTTCGCGCAGCCACACCTCCTTGCCCGTGGAAAGGTCCGTGGCCACCGCGGCGAAGGGGATGGGCAGCGACTCGATGGGTACGTCCGTGCGCTCGTTGCGGAAGCGGTCATAAGCCTTTTCGACGCTGACCAGCCCCCCGCGGGAGAAGGTGAGGTCCAGCAGCTTCAGCACATCCAGCATGCCGAACCCCTGGGCATATTCCTGCAGTTCGTCCAGCAGGTCGGTCAGATAGGCGGCGCCGACCAGCGCGCCCACGGATGTGCCGGTGATGACATCGGGCTTCAATCCGAACTCTGCCAGCGCCCGCATCACACCCACATGTGCCCAGCCGCGCGCGGCCCCACTGCCCAAAGCCAGCCCGATCTTCATGATATTCCAACCATCCCTGTGAAATGCCGCCTGCGACACCGGGAAACCTTGCGCGAGAGTGCCGCAAACGGCAATACATCCATGGGTTCTCGCCAAAAGGAAGACCGATGCGCGTCGTCATCGCCCATCTGCTGTGGCCCTTTCTGGTCGCTATCTGCATCGCCGGCTATTGGTATGGCTGGCAGTCGGGTCATGCCGTGCTGGCTTTCAACGCGACCTATTTCGGCCTGGCCGCCACCCTGTTGGTTTTGGAAAGGGTGATGCCTTATGAACGGGAATGGGCGAGAAGCGATGGACAGCTTTTCAACGACATCGCGCATACGCTGCTGAACAAGGGGCTGGGGCAGGTGATCGCCGCTTCCATTGCCATCGCGGGGCTGGACCATGCAGGGCCGCAGACGGCCAGCGGCTTCTGGCCGGGCGACTGGCCCCTGTGGGCACAGGTGCTGCTGGCCCTGGTCGCGGCGGAGTTCGGGCTTTATTGGGCCCATCGCACCGCCCATGAATTCCGCGCCATCTGGCATTGGCACGCCATCCATCACAGCGTCACCCGCCTGTGGATTGTCAATACCGGGCGCTTCCATTTCCTGGACAGCCTCTGGAAGACGGCGTTCGCCATGGTCATCGCCGGTGTGCTGGGGGCGCCCAAGGATGTCATTCTGTGGGTGCTGGCGATCACCACCTATATCGGCTTCCTGACCCACTGCAATGTCGACATGCGGTGCGGCCCGCTGAACTGGGTGTTCTCCACACCGGAACTGCATCGCTGGCATCACAACCGCGACCCGATCGAGGGCAATGTGAACTATGGCGAGAACTTCATCCTCTGGGATGTGGTGTTCGGGACCCGCCACCTGCCGGCCGACCGCAAGCCGCCCGTGAATATCGGCTGCAAGGACCCGGTGCCGGACACCTTCCTGGGCCAGCTTGCCTACCCGTTCAAGGCGTGGGCCCGGCGAGACTTCTTCAACAGCCGGAAGGCGGCCTGACGGGCCGGCCGGTGGTGTTCGCCGGTCCTGTAGTGCTACCGCCACCGCTACCATCGCGGTGGCGAAACAATCTGCGCTTCTGCGCGTTGGAACAAGCTGGCGAGCCGCGTCGCCATGTGCTTTGCTGCGGGCGACGCATCTCTTAACCAACATCAGTTCGGGTGAACCAAACATGACCCTGGCGCACAAGTTCCATCCCACGGTCCTGCGCGAATATGACATCCGCGGCATCATCGGCAAGACGCTGACACCCGACGACGCCCGTGCCATCGGCCGCGGATTCGGCACCATGGTGGTGCGGGGCGGGGGCAGCAAGGTGGCCATCGGCTTCGACGGCCGCCTGTCCTCACCGGAACTGGAGGCGGCGGCCGTGGAAGGGCTGAAATCCACCGGTCTGCACGTGGTGCGCATCGGTCTGGGCCCGACGCCCATGCTGTATTTCACGGTGCGTCATCTGAAGCTGGATGCCGGCGTGATGATCACCGGTTCCCACAATCCGCCCGACTATAACGGCTTCAAGATGATGCTGGGCAAGGGCCCCGTCTATGGCAGCCAGATCCAGGAGATCGGTCAGATCGCCGCGGCGGGCGATTTCGCCACGGGCGATGGCACGGACGAGACGATCGACATCCAGGACACCTATGTCGACCGCCTGGCGCAGGATTATGACGGCACGGCCGATCTGAACGTCGTCTGGGACAATGGCAACGGCGCGGCCGGGGAGATCCTGCGCCGCCTGGTGAAGAAGCTACCGGGCACGCATACGCTGCTGTTCGACCAGATCGACGGCACGTTTCCCAACCATCACCCGGACCCCACCATTCCGGAGAACCTGGAAGATGTGATCCACAAGGTGGCCGACCGGAAGGCGGACCTGGGCATCGCGTTCGATGGCGATGCCGACCGGATCGGGGCCGTCGATGAACGCGGCCGCATCGTCTGGGGCGACCAGTTGGTCGCCATCTATTCCAAGGATGTGCTGGAGGCGTTCCCCGGCGCCACCATCATCGCCGATGTGAAGGCCAGCCAGACCCTGTTCGACCAGATCGCCAAGCTGGGCGGCAAGCCGCTGATGTGGAAGACGGGCCATTCGCTGCTGAAGGCCAAGATGGCCGAGACGGGCAGCCCGCTGGCCGGCGAGATGTCGGGCCACATCTTCTTCGCCGACAAATATTACGGCTTCGACGACGCGCTTTACTGCGCCGTCCGCCTGCTGGGCCTGGTGTCCCGCCGCGGCAGGCTGTCGTGCTTGCGTGACGAGTTGCCCGATGTGCTGAACACGCCGGAGGTCCGGTTCCAGGTCAGCGAGGAACGCAAGTTCGCCGCGGTGGAGGAGATCAAGGCCCGCGTCAAGCAAGAGGCAGCCGCCGGCGGGATCGAGGTGAACGACATTGATGGTGTGCGCGTGAAGACGCCGGACGGCTGGTGGCTGCTGCGCGCCTCCAACACCCAGGACGTGCTGGTGGCGCGCGCCGAGGCGTTCGCCAATGACGGGCTGGAACGGCTGAAGGATGCGATCAAGGGTCAGTTGTCGGCCAGCGGCATTGCCGCTCCGGCCGATTTCTGATCAGCGATTCCCTTGAGAAGCGGGAAAGGGCCGGTGGAGGTGTTCCGCCGGCCCTTTTCCTTTCCGTCCGGGCACATGCCGGCCCATGGAAAGCCGCCCGTTGGTGGTGCCGGCCTTTGATGTCTGGCCGGTATCAGGCGACCAGCCGCCCGGCGGCGGCCGTCAGGTCGCGCAGCCGCTCCACATCCTCATCCCGCCATTGTCCCGGCTTCAGGCGCCAGCCCCAGTTACCATCGGGTTGGCCCGGCACATTCATGCGGCCTTCGGTACCAAGGCCCAGCACATCCTGCAGGGGCGTGATCGCCAGTTCGGCATTCACGCCCAGGGCGAAGCGGATCAGGTCCCAATGCAGTTCCCGCCCGTCGGTGTTCAGGTAGGAACGGATGCGCTGTCCCAATTCCCCGTCCAGGCCCCCGCGTGACGCGACCCAGCCCAGGATCGTGTCATTGTCGTGGGTACCGGTATAGAAGACGGAATGCGCGGCATAGCGGTTGGGGTCGTAGTGCCAGGGCTCGAAATGGTCGCCCCACTCGAACGGGAGCACGCGCATGCCGGGGAACCCGAAATGGTCGCGCAGCCGTTCCACCTCCGGTGTGATGATGCCCAGATCCTCCGCGATGATGGGCAGCGGGCCGTGGGCATCGCGCAGGGACTGAAACAGTTCGTAACCCGGTGCCGGCACCCACTGGCCATGGATGGCCGTTTCCTCCTGCGCGGGGATTTCCCAATAGCTTTCAAATCCGCGGAAATGGTCGATGCGCACCATGTCGACCGTTTCCAGGGTGCGGGCGATGCGCCGCCGCCACCAGGCGAAACCTTCCGCCCTGTGGGCGTCCCAGCGATAGAGCGGGTTGCCCCAGCGCTGGCCCGTGGCCGAGAAATAATCGGGTGGCACGCCGGCCACGACGGTGGGCTGGCCGCGTTCGTCCAGCGCGAACAGGTCGCGGCGGGACCAGACATCGGCGCTGTCGCCCGCCACGAAGATGGGGATATCCCCCATGATGTGGATGCCGCGCTGGTTGGCCTCCTTCTTCAGGCGCATCCATTGCCGGAAGAAAAGGAACTGCTGCACCTTCACCTTCTTGATGTCGAAGGACAGCGTATGCCGGGCTTCCCCGATGCCGATGGGATCGCGCGCGATGTAGAGCGCGTTCCATTCCGGCCACGCCCTGCCCTGGTGGCGGGCCTTCAGCACGGTGTAGAGCGCATAATCATCCAGCCATTCGGCATCGTTGCGGGCGCGGAACAGCTCGAAATCGCCCCACTCCTCGTCATCGGACGACCGTTTCAGGAAATCGCCGGCCACGATGTCCAGTGAGGCCAGCTTCATGGCGGCCACCCCGTCATAATCCACCCGCTCCGGCCCGTTTCCGGGCAGACGGTCCAGCAGGGCGGAATCGGCCAGCCCGTCGGCCACCAGATCGTCGAAACTGATCAGCAGCGGGTTGCCGGCGAAGCTGGACAGGGCCGAATAGGGGCTGTTGCCCAGGCTGGTCGGGGCCAGCGGCAGGATTTGCCATATGGTTTGCCCCGCAGCCTGGAGTTGCGCCAGGAAGGTGCGGGCAGCCGGCCCCATGTCCCCGATGCCATGCCCGCCGGGCAGCGAGGTCGGGTGCAGAAGGATGCCGCTGGCGCGCTGGTTGATCATGGGGCCGGTTCTTTCCTGGGGCTGGTCGCAAACGCGGAGGGGGCGGCGGGCAAGGGGCCGCCATTCCTATCAGGCCGACCCATGGCGCCCATGATTTCGCAACCCATGTTGCATTGCAACAGTTGCGCGCGCCGGTAACGCTGTTACAGTCTTGGGATCAGGAAGCGGGCGTTGTTGTTACGGGGGACAGATGCCGGAAGCGCCATTGCCACGGGGGATCGGCAAGCAGGGACCGCAGGCGGCCAAGACCGCGCTGGATCGGCTGTTCGACCATGTGAACCGGGTGATCCTTTCCCGCCAGCACCCCATCACCGGGTTGTTGCCGGCCTCCACGGCCGTGACGGTGCATGGCAACTACACCCATGCCTGGGTGCGCGACAATGTCTATTCCATCATCGGTCCCTGGGCCCTGTCGCTGGCCTATCGCCGCCGCGGCGACAGCGCGGCACGCGCCCGCCTTCTGGAACAAAGCGTGGTGAAGACCATGCGGGGCCTTTTGCAGGCCATGATGCGTCAGGCCGCGAAGGTGGAACGGTTCAAGCAGACCCAGGCGCCCCTGGACAGCCTGCACGCCATCTATTCGGCCAGCACGGGCGAGGCCGTCGCCGCTGACGATGGCTGGGGACATCTCCAGATCGACGCGACGTCGCTGTTCCTGCTGATGCTGGCGCAGATGACGCGGTCCGGCATGTCGCTGATCTACACGATGGACGAGGTGGCCTTCGTCCAGAACCTTGTCCATTACATCGGTCCCGCCTATCGCATCGCCGATTTCGGCATCTGGGAGCGGGGACGCAAGATCAATGACGGGGCTGTGGAACTGAACGCCAGTTCCATCGGCATGGCCAAGGCCGCCATGGAGGCCATGCAGGGGCTGGACCTGTTCGGGGAGGATGGGGGCCGGGTTGCCGTCATCCACGCCGTGCCGGACGAGATCGCGCGGGCCCGGGCCACGGTGGAGGCACTGCTGCCGCGCGAGTCCGGATCGAAGGAGGTGGATGCCGCCCTGCTGGCCATCATCGGCTGGCCCGGCTTCGCCGTCGACGTGCCTGATCTGGTGGAGCGCACGCGCGCGGAGATCCTGTCGAAGCTGGGCGGCCCCTATGGCTGCAAACGCTTCCTGACCGACGGGCACCAGACCGTGCTGGAGGATCATTCCCGCCTGCATTACGAGGCGGGCGAGTTGGAGCGGTTCCGTGGCATTGAAAGCGAATGGCCGCTGTTCTTCACCTATTTCTACGTCACGGCCCTGCTGACAGGGGATGCGCGCGGGGCGGCGCAATGGCGCGAGCGGCTGGAAGGGCTGCTGGTGGAGCGCGGGTCCGACACGCTGCTGCCGGAGCTTTACATCGTGCCCGCCGACACGGTGGAGGCGGAGCGCGCCAGCCCCGGCAGCCAGGCGCGCATCCCCAACGACAATGTGCCGCTGCTGTGGGCGCAAAGCCTGTTCATCATGGGCCTGCTGCTGGACGAGGGGTATCTGTCGGCCGGCGACGTCGATCCGCTGAACCGGCGGGCCAAGCTGAAGCCCAAGCCGCCGGTGCCGCTGCGTCTGGTCGTCCTGGCTGAGGACGAGCCGGTGCAGGCCGAACTGCGCGGCCATGGCGTCTTCTGCCAGACCCTGTCCCAAGGCGGTGGCTCCATCCATATCTGCCATGTCGATGTGCTGGTCGGGGCGCTGGCCGAACTGGGGCGCTGCGAGGCGCTGGGGCTTTCCGGTCGGCCGCCGCGCCGGCTGGGCACGCTGATCACGGCCAACGGCTTCCGCTTCGCGGGGCAGCCGGCCGTCATCGTGCCCACCTTCGTCGATGAACAGGACGGTTTCTATTTCACCTATGACCACCGGTTCCTGGTCGAACGGCTTTTGTCGGAAATCGCCTATATCAACCGCACCTGGACCTTCACCAAGCCGCCGTTGCTGGTCTTTCCCGTGTCCAAGGGCATGGCGGCGGGCGAGGGGTTCGCCGAACTGGCCCGCACGCTGGCCGATCTGCTGGCGGGCAGGGTGCCGGACCTGGTGGTGCGTGGCGGCGATCTGGCCGACACCTATGCTGGGTCCCGCATCATCGCCTTCGACCAGATTGCGCCTTCCTGCCCGGTTTCCGCCCGGCCCGTGCGGGCGCGCGATGCCGGTGCCGGTTTCGATTTCGCGGCCCCGCCGCCGGGTGCGGAGGATCGCCGCTGGATCGAGGAGGGGGACACGCCCTGGCTTGCCCGGTCGCTGGACGGGGAGCGGCGGGCCGACTGGCACCTGCTGATGCTCTCGCTGCTCTGGCAGCGCCAGGGGCGTGATTTCGTGCCCGATGGCGACAGCCGGCCCCTGTGGCAGCGGGCGGAGGATCTGTACCGCGCCGCCGGCCATGCCGGGCACTGGGACATCGTCCGGCCGCTGGCCTGGCTGATGGACCGGCATGACGAACGCCTGCAGGACGCGGTGAAGGAGATCGTGGTCCGGCAGAAACACGTGATTCTGGGCGACTGTGCGCGGGCGGGCGCGGTCGTCGACCGGCCACTGGCGAATGCGGAGATCAGTCACCGGCTGGCCGCCATCGGCGGCGACCCGGCGACGCTGATGCTGCGGGAAGAGATGCTGCTGTTCAGCGGCACGCTGATCAAGGCCAGCCCCGAACTGTTCCGCTATACCCTGTCGGCCCGGCCAGCCGATCTGCTGGGCCTGCTGGTCCGGTCCGTCGGCCGGCAGCGCGGCGTGTCGGAGGCCGCGGCGCTGGAGATGCTGAAGGGCGAGGGACCGCACACGATCCTGACGCGCTTGCGCCGGCTGATTTCCCGCTGTCCCGGCATGACGGGGGATTTCTGTCTGCCCGTCCTGTCGCGGGCCTGCGCCGTGGACCGGCCGGAATTCGCCATGGAGGGGGACCATTGGTCGGCCCACATCCTGACGGGCGGGGACTGGTGGGGCTGGCGCGACACGGCCGGCACCCTGCTGCCCGTGCCCGACGAATTCTTCCACCGCGTCTGGGGTCTGCTGCGCCATGGCGACGGCCTGATCATCGCCGATCCCACCAACCATGACATGCGCCTGGACAGCGCCACCCTGCGCGCCGACCGCACCCCCGGCGAGCGCGACTTCGCGCGCGAGGTGGAAAGCCGGCTGGATCGCATCATGAACCCCGAATACCGGCAATTGACGGTGGAGGCGCTGTGGGCGGTGTCGGAGATGCTGTCGGTGCATAGCGAGGTGCGGCTGCCCGGCCTGATTTCCACCGACCGTATCATCGCCACGGCGGTGGCGCGGCATTGGTCGCTGAAGCATCCGGGCATCGGCGATCCCAACGGGGCAACGGCCTGGAAGGGGTTTTACAACCTGTCCCCCGTGACGGCGGCCGAACATCTGGCCACCGGTGCGCTGATGCTGGCCGGCCTGGCCGACGGCGTGCCGGACGCGGCCTGAGGGCGCATCAGCCCGCGTCCGCCCCGTCCAGCCGCAGCCGCAGGGCCAGCAGGTCCTTCCAGGCTTCCCGCTTGGCGGCCGGGTTGCGCAGCAGATAGGCGGGGTGCAGCATGGGGATGGCGGTCACCGACTTGCGCAGGCCGGCCGATCCGTAATCGAACCATCGGCCGCGCAGGCGCGTGATGCCTTCGGTACGGTTCAGCATGGCCTTGGCACTGATGCCGCCGGCGAAGATCAGGAAGTCGGGCGCCAGCAATTCGATATGCCGCACCATGAACGGCATGCAGGCCGCGATCTCGCTGTCGGTCGGGCTGCGGTTGCCGGGCGGGCGCCAGGGCAGCATGTTGGTGATATAGACGGCCTTGGCCGGGTCTTCGGCATGGCGGTCCAGCCCGATGGCGGCCAGCATACGGTCCAGCAACTGCCCCGCGGGCCCCACGAAGGGCAGGCCCTGCCGGTCCTCGTTCTCGCCCGGCGCCTCGCCGACCAGCATGATGCGGGCCTGCCGGCTGCCCATGCCGAACACCAGATTGGTGGCCGTCTTCTTCAGCGCACAGCCATCGAAGGCGGCCAGCGCCGTCTTCAGCGAATCCAGGTCATGGGCTGCGGCCGCCGCGGCGCGCGCCGACTGTCCGGCTTCGTTCGCGCCAAGGGGAGGTATGTTCCCGATTTTAGCCTGTTGTGCATTCTCTGCTGGTCCCGCGGCCGGTCCCGGACCCCGATCCGGCGGCAATGAGGCGGCCGGTTGGGGTGCGGCGGGGGGCGGTGACGCACCGGCCGCCTTGCCGCGCGCCCTGATGGCCACGGCCGACCAGTCGGTCGGCGTGTCCTCGATCGCCTCGTCAACCCCGGCATCCAGCAGGAAGCGCAGGGCCGATACGGATTCTGCAAGCCCAATCATGGTTTGACCCTACCATCCGCCTATGCTGTCTTAACAGCGTCGTAGAGGACCGGCCCCGCTGGATGGGCCGGCAGCCGCGCCATGGCTGGATCGCAGGGACCGCATGACAAGGTCCCGCCGGCCGGTGCGGGCTGTAATGGAAGCGGTGGGACGGGGTATGGAACGCGAATCGATGGAATATGATGTCGTGATCGTCGGCGCGGGGCCTTCGGGCCTGTCCGCGGCGATCCGGCTGAAGCAACTGGCCGCGGAAAAGGGTCAGGAGGTCAGTGTCTGCGTCCTGGAAAAGGGATCGGAGGTGGGGGCCCACATCCTGTCGGGCAACGTCATCGATCCGCGGGGGCTGACCGAACTGATCCCCGACTGGAAGGAAAAGGGCGCCCCTCTGAACACCCCCGTCACCGACGACCGCTTCTACATGCTGTCGGAAAAGGGTGGCATCCGCGTTCCGAACTTCCTGCTGCCGCCGCTGATGCATAATGACGGCAACTACGCCATTTCGCTGGGCAATCTCTGCCGCTGGCTGGCGGGCCAGGCGGAGGAACTGGGCGTTGAGATCTATCCCGGCTTCGCCGCCGCGGAGGTGCTTTACAACGAGGATGGCAGCGTCAAGGGTGTGGCCACCGGCGACATGGGCATCGGCAAGGATGGCGAGCCGACGGCCAACTACACGCCCGGCATGGAACTGCACGGCAAGTATACTTTCTTCGCGGAAGGCGTGCGCGGCAACCTGTCCAAGCTGCTGATGGAGAAGTTCGATCTGCGCTCCGACTGCGACGTGCAGAAATACGGCATCGGCATCAAGGAACTGTGGCAGATCGATCCGGAAAAGCATCAGCAGGGTCTGGTCATCCACACCCAGGGCTGGCCGCTGGATTCCAAGACGGCCGGCGGTTCCTGGATGTACCATCTGGAAGAGAACCAGGTGTCGATCGGCTTCGTGGTGAACCTGGATTACTGGAACCCGCATCTGTCGCCGTTCGAGGAGTTCCAGCGCTTCAAGCAGCACCCGTTCGTTCGCAAATATCTGGAGGGCGGCAAGCGCCTGTCCTATGGCGCGCGCGCCATCAATGAGGGCGGGCTGCAATCCGTGCCGAAGCTGGTGTTCCCCGGCGGGGCGCTGATCGGCTGTTCGGCCGGCTTCGTCAACGTGCCGCGCATCAAGGGCACCCATAATGCCATGAAGACGGGCATGCTGGCGGCCGAGGCGGCGTTCGCCAGGCTGGCATCCGGCGTGGGGTCCGGCGACACGCTGGACGCCTATGAGGCGTCGTGGAAGCAAAGCTGGGTTTACGAGGATCTGTACAAGGTCCGCAACGTCAAGCCGGGCCTGAAGGCCGGGCTTATGCTGGGCAATCTGCATGGCGGCATCCAGATGTGGGCGCATGATCTGGGGCTGGGCAAGCTGCTGCCCTACACCCTGCACCATGCCAAGCCGGACAATGAAAGCCTGGTTCCCGCCAACATGGCGCGGAAGATCAAGTATCCCAAGCCCGATGGCGTGATCAGCTTCGACCGGCTGTCCTCGGTGTTCATTTCCAACACCAATCACGAGGAAGACCAGCCGGCGCACCTGAAGCTGAAGGACCCCGGCATCCCCATCGCGTACAACCTGCCCAATTATGACGAACCGGCGCAGCGTTACTGCCCGGCCGGGGTGTACGAGGTGATGCGGGATGATGACGGGTCCAACCCGCGCTTCGTGATCAACGCGCAGAACTGCGTGCATTGCAAGACCTGCGATATCAAGGACCCGCTGCAGAACATCGTCTGGACCGTGCCGGAAGGCGGCGGGGGACCGAACTATCCCAATATGTGACGAGCCCCTCCGCGTGCGGGGATATGGGACGGTCAAGGGGCGGTGGCGCAGGCTGCCGCCCCTTTTCCATCTGGCGGGATTGATATTGCGCCCGCCCGGATGCAGGACAAGAATGCCGCCATCCGTTTCCACCGCCGATCGCGACCATGCCGCCGACCCTTGCCGACCTGACCGATGCCATCCGTGCCGGCACGCCCCTGCGTATCGCGGGCGCGGACAGCAAGGCGGGGTTCGGCCATGCCGTGACGGCGGCGGCGGACCTGTCCGTGGCCGGCCTGGACCGCATCATCAGCTATGAGCCGGAGGAACTGGTCCTGGTGGCCGAGCCGGGACTGCCCCTGACGGTTCTGCAGGCGACGCTGGCAGCGCGCAGCCAGACGCTGGCGTTCGAGCCGCCGGACCTGGGGCCGCTTTACGGCCGGGCGGCGGGGCAGGGGACGCTGGGCGGCGTGGTGGCCTGCGCCCTGTCGGGGCCGGGGCGCCTGCGTGCCGGGGCCTGCCGTGACCATGTGCTGGGCATGACGGCCCTGTCAGGGCGGGGGGAGCTTTTCCGGGCCGGCGGCCGGGTGGTGAAGAATGTCACGGGCTTCGACCTGCCCAAGTTGCTGACGGGTGCGCATGGCACGCTGGGGGTGATGGTGGAGATCGTGGTCAAGGTGCTGCCGGCCCCACCCGTGTCCCGCACCCTGGTGCTGGCCGGGATCGACGGGGCCGCCGCCACCCGCGCCCTGGCCGATGCGCTGGGATCGGCGGCGGAGGTGGCGGCCGCCGCCTGGACACCGGCCGGCCTGCCGCTGCACGACCTGCTGCCCGACCGCACACCCTGCGTGCTGCTGCGCCTTGACGGGGTTGCGGCGTCGGTGGCGGCGCGGCTGGCCACGCTGGAACGGCTGCTGGCGGGACGGGCCGCCATGGGTGTGCTGGATGGTGGGGAGACGGCGGCTCTTTGGGCCGGGCTGCGCGATGCGCTGCCGCTGGCCGACCGGCCCGACCTGGATGTCTGGCGCCTGTCGGTGCCGCCCATGGCGGGCATGGATGTGCTGGAAGCGGTGCGGGCCCGGGTTCCGCGCGCGCGGGGCTGGCTGGATTGGGGCGGCGGGCTGGTCTGGCTGGGCCTGCCTGCCGGTATGACCGATGCCGGCGCCGCTATCGTTCGCGGTGCCGTGGGGGGCGCCGTGGGGGGCGATGGCCACGCCACCTTGATGCGGGCTTCCGACGCCGTGAAGGAAACGGTGCCGGTCTTCCACCCGCCGGCGCCCGCCCTGGCCGCATTGACCGCCCGCGTGAAGGCGCAGTTCGACCCGGGCAATCTGCTCAACCCCGGCCGCATGGGGTTCTGACCGGCATGCAGACGCATTTCACCCTGGCGCAACTGGCCGACAGCGGCACGGCGGAGGCCGAGCGCATCCTGCGCGCCTGCGTCCATTGCGGCTTCTGCACGGCGACCTGCCCCACCTATCTGCTGACGGGAGATGAGCGTGACAGCCCGCGCGGCCGCATCTACCTGATCAAGGACATGCTGGAGAGCGACCGGCCGGCCGGCCCGGTGGAAACCCACCATATCGACCGCTGCCTGTCGTGCCTGTCCTGCATGACGACCTGCCCGTCGGGTGTGCATTACATGCATCTGGTTGACCATGCGCGCGCGCATATCGAACGGACGGGCCGCCGGCCGCTGCCGGACAGGCTGCGCCGGCTGGCCCTGCGCCTGACCCTGCCCCATCCGGGGCGGTTCCGGGCGGCCATGGGTCTGGCGCGGGTGGCAAGGCCGTTCCGGACCCTGCTGCCGCGCGCGATGCGCGGCATGCTGGACCTGGCACCGGCCCGCATCCATGGGCGCACGGCACAGGAAGGACCGGCCCATTTCCCGGCCGAGGGGCGGCGGCGGATGCGCGTCGGCCTGCTGCCCGGCTGCGTGCAGCCCGCCCTGGACCCCGCCATCAATGAAGCGGCGATCCGTCTGCTGACCCGCCTGGGGGTGGAGGTGGTGGTGGCGAAGGGGGTGGGCTGCTGCGGGGCGCTGACCCATCATATGGGCCATGACGGCCATGCCTTCGCCGCCGCGAATATCCGCGCCTGGATGGCGGAGGTGGAAGGGCCCGGCCTGGACGCCGTCATCGTCACGGCCAGCGGCTGCGGCACCACCGTGAAGGATTACGGCCATATGTTCCGCGATGATGCCGCACTGGCCGGGCCGGCGGCCCGCATCGCGGCCCTGGCCCGCGACGTGACGGAGGTGCTGGCCCAATTGGGCCTGCCCGCCGGCATCACCCCGCCCCGGCCGCTGCGCGTCGCCTATCATGCCGCCTGCTCCCTGCAACATGGGCAAAGGGTGAAGGATGCGCCGCGCGACCTGCTGCGCGCGGCGGGCTTCACGGTTCTGGATGTGCCGGAAGGCCATATCTGCTGCGGGTCGGCCGGCACCTATAATCTTTTACAGCCCGACCTGGCCGGCCAATTGCGGGCCCGCAAGGTGGCGGCCATCGAAGGAACGCGCCCCGATGTCGTGGCGGCCGGCAATATCGGATGCATGACGCAGATTGGATCAGGCACGGCCCTGCCCGTTCTGCATGTCGTGCAGTTGCTGGACTGGGCCACGGGCGGACCGGCACCGGCCGCGATGGTTTAGCAGGGGCCGGTGCGGCGGCCTCTACCCGGCGCGGCGGGCCGCATCCAGCGCCATGGCCATGGCCTCCACCCGGGCCAGCCGGGTCGCGGCCAGGGTCGGATCACCCAGGCGGAAGGCATCCAGCAGCAGGCGCAATTCGCCCTGCATCTCCGTTTTCACCGCTTCCAGGGCCCGGGTGCGGGCACCGGCGTCGGGGGCTGCGGCCAGTGCGATTTCCCATGGCCCGCCATTGGCCGGCCGGGCCGGGGCATCGCCGGTCAGGTCCAGCAGGGCGCGGGCACGGGCTGCGGGATCGCGCAGCACGACCGCCGCCCGCGTCTGGGCCTGCCGGTGGGCGGCGGCATGGGCCGCGGCCGCCTCACCCCTGGCGGCGAAGCGGGCCGGTGCCAGGATGCGGGCGAAGCCGGCCAGTTGCCGGTCAATCGCGGCCATGTCCAGTTCAAATGACGCTACCAGTCCCAGCCGCGTGAAGGGATCGGCGGCCCCCGGCGGCTGGATGGCACCGCAGCCATGGCAGAACAGGGCGCGGGCCGAGACGTTGCCGGCGCAGTGCCAGCAGGAAAGGGGGGCGTCCAAGGGGCGTCTTCCTTCAACGGGTGGAACGGCGGCGTCGTCAGCCGGCGGGCCGGGCGCGGCCGGTCAGCGGGATGTAGGTGGCCAGAAACCTGTCGATATCCCGGTCGCCGCTGTCCCAACCCAGGCTGACGCGGATGGCGGAGCCGGCCACCTCCTCCCCATATCCCATGGCTTCCAGCACGGGGGAGGATTTGACCGTGCCCGATGAACAGGCAGACCCCGCCGACACCGCGATGCCGGCCAGGTCGAAGGCCATCAACTGGCTGTTGGCGGCCATGCCGGGAAGGGCCAGGCAGCTTGTATTCGCCACGCGCGGGCTGCCGGTTCCGATGATGCGCACCTGCGGGGCCGCCTGACGCACGGCTGCCTCCAGCCTGTCGCGCAGGGTGGCGATGCCGGCATAGCCGTCCAGTCCGGCCAGTGCCTCGCGCGCCGCCGCGCCGAATCCGGCGATGCCGGCCACATTTTCCGTTCCGGCCCGCATGCGCCGTTCCTGGCCCCCGCCGCACAGCAGCGGGACCAGCGGCACCGATGGGGCGGCCAGCAGGGCGCCGACGCCCTGCGGCCCGCCGATCTTGTGGGCAGACAGCGTCGCCAGGTCCAGCCCGATGGCCTGCATGTCCAAGCCGATGCGGCCTGCGGCCTGCACCGCGTCGCTGTGCAGCCAGCCGCCATGGCGATGGACGATGGCAGCGATGGCGGCTAGCGGCTGGATGATCCCTGTCTCACTGTTCACGGCCTGGATGCTGACCAGGGCGGGGGCGGGGTCGGCGGCCAGCAGCCGGTCCAATGCCTCCAGATCAATCAGCCCGTCGGGCCGCACGGGCAGGATGCCGGCCCCCGGCCCGCCGCATCCGGCCACCGATGGGTGCTCCGTGGCGCCCAGCAGCAGCCGGCGGCCCGCCGGTGCCGCCAGGGCCAGGGCATGGTTGTTCGCCTCCGTCCCGCCCCCGGTGAGGGTGATCCAGGCCGGTGGCACCCCGGCCAGGGCGGCCACCTGCTCGCGCGCATCCTCCACCAGCCGGCGGGCCCGGCGGCCATGATTGTGGATGGAGGAAGGGTTGCCCGTCACGTCCAGCGCGGCGACCATGGCGGCTCTGGCGGTGGCGCGCAGCGGTGCGGTGGCGTTCCAGTCGAGGTAAAGGGGGGCCGGCATCGGCTGTTTTTCCGCCAAAGGCTTGATTTGCCCCTGCGAAGAGGCTTGAACACGAACATGGGCGCTGTGGTATAGTCCGCCCCCGTCCCATCGCGGTTAACGCTTTGGGACAGTCCCGTGGACGGCGGGGCGCGTCCTTGTCCGGCGCGTGTCGACGGCCCACTCCCCGCCTTGAGGCATCCTATAGAATGACAGGGATGGACGGTCAAGAATTGCTCATGCACCAGGGCCGCAAGGCTTCGGGCGGTGCCGTGGCCGATGCCGTTCCCGCCCTGATCCTTGCCCCATGCATGTCTGACCGGGACCGGTGAAGCAATGCCTGACGTGATCATGAACGGCCCGGCGGGCCGGCTGGAAGGACGCTACTCCCACAGCAAGCTGCCGAATGCGCCCGTGGCGCTGCTGCTGCATCCGCACCCGCAGCATGGCGGCACGATGAACAACCGTGTCGTCTATACCCTGTTCCACGCCTTCACCAAGCGTGGCTTTTCCGCCCTGCGCTTCAATTTTCGCGGGGTGGGCCGCAGTCAGGGCACCTATGACCGGGGGGAGGGGGAATTGTCCGATGCGGCCAGCGCGCTGGACTGGCTGCAGACCTACAATCCCAATGCCTCCTCCTGCTGGATCGGCGGGTTCAGCTTCGGTGCCTGGATCGGGATGCAATTGCTGATGCGCCGGCCCGAACTGGACGGTTTTCTGTCCATCGCGCCGCCGGCCAACATGTTCGATTTCTCCTTCCTGGCGCCGTGCCCTGCCTCCGGCCTGATCGTGCATGGCGACCGGGACGAGATCGTCCCCGAGGCGTCGGTGACGCGGCTGGTCAACAAGCTGTCGGCGCAGAAGGACATCAAGATCGATTACCGCCGTGTCGAAGGGGCCAACCACTTTTTCAACGAGAAGGCCGACGATCTGGGCCGGATCGTTGATGATTACCTGGATGTGGCCCTGTCAAAGCCGGCGGGTGCCGCCGCTGGCTGACGGGCCGCAAGCCTGGCCTTCAGGAAACGGGCGGTGCCGCCGGGCCCGCCCGTTTCGCTGTCCGTCCCGCCGGTTTCCGCGTGGGCGCGCGTCCGCCTGTCGCCCGCGCCGTCCGTGACCACCGTCGCAATGGCGGTCATCCCTGCCGAAACGGTGCTTTACTCCGTCGCCGCGGCTTCGTAACACATCGGCATTGTCTGGTTTGGGAGTGCTGGCGCAATGCCGAAGATGGTGTTCATTGAGACCGATGGCACCCGCCGCGAGGTGGATGCCCCCCTAGGCCTGTCGATTCTGGAGGTGGCCCGCCGCCATGATATCGACCTGGAAGGTGCGTGCGAGGGATCGCTGGCCTGTTCCACCTGCCATGTCATCGTCACGCCGGAATGGTACGATCTGCTCCCCGACGCGGAGGAGGATGAGGAGGACATGCTGGACCTCGCCTTCGGCCTGACCAAGACCTCCCGTCTGGGGTGCCAGATCCGGATGGTGCCGGAACTGGACGGCCTGACCGTGAAGCTGCCGGGCGCCAAGTAAGGTCCCCGATGGCCCCGTCCCCCCGGACCCTGCCCGATCTGGCAACGCCCGATGGCCTGTTCGACCGGCTGCGCGCCGCGTGCAGGCCATCCTGGGACCGTTATGTCCGGCACGGTTTCGTGGCGGGTCTGGGCGACGGCACCCTGCCGGAAGCATGCTTCCGGCATTATCTGGTGCAGGATTACCTGTTCCTCATCCATTTCGCCCGCGCCTATGCGCTGGCCGCCTTCAAGGCCGACAATCTGGCCGACATGCGGGCGGCGGCCCGTTCCATGGCGGCCATCCTGGATCTGGAAATGGGCCTGCATGTGAAATATTGCGCCGGCTGGGGCCTGGACGAGGCGGCGATGCAGGCCACGGCGGAAGCGCAGGGCACCCTGGCCTATACGCGCTTCGTGCTGGAGCGCGGGTTGGCCGGTGACCTGCTGGACCTGCATGTGGCGCTGGCCCCCTGCATCATCGGCTATGCGGAGATCGCGGCCAACCTGCTGTCCGATCCGGCCACGAAACTGTCGGGAAACCCCTATGGCGACTGGATCGCCATGTATGCCGATCCGGAATACCGGGCCGTGGCGGCGGGGCAGGTGGCATTGCTGGACCGGCTGTCGGCCACGCGCGGCGGTGCTGCGCGGTTCGCCGACCTGTCGCGCAGCTTCGATGCCGCCAGCCGGCTGGAGGCCGGGTTCTGGGACATGGGCCTGGGGCTGCTGCCATGACGTCGCCGGTGTCGGCCCGGCCCGACCGGCTGACCCTGCTGGCCCCGCTGCTGCTGGTACTGTCGGTTTCCATGCCGCCCATCGGCGGCGCCTTGGCCAAGGAACTGGCGCAGGGGCATGACATTCTGGGGCTGGCCTTCCTGCGCAATCTGCTGTCGGCCCTGGTGCTGCTGGCCTGGGTGCGGCCGGATCCGCGCCGCCTGACAGGTGCGCAATGGGCGGCCGCGTTGGGCCTGGGCGCCGCGCTGGCCGTCATGAACGCCAATTTTTACCTGGCGCTGGAACGCCTGCCGCTGGGCGTGGCCGTGGCCGTGGAATTCCTGGGACCCCTGTCCGTTGCCCTGCTGGGCAGCCGCAGGCCGCTGGATTTCCTGTGGCCGGTGCTGGCGCTGGGCGGGGTGCTGCTGCTGACCCCGCTGACGGGTGCGGCGTCGCTGGACCCGCTGGGGCTGATGTTCGCGGGCATCACGGCCGTGGGCTGGGCCGGCTATATCCTTCTGTCGCAGCGCACCGGCCGGCTGATCCCCGGCATGTCGGGGCTGGCACTGGCGTTGGCCGCTGCGGCGCTGTTCACGGCGCCGGTGGGCCTTCCGGCGGCGGGACCCTATCTTGCCACCCCGGCCCTCGCGCTGCAGGTCGCGGCTGTGGCCTTGTTCTCCACCCTGTTGCCCTACATTCTGGAATTCCTGGCGTTGCGGCGGGTATCGACGGCGCTGTTCGGCATCATGATGGCCATGGAGCCGGCCCTGGCCGCGCTGGCCGGGCTGCTGCTGCTGGGGGAACGATTGTCGCTGGCCGCCCTGGTCGCCATCGCGCTGGTCTGTATCGCGGCCCTGGGGTCAAGCCTGACGCGGCGATAGGCCCCGCGCGATGAAGCCCGTGCGCACCCCCGCCAGCCAGTAGAAGCCGATGGTCGCGGCCTGCACGGCGGCGAATTCCAGCACCTCCGCCACGCCCTGGAAATCCGGCGGGTCGGGATCGGTCAGGGTGGTCACGCCGGGGAAGGGCAGGGCGCTGCCGCCGATGAAGATGGAAAACAGGATATTGTTGACGATATGGACGCCCATGGCGGCTTCCAGCCGGCCGAAGCGTACCGTCGTCCAGGACAGGAAAAGGGCCATCACCATGATGGCGGCGCGCTGCGTCCAGACGGCCTGGTTGCCGCTGCCTTCATGCGCGGCGGTGAACAATGCCGCCCCGATCAGGGCACCGGGCAGGGCATGGCGGAATGCCACCTGCATCCCCTGGGCCAGATAGCCGCGAAACAGAAGTTCCTCAGCAGAGGCCTGGGCCAGGAACAGCAACAGCGTCAGCGGTAGCAGGGCCAGGAACAGCGCGGCCGGCGTATCCGCCTGCCGCAGGTCTCCGGCAAGCAGGCCCCAGCCCACCTGCACCAGCAACGGCACGGCAAAGACCAGGGCCGAGCGCGCCAGCATGCCCGTGTCGAAGCGGCGGCCCGGTGCGATCATGTCCATGAAGGGCCGGCGGTGCAGCTTGGCCATCACCAGCCACAGGACGGGAATGACCAGGGCGTTGACGCCCAGGAGCAGATAGCTGTCCAGGAAGGCGACATGCCCACGCTGGCGCATCAGCGCCTGTATCCCCAGCACGACAGGCAGGGCCAGCAGCAGCGTGCCCAGCAGCGTCAGGACAAGACCGGCCAGATAGCGCAGGGGCGTCTGGCCCGTGGCCTGTCCCGCCTGGAGAAGGGGGATGCTCGTCATGACGGGTCCGTTCCTTGTGCCTGCCAGCCGCTGGCCACGAAGCCGGTGCGCAGGCCGATGAACCAGTAATTGGCGCAGACCGCGCCATAGACCAGCGTCTGGACCAGCAGCGCATCGGCGCTGAAGGGCTTCTGGGGTGGCGGCTCGGTAAAGCCGCTGACCGACGGCAGCCCGTAATCGGGCTGCGCCACCAGGGTGAAGATGATGATGTTGTGGGCGAAATGCACGCCCATGGCCGGTTCCAGCCGGCCGCATTGCACGGTCAGCCAGGACAGGGCCAGGCTGATGGTCAGGATGTTGGCCTTGCGGTCCCAGCCCGTATCCCATCCGCCCGTATCGTGCAGCAGCAGAAAGATGACGGCCACGGGCAGGGCGGCCATGGCCGCGTGCCCGAACAGCACCTGGAACCCCTGGGTCATGTAGCCGCGGCAGACCATCTCCTCCGCCGTGGCCTGCAGGGCCACCAGCACCAGCATGACCGGCAGCAGGGCCAGCGCTGCCCGCCAGTTGCCCAGTCCCAATTGCCCGCTCATCACGGCCATGACCAGGATGGGGGTGAAGGCCAGCGTATAGGTCGCGGCGGAGCGCGCCATCATGCCCAAGTCCAGATGCTGCTGCGGGGCCACGACGCTCATCAGCGACCGGCCCTGAAGACCCAGGATGATCCGCAGCAGCAGAATGATGCCGGCCAGGGCCATCAGGTCGGCGATGCGGCGGACGGCGGGCGCGCCCGGCGGCAGGTCCATCAGGCCGGTCACGGTCTCTGCCACCCCGCCGGCCGTCCAGGCCAGTGGAAAGACCAGCAGGCCGAGCGCGGCCATGCCCGTCAGATAATGCCAGAAGGAAAGGCGCAGATGCACGCCGACCATATGCACCGGTATCGGCGTCCAGCCGCTTTCGCGCCCTTGTCCCATGCCCTGGTCCGTTCCGCTTGCCTGCTGTTCGGGTTCCGTCGTTCCGGTGTACATGGCCGACCGGCGGACGGGCAAGGCGCGCTAAATCATTTCATGGCCCGGCGGCTTGGCGCATCATGCCGCAAAGCCACGCTAAACCGGAAGGAAGCCCGTCATGATCGACCTTTACACCGCCGCCACGCCCAACGGGCACAAGGTTTCCTGCACGCTGGAGGAACTGGGTTTTCCCTACAATGTGCATGTGATCTCGCTGTCCAGGAACGAACAGAAGGAACCCTGGTTCCTGGCCATGAACCCCAATGGCCGCATCCCCGTCATCATCGACCGGGCAGAGGATTTCACGGTGTTCGAATCCGGGGCCATCATGGTCTATCTGGCGGAAAAGGCCGGCCGCCTGCTGCCCGCCGACCCGAAGGGACGCAGCCGCGTGCTGCAATGGCTGATGTTCCAGATGGGCGGGGTGGGCCCCATGATGGGGCAGGCCAACGTCTTCCACCGCTATTTCCCGGAAAGGATACCGGCCGCCATCGACCGGTATCAGAAGGAGACGAAACGCCTGCTGACCGTGCTGGACGGTCACCTGAAGGACCATGAATATCTGGCCGGCGACTTTTCCATTGCGGACATCGCCAACTGGTGCTGGGCGCGCACGCATGATTGGTCCGGCGTCGCCATCGATGATCTGCCGCACTTGTCCCGCTGGATCGCGCGGCTGGATGCGCGGCCGGGCTGTGCGGAGGGTTTGCTGAAGCCGCCCCGTCAGGTGTCGGCCGCCGAACTGGTGCAGTCGGCGCAGACCATCGTGGTGCGTTGACGCCGGGGGGGCTCCGCGTCCTATCCCACGGCCAGCAGGCCGGCCCCCACGATCAGCCCCGCGGCGATCAGGGTGGCCGTGGCGTAAAGCGCCATGGCCGCCCGCAGGTCGCGGGGAACGGCGCGGGCCCGGCCCGACCCCAGCCAGGGTTCCTTGATGGTCCGGTCCCCCTCCCGCCGCGGGCCCGCCACCGACAGGCCCAATACACCCGCGAAGGCGGCGATGGGCAGGGCATCGGTGCCCATGGGATGGCCGCGCCCCGTTTTCATGTCGCTCATGCCGCGGACAAGATCGGCCCGTGGCACGAACAGCGCCGCCAGCAGCACCACCAGCGTGGACAGCAGGGCCGGGGGCAAAGCGATCAGGGAGGACAGGCGCCGGGCCGTGGCCCCGAAATGCCGGTAGCGGCCGGCATGGTGCCCGATGACCCGCGCCGTGCCGTCGATGGCGGCCCAGCCCAGCAGGCCCGCCAGCCCGAACAGTGCGTAGAACAGGGATGGCGCCACCACGCCATGGGTCAGGGCGCGTGCCACCCCCTCCACCCCGGCGCGGACCGTGCCGTGATCGTCCAGGCTCCATAGCTGGCGGTCGGTCAGGGGGCCCACCGCCTGACGCGCGGCCTCCGCGTTGCCGCCTTCCAGTGCCGCCACGGTACGCCCCAGCGCACCCCAGGGCAGGCGCAGGGTCAGACAGCGGGTCACGATCAGCAGTTCCAGCACGCCGCCGGCCGGCAATGTGCGGACCAGCACCGACAGGCAGAACCCGATCAGCCCCCCCAACAGCAGCAGCAGCAGTGCCACCAGCGCGCCCCGTGCCTGGCGCACCGCATCGCTCCGGTCGATGCGGTTCAGCCGCCGGTCGAGCATGGCGACCAGCCTGGAAACCAGATCGACCGGCCCCGGCAGGAAACGGCGCAACAGCCCGCTGTCGCCGATACAGGCGTCCAGCACCATGGCGATGATCAGCAGCAGCAGGGCATCGACCCCGCCGGAAAAGGGCAGCAGCATGGGACGGGGTCCGTATCAGGGCCGACCGGCAAGGATGTATCCGGCCCCGGCCGGCAAGGGAAGGGGGGATGCGCGCCCCGCCTACCTTGTTGTTGCCTTGGGCCAGGTGATGGCGTCGACCGCCCCGCAGGCGTCACAGACGGCGTGCCAGTCGCCGTGCGTCGTGCCGCACTGGGTGCAGCGCCAGCGGGGGTCGGCGGGGGCGGACATGGCCTTGTTCAGCAGGGCCTGCACTTCCGGTCCGTTGCCGCGCTCCGCCTGCTGCACATCGGCCAGACGGCGATAGATGCGCGTGCTGGGGGCCAGTTCGCGCGCCTTTTCCAGATGGTTGCGGGCCACGCCCCACAATTGCGCCTTGATCGCGGCCTCCGCCAGCCCGACATGGGCATCGGCGGCACCGGGTTTCATTGCCACCAGCGCCTCGTACCGCTTCACCAGGGCCAGCGGGTTCTGGTCTGCCGCGGTCTCGCCCCAGGCATCGGCCAGATCCGGATGCGGGCCCAGGCGCCAGGCCTGTTCCAGGACGCGCGTGGCCTTGGCGTGCTGGCCGGCCTTGGCGCGCAGCCGGGCCAGCAGGCTGGCGGCGGGCACACGGGCCGGGTCCATGTCGAAGGCGGCCTGGGCTGCCTGCAGGGCCGCTTCGGGCCGGCCGCCGGCAGCGGCCTGGCGCGCCTCCTCGATCAGCAGGGCGGCGCGGCGGTGGCCCGCATCGGCCTTGTCCAGCACCTTGCTTTTCTGCGCGCGGGCCAGGGCGGCATCGGCCTCCAGCCAATTGCCGCCGCCGGCTTCCAGTTCGGCCAGCGCCTTGGCGGGCCAGTCGGCCTTGGGGCGCAGTTCCAGGGCACGGCGCGCATGTTCCAGCGCTGCGGCCCGGTCGCCGTCGGCCATGGCCTGCTGCATCAGCGCCCGCCGGCCGGCCAGTTCGGTGGCCGGGTTGGCCAGCATGGCCTTGCGGTAGGTGGCGGCCCCTTTGGCGTCGCCGCGCATTTCCGCGGCCCGGGCCGACAGAGCCAGTGTCAGGGCCGGTTCCTGCAACAGCTTCTCGGCCGTGCGGGCGGACTTGGTGGCGATGTCGGCATCGCCCGCCGCTGCCGCGACCCAGCCCTGGCCCAGCGCGCGGAATCCGCCTTCACGCCGGCCGGCGTCGCGCCGCCGGCCCAGCATTCCGGGGCCATTGCGTAGCAGCCGCCAGCCCCATGTCGCCATCATGATCAGCCAGACTAGCAGCAGGATCAGGATGGCGGCGATGCCCACGGGCATCTCGGCCACATGGTCCAGCCATTCGATGGTGACGCGGCCCGGGCGCTGTGCCAGCCAGACGGCGGCGGCGACCAGCAGGCCGATCTTGATGAAGAAGAAGACGGCCTTGCGCATCACCGGGCCTCCGTGCCGGTCATGCGGGCCAGGGACAGGTCGGCCAGGGTCGCGGCGGCGGCCTCAGCCGCCATGCGCGCCTCGGCCAGCTTCATCCATTCAGCGGCCGGGGCGGCGGCATGGGCTGGCAGCTTCTCCATTTCCTCCACGGCGCGTGGCAGGTCGCCGGCGATCAGCGCGGCCTCGGCGCGGGCCAGCACGGCATCGGCATGATCGCCCGCGACATCGCCGGATGTGCTGCGCAGCGTCACGATGCTGGACAGCCGGCCCAGCACCCGGTCGGTCCAAGGAGCCCCCTCGCGGTCACGATCGGCGCGCAGCACCTCGGGCGCCAGCAGGCGGAACCTCTCCCGCAGTTCGATATCGCCGGCCAGACCCTTTTCCGCCGTCTGCTCCAGCGGGGCCAGAAGGTCCAGCAATGCGGTGTCATTGGCCGCCAGCGCCTGGGCGGCCCGCAATTCCCGGGCATAGGGCCGGCCTGCCGTCAGGGCGGCCTGCAACTGGCCCACGGCGATGATCAGCGCCTCGCCCACGGCGCCCATCTGACGCCGGGTCTCCAGCATGGTGACGCGCGGGATCATCTCCGTCGCTACCGTTTCCAGGGCCGTGACGCGGCGGGTCAGGGGTTCCAGGTCGACCGTCTCGGGCGTCTCCGGCTCCCGCGCTTCCAGCGCGCTGACGCGGGCGGCCAGTTCCTCGTCGCGCGGCGGTGCCACCGGCTCTGCCAGGCTGACTGAGGGCTCTGACGGGGTGACCTGGGGCTCTGCCGGGGTGGCCGGCTGTTCCGCTGAGGTCGGCGCCGCTGCCGGGGCCGTACCGGGCGCGGTTCCCGCCGCCAGCCGGGCTTCCAGACTGTCCTGGCGCCGCGACAAGGCGTCCAGCATTTCCCCCAGATCCTGCTGCCGCGTCTCCAGCGCTGCCACGCGGTCCGTCAGGGGGGACAGATCGGCGCCGTCATCGGCCGCAACGGGCGGCGGGGCGGCCATATGGTCCCGCCAATAGCCATAGCCTGACAGGCCCAGGGCGCCCAGCGCCACAAGCAGGGCCGTACCCCCCAGCAGGCCGCCGCCGCTCCGGGCGGGCGGGCGGGGTGGGGGAACGGGCTTGTCGGCGGACATCCCGCCGGCGGGCGTCGCAGTGGCCGTGGGCGGCGGTGGCGGCGGTGGATTCTTGCTGCTGGCGGCGATATCGCGTTCCAGGTCTTCCAGGCTGATGCCCTTGCCCGTGGGAACGGTGTTCTTGTCAGCGTCACTCATTCTTCTTCCCCTTCACCGCCGGCAGCAGCGCCAGCAGGGAGGCGGCATCCGGTGCCGCCGCAATCTGCATCGCGCCGAAGCCCAGCCTGCCTGCCGCCCTTGCCACGGCGTCCGACAAACACAGGGCGGTCCATCCCCCCGCCCATGGTGCCAGTCCGGCCTTCTCTGCCAAGCTAACAAAGCAGGCGGCCGTTCGTGGCGAAAAAAAACTGACATACGCCACCTGTCCGTCACGCAGGGCCTGCTGTCCCGCAGCGGGGATGGCATCGGCGGGCAGGGCGCGGTAAACGGTCATCCGTTCCACCGCGACACCGGGCGGGGTCAATTCGCCGGCAATGTCGGCGCCGGCCACATGCAGGATGCGCCCGGCCCCCGATCGGGCCAGCAAGGCGGTCAGCGAGGCGACATCCCCATCCGCATGGTCCACCCTGGTGAAGCCCAGGTCATGCGCCAATTCCGCCGTGCGGCGGCCGACGGCATGCAGCGGGTGGTGGCGTTCGCTGCTGCGCGCGGCCAGTGCCCGCAGCCCGTTGCCCGACGTCACGGCCACGCCGTCATATCCCGACAGGTCGATGGGCGGGCCCGGCAGGGGCTGGATGGACAGCATCGGCGCCAGGATGGGATGATAACCCCGGTTCCGCAGTGCCGTCGCGGTCTCGTCCGCGCCTGGCTGCGGGCGGGTGACCAGCACGCCCGTCAAATCACCGGTCCGTCGGGGTTCATGCCGGCGAAGAATGCGGCCGGCAGTTTCGCCTTCAGTTCCTGCCCGGCATCCACGCCCAGGGCCAGCGCGTCCGTGACGCGCCCGGCCCGGCCGCAGGTGAACCATTGCCTTCCGTCGGGCCGGACGACCAGGGCACGCAATGACAGGGCATCGCCATTGACCAGGGCCAGGGCCGCGATGGGCGTGCGGCAGGACCCGTCCAGCGTGGCCAGGACGCCGCGCTCGGCCGTCACCCGCGCCTGCGTCACCGCGCAATTCAGATGGCGGACATAGCGGTTGGTCCGTTCATCGTCGCGCCGCGTCTCGATCCCGATGGCGCCCTGTGCCACGGCGGGCAGCATCTGGTCTTCGGACAGTGCCGCCGTGGCGCGGTCGGCCAGGCCCAGCCGGTTCAGCCCGGCCATGGCCAGCAAGGTGGCATCGACCTGCCCTTCCTCCAGCTTGCGCAGACGGGTCTGCACATTGCCGCGCAGGGCGATGACGCGCAGGTCGGGCCGGCGCATCAGCACGATGGCCTGCCGGCGCAGGCTGGCCGTGCCGACCAGCGATCCGGCCGGCAGGTCGTCCAGGGTGGCGGCCCGGTGGCTGAACCAGGCGTCGCGATGATCCTCCCGCGGGAGATAGGCCGCGATGTCCAGCCCGTCGGGCAGGGTGGTCGGCACATCCTTCATGGAATGCACGGCCAGATCCACGCCGCCATCGATCAGGGCCTGTTCGATTTCCTTTGTGAACAGCCCCTTGCCACCCGCCGCGCTCAGCGTGCGGTCCAGGATGCGGTCGCCCTCGGTCTTGAAGGTGACGATTTCCACCGCGCCGTCCACCGCCAGTTCGGGGAAGGCGGCGGCCAGGCGGTCGCGGGTTTCGTGGGCTTGCGCCAGCGCCAGGGGGCTGCCGCGCGTGCCGATGCGCAGGATCGTGGTCATGGCCAATTCAATATCCCCGAATGGCTTGTCAGGGAAGCCCCGCTTGCGGGCCGGGCCTGCGGCGGATAGGTTCCGGCCCATGAAAGTGCTTGGCATCGAAACCAGTTGTGATGAAACCGCCGCCGCCATCGTGGAAAGCGATGGGGAGGGGCCGGGCCGTGTGCTGTCCAATGTGGTGCTGAGCCAGTTGGACGATCACCGGCCCTATGGCGGGGTCGTGCCGGAGATCGCGGCGCGCGCCCACCTTCAGCATCTGGATGGTCTGGTGCGCCAGGCACTGGACCAGGCGGGCCTTGGCCTGGCCGGGCTGGACGGGGTGGCCGCCACGGCGGGGCCGGGCCTGATCGGCGGGGTGATGGTGGGGGTGATGACGGCCAAGGCCATCTGCGCCGTCACGCGCCTTCCTTTCATGGCGGTGAACCATCTGGAAGGCCATGCGCTGACGGCGCGGCTGACCCATGGCGTGTCCTTTCCCTTCCTGCTGCTGCTGGTATCCGGCGGGCATTGCCAGTTGCTGGCCGTGGAAGGGGTGGGGCGATACCGCCGTCTGGGCACCACCATCGATGATGCCGTGGGGGAGGCGTTCGATAAGTCCGCCAAGATCATGGGTCTGGGCTATCCCGGTGGCCCGCTGATGGAGAAGGCGGCGGCCGGGGCAACCGATCCCGGCCGGTTCGACCTGCCTGTGCCCATGAAGGGCCGCCCCGACTGCGATTTCAGCTTTTCCGGCCTGAAGACGGCCGTTCGCCGGCATGTGGAGATGCTGGGCGGCACGCTGGGCGATGCCGACCGCGCCGACCTTGCCGCCTCCTTCCACAAGGCGGTGGGGGACAGCCTGATCGATCGCTGCACCCGTGCCATGAAGCTGTTCAAGCAGGATTTTCCCACCGGTGGCACCCTTGTCGTGGCGGGGGGTGTGGCCGCCAACCAGGTGCTGCGCGGCCGGCTGACCGACCTTTGCCGCCGTCGTGGCTTCGATTGCGTGGCCCCGCCGATGGGGCTTTGCACCGATAATGGCGCCATGATCGCCTGGGCCGGTCTGGAGCGGTTGCGCCTGGGCCTGACCGACGGGCCGGACTTCGCCCCCCGGCCGCGCTGGCCGCTGGACCCGACGGCCAAGGCGGCCCCCTTCGCCGGCGTGAAGGCCTGACCGGACCGGC
Organism: Niveispirillum fermenti; assembly: GCF_052474395.1. Lineage (NCBI taxonomy): Bacteria > Pseudomonadati > Pseudomonadota > Alphaproteobacteria > Rhodospirillales > Azospirillaceae > Niveispirillum > Niveispirillum fermenti. The sequence goes on along the minus strand of NZ_CP156681.1, from coordinate 58,401 downwards.
CGGAGAAGGGGTGGGTGTGTCAGAAGCGGGGAATATCCTGGAACGCCCCCGGCCCGCCATTGCGCATCCAGCCGCTGTCGGCGCAGCGGTGCAGGGTGGGGAACAGCTTGCCGGGGTTGAGCAGCCCATCGGGATCGAAGGCGCATTTCAGGCGGGTCTGCTGGCGCAGGTCATCGGTGGTGAACTGCGTGCCCATCAGGTCGCGCTTCTCGATTCCCACCCCATGTTCGCCCGTCAGCACGCCGCCCACTTCCACGCATAGGCGCAGGATGGCGGCACCGAACGCCTCCACCCGTTCCAGTTCCCCCGGCCTGTTGGCATCGAACAGGATCAGCGGGTGAAGGTTGCCGTCGCCGGCATGGAAGACGTTGGCGACCCGCAGGCCGAACTCCGCCTCCATCGCCGCCATGCGGGTCAGGACGGTGGGCAGCGCCTTGCGCGGGATGGTTCCATCCATGCACATATAGTCGGGACTGATCCGGCCCACGGCGGGGAAGGCGGCCTTGCGGCCGGCCCAGAAGGCCAGCCGCTCGGCCTCGCTGCCGGAAAGGCGGGGCGGGCGGGCGCCATGGGCGCCGGCGATGGCGGCCACCTGGCCGATCAGGTCGTCCACCTCCGCCGCCGGCCCGTCCAGTTCGACGATCAGCAGGGCTTCCACGTCGCGGGGATATCCCACTTTCACGAAATCCTCTGCCGCGTGGATGGCGGGCCGATCCATCATCTCCATCCCGGCGGGGATGATGCCGGCCGCGATGACGGCGGCCACGGTATCGGCCGCATCGATGGTGCGATCGAACCCGACCAGAAGGGCGCGCGCCGTTTCCGGGCGGGGCAGGATGCGCACCGTCACCTCTGTCACGACCCCCAGCAGCCCTTCCGATCCGGTCAGCACGCCCATCAGGTCGTAGCCCCCCGAATCGAGATGCCGGCCACCCAGGCGCATCACCTCGCCCTGCATCGTCACGAACTCGATGCCCAGCAGGTTGTTGGCCGTGACGCCGTATTTCAGGCAATGCACGCCGCCGGAATTCTCCGCGACATTGCCGCCGATGGAACAGGCGATCTGGGAGGAGGGGTCGGGCGCATAATAAAAGCCGCGATCCGCCACGGCCTGGCTGATGGCCAGGTTGGTGACGCCGGGCTGTGCCACCACGGCGCGATTGTCATAATCGATGGCCAGGATGCGCGACAGGCGCGACAGGACCAGCAGCACGCCATCGGCCAGCGGCAGGGCGCCACCCGACAGACCCGTGCCGGCGCCGCGCGGCACGACCTTCACGCCCATCTCGTGGCAGATGCGCAGCACGGCGGCCACTTCCGCCGTGTCGCGGGGCAGCACGACCAGCAGCGGCCGCTGCCGGTAGGCCACCAGGGCGTCAGTGTCATAGGCGCGCAGCGACACCTCGTCCGCTATGACCCCGCCAGGCACGGCCGCGGTCAGGCGGCGCAGCAGGGCGGGCCGGCGGGTGATGGCATCGGCATCGGGTTTGGGCATCGATGGCATGGCTTCCCCTTGCCCGGCGGTTCGATACCGCCATGGCCCGGACCGGATTCGGTGTCACCATATCGATGGCACCCGGCGCGCTGGCGGGGCGGAATCATGCCGTGACCGGCGGGGAAACGGAACCCCCAACAGCGAAAACCGCGCCCGGGGGCGCGGTTTCAGCATGCCGGGGCGGTGCCGCCCCGGCCAATCCGAACGCGGAAACTCAGCCCTGGCGGGCCTTGAAACGCGGGTTCAGCTTGTTGATGACGTAGACGCGGCCCTTGCGGCGGATGACGCGGCAAGCCTTGTGGCGGGTCTTCATCGACTTCAGCGAATTCACGATCTTCATGATTAGGTACTCTGACGCTGGAGGCATTCTTTGCGAGGCGCGGAACATAGTCGCCGTCCGCCCCCCTGTCAACCGCGGGCCGCCGCGTTTGCGCGCAACCCCCGCCTGCGACGGCATTGCCATGGAAAACGGCCATAGCGTCATTGCGGACAGGCCTGCGGTCAGCTCAATTCGGCCGGCTTCATGGCATAGAATCGGTAATAGCGCAGGCCCGATGACAGGGCTGCCACGCGCCGCGCCCACATTTCCACCTCTTCCACCACGGCCAGTTTGGTGTCGCGGTCCATCGACACCGTCTCCAGATGCCGCACCAGTTCCTGGATGGCGGTCAGGATCAGGGTGCGCTGGGTGTCGGAATTATCTTCCGTGATGCGAATGTCCAGGTTCCGCTGGGCCAGGGCGGCGGCGTACTGCTCGATGGTCCAGGGCGTGGGCTCCACGGGTTCCGCGCTCATCCAGCCGTCGAAATCGCGGCCCCGGATCTGTTCGCGGTCGACGACGTAATCGGTGAACAGCAACTGGCCGCGCGGTTTCAGCGCCGCCTCTATGCTGTCGATCAGCTTGTCCTTGTTGCGCACCGTATAGAACGCCTCCTTGGAAAAGATGGCGTCCACGCGCTTGTTCCAGGCGAAATTCTCCAGATCGATGGGCATGATGGGGGCCTGGCGGGCCAGGCCGGCCTTCTGCGAACGGAACATCCCTGCCTCGGCGAGGACCGGGTTCGGTTCCAGCCCCGTGATCCAGGTGCCGTACTGCTTGGCCATGGCGCGGCTGGCGCCGCCCAGCCCGGCGCCGATGTCCAGCACGCTCATGGCCGGGTTCAGGCCCAGCGGCTTCACGATGGTCGGGATGAATTCGTCACCGCCGGGGGAGGAGAAGCCGGGTCCCCAGATTTTCTCCACCACCTCGATGCGGGTGGCCGTCCAGAGCGGCTTGCCCCGCCGGTTCATGTGCCGGCCGCCGGCCTGTCCGGCGCCAGCGCTGCCGGCCGGCCCGTCGCGACCGCTGCCCGCCGCGGCATCGTTTCCCGCTTCGCGCCGGGGCACGTCGATACCTTCCCACCACGCCAGGAATTGTTCCTTCAGCGTCGGGACGGGGGCGGTCATCTCATCGGTGCTGCGGCTGCCGGCCATGCGATTCGATCGGGCGCGTACCTGGATTGCGACAAGCTGTAGATTACCGTTTCCTCGTTTCGCGGGAAACAGTCTTTGCCCGCCATGCATGCCCAAGGGTTCATGCCGGGTCACAAGTCCCTAATAGCTGTTTTAGTGAAGACCGACCACCAATTATGGTATTTTACGACGGAAGTATGGAAAAAGAACCGTGTTCAGGGGTGGCGAATACCCCTTTTGGCCATGCGGTCCTTGCGTAGGTACGGCCTCAGCCCTGCTATCAATCGGTAACATTCCTCGGCTTTGATAGTGCATCCGGGCGATATCCGGTGTAGGGTCAAGTTGGGATGGCTGCTTGACCGGCTCCTCGCGGACATGCTTTCCGCGCGGCGCGGAACAGGGTACTGTCCTTGCAGCCGGTCCGCCGGTGAAGTTCCCTACACTATGACAGTCGAGTTCGAGACCACATGTACGAGCGCCGTTCTCCGCAGAGCCCGCAGATCACCCGCCGGAGCGTCACCGCCACGGTCAAATGGTACAACCCCACGAAGGGCTTCGGCTTCGTGACCCTTTCCGACGGGTCGCCCGATGCCTTCCTGCATGCCTCGGTCGTCCAGTCCGTCGGGCATGACGCGCTGGCCGATGGCACGACCATCGTCTGCGATCTGTCGCAGGGTCAGAAGGGGCCGCAGGTCGCCTCCATCCACAGCGTCGACACCTCGACCGCCCAGCCGGCGCGTCGTGCCGGTGGTGGTGACCGCTTTGGTGGTGGGGATCGCTTCGGCGGCGGCGACCGCTTTGGCGGTGGCGACCGTTATGGCGAGGCCCCGCGTCCGCGCGTGGCCCGCAATTTCGACACCGGCCCGACGGAGACGATCGAAGGCGTGGTGAAGTTCTTCAGCGCCGACAAGGGCTTCGGCTTTGTCACCCCCGATGGCGGTGGCAAGGACGTGTTCGTCCACATCACGGCGCTGGAACGTTCCGGCGTGCGCTCGCTGACCCCGGAACAGCGCGTGCGTCTGCACACCAGCATGGGCCAGAAGGGTCCGCAGGCCAACCGCGTCGAGATCCTATGATCTCGACCGCGATGGCCTGACGCTCTCGCGTCACGTGGTTGAAGGGATTTGGCAGCGCTGTCCGCAAGGACGGCGTTGCCAGCCCGTTTTTGCGTATTGTAAATCTTTGCGTTCCTTTCGGTCTCCACGCTCGAAATTCTCTGCGCTTTTTTGCGCCTGAAGCCTCCTTTGTCCGGGCGCCTTGTTGCCCGACACCTTGATGAATGCTCCGCGATGAGGGGCTTCCGCGGACCGGCCCCCTCATGGCGCCCCTTGCGCCAGCCTTGTGGGTGTCACTCCCGTATGGCCTGAGGGGCCTGGATGACGTGAAGCGGATTGAAGAAGCGGATTGAAGGGCGGGCCCATCGTGGCCCGCTTTTTGTTTTCCCGATTCGCGGCGGTTTCCCGATAGCAGGCATCACCAACGCATGATCCGGTCGGCCGGACCGGCTGGATGCGGAACGAACCAGCCCTTCCGCGGCCGCCGCCGGCCATTGCCGGAAGATGATGCCGCGGGTGTGGCCCCCGTGCCACCGGTCCGGCGGACGAGGCACCGGGTGGTGCGATGCTGCCGCCCTGCGGCTTGCATGCGGCTTTCCGCCGGGTAACCATGGGCAACTGGCCCCGCAAGCCCGGAAAGCGCATGCCCTTCCTTCCCCGTCCCGTTCTGCGTCGCCGCACTCTGTCGGGTGTATTCGCCCTTTTCCTGGCCGTGCCAGCCGCCTGGAGCCAGCCGGCGCCCGAACCGGCTTCAGCGGCCCGCACACGTGAACTGGTGACGGCCAGCCGGCACATGGTGGTGGCGGCCAACCCCCTGGCAGCGCAGGCGGGGCTGGACATGCTGCGCCGTGGCGGCAGCGCCGTCGACGCGGCCATCGCCACGCAACTGGTGCTGGGCCTGGTGGAACCGCAATCGTCGGGCCTGGGCGGCGGGGCTTTCATGCTGCTGGCCGAACCGGGCGGGCGGCTGACCACCTATGACGGGCGGGAGGTTGCGGGCAGTGCTGTGACGCCGGACCTGTTCCTGCGGCCCGATGGACAGCCCATGCCGTTTCTGGAAACCCTGCCACAGGGCCGTGCCGTCGGCGTGCCGGGCGTGGTGGCCATGATGGCCCGTGCGCACGCCGCCCATGGCAAGCTGCCCTGGGCGACCCTGTTCGGGCCGGCCATCGCGCTGGCCGATGAGGGCGTGCCGGTCTGGCCGCGCATGGTCGGGGTATTGACCGACTGGGAACGGATGCTGGGGCGTTCGCCCGACCTGCGGCGCGTCTATTACCGGGACGGGGCCGGCCCGCCAGCCCTGTGGGAACGGCTGTCCATGCCGGAACAGGCGCAAAGCCTGCGTTTGCTGGCGGTGGCCGGGCCGGATGCCTTCTATCGTGGCCCGATCGCGCGTGCCATCGTGCAGCGCGTGGCCGATGCGGCCGGCGACAGCGGCGCGCCCGTGCTGACGCTGGCGGACATGGCCGGTTACCGCTCGGTGGAACGCGAGGGTGTCTGCGCACCCTATCGTACCTGGAAGGTTTGCGGCATGGGGCCGCCATCGGCGGGCGGCGTGGCCGTGCTGCAGATCCTGGGCATGCTGTCCGGTCATGACCTGAAGGCAATGGGCAAGGACAGCCCGCAGGCCTGGCACCTGCTGCTGGAAGCCAGCCGCCGGGCCCATGCCGACCGCGAAAGCTTCATCGCCGATCCCGACCATGTACCGGTGCCGACGCGGGGCCTGCTGGATGCCGGCTATCTGGCGGACCGGGCGGCGGGGATCGATCCGGCGCGCGCCGCGGCGGGCAAGGTGGCGCCGGGCGACCCGCCCTTCCGGACGGGCGCCCGCTTTGCCCCGGCCGACGGGCCGGACATCCCCTCCACGACGCATTTCTCCATCGTCGATAATGCCGGGATGGTCGTCTCCATGACCAGTTCGGTGGAATTCGCTTTTGGTTCCGGTCTGCTGGCCGGCGGGTTCGTGCTGAACAACCAGTTGACGGACTTCACCTTCGTGCCGACGCAGGATGGACGACCCGTCGCCAACGCCCCGGCGGCGGGCAAGCGGCCCCGCTCCTCCATGGCGCCGATGATTGTCTTCGATGCGGGGGGGCGGCCTGTCCTGGCCGTCGGGTCCCCCGGCGGCACGGCCATCATCGGCTATGTCGTTCAGGCGCTGGTGGCCATGCTGGACTGGGACATGGACCCGCAGGCCGCCATCAACCTGCCGATCCTGTTGAACCGCAACGGCCCCACCCTGGTGGAAAGCACGCCCGCCGCCGACGCGCTGGCTGCCGCCCTGACTGAACGTGGTCATGCCGTGAAGCGGGAAGCCATCAATAGCGGTCTGCACGCCCTGCGCCTGACCCCCACGACCATCCAGGCCGGTGCCGACCCCCGCCGCGATGGCCAGGCGATGGGCGACTGACCGGCCGGATGCCCTGCCGGTCAGTGACGGAAGTGGCGCATGCCCGTGAAGACCATGGCCAGGCCGCGTTCGTCGGCCGCGGCGATAACCTCTGCATCGCGCATGGAGCCGCCGGGCTGGATCACGGCGGTCACCCCCGCATCGGCGGCGGCCAGCAGGCCGTCGGCAAACGGGAAGAAGGCATCGGACGCCACGACGGAGCCCTTCGTGCCCGCCTCTTCCAGGCCGGCGGCCTTGGCGGCGTCGGCCGATTTCCAGGCGGCGATGCGGCTGCTGTCCACCCGGCTCATCTGCCCGGCGCCGATGCCCACCGTGGCCCCGCCCTTGGCATAGACGATGGCGTTTGATTTCACATGCTTGCCCACGCGGAAGGCGAACAGCAGGTCGGCCAGCTCCGCGTCGGTGGGCGCGCGCCGGGTGACCACCTTCAGGTCGGCCTGTGCGATGCGGCCATTGTCACGGGTCTGGACCAGATAGCCGCCGGACACCGACTTCACGAACAGGCCCGCCTCTGCCGGGTTCGGCATGGAACCGGTCAGCAGCACGCGCAGGTTCTTCTTGGTGGCCAGAAAGGCCTTGGCCGCGTCATCCGCGTCGGGCGCGATCACCACTTCGGCGAACAGCTTGGCGATTTGTTCCGCCGTGGCGGCGTCCAGCGTCCGGTTCATGGCGATGATGCCGCCGAAGGCCGACACGGGGTCACAGGCCAGCGCGCGGGTATAGGCATCCAGCAGGTTGTCACCCTCGGCCACGCCGCAGGGGTTGGCATGCTTGATGATGGCGATGGCCGGGCGGTCGAATTCCGACACCAGCTCGAACGCCGCATCCGTGTCGTTCAGGTTGTTGTAGGACAGTTCCTTGCCCTGGAGCTGGGTCGCCGTGGCGATGCCGGGGCGCTGGTCGCCGGTCGTATAGAAGGCGGCCGTCTGGTGCGGGTTCTCACCATAGCGCAGCGTCTGGCGCAGCTCCCCGCCAAAGGTCAGGCGCTGGGGATATTCCTGGCCCAACTGGCCCGCGAACCAGCGGGAAATGGCGGCGTCATAGGCGCCCGTCCGGGCATAGGCCTTGGCGGCCAGCCGCCGGCGGAAGGACAGGTCGGTCTGCCCGTCATGGGTGGCCAGCTGGGCCGTCAGTTCGGCATAGTCGGCGGGGTCGGTGATGACGGCCACGAAATCATGGTTCTTGGCCGCACCCCGGATCAGCGACGGGCCGCCGATATCGATGTTCTCGATGCAGGTCTCGAAATCCGCACCCTTGGCCACCGTCGCCTCGAACGGATACAGGTTCACCACGACAAGGTCGATGCCGGGAATATCGTGGGCGTCCATGGCACCGGTATGGGTGGGATAGTCGCGGCGGGCCAGGATACCGCCATGGATCTTCGGGTGCAGCGTCTTGACCCGGCCATCCATCATCTCCGGAAAGCCGGTATGGTCCGACACTTCCGTCACGTCGATGCCGGCATCGGCAATGGCCTTGGCCGACCCGCCGGTGGACAGGATATGGACCCCGCGCGCGGCCAAGGCCTGCGCAAGGTCGATCAGGCCCGTCTTGTCGGAAACGGAGATGATGGCGCGGCGGATGGGGACGAGATCGATGCTCATGTCTTTGGTGTCCAGGTGGCAAGTAAAAGAACCGGGCCGGTCCATATGAACCGGCCCGGCGGTGGGGAAGACAGTCCGGTTCCTAACTGTCGATATCGCTGCCTTCGCGGCGGAAACCCCATTTTACCGGGGTTTCGCCCAGTTGCGTGATGCCGCGCAGCACGATCTGGACGGTCGGCCGCGGTTCGGCGCCCTGTCCCAGATAGATGCTGTCGGCGGTCTCGATGCCGGCCCCGCCGGCCCGGAACTTCCACAAGGCGCCGGACGGCAGGCGCAGCAGCAGGGCCGCCTCATCCTCCAGCGTTGCCACGCGCACACCGGGGTGCAGGTGGAAGCGCACGGCGAATTTATGCCCGGCCGCACCGGTCAGCGTGTCCTGCCCCCGCAGATCTTCCCCGCTTTCGGCCAGGAACAGGCGGCGATGATGGGTGAAGCCGCCGCGGATCTGGTAGCCGTCATGGTGGGCCTCCACCAGCGTGCCTTCCTCCGCATCCTGGCGCAGCGACCGCACGCGGGACGGGCGGCGCGTCAGGCCACCTTCGTCGTTCACGGCGCTGGAATTGGTATCGTCGATCGTGACGGTGGAATGGGCGGCCGTGGCGGCCAGGGCGGCCCGCCAGGGCCCCTGGTCGCCGGGATGGGCGCCGCAATTCACGATCAGCCGTTCCCGCCCGATGCTCATCTCGAACGACAGGGTGCCGGCATGGGCATGTTCGTCCAGGCCCGGGGCCGGTGGCACGCCCGTGTCCATCAGGATGCAGGTGCGGCCCGCCGTGATGCGCTCGAACCCGATATGGGGTGTTGATTTCAGGGGGCGGCCGCGGGCATCCGCCTGACCCAGCACGGTGTCGATCAGCACCGCTTCCCCCTCCTGGGCCCCGTTGAACAGGGCAAGGCCGCCATCGCCATGGCGGAAGAAGCGCAAGGTGGGGGTCATGCGGTCGATGGCGTGCTGCAACGCCTCCGGCACGTCGGCCCGCCCGGCGCGGTAACAGCCGCGCATGTCGATCAGGTGGCGCAGCGCCAGCAACTGGCTGGCCGGCGAATGTTCGACATGGCCGCCATCGGGCAGCACCTGGCGCGGTAACTCGCGGGCCAGCAGGCTGCCGGCGCGTTCCGCCACGCGCGACAGGCCGGAAAGGCACAGGCCGCCATAGACCATGCCCTTCACCGCGGTCAGCAGCGGCCCGCCCTTCAGCCGGCCGGGCACCGCATGGTCCAGAAAGCGCACCTGGCGGGCCAGACTGTCGAAGACACGGGCCCGCAACTGATCGTCGGCGCTGGCCAGGAAGAAATCATGCTGGCCGATCCAGGCGGTGACGCGCGTGGCCAGCACGTCGGGCGCCCAGGCCACGGGGTCCCATTTGCGCCCGAACAGGTCCAGCCAGTGGCTGACCAGCACACGGGCCTGCCGGCGGGCGGCATCGCCCCCCGTGGCGCGCAGATGGCGCAGCCAGTCGAACCCGTGCATCTCCGCCAGCCAGGGGGCGGAAGCCCCCGGCTCCAGCCAGGGCGGCAACTCGCCGCTGAAACTTTGTCCGGTGAAGCGGAAGCGGTTGTTCAGCAGTTCCTGCCCATGCTGGGCATCGCCCGGCCAGGGGTCGGGTGGCACGAAGGAAAGGCCGGCGGGGACAGGTCCCGACAGGGCCGTCATCTGATAAAGCGCGGTGCCGCGATACCAGGCCCCCGAACCGGGCTTGAACCGCTTATGCGCCACGCCAGCGGTCATGATGGATCAACCGTTTCCGCCGCGCAGGGCGCGAATATTGTCGGCATAGGCCGCCGGCCCGCCCAAGAAGGTGGCCGTACCGGCCACCAGCACGTCGGCACCGGCCGCGATGCATTGCCGGGCCGTCTCCACATTCACGCCGCCATCGACCTCCAGGTCGATAGGGCGGCCGCCCTGGGCTTCCGACACGGCATTGATGCGCCGCCGCAGCTCGGTGATCTTGTCAAGCTGAGAGGCGATGAAGCTCTGCCCGCCGAAGCCGGGATTGACCGACATGACCAGGACCAGATCCAGATCCGCCAGCAGATAGTCGATCATCGACAGGGGCGTGTGCGGGTTCAGCACGATGCCCGGCTTCTTGCCCAGCGAGCGGATGAGTTGCACGGTACGGTGCGGATGGGCACCGGCCTCGGGATGGAAGCTGATGATGTCGGCACCGGCATCGGCGAAGCCCTGGATGAAGGGGTCGACCGGCGCGATCATCAGATGCACGTCGAAGACCTTCTTCGTGTGCGGGCGCAGCGCCTTGACCACGCCGGGACCGATGGTGATGTTGGGCACGAAATGCCCGTCCATCACATCGATATGGATGTAATCCGCCCCGGCCGCGTCGATGGCGCGAACCTCCTCGCCCAGGCGGGCGAAATCGGCGGACAGGATGCTGGGGGCGATCTTGGCGGGCTGCGTAGTCATGGCGGGGTAGGTAGCAACAACAAGGCGTCCCGACAAGCCGGGTTCAGCGCATGAATGGCCGGTTCCGGGCACATGGCGACCCTTGTCACGCTGCCGGACACAGCCATTGCGGCGTGCGGATCAGCCTGCTTCAGATCAGCGCCTTTCCGTCGGCTGGAAAATCGCACCGGTGGCAGTTGCCGCCGCACGGCCCCTGCCGTGAGCAGCGGCGCCGGCTCCGCCCGGAATCCTCCTGGTCAAGCGTCCAGGGCGTGGTTGACGGGGGAGGGTACCACCCCCCACTCTGATCCCGTAGCAACCCATCCGGCAAGGTCGGCCATGGACAGGAAGGACCTTGCCGTCGCAATAACGGCCCGTTCGGTCCCGCATGTTGATCACGCAGGCCAGGATGGAGGCTTTGCTGCTGGTGACGGCGGATGGGATGATCCCAACCTGATGACGTGAAAACCCTGCCGGTACAGGCATTGAGAAAGGGGCGGTCCGATGGTCGAGGTGCATGTCGTTCCGGCATTGACCGACAATTACATCCACATCATCCATGATGCGGAACATGGACTGACCACAGTGGTCGATCCCGGAGAGGCGGCACCCGTTCGCGCGTTCCTGGCCGAGCGGGGCTGGCGCCTGACCCATATCCTGGCCACCCATCATCATGGTGACCATATTGGCGGCATTCCGGACCTGCGCGCCGGCAGTCATGCCACGCTGATCGGCCCCCGGGCGGAAATCGACCGCATCGCGGAGATGGATGCCGTCTATGGCGACGGCGACAGCTTCGCGCTGGGCGGGCAGACCGTACATGTGTTCGATACGCCCGGCCACACACGCGGCCATTGCGCTTTCTATTTCGAGCAGGCGCGCCTGCTGTTCAGCGGGGACACGCTGTTCTCGCTGGGCTGTGGGCGGCTTTTCGAAGGCACGCCGGAACAGATGTGGGACAGCCTGGGCAAGCTGCGCGCCCTGCCTGGGGACACGCGCATCCATTGCGGCCATGAATATACCGCCGGCAATGTCCGCTTCGCCCTGTCCATCGATCCCGACAATATCGCCCTGAAGGCCAGGGGGGAGGAGGTGGCGGCGCTGCGGGCCAGGGGCTTGCCGACCATTCCGTCCCGCCTGTCGGACGAATTGGCCGCCAACCCGTTCCTGCGGGCCGATGATCCTGGCCTTGCCGCCCATTTCGGTCTGTCCGGCGCCCCGGCGGCCACGGTCTTCGCCGCCATTCGCACGGCGAAGGACGAGTTCCGGGGCTGATCCCCTCCCTTTATCCCTGCCATGACGGAATGCTCCCATGAAGCTGCGTTACAGCCAGTCGTCCCCCTTCGTGCGCAAGGTGCTGATGGTGGCGCACGAGGTCGGGCTGGCCGACCGGATCGAACTGTCGCCGATCGATGTCTGGTCGCCCGACAGTGCCATCGTGCGTGAAAACCCGTTGTCGAAAATACCGACGCTGCTGACCGATGATGGCATGGTGCTGTTCGACAGTCCGGTGATCGCGGAATATCTGGACAGCCTTCATGCCGGCCGCAAGCTGATCCCCGCCACCGGCCCGGTCCGCTGGATGGTGCTGCGCCAGCAGGCGCTGGGCGATGGCATCTGCGACGCGGCCGTGCTGCGGCGGCTGGAAGGGCTCCGCCCCGCCGCCCTGCGCTCCGCGGAATGGGACAGCCGCCAGCGCGCGGCCATCTTCCGCGCCTTTGACCGGCTGGAGGTGGAGGCCGGCGACCTGCCCGAACCGGACAGTCCCACGGTGGGGGGCCTCGCCATCCTGTCGGCCATGGGGTACATGGATTTCCGCTTTGCCCATGAACCCTGGCGCACCGGCCGGCCGGGGTTGGCCCACTGGTTTGAATCGGCATCGAAACGACAAAGCTTCCTGGCTACGCTTCCGCCAACGGAATGAACATGCTCTATTCGATGAAGCCAAAGCAGATTATCGATCTGCTGGGCATGAAGCCCCATCCGGAAGGCGGCCATTATGTGGAAACCTTCCGTGCAGATGCCCCGGCGGGTGGACGGTCGGCACATACGGCGATCTACTTCCTGTTGCAGGCGGGCGAATATTCGCACTGGCACCGCGTGCTGGACGCCGACGAGATATGGCATTTCCATGCCGGTGCGCCCCTGGTCCTGACCATGTCCCCCAACGGCCATGACGCCGCCGCCCACCATCTGGGCAGCGACCTTGCGGCGGGACAGCGACCGCAGATCATTGTTCCGGCAGGGCACTGGCAGACGGCGGTCAGCCTGGGTGCCTGGACATTGGTCGGCTGCACCGTGGTGCCGGGGTTTGAGTTCGCATCGTTCGAGCTGGCGCCGCCCGACTGGCGGCCGACCCCACGCCCGCCGTCGGGGCGATAGGGCCGGCTGGGCCGCCGCGGGACGGGGGCCGTCGAAGGTGCAATAAGGTAAGATGTCGAAGACCGCCGGGATCAGACCGTTTCCGCCTTGAACGGCCGGGTCATCAATGCATCGATGATATCGTCCAGGTCGGCCCCATGGTTCAGCACGGCATCCACGGCCTGGCACAGCGGCATGTCCACCCCCTTGTCGGCGGCCAGCCGTGTCACGGCACGGGCCGTGAACACGCCCTCGGCCACAGACCGGCGTTCGCCCAGCACGTCGTCCAGGCTGCGGCCCTGGCCCAGGGCCGCACCCAGCGACATATTGCGCGATTGCAGGGAGGAACAGGTTAGCGTCAGGTCGCCCAGCCCCGACAGGCCCATCAGGGTTTCCGCCCGCGCGCCCAGCCGGGCGCCCAGCCGGGCGATCTCGGCCAGGCCCCGCGTGATCAGCGCGGCGCGGGCATTATCGCCCAGATTGCGGCCATGCACGATGCCGCAGGCGATGGCCAGGACATTCTTGACCGCACCCCCCACCTGCGCGCCGACCAGATCGTCGGACAGATAGGGGCGGAAGGTGCGCCCGCCCAAGGCCGTCAGCAACGCCTGGCCCTGTTCGCTGTCCGCGATGGCCAGCGTCACGGCCGTGGGCAGGCCCCTTGCCACCTCCGCCGCGAAGGTGGGGCCCGACAGCACGGCCAGCGGCTGGTCGCCCAGCTCGGCGCCTGCCGCCTCGCTCATCAGGCTGCCGGTTTCGATCTCGATGCCCTTGGCACAGATGATGACCGGCACGCCCGGCTTCAAATCGGACCGCAGCGCCCGGCAAGCCGCGCGCAGGTGCTGGGCCGGGGTGACCAGAAGCAAGGCGTCGGCATCCGCGGCCTCCGACAGGCTGCCGGTGGCGCGGATGGCAGGGTCCAGCGGGATACCGGGCAGGAACAGGCTGTTCTCATGCCGGTTGTTGACGGCCTCCACCACCTCTGTCTCGCGTGCCTGGAGAACGACGTCCCGGCCCGCCCGGGCCGCCGCCATGGCCAATGCCGTGCCCCAGGCTCCCGCCCCGATCACACCGATGCGCTGCATGGTCCTGTCTCCCCTGGGTCCATGACATCCGGGACATCACCCGGTTCAGGAAACAGGCTTAGCGCGCGGACGGATAAAAATAAACAGGGCCGGGCGGGAACTTCCCGCCCGGCCCCGCTGGAACGGGCCTTTGGCCTTAGTTGACGGCCGTGCCGGCCGGGGCGGAGGCCTGGAGGGTACAGCCGCTACCCTGCAGCTCGCACTGCTGCAACGCGGCGGCGCGGGCCTCTTCCTCGGTTTCACGGACCACCCAGCCGAAGGCGCCGTCCTCGGACATGGCCAGGGCCTTGGCGCCCGCGGCCTTCTCATAGTCGGCGACCACTTCGCCGCGCAGGTCGGCCGCATCGGCATGGCTGCGGGCTACCTCGCCCAGCGTCGTGCCGGCGGTAACGGCCTGGCCATCGACCGACACGACGCGGCAGGTGTCGCGCGTCACCTCGGCGCAGCGAGCCAGGGCGGCGATACGGGCCTCGCCCACATCCACGCCCGAGCTGTAGCCGACGGCCCCGTCATCGGCCATCGCCATGGCCTTGTGACCTTCCAGCTTGTCATACATGGCCACGGCCTCGCGGCCGACATCGCTCATGTTGTTGACGGCCTTTTCCTTGGCGGCATGGGCCATGGCCGGGATGGCGAGGATGGCGACGGTGGCGACCAGCGCAGACTTGATCTTCGACATGTGTCCCTCCTTGGAATTTGAGCGCCAGCCCGTTCAGGCCGGCTTCAGGGGTAAAACAAAGGGTCGGGGATCAAGTTCCAGGGCCGGTGACGATGTCACGAAATCACCTTCCTTCCGCCAGATTCCAGCAGGGGCGCCATATTTCGGCCATTGGCGGATTGCGAGGGCATCGGCATGATGCGGCACAGGGATTTTCCGGGAGAAAAGCGCCATGCGCCTGTTCGACGATGCCATCGCCCCAACGCCGCGCCGTGTGCGGATGTTCCTGGCCGAAAAGGGGGTAGAGGTTGAACGTGTGCCGGTAACGCTGGGCAGGGGTGAACATCTGGCCCCCGACTATCGCAGGCGCGTGCCCAGTGCGCGTGTGCCGGCCCTGGAACTGGATGATGGCACGGTCATCAGCGAAAGCGTGGCCATCTGCGGCTATTTAGAGGAACTGTATCCTGATCCCAACCTGATGGGGCGCGATGCGAAGGAGCGGGCGGTTATCGCCATGTGGCAGCGGCGGATGGAATTCGAACTGCTGCTGCCGTTTGCCGCCACCTTCCGCCACACCCATCCGAAGATGGCGGCCCTGGAACAGCAGGTCCCCGCCTATGCCGAGGTGCAAAGACCGCAGGCACAGGCGCGTCTGGCGACCCTTGACGCCGACCTGTCGCGAACGGCCTTCGTGGCGGGCGACCGATTCACGATCGCGGACATCACGGCCTTCACCACACTGTCCTTCTTTCCCCGCTTGTGCGGCCTGTCGCTGGATGACGGGCTGCCCCATGTGAAACGCTGGATGGCCGAAATCGCCACCCGGCCCAGCGCCGCCGCATAAAGCCAATCCTATCCGGGTATGTCGATGGTACAGGTCGTTGAAATGGGGCGATAATTGGCCACTGGTAAAGGCATTTTCTTAACGACTTCCCGCTAGACATTGATAATCATCGCCTTTAGCTTGACTGCCAAGCGAGACGATGGGCCGGGCGGCAACGCCTTTTTGATGGGGAGTGGGGCATGGCATTGACGACGATCTGGCGGCGTTCGGTGACCTCTCCGAAGCGGATGGCGACAGCCCTGGTCATGGCGGCCCTTCTGGCCGTCGCCGCCCCTGTCGCCGCCCTGGCGAAATACGCCTCCATCATCATCGACGCCAAGACGGGGGAGGTGCTGCACGAAGCCAGTGCCGACACTCGCAACTTCCCGGCCAGCATGACGAAGATGATGACCCTGCACATGGTCTTCGACGCGCTGGACAGCGGCAAGCTGCGCCTGAACCAGCAACTCCCTGTCTCCCGTCATGCGTCCAGCATGGAACCCAGCAAGCTGGGCCTGGTGCCGGGGGACAGGATCACGACGGAACAGTGCATCCGTGCGCTGGTCACCAAATCGGCCAATGATTGTGCCGTCGTCCTGGCCGAGGCCGTCGGCGGCACCGAGACGGAATTCGCCCGGCTGATGACCGAGCGGGCGCGCAAGCTCGGCATGTCGCGGACCACTTTCCGCAATGCCTCCGGCCTGCCCAATGCCGGTCAGCTCTCCACGGCACGCGACTTCGCCCGTCTGGCGCAGAGCCTGATCTATGATCATGCCAAATATTACCATTATTTCTCGACCCGCAGCTTCACCTACAAGGGTGTGGTCCATACCAGCCATAACCGGCTGATGGCGCGGTATGACGGGATGGACGGCCTGAAGACGGGCTATATCCGCGCCTCCGGCTTCAATCTGGCGTCGTCGGCCGTGCGGGACGGGCGCCGCCTGATCGGCATCGTGTTCGGCGGGCAGACCGGCGCCTGGCGCGACAACCACATGGCCCGCCTGCTCGACGATGCGTTCGAGGGCAAGCGCGAGGCGCCGATGCTGGTCGCCAGCACCCAGTCGCCCAAGCCCAAGCAGCGCAAGACCGCGCCGGAGGGTGTCGTCGCGGCGGTGTCCGACAGCATCATCGGCACGGCCAATGCCGCGACCGTTGCGGCCCCGCCGTCGCGCAAGGCGGCCCTGGGCGGCTGGTCCATCCAGGTTGGCGCCTTCAACGACAAGGCCGCCAGCCAGCGCGCCGTCAATCAGGCCACCCAGCGCACCGGCACCCTGCTCGACAGCGCCACCCCGCAATTGATGGAAGTCTCCACGGCCAAGGGCAAGCTGTACCGTGCCCGCCTGACCGGGCTGGACGAGACGACGGCGCGCCGCGCCTGCGCCCAACTGTCCAAGTCCGGGCAGGGCTGCCTGACATTGCCGCCGTCCGCCTGACGGGCCATCCCGGCGCAGCATGAAAACATTCCCGGTCTACAGGCCCGCCCACCCGGCGGGCCTGTTGCTTTTCCGGGTTGTTTGGACAGCATACGATTGACGCCCTGGGCGGATGCCCCCTAAATGCGCCGGAATTAACCATGCCCGCCGCTGCCAGGGGTTACCGATATGGATGGGATTCGGACGATCGCGGTCGTGGAGGATGAAACCGATCTGCGGGCGCTTCTGGCCGAATTCCTGAGTGGACAGGGGTTTCTGGTCCAATCCGCCGGCACCTGGGGGGAGTTCCGGCGGCACCTGGAGGCGGGCACGGAACCCGATCTCGTCATCCTGGATATCGGGCTGCCTGATGCCAGTGGCTACGAGGTGATGCAGCATCTGCGCGACCGGCCGCAGGGGGCGCCCCCCATCATCATCGTGACGGGCGCCACCAGCCCGCGTGACCGTTCCATGGGGCTGGACCTGGGGGCGGACGATTATGTCTGCAAGCCGTTCGACCTGGGGGAGCTTCTGTCACGGGTCCGGGCCGTGCTGCGGCGGGCGCGGACGACCGTCACCATGGCACCGGCCGGCGACCTGCATATCCGTTTCGGCTCCTGGCTGCTGAAACGGGACGAACGGGTGCTGGTCCACCTGCCCGAACAGCGGGTGGTGGAACTGACCGCCATGGAGTTTGACCTTCTGCTGGCCATGGCCCAGCGTCCGCACCGTATCCTGACGCGGGAGCAGTTGCTGCACCTGTCCCATATCCGCAAGGGTGACCCGTTCGACCGGGCCATCGATGTCCGTATCGCCCGGCTGCGGCGCAAGCTTGAAGTCAACCCGTCGCATCCCGGCCATATCCGGACCGTGCGCGGGGCCGGTTATGTCTTCCATCCCGACGGCACGGTCTGACCCGGCATCCGTCTGCCGGGTCAGACCGGCCGGTCAGGCGTCCTGGTCCTTCATCCACCAATAGCGCTTGCCGGGTTCCGGCGTGAAATCCACTTCCCGCAGGCCATCGTCGCGCAGCGGGCAGGCGGCGCTGGGCCGTTGCGCGAACATGGCCGCCCAGCGCTTCAGCTTGGGATGTGCGTCGGTCAGGAAATGGTCGCCGTAATTCTCGGCATTGTGATGGACCATCGGGTAAAGCGCGCAATCGGCGGTGGAGATTTCGGCCCCCATCAGGAACGGCCCCGTATCATCGGCCAGCATTTCCATGCTGGCGATGGACCGGTCCAGGAACGGCTTGATGAAGGCTGCCGTCTCCGCACTCTGGGTCAGCAGCCGGGCGAATTGCGGCAGGGTGTTGGCATAATAGGGCATGCAGCGATGGAAGAACTCGTTGCACAGATGCATGAAGGCCCGCATCCGCTGCCGGTCTATGGCCGTCTTCCCGATGAAATTCGGGCTGGGGAAGCGTTCTTCCAGATATTCGATGATGGCCAGACTGTCGAACAGGCAGGTGCCGTCATCCAGTTCCAGCACGGGGATATAGCTGAGCGGGTTCTTGGCCAGCATCGCGGGGTCGCGCTGATCGCCATAGCTCATGGGCACGATGTCGATGCCCCCGATCCCCTTTTCCTTGATGTAGATGGTCACGCGCCGGGGCCAGGGGCCCCACGCCAGATCGTAAAGCTTCATCGGAAATCCTCCTGCGCCGGCCGCGTCATCGCCGGACCGTTTGACACGGCGCCAAGAGTATCGGCCCACCCGGCTTCCGGCCAGCAGGCCTACCCGGATTGCGGTCTCACCACCCGCCGCCGGCCCCGTCAGTCGGTGGCGATGGTGACGCGCATGCCGTCCAGCGGGGCGATGACCGGGATCTGGCAGGACAGGCGGGACGTGGCCCGGCGTCCACTGCAACTGTCCAGCAGGTCGTTCTCGTCGGCGCTCATCGGCGGCATGTGGCCGGCATAGGCCGGATCGACATGGACATGGCAGGTGGCGCAGGAACAGCAGCCGCCGCACAGGGCATCCAGCCCATCGACCCCCTGGGCGCGCAGCCCTTCCATCAGGGTTGCTCCCTCTTCGATATCGATGGACAGGTCCTTGCCGTCCAGTGTGGTGACGATCAGACGGGGCATGGCCGCACGACCTCCTGCATTGCCGGGGGGACCGGTGGCGGGGCTGTTTTCCGGCCCCGCCGCACCGGCCCGCCCCTGTTGCCACAACCCCGCCCCGGGCCGCACCTAGCCGTTCGGACGGGCAGGACGGGGCGGGACAGTTCCGCCGTAAAGATAGGGTGAGTCGGCCGGCATCCCCGCGCTACCTTCGGCATCGCAACAATTTGGCCGGTACCCGATAAGGGCGGAAGCCGGCGATATCCGAACAGGTTACAGGGCGCTTCAACTGGGAATGAAGAGGACACGCATGTCTGCCTTGGCAAAGGGCCAGAGCCAATCACGCCATCATCATCGCCGGATCATCCTGGCCGCTCTGCTGGCGGGGTCACCGCTGGCACTGACCGCCGCCATGCCGGCCGTCGCACAGGAGGAACCGGGCGCATCGGGGCTGATGCTGGAGGAGGTGATCGTCACAGCCCGCAAGCGCATGGAGCGCCTGCAGGACATCCCCGACAGCATCACCTCCTTCTCTGCCGCGAGCATCGAAAGCGCCAATATCCAGAACGTGAAGGATATGGCCGTCCTGGTGCCCAACGTTTCCATCGTCGAGGCCCAGCAGCCCGGCGTGGCCATGATCAATATCCGCGGTGTGGGCCAGGCCCGCAACGGCGAGAGCCCCGTTGCCGTGGTGATCGACGGGGTACAGGCCAGCAATGCCAGCCAGATCACGCAGGACCTGTTCGATATCGAAAGGATCGAAGTGTTGAAGGGGCCGCAAGGGGCGGTCTATGGCCGCAACGCCATTGGCGGCGCCATCAACATCGTCACCCGCCAGCCCACCGACACGTTCGAGGGCTTCGTGCAGGCCGGCTACGGCACGGCCAACGACAAGCGGGTCAGCGCCAGCCTGAGCGGCCCCATCATCCCGGAACGGCTGCTGTTCCGTATCGCCGGGTCGGCCCGCGATTTCGACGGCCAGGTCGACAGCCTGATGACACCGGGTCACGACAAGGCCGATTGGCAGGAGGACCGGAACGTCCGGGCCGGTCTTCTGGCCCGCCCGTTGGAGGATGTGACGCTGGATCTGCGCTATGCCCGGCTGGATACCAGGGCCGGTGCCGCCTATTACGGCCTGATCACACCCGGTGACGATATCGACCGGCCGCTGCCCTATGCCGGCGATCGCGCCAGTTGGGCCGACCGGGTCCTGAACGACGCCTCGGCCAAGCTGGACATCGAGCTTCCCGGCGTCACCCTGACATCCGTTACGGCGCTGTCCAAGGTCAGTTCCTTCATTGATGAGGATCTGGATTTCACACCCCTGTCCCTGACCATTGCCGAACAGTCGCTGAAGACCAGAAATTTCAGCCAGGAACTGCGCCTCACTTCCAATGACGGCGGCCCGTTCAAATGGCTGGGCGGGGTCTATTATCTGCGCAGCCGCCAGACCCTGGACACGAAGATCAGCGGCGGGGCGGACCTGTTGCCCGCCCTGGGACTGCCGTCATCGATGGCCCCCCTGCTGCTGGCGCGCACGGCGGCGCGCGACCGCAACAAGGCCTATGCCGGGTTCGGGCAGCTTTCCTATCGGTTCGACAGCGGACTGGAGGTGACGGGTGCCCTGCGCTATGACGTCGACGACCGGCACCAGACCGATCTGGTCGCCGCGGGCAACCCGGAATATGATCAGACCTTCCGGTCCTGGCAGCCCAAATTGTCGCTGTCCTATTTCTTCGAAGCCGACCAGATGGTCTATGCGACCGTCGGCAAGGGGTTCCGCAGCGGCGGGTTCAACCCCCAGGAGCGTATCACCCGCGTCTATGACAAGGAAGAGAACTGGAACTACGAGGCGGGTTTCAAGACCAGCCTGATGGACCGGCGCATGGTCTTGAACGGTGCAGCCTTCTATACGCGGATCACTGACCGGCAGGTCTATATCCTGGACCTGATCAATTCCGCCCAGACACTGGCCAATCCCATTCCCAAGGCAGAGGTCTATGGCGCCGAGCTGGAGATGACGGCACGGCCCCTGCGCGGGCTGGACCTGTCCGCCTCCATCGGGCTGACCGACAGCAAGATCGTCAGCTATC
Source organism: Niveispirillum fermenti (assembly GCF_052474395.1). Classification (NCBI taxonomy): domain Bacteria; kingdom Pseudomonadati; phylum Pseudomonadota; class Alphaproteobacteria; order Rhodospirillales; family Azospirillaceae; genus Niveispirillum; species Niveispirillum fermenti. The sequence goes on along the minus strand of NZ_CP156681.1, from coordinate 37,486 downwards.
GCACCGATGTGTTCGCCGGCCTGCCCGTGGCGGGCGATTTCACCGGCAACAAGCTGCCGCAGGTGGCGGGCCTGTCCTATGCGCTGTCGGCGCAGTACGCCTTCGACCTGACGGACGAGGCGACGCTGACCCCGCGGCTGGAATGGAACGGGTCCGGTGGGCGTTATTACTGGGAGATCGACAATCAGGCCCGGCGTTCCGCGATCAGCCTGGTCAATGCCCGATTGACCCTGGATTACGATGCGCTGTCGGTCACGGCTTATGCGGAGAACCTGTTCAAGGAGGATTACATCCTTGAATATGTGGCCATGGAGTGGAGCGGGGCCGCCGGCAATTTCTCCGCCGCTGCCCCGGGCCGCCGCATCGGCATCAAGGCGCGGTTCGACTTCTGATGTCCCGGCCCGCGGCGGGTGCCGCCTGCCGCGGGCCGGTCCGGACATGAAAGCCAAAACCAACAGGGAGAGCGACCATGGGCCAGGCCCGCGTGGTGCGCCGTTTCGATGCCCCGGCATCGGCGGTCTGGGATCTTGTGTCATGGCGGGGCATGGCCCGCCTGGCCGGGGGCAGCCTGTTCGAGACTGTCAGCTTCGAGCAGGCGGACATGGCGGTGGGCGCCACCAAGCGGCTGCATCTGGCCACCGGCGACACGATCCGCGAAAGGCTGGAATGGCTGGACGAGCCGGGCATGGGCTATGGCTACCGCATCATCGATGGCGGCGGCCTGCCTGTGACCGACTATACCGGCCATGTGCGGGTCACGGCGGCCGGTCCGGATGCCTGCACCGTGATCATCCGCTGCGAATTTGCGGGTGTGACCGTGGAGGATGAGGATTTCCGGCGGCAATGGCAGGAAATGGAGAGTGGTGTGCTGGATGCCGTTGCCACCCGGCTGGCCTGCGCGTCTGTGACGCCATCGGACATCGCCGCCATCATCCGCGCCCGCAGCGACCTGTTCGAGGCGGATTTCGCCAGCGGCGATGCCGCCCGGCTGGTGGCGAACTATTATACCGACACCCCGCGCGTCATCATGCCCGACAGCCCCATGCTGTCGGGGCGGGCGGCGATCACCGCCATGTTTGCGGAACTGATGAAGGTCAACGCTGCCTGCCGGTTGCATCAGGTGGATGTCTACGCGGCCGGTGACCTTGCCTATGAACTGAGCGAGGCGACGGTCACCCCGCGCGACCCGGCGGCCCCGGTGCTGGCCGTGCGCTATATCATCATCTGGCGGCGCGTTGCGGGGGAATGGCGCGTGTCCATCGACTTTTTCGGCTGGGGTGATCTGGCGGTTGCGGCCGTGCCGGGATCGTGACAGCCTGGAATACGGATGGAGCTGCTGACGGACGGGAGAGCGTCGTTTGGCGGAACAGGTCGCGGTTGGGGAAGATGAATTGTCCGCCGACGGGGCGGATATCGGTCTGCCTTACCGGTATGCGCCGCGCCACGCCGCGGGCCACCGTGTCCTGCGCAAGGACCTGCTGCGGCACCTGACCGAAGCCAGCCTGCTGAAGCAACTTTGCATCGTCCGCGGTCCCGCGGGGTCGGGCAAGACCACCCTTCTGACCCAATGGTTCGAGGTGGCGCAGCAGATGGACCGGCCCGTCGCCTGGCTGACGGTGGATGCGGCCGACCGCGACCTGGCGCATCTGCTGCGGGGGCTGGCGCTGGCGCTTCAGCGTGCGGGTTGTGTCCGCATTGCGGAGGGGGTGAGGGCGCTGGCCGGTCAGGCCGATTCCGCGGGCACAGCACAACTGGCCCAGCGGCTGGCCACCATCTGCAACCGGTCGGGCGAACGGCCGCTGATCGTCATCGATCAGTATGAATGCATGGATGGAGAGGCGATCGGCCAGATCGTCGCGGGCTTCCTGCAGCACGCGGCCAGCACGCGGCTGGTGATCGCCAGCCGCGTGCGCCCGGTCATCCAACTGGGCAGCCTGCGGGCCCGCGACCAGTTGTTCGAGATCGGGCCGTCCGATCTCAACCTGACGCCCCTGGAAACCCGGGCGGCCTTCGACGAGGATGTGCCCGAGCTTTACACCCGCCGCCTGCATCTGGAGACCAGCGGCGAGGCCGTGGCCGTCGGCTTTGCCCGGCGGGTCATGGATGAATTGCCCCGTGACATGGTGGGGGCGGAGAACTGGCAGGAGCAACTGCACGAATATTATCGGGCCGAGGTGCTGGACAACCTGCCCGAACAATTGCGTGACGCGATGAGCCGGCTGGTCGTCGTGGAGCGGTTCGACCTGTCGCTGGCCACCGCGCTGCTGGGCCGCCACGCGACGGCGGTGATCGAGCGGCTGCATCATGTGGAAGGGCTGCTGCTGCGGCATCGCGGCACGCAGGAATTCTATTTCCCGGAGATGCTGCGCCGGTTCCTGGAACGCCGGCTGGCCTGGATGGAGGATGCCGACCATGCCGGGCTGCACCGCCGCGCCGCGCTCTGGTTCGCCCAGCGGGGACGGCACATGGAGGCGCTGCGCCACGCTGTCGCGGCCGGTGACCGTGAACAGGCGTCGGTCCTGCTGGAACGGGTGGGCCAGACCAGCCTGGTGACGCAACAGGGCGTGTCGGAAGTCCATCGCATGCTGGCATCCATCGGGCTGGCCCGTGATGCCGACAGCCCGGCGACGCTATTGTCGCTGGCCGTGATCCATGCGCATGAGGGCGACGCAGAGGCGGCCGGCGCCTGCCTGGACAAGGCCAAGCGCATGCTGGCTGGGGACGGCGCGGATGACCCGGCCGTGGGCGGGCCGCTGATCCTGGCGGAGGCGTTCGTCGCCGGCTTCCGGGAAAGGACGTCCAGCGCCGCCACGGCGCCCGCCCTGCGCCGCCACCTGGATGACACACCGGAAAGCGACCATGACATGCGCGCGCAGGTGCATGTGCTGCTGTCCTGGGACCGGTTCTGCCACGGCGATATGGGCGAGGCGCAGCGTCTGATCGATGCGGCGGGTGCCGATTATGCCGAGACGGAAGGCGTCTATGGCTGCGTCTTCATGCATGTGCATCAGGCGCTGACCCGGTTCTGGCGCAACGACCTGGACCAGGCGCTGGCCGAGATCAGCCTGGGCGAGCGCATGACGCGCATCTTCTTCCCCGATGACCAGCGGCTGCGGGCCATGACGGGGATGCTGCGGGCCGGACTGCTGTTCGAACTGGGCCGGCCGGACACGCTGACCGACTTCACGGCACTGGTCGGCACCGTCGGTGCCGTGGAAAGCTGGAGCGAGATCCAGATATGGAGCCATCTCCAGGCGGCGCGCGCCGCATTGGCCCAGGGACGCGGACAGGAGGCGCGGGGTATCGCCTCCTACGGGCTGGAGGTGGCGAAAAGGCTGGAATCCCGGCGTATGGATTGGCACATGCGGCTGATGGGCCTGGAGATCGCCATCCGTGCCGGCGAGATTGGGCGTGCCCGGGCGATGGGCACGGCCATGGGGCTGCCCGATGCCGCTTTCCTGGATGGTGCCGATGGCACCTTCACCTGGCAGGAACAGGGGAGCGGGCTGCTGGCGGGCCTGCGGCTGGCCGATGCGCTGGATGATGATGCGCAGTTCACCCGGCTTGCCGCCATCGCCCGCGCCCGGATCGATGCGCTGGATGTCGACCGCTGCCGCGCGCAGCTTGAAATCCTGCTGGCCCGGCGGGCCCAGCGCCAGGGGGATGTGGCGGGTGCGGCCGACCATGTCGCGGCGGCCCGGGCCGCCTGCCCGCATGGCCTGCCCGCGGCCCTGTTCCTGGAGGCGGCGGACGGGCTGGGCAGCCTTCTGCCCGACCTGTCGGCCTGGGTCGTGCCGGCCAAGCTGTCGGCCAGCCGGGGCCCCGTCCCGCTGCCTGCCGCCGACGAGCGCGACCCGCTGACCGAACGGGAACGCCAGATCATGCTATTCATGGGCGAGGGCCATCCCAACAAGGTGACGGCCTACAGGCTGGGCCTCAGCGAGGCGACGGTGAAATTCCACCTGCGCAACATCTATCGCAAGCTGCATGCCCAGAACCGTACCCAGGCGCTGGCCCGCTACCGGAACCTTGCCGACGAGCGCTGATACCGTCCGGGCACAACCAGCTTCCGCCACGCAAAGACCCTGCTGCAACGCGAACACCCCTCCCCGCGGGCGGCGGGGAAGGGTGCGGAGCAGGGCGTCTGCACAGAGGCGTCAGGCCGCCGGTGCCTTGCGGCGCAGATGGTCCAGGATGGCCACGGCGAGCGGATCGGCGGAGGCCGGGTTCTGGCCCGTGAAGAAGGGCGGGTCGCAGACGACATGGGGGGCCAGCGGTGCGGCGGCGGTATAGATCCCGCGCAGCTTGCGCAGCATCTCTTCCGGCAGGACGGGGACGATCTTGTCCAGGCCCATCATCACATCTTCCGCATTGCTGATGGCCGTCACCTGCCGGTTCTTCACCAGGGGTTCCCCGTGAGGGTCCGTTGCCTGGATCAGGCCGATCACGCCATGGCAGACGCCGGCGATGACCTTGGATTGCGGGAAATAATCCTCCACCAGCTTCTTCAGCGCGGCATTGTGCGGGAAGTCCCAGGTGGTGGCGGCCCCGCCCACCATGAACAGCCCGTCGAAGGCGGCGGGATCGATCTGGTCCAGCGGCACGGTGCCGGTGATGGCCGCCTGGGCCTCGGGATCATCGCGGAAACGCCGGCCGGCCTCGCTGATCCAGGCATCTTCCACGCTCATCGGGTCGATCGGGGCGGCACCGCCCTTGGGCGAGGCGATGGTGACGCGATAGCCGGCATCGATGAACCGCCAGTAGGGGGCGGCCAGTTCCTCCATCCAACTGCCGGTCTTGTTGCCGCTGCTGCCCAGCACGCCGTGCGACGACACGATGAAGAGAAACGACTTGTGCATTCCTTGGGGCTCCTGTTCGGGGTGCGGATGTCGTTCGCCACTGTCGTCGACAGGGCCCCGTGCCGCCCATCCGTCCGAACGGCGAAAGCACCTATCCTTTCGAACGGGGCCCTTCCGGCGCCCCGGTGCCGCATGACCCCGGGGTGCGGCAGCCGGGACGCTGCGGGACCTGTTCCATCGGGCGGCTATGCAGCGCGGCCGGTCGCGGCGATCGTTTCCCTCAACGATACCCCCTTGCACATCATTCTTGGAGGCTGCCCCATGTCCCCCGACCAGCGCTTCACCCCCGACGCCGGCCAGGCCCGCGAGACCTTCCGCCGCCCCCTGGGCAAGGCTGTGCCGTTCGAGGGAGAGGGCGGGACCTTCACCCAGAGCTGGTACCCGATCTGCATGTCCAGCGCCGCGACGGCCGATTTCGTCCGCGGCTTCGATTTCCTGGACGGCCGGGTCATCGTGTTCCGCGACAAGCAGGGCCAGGCGCATGTCATGAGCGCCTATTGCCCGCATCTGGGCGCCGATCTGTCCATCGGTGACATGGTGGATGGCAGTGTGCGCTGCGTGTTCCATCACTGGAAATACGGCGCCGACGGACGTTGCAACGGCATGCCCAGCAAGGACCCGATCCCCGGTGCCGCCCGGCTTTTCAAGTTTCCGGTCTGCGAGAAATACGGGATCGTCTGGGCGTTCAACGGGCTGGAGCCGCATTACCAGCTTCCCGATTTCGATTATCCGGAGGAAGATCTGGTGTTCAAGACCAAGATCTTCGGCGAAGTGGTGCCCGTGGACCCCTGGGTCCTCTGCGCCAACACCCCGGACATGCAGCATATCCGCTATCTGCACGGGATCGAGATCAATGGCGACAACCCGCATGAGGCCGTGGAATGGACCGATCATTCCATGTTCTACAATTTCGAGGGAACGCACATAACGGGGGAGCCGGTCAGCCATCGCATCGGGATCGTCGGCACCAGCATGTATTTCCAGAGCACGGTGTTCGCCGGCCGCTGGTTCGGCTTCGTGTCGCCCTTCGCCCTGGTGCGGCCGGGACGGTCCACCGTGTTCATCACCGTCTGCGCCCGCAAGGACATGGGCACGCCGGAGGAGGTGGACGCCTTTCTGGAGCAGATTGCAGAACTGGAGCAGCGCGTCGTGCTGGATGATCTGATGAACATGCAGACCATCCACCTGCAGCCGGGCACCCTGACCCGCAGCGACCTGACCCTGTCGCGCTTCTTCGATTATATGCGCGCCTACCCGCGTGCTCACCCGTCGGCGGAGTTCATCCGTTGATGGCGGCGCAGGGCTACCGTGCGCCGCAAACGATGGCGGCGTTGACCGCCATCCTGGCCGCGGAGCCCGGCGCCATGATCCTGGCCGGCGGTCACAGCTTGCTGCCGGCCCTTTCCCTGCGTGGCGACCGCCAGGGGCTGCTGGTGGATATCGGCCGCATCGCGTGCCTGAAAGAGGTGGTGCTGACGGCTGCGGGTGCCATGCTGGGGGCGGGGGTCAGCCTGTCGGCGGTACTGGCCTCCCCCGTGGCGGAGCGCTATCCGGCGCTGGCTGCGGCGCTGGGGCATGTCGGCAACCATGTGGTGCGCAACCGGTCGACCATCGGCGGCAACCTGGCCTGGGCCGATCCGCGCGGGGAGGTGCTGCTGGCCATGATCGCCCATGATGCGGTGATCACCACCAGCCGGCGGGAAATCCCCGCCGCGGATTTCGTCACGGGACCGTTCCGGACCCTGCTGGCGACGGGGGAGGTGATTCTGTCGGCCTGGCTGCCGCCACCCCGCCCCATGGGATTTGCGGAAATGATGGCCCGTGATTCCACGGGCCGGGCCGTCCTGTCGGCCCTTTGCGCGCTGGGGGGTGACGGGACGGTGCGGCTGTCGGTCGGCGGGCTGGCCGACCGGCCGGTGCGTAGCGCGCCGCTGGCCTGCCCGGACCCGGCTGCTCTCGCTGCATCGGCCGCATCGTTCCTGGACGGGGTTATGGCCCGCCATCCCGTTCTGCCCGATGCGCTGTCGCCTGCCTATCGGCGCCGTATCGCGCCCACTCTGCTGCTGCGCTGTTACCAGCAAGCGAGGACCGGATGAGCATTGAACTGCCCCTGTCGCTCAAGGTGAATGGTGAGGACCGGAACCTGACCGTTCCCCCCTGGATGAGCCTGGCCGACATGCTGCGCGAGCGGCTGCACCTTGCCGGTACGCGCATCGGCTGCAACGAAGGGGTCTGCGGCACCTGTACGGTCCTGCTGGACAGCGTGCCCGTGCGGGCATGCCTGACGCTGGCCGCGCAGGCGGACGGGGCGGTCGTTGAAACCGTCGAAGCCTATGCCGATGACCCTGGTCTGCGGGCCATCCAGCAGGCCTTTGTCGATCACCATGCCGCGCAGTGCGGCTTCTGCACGTCGGGCATGCTGGCCATTGTCCGCGCGTTCCTGGACGACCGCACCATCGCGGACCATGGAGAGGAAGCGGTGATCCGCCGCACCCTGGATGCCGTCCTCTGCCGCTGCACGGGCTATCAACCGATCGTCGCTGCCGTGAAGGCGCTGGCGGCGCGCCGGGAGGGACGGGCCGATGGCTGACACACCCATGCCCGTCAGCCTGCCATCGGGCATGCCCGCGGGAAGTGCCGTCGGCAGTTCCGCGCCCCGCCGCACGCTGGACCGGTTCGTGACGGGCAAGGGACGCTATGTGGCCGACATCCCCTTGCCCGGTGCGCTGACGGTGCTGCTTCTGCGATCCACCCTGCCGCATGCCGCCATCCTGTCGGTCGATGCGACGGCGGCCCGGCGTGTGCCCGGGGTGGTGGCCGTGCTGACGGGGGCCGACCTGACAGGGGTCGGCCCGCAGCCCTCCCTATGGGACCTGCCGGGGCAAAACTACTCCAATCTGAAGGCGCTGGCCACCGACCGGCTGCTCTATGTCGGCCATCCTTATGCCGTGGTCGCGGCGCGCGATGCAGATGCGGCGGCGGCGGCGGCGGCCCTGGTCGTGCTGGAAACCGATGGGCTGCCGGTCCATGTCACGATTGACCAGGCGATGGCGCCGGGTGCCGCCCGGCTTTACGACCATTGGCCCGACAATGTCGTCGGCCGGCAACATTGGACGGCAGGGGATGCCGGGGCAGGCTTCGCGGCGGCGACGCACCGTCTGAGCGGGCGGTTCACGACCCAGCGGGTGCATGCACTGTCGCTGGAGCCGCGCGGGGTGGCGGCCATGCCCGACGGGGATGGCGTGACGGTCTGGACCTCCACCCAGTCCATCCACCAGGTGCGCGCCGGCATTGCCGAATGTCTGGACCTGCCGGAACACCGGGTGCGTGTCATCGCCCCCGACGTTGGCGGTGCCTTCGGCATGAAGGGCTGCATCCATGGCGAAGAGACGCTGCTGGCCCTGCTGGCTCTTCGGCTGCAACGGCCCGTGCGCTGGCTGGAAACGAGGCGGGAGGCCTTCATCGCCTCTCCCCATGGCCGGGATATGCGTGTCGATCTGGATGTCGCCTTCGATGCCGACGGCCGTTTCCTGGCCCTGAAGGCCGATATCGTGCTGGACAAGGGGGCCGACCCCTATGCCACCTCCATCGGCACGGCCTGGGTGACAGGGGCGGTGCTGACAGGCCCCTATCATGTCCCCGCCGTCGATATCCATAGCTGCGGCGTGGTCACCAACAAGACGCCGACGGGCGCCTATCGCGGCTATGGCCAGCCAGAGGCGAATTTCCCTCTGGAAAGGCTGCTGGACATGGCCGCCCGGCGGCTGGGTCTGGACCCGGCGGAAATCCGCCGGCGCAACATGGTGGCGCCCGACCGGATGCCCTTTGCGCTGCATAGCGGGGTATTGCTGGACAGCGGCTGTTATGCCGGCCTGCTGGAGGCCACCCTGGAGCGGTTCGGCTACGTCGCGGCGCTGGAAAGGGCTGCCGCCGGCCCCCGTCCTGACGGCCGGGTGGTGGGCATCGGCATCGCCAGCTATATCGAGATGACCAATTTCGGTCCCTCGCCGGTCTGCAAGCTGATCGGCGTCAACAATGGCGGGTTCGACACCTCCGTCGTGCGGATGGAGCCCAGCGGCCATGTCCGGCTGTTGATCGGGCAGACACCCATGGGGCAGGGGGTGGAGACCAGTCTGGCCCAGATTTGTGCCGACCGTCTGCATCTGCCCGTGGAGGATGTGTCCGTCGTCCATGGCGACACACTCTCCGCCCCCTATACCGCCTATGCCAGCGGCGGCAGCCGGGGGGCGGGTGTGGCGGGCATGTCGGTGCGCCTCGCCGCCGATCGTCTGGCCGAGCGGGTGCGCCGCTGGGGCGCGCATCTGCTGCGGGTGGAAGCCGACCGGGTTGTGCTGACACAGGCCGGGGTGCAGGTGGAGGGGGAACCCACGCGCCGCCTGTCCATGGCCGCCATCGCCCGCGCGGCCTATTACGGCGCCGACGTGCCGCCCGGCCTGGAACCGGGGCTGGAGGATCGCGCGGCTTATGACCCGCCGGCCCTTGCCATCTCCTACGGTTCCGTCGCGGTTGAGGTCTCTGTCGATCCCGACCTGGGCAAGGTGCGGGTGGAGCGCATCACCTTTGGTCATGATTGCGGTGTGCAGATCAACCCGGCCATCGTCGATGGACAGGTGCGCGGCGGCGTCGCCCAGGCCGTGGGCGCGACGTTGTTCGAGGAAATCCGTTATGACGGCGCAGGCCAGCCCCTGACCCTGTCCCTGCATGATTACCTGCCGCCCCTGGCCAGCGACCTGCCCGCCATCGACCTGCTGCATTTCGAAACGCCTACCCCCTTTTCCCCGCTGGGCGCCAAAGGTGTGGGGGAGACGGGCATCATCGCCGTGCCCGCCGCCATTGCCAATGCGGTGCAGCACGCACTGGGCCCACGGGGCGGGGCGATGAACAGCCTGCCGCTTACCCCGGAACGGGTGCTGGATGCGATGCCGCCGGTGGACATTTGATGCCGGCGGGGAAAAATCGGCGGCCCGCATGGAAATGGCGGGCCCCCGGCCCCAGATGCTGTGTGTCACCTTCCACGGCTATGGGATGCCCGCCTTGGCGCGATTGCGATTGGTAAAGGAGCCTGTCGGCGACTATTCGGCCGCACCGCGTTCCAGCGATGGCCGTTTCCGCAATATCACTCCCCGCCCACCGGACATGCCGGCGCCGAATGCCAGGGTGGTATGGGATATCATCTTCAACAAGCAGCCGGAAACGGTGCCGCCGGCACCCGTGCCCATCCGCCCCCTGACACCGGCGGAACTGGCGGGGGCGCCGGACCGCAGCCTTTACCGCCTGGGCCATTCCACGGTGCTGATGAAACTGCGCGGCGGCTGGTGGCTGACCGACCCCGTCTTCTGCGAAAGGGCGTCCCCCATCCCGTTCATGGGGCCCAAGCGTTTCCACGCACCGCCCATCGGGCTGGGCGACCTGCCGCCCATCCGGGGCGTCATCCTGTCCCATGACCATTACGACCATCTGGACCGGTCGGCCGTCCGGGCTCTGGCGGACCGGGCGGAACTGTTCCTGGCCCCGCTGGGCGTGGGTGATCTTCTGGTGAAGTGGGGCGTGCCGCGGGACAAGGTGCGGCAGTTCGACTGGTGGCAGGATATTGAGGCCGGCGGGCTGCGTCTGACGGCGACACCGGCCCAGCATTTTTCCGGCCGCTCGCTGACGGGGGGCAACTGCACGCTCTGGTCTTCCTGGGTCATCGAGGATGGGCCGTTGCGGCTGTTCTTCAGCGGCGACAGCGGCTATTTCGACGGCTTTGCGGAGATCGGCCGCCGGTTTGGCCCCTTCGACCTGACGTTGATGGAGACGGGGGCCTTCTGCGAGCACTGGCCCTATGTCCACATGCATCCGCAGGAGACGGTACAGGCCCACCGCGATCTGGGCGGGCGCTGGCTGCTGCCCATCCATAACGGCACCTTCGACCTGGCAATGCATAAATGGGACGATCCGTTCGAACAGGTGCTGGATGTCGCGGGCCGGCATGACATTCCCGTCGCCACGCCCATGATGGGCGAACGGCTGGCCATCGACGCGCCCCATATGGGGGAGCGCTGGTGGCGGTCTGTGGGTGTCTGATACCGGATCCCGGTGAGAGCAACTCACCGGGATCCGGTACGGCGGCGACTGCCGCCGCGTTGCACATGCGGCGTGCCCACGCCCACAGATGTGGGCGCCGACGATTGAGGCAGGTGATCGGTTGCGATCACCGGGACTGGTATAAGCGTATGTCCGGGCCCCGCCCGACTTAAAACCGGACTTAAACAGCGGCGCGTAAGCTGGTGGCCGATACCGTTCTCGGGGTGCCACCCATGCAGCTTCCTTCCCTTCTTTCCACCCCACCCATGGCGGAGGGTGCTGCCGGCCCGGCCCGGCCGGGTGCTGGTCCCACGGGCGATCCGTCTGCGGCAGACCGTGGTTTCGGGCTGCTGCTGGAAGGGCTGGTGCTTGCCGCTGCCTCCGGCGCATCCGGCGGGGAGAAGGCCGGCAGACCGGCAGACGGGCACCCCCCGGAAGCGGGCGCCGATGCGGCCACCCTGGCCGCAGCACAGCAGATGGCGGCGGGCATGGCGCAGGCACCTGCCGCCATGCCGCTGCCGCCGTCCATCCCCGCCGTCGTGCCCGGTCTGCCATCTGCGGCGGTCGGGGCCATGGCTGGTTCGCCGGGCGATGCCGATGGGGATGGGTCTTCCGCCCCGTCCATCCCGCCCGCCGGTGCCCCATCGCCGGCTGCCATGGATATGGCTGCCGCCGTTCCCGGTGCGGCGTCGCCGGCCGGGCAGGGGCAGGCACCTTTCCAGGCGCCGGCGCCGGCAATCACACCGGCGGCACCGGTAGCACCGGCACAGGGGGAAGCGGCCATGGGGCCCGCGGGCCCGGGTTCCGTCCCGCCCGTTCAGGGGACTTCCCCTCCTTCCCCCTCACAACCCGTGCCCGCCGTGGCGCCGGGCCGTGCCACGACGCCGGGCCGGGCCGGCGCCCGCGCAGGTGTGGACGGGGCGGGCGGGGGCGCCATGCAAGCCGCCGCACCGGCGCCCGGCCCTGTGGCCCCCGCCGCTCCGCCCGCCATGGGGGGGCCGGGCACGGCCTTCGCGGCGACGGAAGGCGGGTTGCTGCCCGCCGGGCCTTTGTCAACCGCCCCGACGCCCGCCGACGGTCCCGCTCCGCCGGCCGTGGCGGGTGCCGTTCTTGTGCCGGCAGGGATGCGGGACCTGGCGGGCGGCATGACCATGGCCGGCCCCCGCCCGGCCGGGAACCCCGCCATGCCGGGCCCGCAACTGGTGGGCCGGATCGAACAGGCCGTGGCCGATGGGCAGCGGACCCTGACGGTTCAACTCGATCCCGACCATCTGGGGCGGGTGGAGGTCAGGCTTGAAATACAAGATGGCCGCGTCAGCGCCATGATCGCCGCGGAAAAGCCGGCCACGCTGGATCTTCTGCTGCGCGACGCGCGGCTGATCGAGCGGGCTCTGCAGCAAGGCGGCATGCAGGTGCAGCCGGACGGGCTGCATTTCTCCTTGCGCGAGGGGGGTGGGCAATGGGCCGCGGCCGAACAGGGCTGGCATGGTGCCCGGTCCTATGGCCGCGACCGTCAGGGGGAGCCGGCAGCCAATCCGCTGATGCCGCAACCGGTCATCCGTTCCGACAGCATCGTCGATATCCAGATATAGGAGTGATCCCCATGACCAGTGTTTCCGGCGTCGACGGCACCGGCAACGTCGCCAACCAGGCGGCCCAGGCGCGCCTGACCACCGACACCCAATCCTTCCTGCGGCTGCTCACCGCGCAATTGACGAACCAGGACCCGCTCCAGCCCGTCGATCCGACGCAGTGGGTGACGCAACTGGCGCAGTTCTCCTCGGTGGAACAGCAGGTATCCTCCAACACCATGCTGGCCCAGGTGCTGGGGGAACTGCGTATCGGCAGCGACCGCGCCGACATGAGCTATATCGGCCGCTCGGTCGAAATCGTCAGCAGCCAGGTCGGGGTGAAGGGGGGGCAGTTGGATGCCCGCTACATCCTGCCTGCCGGCACCGTCAGCGCGGATGTGAGGCTGCTGGACCGCGATGGCAATCTGGTCCACACATTCGCCGCCCAGACGACACCGGGCGCGCATGAACTGTCATGGGACGGGGTCAAGGCCGATGGCACGATGGTGGCCGACGGCACCTATACCCTGGCCGTCGATGCGCGCGATGAGAAGGGGGCCGCACTGAAAAGCGAGGTGACCTACAATTCCAAGGTCGCCCGCGTGCGGCGGGAGGAACTGGACACCCTGTTCGAACTGGAAAACGGCGCCACGGTTGGCCGTTACGACATCGTATCCGCCTCCTGAGGCCGGGGGGGCGGCCGATGCCGCCCCCGACGCCCCGCTGGTCGTGCGGCGGGCCGGGGCATCACGTGCCCTGGCGGCGGTTCTCCTGAAGAATCAGCTTGTTCACGGTGATGCCGCGCGCCTGTCCGCCAGAGGCGGCTGCGATGGCGTGCAGCAGCAGGGCCTGCAGGTGTGCGGGATCGACCCTGCCCGGCTGCATGCCACCCTGTGCCCCGATTTCATAGAGATCGCCCAGCAACCGGTCGCGGATCGCCGGCAGCAGCAGGCCCGGATCGCTGCCAGGCTCCAGATCCACTGCCAGTTCCATGGCAACGAAGCCGGTGATGCGCCCCTGCTGCCAGATGGGAACGATCAGTGGGGCCACGGCGGCCTTCACAGGCCCGGCTGCTGTCGCCGTGTCCGGGGAAGGCGGCAGCAGGGTGCCGGCGACATAGCCGCCGCCGGCCCCCAGGATGCCGGCCAGAACGGCCAGGGTTGCCAGTTTCGCACCATTCATCGCGGGTTCCGTATGGAGAGGGGCGGTGACCGCCGCCGCGCCGCACGTGCGGCGTAGCCAAGCAACTGTTTTCATGCGGCGTAAGTTCTCTGATCGCGGATGATGGCATTGGCGAGGACGACGATCTTTCGCATGATGGCAACGAGGGCAACCTTTGGCTTCTTTCCAGCGGCGATGAGTTTTTTATAGAAGGCGGCCAAGGGTGGATTTCGCCGACTGGCGACGACGGCAGCCATGTAAAGGACGGTTCGGACAACGGGCCTTCCACCGTAGATGCTGCGCGGGCCATCGCGTTTGCCGCTCTGGTTATCCATCGGGGCAACGCCGGCCAGGGCGGCGACCTGATGTCGTGTCAGTGTGCCCAACTCCGGCATATGGGCCAGCAGGGTGGCCGCCAGCACCGGCCCGACAGCAGGAATGGACTGGAGCAGGTTGTCGTTGACCTTCAAGGTTTTGGATGCCGCGATCTGCTCGGCAATGCGCTTGTCGAGGCGCAGGATCAGCAGGGCGATGGCATCCAGGCGCCGCTTGGCCAAGCGGCGCAGTTCCGGATCCGCCAGGGTCTGGGCCTGGTTCCTGACCATGGTCTGCTCGTCGAGCAACTGGCGCCGGTAGGTGGCCAGTTCCGCCAGGACCTCCCGTTCCGGATCGGGTTGGTAGGCGGCTCCGGGGATCGCCTGGGCATAGGCGGCGATCATCCGGGCATCCAGCCGGTCATTCTTGGCCCAGCGTCCATGCGCCCTGGCAAAATGCCGGACCTTGCGAGGATCGACGAGGCGGACGGGAATGCCGGCTTTCGATAAAGCCTCCATGACCGGCCGCTCATAGCCACCACTGGCTTCCAGGACGACCTGCACGGCGCGCTTGCCACACCGTCGCCGAAGGAGACTGTAACCAGCCTCGGCATTCTCGACTTGGAAAGCCTCTCCTGTCTCGGCATCCAACCCGTCCAGACGGGCCTTGCTGACGTCCAGGGCGATGATAGAGTCCTGTTGTGCCATCTTCATACTCCCTGCCTTGCACGTACGGGGCTGCAACCCCAAGCAACTGTTCGGGTCAATGAAGGGGCCGACCGGAGAACCATGCTTGGCTACGGTGTATGATCTACCTTTCCACGGAGCGGTCTTCCGGACGGATCGCCGGCCGGGGCATGCCCCGGCCGGCGATCACACATCTTACTGACATTTCGAAAACACAAGCCAACGGATGTGGGCGCCGGCGATTGAGGCCCGTGATCGGTTGCGATCACCGGGACATGGCATGACAGCTTTATAGGTAGTTCACCAGCGACAGGCGGCCCAGGTTGCTGGTCACGGCGAAGGTCGCCTCCAACTGGTTGCGCAGCACGTCCAGACGCAGGGTGGCCTCGTAGGGGTCGGCCTCTTCCAGCCTGACGATCTGGGTGGATACCAGGGTCTGTTCCACGGCCAGCCTGTCCTGCGTGCGCGTGATGGTCTGTTCCTCAAGCCCCAGGATGCTCTGCGTCTCGGTCAATTGCTGGGTGGCGCTGTTGATCAGGCCCCAGGCGCGCTCAGCCACCCGCTGATAGGCCGCGTCCGGCACGCTGCCGGCCGGGATGGCGTTCAGCAGGTGCAGGCCTTTCAGCATGTCGCGCACGGCCGGATCGCCGGCCGTGGCACCGTATGTGACGGTGACGGACCCTTCGGCCCGCGCCACCACGGGGTCGGTGGAGCCATGGAAGAAGGTGTTGGAGAAATTGCCCGCCGCCGGGACCCGCGTGTCATCGAACAGGGCGGTCAGCCCGTTCGGTCCGTCGATCAGCGCATCGACATCGGCGGCGCTGGTGATGGGACCGAAGCCGGCCAGGACCTGCTGCACGGCCCCGTCGGGTGACAGGCCCGACGGGGCCGGCTGGTCCGCGGCCTGGATGGGTGTCTGGTCGAAGCGCGTGCCGCCGAACAGGAACCGGCCGCTCATAGAGCTGTTCAGCATGTTGGTGACGGTGCGCAGCGCATCCCGCGCCGCCTCGTCGATCACCGACATGGTCGTTTCCGATCCGCCGCCCGATGCCGCCAGCGCCAGGTCGCGCACCTTGGTCGTCGCCTCGCGCATGGCTGAAAGGGCGTCCTGCATGGTGGCCATGCGGGACGCCTGGGCGGCCATGGCGGTCTGGAACTGGCCGATCTCGTTGCGCACGTTGCGCAGGTCCAGCAGGGCTGCGGCCCGGCTGCCCAGGCTGCCGGCCACGTCGATCCGGCGGCCGGTGGACAGTTCCTGCTGAAGGGTCTGCATCTCGGTCTGGGTCTGCCGCACATTGTTGCGGATCTGGCGGGCCAGGGACAGGGTGGAAACGGTGCTCAGCGTCATGGATCAAATCTCCAACAGCTTGTCGAGCATGCGGGCGGCGGCCTGCATGATCTGGGCGTTCGCGGCATAGCTGCGTTCCAGGACGATCAGTTCCTGCAGCTCTTCATCGATGTTCACACCCTCCCGCCCTTCGCGTGTGGCCCGCACGGTTTCCAGCTGGATGTCCAGCGACCGTGTGCTGTTTTCCGCGGCGGCCCTTACCGTGTGCTGCTGCCCGATGGCGGCATTGGCGAAATCCTTGATCGTGCCGCTGGTCATCAGCCCCGCCTGCGGGTCGAAGGAGACGTTGGCGGAAAATACCTCCAGGAAGCGGCGGACCTGCGTGGTGTCGCCCACATTGCCGGCGGGGGCATGCAGGCCGGTGCGGACCAGGGACGGATCGCCGCCCATGTCCAGCCGGACAAGGCTGTTCACCCCGATCAGCCCGGCCATGCCGGTGACGCTTCCTGTGCCGCCGCCCAGCGTGAACAGGCCGGTATGGGTCGGCGGCGTGCCCGGCGTGACGGAAGGGTCGGCATTCTGGAAGCCGGTGACCAGCTTGTGTGCCAGTTCATCGACCTGGCGCTGCATTTCCGGCATGATCTGGTCGCGCACAGCAAACAGGCCTTCCAGCCGGCCGCCGCGGACGGGGTTGGGATAGCCGCCGCCCGGTGCGATATCCACCCCGTCCACCCGCAGCCCGGACAGGCCGCCGGGATAGGTCGCAGCGGCGGCGATGACCGGCGTGCGGGTGAATTCGATCTGCCGCGCCGTGTCGTCCAGCAGCGTCACCCCGCCGGTCGTCATGACGATGATGGCGTTGGCATCGCGCGTGAAATACTGGATGTCGATCTGCTCGGACAGGCTATCCAGCAGGCGGTCACGCTCATCCTCCAGCTCGGAGGTGTCCTGGCCGCTGCCCGTTCGCACCGCCACCTGGCGGTTCAGTTCCTCCAGCCGCTTCAGGGCGCCGTTGATGCCGGCCACCGCGTCGCCGATGCCCGCATCGGCCTGCTGGCGCGCCTGGGCCACCGCCGCATCGGTGGCGACCAGCCGGTCGGCCAGGGTGACCGCCGCATCGACGACGGCCCGCTGCTGGGTGGTGCTCTCGGGCAGGTCCTCCAGCCCTTGGAAGGCCCGCTCCAAGGCAGCCAGGGCGGCGCTGAAGCTGCGTTCCTCCTGCGGCTGGCCGATGGTCTGGGTATAGACGGACAGAATCTTGGCCCGGGCCGACTGTGCGGCCATGGCCGAGGCCTGAACCCTGACCTCCCGTGCCAGCGAGGCATCGACATTGCGCCGGATGTCGCTGATCTGGACACCGCGCCCCTCGCCGCCGATGGACACGGAGGTCAGCACCGCCTCCTTGCGGGTATAGCCCGGCGTGGTGGCGTTGGCGATGTTGCGCGACAGGATCGCCGACTTGGTCTGGTTGGCCTGCAGGCCGCTCAGAGCCGTCTGGAGAGCAAGACCGATGCTCATGCTGGCTGCCTTTCTGGCGAGGGGCCTGGGATCAGCGCATCAGGCGCGTGATCTCGTCCATCATCTCATCCGCGGTCTGGATGATCTTGGCGTTGGAGGAATAGGCGCGCTGCGTCTCGATGATGCTGGTCAGTTCCTCCGCGATGTCGACATTGGACGCCTCCAGCGCCCCGCCATCGATGGTCCCGGCCGAACCGGCACCGGCATCCCAGAGATAGAAGTCGCCCGACGCCCGGCTGACCTGGAAGGCGTTGCCGTCGGCGCGGATCAGCCCGTCGGGATTGGTCACGTTGGCGACGGGCAGCTTGTAGGCCGCCTGGCGCAGGCCATTGCGGTAGATGGCCGTCAGCACACCGTCGGAACCGATCTCTACCCTGTCCAGCGGGGCATAGCCGGCGCCGTCCTTGTTGATGGTGCCGGGCGCGTACTGGTCGCCCCACTGGGTCAGGCCGGCGCCGTTCTCCCCCAGGTTCAACTGGATTTCCTGACCGGAATTCAAGGTGAGGGGGATCACGCCGTTGGTGCCGGTATCCATGGATTTGATGCGGCCGGCCGGCACATTGGCGCCGATCCCGTCATTGAATTCGATCTGCACGGTCTGGATCGTGGTGTTGCCGTCCTTGACGTTCAGCGTCCACATGTTGCTGGGCGTGGCGACGGCCGGGGGCGGGGGGGCCGGATTGGGATTGGGCACCCATTCCAGCTCCAGCTTGCTGGTGAAGCCCAGCGGCGAATAATAATCGATGGAGGTGGAGAAGGGCTGGCCGGGCGCCTCCACCGTCTTGGAGGCCGGCAGGTTGGCAGCGAAGGTGATTTCCGTGGTCGCCTGCGCCGTGCCGGTCAGGCTGCCCAGGCTGACGGTCTGCAGACCCTCGAAGCTGGTGCGCGACGGATCGCCGCCCCCGATCACCTGGCCCGTATTGTCCAGCGGCCAGCCCTGCAGGTAATAGCCGCCGGTATTCATCAGGTTGCCGTTCGCATCGGGCCGGAAGGAACCGCCGCGGGTCAGCAGATGGGTGGTGCCCTGGATGTTGTTGCTGTCGATGTTGGTGCCCACGACGAAGAAGCCGTTGCCGGAAATGGCAAGGTCGGTCGCCACGGTGGACCGCGTGACGATGCCCCCGCGCGATACCTCGGTGCGCAGCGACGCCTCCACCCCGCCGGCCGAATAGGTGCCGGCACTGGAATTGTTGGTGACCAGCGTGGCGAACTGGACGTTCGTGCGCTTGTACCCGACCGTGCCGGAGTTCGCGATATTGTCGGAGATGGCGCTGAACTTGGCGCTTTGCGCTGCCAAGCCACTGACGCCCGAGTTCATTGCGCTGTAGATGCTCATGGGAACGAACTCCGTTTTCGGGATCGGTTGGAAAACCCTTGTCCGGGGGATGGTTCTCGTGCGGCGGCCGGGACCGGTTCGGGGGCCTTGGGCAACAAGCCGGGGGTGGCGCCCCGTCTGGCGCCTGGACCTACCCGATGGGTTCTCCCACCGTCCGCCATCATAGGGCGGCCTGCTTAAAGCCGGATAAAACCGGCGCCTATTGTGGGGCCGCGCCGGTGGGCAGCGGTACCTGCCGTAGCAGGATGATGGAGATCCGGCGGTTGCGCGGGTCCTGCGGTGCGGCCGGGAACAGGTGCAGCGTGTCGGCCAGTCCCTCCACGCGGGCCAGGCGGGATGGCGCGATGCCGTGGGCAGCCAGCAGGCGCCGGGCCGCGTTGGCGCGGTCGGATGACAATTCCCAATTGCCGTAGCGCGCGGTGGCGGCGAAGGCGCGGCCGTCCGTATGGCCGGCAACGGCAACCGGATTGGGTACCGGGGCCAGCGCCTGGGCCACCACCCGCAACAGGGCGGCCGCCCGGCCGTTGAGGTCGATCGATCCGACATCGAACATGGAAAAATGCGGCCGGTCGGTGATCTGGATGCGCAGACCTTCGGGCGTGATGTCGAACAGCAGGCTTTCCGACAGGCCGGACAGCTCCCCCCCGTCGGCCAGGATCGCGCGCAGTTCGGCCTCGATCCGCTCGAACGCGGCCTGTTCCATGGCGACGCGGGCCATCTGCTCGGCCAGGCCGGGATCGATGGTGGGGCCGGCGGGGATGTCGCCGCCCGCCACCTCGCCCAGCGCCAGATCACCCTGGGCGCCATCCTGTCCTGCCGGCTGGCCCCGCTCCTGTCCGGGTTCTCCCTCCCGCATCTGCGGATCGGGGCCGGGGGGCGACAGGGCCGGCACCCGCGCGGCCGGGATCGTCTCCCACGCGCTGCTGGCGCTGCTGGTCAGGCTGCCGCTCTCCGCCACGCTCTGGCCGGACAATTGCCCGTCGGCGCCGGAATTGCTGCTGGACACGCTGATCGGGTTGAAATAGTCGGCGATCCCCTCCTTCTGCTCCGGCGAGGTGATGTTGACCAGCCAGAGCAGCATGAAGAAGGCCATCATCATGGTCGTGAAGTCGGCATAGGCGATCTTCCACGACCCGTTGCCATGCTCCTCCTCCTCCTCGGCGTGGCGGCGGCGGATGATGATGCTGGTCCGGGTGAGACGGCCGCTGATCGCCATGGGTCAGGCCGCCTTCTGCCGTTCGCCCATGCGCTGGGCGGCGTTGGTGGTCACGTTTTCCACTTCATGGAAGCTCGGCTGCACCTCGGCATAAAGCACCTTGCGCGCATGCTCCACAGCCACGGCCGGGGCGGAGCCGTGCAGATGCGCGACCAGCGCCGCCTTGATGCAATGGAAGAATTTCATCTCCTCGTCGCGCATGCGGTTCATGGCGCCGGCCAGTGGCCCGACCACGCCATAGGACAGCAGCACGCCCAGGAAGGTGCCGACCATGGCGCCGGCGATCAACTGGCCCAACACATCGGGCGATTCGGAGATGGCGCCCATGGCCTTGATCATGCCCAGCACGGCGGCCACGATGCCCAGCGCCGGCAGCCCCTCGGCCACCGTGTGCAGGCTGCGCGGTGCCCGGTGCAGCTCCTTCTTCAAGGTCAGCAGCTCTTCGTCCATCAGCGCTTCCATCTCCGCCACGCGGTCGGCGCCCAGCGACATCAGCCGCAGATAGTCGGTCAGGAAGGAAACGGCCCGCTCCTGTTCCAGCGTGCGGGGGAATTGCTGGAAAAGCGTGCTGTCGGCCGGCTTCTCGATATCCTTTTCCAGCCCCATCAGCCCCTTGGTGCGCACGGTGCGCAACACGGTATAGAGCAGGGCCAGCAGTTCCAGGTAATCGGCCCGGCGATGGGCCGTGCCACGGAACAGGGCGCGCAGGCCGCCGCCCGTGTCCTTGATGATCTGCCAGGGATTGGCGATCACGAAGGCGCCCAGCGCCGCGCCGCAGACGATCAGCACCTCGAAGGGCTGCAGCAGCACCGATATGTGGCCACCCAGGGCCAGGAACCCCCCCAGGACGGAGGCGAAGACGATGGTCGCGCCGATGAGAAGGTTCATCGCGATATCTCCGAAGAAGGCGACGGCAGAAGGCCTCATCCTGACAAGGCGCGGTTAAACCTGCTTTTCAGTTGGCCCCGGACGGTCCGACCAGGCGCCCCAGGGCGGCGGCATCGTCCAGCAGGCCGCGCAGGGCCGCCTCGCCGGCATCGGCGGCCGGCACGGGCCGCGCCAGCAACCGCAGCCCGTCCGCCCAGCCCTGCCCGTCCAGGGCCGCGTCCTGTCCGGCCAGGATGTGGTGTGCGGCGGGATCGCCGGCCAGCATGGCGGCCAGGGCCAGCCGTGCCGCGTCACGCGGCGGCAGGGGGCCTTCGGCCGCCAGCGCCTTGTACGCCGTCGCCGCAGCACCCCATTCGCCCCGCTGCCACAGGCCCGCCGCCCGGATCGCCAGCCTGTCCGTGCCGGCCGCGTCGCCCATGGCCGCCAGCGCGCCGTCGGGGTCACCGGCCAGCAGCAGGGCGCGGGCCCGCAATCCACGCCCGCGCCGTATCTCCTCCTGTGCCGCGTCCTCGCCGGCGCCGTCAAGGGCGGCCAGGGCGGCCGCGGCGTGGCCCGCCGCCAGTTCCATGATGGCAAGATCGTGGGCGATGGCCGCCCGTTCCGCCGCCGGGACCTGTTCGGTCAGCCGCGCCAGTTCCTCCCTGGCGGCGCGCTGCACGCCGGCCGCCGACAGCATGGCGGCGAAGCGCCGCCGCACGGCCCAGCCGGCGGGCTCGGCGGGCAACAGGTCGCGATGACGCTGGAAGGCGGTGATCCGCTCGCTCAACGGAACCTGTGCGGCCGCGTCGCCGGCCAGCCCGTCGAACAGGTCGACGGCCAGATCGGCCTGTGCGGCCATGGCGGCCGGGGGGCGGTCGGGAAAGCGCAGGGCCAGCAGGCGCAGCTTCTCCAGCGCCCCGATAGTGTCGCCCTGCTGCTGTTCCAGCAGGGTCAGTTGCCAGAGGCTGTCGGCTTCCAGCGGGCTGCCAGGCCAGTCACGGATGGCCGTTATCAGCCCGGTCCGGCGGTCGGCCTTGGTCTGCTCCCCGCGTTCAACCCGCAGGGCCAGGGCCGCCAGTTCTGCCTGCGCGCCGGCCGGCCCGCCCAATGCCGCCGCCTGATCCCATTGCGCCAGCGCCAGGGCCGGGCGCGCGGCTGCGGCATGCAGGCGGCCCACCTCCGCATGCAGCCGTGCCTGCGCAACCGGGTCGGTGGCGTCCGGGTCCAGGGTGCGTGCGATGGCCCGCGCCATGCCGTCCAGCCCCGCTTCGGCCGCGATCGACAACAGGTCAAGGCCCAGGGTCCGGCGCAGGTCCGGCGGCAGGGAGGGCAGGGCGCGGGCCGCCGCCGGCAGATACCGCACAGCGTCGCGACCCTGGCCGCGGCGTTCCAGAAGGATGGCGGCCCAGAACGGGCCGTCGCCGGCCCGCAGTGACGGGGGCGTCAGCACCCGGTCGGCCAGCGGGTCGCGCGGGTCGGCCAGGATTGCGGCGATGGCGGTCAGCGGCTGGCCGGTATCGCCGGGCAACCGCTCCCGCACAAGGGCCAATGCCTCCACACCCCGGTTCCAGGCCAGATGAAACCGGACCAGATCGCGCAGCGGTCCCTCATCGCCGGGGGCGGCCTGGGCCAGCGCCAGGCGCAGCCGGTCGCGTGTGGCCAGGAACGGCCCCTGTCGCCATGCCGCCAGATCGACCAGCGTGGCTTCCCGGCCCCAGGCGGGGTCAGGCAGGCGCGGGTCATGGGGTGTCGCCGACAGTGCTGCGGGTTCCCGCACGGGTGGGGTCATGGCCTCGCGCGCGCCATCGGCAACGGCCTTGCGGGCGAATTCCGCCTCCGCCGGCGTCAGTTCCGGTGGGATGGGCTGGCCGGCGCCGGGTGGTGGTGTCGATGCGGTCCGGTCGGCGGGGTCGGGCGGGGCTGGCTTGCGCCCCGGTGTCACGGGTGCTGCCACCGTCATCACCATCTTCCGGTCCCGCCGCCAGATCGTGATGACGGCACTGCATTGGGTGGCGACGTTCAGCGTCCGCCGGTCGATCAGTTCGACATGCCGGATGCGCCCGCCGCCATGCGCGGCCGGGGTGATGTCCAGCGCGTCGCCTTCCGCCAGCGGCAGCGACAGTAAAGCCCCGCACTGGTCGCGGCGGAACCGGCGTGGTGTCAGGTCGCCGCTGTCGATCAGCAGTTCCGTCACCGCCCCCGTCACGCGGATATCGACGGGGATCGGCCCGGCCCAGGTCGGTCCCGCCAGGCACAGGCCGGCGGGAAGCGAGGTCATCAGGATGCGCAGAAACTGTCTCATTGCCCGTCCGCAGCCGATCTTGAACGCGGATTTAACCTAGCCGCTGCACATTAAAGCCGGGTCAAAGCAGCGGCCATGCGATCCGGGACACCGGTTCGGCCGCCGGATGAAGCTGGAGGCCGGAACCTTGGAAAACGCGCTTTACGTCGCGCTGTCACAACAGATGGCGCTGCGCCGCATGCTGGACGTCACCGCCAACAATGTGGCGAACATGAATACGGCGGCCTTCCGTGCCGAACGGCCGGTCTTTGACGATTTCGTCAGCCGGACCGGCCGCGGGGCCGATCCCACCGCCTTCGTCATCGACCGGGCCACCTATACCGACACGCGCGAGGGGGCGCTGTCCACCACCGGCAATCCGCTGGACATCGCCATCCGCGGCGACGGCTGGCTGCAGATCGAAACGCCGGACGGCCCGCGCTACAGCCGAGACGGCCGCCTGGGGCGGTCGCTGGAAGGCGACCTGATCACCGTGGACGGGCGGCCCGTGCTGGATGCCGACGGCAACCGCATCACCGTGCCGGAGGATGTCGGGCCGCTGACCATCGCCGCCGACGGCACCCTCTCCTACACCGTCGAAGGCGGGGGGCAGGAGATACAGAGCGTCGAACTGGGCCGCCTCGGCCTATACACGCTGCCGGGCGCCCAGGGACTGGCCCGTGGCGGCGACGGGCTGGTCACCGCCACGGGCACGCCTGAACCCGCCACCAATGTCACGATCGTCCAGGGCGCCCTGGAAGGATCCAACGTCCAGCCCATCGTGGAAATGGTGCGGCTGATCGACCTGACGCGCGCCTACGGCCAGGCCAACAAGCTGACCGAGGCGGAGAATGACCGCCAGCGCAACGCCATCAACAAGATCGGCGGCCCGGCGACCTGATCGCCGACGCCCGCCGGCCCTGCCAGAAGGAACAGACCCATGCGCACGCTCGACATCGCCGCCAGCGGCATGATGGCCCAGCAGATGAACGTGGAGGTCATCTCCAACAACATCGCCAACATCAACACCGTCGGCTTCAAGCGGTCCCGCGCCGAATTCCAGGACCTGATGTACCAGTCGCAGTTGCGGCCCGGCGCCACCGCGTCCGACCAGGGCGACATCGTGCCGGCGGGCATCCAGCTTGGCCTCGGCGTCAAGCCGGGGGCCGTGGCGCGCCAGCATGTGCAGGGCACGCTGACCCGGACGGAGGGGGATTACGACGTGGCGCTGGACGGCCGCGGCTATTTCCTGGTCACCCTGCCCACGGGGGAGACGGCCTATAGCCGGGCCGGCAATTTCAAGCTGTCGCCGGAAGGCACCATCGTCAACAGCGACGGGTACGAGATCAGCCCCGGCATCACCGTGCCGGAGAATACCCGCGACGTCATGATCAACAGCAATGGTGAGGTCCTGGCCTATGTCGACGGCCAGATCGAGCCGGACAATGTCGGACAGTTCGATATTGCCATGTTCGTGAACGAGGCGGGGCTGGAGGCCGTGGGGGGCAACCTCTACCTGGAGACCCCGGCTTCCGGCGTGCCCATTCTGGGTATCCCGGGGCAATTGGGATTCGGCACGGTGCGCCAGGGTTATGTCGAGGCGTCCAACGTCAACATCGTGCAGGAGATCACCAACCTGATTTCCGCCCAGCGCGCCTATGAGATGAACAGCCGCACCGTCGAAGCCGGCGACCAGATGCTGAACACCCTGGTCCAGATGCGGTGAGGCGGAGGATGCGGCACCTGCTTTCCCCCCTGGCGCTGGCCCTGCTGCTGGCGGTCGGCCCTGCCGTCCCGGCCCGGGCCGACGCGGACGCCGATGCGCTTTTGCGCGCGGCCATCCACAACCGCTATGGCAGTGCCCTGGGACAGGGCGAGCTGCGGCTGCGCATCGTCACCGCCATTGCCGGGGGGATGGAAAAGGTGGAGGCACTGAATGTCGACCCCGGCAGCCGGCGTTTCGCCGCCATCCTGTCCGGCCCACACCAGCGCCAGCGCGTGGAGGGCGAGATATGGACGGAGATCGAGATACCGGTTCCCAACCGGCGGATGGCGCCCGGTGAGATCATCACCGACGGGGACCTGACATTGATACCGGTCCGTACCGACCAGGTGGGGCAACGCACCATCACCGACCGGGCCGGCCTGATCGGTATGGAGGCGCGGCGGGTGCTGTCCCCTGGCCGGCCCGTGCCCGCCAGTTCCATTGCGGCCCAGCCCGTCGTGCAGCGTAACCGGCCGGTTACGCTGGAATACCGCCAGGGCGCCCTGCTGATCACGGCGCGCGGCCGGGCGCTGGCCGATGGTGCCCTGGGCGAGATGATCAGGGTCCAGAACCTTGACAGCAACCGGACCCTGGCCGCGACGGTCACCGGTCCGGACACGGTTTCCGCGGCCGAATGACCGGCCGCCCTATCGCCAGACAGCCAATCGCCTGACAGAAGGAACGGCCCGCCCATGTCCATTCTCCGACCCACGGCCCTGATGCTGGCGGCCCCGTTCTTGTTGGCGGTGCCATTGCTGGGGGGGTGTGCCGATCGGTTCGACCATATCGGCCGCGCCCCCGACATGACGCCGATCGATGATCCGCGCCGCCAGACGGAGGCGACGGGCGTCACCATGCCCATGCCGGAACGGTCCACCACCATGCGTCAGGCCGCTTCGCTGTGGGAGGCCGATGTGCGCGGCTTTCTGCGCGACATGCGGGCCAGCAAGATCGGCGATATCGTGACCGTGGAAGTCGACATGGCCGAACAGGCCCGGATCAGCAACCAGACCTCCCGTTCCCGTGGGGCGGGTGAAAAGATGGGCGTCCCCAACCTGTTCGGGCTGGAAACGGCGCTGCCGAACAGCATCGACCCCGACAATCTGGTCAATCTGAATGCCACCGGCAGCAGCAATGGCGCGGGGGCGGTGAACCGGCAGGAGAATATCCGCCTGAAGGTGGCCGCCGTGGTGACCGACATCCTGCCCAATGGCAATCTGGTGATTGCCGGCCGGCAGGAGATGCGCGTGAATTATGAATTGCGCGAACTGCGTATCGCCGGGGTCATCCGCCCCCAGGACATCACGACGCGCAACACCGTTTCCTATGAGAAGATCGCGGAGGCGCGCATCGCCTATGGCGGCCGGGGCCAGATCATGGACATGCAGCAGCCCCGGCTGGGCCAGCAGGTCCTGGATGTGATTTTGCCCTTCTGACCGCCGGGCCGGGGGGCGACCTAATTGCGCTGATTAGACCTTTTACCCATCCGCCAAAGGTCAAACCTTCGGCGGATGGGTACGGCGGCGACTGCCGCCGTGCCGCTCGTGCGGCGCGCCCAAGCCCTTGGCATGTTGGCGCCGGCGATTGCGGGCGGTGATCAGAACCAACAGGGTCTGATCACCGCATGGTATAAGCTGATAAAGACGGCAGGCATCACGCGCGGGCGCAGATGGTCGATGGCGTCTTGATCAGTGCGGGGATGGGTGGGCGGCCGGCCCTCATCGGGGCCGGGTCGCCGGGGTCGCGGTCCTCGTCGGGCGGGGCCTCGAACTTGTAGCCACGGCCATAGACCGTCTCGATATATTTGTCGCCACCCGTCGCCTCGGCGATCTTCTTGCGCAGCTTGCAGATATAGACGTCGATCACCTTGTCGAGCGGGTCCGACCCGGACAGGGTATAGACCGTTTCGTAGATTTTCTCCTTGGAGACGACGCGGCCCACATTCAGCGCCAGCACGCTGAAGATCGCATGTTCACGGTGCGACAGGCGCAGGCGCTGCCCGTCCACCGCCGGGTCCCGGCCATCCAGGAACACGGTCAGCCGCCCGACGGTCAGTTCCGGAGAGGAATGGCCATGCGTCCGGCGCCGGACCGCGTGCAGGCGCGCCTCGATCTCCTGCGGGTTGATCGGCTTGACCAGCACGTCATCGGCACCGGCGCGCAGATGCTGGATGGTGGAGTTGACGCAGCGGTGATCCAGCAGGCTGACGATGATCGCCGCGCCCACCTTGGCCCGCAGACTGGCGATGAACGTATCGCCGCTGCTGGCATTGCCCACCAGGATCGCGTCGTAGTTCTCCAATGACCCATCGCGTTCGGCAATCAATGTTTCCACATTTTCCTGCGACTGCTGCTCGCAACGAACGCCGATGCGGCCAATGGCGCGGGAGATTGCCCCAGCGATGGTCTGATCGTTCTCGATCAACAAGACTCGCATTGCCCCAACTCCTGATTTAAGTAAAATTCTACAGGAATTTTACAGGACCGATTTCGGTCGAAGAAAAAACTTCTAATTTGGTTGTATTTCTGTCATTCTTCCGTCCGATGTCCTGATACAGACGAGCAATGGCTACCTATGATGTCGTAGTCAAGTCGGGATCGACTCCGAAAATTAAACCAGTATTAACGCGAACGGATGATCTGTCTTGGAAAAGCCGTTTTAACCCCATCGCGCTATGATGTGGCCATCAACTACATCTTGTGGGGTCGGAAATGGCTCAACCTCGCCATGTCGGTGGCTTTCTCGCCTTGATCACCGCCGGCCTGCTGGCCTTTCCCCTGGCCGCGACAGCGCAGATGCGCATCAAGGATCTGGTGGAGGTGGAGGGCGTCCGCGGCAACCAGTTGCTGGGCTACGGCCTTGTTGTCGGATTGAACGGCACGGGGGACCGGTTGCAGAACTCTCCCTTCACGCAGCAGAGCCTGGAAGGCATGCTGGAACGCCTGGGCGTGAATATTACCGGCCTGAACGTGAAGACTCGCAATGTCGCGGCCGTGATGGTCATGGCGGAGCTGCCGCCGTTCCCGCGTCAGGGCACGCGGGTCGATGTCTCGATCTCCACCATGGGGGATGCCAAGAGCCTGGCGGGCGGCAATCTGATCGCCACGCCCCTGATGGGGGCGGATGGAAAGATCTATGCCGTGGCGCAGGGCCCGGTGGCCACGGCCGGCTATGCCGTCGAGGGGGCGGCAGCCAGCGTGACGAAGGGTGTTCCCACTTCCGGCCGGGTGGCCAACGGCGCCATCGTGGAACGTGAGGTCGATTTCGACCTGGATTCGCTGTCGCGGGTGCGGCTTGCCTTGCGCAATCCCGATTTCTCCACGGCCAACCGCATCGCCACGGCCGTCAATCAGACGCTGGGCGCGGGCACGGCGCGGGCCACCGACCCCACGACGGTCGATCTGATCGTGCCTGCCACCTATCAGGGTGACGTCGCCGCCTTGCTGACGCGGATCGAGACGATCCAGGTCAGGCCCGACCAGGTCGCCCGCGTCGTCATCGACGAGCAGTCCGGCACCATCGTCATGGGCGAGAATGTGCGGATCAGCACGGTGGCCATCGCCCAGGGCAACCTGACGGTCCGGGTGGAGGAGACTCCCCAGGTCTCCCAGCCCGGACCCTTCGCACAGCAGGGCCAGACCACAATCGTTCCCCGCACCCAGATCACCGTGGACGAGGGGGAGGGCCAGCGCATCAATGTGCTGGAGGGCGGGGTTTCGCTCAACGACCTTGTCAATGGGCTGAACCGGCTGGGCGCCACGCCGCGCGATGTGATCGTCATCCTGCAGGCCATCAAGGCAGCAGGGGCCCTTCATGCCGAACTGGAGGTGATGTGATGGAGATCGCCGATATCCCCGGCATCCGACAGCCGCCGCTGCCCCAGGCGGGGCCGGCCGGGGCGGCCGAGGCGGCCCGCAAGTTCGAGGCGTTGCTGCTGTCCCAGGCGCTGAACTCCATGTTCGAAGGTGTATCGACGGAGGGGCTGTTCGGGGGCGGCTATGCGGAGGAGGTGTTCCGGTCGATGATGCTGGAAGCTGTGGCCGACGGCATGGCGTCCAGCGGCGGCGGATTGGGCATTGCCGGCCATGTCCGCGCCCAGATCGCCCAGTATGGCCAGGCGCAGGAAGGGTGAACCGATGAATGCCGAGAACCTGTCCCCCGACATGCGGCTGCGCCTGGCGCAGGCATTCGAGATGCTGGCCGCCCTGCTGGACGAGGAAACCGACCTTGTGTCGACGGCCCGTACCGACGGGCTGGAGCTTTATTTCAACACCAAGCGCCGTCTGTTCGAACAGCTGGGCATCCTGCTGCGGGAAGCCAGCCGCGCACCGCCGCTGCCGGTCTTTGCGCCCGATCCGGCGGCCCCTGTCCTGGCCCCCGCCGGCGATGCCCGGGAGGAAGCCGCCGACACCGACCCGGCGCCGCCGGAACGGGTACGCCTTGCCGCGGCCCGCCTGTGTGCCGCCACGCGGGCCAATACCATCGCCCTGCAGGCAGCGCAGGAGGCCGTGACGGCCGTGGCCCGCCGGCTGGGCCGCGTGGCGGAACGCCAGCGCGCCGATGGGGTCTATGGCCGAACCGGCACCGCCGGTCCCCGCGCCATCCCCGGTTATGGCCGCATCGACCATAATCTCTAAATCCCAAGGGTCTGTCCGGGAATTTTTTTCACTTCAATGTTTTACACCATTCTGCTTTCGGCACCGCCATCACCCGTGCTGTGGCCGGGATCCAGAATGCCCAAGCGCCTTGCTTTCCAAACCGGGCCCGGCCACAGCACGGGTGATGGCGGTGCGAAGGAAAGGGGATGCAAAACGTCGGGAGCATGGAAGATTTTCCGGACGGACACTAAAGGCGTATGTCTCCGGAAGGATACCGCTTTTTAAGCGGATTTAATCCGGGCCTGCCAAAGTCGAAACAGCTCCCGGGCCTGTCGGAAACCCCATGAGGTCCCGGGGGTGGCTGCGTCAGAAGGCGCTTGATCCATCATCCATCCACGAAGGAAACGATCATGGCCGCTTCTATTCTGACCAATGTCGGCGCGATGGTTGCGCTGCAGACCCTGAACAAGACCAGCAAGGATTTGCAGACGGTTCAGGACCGTATCTCCACCGGCATGAAGGTGGCGACGGCCAAGGACAATTCGTCCTACTGGGCCATCTCCACCGTGATGAAGTCCGACGTGTCGGCGCTGAAGGCGCTGAACGAGAACATCGCCATCAACGCCGCCACGGTGCAGACCGCCCGCGTGGGTGCCGAGAACATCCAGAAGCTGCTGAGCGAGGTGAAGAACCAGCTTTCGCTGGCAACCTCCGCCTCGGTTGATCACGCCAAGATCGGCGACGAACTGGACAGCCTGGCCGCCAACATCCAGAACACCATCGACAGCGCCAGCTACAATGGTGAAAACCTGCTGGACAATGCCGACACCCGGACCCTGACCGTGTCGATCAACCGCAGCGGTGCCGCCATCACGGCGGTGACCGACACGATCGATGGCCAGGACATGTCAGCCGTCCAGACCTTCGTGGCCGGTCTGGCCGCCGCCATCAGCGGCGGTGCCGACGGTTCCGCCAACGCGGCCGCCGCCCAGACCCAGCTTCTGGCGCTGGAAACCCACATGGACACCGTGATCAGCGCTGCGGCCGAGTTCGGCAATGTCGGCAAGCGGCTGGACCTGCAGGCCGATTTCACCAGCAAGCTGGTGGACAGCCTGAACGAGGGTATCGGCACGCTGGTCGACGCCAACCTGAATGAAGAGTCCGCCCGCCTGCAGGCCCTGCAGGTTCAGCAGCAGCTCGGCATCCAGGCGTTGTCGATCGCCAACCAGGCACCGCAGAACATCCTGTCGCTGTTCCGTTGAGCCCACGGAACCGTTCATGGGAAGGGAGGCCGGCCGAAAGGCCGGCCTTCTTTATTTGAATATTTGCTTTTATTTTGCATTTCACCGCCTTTTAATAGGCGGGTGTTATTATCCCTTCATCTCTTCTTGATAAGGGAATAAGGAATAATGAGCGTCGCAGCCTATAGACAGTCCATCATGGACACGGCCACGCCCCGACAACTGGAGCGCAAGGTCTTTCAGCAGGTCACCATGGATCTGGAGACGGCCACCCGCAGCAACGACGCCATGGCCCGGATCCGCGCCATCGATCGCAACCGCCGGCTCTGGATCACCTTGATCGCCGATGTGTCCGATACGGGCAACCTGCTGCCGGATGCGCTGAAGGCGGGCCTGATCTCGCTGGGCCTCTGGGTCGACCGGTATAGCGGCCAGGCCCTGTCCACCGACCATCCGCTTTCGCCGCTTGTCGATGTCAACCGGGCCGTCATGCAGGGGCTGGGACCGGCGCCCGCGCGCTGATCCGGTCCGCATGCCGGTCCGAGGCCGGGCTGGCCCGCATGTCGATCTGGGCCCGCGTGTTGATCTGGGCCCGCGTGTTGATCTGGGCCCGCGTGTTGATCTGGCCCCGCGTGTTGATCTGGCCCCGCGTGTTGATCTGGAAGGTGTTCCATGGGACTAAAGCTGAAGCTGAAGCCCTTCGAGAAATTCATCGTGAACGGTGTGGTGATCGAAAATGGCCGCCATCGCAATACCGTCACCGTTGCCAACCATGCCCAGGTAATGACCGGCCGTTCGATCCTCCAGCCGGAGGAGGCGACGACACCGGTCAAACGCACCTATTACGCGGTACAGGCCATGCTGCTGGACCCGCCCAACGCGGAGCAGCAAAGGCCGCTGTACAATGCGCTGATCGCCCAGTTGCATGCCGCAATCCGTGACCCGGACATGACCTATCACCTGGCCGACGCGGACCGTTACGTACGCGACGGTGATTTCTACAAGGCGCTGGCGGCCCTGCGGCCCGTCATCGCCTATGAGGCGATCCTGCTGCCGCCCATGCCGGCAGCCCCGGTCGAACCGCTGCCAGAACGGGCGGCTGGTATGTAGGCGTCCCCGTGACGGGGGTGCGCAAGACCGGTCTTGACGCGGCGTGCCTGGCCGCGGGTGGAGGGACCATGAGTGACCCGAAAGCGATTGAACCGGTTTCCGGACCGGACGCGGCACGGCGAAGGCCGGCCGAACCCATGGTGCCGATCGTTCGGTCGTCTGAAAAGCGGGAGCGGGAGGCACCGGAGCCGCCGCCGGCACCGGTATCAGTGCCGGAGCCATCGCCCGCCTTCCGTCCCTATCGCGTGATGCTGGACCCCGAGACGCGGCGGCTGTTCACCGAGGTGATCGATACCCGCACGGGTAATGTGCTGCTGCGCATCCCGCCGGGCTATGTCCCGTCGGAGGAGGGGGCCGGCGATGCCGGCACCAGCGGCCGGCGGGAGGTGGAGCTATGAGCATCACGGGCTTCGGCGCCAATCTGGTCACCGGCGGTTCCGGTTCCTCCCTGCTGCAATGGCGGCTGCTGACGCGCACGCAGGACCGGCAGAAGGCCATGATGATGGCCGACCCCGTCAACAGCGCTGACACGGCCTATGCCCGTGCCCGCCTGCCGCATGTGGGCACGGTGGACGACCTGATGTCCGACCGCCGGCTTTACACCTATGTGATGCGTGCCTTCGGGCTGGAGGATCAGGTCAATTCCCAGGCCCTGGTCCGCAAGGTGCTCGAAAGCGACCTGTCGGACAATGGCTCCGTTGCCAACCGCATGGGCGATCCACGGTTCCGTGAACTGGCGGGTGCCTTCAATTTCGGCCCCGCTGCGGGCAATGGCACATCCGGGCCGTCCTTTGTGGGTCAGATATCCGACCGCTATGTCACCGCCCTTTTCGAGCGCGAGATCGGTCAGCGCAACAAGGCGCTGGAAATCATGCTGGATTTCAGCCGCAAGCTGCCGGACAAGGCAAGCTGGGCTGACCTGATGGACGATCCGGACATGGCGTCCGTCGTGCGCACCGTCTATGGCCTGCCGCCGCCGATCGGCCCGGCCGATGCCGCCTCGCAGGCCCGCGACCTGGAAAACACCATCCCCTTCGCCGAGATGCGGTTGCCCCCCACGCAGGCCCAGTTCCGCCGCGACTTTTTCGATGTCTGGGATTATGAGGGCAATCCGCGCGGCGGCCCGGTCGCCAGCCGGGTGCAGTGGGACATGATGACCAGCACCTATGACCGCGACAGGGCGGCCTTCGCCGCGCGGCCGGATGTCCGGCGCGGGCTGGCCGAACTGGCCGCGAAGCTGCCGGCGGTGACAACGGCCGGCGACCTGCTGGCGGACCGACGGCTGCTGGTGCCCGTGCTGACGGCCTTCGGTCTGGAGGATATGGCGGCCGACACCAACCGGCTGCGTCTGGTGCTGGCCAGCGACCCGGCCGATCCCGGCAGTTTCGCGGCCAAGGCGGGGGACCGGGAGAAAGCGCTGGCGCTGGCCTTCGGCACGGCCAACAGCGGCGCCAGGCGGCGCGGCAGCCCCGCCTTCGTCACCGACATCGTGAAACGATACGAGACGCAGAGCTTCGAGGTTTCAGCTGGCAATGCCAACGAGGCCCTGCGCCTGGGCCTCTATTTCCAGCGCAAGGCCGGCGGCATCACAAGCTGGTATCAGGTGCTGGCCGACAAAGCGCTGGCCGAGTTCGCCCGCACCGCACTGGGCCTGCCCGACCAGGCCGCCCAGATCGACCTGGACCGGCAGGTGACGATCCTGCAGGGCCGGCTCGACATCAAGAAGCTGGCGGACCCGGCAGAGGTCGCCAAGCTCGTCGAGCGGTTCATGATGATGTACGACATCAATGGCGACGGCGCGGCGGCGGTGGCCTCCAGCCCCGCCATCCAGTTGCTGTCCGGCAGCGGACGCACCACCATCGATCCATCCACCCTGATGGCGCTGGCCACGACAAGGCGGTGGTGAGGGGCGGACAACGCCTTCCTTAGCGCTACCCCCGCCGCCGGGCCGGAACGCCTGGCTTGCCGGCCGGTTCGGGCGGCGGCGGGGCCGGTGCGGAAAGGTCGGCCTGGATGGCATCCAGCACGGCGAAGGACCGGGTGGCGGCGGTGGTTTCCGCCTTGCCCTGCTTCAGGAATGCCTGAAGCGCCGGATTGGCCTTGATGGCGCGGTCCACCTCTTCGTCGCTGCCGGCGCGATAGGCACCCAGGCGGATCATCTCCTCCATCGCCTCGTACCGGGAAAGAAGCGCGCGGGCGCCGGCCACGGTCTCGTTCTCCTGTGGTGAATGGCAGCCGGGCAGGGCGCGCGACACGCTTTTCAGCACATCGATGGCGGGATAGCGGCCGCGCTCCGCGATCTTGCGATCCATGACGATATGGCCGTCCAGGATGCCGCGCACGGCGTCGGCCACCGGCTCGTCATGGTCGCCGCCATCGACCAGCACCGTGAAGATACCCGTGATGTCCCCGGTCCCTTCCCGGCCGGGACCTGCGCGTTCCAGAAGACGCGGCAGTTCGGCGAAGGTGCTGGGCGGATAGCCCTTGGTGGTGGGCGGCTCGCCGGCCGACAGCCCGATTTCCCGCTGGGCCATGGCGAAGCGGGTGATGCTGTCCATCATGCACAGCACATCGCGCCCGCCATCACGGAAATGTTCCGCTACGGCCATGGTCAGATAGGCGGCCTGCCGCCGCGCCAGGGCCGGCTGGTCGCCCGTCGCCACGATCACGACGCTGCGGGCCAGTCCCTCCGGCCCCAGATCGTCCTGGATGAATTCCTGCACCTCGCGCCCGCGTTCCCCGATCAGGCCGATGACGTTGACATCGGCGGCACTGGACCGGGCCAGCATGGCCAGCAGGGTCGACTTGCCCACCCCCGATCCGGCGAAGATGCCCAGGCGCTGGCCCCGGCACAGCGGGGTGAAGGCATCGACGACGCGGATGCCGGTTTCCAGTCGCGCGCCCATGCGCCGCCGGTCGAAGGCCGGTGGCGGCATGGCGCGCAGGGGCCGGTTGGCATCACCCTGGTTCAGATGGCCCTTGCCGTCGATGGGGCGCCCGAAGGCATCCACCACCCGGCCCAGCCAGCCGTCACCGGGCCGGACCAGTCCCGAGGCGCGCCCCGCTTCCACCCTGGACCCCAGGCCGATCCCGTCCAGCGAGGAGAAGGGCAGCAGCACCGCCCGACCCTGGCGGAAACCGACGACCTCGCACGGGACGGTGCGGCCGTCGCGGGTGATGGCCATGCAGCCATCGCCCACCGACAGGCGGCGTTCCACGCCCGTCACCTCCATCGACAGGCCGGAACAGGCGACGACCTGGCCATGGAAACGCGGGCCGGGCAATTGTTGGATATCGGCCAGAAGGCCGGCCAGGATGGTCATGCGGGCTGTTTCCCGGTGGTGGGTCTGCTGTGCCCCCATCCTTGGCCGGCGCGGTTAAAGCCGGTTAAAAGCCCCCATCGCCGTCCCTTCCGCTTAAACGCGGCTTTAAGCCCCGCATGGAACCATCCCGGCTGCATCCCGCCTGTGAAGGGGAGTTTTGCCGAGATGGATCTGTCAACCATCGGCCTGTTCAACCTGGCAAGCCGCCGCATGGATTACCTGTCGGCCCGGCACAAGGTGCTGGCAGAGAATATTGCCAATGCCGACACGCCGGGCGCCAGGGCGCGCGACCTGAAGCCGTTCACCTTTGCCGAGGCGCTGAAAGGTGCGGGGGCCGGTCCGGTGCGCACCGATGCGGCGCATCTGGAACCCCTGCGCCCCGCCGCCGCCTTCCGCGATGACCGTCGCGCCGCCGTCTACGAGACGGCACCCGACGGGAACAGCGTGATCCTGGAAGAGCAGATGACCAAAACCGCCGAGGTCCGCCAGCAGTATGATCTGGCGGCCAACCTGTTCCAGAAAGGTGTGGGCATGATGCGCTTCGCCTACACCGGCCGTTGAGGGGGAGGCCCGCGTCATGAGCATCGATAATCTCGCCGCTTCCTTCGGTATTGCCGCGTCCGGCATGAAGGCCCAGACGACACGGCTGCGCGTGGTGGCGGAAAACATGGCCAATGCCAATTCCACATCCGAGGTGGCCGGCGGCGACCCCTACCGGCGCAAGACGGTGGTCTTTTCCAGCGCGCTGGACCGGGCGCTGAAGGCCGATCTGGTGGCGGTGAAGCGCGTGGGGCGCGACATGGGCGATTTCACCCTGGAATATAATCCCGGTCACCCTGCGGCCGACGGCAACGGCTATGTCAAGATGCCCAACGTCAACAGCCTGGTCGAAGCCATGGACATGCGGGAGGCCGGCCGTTCCTATGACGCCAACCTGAACGTGATGCAGCAGGCCCGCTCCATGCTGGGCCGCACCATCGACATGCTGCGCGGCTGAACCGCGGCCAAGCGACAGGAGATCCGATCATGGTCGTCGTCCCCCTTTCCGGCGTTGCCAACGCCTATGCCGCCGGCAAGATGCCCGGCATTGCCGGGGCCGGCGATGTCGCCGCCCCGGCGCAAGGGTCCTTTCCGGAAATCATCGGCAAGGCCGTCAAGGACGCCATCGCCACCATGCGCAACGGCGAGCAGGTGGCCGCCGCCGGCCTGCAGGGCAAGGCCAGTGCCCAGGATGTCGTACAGGCCACCCTGTCGGCCGAACTGACGGTGCAGGCCGTCACCACCGTGCGCGACAAGCTGGTGAACGCCTATCTCGACATCATGCGCATGCCGATATGACGGGGGCGGGCCGATGAACCAGGCGGACGTGCTGGACCTGCTGCGCAGCGGCATCTGGGCCGTGATCTGGGCAGCCACGCCGCCGCTGGTCGTGGCCCTGGTGGTCGGCTTCGGCATCTCCCTGATGCAGGCACTGACCCAGGTGCAGGAAGCGACCCTGTCCTTCGTGCCCAAGATCGTGGCCATCATGGTCACCGTGGTTCTGGCGCTGCCCTTCATGTTCCATGTGCTGTCAGGCTTCTGGGAGGAGATCATCACCCGCATCGGCGGCGTGCCGCCATGAGGGGGCGGGCGGCCCTGTTGATGCTGGCCCTGCTGTCGGGGGTTTCCGCCGCCGGGGCCGGCGATGCCGTGGCCTGCCTGTCCGCCATCCGCGACGCGGAACGCCAGATGCGCATGCCGGGCCGGTTGCTGATCGCCATCGGCGTCACGGAATCCGGACGGGAGGTGGATGGCCGCTTGACAGTCTGGCCCTGGACCGTCAACGCGGAGGGCAGGGGCCGCTATTTCGACAGCAAGGAGGCGGCGCTGGCCCATGTCCGGGCGCTGCGCCGGCGCGGCGTGCGGTCCATCGATGTCGGCTGCATGCAGGTCAATCTCCATTGGCATCCCGCGGCCTTCCCCGACCTGGAAACGGCCTTCGACCCGCAGGCGAACGTGGCCTATGCGGCGGGGATGCTGAAGGCCTTCCATGGCGACCTGCGCAACTGGACGCGGTCGGTCAAGCACTACCATTCGCGCACACCCGACAGGGGCAGCGCCTATTTCGACCGGGTGGCCGCGAACCTGCGGCTGGTGCTGCTGCGCCGCAATGACCTGGCCGACATGCCGCCGCCCCGCAGCCGCAAGCCGGAACCGGCCGGCGAACCCTGGGCCCTGCCGGCCCGGACGCGGTGACTTGAACCCCAGTTTTACCGCGCGCCGGT